>JBAZWL010000014.1:0-108187 GCA_041660405.1 Taibaiella sp. | reverse complement strand
GTCCAGTGCTGCGTCGAATGATTACCCGTTTGCTGGCCATTGTTCCGGCTATATTAGTGATCCTGATCAGTGGTGAAGAAAAGGTTGGCCAGTTGCTCATTTTCAGTCAGGTGTTGCTTAGCATGCAACTTGCTTTTGCAGTCATTCCGCTTATTCATTTTGTAAGCGATAAAAAGAGAATGGGTAAATTTGCTATCAAACTAACCACCCGAACAGTATCGTGGCTGGTAGCCGGATTGATTGCTGCATTGAATTTCAAGTTGGTATTTGATGAAGTAAGCGACTGGATAAGTGAAAGCCATAATATCTTTATAGACATTCTTATTCTTGGTGGATCTATAGGATTGGTCTTGTTGCTGATTATGACCGTTATTTATCCATTGATATTGCGCAGAAGGAAACATGCTATGGATGTACATACACAAACCCACCCGCTGACAGGTATGCTGGAACCCCATTTCAAAACTATTGCACTAGCTGTTGATTTTTCAGCTACAGATAACCAGGTGATTCGCTATGCTTTGAAAATGGCAGAAAAAGATACGCGTTTTGTATTGATTCATATTACAGAAAGCGCTTCCAGCACTATGATGGAAACGGAAGCGGAAGACTTTGAGACCCGCAGGGACAGAGCCAGGATGGAACTCTATTTGAAACTCATCAGAGAAGAAGGATATGAAGTAGATTTTGCTTTAGGATTCATGAAAAGAACAAGGGAAATAGCGCGGATATGCAAGGAGCAAAATGCGGACATGCTTATAGTGGGAAGCCACGGCCACAGAGGTCTTAAAGATTTTATCTTTGGAGAAACAGTCAATAAAGTAAGGCATTTGGTTAAGATACCCGTATTGGTTGCACAGTAATCTTATAGAACCCTATAAGGGTTTTAAATCCTTATAGGGTTGAGTTTCCCCAATTTAATTGGGCGTTATTAATTCCGTAACCCTATAAGAATATTCAAAAGTAAAAGAGTCCGTACCCACCTGTTCTACATCAAATGTCCATTCCTTATCAGGCTGGCATTGTTTCATAACATCTTTAAACTTACAGATCACATTCATGATCTGCTCAGCCTGATGATCGTTTATTGATGTGCCTTTGTCCGATAAATGTCTTTTGATCTGATCGATATTCATAGCAACTGTTTTAATAATTGTAATACAAATCTGAAGAATAAAAGGTTTCAACCTCGCTGGCTTACTGTATTCAAATATAATTCAAATGCCGGATTATTAATAAATTTCCCACCTTTGCGGCCTTACTATATATTGAATCATGCAACAGAAGGCTATTATAAATACTTACGAACAATCACGAAAAGAATATGAAAACCAATACGATGTTATCAACAGGAAGTATGGGAATCTAAGCATTGGTCGCCTTCTTATTGCACTGGTAGCCATTGCCGGCTTTTATTGGTATTATCAATCGAAAGAAACATTCTTATTGATAATAGCTATTGCAGCTGTTGCGGTATTCTTTATTCTGATGAAATTGCATCAACAGGCTTCCCGTCAAAGAACATTTATAAAGACACTTAAGATCATTAATGAAGAAGAGCTTTCTTATCTCAAAAAAGAAGCTTTACCTTTTGCCAATGGTGATGAATATAAAGAAGACAACCATGCTTATGCCAACGATCTTGACCTGTTTGGATATCGCTCGCTTTACCAGCATCTGAACCGCACTGCTACCCAAATGGGTAAGCAAAAACTTGCTTCGCAATTGCAACAGGTATTACCCAATGAAGCCATTCTAAAAAATCAGGAGGGCATCAAAGAGTTGAGTAAAAACAGGAAAGAACGTCATGAATTTTATGCCCTGGGCAGGATTGCAAATGATAACAAGGAGATACACAGCAAGCTGATCCAGTGGTCAGCACAAGAAGAACAACCCGTTGGGAAACCTTTACTGGTACTGGCCTATCTTTTACCTGCAATACTAATCGGCTCATTGGCAGCTTATGCTTTTACCCGTAATGAAATGTTCTGGGATATAGTTACTAAACTGTTTCCGCTTAATCTTCTGATCTTATTCTTTTTAGTAAAAAGAATAAAGAAGGCCATGTTCAGTGCAGATAAAGTAAATGAAATGCTGAAGGAATATTCTGCTATGTTTCAGCGGCTAGAAAGTGCAACTTATACGAGTGAACACCTAATAGCATTGCAGCAAAAGCTGCAGGTAACCGGAGCGCAAGCAAGCACAGAACTTAAAAAATTGGCTTCCATATTTGCTGGTATGGAAACAGTACAAAATCCTTTTTCTGCGGTAATTATGAATGGCCTATATCTTCACCATATACATCAGTTGCATAAACTGAACTTATGGAAGAAAAAATATGCTGCTCATATTCCCGAATGGCTGGATGTGCTTGGCGAAATGGAAATGTTGAACAGTCTTGCCAACTTGTATGATAACAATCCTGATTTTAGCTTTCCCCAATTGAATGAAGATCACATTATTTCGTTTACAGCACTGGGACATCCATTGATAGCAGAAGACAAAAGAGTCTGCAATGATGTAACTTTTGATGAACATCGTTTCATTGTGCTTACCGGTAGTAACATGTCTGGCAAAAGTACCTTTCTGCGCACCTTAGGCGTTAATATGGTATTGGCTGGAATGGGCTCTGCTATTTGCGCCGCTGTTGCCAACATTCATCCTTTAAAGATATTTGTATCTATGCGGCAAACCGATTCTCTTGCTGATAGCGAATCCTATTTCTTTGCTGAAGTAAAACGTCTGAAATATATCATGGATCAACTCGATGATGAAGTGTGTTTTGTATTACTGGACGAAATATTAAGAGGTACCAACTCTGATGATAAGCGTAGTGGAACTATTGGTGTCATCGAAAAGATAATTAAGAAAAAGGCAATAGGAGCCATCGCCACACACGACCTTGAAGTATGCCTTACTACAGACCTTCATCCTCAATTCCTCATCAATAAATGTTTTGAAGTAGAGATCATCAATGATGAACTTGTATTTGATTACAAGCTTCGCAATGGTATCTGCAAAAATAAAAGCGCCACTTTCCTGATGAAAAAAATGGAGATTATTGCCTGATACTTTGATTGCACACAGAGACACAAAGTCTGCGCCCTTTGCGGTTATTTCAAGCATAAACAGCTAATTTTTCTCTATTCGTCTAATATTTCTTTTCTTTGCCATCTTTTTTAACGAGAGCAGCAGAAACCATCCTCATGGATTTTAAGAATATTGATGAAAATCTCAAACCGTTATTGCGGGAGATTGCGGCAAGGAATGTGCATCGTAGCATGGTTCCCGGTCAGGACTACATTCCCGTTACCGGCAAAATTCTGGATGAAGACGATATCCTTTATGGTGTTGATGCCACATTGGATGGATGGTTGACTACAGCCCGTTATGCCATTGAGTTTGAACGCAAATTTGCACAATATTTCGGCAGCCGTTTTTCACTCCTGGTAAATTCGGGTTCTTCTGCAAATCTTGTTGCTTTTTATGCACTCACATCTCCCAAACTTGGCGATCGTGCTATCAAGCCGGGCGATGAGGTGATCACCGTTGCTGCAGGTTTTCCTACCACGGTCAATCCAATGGTGCAGTTTGGTTGTATTCCCGTTTTTATAGATGTAGATATTCCTACTTATAATATTAAAGCAGAACTGATAGAAACTGCTATTACACCTAAGACCAAGGCCATTATGCTTGCTCATACTTTGGGCAATCCATTTAACCTGGATGTAGTTATGGCAATAGCTAAAAAATACAATCTCTGGGTTATTGAAGATGATTGTGATTCGCTGGGAGCAACCTACCGGGATAAGAAAACAGGAACTTTTGGTGACCTTGCGACAGTATCCTTTTACCCTGCACACCATATCACTATGGGCGAAGGTGGATCGGTACTGATCAACAATGCTTCGTTGAAAAAAATTGCCGAGAGTTTCCGCGACTGGGGCCGCGATTGCTGGTGCGAGCCTGGGAAGGACAATACCTGTGGCAAACGTTTTGATCAATGCCTGGGCGAATTGCCTTGTGGTTACGATCATAAATATACATATTCCCATATCGGCTTTAATCTAAAAGTAACAGATATGCAAGCTGCCATTGGCGTGAGCCAGTTAAAAAAAGCCGATGCATTTGTTGCTAAAAGAAGGGCCAATTTTGAAATACTGTATCAAAAACTGAAGCCTTTTGAAGAACATTTCATACTGCCGGAAGCTACTCCAGAAAGCAATCCCAGTTGGTTTGGCTTTATGATCACGCTTCGTGAAGGTAGTCCTGTTAATCGTAACGACCTCGTTCGTTATCTGGAAGAACATAAAATTGGTACCCGTCTTTTATTTGCCGGAAATCTTACCAAACAACCAGCCTATCTGAATATAGAAAAACGTGTTGTGGGTGAACTGACCAATACCGATCGTATTATGAATGATGGCTTCTGGCTTGGTGTCTGGCCTGGCTTACAGGAAGTGCATTATGATTACATTGTTGAAATCATTCGAAAATACCTCAGCAAATAAGCAACACTTTACATTTTAATAATCCCGGTTAGATTTTTGATCTCCGGGATTTTTTTGTCTCAGGTTGAAAAACCTTGGTTATATTTATCAAACCATTTCATGCAATAAACAAGTATGCAAGCAGAAAATAACATTCCTACTTTATACGAATGGGCTGGCGGAATGCCTGTCTTCGAAAAACTTACAGATCTTTTTTATAAGAAAGTTTTGCAGGATGAGTTACTGGAACCGGTATTCAAGCACATGTCCAAAGAGCATCAATTGCATGTAGCCCATTTTATCGCAGAAGTATTTGGAGGCCCTAAAATGTATAGTACCGAAGAAGGAAGTCATTTTAAGATGATTCAAAAGCATCTTTCCAAACACCTTACGGAACAACATCGTAAAAGGTGGGTAACATTATTGCTGGAAACTGCTGATGAGATCAAGCTCCCTGATGATCCGGAATTTCGCTCGGCATTCGTAGCTTATATTGAATGGGGAACGCGTATAGCAATGTTGAATTCTAATATAAATGATTTGGAAATGAATCCCAATGAACCAATGCCAGTATGGGGTTGGGGCGTTCCAGGCAAGCCTTATCAATCATAATTACAAGTGCCTACTTTACCAAAATAAAATAATACCAAACCATGCAAACCAACACTACAAACAATCAAAGAGCATTCATAATTGTAGGCACATGCCTGGCCTGGTTTTCCTTAATATCACAGTTTTATCTTATCATCCAAAACAGGCAGGCAGATATACTGGAAACAGTGTTCCGCTATTTCGGATATTTTACTATTCTTACCAATATACTGGTGGCATTATGCTTCAGTGCATTATTATTTAAGCAAAACAGTTTTTTCCATAGATCTACAACGCAAACTGCTATTGCGGCATATATTTTCTTGGTGGCTTTAATATACAATACTGTGTTACGTGGCATTGTGAAACCCGAAGGCTTTGACAGGGTGGTAGATGAATCGCTCCATGTTGTTATGCCTTTATTATTTATCATCTACTGGTTTATATATACTGATAAAAAGCCGCTGCAATGGAAACATATTTTCCCCTGGCTTATCTACCCTTTAGTATATATCATCTATACGCTGCTCAGGGGAAGCTTTGCTCATTTCTACCCTTATCCTTTTCTTAATGTCGACCAATTGGGCTACCAATCCGTATTGATTAACTGTATTTGGGTTAGCCTCGCATTTCTTCTTTTCTCTTTGTTGTTTATTGCAATAGGAAAAGGTATGAGCAAAACAAAATAAAATGCGGGCGATAAAACTGCAAGGCATAAAGATGTAACTTTTATCCATAATTGTATAACTCCCGTCACCAATCCTCGTGCTAATTTTGTGTTGTAATAAAACACGAAATAATGACACATACATATCTAATCAGCGGCATGACCTGTAGTTTCTGCAAGGCCACAGTCCTCTGATAACTAATGCCGTAACATTTATTGAAGATGCATTTTCTAATAGAAGTGCGCGGACTCATTTATAAATAGATATCAGGTCAACTATAGCTACATATTATTGTTTTTCAAAAACAAACTATACTACAATGAAACAATCCCTTATAATACTTATAGCCTGCCTGGCCTTTTCCCAGGTCAATGCACAACACGAACATCATCATAAGGCAAAGCCAACACAACAGAAAGAACAGAAACAGGAAGAACATCATGACATGCAGAACATGGATCAAAGCGACACCATGGATATGGAAGACCATGAGGATATGAAAATGGATCATGATATGGGTAACATGAGCCACGCTTTTTCCCTCAACTTACCTATGACCCGAAATGGCTCTGGCACAGCCTGGTTGCCGGATGCTTCACCCATGTACGGTAACATGTATCATGCCAAGGACTGGATGTTTATGTTACATGGCAACTTGTTTGTACGCTATAATAACCAGGACTTCACCAACAAAGGAAGCCGTGGTGATAGCAAGGTGGATGCCCCAAACTGGCTCATGTTTATGGGGCAAAGAAAAGTAGGACAAAAAGGATTGTTCCATTTCAATACCATGTTTTCTCTTGATCCTATTTTCGGCGGAGCCGGTTATCCATTACTATTTCAATCGGGCGAGGCATATAAAGGTCAAGCATTGGTTGACCGCCAACATCCGCATGATCTTTTCTCAGAACTGTCTGTAAGTTATAGTTATGCTTTTACCAAAAAGTTTGATGTATTTGCTTATGTTGGTTATCCCGGAGAGCCTGCTATTGGTCCTGTAGCATTCATGCACAGGCCATCAACTTTGTTTAATCCCGATGCACCTATTTCACATCACTGGCTTGATGCTACGCATATCACTTTTGGTGTGGCTACGTTGGGTGTGCGTTATGGTAAATTTAAAGTTGAAGCTTCCTCTTTTACTGGTCGTGAACCCGATGAACACCGCTACAACTTTGACAAACCCAGGTTCGATAGCCGTAGTGCACGTCTGTCTTACAACCCCAATAAAAACTGGGCATTGCAGGTTTCACATGCATTTATAAAGAACCCAGAACAATTACATACCGGAGATATTTACAGGACAACAGCTTCGGCAATATATAGCGAGCCACTAAGAAATGATAGCTGGATAAATGCAGTATTTGCCTGGGGAATGAATAAAGAAAAAGGTCATGGTGGTGAACATGCATTATTATTGGAAGGTTCTTGGAATACCAAAAGAACCAGCATCTATGGTCGGTATGAATTAGTGCAAAAATCCACAGAAGAGTTATCGTTAAATGAAGGAATTTATGGTCATGACGGACTATTCAACGTCAATACTGCAACCATAGGCGCCAATTATAAATTTCTAGAACTAAGCAAGGTGAATTTCGCTGCTGGCGGGCAATTCAGCCTCTATGTTGCAGATAAAGAACTGGATAGTCTTTATGGAAGAAGACCCATGGCATTTGAACTTTATCTCCGCATCTATCCAGGCCTGATGAAGATGTAGGAATGCTTTTTTAATTAACTGACTATCTACAATTTGGAAACAATAAAATATATCTGCAACATAAAAATTACAAAACGCTGATACCAATTTTATGATGATATATTGAATCATAAAAATCACATAAATCACCGTTTAATCATAGTCCGCAATTTTCGGATTGGTAACCCCAAACTACGGCTGTACTTTTGTATTCATAAAAGAAGAGAAGATGATCAGCCAGGAAGCCATAAATTACGAACGTATTGCAGAAGCAATTCATTATATAACAGATAACTTTAAAAGCCAGCCCGATCTGGATAAAGTTGCGGAACAAGTACACATGAGCCCTTTTCACTTTCAGCGAATGTTTCGTGAATGGGCAGGTGTAACACCAAAAAAGTTCCTGCAATATATAAGCCTTGAATACGCGAAATCTATCATTAAAGACCCGCAAACAAGCCTTGTAGATACCGCCTTGGAAACAGGCCTTTCAGGCACCAGCCGCCTTCACGATCTTTTTGTCCATATTGAAGGTATGACACCGGGTGAGTACAAAAATGGTGGCAGTAATCTTACTATAAATTACAGCTTCGCAGAAAGCACCTTTGGTAATATCCTCGTAGCCTCTACAGAAAAAGGAATCTGTCATATAGCTTTTGCAGATGATCAACAGGTAGCCATCAATACATTGCGACAGCAATTTCCTAATGCAACTTACCGTCAAATGACCGATCTCCATCAGCAACATGCTTTATACATCTTTACCCAAGACTGGAGCAGGTTACAAGAGATCAGGCTGCACCTGAAAGGAACACCTTTTCAACTTAAGGTTTGGGAAACACTGCTGAAAATACCCATAGGCAATGTTTCCAGCTATGGCCGTATTGCAACAGCTATAAATATGCCGGGCGCGTCCAGAGCTGTTGGTACTGCAATAGGCGATAATCCTATAGCATTTATCATTCCTTGCCATCGTGTTATCCAATCTTCCGGAAACATAGGACAGTATCACTGGGGCAGTACCAGGAAGACAGCCATGCTGGGTTGGGAAGCAGCACAATCAAATCCGGACACACATGAATAAACATCTTAAGGACTTGCGAGAATCTATAAACAAAGTGGATTGGTCCGCAGTAGCGGAAACTATACATACAAAGGGCTACGCACTCACCCCTGGGTTGTTGCATAAAGAAGATTGCAGAGCACTCATCGCTGCTTATACTGATGATACCTTATATCGCAGAACGATAACTATGGAACGTTATCGTTTCGGACTGGGTGAGTATAAATATTTCCAATACCCCTTACCACCGCTGATTCAAGCTATCAGGGAACAAGTATATCCAAACCTTGTACCTATTGCCAATGCCTGGATGGAAGTACTAAAAACAGACCGGCTATTCCCGCCTACCCTTGCTGCATTGCACAAACTATGCACTACTTATCAGCAAGTGAAGCCTACTGTATTAATTTTAAAATATGGGAAAGGTGGCCATAATACTTTACACCAGGATCTTTATGGAGATGTGTTCTTCCCTATGCAACTTGTGTTGTTTTTAAATGAGCCGGGTGAAGATTATACAGGAGGTGAATTTGTACTTACAGAACAAGTCCCCAGGGCACAATCAAAAGCCATAGTATTGCAACCCAGACAAGGCGACATGTTATTATTTACCACCAACTTCAGGCCCGTGAAAGGCAGCAAAGGTTATTACCGTGTAAATATGAAACATGGTGTAAGCGAAGTATCTGAAGGCACCAGACATACCCTTGGTATTATCTTTCACGATGCTTTAAGCTGATATGATGATTGCTCATACCGACCTGGGATCGTTACAGTTTACGCGAAGTCGTAAATTATTGGAGCTTATTCGCGAAGGAACAATAACTTTTGCCGGCAATAAACGTTTAAAGATTTACGGAACATTACAATGTGTTTCCGGGAAGAAGATGAAGGTAGAAAACCGTGTATTTTTCTCCGGTAAAAATGAAACCAAAGCATTGGGTTATCGCCCCTGTGGCCATTGCATGAAGGCAGATTATCTACAGTGGAAAACCGAAAAGAATGAGCATATTATCTGATTCGTCCAACCTGTTACCATTTGATGGAACGGCTTATCTTGTTCCGGACGCATTTCCCCCGGAAGAAAGCAATGAATATTTCGCAGCATTGCAATATGACATTGCATGGAAGCAGGAATCTATAAAAATATTTGGTAAAGAAGTACTACAACCCAGGCTCACCGCATGGTACGGCGATGAAGATAAAATGTACGCTTACTCGGGAGTCACTATGAAACCCCTACCCTGGATAAATACTTTGTTACGGATCAAAGAAAGGGTCGAACATATAACTAGCCATAAATTCAATAGTGTATTACTGAATTTTTATCGCAACGGGCAGGACAGTATGGGTTGGCACCGCGATAATGAAAAAGAACTTGGAACTGATCCGGTGATTGCTTCTATAAGTTTTGGTGCCACTCGGAAATTTCAGTTTCGGCATTATAAAGATCACAAAAGAGTTATCTCTCTTGAACTTGGAAGCGGTAGTTTATTGTTGATGAGTGGCAGTACTCAAAACCATTGGCAGCACGGGTTACCCAAATCAAGTATGGTGCAGGAAGCAAGGATCAACCTAACCTTCAGAAATATTATACGTTAGTAAAACAACCTGATTAATCATTAGAGGGTTGAGATAGACTACGCCACAAATAAAAGACAAGATAGCTCTCCCAACCTTTAACCTTCTTAAATAACCGATCAATTCCAACCTGATCCTTACGATCTTTTATCAAGCCATGGTTGACTAAAGCCTGCAGCAGACCTACATCGCCGTAAGGTATAGCCCCGGAAATTCTTAGCGATTTCATTAAAGCATAATTGGCAGTCCATATACCTATTCCTCTTATAGCTGTGAGCGCTTGTTGTTGTGCAGCAAATGAGGTAAGATCTTGCAGGATGGTTTTACTCACTAAACCTTCTTTAAAAATTTCTGCAATACCAATAATATACTCTGCTTTCTTTTGTGAGTATTGCATATCCCACAGTTCGGTTATATCTGCCTTAGCCAAAGCATTAGGTTCAGGGAAAAGATGATAATTATTTCCACCATAGACAATAGATCTTCCATAGTTTTCAACAAGACGGCGCTTAAGCCTGTAAGCAAAAGTAAGATTGATCTGCTGTCCAATGATGCTCCAACAAAGCGCTTCAAACAAATCAGGAATACCAATCAGACGTAACCCTTTGTATTCTTCTGTCATGTAAGCAAGCTTTTTGTCCTTTTCCAATAATCTATAAAACGGTTGCAGGTTCCTTCCGAGATCAAACCATTCATCAATAAATCTGACAATAGCCTGCTCTAAAGCAGGCGTATATTCACCTTCAAGAATATCTACCTTCAATCCAACTCCATTATCGCTGATACGAAACAAGTAAGGCCTCCCCTCCACTTCTAATGCTTTCACAACCGTGTTACCTTCAATGGTATGCATACAATCATCAAAGTCACGGTTCAGGAACCAAAGGCATTCTTTAAAATTAAATAACGAATCAACAGGAATAACAAAAGACCGGAGCTTATTCATTGGGTAAAATTAAGTTTCCTGTTTATAGCAGCCAATCTTAAAATTGCTGAATTTCTATATGCTATGGCTCTATGTTATTTCTACTCTTTTACATTTAAACAACAAGGTATAATTGGCAATAAAACTTAATTACGTTAATCTTGCAGCATGAGTAATGCTTACTGGAAACGTTGGTATCTGGCAGTTTTATTATGGCTGATAATACTAATCTTATTGTTCACCTGGTTTACTGTTAGCTGGTCATGAGCAATCTGGATTGGATCATCATGCTGCTTACCCTTGTACTCATTATCATATTTGGAGTATGGAAGGGGCGAGGCCAGACAGGTTCTGATACCTATTTAAGAGCGGGCAAACAAATGCCCTGGCATGCAGTACTATTAGGCATCATGGCCACACAGGCCAGTGCTATTACCTTTCTATCAGGGCCCGGACAGGCTTATTCTGATGGCATGCGGTTTGTTCAATATTATTTTGGTCTGCCGTTGGCAATGATTGTAATCAGTATGGTATTCGTGCCCATTTTCCAAAAGCAGAATGTGTATACTGCTTACGAATACCTGGATAAAAGATTCAACAGGGAAACACGATTATTTACCGGCGTTTTATTTCTTTTTTCAAGAGGTGTTTCTACCGGCATAAGTGTATACGCACCAGCCATTATTCTCTCTACTATTTTCGGCTGGAACATATATCTTACCAATATTCTTGTAGGTGGTTTATTGATCATCTATACTTATACTGGTGGTGCCAAAGCTATAGCCCACACACAGAAAATACAGTTTGGCATTATATTGTTATCAATGGCCGTGGCAGGCGTTATGGTAGTAACCATGTTGCCCGGGCATGTAAGCTTTTCCGATGCACTTTATCTTGCGGGAAAATCAGGTAAACTGAATGTGATCACCACCAATTTTGATCTCAAGGATAAATACAATTTATGGTCCGGAATTATAGGTGGCTTTTTTCTGGCACTATCCTATTTCGGGACTGACCAAAGCCAGGTGGGCAGATATCTCACCGGAAAAGATCTGCGGGAAAGCAGGCTGGGCCTATTGATGAATGGCATGGTTAAAATCCCGATGCAATTTCTTATCCTGCTTATCGGTGCTTTATTGTTTTCCTTTTATACTATTTACAAAGCGCCTTTGTTCTTCAACGAATCTGCACAAAAAAAGGTCGCTGCCATAGCTCCGGAAGCGTACCAACCTTTATATATAGAAAACCAGGTTGCAGTTAATCATAATCAACAAACAGCTTTAAAATTATTAACGCTACGCAAATCGGCAGACGCAGGAAATAAAGAACAGGAAAATAAACTTTTGTCTGAACTAAAAACCGGTCAAAAGCAAGTAGAAAAACAACGAGCCGAAATGCGCAAGCTTATTAAAGATAATACCGTAAAGATAGCTGAACCGGAGAGTGACAGCAACTATATCTTTCTTCACTTCGTACGGCACTATTTGCCAGCTGGTATGGTAGGCCTTCTATTTGCTATCATATTCCTGGCTAGTTGGGGCTCTATATCAGCAGCCATTAATTCGTTGGCATCCTCTACCCTTGTTGATTTTCACCAGGTATTTAAAAAAGAAGTTTTATCTGAAAAAGAACAATTAAAGTATGGCAGACTATACACTCTGATCTGGGGAATATTCAGCATAGCAGTAGCGATGTTTGCTACCAAAATGGGATCACTTATCGAAGCCGTGAACGAACTTGGAAGCCTTTTCTATGGCGCCATACTGGGTATCTTCCTTACCGCATTCTTCCTGAAAAAAATAAAAGGGAAGGCAGTATTTTACGCTGCCATCCTTTCAGAAGCTTTAGTATTGGTCATTTATATGTGTAACCTGGTGGCATTCCTTTGGCTCAATGTGATTGGTGCCCTGCTTGTAATGATTATTGCAGCAATTATACAAGCCATGATGGGTAATAAAGAGAAAGAAATTCCCGCTTAACCCCTGACAAATGGATTAGTTTTTTTCTCTTGCCCAATACTTGTCTTCGGGCCATGGCCGCTGTATACAATTGTTTCATCAGGCAACGTATATATCTGTTCTCTGATGCTTTTCATTAATACCTCATGATTGCCACCGGGTAAATCAGAGCGTCCTACACTACCATTAAATAGTACATCACCACCGATCAGCCATTTACCTTCCGCAGAATAAAACACAATACTTCCGGGTGAATGTCCTGGTGCAAGCCGCACTTCGAGTTCATCATCTCCTAATTTTATTTTTTCATTCTCCTTGATAAAAAAATCAGGAACAGGTATGGCACCGAAGTTGAAGCCGAACAACATGGCAGAACCTTTAGCATTGGCCAGTACAGGCTGTTCCAGGCTATGCATACCAAAGGGTATATTGTACTTATATTTCAGGCCTTCTATACCCAGAATATGATCGATGTGTGCATGTGTATTGATGATCTGCTGTGGTTTCAATTCGTTTTGTTCTATAAAATCATACATCACCCTTTCTTCATCTACACCGTGCATACCGGGATCAATGATCCAGCATTCTTTTTTTTCGTTGATCAGTACGTAAGTGTTCTCCTGAAAGGGATTAAAAGTAAAAGCAGTAACCTGTAGCATTTATCCGTAATATTTAGTGTGTGTGTTTTAAAAATCAAGGCTGTAAATTAAGCTGAAAAATTATTTCCAAATTTTTATTTCAAAAATTTGGAAATAAGAAATGAGGCTCTTACTTTTGCACTCCGTTCAACGAACAGGACAACGGTTGATTTCGTAGCTCAGTTGGTAGAGCAATACACTTTTAATGTATGGGCCCTGGGTTCGAGTCCCAGCGGAATCACTTAAGGAGACACTAGATAATAGTTGTCTCCTTTTTTTATGCCAATAAAAACCTGTGAACCAAACTGTTATTGTCTGGTCATTAATAGTTCGATTTTTTAAAACCAATTTTTAGTATGTCGAATGAAATTTTTCTAAAAAATCTCTCTCGTGGCCTATCTAAAGAGTTTTTCCTGAAGTTCGATTTCTCTCTAAGGTTTCAACATCCTTTTCTTCTTTGGTCTTTGGGTGATTTTTTGATACAAGGTATAGAAACTCCAATATAATGGCGGCCTCCTCTTCATCCACCTGAATCCCATTTTTTGATAACATCCCAATTGCCCGTTTATCTGGAATCTTTTTGTCTGTAAAATTCATATTTATCGATTTTTTACTTGTCGTTTCGGTAATAATATTTTTGATAAACCACTATGTAATCGTAACGTAATATCCCCTGTTTGAAAGTCAACCTTATCTGGTAGGATTAGATTGACCAGTTGTTTTTGATCTGCTACATCCCAGCTTGTGAATTTCCGAAGAATGTCTACGAATGACCTTTCTCCCAACTGACTCTGTTTGTCAATAGTCATTAATTTGGTATTGATGTCTCGTAATTCACTTTTCAGGCATTGGGAATTTACCTGATACTCCTTTTTAATTTATTATAATCATCTAATTTTAGAATATCCGACACAAACAGCTTTCGTGCTTTGGAAAGAATAGATTCCTCATCGTTAAGCTTTCTCTCTATGAGATTTCGACTCTTTACATACTCCGTCTTTTGTGTATTTGCATTCCAATCTTCCAGGACGCATTTGAATAATTCAACCGCCCTTCTCGAAAGTACCAATTGCTGAAGTTTATGCTGATAACATTCGTTTAAAAACAGTGCATTGATCCTTGTCTTGCATTTGCCCTGGCAATGGTAATAGGGATATCTTTCTGTTGAACCCCGAGAAAAACTACCACAAAGCTTTCGGTCACAAATAGGGCAAACTAAAAATCCCCTAAGATAAAATGTTGTCTTCAGATGGTCTGCTGTAGCAGTAACCTTTCTTTTTGTGGTGATGATACGCTCAACTTCATAAAACAATTCTTCGCTGATTAGTGGATCATGAATGCCTCTAACCGAATATTGTTCATCAGCGTTGAGACGCACTTGAATAAGCCCGCAATAGGCAGGATTACGAACAAGTCTAAAAAATGTGACTTTGAATATTTCAGTCCTTTATCATAGGCCATCTTTCGCACCACCTCTATCTTATTGACGTTCTTAGCAAGCTGATTGAAGACCCATTTGATGATACTTGCCTCAGGTTGCTTTTGCACGATGATTTTTTTTCCATCCAATGTTGTCAAATTAATGAAGCCTATGGGAGCCTTGCTAGGATACCTGCCCATCTGTTTTGCCCTGCGAATTCCGTTTGCTGTATTCAAGGCTCTTCTGCTGTTTTCAGCTTCCGGCACCGATAGGTAAACCGCAAGCATCACCGTACTTTCTGGCACTGAAAAGTCTATAGGCTGGTCAATAGCCATTGCTGTAGTCCTGTATTTTCATAGCATCCATATCATCTCGTAAGCGTATTCAATATTCCGGCTGAATCGGTCCCATTTAATGAAAAGTATATTCTTGTCTTCTTTTGATCGGTATTTAATTGCCAAAACCAATTTTTTCCATTCCGGTCGGTTGAAATTTTTGGCGGAGAAGTCTTCACGAAAAATTCCCTTAATCTCTATGTTGTTATACCGACAGTATTTTATTAACCGACCTTCCTGTTCAGGCAAAGAGTATCCTTTTCTCTTTTGTTCATCTGTACTTACTCTGACATATAAGTAGGCTGAATTCATAATAAACTTGATTTAATAAAAAGCATTCAATCCTCTCCCTTTATACCACTTGAAGACGACAGGGGGTGAAATACCGGATACAAAATACACCAGATAAAATAATCATTCAATCCAACTTCAACCCGGATTGAGCGAAATGCATAATTCGTGAAAAAAATTTGTTTTATTGAACAGTGTTCAATATCTTTGTATCCTCAATTAAAATGAAATGTTGAAAAGTAAAAATGTACTTCCTAAATCCGATTTAAATCTTTACCAATTATAGTTTTCCATGGGCATTACAGAAAGAAAGCAAAAAGAGAAGCAGGAAATGCACAAGCGCATCCTGAATGGGGCAAGGAAGGTATTTCTTAAGAATGGCTATGAACAGACCAGTATGCGTAACATCGCCAACGAGATCAGCTATAGTGCAGGAGTGATCTATTTCCATTTTAAGGACAAGAGTGAAATCTTCCAGGAACTTCACAAAGAAGGATTCAGCCTGCTTCTTAAACAACTTCGTGTACTAGACTCGGTTGCTGATCCGTTTGAGCGATTAAAAGCCGTTGGCAGGGTATTTATTCAGTTTGCCCAGGAAAATAAAGATTATTACAACCTTATGTTCCTGGTAGAAGAACCAGTGAAGAGTTCAGAGGAAGGTGGTTTTCAAATTGCACAGAGCGCCATTAACCACCTTAATAATCTAATAATGGAATGTCAGGAAAAGGGCCGGTTTACTGGTGTAGATCCTGATTACTTTTCCTTTATGTTCCTATCTGCCATACACGGGATCTGCGCTCTTTTCTGCAAGGACCGGACCGTAAGTTTTACGAACAGGACAAATGAAGAGCTCATGGACAACGGCTACGCTTGCCTGGTTAGTCTCCTCGAAAAAGGGTAAGGCTCTTTTTTTTGCCATATTATTGAACAGTGTTTAAATTTATTACAATGATTAATTACATTCGAAAGCTACCTATTTACCGGCTGATAATTCTGCAACTGTTGGCCGTCTCTCTCCCATCAGGGCTAAGTGCCCAAAATCGTTTGAACGACTATATCTCGCTAGGGCTAGAGTCAAATCAGAGCATAAAGGAGCAGAACTTCCTGTTGAAAAAGAACATCTATGCGTTCCAGGAGGCAAAAAGTATGTTTCTGCCAAGTGTGACCTTCTCCACTACCTACACGAAAGCCGATGGAGGCAGGACAATTGATTTCCCAACTGGCGATCTTTTTAATGCTGCCTACGCTACACTGAACCAGCTTACAGGAAGCAACTCCTTTCCTCAGCTCGAAAACCAGAGCATAATGCTCAATCCGGATAACTTCTATGACGCAAAGTTCCGAACAAGTCTTCCCATCCTGAATGCCGAACTGGTGTACAACAAAAGGATCAAATCCCAACAGGTGGACCTGCAGAAAACGGAGATACTGATGTACAAACGTGAATTGGTCAAGGAAATTAAGACAGCGTATTACAATTATCTTAAGGCTACCAATGCCATCAATATCTATCAATCCTTTCTGAATCTGCTCGAAGAAGGAGAAAGAGTAAACCGAAAGCTCTTTGAAAACCATAAGATCAACCGTACGGCTGTAATCCGTAGTCAGAATGAGGTGTCAAAAATAAATGCATCGCTTACCGCCGCTAAAAAAACAGAAGAATCTGCCCGTTACTATTTCAATTTCCTGTTAAACAGGCCCCTGACAGACAGTATCCTTACCGATGATGCCCCACTTGAACCCGCACACGATCTTTTACAGCTTAATGAAGTGAGCAGCCGTGAGGAGTTGAAAAAACTTGAAATTTCGAAGGATATCAACAAAAATCTAAGTGGCGTTGCCAAATCTTATCTGATACCAAAGGTTGGTACCTCACTTGATTTGGGTTCGCAGGCCTTTGACTGGAAGTTCAATAAAAACAGTCGCTATTATCTACTGGGTGTCTCCCTGGAATGGAACCTGTTCTCCTCTGGAAGAAATTCCTATAAAATAAAACAGTCCATCGCTTCCCAATATGCTACAGACGCTCAAAGCAGTTATGTGCGTCAGCAACTCCTCACTGAACTTCAAGTACGAAAAGCAGCCCTGGAAAGTGCCATCGCCCAATACAAGGCGGCCCAATCGCAACTTAAAACCAGCCAGACCTACTATAATGACATGACCAAACTCTATAAAGAGGGAATGGCCATTTATATAGAGCTGCTCGACGCCCAGAACCAATGGGTAGATGCCCAGCTCCAATCCAACATTGCCTTATTCGACACCTGGATATCCCTTACCGCTATCGAACGTGCTAACGCCAGTTTCAACATACAATAAATATCATGAACAAGACACAACTTACACTTATTGCGCTTACAGCACTATTGTTCGCCTGCAATGAAAAGCCGAAAAATACAAATCCCCTAGGCCAGCCAGATATCATATCGGTTAAGGTTGCTCCCGTTTCCTCATTGGGCATTACCAGTAGCATTCAAGCCACAGGGTTGGTAAGCACCGAAAATGAAGCCAATTATTCCTTTAAGATTGGCGGGGTAATCAGTAGCATACTGGTAGATGAGGGACAATTTTTTAAAAAGGGGCAATTGCTTGCCACTTTGAACACCACCGAAATTGCGGCTGGATTGGCCCAGGCAGACCTTGGTGTAGATAAGGCCACACGGGACTATGCCAGGGCCGTAAACCTTTACAAAGACAGCGTATTTACGTTGGAGCAGCTGCAGAATACCAAGACGGCAATGGATGTTGCAAAAAAAACAAGTGAGGCAACCGCCTTTAACCAGCGTTATGCCAAAATCTATGCGGCCTCAGATGGTTTTGTAACTAAAAAGGTGGCCAGCGAGGGGGAAGTAATTGGCGGGGGAATGCCGGTACTGATGACCAACTCAACCCAAAAGAGCGACAGCTATCTGCTAAAGGTTGGGGTAACTGACCAGGAATGGGCCGGGATCAAGGCAGGGCAACAGGCCATTGTTAACCTTGACGGATATCCCGACCAGCCATTCCAGGCAACAGTACTGCGTAAACTTCAGGCAGCTGATGCGGCTATCGGATCTTTCCAGGTAGAGCTGAAGCTTCAGCTGGGCAACCTGAGACCTGCAATTGGCATGTTTGGGAAAGCAGCAATCGAAACCAATGCTTCACAAAATACTACCGTAATTCCTTTTAGCGCGCTGGTTGAGGCAGATGGAGAGACAGGTTACATCTTTACCCCTAAAGGTGCAGATCGTGTTAGAAAAGTACCGGTAACCATCCTGAAGTTTGACAACAAAAATGTTTATCTAAAAGATAAACTGGAAGGAATTGAGCGCATAGTTATTTCTAATAGCGCTTATCTCAACGAACAGTCTACCGTAAAAATTATAAAGTAAAACCGCCGACATGAAAATTACAAATTTTGCCGTAAAGAACTATCAGTTTACCCTGATCATATTTGTGCTTGTTGCGGTGGTAGGCCTGCTGACACTCTTTACCATGCCCCGCTCAGAAGATCCCACAACCCATCCTCCACAATACCTGGTTACGGTAATCTACCCTGGCACCAGTCCCAAGGACATGGAAGAGCAGGTGGTAAAACCCATCGAAAATAAGATCTATGGTCTAGAGAACATTGATAAGATCCTGACCACGGTTGAAGATGGGGTAGCAGCTATACAGATCAAGTTCAAATATGGTGTGGATGTGGACAACAAGTACCAGGAAATATCAACCGAGATCAACGCCCTAAAAAACGGCGAACTTCCAAAGGACATCTATCTGATCAAGACCGAAAAAATTGCATCATCAGATGTAAAGATCATCCAGGTTGCGCTGATCTCAAACACCGCCTCGTCCAAAACATTAAGGGACAATGCAGACAAATTGAAAACCCAGCTGGAAAAAATCACCAACCTGAGAGAGGTGAAATACACAGGGATGCCAGAGCAGGAAATCCGGATTGATATGCAACTGGATAAGCTCGCCCAGTTCAAAATACCATTGAACCTGGTAATGGGTAGTCTGCAAAGTGAGGCAGCTGACATTCCGGGTGGAAGCATCAATATGGACAGCAAAGTTTTTAATGTAAAGACGAGTGGCAAGTTCAAGAATGTAGAGGATGTGGCCAACACGGTCATCTACAATGCCAATGGAAAAATTATATACCTAAAGGATGTGGCTCAAGTGGGCTATAAGGACGGCACCATTAACCACATTACCAGGATCAATGGGCAACGCTGTATATTGGTTACATCTTCGATGAAGAACAATGTGGATATCAGCCAGGTTAAGAAAGAGTACACTCCCGTATTGGAACAGTTTTCTGAAACATTGCCGGAGAACATCAAAATGGTCAAAAACTTTGATCAGGCAGATATGGTGTCAAAACGCCTGGGACACCTGGGCTTTGATTTTGGATTGGCCATCCTACTCGTGGTGGTTACCCTGCTACCTTTGGGCTTCAGGCCATCGCTGATCGTAATGATCTCTATTCCCCTTTCACTGGCCCTTGGCCTTATTGCGATGAACTTGCTAGGCTTCTCACTCAACCAGCTCAGTATTGTGGGGCTTGTGGTAGCATTAGGGCTATTGGTGGATGACAGTATCGTTGTTGTAGAAAATATCGAAAGGTGGCTCAGGGAAGGGCATACCAGAAAGGATGCCATTTTGAAGGGGACCAAGCAGATTGGGGCAGCGGTTGTAGGTTGTACTGCAACGCTTGTGATTGCATTTTTACCATTGGCCCTTCTGCCTGATATGGCCGGAGAATTTATCCGAAGCCTGCCTATGGCCATTATTACCAGCGTATTGGCCTCTATGATCGTAGCGCTAACGCTCGTGCCTTTTATCGGTAGCAAGATCCTGAAAACCCATACCCATGGAGAGGGAAATTATTTCTTAAAAAAACTACAGGGCTTTTTGACATGGTCTTATCGCGGCATTATGCCACTGGCACTAAAATGGCCAAAGGTAACGATTGGGGTATCCATTGCATTAAGCGTTCTGGCCTTTTTACTCTTCCCACTGGCAGGGTTCAAACTTTTTCCTACTTCTGAAAAACCGATGTTTCTGATTAACATTAAAATGCCGTTACAGGCAAATATCCCTGAAAGCGACAGGGCCACAAAGCTGGTGGAAACGGAGCTAAAAAAACATAGCGAAATCGTTTACTACACCTCTAACGTAGGAAAAGGTAATCCACAGATCTATTACAACGTGCATCAGCAAGATATAAAACCGGATTTTGCACAGATTTTCGTGCAATTGGAAGAAGAGACAAGTCCAAACGACAAGACTGAACTGATCAAAACGCTCAGAAGCAAGTTTAGTGATTTCCCCTATGCAAAAATAGAGGTGAAGGATTTCGAACAAGGTACGCCAATCGAGGCCAATATCGTGGTGAGGGTGTTTGGGGAGAACCAGGATACTCTCAGGTCGCTTTCGTTCAAAGTGGAAGAGTTGTTACGCAAGCATCCAGGTACTTTTTTCATCAACAACGAACTCAATGCCTATAAATCTGATGTAAAAATCAAGATCGATAAGGAAAAGGCCCGGACTTTGGGCGTACTGACCAGCGACATTGACAAGGTGATCAGGATGGCCGTAGCCGGACTGAATGTTGGAGATTATATTGACGACAGGGGCGATTCGAGGAACGTGGTGATCACCATCCCACGTAATAAGTTTTCAAATCTGGACGCATTGAAGAACCTTTATGTGAATAATATCCAGGGTTCACCGATACAGATCGACCAGATTGCTACCATTGGCCTGGAAACCTCGCCTACCACCATCAACCATTTCAATAAATCACGGTTTGCAAAGGTGACCTCACTCACCAAGGACAATGTACTGGCGAACGATATCCTCAAGGACATTGTACCAGAACTCAACAAACTAAAAATGCCCAAAGACTATTATTATAAATTGTCGGGTGAGGCCGAATCGGAAGGTGATGCGCTGGGCGGTAATTTCCTTTCGGTTATCATTTTAAGCACGTTCCTGTTTATCGCCGTCCTGCTGCTACAGTTCAAGACATTTAAGGGAATCATTATCGTTTTGTCGATTATCCCACTGGGCGTTTTGGGCGGGGTGATATTTCTACTTATAACCGGAAACCCGATGTCACTGGTATCCATCATCGGTTTCATCGGTCTATCGGGCATACAGGTGAAGAACTCATTGTTATTGGTTGATTTTACCAACCAGTTGCGCGAAGAGGGAAAAAGTATAGACGAGGCGATAAACATTGCAGGGGAAACCAGGTTCTTACCTGTTGTACTTACTTCCATAACGGCCATCTGTGGCTTGATCCCGATTGCCATGAATCCCAATCCGCAGATCGCGCCACTGGCCATCGTACTGATTGGCGGACTGATCAGCTCGACGATATTGTCAAGGATCGTGACACCGGTAATGTACAAACTCATACCTCCACAGTTGCATGAAAAGATATGATCTGTCAACATAGATGAGAAGACTTGTTGCCAGAATTGAGACTGTTCCCAATTAACCTGATTAACCGCATACTTAAAAATTAAATATTATGAATATTAAAAACGTTACCGTATTGGGATCTGGCGTACTGGGTGCGCAGATTGCCTTTCAGACAGCCTACCACGGCTATAATGTGACTTTATTCGATATCAACGAAGAACTGTTGGAGCTCGCCAAGCTGAAATTTAAACAGTTTAAACAATCGTATCAACAGGACTTGAACGCCAAACTTGCGGATTTGGATATTGCCGTGTCTACAATAAGTTTTACAACTGATTTGGTGGAATCTGTAAAGGATGCCGACCTCACTATTGAAGCGATTCCGGAAAACATTCAGATAAAAAAGGACTTTTATACCAGACTAGGTGCTGTGGCTCCATCAAAAACTATTTTCTGCACCAACACTTCTACTCTGTTGCCAAGCCAGTTTGCTGCCGAGACAGGCAGACCTGAACGGTTTTTAGCTTTGCACTTCGCCACTAATCTGCTCAAGAATAACCTGGCTGAAATTATGGGACATCCAGGTACAGATCCCGAAATTTTTGAACAGATCGTTCAGTTTGCCAAAACGATAGGCATGGTATCCATCCCGATTTACAAAGAACAGCCTGGGTACATCACTAACTCACTATTATTGCCGCTATTGATAGCTGGGTTCGACTTGTACAGAAATGGCGTTGCAGATGTAGCCTCTATTGACAAGACCTGGATGAAGAGCCTGGGGGTAGATATGGGACCAATGGCTATGTTAGATTTTGTGGGAATGAATACGGCATACAATGTGGTGAAATCAATGGCCGAGTCAAATGGAGATGAAGCTTGGGAACAAAGGCAGGGCTTTATGAAGGAGAACTTCATTGATCAGAACAAGCTGGGTATATCTACGGGAGAGGGTTTTTACAAGTATCCAAACCCGGCCTACCAAGATGCTGATTTCCTGAAATAGGGAATCAGCTCAAAAGAAGAATTAAATATTACTCACTTAATTTTTACTAAAATGAAAGAATATATTTTAATTACCGGAGCATCATCCGGCATTGGATACGAAATGGCGAACCAGTTAGCAGAGAAAGCATTTAATCTGATATTGGTTGCACGTACGGAAAGTAAATTGCAACAGATGCAAGCTGATTTAACAAAAAGGTATGGCATTCTGGTCCAATATTTTGCTACAGACCTTTCTGATGTGAATGCTGCTAAAGGCCTGTACAAAAAGGTCAAAGAGGAAAGCTTATTAGTGAGCCATCTGGTAAATAATGCAGGTGTGGGCAACTATGGCAATTTTACTGAAACGCCACTGGAAGAAGAACTGAATATGATTCAATTAAATATTTCCAGTTTGGTAGTGCTTACCAAGCTTTTTGCACAGGATATGGTCAGCCGCAGATCCGGCAGGATCATGAATATAGGCTCAGTGCTTTCGTTTCTGCCATTCCCCTATTTTGCCGTGTACTCAGCAACCAAAGCATTTGTATTGGCATTTAGTGAAACGCTTGCCGCTGAACTGGAAGGCACCGGCGTTGTTTTAAATTCCCTTTATCCCGGAACGACAGACACTGGCTTTACCACTGATAAAATGCAATCTACAAATCTTCACAAAACCAAACCGATGCATCCCAAAGATGTGGCAGTGCAGGGTGTAAAGCATCTCTTAGAAGGAAGTGGAAAAAAAGTAGTGGGCTTTCAAAACTGGTTTAACTCAAAACTCCCCAATTTTGTACCTGATGGTATTATGATGAAGATTAAAAAGGGATTGGCCAGTCAAAAATAAAAATTTTTTAAATTATACATAGAATGAAAACAACAAAATTATTCATACTCGTTAGCTTAACGGGCATGTCAATATTGCTTTCCTCTTGTTACTCACACAAGAAAGTAGTTCAGTCAAGCCTGCCCTATTCTGAAAAGATCAACTGGCCGAAAGGCTTCAAGCCAGCAGAATCTGATTTTTTTCATACACAACGAAATAGACATCAAAGCTTCCCCCCAAGTGGTTTGGGATATCTTCATCAATGCTTCCAAATGGCCGGAATGGTATAGGAAATCGGAAGGTATTGAACTGCTGAACTCGACTGAAGGTAAGCTTAATCCGTCGAGTGTTTTTATCTGGTATCCCGCAGGCAAATTCACTTCAACTATAAAGGAATTTAAGCCTCCCTACCATGTAGCTTGGTTAGGCGAAACCGAAAACAAAAAAATGACCGTTTACAATGCATGGATGATTATCCCAACCAGGGATGGCTGCAAGGCTGTTTCAAACGAATCCCAAAATGGACCAAAAACAAGAATGGAGAAGATTTTTGCACCCAATATGGTTAGTAAAAATATTGGGCAATGGCTGGTAAAGCTGAAAGAGCAGGCGGAAAAATAGTCGAACAACTAAAGTATATGAAACCAGAACTACTTACCTAAATCAGGGCAATATATCATCAATTGCTAAAGAACAGACATACTAAAATTGACGATAGTCTTTGGCAGATTCTACTAAATGATATATTTGCATTACACAAAGAAGTTCTTTAAAATAAATCAAAACAGGTCAAAAAAAATTGGCGCCCCATTCAGGGCCCCAATTTTGAAAACTTTCGAAATCCCACCATTTAAGCGGATTTTATCAATATTAAGTGATCCCCCCATTCAGGGACCTTTTTCTCCTCTTATTTTAAATAATTCTTGAAGAATGTATCCAGTTTTTCAAAAGGGATCAAATCAGTCTTGTCGTATAAATCAACATGACCTGCGTTAGGAACATAGTACAATTCTTTTGGCTCTGCTGCACGTTTATATGCGTCTTCGCTAAACTCTTTCGAGTGCGCTTTGTCGCCGGCAATGAAGAGCATCGGACGTGGAGAAATTGTTTCTATATCATTGAACGGATAAAAATTATTAAACTTTACATTACTGCTCAATGTAGGATGCGTTGTGAGTTTTGGAGAACCTCCTTTGGGCGTATATTCCCCTCTTGGTGTACGGTAGAAAATCATAAAACTCCCGTTGAATAGGATCGGTTTTATCATCCAACTTATGTACTGTACCTCCAATGTATTTAATTTCACCACCAGTAAATTCTGCGTAACGTTGCTCTGCAGCTTCCTGCTGATTTTTCTTTCTCTGCTCAAGGGTTTGAGAATGGTTCAAAGCATTGCGGCTGGCTGACCCCATATCATACATACTCACTGTTGCAATGGCTTTCATTCTTGGGTCAATCTTTGCAGCACTAATCACAAAGCTGCCACTGCCGCAAACACCAATGATTCCAATTTTGTTCCGGTCAACGAACGGCCGTGTACCCAAAAAATCAACCGCTGCACTGAAGTCTTCCGCATAAATATCTGGTGCAACAGCATTACGTGGCTCACCTGCACTCTCACCCCAGAATGATAGGTCAATAGCTAAAGAAATAAATCCCTGATCAGCCATATTTGAAGCATAAACGTCCGCACTCTGTTCTTTTACTGCACCCATTGGATGTCCAACAATGATAGCTGCATGTTTTGCGTTACGGTCTAAATTTTTAGGGATAAACAAATGCCCCGCAACATCCATTTTGAATTGGTTCTTGAAAGTAACCTTATACATTTCCACGTTGTCACTTACTTTAAATGTCGTGTAGTCTTTTGGTGAAATTTGTTCCAATTCTTCTGTTTTTTAGGTTGTTCTTTAGTACTTGTTTCCGTGCAAGCCTGCATCAATATCAGCAAGGACGCTGCTATAACTATTTTTAGCTGATTCATTCTATTATATGTTTTAAAGTGATTTAATAATTTTTGCTGGAATGCCACCTACAATAACATTATCAGGTACGTCTTTTGAAACAACGGCTCCAGCTGCTACCACGGCATTTTCGCCTACGGTTACCCCGGGCAATATGGTGGCACCTGCACCAATCCAGGCCTTCCTTTTTATAGTAATAGGTTTTGTAATTAAGGCCCTCCTGTCATTAGGATCTAAGGGGTGATTTTCTGTGATGAGATTTGCTTTTGGCTCAATTAGAACGTCATCTTCGATTGTAATTCCGCCCATATCAAGAAATGAACAGGCATGGTTGATAAAGACGTTTCTTCCTATCTGTGTAAACTTGCCGAAGTTGGTATAAAACGGTGTAAATATAATGGTGCTGTCGTCGATCTTTGCTCCGGTTATATCGCTCAAGTAGTGGCATACCTGGTCGATATCGGTAGCTGCGTTGAGCTGCTGTGAAAGTTTTATTGTCCTTCCAACCTCCTCATTGATTTTTGAATATTCAGGATCGTTCAACCTTATGGGCATTCCTGCTCTTAACCGCTCAAAAATATTTACTTCAATAACTTCCATGTGCTTTTGCAATGCTTTAAACTATAAAGCAAAATTAAAATTAAAGCCTCATAGCGACGTTGCTATGAGGCTCAACTTTCTTTTCTGAGAAGCTCATTTAAAGTGATTAAACTTTAGACCTCAGTAGGTGGACTCGCGTAAAACATTTCGTTTGAACGCAAGGGAAATTCCCTTATAAAGTTCTTCCCCCCTTACTATTTTTATACATCATAAGACGATGGTCACGCCTGATAAATGCACATTCTCCAGCTTGTATAGCAATCTTCTTATCCCTATCCTCTATCACCTGTTCACCTGAATACAAATAGACAAGTGTATGCTCCGGGGTAGTATGGATACATTTTTCACTGTAATCAGAAAAGCAGGACAGAAATATACCTGAATAGCTGATAGTCTTCAATTTTTCTTCCTGTTTCATTGTCATATTCTCCCATTATCAATAAGGGTACACAAAACTAGCTATTTTGTCGCTCGTGATCTTTATTGTAAGGCTCATTTCTCTTTACTCATAAGCTCATTTGATTCCTTTTGTAATTTTATACAATGCTACATGTTCATTATTCTCAGCTCACTATAAAAATATTGTTCGCTCCAAGGTCCAAGTTCCAATTGGTAACAGCGTGAATCGTAACCCTCTAAACATACTGGAGATACTTTATTTGCATTGGCAAATAACCTCCATCCCACCACCGTTTTTGCGACGGCCGTCTGTAAGACAATCGCTGGCGATCCATTGGCGAAAAGTGGCAATATAAATTCCGGGGCACCTTCATGATGGATTACAAGGATCCCATTGACGAACTGCGACAGCTGCGGTGAGGGTAGAAGATACTGAACTTGCATGAGTAGTAAGACTTAGTTATCTTTTTCAAATTTCAGATTTATTCACGAAAGCATCTGCGGTAATTTTCCGAGGTGAGGTGCTCAGGAAAATATACAAGGTCGCCCAGATTGAATCAATGGTAAAGGTAAACAGCGATGCGCAGTTGCCTTTTAATATCGAAGCACCAGAACTTTTTCCTGGATTAACTGTGCCAATGCATTTTTCCCACTTTTATTCTGGCTAACGCTAAAGTCCGTCTTTGTTCCGACAAACCCAAAACAGCGAAGCTAAGCAGACTTTCTACAGGTTGATATAAATTAGCCCTGGCTCCTAAGATAACTTTGAAGCTGTAAAATTTGTATTTTAGCCATACACATTCTCCGGATGCAAATACAAATGACAAGCCTTCTTCAACAAAACATTGCAAACCATATTTCTCTTTCAGAAGACGAAACAGCGGCATTCTGCAATCTGTTTAAACACCGTCAGATTAATAAAAAGAGTTTTTTATTGAGTGAGGGAGAAATATGCAGATTCGAGGGTTTTGTTGTTAAGGGGCTTTTGCGCGTTTATCACATTGACAAGAACGGCTTTGAACAAGTGCTCTATTTCGCCATCGAAAACTGGTGGATTACGGATATCGATAGCTTTACCAATGAAAAACCATCGCAACTTTTTATTGAAGCGCTTGAAGACTGTGAAGTTCTGCTGATCTCAAAAAAAGACAAGGAATTTACCTATGAAAACCTACCAAAAATAGAAAAGCTTTTCAGAGTGATGACCCAAAAAACAAATGTTGCATTGCAGAGAAGAATGATAGATAATTTGAGTAAAACTGCCGATCAACGTTACATTGAGTTTTCAGAGAAATATCCGCAACTGATACAACGCCTGTCGAATATTCAAATCGCCGCCTACCTGGGTATTACCAATGTTTTTCTAAGTAATATCCGAAAGAAGATTTCTCTTAAAAGATAAATCCAACCTTCATTTATTAAACTAGTTTAAAGGTTTTAAGCTCACGTTGCGACTAACTTTGTTCGATCATCTAAAAAAAATAGATAATAAAAAAAGTTAGTTCACTAGTATTATTAATCACTTTAATGTTAATTAAAATGGAAGTACAGGCACAAAGTTTCAAAACCATTGAAGCAAACAATTTAAAACTGGAAATTTTCAACGCATCAGAAAATAGTTTTGGTGTAGCCTCGGTAATCGTATCCGGTAAAACAGATGCAGTATTGATCGATGCACAATTCACACTTGCAGATGCAGAGAAAGTAGCCGATCAAATCAAAAAATCAGGTAAAAAACTAACCACAATTTATGTTCCCCATGCTGACCCTGATTTCTATTTTGGATTGGAAGTATTTAAAAAATATTTCCCGGAAGTGACTGCCTATGCATCGCCGGCAACAGTTGAATCCATCAAGGCAACTGCCCAGAAAAAACTGGATGTTTGGGGAGAACGATTAGGTAAGGCCATTACCTCTAACGTTACTCTGCCACAAGTTTTAAAGGGCAACAGTATTGAGTTAGAAGGTCAGAAACTGGAAATTATCGGACTGGACGAATTCCCATCTAAAACCTTTGTGTGGATACCTTCCATAAAAGCGGTTTTAGGCGGTATCAATGTTTTTGGTACCACATTTAACTTATGGATGGCAGATGCACAGACAGCAGAAGCCCGCCAGCAATGGATAGCTGTTTTGGACAAAATCGAAGCTTTACATCCATCAATTGTAATTCCTGCACATGCCAATTCTAATACTCCATTTGACCTTTCAGCAGTTACGCATACCAAAAGCTATATTCAGTTTTACGAAGAAGCGCTGAAAACCAACAAAACTTCTGAGGCACTGGTTAAAGTAATAAAAGCAAAATACCCCACACTTACTTTTGAAACCGCTCTGCTGATAGGGGCAAAAGTGAATACCGGTGAAATGAAATGGTAAAACTAAAAATAATTTTCAGCCTGATAGGGCTCATGGCACTGTCGGGCTGTTTCCTAACTCAAAAGAGAATGACAAATCTTGAAATAATAAAAAGCACCTACGAAGGAAAAACTTCTGAAGAGAATGGTAGAAATCTGGCTAAATATGCGGCCGGAGATATCTCCTGGACAGAAGCCAAGGGTTTTCCTTATGCCGGAACATATATGGGTCTGGAAAACGTAACCCAAAATGTATTTAGCCGCCTGGGAAGTGAATGGATAGATTACAAATTTACGCCTGAAGACTATGTCGCAAGCGATGATAAAGTAGTAGCTTATGGCACCTATACCGGCACCTACAATATCTCAGGTAAACCGTTTGAGGCCAGGGGTACCCACGTCTGGAAATTGAAGGACGGTAAGATTATAAAATTTGAGCAGTTCGTGGACAGCCAACCGGTAAATGATGCGATGAAACCATGAAGGGATTAAATTTCCATCCTGGTGTCAACCTCAATGTCGACACCAGTAACAAAGTGTAATCCTCAAAAGCGAGAACAGTTTCACATTTGTAACTTCCTTAGTTTTTCAAATTGGTTAAGCACAATCTTGACCAACATATAACCTGCCTGTCTTTATCATTTAGCTGTTCATGGGTTTCTCTAGAATTAGCATAATAAAATTGACGATAGTCTTGGCCAAAGACTACTAAATGATTATATATGTATCACACAAAATGTTCTTTAAAACACGCCAAAACAGGTCATATAAAATGGTGGGTAGTATACCAGATATGTTGATGTAACTGGGAATACCAGTAAAATCAACATAGTGACACCCTAAAAGAGACAAAAAGCAGGCAGTATAAACACTGTCTGCTTTCTTTTTTGTGCTAATTTCAAATGCGTAAAAAATGGTACTTCTTATGGTAAGCAACAGTTATTTATGTAAATCCTGCAAGCGCAGTTTCGTAGACTCCTACGACTATAGTGCCTGCCAGACGAATACGGCCCAGAAAATCAAAGAATATCTCAAGGAAGGATGCGGTATTCGTAGCATTGCCCGTCTATTAAAAATTTCCGTAACGACAGTTAAAAAAAAGATACTGTCTTTAGCGCAAAGGTATTTGCCCCTATGATTATGATGGGAAAAGAATATGAGATGGACGAGCTCTGTACCTACGTGCGATATCGAGAGAAACAAATATGGGTATCCTATGCTATAATAAAGAATACCACAGAAGTTATTGATTTCAATATTGGCGCAGGACAAACAATACTCTTAGACCCATGACAAACACATTAATACTGTCCAATGCTACTAAAGTTTATACGGATAAGCTGAAACACTATGGCACCTTGTTGCCAAGTAAAATCCATAGTACAAGAAAAAAGGGAACCAATCATATAGAACGTAAAAACCTAACATTCCTGGCCCATCTAAAACGTCTTTCGAGGCGGACAATTTGCTTCTCCAAGAGCACTACTTTTTATCAGCATGTTTGAAGATATACTTTTGGGGATAATCACGATTAAATACAAAAATGAGAAGCATGTTTTCACTTTCCCCCGTAGCTTCAATCAACATATTTGATACATTACAACAGATCTTCGGCTAAATATTTTATCTTATCAGGATTACATCACCTTTAAGTGTTTTCTCTCTCTTATCCGGGTAAGCAATTCTGATGAGGTAATAATAAGTACCTATATCACAAGGCTTATTGTGGAAAGTGCCGTCCCAGCCATTTTTGGCATTCATGGTATAAAACACGCATTGGCCAAACCTGTTAAATACTCTGAATTCCAACACATGCTGATAAGTGATGTTTTCAATACGGAAGAGGTCGTTGAGACCATCGCCATTGGGAGAAAAAGCATTAGGTACAAAATCAGGCATAGTATAATCAATGTCAATAAATATCGTAGCTGAATCCATACAACCGCCCTCACTTATTCCCTTCACCATATAAGCAACGGGGTGTAATGGGCGGGCAAAAGGATTTGACGCAGTGTCGTTGCTCAGGCTACCGGACGGGCTCCAGGTATAATAATACATGCCCGAAGCCTGCAGCTGGATGCTATCGCCATAGCGGATGATAGTATCCGAGGGACTTACTACCAAAAATGGTTGCTCATCTATTTCAAACGTAAAGATGGTATCACAGCCGTCAGGGTTTTGGATGTATAAGGAATAACTACCGGGCGTAAGGTCATAAATCGCGTCCCCCGCTTTGCTATAAGGTTTAGCATGCAACGTATCAATACCTTTTAGCCAGATATAAGCCCAATCTAAAGTATCTTCAACGGGTTGCACACTGGCCATACATTCCTGAACCATTAGTTGGGGCAATGGTTTTGGCCCGGGTACAATAAAGGAATCTATGTGGTAAGAACAAGGATTGCTAGTAATATAGCGCACCACATACGTGCCGGGATATACTACTCTTGAAGGGCTGGTATTACCTTCATCGTAAGGATAATTCTGATCCCATTTGTACCATTTTCCACTGGTATTTGTCGCGGAGATAGTGACTTTTTCCTGATAACATTGCCGTACTAATATTTTGTTTATTATGGTATCGCGGAGAAGCACGGGCACGGAATTGGGAAATTGGGAAAAGGGTAAGTATTGATAAACAGCGTTGGGCAAACCATAAAGTACAGCCCTTTGGGGGACACAAGCCGCCCCGGCCAAATTAGGTTGGGTAATGGCACTCAAGGAATTCATCCAGCCCGGGTTTTGAACCTCGTATCCGTAATAAATTTTTCCGTCAGGGCCTCTTTTAATATCATGACCGCTACTGCTGTCCACAATTAACTTTGATGCCGGTGGGTTGGGGTTATTCAGATCGAATTGCGCCACGAGGTGAGGATTACTGATATGGGACAAATGCATTTCTACATCATCCCACAATGTTCCGTACACTTTGGAATTATCTGAAGAAAATTCCGCACTGCCATATGCCTTTATATGTATAAGGGGGGTGGTATAATTGCCATCCAGCATTAATCGGTTGGACACTACTCCGGTGGCCGGATCAAAATCAAATACGTCTATCCCCCCGACACAGTATTGTTCAAACCCTATATAATAAGTGGAAGTTTGCGTTCTTGCCAGTTTTCTTCTGTTGGGCGATACTTTTAAATGTCCCCACATGGTAGGATAAAATGTCGAGGCCATCCCTGTAGCCCCTACATAGGAAATAACAGGGTTAAGATTGATCCCTTCTCCAGTTATTTCATAGGCTTTAAATAATGTTTCTTCTTTATTGCTAACCAATAGCCAGATATTACAATCTTCTCCCCGAATAGCAACCATCCTGTCTGCCAGCACGGAATCTATTAATATTGCTTTTTGCGACAGGTCCACATCCCCCATGCCCCCATGCCGACCCATATCCACCACGCTGTAAAATAGCTTACCGGCATTGGCCAACTGTCCTACAGACCATTGAGATAGCCACTGAGTTGCCGTAATAGAAAAGACATAGTATTTTTCAAAACTGTCAATTGTAGGCACTATAGCCGTAACGCCTAAAGAGGCTACTACAGGACCATTAGGTATATTGTAGTAGCTATTATTTGTGCTTTCCAATCCTGTTATGTCCTTGCCGTTAGGCATTACGGTCCCCTGTTTGTCCCAGATATTGGAACCTTCGGTATAGAACATCAAATTGCCCGACATATCACAGATGGTTGCACTTGCCCTGGGAAAGGTAGAAAAATAATTATTGGGTATAAGCCAGGGATAATTGCCATTACTTGTAGCAATAGGGGAAGGATAACCATTGGTGTCGGGATGGTTAAAATCCAAGCCTTCCATTATATTGAAGGCCCACATGTTTTCTCTTTGGGCCTTTACCGGCTGGGAAGAAAAAGTGACGGCTACAAACAATAGCAAGGGCACAAGGCAAGTAAGTGGATATATTTTGGTAAAAGTTGTGTTCATACTTTTTATTTTAAAACCAATTGGATGCTTAAACATTGTGTTACCAAAGGACAATGAGCAATTGTTTTTTTTAGATCCTTCGCTATGCTCAGGACAATGGGGTTGTTTCCTTTTGCTTATCATTCCCATTGTCCTGAGGCCTGCGCAGCAGCCGAAACATCTGTTAGGTCACAACATTGTCAACCCTATATTTTCTTCACCAGCTTCACTGATTGCAACAATTGCCCCTCTTTGTATATGCCCAACAGATAACTGCCGGAAGCATATTGTCGCATATCAAAAACATGTTTTACCATCAGTGCTTTCGCGCTTTTATGTTCAGAAAGCACCTTGCCGTTTATGTCTGTAACCATTAGTTGCAATACACCGGGCATGGCCTGCTTCACACTTACCCAAAACTGTTCGGTGAATGGATTGGGGTACACCTCGGATGCAATTTGCATTTGTCCTTCGTTTATGCCCAGTTCCACCACTATAATATGGTTTTGATGAAAGCCCTGGGTAAGGGTGGTGGTACCGTTTGTTTGGGTCTGGATAACGGCTTCGCCAGTAGTTGCGTCAAAAGCCGCGCTTACACTGCCTGTTGCAGCAATGACGCTGCGCTCCAGCACCACAGTTTGTGCCTGTGCGGCCACTACGGATAACAACAGCACGGAGGTTAGACTTAAAATCTTTTTCATGTAAATCTATTGTTTTGAAATTATAGATATTGAATACGTAGTAATGCTACCTCACTATTTCCCGGCTACCCCGTTCTTCTCCATAAGCAATAAAATATGGTTCACCTTGCCTTCCAGGTCTTTTATCGTTGTTTCGTTTGATGCCTTCAAGGCATTTAGTTCTCCTTCTTTGGCAACCATTTGCTGTTTTAGTTCTTTTACGGCCTCAATCAATACAGGTACTAAGCCAATGTAGTTCACACTTTTATACCCGTTGCTTTCGGTAGTAACCAAATCAGGAAATATTTTTTCTACTTCTTGTGCTATAAGCCCGTATTGCAGTCGGGTGCTGTCATGATTGTTTTTGCCATTCCAGTGATAAGTAACACCTTTAAGCGCTTGTACTTTATCCAAACTTAAGGACAAAGGTTCGATATCTTTTTTCAACCTGCGGTCGGAGCTTTGGGTCAAGATGCCGGCAAGGTGGGCATCGCCGTTATACCTTATCATAAAGGCATTGCTTCTGGTGCTGTTGCTGCTCCCGTTGCCTATAATAAAAGCAGGGCTGGTGGCAATAAAGACTGGACCGGCAGTACCACCGGTACTGTTTTCTGCATCAACCAGAGTATCATTATACCTGCCGATAGATAAGGAAGCTCTGGCATTGGCAATAGTGTAATAGCCCATGCTCACACTTCCTAATCCGTTTGCTTTCGTTCTTTCGCCGATAGCAAAAGAACTCCATCCATTTGTTTCCGTGCTATTTCCCATGGCAGTTGAATAGCCTCCAAATGATTTTGTACGATAGCCAATGGATATAGATGGCCCCAATTCACCTGCTGCAATAGCTTGCCGCCCCATGGCAATAGCTCCGTATCCACTTTTGACTTCGCAGCCAATGCCAATAGCAACATCAAAACCCCACACAGATGTTTTATTATGCGCACCTAAAGCAATGGATCCGGGGCCTTTCGCTTTATTAGCAATGCCCATGGCCACCGAACCATAGCCCATGCTATCTTCGCGAAGGTAGGCAGGACTGGTAGAAGTAGGAAAGCTACCTGCATATGGGATTAAACCGCAACAAACGGAACTATCGGCCAGTACGCCGGCCCTGACTGCAGCCTTATATTTATTGAAATAAAATCCCGTCTGTTGGTCTAAATCGAAACCTACATTGTCTGGCAGGCCATTGTATGGATCAGCAGGAATTAAGGCAGTATCCCCAATATAAAGGCTACCGTCCATACGCAATACCATATTTTTTTTATTATTGGTTCTAAAAACCAAATCCATACTGTCAACTGTACCAATAAAATTGGTGCTGTCTATACCACTATTACCATCCAGGAACCAACCGGTAAAACCGTTGAAACCTGACAGATAAGCTGCCGTGTCTGCATAAGTGGCCTTGACGGCCGTATCTGCATACAAGGATTTGTTGCTGTACAGGGCATAAGGAACGCTTACTAAACGGCTGCTGCCCAGGTTTACAAAAGATACACCGTCTTGCATTTCTACTTTCAGGTAATATTCCCCGCTTGCCCAGTTAATAGCTGCGAAGTCGCCAATAACATTGGTGCCTGTGCCTATTTGTACATTGACCAGGCCCTGCGCGGTAGTGATGGCATTATGCACTTCGCTATACATAGATGTGCCGGTGGGACTGCTTTCCAGTATACTCAATTTAAGGCCTACGGATTGGCTGGCCAGTATTTCGCCTGCGGGATTGCGTAGGGCTGCCTGGTAGTTAAATAAACCGGGTGATTGCCCCAAGGACCGGAAGCTGACCAAAAGGCATAAGGCCAATAAGGCAAGCTTTACATTCATGTAGTGTTTTTGCATTGTTTGTTCTGATTTTAAATGATTAAAAAAGACAGGATTGATTTTAAGTATTTCGATTTCTATATACTGACTATTATAATTATTGCGTAATAATCATACCTTCATATAGCATGACCCGACCGGTATCTTTATTGCTATAACGCTTCTCTAGGCCAGTATTTCTTTGTTGCCTGCTGCCAGTCTCCATGCCCTGATATGGAGAACCCGTAGATAGCTCGTTGTTCGGATACTTCTCTGCCGAACTCTTACATCGGATGAAATAGATGAGGGACAATAAACAACAGATAATGGTATAACTGGCTTTATGAAATGGGTATAACAAAGTGTTTCGTGATTTAAAAATGTTGGAGAAAACTTTCCACAGGCAGCATCTCTCAATGATTTTGAAGTGTAAATGTATTCTAAGTCCATATCCCAGAATAGAACCATTTCCTTTATAATAATTTTCATAATGTATAATTAATAATCCATCCCCCTAACTTTACTTGCTTATAGCTGGTCTATATAGATAATATTTGAACACTTCATGACGTATTCCCCGCTAAGGTATTTGTGCTACTGTTTACTACCGTTGTTGTTGCTCAATAAAGGGGAAATGGCTGCGCAACAGCCGGCAGAGATGGTATCCAATCTGAGCTCATTGGGAACAAGCGATACCATAGCCATTCTCAAGCTGATCCAGGATGGTAAACAGCTACGTGTAACGTCACCTGACAGCGCCATACTCCTGCTGCGTCAAGCCTCATCAGGAAGCAGCAGGGCAGGATATACCAAGGGACTCATCCTTTCCCATATCTATATAGGTGAATGCCTGGTGGACAAAAAGGCATATAAAATTGCGCGGGAACAATATCATAAAGCAATGGGTTATTGCGGACCAGGAAAAACGTATGTGGCCTATCGGGCTTTTATACATACAGAAATGGGCGATGCCTATCAATTTGAGGAAGACATGGTACAAGCGGTAGATCATTACCGTAAAGCGGCGCAAATAGCGGAGATGGTAAAAGACACTATCATTTCCTTGTCCCGCATTTATAACAACCTTGGTTATGCGTTGATTACTATGGGTCAGTATGAAAAAGCAATTTATTATTTGGACCAGGCGGAATATACAGCACGTAAAGCGAATAACAACCAGCTGTTAGGCAATATCCTGCTGAACAAAGGGGTTGCCTACGGACAACAGGAAAACCCTCAAAAAGGAGACTACTATTTCAGGGCTGCCAGGGCTCATGCCATAAAATACCATTATCTCAAATTACAACAAGTGGCAACGGCCAATTTGGGTAAAATACTGATTGACAAAGGGAGGCATAAAGAAGCCATAGCCTATTTGAAGGAGGCCCTGACACTGGCAAAACCCAATGACCCTGGCGCGCGTCATATCAGGGACCGACTGGGAATGGCGTATTTCCGGGCAAAAGATTACGCCCATGCCGCACCCTATTTGCAACAGTCTTTGGCCAATGCCCAAATGGCGAAGGAACCCAACACGATTCTGGCATTTCAAGGTATTCTCGGTGATTTTTATACAAAAACAAAACAATACTCAAAAGCCAATGAGCACCTGTATGCTTACATTAAATTGTATGATAGCGTAAAGAACAACGAACGCCTGCAACAGGCCAATAAATTGGAAACCCAATACAGAACAGCACTAAAAGATAAGGAACTCAGTCAAAAGCAATTGCAGATCAATAGACAGAAAGGTCAGATCAAAAATAAAAACCTTTGGATTGCAGGCAGTACATCAGGATTGTTATTGCTAACACTGCTCATAGCACTGCTCTATATATTATACCGAAATAGTAAACAAAAACAAAAGCAAGAACAGCAGATTCAGGAACATTATATATCTTCTTTGCAAAAGGATAATGAGATTAATAGATTAAAGGCATTGATGGAAGGAGAAGAAAAAGAACGCACACGGCTTGCCCGGGAATTACACGATGGTATAGGTGGCATGTTGGCTTCTACTAAAATGAACCTGGGCACCTTGCGGGCCGAACATTCCGGCTCTGAGCCTTCTGCTCAATTCGAGGCCGTAATGCGTATGCTTACAGAGACTGCTTCCGAAGTGAGGAAAACTGCTCATAATCTGATGCCGGATGTGCTGATGCGTTATGATCTGGAAAAAGCGCTGCGGTTGCATGCTGACGGTATCAATACCAGTAACCTGTTACAGATTGACCTGGAGTTTTATGGCCCACTGAATGAACTGAATAAAGCTATGGAACTGATTGTGTACCGCATGGCCCAGGAACTGATACAAAATATAATTAAACATGCAAATGCCTCTTCTGCAACAGTGGCAATTATGTTACATGAAAACAGATTAAGTATTACTGCTGAGGATAATGGGACTGGTTTTAATGTTAGCAAATCCAATATGGGGTTCGGCCTGCTAAATCTGCGGCACCGCGTTGAGGCGCTTCATGGTAATATTGATATACAATCTGCCGAAGAAAGTCCTACTGTTATATTTATCGTATTTGATTTCACAAAATTTAAAGAAATGACATTATGAACATCCGGATCGCGATAGCAGATGACCATCCTATGATTATTGGTGGGCTGCAAAGAATCTTAGCACAGTTGCCTCATATGTTCCTGACCGGGACTTATGCCAATGGAAAAGAGTTGCTGGAAGGGTTACAGACAATTGTGCCGGATGTATTGTTACTGGATATTCAGTTACCTGATAAAACGGGGGATGAACTGACGCCTATTATACTCAAAAAGTATCCGGCAATTAAGATAATTGCTTTGACCAACTTTGACAGTTCGCTTTATATCCATAATATGTTTAAGTCCGGTGTGCATGGATATTTATTAAAAACGTCTGATGAGAAAGAATTAATCAGGGCTATAGAAACAGTCAGTCATGGAGGAACTTTTTTGGAACCGGAACTAAAAGCAAAAATGCAGCAATTGGAAGAGAAAGAAAGAAAGGCAGTATCTTTAAAGACTTCATTAACCAATAGAGAGAAAGAAATATTGCAACATATCGTGGATGGCCATACTTGTGCACAAACAGCAGAAAAACTTTTCCTGAGTGTAGCAACTGTGGAAAATTACCGCGTGAGAATATTATTAAAACTGGGTGTGAACAATGCTGCCGCACTAACAAAAAAGGCACTATTTCTTGGATTGGCAACGTAGTAAATGCATACATCTTTGAACAGCTTCTTTTCATTTATACAATGATCATATTCAGGACAGATGGACTAAATTCACTGCCAATTATAATCTGCCTGTCTTTTCATGACCTCTCTATACCGAAGTTACCATTCCGAACTAAAACTCCAGTTTGCCGATGTTAAGATGACACCCGAGATTACAAAGATTATCCCACGTTCCACAAAACAAAGATGGGAAAGCAAAAATATTCAATCTTTCTGGACTCCCTACCCTATTTAGGACACCTTGTCTGATGATTACCTGCTGCAGAGATTGAAAAAAGAAAACGCCAATATCTACGGCCACCTGCACTGATAGCTGTTTAGACAATTGCAGTGAAAGAACATCAACCTGTAAACTGACCAGTCCTGAAATGCAGAAGTGCAAGACAACTGTTATTGCCAGTCTGAAAAAACAAGTGGTACAGAAGAAGGAACTTCAAATGGTTATGCAAACAAGTTTAAAGGAATGGACAACATCGTTGATGAACTGGCCGATTTTGTAAAGACAGAAAGGTTATGCCGTGATTTCTTTGATTTCGAACTTAAAGTTGCAGGAATGCATCATCAACCTGGTTAACCATCACGGGGCATAAAAAAGCAAAGTTTTTTTTGAGGCTGAATTGGAATTTTAAACCGTTCAGCCTGTTCAGTAAGCCTATGCCAAGATATTGGATACTTCTTAATAACAACGTGCGAACGTTGGTAATGGATGATATTGTTTTTATGAAAAGTATAAAGTAATCGTTAGAAATATGAATGCATTGAGGCTATTGCAATGTTATCTGATCTTTTACTTTTCATAGCTGCATCGTGGATGACGCCTATGGGATGCATTTATGAAATAAAATTCTAGGGTAAGGTGATCAATTTCGGAATTTTCATATACCTTGCAATGACTTTTTTGGTGACCTTCTTATGAAGAAATTCATTGCCATAATATTAATGTGCTTATTCACTGCTAATATTTGCAGTGCAAGTATTTCGTATCATTTTTGTGGTAAGCTGTTTCAATACTACGCCTTCAATGGGCATAAGAAAAAAAGCAAGTGTTGCTGTAAAGGCACTCAAAAAAAGAAAGGGTGTTGTAAAACAGAACATCACAAAGTAAAGGTCGATGACAATAAATCTTTCGCTAAACAGCTTATTTTTGAAAAACAAGTAGTTACAGAAGCAGTTGTTCCCCAAGTCTATCCTCTTATTCAGCAAGACATTCAACTGATCAATGTTGTTTACACGGTGCCATTGGGCCACTCCCCTCCAATAGTCCGAACGGTACCTATACATATCCTCCATCAGCAATTCTTGATCTGATTTTTTTAGTTTCTATTTACCTACAGGAGTGTTATGCCTGTAGGCTTAGTGATTTCTGCAACCTTCGTTTCATGCTTTAATATTTTTCGTCATTGTGAAAAATATTAAAGTGCCTAACCGTTGGTCAGGAAATAATCTCACTTCTCATATAAATTTCAATGCTTCAAATGTAGATTGAAATACGAAACCAGGGTCATGCGCTGCTCATAGGCAACTTGCTATTGGCAATAGGTTCGCATTACCCCAATGCTACAAATACAATAATTCAGTTTTAATTTTTCAAAAAATAAAAATGAAAAAGACAATTTTATTCTCCGCCTTCATAGTGGCAGCTTTAAGTGTATCTGCACAAATTCCCAACTCCGGCTTTGAAACCTGGACAACAGTAGGCAGCTATTCAGAACCTGACAGTTGGGGTACATTGAATGCCATGACAACATCTATGTCTGTATATACTGCAGAAAAAGGTACGCCAGGCAGTCCGGGAACTTCTTATTTAAAACTTACATCAAAGACAGTTACGGGTATGGGTGTAATGCCTGGTATCACAGCTACAGGACAAATAAATATGTCCACAATGAATGTAACGGGCGGCTTTGCCTATACAACCCGTCCGGCTAACCTTACCGGTTCATGGCAATATATGGCTATGTCAGGAACTGACCAGGGCTTTATAGCTGTTTATCTTACAAAATGGAATAGCAGCACGATGATGCGTGACACTGTTGCATCGACGATTAAGCCTTTGGCAGGAATGGAAATGAGCTGGGCTACTTTTTCAATTCCGTTAACCTACAATAAGAGCTTTGCGCCGGATTCTGCGCTCATTATTATGTCTTCAAGTGGCGTGACCCCGGCGAATGGTAGCTACCTGTGGGTGGACAATCTTGCGTTTTCCGGTGCCGGACCAACTGCTATTGCTTCAACAGAAAGTACTATAGGCAATGTAACCGTTTATCCAAATCCTACGAAAGACAAGATCAACATTTCATATAGCATTAAAGAGGATGGAAACTATACAGTACAAATTGTGGATCTATTGGGTAAAGTAGTCAGTACTCAAACGGTTCATGCTATACAAGGTAATAATCGACTAACAATAGACATTCCAACACTTGCCGCAGGCACTTACTCGCTTAACCTGAGTAACGGAACGCAAAGCGCTGCGCAAAAATTTGTTATACAATAATGATCAGGAGGGGAAAACAAGTTGTCTTCTCCTCCTTAAATTTTTTTATTTATGAAAAAGTTTCTGTCTGCATTTTTTTTGTGCATACCCTTTCTTATCAAGGCACAGCAGCCATTATTAATTCCGGATACTTTATCAGGCACCACTATAAACCTGATGATGCACAAAGACAGTCTGCAAATACTGCCTGGTAAAAAGACCCAAACAATGGCTTTTAATACTTTTAAGTATTTAGGCCCTACACTCATTCTTCAGAAGAACAGTATTGTAAACATGCACGTTCAGAATGGAATTGGTGATACTTCATCAGTTCATTGGCATGGGCTGCATGTAGCCCCGGCTAACGATGGCGGGCCACATACGACTATCCTTCCGTCAACCACGTGGAGTCCTTCATTTAAAGTAATGAACAACGCTGCAACCTACTGGTATCATCCTCACATACATATGAAAACGGCGCAACAGGTGATGCTTGGTGCAGCAGGCTTGATTATCGTGCGGGATTCAATAGAAGCATTATTAAATCTACCTAGAAAATACGGCATTGATGATATACCAATCATTGTACAATCACAACAGTTAGACACACTCAACCAAATTGATACAAGAGGAATGGTAGATAGCATTCTTCTCGTAAATGGTACATTCAATCCTTATGCACCACTGCCAGCACAGGTAGTACGTCTTCGACTATTAAATGCGGCAGGTGAAAGGAACTTCAATTTCGGTTTTACAGGAAACAAAACATTTTATGTGATCGGCAATGATGATGGCCTTCTTTCTGCTCCGGTTGCCACAACCCGTATTAAGTTATCCCCGGGTGAACGTGCTGAAGTATTGCTTGATTTGACTGGAATGAATGGGCAGACTATTTATCTTATGAGCTATGCGTCTGAACTTACAATGGGCGTTCAGGGAGGCCCGACAATGCCAATGCCTCCAGGCTCCCCACCAATGAATAGTTCACTAAATGGCATTGACTTTGATATCCTGAAATTCAACGTTGGCTTACCAACTGCTAGTCCGGTAACAAGCATACCAACTTCGCTGGTGTCGGTATCCCCTTATCCGGAAAGTTCAGCTACCACTACAAGGGATATACATTTTACTGCCGACAGTTTCCTGGTAATGGATGGTCCTTTCTATTTCAATGACAGCACATTTGACATGATGCACATCAACTACCGGATACCATTGAATAGTACAGAAATATGGAAGTTCACCAATGAAACAATGGTAGCTCACCCTTTTCATATCCATGATGTACACTTCTTTATTCTGGACAGAAATGGCATTCCTCCTACAGCGAAAGAAAGTGGCCCCAAAGATGTTGTACTTGTAGAGCCTGGTGATACGGTTAGAATAATTATGAAGTTTGAAGACTTTGCAGACACCGCAACACCTTATATGTACCATTGCCATATTTTAATGCATGAAGATGATGGGATGATGGGGCAATTTGTAGTAACACCCAATACAACCGGAATCAATAAGTTAAACAAAGATGATAACAGGGTAAGCGTATTTCCCAATCCGGCAAACAGCAACCTGAATGTACAGATTGCCAATTTTAACCAGGAAACTAAAGCAAGGGTATGTGTTACTGATCTGGTGGGACGTAGCATCTTTGAATCTGAAATTTCCAGCAGTAAACTATCTATCGATACACGAAACTGGAGTAATGGAGTGTATTTACTAACCGTATCAGGCCATGAATTTCATTCAGTTCACAAGATTTCAATCCAAAAACAATGAAAAAGCGAAGACCTGTTCTCTTTTCCTTTGTCGTGCTATCCTGCAACAACAAGCAGGATACCATATACATGCTACGACTTATACGACCATTATGTATTAAATAGTCTTCATTCTGTACATGGTTTCCATTATCCATAATCATTGAATAGCCGGCGATATAAACCCTGGGGCAAAATTCAATGGGCACAAAACAGCAACGGCAATGATATTAATGTACAGATCAAAGAAACAAAAGCAAAAAATCCCTGGACTTTTTATGCCCTCATTGGCCTTGCGGCCATTCTTTTGATTTTCATCCTGATACATGTTTTGGGTGGTGGCATGCACAGACATTGAAAGAACAATAGAATTGAAACACGCTTCTATTAACAATAGGTCGTCAGGAGTGCTTTTGGCATAACGATTTTTGAATAAGATCAACCTGAATGTAATGGCAGAAGTGTTAGGCAATATCTTCCTGAAAATGGTAAATCCTTTATGGATCTGAAGGCATCTGCCCAGCTTATTTTCAATAGTCAGACAAGGGTGGATGTAGGTTACAAAAGAGTATTTTATATTTCAATATGCTTCGTAGGTTTGAGTACTTATTGTTAAATGTTATACGATAGGAAGATGAGGATATTCAAGATTATTCTTCAAAACTTTTTGCTCAGCTGATTGTTCCGGTTAATATGCTATTGCTTTTTGGAAGACAATTTTCGGGGAAATCCTTCAGTAATTTTGTAACAACTTTCTATAATTATGTAAGTGTCCGGGGCTTGGTATGGTTACCTTTGTCTTGCATGATGGTATGGTATTTGATATTAAATAACAGATGAAGAAAGACATGATCAAAAGACTAAATGCGCTTACGCTGCTCATTGTATTTTCTTTAAATACAGTAGTTGGCTTGGCATGTTCTGTTGGATTGGATATGGGCTTCAATAACAGCCATCATGACAAAGAAGCATCAGAGAACAATAGTCATCATCACGAAGCAGATTCAAAAGAACACCACCATCGGGAGTTGGCCACAGATAATCATCTCGCGAAAACAGGACATATTGCCCAAAATGAAAAGGACAATTGTTGCAAAAATGAGGTTATAAAATTTGCGAAGGTCAATAAGCAAACTTCACGTTCGATTGATGTGAATGTTCCCGTTTTTGTCTTTGTAGCGATTGTACCATCTTATCCATCATTTGATGTCATTGCATCAGGGATGCACAAACCCAATAAGTGGTATTTCGTCCGATGCCATCATCCGCCCATAGACGATATCCGCATTGCGATACAAAGTTTCCAGATTTGATTTAAGGGTTAATAATTACCGGAGGGCCTGGGTCGTCCATGGTACATATATGTTATTCACCTTTAAATCAAAATAATGAAAAAGCTATTTCTTTTAGTTGCTTTATTCGCAACCACTGTTGTGCAAATAGGGTTTGCGCAACAACATGACCATGCCTCTGATAAAACATCAGGAATACTTCCTGCTTACTATAGCGTCAAAGATGCACTGGTAGCGGGAAAGGCAGCCCTTGCATCTGTTAAAGCAGAGGAGCTGATAAAAACGATCAACAATGCTGATGAGCATCTGGTAAACAAAGCCGGTAAGGCTTCCCTTTTGGAGCATGCTACAAAAATTGCTGCCAGTAAGGATATGGAAAGCCAGCGGGGGTATTTCGCTGATCTTTCCGAGCAAATGATCGCACTGGCCAAAACCTCAAAGTTATCTACTGAGCCGGTTTACCAACAGTATTGCCCGATGAAGAAGACCAATTGGCTGAGCAGGGAAAAAGATATAAAAAACCCGTATTACGGCAGCTCGATGCTCACCTGCGGAAAGGTTGTAGAAACTATCAAGTGATCCCTTTAATCAAATTTGCCCTAAGCCGATAGCTTAGGGCTTTACCCGTTTAAATAAAAAGCAAATGAAAAATATCATATTAGGCCTGGCAGCATCCGCTCTTTTGCTGTCAGCCTGTAACAGCGAAACAAAACCGGACGGCAAAGCAGTTACGGACAGCACAGCGGCCACTTTGGAAGGCAGTATAGATACTAAAGCCACCGAGTCTGGTACCGGTAAGATTGTAGTTGCCTACCTGCAAATGAAAAATGCATTGGCTAAAGATGATGACAAACAAACAGCGGAAGCAGGTAAGGTCCTGGTGCAGACCATTTCAATGGTTAATACACAGTCTTTATCTCCTGATCAGTCTAAAGTGTTTGCAGATGTTTCCGATGATGTCAAAGAACATGGCGAACATATCAGTGACAATGCCGGCAATATCAAACACCAGCGGGAACACTTTGAAATGCTGAGCAAGGATATCTATGACTTGGTAAAAGCTGGAGGCAGTACAGGCCAAAAATTGTATTTAACCCATTGTCCGATGTACAACAATAATAAAGGGGCTAACTGGCTGAGCGAAACAAAAGAGATCAGCAATCCATACCTGGGCAAAGCCATGCCGGACTGTGGCACCATTAAGGAAGAATTAAGTAAATAAAAAATGATAAAAAAAGTGCTGCTCATCCTGCTACTTGCGCTGGTGCTCATCCAGTTTATCCAGCCTGTCCGCAATCAAAGCGGGCAGGCTTATCCTGCCGATTTTGGCCAGGTGTATGCTGTGCCGGGCAAAGTATATGGAATACTTAAGAATGCATGTTATGACTGCCATAGCAACAACACGAAATATCCCTGGTACGCAAGGTTGCAACCCGGCGCATGGTGGATGGCTTCACATATCAGAAAGGGAAAGGAAGAATTAAATTTTAATGCGTTTGGCGATTATTCCCCCCGCAGACAGCAAAGCAAACTTAAGGCTATAGCCAGCAGTATTGAAGACGGGACAATGCCACTACCTTCTTATACACTGATCCACAAAAGTGCCAGATTATCATCAACAGACAAAAAATTGCTATTGGACTGGCTCAACAACAAAAAAAACAGTCTCTTAGAAAACAAATAGAGCATGAAAAAAATAATGATTTATATATTGCTAATGGGCTTTTATGGTGCCGCTTATGCACAGCATGAGGGCCATAAGGCGCCGGTGCAGCAAAAAAAGCAGCAGGCCATATATACCTGTCCAATGCACCCGGAAATACAGAGCAGCAAACCAGGCACTTGCCCGAAATGCAGCATGGCGCTGGTGAGACAGAAACCTAAAACGACAGCACCAAAGGCCGTTCCTGTGAAGAAAGCGCCGGCGGAAAAGCCGGCGGAAGCAAATAAAGCTACACCAAAACCAATTGGGAATGTACTTGAACCTACTAAAAATGATCCAGGCACACTGGTGGAAAATGAAGACACAAAGGACGAGAAAATCCCAAAGGCAGGCCATAAAATAGAAAGTACTGGTATCACCCATAAACCAAAGACCGTCCGCTATGATCTTTATGTAAAGGATACCATAGTGAATTTTACCGGGAGGAAGAAAAGGGCAATTGCCATCAACGGCAGCATTCCGGCACCTACCTTAACTTTTACAGAGGGAGATACAGCAGAGGTCTATGTTCATAATATGATGGACGAGGAAACCTCTATTCATTGGCATGGGGTATTTCTTCCCAATAAGTTTGACGGGGTTCCTTACCTGACGCAAATGCCCATTAAAAAGCATTCCACTTACTTATATAAATTCCCGGTGATCCAGAACGGGACCTACTGGTACCATAGCCATACCAAAGTTCAGGAACAGAGTGGAATGTACGGGGCGCTGATCTTCAATAAGATCAATGAACCCCAGATGCCTGCCATACCTGTTGTACTGAGCGACTGGACCGATATGAGGCCCAAAGAAGTGGACCGCTCCCTGCACAATGCTACTGACTGGTTTGCCATAAGGAAAGGGATTGTGCAAAGCTATGGAGAAGCCATTGGTAAAGGTTACTTTAAAACCAAGGTAGCCAATGAATGGAAGCGCATGAATGCCATGGATGTCAGCGACGTGTATTATGAGAAATTCCTGACCAATGGTAAACCAATGAGTGAGTATCCGCAGTTCAAAGCGGGCGACAAGGTAAAACTGCGCATTGTGGACGGTGGGGCTTCAACTTACTTCTGGCTCACATGGTCGGGTGGTAAGATTACCGTAGTAGGAAATGATGGTAACGACGTAGAACCGGTAGAAGTTGACCGGTTGATCATAGCTCCTGCCGAAACCTATGATGTGATCGTGACCATTCCGGACAACATGAGCTACGAATTTTTAGCCACTGCTGAAGATCGTACCAGGTCAACATCACTATGGTTGGGCAGTGGGATGAAAATGCCAGCAAAGCTATTAGGTAAACTCAAGTACTTTGAGGGCATGAAGATGATGAACGGGATGATGCAAATGAATGGGGACATGGAACCGATGGGCATGCAAATGAGCAACCAGCAGATGGACATGAACGCAGTAATGTACCCGGAAATCACCGGTAGCGATTATGGTCGGAAAAAGGGCAAGCAGAAAGAAATGGACATGCCGGAAATGAATGACAATCAAATGAAAGAAATGAAACCAGACACAGCCAAAGGCAAATCCGTTACCCATGACCATCAGGGCCATAATATGGAAAGCATGGATATGGAGAGTGGTGAAGTGGCTGATCTGGTAACCCTTAATTATGGTATGCTGCGTGCTACGGAAAAAACTACTTTAAGGCCAGGCCCGTTAAAGGAAATGCGCTTTGAACTTACCGGCAACATGAACCGTTATGTCTGGACCATTGACAATAAAACTGTTTCGGAAAGTGATAAGATCCTGATCAAAAAAGGTGAAAATGTTCGGATAGTCATGTACAACAATTCCATGATGCGCCACCCGATGCACCTGCATGGCCATGATTTCCGAGTGCTGAATGGCCAGGGTGACTACGCGCCTTTGAAGAATGTGCTGGACATCATGCCAATGGAAACCGATACTATTGAATTTGCAGCAACGGAGAGCGGCGACTGGTTCTTCCATTGCCATATCCTCTACCATATGATGAGTGGTATGGGTAAGATATTCAGCTATGAAAATTCGCCGCCCAATCCTGAGATCCCTGACCCGAAGTATGCACAACGCAAACTGTTCAGTGATGATCGCATGTTCCACCCGATGGCCACTATAGGCCTTGAAAGCAACGGTAGTGATGGGGAATTTATGCTGGCCAATACCCGTTACAGGTTTTCAACTGAATGGCGCCTGGGCCTGAAAGCACATCACGGTAATGAAAGCGAAACCTATTTAGGACGGTATTTCGGCAAGATGCAATGGCTCTTTCCTTTTATCGGTTTTGATTATCATTACAACAGCATGGAAAACGAAAAGGAAAACAATCTTTTCGGACAACAGAGCAATCAAAAGAACAGGAAAGCCGCTGTGATCGGTGTGCAGTACACCCTTCCAATGCTAGTTACCGCTGAGGCGAGGTTAGACAGTAAAGGAAAACTGCGCTTCCAGCTGATGCGGGAAGACATACCCATCGCAGCAAGGTTAAGATTGAACCTAATGGCCAATACCGATAAAGAATATATGGCAGGGATCCGTTACATTATTACGAAATACTTTTCCCTGTCCACTCATTATGATAGTGATATGGGCTATGGGGTAGGGATTACCGTAACTTATTAATCATAGCATTATGAAGCATACATATCACATATCCGGCATGAGTTGTGATGGCTGCCGGAACAAGGTTGAACAGGCATTAAATGCGATAGCAGGTATTTCGGCAATCGTAACCCTTGATCCGCCTGAAGCGGTTATCACGATGGATGAGCATGAGTCGACCGAAAAAATGCAGGAAGCCTTATCGAGGGCTGGGAATTATACTATTGAAATGCAGCCGTATCAAGATCATGCAGAAGAAATTGATAGTCATGAACATGCTGATCATGCACCTGACAAAACTATGGGTCATGATCATGCTGTAAAACATCATGATGAAGGCAGCGGCGATGTTTATTACTGTCCGATGCATTGTGAAGGTGATAAAACCTATGACCGGCCAGGTACCTGTCCGGTATGCGGCATGGATCTGATAAAGCAGCCTACGGCAAAAAAAGCAAGCAAGTACACCTGTCCAATGCACCCCGAGATTATCCGGGACCAGCCGGGTTCCTGCCCGATATGCGGGATGGACTTAGTTCCTATGGCAACAAACGAAGATGAAGGGGATGGAACTTATAACAAGCTACTGTTCAAATTTAAGGTTGCAGCCATATTCACCCTTCCCATTTTCCTGATCGCCATGTCGGAGATGTTACCAGGTAACCCTTTGTTTAAGCTTATGGACCTTCAGTATTGGAACTGGTTGCAGTTGGCGCTTTCTTTGCCTGTTGTCTTTTACGCCACATGGATGTTCTTTGAACGCGCGTGGCGGTCTGTCATCACATGGAAGCTGAATATGTTTACCCTTATCGGTATCGGTGCGGGTGTTGCCTGGCTGTTTAGTTTGGTTGCACTATTTTTTCCTGGTATTTTCCCCGATCAGTTTAAAACACATCATGGCACAGTATATGTTTATTTCGAGGCGGCAACGGTCATCCTTACACTGGTCTTACTTGGTCAGCTACTGGAAGCCAGGGCACATGGAAAGACCAACAGTGCGATAAAAGAACTATTGAAACTGGCGCCTAACAATGCCACGAAAATTGTAGAGGGCAGGGAAATACAGGTTGCCATCGATGAAATACAAAAAGGCGATCTGCTGCGCGTAAAGCCGGGTGAGAAAATACCGGTAGATGGCAGCATTAAAACGGGTGAAGCAATCATTGATGAATCCATGATATCCGGTGAACCCGTTCCGGCGGAAAAAGGACCAGGTGAAAAAGTGAGTTCGGGCACGATCAATGGCAATAAAACCTTTGTGATGCTGGCTGAAAAGGTAGGGTCAGAAACCTTACTTTCCCAGATTATTGAAATGGTAAATACTGCCAGCCGTTCAAAAGCGCCTATCCAGAAAATGGCAGATAAGATCTCCGGATACTTTGTACCTGTTGTGGTATTGGTCGCTATAGCCACGTTTGCCGTATGGGCAATTTATGGCCCTGAGCCTTCCTATGTGTACGCCTTTGTAAATGCTATCGCGGTGCTGATCATTGCCTGCCCCTGCGCGCTTGGCTTGGCAACTCCTATGTCGGTCATGGTCGGTGTCGGGAAAGGTGCGCGGTCAGGCGTGTTGATCAAGAATGCAGAATCGCTGGAAAAAATGAATGCTATTGATATATTGGTGATTGATAAAACCGGGACAGTGACGGAAGGAAAGCCTTCGGTTGAAAAAGTAGTTGGCCTGAGCGCGGATTTTACTGAAGAGGATATGCTGCAAAAAATAGTTGCCCTGAACAGCAGCAGTGAACATCCGCTGGCACAAGCTACTCTACAATATGGGGAAGAAAAAAAAGTAAAAGTATTACCCATTTCAGATTTTGAAGCTATAACAGGAAAGGGTGTTACCGGAGCACTTAATGGTGACCGTTTGGCCTTGGGTAACCGCAAGTTAATGGAACAGGTCAATGCTGAAATCTTACCAGAACTCGAGCTGCAGGTAACCGTTGCACAAAAACAAGGTAAAACTGTTTCTTATCTCGCCATTGGCAAAATGGCAATAGGTTATATCGTCATTTCCGATAAGATCAAAGCATCCAGTAAAGTAGCCATTGAGAAGCTTCAGCAAGAGGGATTGCAGGTGATCATGTTCACAGGCGACAATGAAGATACGGCCCGGGCAGTGAGCGAAACGCTGAGCCTGGACAGTTTTAAAGCTCAGATGCTGCCAGAAGATAAATTGACTGAGATTAAAAGATTACAGGCAGATGGCAAAAAAGTTGCTATGGCAGGTGACGGCATTAACGATGCCCCCGCTCTGTCGCAGGCTGATATTGGCATTGCAATGGGTACAGGAACAGATGTTGCCATTGAAAGTGCTGCTATTACACTGGTTAAAGGAGATTTGGGCGGCATTGCCAAAGCCCGGTTGCTCAGCCATAAAGTAATGGGCAACATTAAAGGGAATTTGTTCTTTGCCCTTGGTTATAACGTTCTTGGAATACCGGTTGCAGCGGGGATTTTATATCCAACGTTTGGGGTTTTATTATCCCCAATGATTGCTGCCCTTGCCATGAGTTTCAGTTCGGTATCGGTCATCCTGAATTCTTTGCGGCTTAGAAATGCTAAAATAGATTAACCTACAAGTATATAAAATCAAATGGGTAATGGTAAAACTGAAAATTGCTTGACAGCGGATCTGAAAAGGCTTCTTAAAACTGTAATCATGGAAGATAAAACACATGCAGGGCCACAAATAGAATATAAAGGCCATTATATGAAACTACTGTTTATGACCGTGCTTTCTTTTATTGCCATGTACATTCTGATGTACTCAATGGTCAACAATATCCATAATGTATATCCCAACATTAATCAGTTTTATATGCAGCCTTGATGACCATGCCAATGATGATCATCGAGCTGGCTTGATGGGTAAGATGTACCCTAGTAGAAAGCTGAATATGGTTCTGATCACGGTAAGTTCAATAGGTTTGATCGTATTCTTTCTACTTATCCAGCGTCAGGTGGCTGTTTCTGACAGGCAATTTTTCAAAAGGGATGCTCCCCTCATCACAGAGCAACTATCCTGATGAGTGAGCAATCAAAATCGCAGGACGCGGACATCAAAAATCAGATGCGAATGCAAGCTGTATTGATAAGTTTAACTACTTGAATTTCTAAATCGGACAACTACAACAGACCTAAAACAGCACATTATTACTGCCGCAATACGCCTTTACAATTGACACAAACACACCCTGTTTGAGTTAACCTGGTGTTTTAACTTTGTATCATCAACAAAATAAAATGCTATGCGAAAAATTATTGTTCCCACTTTCTTGACAATGGACGGCGTATTGCAAGCACCAGGTGGACCCGAAGAAGACCCTTCGAATGGATTTAAATGGGGCGGCTGGCAAATCCCTTACTGGGACGAACAGATGAATAATGGCCCGGAAAAAATCATGTCAACAACTTTTGACCTGTTACTTGGCCGTCGCACGTATGAAATATTTGCGGCGCATTGGCCCTATCAAAATGACGCGATCGGCGAAATCTTCAATCGTATCAATAAATATGTGGTGGCTACAACACCCATTGATATGTCGTGGAAAAATTCAATTCTGATCAACAAGGATGTGGTCAACGAGTTGAAAAAATTAAAAGAGCAAGACGGCCCTGACCTGATGGTGTGGGGCAGCAGCCGTTTGGTACAAACCTTATTGTCCAATCACCTCATAGATGTATTGCATACCTGGACATACCCCCTCACGCTTGGAAGTGGGAAAAAGCTATTCGAAGAAGGTACACAACCGCAGCAATGGAAAATGACGAATTCGGAGGTGTCGCCCAAAGGTGTGATTTACGCGGGCTATGTTTCGAATGGCGAGGTGGAATGTGGTTCCTTTGTGCCAGATAAAGTAAGTGAAGCCGAGTTGGCCCGTCGGGAAAAATGGAGCGGGGAATAACCAATAATAAATTGGCCGGTAAATACAAATGACTAAAGCTGTAATTCAAATGTCTCCTCGTATTGCCTAAGTTATGATCCGTAAGGAGTACGATCGCCGGTCAGATTCGTTACTTTTGAATCCGATATACGAAACAAACAGCGGCAAGACATGCATCAATTGAAAACATATTTTAACTGGAGTACCGGGAAAGATTCTGCCCTGGCATTACATTACTTGTTGCAGGATAAAAGTTATAACGTAGCGCATTTACTTACTTCTGTAAATAAACATCACGACCGGGTAAGTATGCATGGGTTGAAAAGGTCATTATTACAGCAGCAGGTAAATGCACTCCATATACCTTATAGCACTATTGAATTACCAGAGGAGCCATCCATGGAAGAATATGAAATCCTGATGAGACAAACGGTTTCAGGCTTACAACAGCAAGGTTTTGATTGCGCTGCCTTTGGCGATATCTTTCTGGAAGACCTGAAAAAATATAGAGAACAACAATTAGCTACACTAAATATAAAGACGGTATTTCCCCTTTGGAAAAAAGACACGAAACAACTTTTAACCGAATTTATTGAGCTTGGTTTTAAGGCTATATTGGTTTGCATTAATGCAGACTTGCTTGACCCCTCCTTTGCCGGCAGAATCATCGATGAGCAATTTATTAAAGACTTACCACATGGTGTAGATCCCTGCGGTGAGCATGGAGAATTTCATACCTTTTGTTTTGATGGTCCGATCTTCGAAAAGCCAATTGATTTTGAAATTGGCGAAAAAGTATACCGGGAATATAAGTTACCTCAATCGAACGATAGTACCTCCGGTCAATCAACAAAAAGCAATATCGGATTTTGGTTTTGTGATTTAATGGAGAAGGCATAAGAAAACTCCATGGTTTCAAAAACAAAAATAAGATGCTATTGATAGCACCTTATTTTTACATTAAAAGATCAATCAACCGTTATGTTCTTACGGCTTATAAACAATTTTGAAAGATTCAACTGTGTTGCCACGAATAACTTTCAAGAAATAAGTACCTGCTGACAGTCCGTTCAGTTGAATAGTACGCAAGCGCTGTCCATTGTCAGTAGCAGATAAGTTTAGCTGCTGGCTTAAAATATTAAACACAGACAACTTGGCTTGCTCATAACCTTCAGGCAGGCTTACATATACCGTTCCTTTGGTTAAGGTTGGATATACTTTTATACCGGCATTGCCGCAAGAGAAGTAAGCATCTTCTACCCCTGTGGTGCTGCGCTTTCCATCAAGATCTACCTGGGCTATACGGTAGAAGTTTGTTCCGGGCAATGGAGCATTGTCGGTATAAGTATAGTGCTGCAATACATCACTATTACCTTTAGCATCTTTGCTGCCAATCACTTTAAAGTTTCTTCCATCAGCGCTTCTTTCTACCTGGAAGTAATCGTTGTTCCTTTCCATGGCTGTGCTCCAGTTTAATACCGCAGTACACCCCCTTTGAACAACACTAAAATCATTAAATACAATAGGCAGGACTACAGAGGTACTTCCTATGCCGATGGCCGTAATGCCAGCCTGCATAGTTCCGCTAAGGCTCGAACCTTCTGTATTGCCTGTTGCATTGCTGCTTCCGCTCAGGTCTATCCAGCTGGTACCGTTCCAGCCTACCAGGCGGAGGTCTGCAGCCAGCACACCTGTTGCGCTAAGGTCAGGTATAGAAACCGTAACAGTGAGTCCTGCGCCTGTTCCGGATACCGGTATCCAATCCCACTGTCCGGCCATACTTACAGAAGCAATGGGGCTGGTAACAGCGGCTGTGGAGTGCATAGCACCTGCATCAGACGGATCTCCGTTGGTTGTAGGATCACCCACCATCCAGGCTACGCTGTATTGGTCTGTTGCAGTTGCAGGGGCAGAGATAGCCAGTGTACGCAGGTCGGTGCCAGAGCCTACCGGATAGGTAAAAGCATCATCACCGGTTTTGCTTACATAACCATTTACATGCTGGGCATCACCTAAAGCAGTGTTAGTATAAGTTGCATTATCCAGCAACCGCACGGCACCGGCTTCGATGTTGCTCCGTACAGTTGTGGTAATGCCATTGGCAAAGTCAATGCGTTGGCCTACATTGATGCCCTGGGTGTTGGTAATGTTTACTTGTTGGGTTGCACCATTCATGAATTTGGCAATATCAAATGTTGGTGCAACAGATCCAGCAATGGTTTTGACAGCATCTACCGGTGGCCATGCTGTGGAACCATCGCCGGTGAAGGAATCTACAGCATTGCCGCTGGCAGTGTATAGCCCATCTACCTGTAAGGTAAGGCCACCATGCACGGTGAGTGCAGCAGCCAAAGCAGTATAATCACCGGATGAGGTGACTATACCAGGGTTGTCATAATAGCTAACAATCCCGCCATTGTTGTAGCTGTTCAACCCGTCAAGATAGAACTGTGCGCGGGCCGGCAACCAGCATGCTGATAGTAACAGCACGGTTAGTATATATTTTGAGATTTTCATAAAATAAAATTAAGATCAAATGAAATGTGCAATGACAAAATTTAACCATCTAAGCATTGCTCATGTTCTGCTTTAAGATGAAGGTCTTGTGATTTATTTTGTTACTGCTTTAAAATAGACAAATACGTATGCGATGGATCAGCGCTTATTGCTGTAGAGGTATTAGCTGGAATGTTATAAGTTAAATGGTTTCCGGTAATACTTACCAGGTCGCCTGCATTCAAATAATAGTTCATCGAGGCTACGGCGCTACCTGCTCCAGGCGCTACGCCGTTTACTGTACCGCCCTCCACATGCACAGATGCGGTTCCAATAACAATAGCAACACCATTTACCATTATTTGTACGTGTCCGAAGGGAGTACGGGCGCTCGCACCATTAGCACTGGTTTGATAGCCTGTACTAATGGTGTACCAACCTTGCATTCCGGCAGGCACGGTAAAGACGCTACCATTCCAGGCGCTACCAAAATCATTGGTGGTAGCCGTCCAATCCGTAATGGTGGCGGCAGCAGACCATACTTGTGTACCTGCACTCTTCACAAACAGGCCTAATGGACCAGCGGGCTGGCGTACCCAACGCACGCCATCATTGTAGTACATTCCAGGACTTACATTATTAGGAGCCGTTCCGGCAGTGGCTGTGTTATAAACCACCATACCTGCTACGTTCGCAGCTAAAGGAGCCGGATTGTTTGCAGCAGTAAGCGCTACACGATTTAGCAAAAGACCTTTATTAGTAGCGCCAAGATCCAGGTTAGCATCAGCATTGGGCGTAGTGGTGCCAATACCTACATTGCCTTCTATGATCGCACCGCCTGCAGGAGCTGCTGTGCTGATATAAGTTGCACCAACAGAAAGATTATCACCCACATTTAACTTACTAAAACCAGGACCTGAACCAATGGATACATTACCGGTTACCATGTCCATTTGCATAACCTGCGCATTGCTGCCACTTACACCCATGTAAAAAACGCCATTACCACCATTAAACGTCGGGTTGATACCTTGCAAAAACTCCTTAGTTGCACCAGCTACATCTCTGGTAAGAAAGTGCTGAATCACAGACTGACCATTGTTAAGATTTTCCAGGCGCAGAGCCATATTGGCTGTATTAGTGTTGAAGACACCGCTACCACCAGAAGACTGCAACCGCAGGTGCAAAAGTGTTAGTGGATTTATGCCTGCATTTCCATTCTGAAAAATACCAGTATTACCATTCTGATCAATCAACATACGCTGTGTGCGAGCTTGAGAACCGTTGGGAGTATTGGTAAATGCCAAAATAGAACCATTTGCACTACTTGTCCAGTTTTCAGCTGCATAAGCATTAATTCCTGCAGATTGATAATCGGCAGTACCGTTGGTAGCACCCATACCCCAAAGACCGAGGAACTGACTGACAACAGGTACAGTAGACAATGTTACGTTTGCCTGTGGTGCAGCGCCTTTTGCCTGAAAAATAGTTGTTGGTGTATTGGTTCCTATACCCACATTACCGCCAATGTGGTAAATGTTTTGCGCAGTATCGCCAGGGCTGTCCGGGAATACATTTCCGGCTTTCATCCAGTCATAATCGCCGGTGGTAGTGCTGCCACCGCTGGCAGTACCGCCGCTACAATCTGTTTTGATAGCAGAGAAAGAAGCCTGGTCAATGCTGGTTGTAGCGCCTGCTGTAATAAATATTCTCAGATCAATCACATCGCCTGCTGCAAGGTTTGCAATGTAGGAAACGGAGCCACCAATTACATTGGAAATGGTACTGCTTCCTATGCTTGTTCCGTAAGCAAGGACTCCATTGTTTTTAAATAAAATCAAGTCCTGGGAATTTGCTGCTGATGCGGCTCCTGATTTGTAAGAACCGGTTAAAATATATCTTCCGGCTTGTGGCGCTGTAAAAGTGCTTATAGCAGGAGTAAATACACCACCCTGATCCCATTCTTCGGTAGGGAATAAAAGCTTAGTATCTGTACCTCCGACAATCGATTGTGAGCCACCGGATACACGTGCGCCAAAACCACTACAGGGTACGGTGTTAGTGTTACCAACGATCGCTACTTCCCATGTTGTACCTGTGGTTGTGCCTTTGTTTATAATCATTGCATAATAGCCGGGCGGAAGAGAGATGTTTGCAACGCCTGCGCCACTTTGATTGTCTATTAGCTCAGTACCACCTGCTGCTACCGTAAGGCTACTAGTGGTACTGGTATTTTTAATGTTGTATATACGTCCTCCGAAATTACCACTACCTATTGCAAGTGCTGTAGGTAGGGTAACTGTACCTGCTGCTGACCCATTCCATGCCAGGTAATAATCACTCGCCTGCATGGTATAAGTGGTGGCGGTGATATTGTTATAGTTCGCAGCAAAGGAACCATTGACGGTTAGTTTGGAACCTGGCGCAGTGGTACCAATACCTACATTGCCCGTTTGGGCATGGGCCATTTGGGGGACAGAGAAAGCTGCAAAAGCAGTAAATGCGATTGCGGAAAGGAATAATTGTTTCATTTTATTGGTTGTTTTTGGTTCAAAAATTGAAAGAGAAAGGTTCAATAGTTTTATTATTATCTGCATACCTATCGGACACAGATCAGTTCGTTTTTTTTGTGACCAATAATAAAGGTCATAGCATTGTATCAATTACTTAATGCTTTTGAAATGGGAACAATAATATTTTTCAAACAGTATGTTTTACCATATAAAGTCATGATCTTTTAGGTCTGATGACATTAGATTAGCACTCATGATCGTTTAATAGTACTTTAACAATAGGGTATGGCGAAGAAGCTATTTCACCGGGGTATGGGAATATTACGTACATCTAAATCCATTTCGGATGTAGTTACTATATGAAATGAAGCATCGGGGGTGATTCGCCGGGAAATGCCGGCATCAGGATATAAATCTTTGATTACAAAGCTAACTTCATGCATGGGTATAGCATGGTTGTTTGTTGCCAATCTTTTCGGAAACATAAGGATTACGTGTTTGGTTCCAGAAAAGTATAAATAAGTTTTGAATAATAAAAATGAACTTAATATTTTTTTATCGTGAAGTATCTGCTCTTAGATTATCCATTTAAAAATGAACAAATTACAGACTTGGTTTATAAGCAATACAACCACCCACATTCCTGCAAGTATGCGCAAAAATAGTTGTGTAGGTATTTGTGCGGTTGTGATACTGTTGATTACCGAAAGATTATAAAGATCAAGAAGTATTTATACAAAGGCTAAATATCGTTTAGCCAGAACAAATAGCCGCTCCTTTGAAAAAAGGGCGGCTTTCCTATTACGGATAATCCAAAAAAAAATGAAGGAAAATAGCCCCACCTCACGCTGCACGAGGTGCCACCTTACTATATAGGTAGGTTGGCCTCGTTGTACAAGTAGGATGACCTCGTTTGGAACGAGGTGGTATCTTGCTACATAAGTAGGTTGGCCTCGTTATATAGGTAGCAAGACATGCCTACAGAACGAGGTACCACCTTGCTATATAGGTAGGTCGGCCTCGTTGTACAGGTAGGATGACCTCGTTTAGAACGAGGTGGTACCTTGCTACATAAGTAGGTTGACCTCGTTGTATAGGTAGCAGGACCTCGTTCCGCTATTAGGTAAGGCCATACCTAAAGCACAAAACAATCATTATCAATACTTAATAAATATACACCTTACACAAAAACAACCGCTCTTTGCTAAAGAACGGCTGGTGATGCTTTTGCTTGCTTATCCTGCCACCCCAAAATAAAAAAGTCCGAGTACGCTGTCGCACAAGGGCAACACCGCATAGTCGAGTAGACAGAGGCATTTCAGCCCGAGTCTCTCACAGAACCGTACGTGAACCTCTCGATTCATACGGCTCTTGTCATGTAAATCACATCGTTTTATAAAGTGCCCAATGGTAAAACATAGTAGGATAGTCTGCTTTTATTGTGTGCAACCATCTATATGCTTTGTTGTAACTACCTTTAAAACGTTTGTACTTATTCAATACCCATTTTGCTAATCGAAAGTGAAACTGACGTACTAAGGTTTGTAATGTCCAAAGTTTAAACTTCCCATAATAACGGATGACTCCAATCATTTGCGGATTGATTTTTGTAGCAATCTTTTGTATCGTTAAGGTGCTGTCCTTATGAAACCTCCATTGCTGCCACCCTTCTACGATGCAGCTTTGAGCACTTTGGCTTATTGCACAATCGTAACTCAAAATCATACCGCCTCGTTTTGAGGCGGCGGATCGAGGCTTAAAAGTAAATCCCAGAAAGTCAAACTTCTTCTTATAGTCATTCTTTGCTCTGAACCAATAACTTTGGCAATGAACAATCTTAGTCTTCTCTTCATTTAAACGCAATTTACACTCCTTCAATCTTTGACCTATAGCGTCAAGTATTTGGCTGGCTTCCGCTTCATTATTGCAATGAACAATTACATCATCTGCATAGCGTACGAAAGCTACCTGTGGGTAATGTTTTGCAAGCCATTTATCCAGAACATAATGCAGATACAGGTTAGCAAGCAATGGACTTATCACGCCTCCTTGTGGCGTACCTTGTCCTGCTTTGGACCTCAACTCGCCATCTGGTGATTGTGAAGGGGCTTCAAGCCATCTTACAATGTACATCTTTACCCACTTCTCTTCCACATGGCAATCCAAAGCTTTCAATAATAACTCATGGCTTACTTCATCAAAGAAGCTTTTGATATCCATATCAATAACCCAGGCATACTGCCGTACATTATCCCTTACGGCCTGCACTGCTTCATGGGCACTTTTCAATGGACGGTAGCCATAGGAATGATTACTGAATGTTGCTTCTAACCTTGGTTCTATATAGCTCTTGATCACTTGTTGTGCTATCCGGTCGCTTACCGTTGGAATACCAAGTATGCGTTTGCTCCCGTTAACCTTGGGTATCGACACCTCACGAACGGGTTTAGGAAAATAACTGCCGGAACTCAGGCGGTTCCATAGTCTGTACAAATTGTTGAGTAGGTCTGTCTCAAATGAATCCAAGCTTTCTTTATCAACCCCTGCACCGCCATGGTTTGCCTTTACTTTCCTGTATGCTTCCTTCACCATTTCTTTGGTTATCGGTACTGTGGTTGATTTTGTCTCAAACATTTTAATCCTTCTCTTTTCAAAGTTGTTAAAACACTTTCAACTACATGACTGATGCCCTTCGCTCCTCCTTCATTACAAAGGCCTCAACGCTACTACAGCATCATCCGCCATCCTTGCTGCCATCGCTACTTTCAGTCTTATGGATACGATCCATTTGTACCTTTCACTTTACATGCAACATGGACTTCCCGTGTTTCAAATAAAAGCCTGAATAAGAGTCATGCCACCTTAATGACGATTGCCTTATAGCCAGTATGCAAGCTCCCGCTATAATCTTTCAGTAATCTTCAAGACAACTACCTTTTGGCAATGTGTTTAAATTATCTCATCACTTCTTCGGTGGTTCATTGTCATTCATCTCTCTTACCCGTACCTGACTGTTCAAGACAGCCTTTTCCTCTTTCCGTTCAATACCTGATCATTACTGACCAAGCACCGAGAGGCGGTTTGAAACCTCCGCTTGCACAGCGATTTCGGTAGACCTACTACCATCTTTTATCCAACATTGATTAGTAAGAAGCTTACTATTCATTCACGGCACACCTTGAACCAATCTTCATTTAAGTTTTAGATGCTTAAGTAAATTGAGAGTATATTTATTTTATTTCTTTACCATCACATTTTGGATAATAAACCTTTTGTTGTCCATCTCTAACTAACACGTATTTCAATGTTCCTGCATCTTTGGTTATAGAATCACGAGGTTGTAGATCATCATACATTTCATAGGCATAAATTGGATATACCTTCCCATCCTCTAAAGTGACCTTGGGAGCCATTCTGTCTGTAGAATCCAGGTATTTATTTTCTACTTTACCGTTAAAGTGCATCGGAGTTACATTTTTTTTTATTGAACTGGCAAATTCATAGCATCCACATCCTGACAGAAAAATAGCTGACAAAACTAAACCATAATAGTTATTCATAAACTCATTCTTTTAATGTGATAATAATTTTAGTATATCATTCCTTGCACGTTTTCACCTATTTTGGATATTGTGGGTGTAACACTTGTGCGTTCAGATCTCAAAGCTGCGACTTTCAATTACGTTATGCCCCCCGCTATCCGTAGTCTTCAACTTCGCTGCTGTCCTGACGTCTGCGACTCAGGACAAACAACAACGACCTGCGGAGCAGACAAAATAAATAAGTTACAACAGCACTACATCTAATAAACCTTTCCCGGTACCATAATAATCTCTTGCACTGCTGTACAAATAATCTTCTGCCTTATCTACAATACCTGCTTCCACAGGGTTTCTATGAATGTATTCCAACTTCTGATAACTAAACTTTTCTGTAAACAATTCTTTAGGTTGGTTATCCTGCCGCCAGAATTGATACTTTGTATTCCGACTGTTTGCAGTGCCTGCCTGTTCAAATATACGCAACATCCATTCCTTTCTGCTTTCCTGTGGATTGCTGCTTATGGCCTGTACAATCTGTTTACTCGTAAATTTCTTAAAATCACGCAATATATCACTGGTATTCTCCTCCCTTGCTGATACAACTAAATGAATATGATTACTCATCAGGCACCAGCTGTGCAGTACCAACCCTTTCTCTTTCTGGCAGTAGTTGATACTGTCCACAATAATATCACGGTATTCTTTTCTTGTAAATACATCTACCCATTCTACCACTGCAAATGTTACAAAATGAATACCTGCTTCGTTCCTTATTTTATATCCACCTTCACTCATTTTTTTAGATAAAGTTATTGTTTCTTAATCGTCGGTGAACAATCGGTTGCAGAAAATTAAACAGCCAGGCTTTGCTTTAAAGTCTGGCTGCTTAATTTTATTTTGTCTGCTCCGCAGGTCGTTGTTGTTTGTCCTGAGTCGCAGACGTCAGGACAGCCGCGAGCATTATGGAACACTACGAAGAACGGGGGAAACGAAAAACGTTAGCAGCAGTACCGATTGCTGGCTAGCTTATTCATTCGTTGGCTTTCTTGCATCGTACAGTTTTTGTGTCGTACTAATGCTCCCACTTTGCTGATAAACGAATTTTAGAAAACAAATATGGTTCTTTAACGGGAACCTTTTGGCTAACAATTTTGCTATTTCATTTTCTGAAGTTTCAAAGTTGTTGTAATCAGCTTTGTTGTTGAAGTATAATATACCAGCAACGTATTTTCTATTGTCGTTTGTTACTTTGTCATAAACTTTAAAGTCTGCCTTTTTGATTAGTCCATTTAGTCCTGTTTCAAAAACTTGATTTGCGCTTTTGCTTTCCTGTTCATTTAATGAAGTAGCTATAAACTCAACTCTTCTTGGTGAAAGTGAATGACTCAATATTATAAATGGTAACGAAATCAAGATTGAAAAACCAACTGCAATTAAGAGTGGGGCAAATATTTTTCGCCAATTGATTCTTACCTTTTCAGGGTTTTCTACATATTCAATTCTTGTTCCGGCAATTTTATCTCCAAGCCTTCTTTTAGGATCGATGAGTACAAAAATTACTTCAATAGGCCAGATAGGAATTGTCAGGTTTCTTACTAAACATTTAAGAGGCGAAGCTACTTGATCTGTTTTGTTATCGATGACCTGCATTTTTAAAATTCTTTTTGCCAGGCTCCTTCCGTTAAAAATATCTTTGTTGAAATATGCTGAAAAACCAAGTGCAACAAGGAAAAACATATTTCCTATTTTAAAGCTTGACGGTTCGTGATCAATGTCAAAAGCACTAAACATCGAGAACGCAAAGCCCGGTATAACAATAATCATTATTATAAAAGTCATCGCAAAATGGTCAACCAACATGGAAGCTAATCTAAGTCCAATGGTTACTCTGTCTTTGTGTTCAGTCATTACTTCAAATACTCTTTTGGTTTGAAATTGCGGGTGTGATATTCATGGCATGCAATAGCGAGAAAGGCTAGTTATGTTTTCTACATAATACTGTACTTGCCATTACCATTAAAAACATATTTTGATAAAGGAGCACGATAAACTGCAAAGCTATCACCTACATTCACCTGTTGCCATGTTTCATAGTCAACTTCGTGAAACAAATAATCAGGATGATTAGTTCCTATAAAGTATTGCCCTGTTTGCTGAAAATTTTGTTTTTGTGTTATCGGATAGTGGATGGTTTCCTTTACACCATTCTTTGCATCTTTTCTTAGTGGCCTTATCCTTTTCCGATAAACAAGTATTCCTGTGCCAATAACCAACCCTTCCAACAAAGGAATAGTTATCCCATACATCTGCATATGCGACAAACCTGTTTTCCGCTCATCATAATGGTAGCCATTACTTGTATAAGACATGTGGCTGAGTCTAGGCTTTCTCCCACTAATACTTAGCGCCGAAAAAAAAGCTACGCCAATTAGAAAAAGGTAAATACCAATAAAAAACCGAAACCTCTTTTGATAAATATGGGTAAGTAATTCATGCTCATCTACTGTTAATGGATGCTGTTCTCCAATATTTTCTTGTACTACCATTTATAAACTTTATTAGAGATTCTCTGCGCTGACGAGAGTAATTAAAAAATTAATATGCCTGTGACTATTCGTCATTTTGACAAGAATATCGGGTAGAAAACATTTCTACCCGATAGCTAAGGACATTATTGACCTGAACAAGCTTTCAAATGTTATGGCACCACATAAAACTTATGTGAAAAATATACTTCTACATACTTGCCAACATAAGCCTCATTCGTGGTCGGATCTCTATTATAGTTAACTATAACACCTCGCAAATAATTTACACCAATTTTTGTCCTTGTATATTTCAACTGGATTCCGAAATTAACCGTATTTACCACTTCGCATTTTTCCTCATCATAGGCCAGGTTAAATTTATCGTCGAAGTCGCAAAACCGGATAAACGCATTGTCATAGATATGCCCTCTTAGCACTATTTTAAATTCATACGGCACCCCGCTTTTGATTGTATCACTTACAGAATAGTACTCGTAATAGAGACTCTTATCTACAATTGTATCGCCAGCTGTATTTATTTTAATAACCTGATTTGGTCGAGAGTTCAAACTATCTCTAAATGGGACAAATTCTATAATTTTCTCCAGATTTCCTAAAGAATCAAAGTATTTAAACAGACCCTTTTTCTTTCCGGTTTCCCAGTTCCCTTCAAAATCTATCTTCCCATTATGGTAATAATTAGCATTATAACCATGAATTTTATTCTCTTTTAAGAAGTATCTGCTCATTACTTCTCCATCAGAATAAAAATCAGTACATTCATAGTCAATCGTATCACTCTCTATCTTAATCTTTTCCGACTTAAAAGCCCTGTCAGAATTTTGACATCCCAGACTCATAGCTGCAAAGAATATTAAATTGGTCAGGTTTCGAACCTTTATTTTTCTTATCATATAACTTCTTGGCGGAAACCTGCGCTATGAACAAAGTATCGGGTAGAAATTTTTTCTACCCGATAGCTAGCACTATTATGGCTTAGAAAATGATTCGATAATTATTTCACAGTAATCGCAAAATTTGTAGAATCTGCTTTCAACAAATTACCATTGGATTTATCAATCAATTGTACTTTTAAGCTGTATTGGTAGTCTCCTCTTTCTTTTGGAGAATAAACAATAGGAATGAAATGTAGATTCTTAAAAACCAAAAATTGCTTTACTGTCGTATCAACTAAGGTCTTTTTGTTTGGATCAGTGAATTTCAATGTTAAAAGTGTCTCAGCATTTTCTAGTGTGATTACTTCATTAACAATGTTGATTTCTTCTCCAAGTCGTAAATTGTCAACCTCTTTATTATACGAAATATGGAATAATGGTCCTTCCAAGTGTTCAATACGGCCGTCTTCATTATAAGTAAGAAGAAACATTTTAATCGAATCTCTTAAGAAATAATCTCTTCTCTGGTACTTACCATTTTGGTTGTAGATACTTTGGAATCCTATTTGAATGCCATCTTGCCAGTAAAATTCAAGTTCCTTATTCCCATTTTGATAATATTTGATGGCGATGCTATCTTGCAACCCGTTTTTAAAGAAGGCAAAGGAGCTAATTTTTCCATTTTTAAAATATTCTTTATAAAGGCCGTGTGGAATCATGCTATCTGGTGAAATTTTCAAAAATTCTTGTTCTTTTAATAATCGATCGTTACAATTATCCTTTATGATCTTTAACTCAATATTATTAGCCTTTTGCTCTTTTATGGTAACGATGCACTCTTTCTCTCCGCAGCCCAAAAATTGCAATACGCATATTGAAAGGACCAAGTTTTTAAATTTATTCATCAGGTGTTATTTTATCGGTATTAGACCTTTGTGTATAGAATCTGTATATTGTTTAATCAATAGATTGACCCTATTTGTATCCGCATTCATCAAGTCAATAGACCGGATACCATTTTTATCTGTTTTCCAACCTGGGTCAACAACCCCATTTTCCTTCATCACATCATTCATCTGGGATGTTGCATCATATATTCCTTGTAAGGATTTCATCAGGTTGTCAAATTTTTCGAAGTTATCGCTCCAATTTCCAAATCCACCACTTCCACCATGCCCAAACATAAACATCATCGCATCTACATTTACAGATTTCTCATCCGGATTACCCACTTTTCTCCCCTCCTGGTTCTGTCCGTCGCTACCTTTAAACTCAATGCCTCCACCATCTTTACTGTAGGTCTTATCACTTCCATTTGATTCTACCAACTTATCACCTGCTCTGGCGAATCTACTCCAAGCATTTTTAATACCTCCCCATAATTTTCCAAAAAAACCAGGTCCGCTTTTAGATGTGCCTTTTTGCGCAGTAATGTTAACTTGCTGCAAGACATTTGGTCCAGTTACCTGATCATCCCCATCAAAATTAACGGTCTGGCCTGCGTTTGCAGCAGCTATTCCAACCATTTTTTCCATGGTTTTGGCTTGCTCTCTTTTTAAAGCAACCTGGCCTATAAAAGCATTTAAGCCCAACCAGGTATCAAAGCGGCTACCGCCACCACCTCCACCAAGCTGCATCACGTCTCCATAACCCTGATCATTTGTCATCCATCCACCGGTCCTTCCCCAGCCTGCATAACCACCTCCAGTACCCGACATTCCATCAGGACTTGCTGGAAATAACACATCCCCTGATTGTGGTGTTAACCCATTGGGGTCCACATTACCCTCCGGTGTATTGCCCATTGCTGCATAAGGACTGAACATATCCTGGCCATTATAAGCTGCCAGCGGATCTATACCTAAAAAGCGTCCTATCTGCTGGTCGTATTGGCGGAAGTTAAAATCCATCAGGTTCAAATCCAGGTCTTTGATCAGCTCATTGCCCTGATATTTCCTTCTGTTCTCCTTAAAATTGTCTGCCGTCTGGCTGCTAAGCCCCTGTATCGGTAATCCGAATGGATAATAATGGGTCTCCTCCAGCAAGTTACCTTTACTGATCTCTACCTTCATCTTATCGAACCAAACACTGTGGCATACATTGCAGGTCACACTCTGCGAACTATTGCTCAAATATACGGCAAGATAACCATTGGCAGGTATTTCTATGGCCGTTGTGGTACCAATCTGCGACCAGCCACCCGCACCATTGGCCTGGAAAGCACCGCTCATCCCGGGCACTGCCTTCATCCTTTCATCAAAGAGCACATAGTTCAGGTAGGCTTTGGGCCTCGATGGATCGGTCTGGCTGTTGATCACGCTATTCAGTACATTGTAGTTTTCGGGAGTGAATACTTCGCCTACCAGCTGCACATTATGCGATTCACTGCCTTCCAGTCCACCTGCACCAGCAGTAAGTGTACTGATCACGCTACTCATCATGTCTTCTGCATTTACCGGCTGGTCGTTTTCTGCATTGTAGTTTTCATAATAATTGTCTACGTTCATAGCTATACGGTCACCGGCCATTACATGTACCAGCATCGAGGTACCTATACGGGTATCCGGGTTATCGCCGTCAAGCTTTGCAGCCATCGTATTATCGCCGCCGCCGCCAGGTTTATCGTCCCTTACTTCATCTATATTGTCAAACACAAGATTCTCCAGGTGGGCGCTGGCCAGCTCATAGGTGGCCAGGTACCGCCTGATGGCATAAGTAATTACATTGATCACACTGCGCACATTGCCCAGGTGGTCTTTTACAAAAAACTCTTCCCTTACCGGATCGGCAGATTGATTGTCAAAAACAGTACGCCCTTCGGCGGTAAGCAGGTATTGCAGATGATCTGCATTACTGTTATTGTTGCTATTGTTCTCATATACGCCATTACCGATATAGTCTGTTCTTTTAAACAGGTTTGTCGCAGGGTTTTTGACGATCTCTTCCAGCTTATTGCCTGCTGCATCATAGCTGTATTCTATCGTGGAACCATTTGTCTTTGTAATGACAAGGGGTTTGTTGAACCTTGTATAGGTTATAATGGAGATATCCCTGTTGCCATCTTTTTGGAGGTTGCCATTGGCATCATAACTATAATCTGCACCGCTATTGGTGCCGTTTTTGAAATCGCCTGCCCCGTAGTAAGCTACGCCATTGTCTGCAACAGTACTGAGCTGGTTGCTGGTTGCCATATAACTATAGGCCAGGTTATCCATATCCACAGGGCCAACACCGGGCTGTTCGCCACGCTGTTTCATGCTCGTGATATTGCCGTTCTTATCGTATTGCAGGTTAGACACGGTGTAGTCCATATCCTGGTTGCTCCAGGCACCGCCCGTATACAACCTGAAGTCGGCACTTTTCAGCGATTGGTTCTGTGTATAGTCATAACCATAGGCAAACATGTCAAGTCCTGCGCCACCGCGCCAGATCATACCGGCAATCTTACCATCATAACGGGGTTTTGTAAAACCATAATCATACTTTAAGGATTCCCCGAAAGTCCTCGTCACACCCTCCTTATTGCCGGTCTCAGCAAATTTGCCGTTGATACCCGTAAGCTGCCCGCGTATATTGTAGCTGTAATCCCGTACTTCACCGCTATTGCCCAAAACTTTACGCTTCACCCTGCCCATATCGTCATAGGCATAAGTGCTTATGATCTTCCATCCATGATAGTCCACGTTGCGGGCAGTCTTTGTTAAACTACCGCTCAGCTCATCATAATAGTTCCGGGTAAGCTCCCAATGGATAGTTCCGGGTTGTCCGCTTGCAGCATTATGTTTTACCATCACATGCTTGGTGATCAGCGGCCTGCCCGCAAAATCGTATTGTGTCCCTGTATAATCGTAGTTAAACCTTCCTGCACCCGAGGTCTCATCATCTGCAAAGCTCACAGTATTAATGGTACGTCCTTTGTCATCATAATATTTGAGGGAAATACGCCAGTCCCCGACATTCTGGGGCAATGCCTGAGGGGATCTCAATACCCTTGCCATAGAGGCCGTAACCATTCCGTTTACCCTCTTGCTTAGCACCGGTGTTTCTGCACCGGCGGTACCTACAAGCTCTGTAAACTGCAATTGATTAACGCACTGGTCATAAAAAGAAGCAAAACCGGCAACATCGTAACTATCATACCAGGTATAGCTCATCATCGTATTGTTGCTGATGCTGCTGATGGTATTAAAAGGGTTAGCTGCATCAGGATAGGCTTTCTCGCCGGCGTCTGTACAGAGGAAGTACAACAGGTCATTTGCACCGCCTCCTGTGCCATTGTCCACAAATGCCTGCCATGCTGCCTGGCCCTGGGTTGAACCGCCCAAATAAACAGAAGTGGCCTTAACCCTGTTCTTGATATCATAAAAGATAACCTCCCATTCGTTATTATTAACCGCCTCACCCGGTGTCTGCCGCATTACTATCCTGTTCTTGCGATCATATACAGCCCATGTAAAACCGGTTTCACCGGGCTTACGGGTACCGGCCATTCTGCCTTTGCTGTCATAAACATTTTGAAAACATAAGTTATTGACCACAGTACTGTTTAGTGAGCCATTGCTTACAAAATAATCATAGGCTTTAGGTGTAATAGTGTTTACCGGGTTGCCTTTGGCATCATAAACGTAATAGGTATATTGCCAGGAGGCCGCATTAGTTTCGGCCACCATTTTTAAGATGATGTTTCCGTCACGGTCCGTATAGGTCCTTGTCCGGGGCGATGAGGTGTTAATAGTCCCATCGGCCGAAGGGAATGCAGTTTCCTTGCCGAATAACTCGTTGGCAGCATAAAAGCTTGTAGAAACCGGTACACCTTGTGCATTCAAATCCCATATCCTTACTTCATTGGCAGCATTCGGTATCGCTTTTAAAACGGTTCCATGTGCCTGGCCTACCTGGCTTTTACCTGGCGAGTAGCTCGTTACAGAACGATCGGTACCAGGATTGTTCACGCTTTTGGTAAAAGAAGTATACCCTTCGCCTGGGTACAAAGCATTATAATAATCCCGTTGCTTTTGAAGGGCCTGCGACTGAACATTGGCATCGTTTGTAGAAAAGGGAAGAAAGCTATACTGGTCCTTTTGGGTTCCATTATAATTGATCTGGACCAGGTGTTTGGCCTGGCCATCAACAATGGCTACATTACGGGTAATGGATTGAATGGGTTCATTAAAGCCATCCGTATAAACCTTTTGCTGTTTTACGGTTGTGGCCGCGGTTCCTGCATTAATTGTACTGCCATTTGTAACGGGCAGTAAGGGAACATATGTTGTAATAGAATTACCGGAGGGGCTTACCGCGATTTCCGGCAATGTGCTCATATTGGATACAGTACCGGCAGGTGCTGTCTGCGTCAATACCGGGGTATTCTGCGCAAAGGTCGCCGTCGCAGCAATCAGGACAGCGGCGGATGAGAAAAGATATTTTAACTGCATAAAAACAGGTATATTTTTGAATTTAGGGATAGGGTTATTGTCCGATATGGTATTCTTTTTTGGCAACGACATTTCCATCCTGGTCCTTTGTTATAACCAGTCGACCGAAAGCATCATATTCAAAGTAAGTAATACGGCCTGTAGGATCTACACTGGAACTTGTCCCGAATAAAGGATTATAAGTCGAGTTGGTCATAAGGGCATCAGCAGGAAACAACCTTACCTCGTCCACAGAAATAATCGGAGTACTCGCAAAAGTGAGTATCCCGGTTTGAGCCGGTGTAAAGGTTGCCCTATAATATTTCCAGCCATTTGCTTGAGATTCCTCTACAGGCGTTATCGTGGTACCGACACCGGAAAAAGTGGGGACACCATCTTTGCTCCAGAAGGTAAGTGTATAGGCCTGACCTGATGTCAGTTCCTTGCTTTTAATATAAGTGGCGGGCGACAGCCTGTAGATTGCTTTACCGCTTATTGCATTGCCCGGATAGTTCAGCCCCATGTGTTTATAGGTAAAGCCACCATTGACAATAGCCTCATTCCCGGTATAGGAAACAGGATCATTGTATATAAAGCTTTCAAAACTGGTGAAGGCGATATCCTTATATCTTGCATTTTCCACACTGGCAACCATATTGCCACTTACCGGGTCCCAGATCATGGACTGGTAAATATTTTTATCAAGGAAACGCATTTCAAGCGCATGCCCTTTTGAATCCGTTTCCAGCACTTCGCTAGTAAGCCGGAAGACGGGATCAACCTGGGTCGTATTATAAGCGGCCAGTATTTTCCCATACAGGTTCGCACCACCTGCACCGTTATAGGTTGTATACAGAATCGGCGCCAGGCTTTGCAGTACAAATTGTTTTTGGGTAAGTAGTTTACCAGCCTGGTAACTATACTTAGTGATGGAAGCATCCATCAAAAGATCGTTATAAGGTGGGTTTGTAGCCACTTTTTTCCATCTTTCCGTAGAAACAACTTTCTCCAGGCCACTAGCCGTCATATTGTATAAGGTTGTTCCTGTAGGACTGGTCACATCATAGTTATAAATATTATTGTTAAACGAATAAGCCCCTCTGCTGTCCCTTGTCGTAATAGTTTTCAAGTTGTTCTTGCCATCGTAGGTATAGGTTACCTCATCAGTAATCGTTGATGAGTTGGTTACATATCTCAGTATTGTTGTTTTATTCAGCAATGCAGTACCGGTGTAAGGCCGGTAGGCTTCGGATGCTTTTACGGTCAGGTCCCCGTCAATATTCAGTTTCTTTACATTTTCCACTCTCGTGTAGGATGAAAGATCAACCGGGCTGAACGTATAGTAGTTCCTTGTGATGGTCTGAACATTTCCATTCTGGTCATAATCGGTAATAGAAAGGGGAAGCCCCAATTCCCAATCCTTGATATATTGCTTGTCGGTATAAGGTTCCTGGTAGTATTCCTTATAACCGGTTTTATATAAAGACAGGCCTTTTTCCGCATCGTCAAGATTGGTAAAGACCATACCTCTTTGGGAAAGCAGCACACCGGCCTCATTTCTCGTTGTGACCGTTATATTGGAATAGCCATGATTAGAGCCATTAATCAACTGGTGGGGGCTGACATAACTCCCTGTAAACAGGGTATTGGCCTCTCCGGTCCACAATTGGTAATTAAAATAGCCGCCTGTCAAGAACCTTTGCCCGTTAGCGTAGGTAAAAGTTTGCTGAACGGATTTTCCGGGATGGTAATTATCTGATATCGTCATAAAAGAAAGCCTTACCCCATCATTTGCATCCTTGCCGAAGAAGTAGGGATCAGTAGGCAGGTTCGGAATCACATTATTCAATACATGCCCATCATAGCCGAGCGCAAGCGTTGCCCCGTAGGCATTCTTAACGTTCATCAGCAGGCCTGCCCTGGCGAAGGTGGCATTATCGGCTTTATTTACGCCATAAGTTCCTGTACCATACATAGCCGTATGGGCAGGAATATTGAGCTCCCCGTTATTTGCCGTTATTTGCTGTCCGTTATAATAACCGAAATAATCCTCGGCACCGCTGGACCTTGCGGGCAGCCGCATCGGGTCGTATTCAAACGTGTAATAAGGTTCTGTAACACTACCATCACAGCTTAGCATGTCAATGCCTTTCAGGATCAGCCTGTGATAGAGACGATTTTCCACCCATGGCCCTATAGAAGTACACGGGCTGGTCACCGGTACCTCAGCAGGTAAGTTAGGGTTGCCTGAATAAGGGGATATGGTGTATGCCTGCTTCATTGCATAACGGATGCAGCGCTCATCTGAGGCAATCTTTATTTCCTGGAGTATGGAATCGGCGTAATCACATCTATCTATCGGACGGTAGATGAAGGAAGCTGTAACATTATTGGGGTATTTAATAGCCGATAAATGTTTATCGATGTATACACCCTCGCTCACAGCAACTGCCTGGCTGGAAACTGATGCCGGATTGTTTAACCTTTCCAGGCCACTATAGGCGTTAAACATGAGGCCCCTGCCTGAAAGGAAATCACTTGTACTATATTCATAATTGATCTCGGAACCATCACTTCTAACGACTTTCTGGATGACCCATTTAGAAATGTAATTGAATTCAAAAAGCGGGTAGTCTGTGTCGCTGTTGCGGCCCCCTTCATAAATTTTTTGTATCCTCATCTCACCTTCAATAAAATAATATCGATTGCCCTGGGCATCCGTCACTATAAAAGACAGGTTCGTCATATTCTGGTAAGGCTGGACGGGCAGCTGTGTCACGGCAAGGCCATCCACCAATAGCTGAATTTTTATATTTTCATGCGGATGGGTAAAGACAAAACCATCGGCCCCTATATTAAAGGTGAACGACAGGCTGCCAACAGAGAAAATAAAGTCATCGCTTTCCTGATCCACATACCTTTGCGCGTTTTCAGTTGCGGGAGCAACTCCAAAATATTGGGCAAACTTTCCTTTCACGCCAGAGGTATATATTGTAAAACCATTGCCCGGAGCCGGACTTCCGCCACCTGGGAAAAGCGGGATATTGGGGTTAGTATTCATCTCATCGGGCATATCTTTCATTTGTCTTTGGATAAAACCCGAGGCATTTAGATTCCAATGCAGGCCCACAGCCCCCGCCAGCTCTTTGACCGGGATGCCTGCGGTATTATAACTTAATGACACGCCATAGTCATCAAAGGCATAAATAGGGATATTGATATTGGCCGTCCCATTATACAGGCTTGGCGAAAAAATATTCCCGATGCTGACATTATTGCCCAACGCGGGATTCAATTTATTATCGATACTTCCACCCCCCATTGTCGGGTTTTGCGAAAAAGCATTCGTACTTAAAAGCAGGAGAAAGGCTGATAGGGCCAGGTTTTTTTATTCATTTTCTATAGACATTTTTAAGTTGTGATCTTTTTATTTTACTGCAAAATTATCTTGTTGCTACGCCAACCGAAGGCGCAGTACTACCTTGATTTTAAATTAGTTACCGCCCCATCCGAATCTCAATATAAACGGGCTTCTTAACCCTTCCTCTTTCCACAAAAAATTGTAACCAGCCAGGAAAGTACCGTTCCAGTTGCTGTTGATCCGGTACCGTTTCATGATGCCGATATAAGCAGCCTGTTGTTGCCCCCCGAACGCTTCTTTAAAGATGTTATTATCGGTCGCAGGGTTGGAAGGGTTGGTTATTCCATCTTGCGCTTTAGGCAGGTAAGCACGGTTGGCTGGTCTGAAAATCCTTTCATAGCCTGCCTGTGCACTGAAGCCATAGATCATTTCCCAATCGGCAAATGCCCTGGCGCTTATACCTTCGTAGCTTAATTTAATATTCTGCCAGTTCTGGCCCAGGCCTGCACTTAAGGCTATACCGATACCATAGCTTAGCTTGGGACTATGTTTAAATGCTACGCCTGCACCCAGTTCCAGCATGGCAGGTCTTAGTCCGTCTGGTGTTGCCCTTGTGGTCTGAAAGTTATATTGTGGTTCCAGTCTTTGCCAAAAAGGTTTGCCCCGTTCGGGGTTCTTCTTGAAGGTTGGTTTTTCTATGTTTTTCAGGTTGTCTTTAGCCTGCTTTGCTTCAGCAAGGGTTTGCTTGGCATTGTTAATACCCGCCTTTGCTTCCTTTACTTTATCGGTAACACCATTAAGCTTGTCGCTGTAGTCCTTTACCTGGTCGGCCATTTGTTGCTGTACTGCGCCCAGGTTATTGCCCAGCTTTTGTTGCAGCATATCGTTTACCTGGCTTTTGGTCTGGAAGCCCATGCGTTGCAGGTCTTCAGCAGTGGCATTATTACCCAGGCCTCCAAAGGCACTGCTGTTGTTACTGTTCAGGCTTTCGCCAAAGCCTTCTGTGCCTTGCAGATATTCAAGGGCTTTTTCTTCAGCATCATCCGGCTCATCAGCCAGTTCTTTCCAGGCTTTTATTTTTTCTTTTGCGTAATAGACTTTCTTCTGTATATCCTGTAATCCGCTGATATTGGCTTTACCGGTAAGCCCCTCCAATGCCGCTGTACGTTGGCCTATGAGGGCATCTATATTCTGTTGGGTATTGAGTTTTTGCTGTAGCTCGCTAAGTTCTTTACCGTAAGGTGTTTCTATACCAGCCTTATCTGCCGCTCCTGTAATGTTGCTTAGTTTGCTGCTTTGCTTTTGTATGAAGCTTTGTACCCCTTTAAGGCTGTCAATGATGCCGTTCTTCGATAAATGTTGTTGTTGATAAGTGCTGTCTTTGGAAAGCGTGGCTATAGAATCGTAACTAATACCCCGGCTTAAGTACTCTTTGTATAATACAGAATCCTTAGCTGCAAGTCTTTTCAGGATCTTTGCTTCTTTACGCTTCAGCCTTTTGAGAAGCCGCTGTTGTATCTTTTCCGACCTGCCCAGGTATTTATCCAGTTCTGATGTCCTGCTTTCCAGGTATGTGGTAGCAGTGTCAATATTTTCTTCTGTTTCCTGTGCACATAGGTTTTGATTGCAGAGCAGCTGCAATCCAAAAGATAAGATTAAGAAAACAAGGAATTTCAAAGCTATGAGACAGGGTTTTATATCAAATAAATTAAGAGGCCGCAAAAGTACCTTTAACATGCATTCAATTATCATTAATGTTTATTAGTGGTACTTTAAAGTTTATAAACGGTGCTGTCATATGGAGCAGCGTTTAGAATCAATTATTTTTAATCCGGGAACTTTCATGAACATTTATGAATTTTCAACCAAAATGTGTTACAGGGTATAATACTGCTACCCGGGCCTCGTGGCCTGAGCATAATATCAAATGCGGTCAATTTTTTTTCGGATAACCGTGGAAGGACGGAACAGATGTGGCGTACTTTTCAGGGTGATTCGTAAGGGGTTTAATCTTTCTTCATGGAAAGCGTGGCAAATGTAGAAAGACTTCCTAAAACTTCAAATTAATTCGTGTTTAATTTTTATCCCATATTTATGGGGGGACATATTTTCCATCTACCCACCGCAATATGATTATTTAATGGTAAGCGAAAGGTACCATACCGGTTTTTGGTCAAAGCTGCCCGGCCATGCCATATCAAAACGTATAGGATAGCCTGCCAGCATTGTTCTTGCACTAAAACCATAAGCGGAAAGCGTGGATTTCATTCCAGCAGGCATATACTGCTGACCGGCCATTGCGACGTCCATAAAGAGCCCCAGCTGCAGATTATTCACGGCGCCAAAAGAAGTTTTTAAAGGGATCAGGCTCCTGAATAAAGGGAAATAAACATCCAGGTTCAACAATCCATAGCGGCTACCGTAAATACGGTTTTGCTCATAACCTCTAAACGGGGTAACCAATGTCTGGAATGCATAACCGGCATCCTGCCCAAAGCGCACCGAGGTATCCACCCTGGGTACAATGTTGTTATCCAATCCACCAAAGTTGTACAGGATCTTACTTTCCCCGCCGCTATAGCCAGCCTGTACCTGCGCTACAAGGGTAATATCTTTGATCAAAGGCTGATGATAAGCCAGCTTTAATTGTGTACCATACACAACTGTTGACGCTTTACCTGTAGAAGCCATAACATCCAACGTGGCTTTGGCTTCCCAACCTTTATATAAAAACGGAATAGTAGGCTGAAGCTTATGTACAGCAAGCGATAGTGTACTGATGCTCCACCAGGTTTGCAAAGCTGCATAGTTCAGACTATAGCGGTCTGTAGCCAGGAATACTGTTCTGTCGCGCCTTGCAGCCGTGGTAAAATCAAGGGACCAATCGTAATGCAGGGGATAGTGAAAACCAAGCTCATAGTAGTGCGTCTTTACTTTAGCTGCCTGCGGATACGGATTGCCCTGGTTATCCTTCCAATCCCTTTGTGGATCAGGTTGCAGGCTTTCTACTTTCCGGAAAAACAATATATGCCAGTCCAGCTTCTTTGCAGTGTTTTCATAACGTACAAAAAAGTCGCTGCCCTCCGCACCGGCAGGTAAACGGTAACCAATATTGAAATGATGGTTATCAAAAAGATCACTGAATCCACCTTGTGCCATAGCACCCACTTCAGGAAATTTAAAAGTACCCAAGTATGCCCCAAACGGCTGATAGCGATTGATGTAATAATCGTTATTGACTTTTGCAGAAAAATAAGCACTGAATAGTTGCAGGATATATGGCCTTATTTTTTTAGGTGTATAAGCCAACGCTTTCCGGACGCTGTCCTCATGCATTTGTGCAGCAGCTTTGCTATCACCAGGATTCAAAATATTTTTCAATACAGAGACATCCTGTTTTTTTAATTTCAGCAACAGGTTATTGATGCTATCTTTTTTCTTTTGTTCTGCAAGATATTCTTTCAACCAAGGCGTAAGGGAGTTTTGGATGTTGGATGTTGGATGTTGAACTGATGAAATGTCTTGAAGGGAAACTGTATCTGCCTGGATGAAGCCATTTATTGTAGTGGCAATACCGACTGCATTAATATCTATAGCCTTCGGATCATGCCAGGTAATGTAAGCAGAATCTCTGGTGATCTGTTTGTCCTTTGTTTTGGCAATTAACTTTGCTTCACCTTGTACCGATTGAGTATAGATACCATAATCTTTGGCCAGTGAATCCTTGTGATAGAGGCTATCTGCAGGATATCCGGAACGGTAAGCAATCATGCCATCTTTTTCAGATAAAGTCAATTCGGTATGATCGGCCTGATCACCGGTCCACGCTTTGTACCGTAACCTTTGCGGATCATAAGATATAATATCACTTCTCCCTTTCCGGTAAGCGGAAAGCAGGAAATCTTTGTTCCATTCCTCTATTTCATTTATGCCATCTATACCATAAAGTACGTCAGTGCCTGTGAGTACTCCATGAAGATTGTAATGTTGTAAGAGCATCTTTCCTTTAACCGGCAGCACTATGTCAACACCATTGGTTTGCTTCCAATGCATGACCGGATAAGGATCTTTGGAAAAATCATCGAGCCAGGGAGGCATACTATATTTTGCAAATGGTTTCACTTCTTCTTTGCCATTTCGTAATACCTTAGTTTGGGCTAAGTAGATTTCCCTATGGTTATCTTTTGCGATAATGAAAAATACATAACTGCTGTCTTCATTATAAGCTAAAGAAAACAACTGTCCCTTGTAAGTCTTTTCCAGGAAAGATCCCAGCGTATCTGCTGTTATAAAATTATCATTTGAAGGATCGATATAACGCTGTTGATAAAAATTAAAGCATTGTGCTTTCAATGTGTCCAACTTGCGCTTGGTAATGAGCCTTGCAGCTTTGCCAAGCGATTTTCCCTGTCTTAATTGAAATAATATTTGCTTTGCAGCATCGTTACGATATTTTTTGGACAGGAAATAACAGAATGCTTGCCCTGCAAGGCTTTCGTTCCTGCTTATGAGCGCTTCCCAATCCAATGGTTGCTGTTTAAAAACCTGTTCCAAAGCGTCTTCATCATAGATACCCCAGCCTTTGGTAAAATATCGAGTACATCCTTTTTTAAACCAGGAAGGCATAAGCTGTTTCCTGTTGGTCAACTGTTCCTCTGCATCATTTTTAAATTGTTCTTCCCAGCTAAGCCTTACCCAGGCTTCTTTTAGCTGTAACCTGAAATGCTCCCAAGAACCATCGAAAGCCACTACTACCCTACTTCCTTTGAGATTAATAGTGGGAAAGGTTTGTATCTGCGTTTCATACAAACCTATATTGGATTCATACAATTGATCGGGCGATGGGTAAATGATCAGGTTGGGGGTGCTTTTGATATCTGTACCTATATCCTTTTTTACCTCAGCCATTATATCGGGTAATTGCACAGATGCAAAACTGGCCAGGCTATCGTAACCCTTAGGGAAAAAGACATGGAATGCCTCTGTGTGCAAGGCTTTCCAGCTATAGTTATGATATTGAAAACGATTGAAAGCATGCACCTCCTGGGCGGATGCAGACTGTATTCCTATGGCAAGGAAAGAGCAAAACAGGAGAACAAAACATGGATAGGATAAAAACTTTTTATTTATGATCATGGGTACATGTGCGGCTGCAAAAATGGATAAATTATTTTAATTTATGTAACATTGCAGCCTTGTTATTTCATCACCATGAAAAAATGTATCGTATTTTTATTTTGCTTCTTTATAGTTTCCTTCTGTTACAGCCAGGATAAACCTTCTGTCTGGGATGGGAGTAAAGAACAATTAATGTCTGTAAAAGAAAAGGGTGAAAAGAAGGTAAGTGCCGTAAAAAAATGGAAGGATCACATTTTGCAATGGGGGCTTGACAGCAATTATACGCATGCATTATCTTTATCAGGCAGGCTCAATACCAATGGCTGGAGCGGTGGACTTTTATATTTAAAACAAAGATCGGCCGGTAAGAAAACTTTATGGTCTTTGCATTTTTCAGAGATCAAACATGAGAAAGAAGCCAAACAGCAACGTACCGGAACTACCTATACTTACTTAGGCAAAAGTACACCTTACATTTTCGGGAAAGTCAATAATGCTTATACCTTACAATTGGGATATGGCAGAGAGCAATTAGTATTTCCTGCGTTGCTCGACGGCAATATGTCCATCAGCCTGCGATATGCCATGGGACCTGCATTGGCCTTACTCAAGCCATCTTACCTTAACCTCATTTACGTTGAATACATACCGGAAGAAATAGCCCACGTTCAGACCGAAAGATACAGCAATGATAATGCAGATAAGTTCCTGCAACCAGCCTCGATACTAGGGAGTGAAAAATGGAGCAAAGGGCTTAATGAGATAAAATATATTCCCGGTCTATTTGCCGAGCTGGCTTTTGCTATTGAACCTGATAAGCCGCGATCTTTTGTAAAAACCATTACCATCGGTGGTAACATTGCTTTCTATTCTTCTAAAATAGAGATCATGGCAGAACGCAAAGCTTATCCTTACCAGGCTTCATTCTTTGTAGGCCTTGCATTGGGTAAAAGATGGAAATAATGATCAATACCCACTATCTGTTCCATGATTAAGTACGTATTGCTGTAGTTGATAACCTAATCTGTTTGATAAGGAATGCACTTCACTTCCAAACGCTGAATTTCAATCATTCAGGGGTACACGACTATTGTAGTAATAATTTACCTGAAAATCATTTCACGTTCGTTGCAGTCTCCCTAAAAACAAATTTGGCTTCCCCTGGAAAGAGGAAGCCTTTTAAACCAAACACCAAAACTATGGCACCAACATACCTTATGCAAAAAGCATGCCAAAAAATAAATATCTTGCCTTATAAAAAATTTCAGCGTTGGCTCGTATTTACAAACGACTATCATTCAAACATTTACATAAAGCATACATTCAGGCAATTCCCCTTAAGCACGAAAAAACGCCACTGACTAATTCAGTGGCGTTTCATTTATGATAATTTACAAGTGCATTTTAATCTTCAAGGTACTTCCTGTCGTTGGGTAAGGGTATTTCTAAAATGGGTTCTTTATGGTTAAAATGATCTTTTACTTCTTCTACGGTATTGCAGCACTGTACAATTTTTTCAGGCTCTGACTGATAAATAATAACAAACTGGTACGACCAATAGCCATTTCCTTTATCTTTTAAAAGTGCAAATACATTAGCACCTTCATGAATTTTAAAGAGATGCAACTCGTCAAACCTATGCTTGCGCAACAATTCAAGCAATACAGACTTGCTTAGCTTCATGACCTGGCTTGGAGATTTTACTATATTCAGCGCATGATACCGCTCCATCCAAAGCTCATAGAACCGCTCTATCCAATCCGTATTTTCTGCAGTATGGGCTGGGTCTTTATAGATGAGTTGTTCCATTTCAAGCGTTGTTATCATAATCTGGTATTATTCGGCTACTTAGGGAAACAAACGTGATTCATAAATGTTGACCGGATTTTTTTATTTTATTTGGATATTCACACCCGGTCGAAAAATGTGGAAAACTAATTTTTATGGCTTTTTCAAGCAGAATTATATATTTGCAAACATAAAATCATAAAAATGGAAAAATTCAATCAATTAAAAGAACTCCTCGCTTCCATCGAAGCTGATGCTGACAAATTCTACAACAAAGGTAGCAAAGCTGCAGGTACCCGCGTACGTGGTGGCATGCAAGAGATCAAAGCCTTAGCCCAGGAGATTCGTAATGAAGTGACTGCATTGAAAAATAAAGAAGACTAATTTTTTCTTTTTGAAATGTACAAAGGACTTTCCAAATGGAAAGTCCTTTGTTATTGAAGCATGTGCTTAAGCTATTTAAGAGCTTTCCAATTGAGGTGTGCAGCTTAAAGTACAAGTAGCCCTAATTGCCTAAGTTCATCTACAGCGGGGCTTTGCCAAAGTATTTCAAAGTCCCTGCCATGGATTTCATAATCTGCCGCCAGCGATCCGTAGTTAAACACACTGTCGTTGCTGGCTTTTAGTTTGGGCAACCATTCTTCAAGCCATTTACCATCAACCTCATCAATGGTAATTTTCACTTCCTCTCTTTTGTTGGTCACAACAAGTTGGCAGGTACTAAATGAGCGACCTTTTTTACTGCGTTGTTGTATCTGCAAAGAAACATCACCACCCAACCACACTACTTTTGTGCTTGCCTTGATATCCTTCTCCTGTTGATTATCCAGGGCAGCTTCTATATAATCAGGAGCAATACGGGTACGGGGCACCTTAAACTCAAACCATTCCTGTAGTGGAAAATCAAAACAGATACCATGCATATAATTAAACAGCGACTTACGTAAGCCTGCACTAAAGCGATCATGGTCGCCTGCAGGGTCAATATGTTCAATATCGTTGTTGGCAAAAGCTCCTATTGCTTCCGTTACCTTTTTTACTTTAAAATATTCGGGATTCATACCCACCGGACTATGCGCCGTCATAGCAAATTGATGCCAGAAGCCAGACTGCACCACACCTAACATAAACAACTGACGTACTACTTCCAGCGCATCAATTGTTTCCTGTGCCGTTTGCGTAGGAAAGCCATACATGAGGTAAGCGTGTACCATAATACCGGCTTCTGTAAAATGGGCAGCAACCTTAGCAACTTGTTCTACGGTAACGCCCTTCTGAATGAGTTCCAGCAAGCGATCTGAAGCTACTTCCAGGCCACCGGATATAGCGATACAACCAGATGCTGCTAATAACAAACAGAGGTCGCGGGTAAAGCTTTTTTCAAATCTTATATTGGTCCACCATATTACGGTAAGCTTGCGGCGCAAAATTTCCAGCGCAAGTTCTCGCATCAATGCCGGCGGTGCAGCTTCATCTACAAAGTGAAAACCGGTTTGTCCTGTTTGTTTAATTAGTTCTTCAATACGATCGACCAAAACCTTTGCTGTAGTAGCTTCATAGGTTTTTATATAATCAAGAGAGATATCACAGAAAGTACATTTACCCCAGTAGCACCCATGGGCAAGGGTAAGCTTATTCCAACGACCATCGCTCCAAAGGCGGTGCATAGGATTTGCTATTTCAATTACAGAGAGGTATTCATTTAATCTAAGATCTGTATAATCGGGCGTTCCTACATCTTTCTGTTTATAATCGGGCTGTATAGAGCCATTGAAGTATGTTACTTCTCCGTCTGCTAATGCAAATGTTCTTTTAAGTAATTCAATAGGACGTTTGCCTTCCATATATTCCAGCAGATTTTGCATGGGCGTTTCACCATCATCAAGGGTTATATAATCGATGAAGTTAAATACGCGAACATCTGTAAGCGATCGCAATTCAGTATTGGCATAGCCACCGCCCAGGCATATTTTAATTTCGGGATGATGTTTTTTAATCCATTGCCCACATTTAAAAGCACTGTACAGATTACCGGGAAATGGTGCTGATATGGCAACAAGTGTGGGTTGTTGTGCTTCTATTTTTGCTGATAATAATTCAAACAATAAAATATCAATATAGGTATCCTCTTGTAGCAACGCAGTATTGATCTCATCAAATGTAGAGGCTGAACGGCCAAGCCTTTCCGCATAGCGGCTAAAGCCAAAATGTGGATCGATAGCTTCTACAATAAGATCGGAAATATCTTCGAGGTACAAGGTCGCCAGATGCCGGGCTTTGTCCCTTGTACCCATAGTGCCAAAAGCCCATTCCAGATCGGCCAGTTGTTGAAAACGGGAAGCTTCCGGGAGATAATTACCCGTGCAGATAAGATGTGCCAGCGTGGAATTCTTTTCCTGTAAAAATGCAATAACAGGATCAATGGTGCGGATATATTCATCCTGTATTTTAACGATGCGCCGGGCATTTGCAGAAAGTTGTTTACCCCCTTGTTCCACAGCTTCAAACAATCTCTTTAATCCATGAGCGGAAAACAATTCCAGGATCACTTCTATACCCATATCCGTTTGGTAAGAAGCAATATCTTTTGTGTTCAGAAAACCTTTAAGGTAAGCTGTAGCAGGATAAGGAGTATTGAGCTGTGTAAATGGAGGAGTGATTAAAAATACTTTCTGATTCAAGGCCGGCACACTTTAATTTATTTGCAAAGGTATCGAATTACCTTTTATAGGATTCTGTATCGCTTTTCCTCAAGGGGGGGATTATTTTATAATATTTTCAATAATTATTGAAAATTCAGAAAAACATATTATCTTTGTATCAGCAAAGCAGGAAAGGTGAAGAGATAAAAGCAAACATGGATTATCCAAAAATCAAAAGCCATGAACAGCAATATCACCGCATACATCATTTACATTATACTCACTGTTTATATCATCTTCTGGATAGGCAGGATGTTCCACCGCAACGGAAGATTATTTATACTTCAACTTTATAAAGGTGATGAACAAGGTACCGATACGATCAATAATATTTTGCTGGTAGCCTATTATTTATTCAACATTGGTTACGCCTTTCTTAAGTTAAAAACCTGGGAACATGTACGGTCACCTGCCGAGCTTATTTCATCGGTCAGCTATCATCTGGGATTGCTCATTTTAATACTGGCCGTCACGCATTACTTTAATATGCTTATCATTTATTTCCTTTCTAAAAAACACAAAACGTTCACTTCTTAATTCTTCCCGTTATGAAAACCTTCAATTTTTTGGTTATCGCCTATCTGATTTATTTACCTATCGTACTGGCTCTTACCTGGTATGTAGCGCATAGCCTCTTCCGTAATAGTATTGTATTTATGAAAGACATATTCAATGGCCGGGAAGAGATCGCTTTAGCTACCAACACGCTTTTCCGCATAGGTTTCTATTTGCTCAATATTGGTTTTGCTTTGTACATTTTGAAAATACACGAAGTGCTGACAAACACACAAGGCACCATTGAAACCTTAAGCTTTAAAATAGGCGGATTCAGCATTTACCTCGGTATTATGCTCTTCCTGAATCTGTATTTATTCTTCAGGGGTAAAAGAGTGGCCAAACAAAAAAGGCTAGATCATGAGCTGTATCTAAACAGGATAAATCCAGGTACACAGCAAAAATAAATAAGCCCATATTGAGACGTAGCACAAATGCCTTGCATTTGTGCTACGTCGTTTTTAAGCATAATTCAAAATTATTTACCTTCGGAAAACGCTATTATACGTCTGACTATGAATTATGACCTGCTCCTGCAACATGTGAACAAACATATTACGCTGACCAGCGAGGAAGAAGATTTTTTTCTGAATATGTTTCAACCTAAAACATTGAAGCAAAAGCAATTTTTGTATCACGAAGGAGATGTACATAAAGGCCAGGCTTTTGTAACCAGTGGTTGCCTGCGTAGTTATGCTATTGACCATAATGGATTTGAACATATTCTTCAATTTGCACCGCAAGGTTGGTGGATAGGCGATATGCAAAGTCTGTTGGACCAGCAACCCGGCAAACTCACTATAGACGCTATTGAAAACAGCGAAATGCTTATCATTCAAAAAACGGATCTGGATCTATTGTTTGAACGTATACCCAAGTTTGAAAGATACTTCCGGAAGTTATTGGAACGTTCTTTGATCACTTATCAAAACAGACTTTTGGATAATCTTAGCCTTTCCGCCAAAGAGCGTTACGAACATTTTTGCCAGCAATACCCTACTCTCATTCAGCAATTACCACAAAAGCAAGTCGCCTCATACATTGGCGTTACGCCAGAGTTTCTTAGCAAAATGCTGAACCGGCTGCAACCTATATCCAAGGGAGTATAAGGAGTATAAAGCCCGAAATAGATTCTGGCTATAAGCCATTAAGTGCCGGACTTAATCCAGGTTATTGTACAGCGGCTAACCATCATATTATCTTTGCATTATGAAAAATCCCTAAGGAGGATAAAATGAATAAAGTACAGATAATGATCGTTGGCAATACCGAACAACATATTGCCCGCATTAATGACCAGTTAGGCCACCATAACGATTGGCAAATAATTGGTGTAACCCATGCTGAAGATGCTATCAGCACTTTTCAGCAATCCATTTTTGATGTTATCCTTTTCGGTGATGACATGAATGAAACCGAAGCCAGGAAACTTAGCAGGCTTTTTCGTTTCCAGGATAATGATATTATGCTGATCAACATGAAAGCAGGCGATGAACCTTTGGCTTTAATAGAAGAAGCATTATTGAACAGAAAAGAATTGCACAAACCCGTGTATGCTTTTAAAGATGATGCATTGAGAGATGCGATATTTAATATTAATCTTTCCTGAAAAAGTTGAATAGTGAACGGAACCCCGAACGGAGCGTCGCAAGAAAAGCCTCATTCCTGTTCCGCAGTTGATAAACAAAAAATAACAATATTAATAGAAGATAATGAACAAAAACATAGAAAAAATATTTAACCGCCCACCTCAATTTGGCATGGTAGGCGATGGTTTCAGGGTGTATAATTATATTCCCGGCCAGTTTAATATACAACGTAGAATGAGTCCGTTTTTGATGCTGGATTTCAATCCTGCATACGACTTTGGAAAGTCAGAAAAATTGCGTGGTGTGGATGTGCATCCGCACAAAGGATTTGAAACGGTGACTATAGCGTACAAAGGCAGTGTGGCGCATCATGACAGTGCCGGGAATAGCGGTGTGATCAATCCTGGTGATGTACAGTGGATGACGGCCGGAGCTGGTATATTGCATAAAGAATATCACGAACAGGAATTTGCACGTAAAGGCGGACCATTTGAAATGGTACAACTTTGGGTGAACCTGCCTGCAAAAGATAAAGGCGCAAAACCCGGCTACCAAGGCTTGACAGCCGCCGACATGGGCGAAGTTACTTTGCCGGATAATGCTGGTGTGGTTAATGTAATAGCTGGTGATTTCAATGGAACCAAGGGCCCCGCTCATACTTTTACAGACGTAAACTTGTTTGACATCAAGCTTAAGAATGGTGGCAAATTGCAGACCACAATTACACCTACGCACAATACTGCTTTGCTGGTGATTGAAGGTTCAGTAATCGTAAACGGAGCAAAAGCGGATGAACATGCATTTGTATTGTTTGGTGGCGAAGGCGAAGCAATAGATATTGAAGCCACTGCAGACAGTGTTATCCTGTTGATGAGTGGTGAGCCTATTAATGAACCTATTGCAAGCTATGGTCCTTTTGTGATGAATACGCAGGAAGAGATCCTGAATGCGATACAGGATTTCCAGGCCGGAAAGTATGGTCACCTGGAATAAGGTTGAACGATACTTATTATCTTTGACCCAATAATTTAAAAAGCAAACATCATGTCGGACGAAATAAAAGACATTCCATTAAAGCATAACCAGGAAGACCAGGCCTTTGAAATGGATATTAACGGAAATATTGCCTTTATAGGTTATGAAGAAAGTGGCGATACTATTATCCTGACCCATACTGAAGTGCCTGAAGCACTGGAGGGTAAAGGAATAGGCTCTGTGTTGGTAACCAAGACACTGAACTATATTGAAGCTGAAGGCAGGAAGATTATAGCACAATGCCCTTTTGTAGCCAGTTATATTAAAAGGCACCCGGAATGGGAACGGATCGTAAAAAAGTAAAATTTCATACTAAAAACAAAGCCGCTGATACCTGATATCAGCGGCTTTGCTGCTTCTTGCTGCGAAACGTTACCTTTGCAGCCTCAAGTGTACACCAATCAATGAAATTTGAACAATATAATATTGCCCCTGAAATAAAGCGCAGCCTGGTTGAACTGGATTTTAAAAAGCCTACAGATATCCAGTTTAAAGCCATTCCCTCTATACTGAAAGGTGATGATGTAATGGCTATTGCTCAAACGGGCACTGGTAAAACGGCCGCTTTTGCCATACCCATATTACACCTGTTGCAACAACGCTACGATATTAAAAGAAGGAAAGAAGTAAAGTGCCTGGTAATGGTGCCCACAAGGGAGCTTGCCGTGCAGATAGCAGAAGCATTTGTGCAGATAGGAAAATATACCAGGCTCATTATTATGGGGCTGTATGGAGGTATAGAACAGGAGGATCAAATAAAGAAATTGGATAAGGGTGTAGATATACTGGTAGCTACTCCGGGGCGTATGTTTGATTTACAAAGTCAAGGGCACATTGACCTTAGCCGTGTAAATATGCTGGTACTGGATGAGGCAGATCATATGCTGGCAAAGGGTTTCATTAAAGACATACAGGATGTGCTCCGGCATTTACCACCAAGACACCAGACTTTATTTTTCTCCGCTACGCTGGATAAAGACATTAAAGACTTAGCCTACTCTGTAGTAAGAAACCCGATAAGGATACAGATCTCACCTAATGATCCGGTGTCCAAAAACGTAAGCCATTCCGTTGCTTTTGTGGAAATGGATGATAAACGTTTCTTCCTGGAAAGGTTGGTGAGAGAATTACCTGATAACAAAATACTCGTTTTTGTACGGACTAAAGTAAGGGCCGAACGCGTTTATAGCGCTATGAAGCGTGTAGGTATTGAAACCATAACGATGCATGGCGATAAGGAACAGGATGACAGGTTGCAAGTGATGCAGGAATTCAAAAAAGGAATCGTAAAAATCCTCGTTGCCACAGATGTAAGTGCCCGTGGTATTGACATTCCGGATGTTGATTTTGTAGTAAATTATGACCTTCCCGATGTGCCTGAAAATTATGTACACCGTGTAGGCCGTACCGGTCGTGGTGTCAAAAAAGGTCAGGCGGTATCTTTTTGCAGTAAAGAAGAAATGCCTTTGCTGAAATCTATTGAAGCCTGGATGGGTAAAGAGATCAGGGTAATGAAGATTGATAAAACAGATTATACTCAAACACTAAACTTCTCTGACGATACGCCTAATGATAATTGGCAGTTGCTGCTGGAACAGGCGGAAGAAGAGGAGAAAAAAGCTAAGCGGAAGAAGAAAGCTAAAAAGTGATCAGTGGTCAGTAATGAAATAAAAAATATAGCGGCTGAAGATCTTCAGCCGCTATATTTTTTATCCAGTATTTTCTTTCTTACGTCATCCTCCCCTTTGGGGAAGGCTGGGATGGGTTAGTTTTATTGCACAGCAACGCTGCTGTCTTTAGCGGGGACATTACCGCCTTCAACTTGTGTTCTTCTTTCCTGTTGCTCTAGTATCCGTTGCAGATGAGGTTGTATCTCCTGTTCGAGGTCAGCCTGGGAAATGGTGTTGGCTTGGGGATCGTCTAACAGATGTAACCATGGCCGGCGGCTGCCAAATGGGTATGCGCCATATACAATTACCGGTGTGCCCTGGGCTGCTACAACATCCAGGCCATTTTGTTTTTTTACGATCCATTGATTGGCCCAGCTATACATCCATTTGGCCTGCTCTTCCAGCATACGCAAACAGGAGTGTGATGCAGGATATCCCGGTAGCGCATATTGATGCCACCCTACTCCTTCTTTATTTGCGATATTAAAATTCCACTTCAGCTTCCATTCATCATCTACAGTGCTTATGGTTTCTTTAGCTTTCCAATTGGCAAAGTGTAAGCCGGTTGGTGTTGGATGTATTTTGCTACCCATACTGGTAGGCCCCCAATATACCAGTTTGCCTTGCTCATAAGCGGCAAATGCTTGTATAGCGTAGGAGAAGATCACCATTTTGTTCACGTCCTTTAGTATAGGCATGTCAGCTGGAAAAGGGCTGTACAAATTGAAGTCGGCAAATATAGTATCTGGTATGATCAATGTATCGGCGCGGTGCATATTGGCTTCATCAATCCGGTTGAGTGCCAGAATGGTCCAGCGATCCTGTCCTGTATATTTTGCTTTGAAGGCCTTTACTGCGGTGTCCACTTTTTTAATGGGCCATGCGCTATAGGTTATCGTTTTCGGTTCTATTATCTTTTCCGGTTCTTCTACTTTATTTACCGGTGTGGTGTCTGTTGTAGTATCTGAAGTACTTACAGGTATTTCATTCGTTTCCCGGTTAGCATTGTCTGTATTTCCACATCTACTAAAACATGCCATTACAGTTATCCCTGCTATGGCAATCAATCCTCTTTTTATGATCATAAAATCTATTGTTGTCGTTGCGCTAGCCAAACTGCGCTTTGGAAGTAAGTCGTCGATATTTTTTATTTGACTACAATACTATTGCAAAGTATAATTTTTTTGAAAAAAGATGCTGATTTAATTCTTCCTATTTCACGGTCTTCGGAGGTAACACTTCCTTTGCCGGAACCTGCTTGTTAGGAATAGCGTTAGGGTCGGCTGTGTTCACATTGCGCCTGTCTTCCGCACCCCTGTTCTGATATTCTGCTCCTTTAATACCATTCTGATAAATACGATTATTATATATGCCTTGCGAGTCGGGTCTCAATATTGGCCCTGTTACCGGCGGATCAGGAATGACTACAGGTTGATACTTCCTTTTCCATGCTTTGGATGTATCCTGTACCGTTTTAGGAGAATTTTGTGCTGCAACCGGCAACACTATACTTATTAAGAGCACACTTAATATGCTTGCTATCTTTTTCATAGTTCATCGTTTTGGTCATCTATACAAAACAAATAACCTTGTAAGTAAGTTCGGCTTAATACTATAGGTATAAATGATCGGGGTTAAGAAAATTGATTCTGTTTAGTGTAAAAATCGTCTCCCTTTTCTTCTAATTATCAGTAAAATGTATAAATATAATTTCAGATGATAAATTTTTCCTTTTTTAACCCTTTTTTGCGGCAATTTGATTATTACAATTTCTATTTCGGTCGCATCTTTGAATCCTCAAACGCCAGTACTTAAAAAGATCCTGGTATTTCAGGCTATCATTTTTGCATAGTTATTTAGATTGGTTCAAATTGAAAATCTTACAGGGTGGTTCCTGTAAGATTTTTGCTTTTAGATCGAAGCCTGAACAGATTTATAATGTTTCTTTTAAAAAAACAAGTAAAGCTTGCCAGGAGCGGCGGTCTGCCTGTTCGTTATAAGCAGCGCCTTTACTGTTGTCATTGCCGGCTGCCGGATCGGTAAAAGCGTGTACGGCATTGGAATAGTAATTCATTTGCCAATCGGCTCCGGCTTTACGTAACTCGTCCTGCAAAGCAGCTATATCTGCGGGTGGATTATGTGGATCATCGGCACCATGAAGAATAAGTACGTGGGGTTTAATAGGAACTATGGGTTGTGCAGTATCGCGGGTGTAGGAGCCATGAATGGATACCACACCTTTTACCGGCATATTGATCCTTGCTGCTTCAAGCGCACCTTGTCCGCCGAAACAATAACCGATAATCACAATTTCATCAGCAGAGGCACCGGCTTTAATCAATTGGTCCAGTGCCAGGCGTATGTGGTTATGGTATGCTGTAAGGTTCTTTTTATAGTAACCGGCCATCTTCCCTGCATCTGCAGTAGTTTTCGGGTAGTTGCCTTCTCCATAAATATCTGCAATGAATACGTAATATCCTTCTTTACTTAATTGTTGTGCTACTGTTTTGCTATGTTCATCTATACCCTTCCATGCAGGCAGAATGAGGACTCCGGCTTTCTTTGTATTCGCCTGTGTGGGTTTGATTAATTGCCCGTTCAGTTTTTGATCTTTGTCCTGGTAGGTAACGGTAGATAATTGTGCGAAGGCAATATTGGCGGATAAAAGACAGCATAACAATATTAAGCGGGAGAGCATATTGGATAGTTTTTAGGTTGAGATAACAAAGGTAAAGGGGATTTGTTGATGGGAGTTAAAATGCTTGCAATCGCACTGCCATCAGAGGCATGAAGGTCTTTGCTTATGTAGAGATCCTTCGATTGCTGCGCAGATCTCTGGATGACAATGTGGATTTATATAAATAGCATATTACAACATTCTTACTACGAAGTACATAATCAGCCCCATTGTCATCTTGAGGTACGAAAGATCTCTTCTCATTCTGACACTTCGATTATGGTGGAGATTCAGGATGCAGTGATTAGATAATGCCATCATTATTTAAAAATACTAGCTCAGGGTTTGTTGTCTTAATCAAACCAATTTTCTTCTCTCTTGACCATCCTTTTATTTCCTTTTCACGGGCTATAGCATGGTGTATATTCTGATATTCTTCAAAATATAATAGGTGAATGCACTTATACAATCCTGCGAAAGAGCGTTTATTATTTAAAGCATCATTGTGATGTTGCTCTAATCTTAGTGATAGATTATTTGTAACGCCAGTGTAAAACGTTGTCTTGTTTTTATTTGTCAGAATGTATGTAAAGTAGCGGTGTAGCATTGATGCGTAAAATTATATGAAGATAAGCATTAAGAGATCCTTCGATTGCTGCGCAGATCTCTGGAGGACAATGGGGATTTAAATTGATCTTGTATTCAAGCATTTTATTTTCGTTAAAGATAACAATCTCATTACCTACAGCCCCATTGTCTACAACCACATTGTCATCCTGAGGAACGAAGGATCTCTACGTATTAAGAGATCCTTCGATTGCTGCGCAGATCTCTGGAGGACAATGGGGATGTAGGTAATTGCATCCTATATAAATCACCCCAACTCCTTTATCTTATCCAAAATACCTTGCCTTTCGGGTTGGGTTTTGGCTAGTGAAAAAGCTTTTTCGAAATGGAGCTTTGCTTGGGTGTTGTCTATGTTTTTGTAGAGCTCGCCGAGGAGGATGAAGTAGAAATGATTGTTGTCGAGTTTTAGTTTTAGGGCTTCCTGTAAGGCTACTTGTTGTCCGTTGGCTTTGTATAGGGCGTAGGTTCTGTTGAGGGCTACGGATGGGGAGTAGTTGATTAGTAGCAATTGGTTGTATAGTTGCAGAATGTCTTCCCATTTCTCTGGGGTATTTTCTTTAATGCAGTGCCAGTAGGCAATGTGTGCTTCGAGGTGATAGGAGCTTACTTCATTGCCTGCTGTGGAAAGATAGAGGAAGTGCCTGCCCTGGTTGATCAATGCGGTATCCCATAGGTCGGGGTTCTGTTCATCGTAGAGGATTACGGTGCCTTCGTTGTTTTTCCTTGCTTCGAAACGGGAGGCGTGGAAGCACATGAGGGCCAGTAAGGCATTGGTTTTAGGGAGATTTGTTTTCTCATACTCTGTAAGCATTAAAGCGAGGCGCATGGCTTCTATGCAAAGATCTTTCTGTAGGATCTGATCTTGTGTAGCGGCGTAATAGCCTTCGCTGAACAGGAGGTAAATGATGTGCAGTACATTATCCAGGCGTTTAATGATTTCCTGTTCGGGTGGTAGTTCGAGTTGTACTTTTTCTTCGCGTAATTTTTCTTTTGCCCGGAACAATCTTTTGTTGATCGTTTCTTTGTTGGATAAAAAGGCTTCGGCTATCTGGTCGATACCGAAACCACAAAGGATGCGGAGTGCCAGGCCTATCTGGGCCTCGCTTGCTATGGCAGGCGTGCAGATAGCGAAGAGCATTTGCAATTGGCTATCTCTTATATTTTCTTTAGAAAAATCAAGCGCTGCCATCTCGGTATCTTGTTCTTGTGTGTAAAGCAATCCTGGTCTTACTTTCTCTTCAAATATCTTGTGTCTTCGGAAATGGTATAGTGTTTTTTGTTTGGCTACGGTGTATAGCCATGCGGTAGGATTGGGCGGTATGCCTTTGCTGTCCCAGGTTTCGGTGGCTAGTAAAAATGTTTCGCTTACGATATCTTCTGCTATCTCGATATGTTCCAGGCCGTATAGTTTACTGATTACAGCAACCATTTTGGCAAACTCCTGCCGGAATAAATGTGGTATTGAGGTGTGTTCCTGTTGCATAAATAAAATGGTAAAACCCAACTTAGGTAAGTTGGGTTTTATTGTTGTAATAAGTGCTTATCGGGGCAAGGGACGGATCTCAACACTGCCACCTGTATCCATAGCCGGACAGCCATGGGCAAGGGTAACAGCATCGTCGAGGCTATCGGCTTTTACTACAATGTAGCCGCCCAGTATTTCCCTGATCTCTACAAAGGGACCATCGGTAACTACGCCGCCGGCTTTTAATACTTTGCCTTCGAGGGGGAGGCGTGAGCCATTGCCTGCCATCCTGCCTTGTGCAGCTATGCCTCCTTTCCAGTCGTCCCATTTTTTTTGAATGGCCTTAAAATCTTCTGGAGAGAGTTGGCTATGATCGCTATTGGGGTGGCGGAATAATAACATGAAGTCTTGCATGGGACTGTATTTTTAATAAGATGATGAATGTTTTTGTCTGTCTGTCCGTACTGCAAATATATTAATTTGCCTGTGCCGCAGCATGTTGTCCTGGCTGATAAGATCCGCCTGGAGTACGGAATGCAATATTAATACGATTGTAACTATTGATAGCCACTACAGCCATGGTAAGATCGATTAATTCCTGGTCGGAAAACTGGGCTTGGACCTGTGCATATACATCGTCCGATACATCGCCGTTGGTGATTTTGGTAAGGGATTCGGCCCAGGCAAATGCTGCACGTTCGCGGTCGGTGTATACGGTGGCTTCTCTCCAGGCAGCGATCATGTAGAGGCGTTGTTCTGTTTCGCCTGCTGCGCGAAGGTCTTTGGAGTGCATATCGAGGCAATAAGCACAACCGTTGATCTGCGATACGCGGAAGTAAATAAGGTGCAGCAATTTTTGCTCTACAGCTGATTTAGCGAGGTAACTACCGATACCATAAAGTGCTTTAAATGCATTTGGTCCTTTTTCGAAAGCATTGATTCTTTGTGTCATTTTGTTTGAGATTTAATATTTAAGAATGTTGTTTATACCTCAATAAGGATCGAGTTGATGGAAATTGGACATGGAGGGGAAAGTTTTTTGAAAAAATTTTTTAGGCTATCTGGATACAGGGACTATTGCAATATTGTTCTAAAGGTATATCGCTGAAACAACCCCATTGTCATCCTGAGGTACGAAGGATCTCTGCGTGTTAAGAGATCCTTCGATTGCTGCGCAGATCTCTGGATGACAATGGGGTTGTTATTTCCTAAATGTCTGATTTTAGGATGCTACCCCACACTTTTCCCCGTAATCGAAAAGATATTACTTCTTGTTACTCCTTTATAGATGCCTGACCGGAAAATGTTGTTTTCAGTCCCTGAATAATAGTTCGCTGAACTGAAAATACTCCGCACAAACCCGAAAATATTGCGCACTGGCGGCGGCGGATTCTGAACTGGCGGAACCTGATTGCAGACTGGCGAGGTCTGATTGTGTTCTGACTGTATCTGATTGTGATCTGGCGGGGTCGGATTGCTTGCTGACCAGGTCGGATTGCGGACTGGCAGGGTCGGATTGTGAACTGGCGGCACCTGATTGTACACTGGCGGGGTCTGATTGCTTGCTGGTGATGCCAGATTGTCGAGTGGCGGCGCCAGTTTGTCCACTGAAAATGTATTTTCGTACCCTAAGGGGTAACTTTGCGACAAATAGGAATAAAACCTTGGTGCTAAGTCTGATATTTTTATTGTTGATTATCAACATTTTGTGGTTGTTACCCATGTTTATGGGATATTATGTAATGGTATTGAATGTTACTTTCGCATTTACCATAAATAATATATAATGACAACTAAACAGGAAAACTTTATCCGCATGGTTCGCGCTGTGAACAAAGTATTGCAGGATAATCAACCCAAATGGGCCAGTGTTAAACGATTTGTACAGAGTGCAAATGAACTGAATAACCTTTTGTCGCTGGTGGGCGTAGTTGGTGCAAAAGCCAATAGTCCTATCACAGGCGCTACGAAGGATAAATACGCCATTGAAGAAACGGCTATCGAGGCAGGTGTGGGCATTGCCAAATTCGCCAGTATTTATGCACTGGACAAGAAGAACCTGGAACTGCACGACAAACTGCGATTGAGTCGCTCGATGCTACTGAATCTTCATGAAGATGAATGTTTTAAAAGGCTGACGGATGTGCTCATGCAACTGGAGCCGGTAAAGGCCGATCTTGCCGATTATGGTATATTACCGGCCGACATTGCACACTTTAAGACTTTGGTAGATGCCTACGAGCATTCCCTGGCCAAGCCCCGCCAACTAACGGTGGAACGCAAAACCATGAACGTAATGGTACTACCGGAATTGATCTCGAAAATGCGTATTGCTTTGTACGAACTGGATAGTATGATAGGCCGGTTCAACATCACATCGCTACCCGCAGCGTATAAAAATGCAAGAATGGTGATAGACTTGGGCAGTCGCAGGGAAGATGAGGATGATGAGCCTGAAAAGCCGGAACCGCCGGTGGCGTAGTAAGTGTTATTTTTTGAAATTTGAATAGCTGGCTTTTATAGTCAGCTATTTTTTTTTGGAAAGTACGTGGCAGGCTATTATCACATTATTTAAAACCTTTTGTATTCAACAAAGCAAAATAAAATAAAAAGTTAATATATTTGCCTCTTACATTTATTTAACATTTTGTAAAATATACAGATAATAATTCAATGCTTGATTTCACTTTAGATAGAAAAAATAATCGATTAATAATCTTTGTTCATGGCTTAATTGGCAGTAGAAAAACTTGGATTCGCTTAGATAATACAAAAACTATTTACGATTATATAAGTTCAGATAAAATAATAAGCGACAATTTCGACTTAGCCATTTTTGAATATGACACAAGAATGACAGATTTCTGGCAACGAAATAAATGGTTTTTAAGTTTTCTGTTCAAAAAGGTAAGACTTAGAAAAAGTTTGCCAATTGAAGATATTGCATTGTTATTAGCTTCTCAAGTCGATATAAATTGTAGAGATTACGAAGAGATTGTGGTTGTCGCACATAGTATGGGAGGGCTTATTACTAAATCCTTTATTTTAGATTCCTTCGCAAAAACCCAAAAATGTAAAGTTTCGATTTTTTTCTCAATTGCTGTACCGCATAGAGGATCTAACCTTGCAACGCTGGGTAAAATATTATTAAGCAGTAAACAGGTTATCGGACTTGGACCACTTAGTTCAATAATAAACACTATGCATGATGATTGGAATAATCAAGGAGAAAGAATTCCTAAAACTTTTTTTTATAGAGGATTAAATGACGAGATTGTCACCAAAGACGCAGCGGTTGCAATCCAACAAGGAAACGTTAATATAATAAATTGCGATGATGATCATTTTTCGATATTAACTCCATTGAATAGTAGCCATGTCGTGGTTACGTCTATTAGAAATGAGTGTTTGAACTTGATCCGTAATTTGGATAAAAACGACAGTTTACGGATCAAACCAAAAAAGATATTTTCTTTGAAAGAACGGAGTGCCAATGTCGTAACTAAGTTTTTCAAAGAAAAAAATCATAAGCTTCAAGAATGCATCTTCGATGAATTAGAAGATTTGGAATTTTTCAGTTTCAATATGAAATTTAAAGGGTCACAAGTTGAAAATTTTGATGAACTTTTTTTTCATGTAGAGAAAGCATCTTTAAATGTAATTCACGGTATAGGAGGGCTTGGCAAAAGTATTTTATTGAAACGGCTTACAGAAGAATTTTCTCTTCAGTCTCCAGATTCATGTATAGTTTATATGGATGCAAAAAAATGGAATGAGCGCTACAAAGATTTTTTAAATAAAACCTCATCAATTGAAAAGCGTTTCGAAAAATTACTATTTGGATTTAAGGCAAACTACAGCTTCGACGAACTGTCAAATTATAAATGCATTGGATTTAGCGACAATTTCGAAAAAATTATTGTGTTGGATGGCTTCAATGAAATTTCAGATTTAAATACTAGAAATGAAATTATTGATTTGCTCAGTGAAGTACATCAAAATTGGAAGTTTAAAGTTTTAATGACAAGTCGATATTATAACAAACAAGAATTCATTGATTGGAATATATTTGAACTTCAAAATTTAAGACCTCATGCATTGGAAATTTTGACAAAAAAATATTTTCAAAAATCGCTTGATGTATATGATTCTCAAAATATTGATTGTTTGTCAATACCATATTTCCTTAATATCGCTATTAAAGATCGTAATGATTCAATAATCACATACTCTAAATATATTCTGAACCATATACTAAAAGGAGTTGCTCCTGAAAATAGAAATAATACATTAAATGCCTTGTCTGAATTAGCTTATACATCTATTTTATCAGAACAAAAATTCGTAATTAAAAAAGATATACTCGGACAAAAAACAATAGAATACTTGATCAGTAATCAAATTCTTACCTTGAGTGGCGATGCTTATAGATTTGAACATCACTTAGTCAACGAGTTTTTAGTTGCTTATAGAATAGCTAACGACACAACTCTTTGGAATCGCGAAACATTTGATATTATTACCTTACAAAATAGGACCTCCTTTGAAATTATTAGGATGATTCTCGAGCAAATACATACCGAAGAAGCAGGTGATCAATTCCTTTTAGCTGTTTATGATTGGAATTTTTATGCCGTCCTGTATTGTTTCAGTAAAGTTGACAATAAATATTCGAGTGAATTTGCTAGTTTTATTATCTTAGCTTTAACTGAAAAGACATTTGATAAATTTAAACATACTAGGCTCAAAGCAAGGAAGTATTTAGAACAGCTATATGACAAATTTAATCTTAAAGGAAAAGACTTTCTATTAATAGAAATTGAAAATCCTCAAAATCATCAAGACATTATATTAAAGTTCAATAAGGTTTTAGGTGCAAATGCAGAAAAATTTGTAACCGAACCATACAAAAAATGGTTTTATGTTCTTTACGACTATACGAGTGCAATTATTGACACATTAATTGCTCATATTGCAACTGATAATCCGGTAATGGGGTGGTGCTATTCAAATATGATAAAAAGGTCGGAACTAAATAGAATTCATGAAGACAAACTGCTTAATATGTTTGTGAATGAAGCAAACCCAATTATTAGATGGAGAATCATTCACATTTTAGGTAATTCTTTTAGTCCCGTTACTATAAATTTACTTTTAGATGTTTTAGAAAACGAGAATTATGTATGGCTTAAGTATGGCGCCATACGTTCTATTTTAGAAATTGCAATTTTTAACTTGCAAATAGAAGAAGCCGTAGAACTTATTCAAAGTGTTGTAAATTTATTTAATTCAAATGACTTCGAAAATGTAATTATTGACGAATTCAAAAGTTGTATGGAAACAGAAATAAACACAAAAAAAATTGATTTACTTAATAATATAATCAAGTCTGGATTAAGACAATCTAATTATGATAGACACCAATCTTGATTATAAAATTTGGCTGCAATTATCTAAATATGCTTGGCAAATTAGAGAAAATGCTTACATACATGGAAAAACAAAGGTAGGGGCCGCTGTTTATTCACAAACAGGACGCTTTTATATAGGCTGTAATGTAGAACATATTTACCGTTGTCACGATATACATGCAGAAGTAAATGCAATTTCAAATATGATCTCAGGCGGAGAGCATAAATTTGTAGCAATATTGGTTGTTTCCGAAAGGGAAAGATTCACGCCTTGCGGTGGTTGCATGGATTGGATTATGCAGCACGGAGGCAAAGATTGTCTGATAGGCTATCAAAACATTGAAGACGGTGAAATTAAAGTTTTTTTTGCGAAAGAATTAATGCCCTTATATCCTCATTAAACTTGCTTAAGATATTGAATGAATGAATCCAATGTCAAAATTCTGTCTTTGTATTGTTCTGGAAAATTCTTTAGATATGGCTTGGGAACTACTAAACAAACATTTGCTTTGTACATCTGTTGTAGTTGACTTTGGGATACACCTTGTTGCAAAGTGAATAGGTATTTTGTTTTCACTCTGTCTGCTTCATCTAATACCTGACGCCATCGATCCTTACAAGTAGTTTTCGAGGCAAGCATAACTAATTTCTTTTCATCAAATGATGGGTCATGGTAAGCTGCTCCGTTAGGAAAAATAAAATCTGGTTTTTTGTTATCTTCGGTTATTGTTTGTGTATCATGTTCAATCGCAAACGTCTTAAATATCTCCGAAAGATGATGTTCTAAAGATTTGCCCGCTCTACTTTTTCTACGGTTAAGTATTGTATTCGCAATGACAATTAACTCCTCTACAGTTTGAAATGGAGTTTGAATACGTTCTGAATATCTAATATTCTCAATTGATTTGAATAGTTGAAATTCAGAGTCTAACCAACCTAAAATTTCTTTGTCAGGGTTGGCCATTATTTGTTTGGAAGAAATTTTATGCACTGCATTATAACAATTTCGTGCATTCGTCGCTAAATCTATAGTAGGAGGAAAATCAACTTTTAACGTATTGATGAAAGACGAAAAGCAACTAAGAAGTTTCTCTTCCAAAGTTTGCTCAAACTGTTTTGGAATTATCCCATTTATATCAGTACTTGAAATATTAAGAGCTGTTAAAAAGCCTTCGATATCATCATCGGAACTCAAAACATACGCTTCGAAATATTTCTTGTCTTTCGTCGTCATCACAAGAAGATCACCAACATTTTCATCATGAAAATATGGAAAGCCTTTTCCAAACCTTGTCAATCTATATTCATTTCTTGTTCCCACTCCATAATAAATGCAGCGACTTTGAGTTTCAAAATCATGCTGCCATTTAATATTCACCCACCCGTCTTTGTTATTTCCTTTTTCTCCAGGATTATCAAAAAACAATTGCCAGGAATTCTTTGGAATATGAAAACCTGACTGATGTGCTCCTGTCGCTCCGACATCATTTGCAGTAACATATTTAGAAAGGGATATTGTCGCTTCCTGAACAGATTGAATTGCTTTATTAAGAATGCTCTCCATTATTTTTCTTTTAATACTTTGACAATTGATGTACTTACCGCTTCCATTAATGGAACCACAATAGAATTGCCAAACTGGCGATAAGCCTGATTATCAGAAACTGGAATTATAAAACTATCAGGATATCCTTGTAGTCTTGCACACTCTCTTGGTGTAAGTCTCCTTGGATTCTTTCCTTTCTGAGGTATTAATATTTCTGCACCATCTTTATAGTATCTCGCAGAAATAGTTCTTGAAATTCCATTCAAATCTGTCAGACCAAAACCGAATCCGTTGCCCTTCGCTTTATGTTTTGCCGCATAACCTTGCAGATAATTCCAAAGCTTATCACTAAGAGTATATTTAGGATCTACATTTTTCTCGAGAATGTCTTTTATGGCTTTATCCGCAGGCGGCATTTCAGGAAAAGTAAATTCTTCTTTTCCTTTAAATACCTTTTTATCAAACCCTACAATAATAATACGCTCTCTATGCTGGGGGACAAAGTGTTTGCCGTCCAAAACTTTGAAGTGTATTGAGTAACCAATTTCTCTTAATGCTCCCTGAATTACAAGAAAGGTGTTTCCTTTATCGTGGGAAACGAGATTCTTTACATTTTCCAATAGGAATGTTTTAGGTCTTTTAGCCTCCAGTATTCTTACGATATCAAAAAACAAAGTGCCTTGAGTTTCATCCTTAAATCCATGGGCACGACCTAATGCATTTTTCTTACTCACACCTGCTATTGAAAAAGGCTGGCAAGGAAAACCGCCAACCAAAATATCATGATCGGGAACTTTGTGCTCATTCACCTTTGTTATGTCTCCAAATGGCACTTCACCATAATTGGCATCATATGTCTTTTTGGAATAGGTATTCCATTCGCTTGAAAACACACACTTGCCACCAAGATTTTGCAATCCCATTCTGAAACCACCAATTCCTGCAAACAAATCAATAAAAGTAAATTGGTGCTTTTCCGGAGCAGGAAATGGAATATCATCCATTTTAAAAAGCTTGTATTGTAATGCTTCCTCGGCAACAATGCTTGTAAATGTTACATCAGGGTAATTCTTCGACAATATCTCTTTGGTATATTGAATAGCTTCCTTCTTGTATGCTTTGCCAGCCCCGTTCTCATTATTATGCAGGTAATGTGTAATGATTGCTTCCTTATCTGTATCTAATTTGCTTTTGGCGTTCTTTAGCTCGATAGGAGTTTTGATAATCTCTTTTATTAATTCTTTAGTATTGCTCATTTCTTTACCCTTCCTTTTCCGTTAAAGCTGTCATGATTGAAAAACTCTTTAAGCGTAGATTCTAATCCGCTACACACAATTTTTTCAAGTGTGGCAATGGAAATGTTTCTTTTCCCATTTTCCACATGATTCATAAATGTTCTGTCTACTTCTGATTTGAAGGCTAATGCTTCCTGAGTGAGATTGAGCGTCGAACGTAGTTCCCTGATACGCTCACCAATTCTGCCCTGAATTTCCATTAGGCAAAAATGATAAACGTGACTTATAATACATTTGCTTATAAGTCACGTTTTGACAATGTGGGTAAATATATTTTTACTGCATCTCTTGCAGATCGGAGGAAAGTTTCAGCAAGGTTTCTTCTAATAAATTCTTTTTAAGATCGCACTCCCAAATCATAATAACCTTCCACCCCTGCTCTACTAAAGCTTTAACAGCCTTTTCATCATTCATTATATTCTTACCAATCTTTTCCAGCCACCATTCGGTACGGGTTTTGGGTACAACATAAAATTTACAGCCTTCATGTCCGTGCCAAAAGCAACCGTGAATAAAGATTACGGTTTTGTATTTGGGTAATACAATGTCAGGTTTGCCGGGGAGTTTTTTGTCATGCAGACGATAGCGAAAGCCTTTGGAGAATAGAAATTTACGTACCAGCATTTCGGGTTTGGTATCTTTCCCTTTAATGCGGCTCATGTTGTAACTGCGGGTGGCTTTGTCGTGTACGTCGGTCATTGGTTGTTGCAAAGATAATGTACGGACGGAAAATAGGGTTCATTGTTCCGTGTAGATGCTTGCAGCATGATAATGGGGTTGTAAAAATAAGGATTGTAAAAAGCGAGTAGAGACCCTTCGTTCCTCTGGGTGACAATGGGGTTGTGTAACAAGTATGATGAATACACAATAGCATTGTCATCCCGTAGGGATCTAAACAATACTATGGTGTTTATAAGCGATGTGTAGATGCTTGCAGCATGATAATGGGTTTGTAAAAATAAGGATTGTAAAAAGCGAGTAGAGACCCTTCGTTCCTCTGGGTGACAATGGGGTTGTGTAACAAGTATGATGAATACAGAATAGCATTGTCATCCAGTAGGGATCTAAACAACGCTTAGCACTTCGGCTGTTTCGGTTGGCATGACGGGTGTGGTAGAGAGATGCCGGATCAAGTCCGGCATAGCCTGCCCCGATTATTTCGGGGACGCTACAGTTAGTGTAGCGGGGCTTTCAGCACGTATAATATTACGCCAATTAAACATCCCGTCATTTCGACCGGAGCTTTTTCGATGTAGCGGAGCGGAATTGAAATTGCGGAGTGGAGAAATCTCTAAGCGAAGGTAAATCTCTAAGCGATGTAGAGATGCCTCCACTCCGCTTTTAGGTTGTGGCTATTATTGATGGTTAGGCTGCTGTTGCATTTTTCTGCACTTCGGCTGCTTCGGTCGGCATGACGGCGTATGTGGTAGAGAGATGCCGGATCAAGTCCGGCATAGCCTGTCCCGATTCTTTCGGGGACGCTACAGTTAGTGTACCAAGTCTTTCATTTTTTTTGCGCTTCGACTGCTTCGGTCGGCATGACGGGCCGGAGCTGAAAAGCTATCTACCGTATCAGCATTATATCTCCTTTCTGTTCGAATTCGGTGCCGGTGGGGCCTTTGATGGTTATGTAATAGAAATAGGTGCCTGCATCAAGTAGTTGTCCGTTGAAGGTGCCGTTCCATGTTGCGGTGGGCGATGTGGTTTGATATAGTCGTTGTCCGTAGCGGTTGTATATACTAAGGCTGTAGCTGGATGGCTGACAGGCTAGTTGTATACCGTAGGTATCGTTCTTACCATCGCCATTGGGTGAAAATGCATTGGGGGCAAAGATCTTACAATCGCAGTTTTGTACCAGTATCTGTACCGAATCCTGGTAGGTGCCACACTCGTTGGTAGCGGTTACGGTATAGGTGCCTGCAGTGGCAGCTACGGTAAGATAATCCTGATCGCCATTGCTCCAGCTGTAGGTGCTTACGGGATTGGCCTGTGCGTGTAAGGTCAGTGGTTGATCGTTGCAGATGGTGGTATCATTTTCCACGATATAAAGTTCCGGTTCTGTGATGCTGATAAGAATGGTATCGGAAACGATACAATCTTTAAGCGAGCCGGTAACATAGTAGGTTCCTGCCTGCGATACTTCCAGCGTGGCATTGGTGGAACCGTTGTTCCAGTTATAATTACTGATGTCGGGACCGGTGGCATTGAGGGTAATGCTTTTGCCGGTGCAGATGGCGGTATCATTGCCCAGGTCGATAGCAATATTGGCAAATTGTACATTAAAGGTATCGGTGGTCATACTACAATTGTTTGTACCTCTTACCCAATACAGCCCTGGCTGGCTTACATTAATACTGCCTGTTGCAGCTCCGGTGCTCCATTCGAATATCGTTGCATCTTCGTCGGACGATTCCAGTTGTAAGGTGCCACTACATATAAGGGTGTCTTTTGCGGGATGATAGACAGTGTCGGCCGGTGGAAGAATGGCCACCCGATTGCCGAAACAAAAGAAATAATTGAGCGGAGGCGGAGGCAACCAGGATGGGGGCATGGTAAATGCTTCCGGTATAAAGTTGCAACCAGTGCCGACTACGTCCGGATTATTAATAACCGATATGGTTGTAACAATTCCGGGATTGAAGGTATTTTTGACAATATACATCCTGCCATCTGGTCCAAGACGCACATCATGGTAACGCATGGGACCCCAATCATCATGATTAGAATCTACGGCCATCTTTGAAGCCGCTACTGCAGCGGTATTGGGCATGAGGGAAAGATCATATTGTAAGACTCCCCAATTGTTGGCTGCTATATATACTTTGGAAGCATCGGGGCTAAAAGCTACAGGCCCCATCTCAATACCATCTATGCCTACAAAATCGTATACCTCACCCGTAAGGTTATTAAACCTGGATAAGACCAATTTTAATCCGGAAGATACCATGGTAACACCGTCCGCAGCAAAGCAGGTTTGCGGTGTAGCACTTAATGCCATTTGCGGTGGTACGGTAATAACGGGTGTAGGAGCAACACCATTCGCGTCTACTTTAAAAGCATAAAACTCCCGGGTCATCATATTGGAAGTACGGGCAAGTAACCAATAGCTTTTACAATCGCCGCCACGGGTAGTGCTCAGGTACTCGTACACATTAGTCATGAGGAGCACATTTTTTACAGTTGGTACTACATCGCCCATGCCTCCGTTGAGGGTCATATCTACCAGGGAATAGTACAACTTATTGGTAGCATCTTCGATAGCATCGCCGCTAAACACAAAGTACTGGTTGGCATTTCCAGGATGGGGAATAATGGCTACGCCGTAGGCGCTGGAACCGGCATGCACCCCCTGATACGCAGGGCCATTGCCCAAAAGCCCTGTGGCGTTAGGCATTTCGTTGCCATTCCTGTCCCATATCCTGGCACCCATGGTGTAAAACAACAGGTTGCCCGATGCATCGCTAACGGAACTGCAACCTTCGCCGGTGCGGATATTGCTTTCGAAAAACTGCGGTGGATTCTGATTGAAATCAATACCCATTTTCTGGCCAAAATGCCAGTTGTTGTTTTCGCCTTGTGCCTTAAGGCTTGCAGGAACGGTTATTAAAATATGGATCAGGGAAATAAGACTGAGTAAGTATTTTTTTTTCAATGGTCAGGATTTAGGATTTCCATGGGAATGATATCAGAGCAATAGACACTTGTTTGAAGGGGCGCGTTGGTTTTATTAGGGATTATTTTTGATATATAATATTTAGGTATATTTTATTTAATGGAAAGAAGATTGGGAAACATGCAACTGAAATAACATCCCCATTGTCATCCAAGTTTATCCCGAAAACCTTCGGGAAGATCTGCGTAGCAATCGAAGGATCTCTTAATGCGTAGAGATCTTTCGTACCTCAAGATGACAATGGGGTTGTTTATGTATTGATTTTCTGTATCCGGATAGTTATTTAAAAAAATATTTTACTTCCCTGTTTCCATGTTGACATACTGTTGTCAATACGCGGTTCTAGCTTTGCTTTATAAACATAAAAAAACAAAAAACTAATCTTATGAACACAGCAACAGCAGCACAACAGGTAGTGAGCTCCGCAGATTTATTGGCACACTGGATCGGACACAGGGGTTTGACCCGCAGGGTAATTGAGGCTTTTCCGGAAAAAGAATTGTTTAACCATACCATTGGCGGCATGCGCACTTTTGCTCAAATGACGATGGAACTACTAGGAATTGGTGCTCCGGGCATTAAGGAAATAGTTACCGGAGAAACCGTTACACTAAACGAGCATTTTGAAAATGTAACACGCAAGGATCAATTACTTGAGCTTTGGGATAAGGCTACAGAGGAAATCACTCAATATTGGGCACAGATATCCGACGAGCGTTTCTCTGAAGAGATCACTACGTTTGGTCAATACAAAGGCACAGTAAGGTCTTCGATCTTTTACTTTATAGATAATGAAATCCACCATCGTGGTGAGGGCTATGTATATCTGCGCAGCCTGAATATTCAACCACCTTTCTTCTGGGAAAGATAATATAACTCTGGGAGGGGTTAGTAATTGCAGGCAAAGACGCACCATTGTGCGTCTTTGCTATTTCATCAAGATGTTTTTTTAAACCAATTCTCTTTCCGGGAGGCCGAGTTTTGCTACGGTTTTCATGGCTATTTCGCGTACTTGTTCTTTTAGGCTTTCGGGTTCAAGAATTTCGGCGTAGTCGCCAAACATCAGGTACCATCGTGCAAATCCGTAGTCGGCTTCGCAGATTTCAAAGGTCATTTCTACCCTATTGCCTCTGGGCTCTTCAGATACAAAGCCATAATATTTGCGCCCGTTCTGTATGTGTTTCAGTATTTTTCTATCTACCAGAATTCTGATTGTCTTCTTATTTTCAATCTCCTCTTTTTGCCGGTATTGATCAATATTACCATGTTGTCTGGTATACGATTTATCGGTACGGCTAATGCCCGAAATACGGTCGGTACGGAACTGGCGGTACGCTTCTCTCAAGTGGCAATACCCCATAATGTACCAGTTATTGTTTTCGTGGAAAAGACCTACCGGCTCTATCATACGCGGGGTGGGCGTATCTGCCTCCAGGGCCTGGTATAGTAATGCTGCCTGTTTTTGTTCGGCAATGCTTTCCATAATAATCTCCAATGCATCGGGAACGGTATTACTGAAAGGTTCCCGCGCAGGGTTCACCATGATCTGCGATTCGAGGGTGCTGATCCAATCTTTCTCTTTGCTGCGTAAAACGGATTTTACTTTAAATACGGCCGAACGGAAGTTTTCCCCTAAATTTTTGTCTGTGAATTGCTGCATGAGTTTTTCTGCAGCTACAAAACTGCCGGCTTCTTCGCGGGTAAACATTACCGGGGGCAAACGATAACCGTCCATAATGGAGTAACCGGAACCGGCTTCGGAAAGTATAGGCACACCTGAAGATTCCAACGTACGGATATCCCTGTATATGGTACGAAGGCTCACCTGGAAACGGTCGGCCAGGTCCTGCGCTTTTACAATACGCTTGGATTGCAGCTGAATGAGTATCGCTACAATCCGGTCAAAACGTTTAGGGCTTTCGTCGATCATATAACATTGGTTCTCCTCAAAGGTAAAAAGAAAAAGAGGTTCTTCGGCAGGTGTGTATCACTAAATCTGTGTATTCTTTTGTGAAATCTTAAATGACTATCCGTATGCAGGAAACAACCATTATAACCTTTTTATTATTACATACAGACTATCAGGTTAATGGTGTGATTTCATCAGATATTATTCCTCGCAGCGCCGCGGCGGCGCTGCGAGGAATAAGTATTCATTGACATTAACAATTATGTAAGCTTGTTTCCTACATACGGGAAGTCAAAAAATCTTAAACCGGATAAAAGACAACGACTACCCTTACGAGGTAGCCGTTTGAATATTATTATACAAAAGAACTTAGCTATTTTGCTTGCGCACATATTTAGTAAGAATGACAATAACCTGTCCTTCTATTTTACCTTCTATTTGTTCGGTATTGTTTTCCACCAGGCGAATGTTCTTTACTACGGTACCCATTTTGGCGTTAAGTGTTGAACCTTTTACATCTAACGATTTGGTAAGCACTACAGTATCTCCTGTCTGGAGCACCTGGCCATTACTATCTTTATGCAGATCAACGGAACCATCATTGTCCTGATCGCCGGCAGCTTTGGCCCAGGCTAGTTTCTCATCGTCCAGGTACATCATATCCAGGTTGTCCATAGCCCAGCTTTCTGCACTCAAACGGTTCAGCATGCGCCAGCTTACTACCTGTACACCGGGCACCTCGCTCCACATACTTGTGGTTAAGCAATTCCAGTGTTTGCTGTCCAATTCTTCTTTCTTATCAATCTGGGCAAGGCATTTGTTGCAGATCATAATCGTATTGTCTTCAGTGCTCCGGTCCTGCGGTGGCACTTCATACATTTTGATATTATCGCCCGATTGGCATAGTTCGCATTGTTTTCCACTACGTTGAAGCAGCTGATCTTCCAGTTTCATATTTCCTGTTTTAGAGGCTGCAAAGGTAATTATTTTTTTTAGTGGTTAGTAATCAGTGGTTAGTAGTGGGTAGTTGAGTATTAATAGTCGTGTAGAAATTCATTCCAGGGAATCATCTCGCCATATTCGTCCTTGGGACGATCTCCGTAATTCCTTAAAATAAAGTCGTTGACATCTTTAAGTTCCTCGTAGGTCAGGAATTCCGTTTCTTCCTTTTCTTGTATCGCTTCCAACAATTCCAATACAGGATCTTGCTTTTCTACTCGGCGCCCCTGGATCAATTCATCTATAAATTCAAGGAATTCTGAAGGTTCGTGGTTTTCGCCATCCTGCATTTCGAGGCTTGCGTTACTAAATATAGGTATCATAATAGATAGTTTATTGTTGCTTTCTGGTGAAGTTAGGGTTTAACTACCTACAGGATATAAATATTTTACCAAATTTAGTAATGATCAAAAAATGATAACCTCCGGTGGGTTATTCCGGTAATTGTTAAAATTTCTTCCGAAAAAGCCTCTTCATGCAGTCCAATTATCAGCAAAACGTTTAGATATATTTAACAATGATAAACTTTCCGGTTTTCCACCTTTTTTCATGACAATTTGATTAGTGCACCTTTGTTTTCCGTCGCATCTTTGCATCATCAAACAACGATACAATATCAATCAAATAATAACAAAACAATTTTAAATCAAAACATTAAATATTAAAACAAAAATGAAAAAGATCGTTTTCGCTGCTGCCATCATCGCTTTAGGTTCTGTTGCTGCTACTGCACAAACTACTAACTCTTCTTCTGCAAATGCTACCCTTAATGTAGTTGTGGCCAATGTAAAATCTATCACCGTTTCCGCAGGTTCAACTGTTAATA
>JBAZWL010000013.1:50000-114974 GCA_041660405.1 Taibaiella sp. | reverse complement strand
TAAGCGCGGGCACAGAATTTAAGAAATTTATGCTTGAGAATCCTGACCGCTTAGTGATAGATCTTCCCGCAGGTAAATTTTCAGCTGACATGAGTAAAGTAACCTGGCCCATGCCCATTAATTCCATGCGCCATGCGCAACATGATGCAACGACTTTACGTTTGGTTTTTGATTTAAAAAATAAAATTACCCCACAAATTTTCACGCTTGCAGCCAGTGGTCCTTATGGGCATCGTTTAGTTATTGATTTAATAAATGCGAATACGCCAACGGTTACAGCTGCAACGTTGTTAACACCTGCAGCAGCAACAACACTTACGCCTGCAAAAACTGAACCTCGCATTCCAGAAAAAGCTGCAAAAAAAGCTTTTATTGTTGCTATTGATGCGGGACACGGTGGCGAAGATCCCGGTGCAATAGGACCCAGTGGTACGCATGAAAAAAATATTGTATTAGCTATTTCAAAAAAACTAGCAGATTTAATTCGTAAAGAACCGGGTATGCAACCGGTATTGGTGCGTGATGCTGATTATTTTATTCCGCTAAGACAGCGCAGTAATATTGCACGCAAGCATCAAGCGGATTTATTTATTTCAATTCACGCAGATGCATTTCATGATTCGCGTGCCAATGGTGCATCGGTATATACCTTATCGCAAAGCGGTGCAAGTAGTGAAGCGGCGCGCTGGCTTGCCGAGCAAGAAAATCAATCGGATCTCATAGGTGGTGTGAGTCTTAATGATAAAGATGAAGTGCTTGCTTCTGTATTATTAGATTTATCACAAACTGCTAGCACGAAAGCCAGTCAGGTTATGGGTAGCGCCGTGTTACAACAACTAGGTGGTATTACGCGTTTACATTCTAAGCAAGTTCAGCACGCAGGTTTTGCTGTGCTCAAGTCTCCTGATATTCCTTCTATTTTGGTTGAGACGGGTTTTATTTCCAATCATGCTAATGAAAAGAATTTACGTTCTGGCGCATACCAAGAAAAAATTGCAAAAGCAATTTTAGTGGGGATTCAACAATACATGCGTAGCAGTAATCAATATAATGATTTTCCAACATTGCAAATGGCTGCCATGAGCAGCTCACATACGATACAACGCGGTGAAACATTATCAGATATTGCTGCACGCTACAGTGTCAGCGTAACTGATTTGCGAACAGAAAATAAATTATCTAATGATAATATTCGCATTGGACAAGTTTTAAAAATCCCAGCGAGCAAGTGATGTCACGTATTCATCTTTTACCCAATTTTTTAGCCAATCAAATTGCGGCAGGTGAAGTCATTGAAAGACCCGCATCGATAGTAAAAGAATTATTAGAAAATAGTCTAGATGCAGGTGCTACAAAAATTACTATAGAAATGATGCAAGGTGGTATTGATAGTATTTTAGTGCAAGACAATGGATTGGGTGTGCATCCAGAAGATATGTTGCTGACCTTAAGTCCGCACGCGACCAGTAAAATTGCAAGCACTGAAGATTTAGCCTGTATTCAAACCTTAGGTTTTCGCGGTGAAGCGTTAGCCAGCATCAGCTCAATCAGTGAATTAACCTTAATGTCCGCGCAAGAAAATCAACCTCATGCTTGGCAAGTAAAAGCAAAAGGTCGTGATGTTTTACCCATTAAACAACCTGCCGCGCATCCCGTAGGCACTAGCGTGCATGTCAAAAATTTATTTTATAATACACCCGCACGACGCAAGTTTTTACGAAGCAGTCGCACAGAGTGGCAATACGCCGAAGAAATTATTCAGCGTATATTACTCAGCCGTTTTGATATCGATTTTTCGATTACGCATAACGATAAAATTATCGGACGTTATCCTGTTAGCGAGAAAAAATTACGCATTGCAAAAGTATTAAGTTCAGCATTTATAGACATTGCACATCCTCTTGACGCCAATACCATGCATTTAAATTTAACAGGATTTGTTGCGCCCAGTGATTTCACCCGCAGCAGTTATGATTGGCAATATTTTTATGTGAATGGCCGCATTGTAAAAGACAAACTCATTCAACACGCGGTGCGCCAAGCATTTGGAGAAAGTTTATATCCCGGTCGTTATGCCGCTTATGTTTTATATTTAACATTAGATCCGACGCTTGTTGATGTAAACGTTCATCCAACAAAACACGAAGTGCGTTTTCATAACACAAGGCTGGTGCATGATTTTATTGTTAAAACGATACAAGATGCATTGCAAAGCCCAACAGTACCTATTGTAAAAACTGCACGTTTATCACAACCTTTAATACCAGCAGAAAAAATATTACGCTCTACAGGTGAATTTTTAACAAACCTAAATAATCAATTGATGATTAGTCAAACTGAAAAAGGTTTAGGCATTTTAGATTTGCATGCGTATTACGCTTATCAAGCACAACAATTATTATCGCAACATCCGATTGCAAGACAACCGTTATTAACGGCGCAAACATTTAAAGTATCTGCAAAACAAGAGTTGTGGTTAATACAAAATCAAGATCATTTAAATAATATAGGCTTTATCATTGATCAACTGGGTGAGAATAATTGGGTTATACGCGAAATCCCTGCTGTATTATCCCGCGCAGACATCCACCAATTGTGGGCGAGCTTATTGACAACAACACCTGATAATTGGATAGAATTATTATCGTGCGTTGCCATCCCCAAAGAAGGGATTATTTTATCATCTATCGAACGAGAACAAATATTGGATAATATTGCAACGCTGCCCGAGTTGGCGCGATGTCCACACGGTTTAAAAATTTGGCAAGAGTGGTCTTTGGATGAGATACGAAAAAGCTTTTGAGTAAATTTAAAATGGCAGAAGACAAAAATCTATGTCTATAATAAGGCTCATAGATTATATTGTGGAGAATAAAATGTCATTACGACACGGATGTGGTATCAGTGCGTTGGTTTTATCAGTAAGTGCATGGTTTGTACCCAGTGCTTATGGATTGGAAGGCCCTTATGTGGGCGTAATTGGTGGCTATGCTTCTATCGAAGCAAATCCTCAGCTTCATTTGCAGCTTGAAAATCTACCTTTCTCACAAGACTCGCATTTAGATTTTGGTGATAACGATTGGATGTGGGGTCCTGTCCTAGGTTATGCTTTGATGTGGGAGCGTTTCTTACTTGCCGCAGAATTTCAAGCATCATGGTCTAATATTGTCAGCACTGATTTAGATACTGATGGCAATAGTACGCGTTACACCCTAGAAGAACAATACGCTTTGCAAATTCGCCCAGGGCTTCAAGTATATGAAGATTTACCTTTGTTTTTTTATGGTATTTTGGGTGTGAATAAGGCAAAACTCAGTGTGGTGGCGGAGTCTATACCGGTTATTTCGTATAATGAATGGGCGTGGGGATACCAAATAGGGGCGGGTCTTGCGTATCAACTGACGGAACATTTATTTGCGCGTTTTGATTATGTTTTTAATGATTATGAAAATATTTCGCAGAGCGGATCTGAGTTTCTAGTAGGCGCTGATCAAAATGTCGATATTACATTAGAAACTTCGCCCCAGAGTAGTCAATATTTACTGGGTCTTGCTTTAATTTGGTAAGGAATTTTATGATGATTAAAAAAATAATTGTGATATTAGGCACTGTATTGGTAATGCCAACAACCTATGCCTATCAGGGATTATATTTAGGCGGTGGAGTAGGGGCCATAACTGGGACTGTTAATTACAATGGCGATGTCTATTCCATTGGAAAAAATAATACCCATTACACGGAAACGGCAGTATTAGGACAGCTTAATTTAGGTTATGCCCAAACCTTCGATAATTTTTTCGCAGGCATAGAGCTTGGATTTGAATTTTCTGATCTTGATCTCAGTGATATCACGCATCAAATCCAGGGGCCCAATAGTATCACTTCAGAAATAAAAACCTCACTGAATAATACTTATTATGCTGTGATTCGCCCTGGTTTTGCGGTGCAAGATAAATACTTCTTCTATGCACTTGGCGGTATAACACAAGGTGATTTTTCAGTTACAGATTCTGTGTCCAATAACAATGATAATACTGTAGAAATTTTTAATAATGACGACAGTGTAACCGGATATCGTTTAGGCTTAGGATTTACTGGGCCATTATATGAGCATTTTGCTTGGCGCCTAGAATACAGTTATACCGATTATGATAGTTTTGATCATGAAGTCAGTGATAAAGACGGTCATACCAGCCAATTTACCCGTGATATGGCAACGCAGCAAGTGGTGTTAGGTATATTATTTAATGGTATGTAGATAAAAAAATAAACGGACATAAAAATTTGAGTTGTAAATCTCCCACTCTCATTTTTCTCATGGGCCCAACAGCTTGTGGTAAATCTTCATTGGCATTAGAAATGGCAAGACGTGCGCCGTTTGAAATCATTAGTGTAGATTCTGCACTTGTTTATAAAGGTATGGATATTGGCACTGCAAAACCCACAAAAGCAGAGCGCGCAGAAATTCCACATCATTTGATTGATATTTGCGATCCAAAAATTCCTTACAGTGTTGCTGATTTTATTCATGATGCGAAAATAGCCATTGATGATATTATTGCACGGCAAAAAATCCCTTTGCTCGTTGGTGGCACGATGATGTATTTTAATGCTTTAAAAACTGGATTATCGACGTTGCCTTCTAGCGATCCCAATATAAGATTACAGCTTGAAAAAAGAATGCAAGCAGAAGGTTTAAATGCATTATATGAAAATTTATTACGCGTTGATCCTATTGCTGCGCAAAACATACATGCAAATGACACACAGCGTATTTTGCGTGCGTTAGAAGTTTATGAAGCAACGGGGCAATCGTTAAGTGCATGGCAAAAAAATTCTGATAAAAAAGCATTGGATTATACGATTCAATCATTGGCCATCATGCCGGCTTCGCGTGAAACATTGCATCAAAATATTAATCAACGTTTTGATACGATGTTGGCGCAAGGATTTATGAATGAAATGGAATATTTATTTAATCGGGGCGATTTATCCGCGGATTTACCCTCCATGCGTTGCGTAGGTTATCGTCAAGCGTGGCAATATTTATCAGGCGAAGGCGATTTTGCGCACATGCGCGAAGCGAGTTTGGCAGCCACACGACAATTGGCTAAACGGCAAATTACTTGGCTCAGAAAGTGTTCAGATTTGTCATGGTTTGTACCGGATTGTCAAGACGGGATTTTTACGCATTGCAATCTTTAAGAAACACATATAAAATCGGGTTCTTCTTGATAAGGAAAATAAAAATGTCAAAGAGCCAATTGTTACAAGATCCTTTTTTAAATGCACTACGTAAAGAACGTGTACCCGTTGCTATTTATCTAGTTAATGGTATTAAATTACAAGGACAAGTCGAGTCATTTGACCAGTTTGTAATTTTATTAAAAAATACTGTGAGCCAAATGGTCTATAAACATGCCATATCAACCATTGTTCCCGCACGCAATGTAAAAATGCCAGCAGGATTAACGATGGATGACGTTGAAGAAGATGCGGTTGCACCAGGAAATATTTAGTGTCTGAACGCGCGCTGCTGGTGCATGTGGATTTTACAAAAGCCAGTGATAATGAAGATTTAGCTGAATTTCAAGCACTTGCCGATGCAGCAGGTGCACAAACTTTAGAAACCATCACCGTGCGGCGCGAACGTGTGGATGTGCGTTATTTAATCGGTAAAGGCAAAGTTGAAGAACTAGTCCAAAAAGTTACTGAACAAAAAGCTGATTTGGTTATTGTTAATCATAGTTTGTCTCCTTCACAAGAACGTAACCTTGAACGTGAATTAAAATGCCGTGTTATTGATCGCACCGGCTTAATCCTTGATATTTTTGCCCAACGCGCGCAGAGTTTTGAAGGTAAATTACAAGTTGAATTAGCGCAGTTAAATCATTTAGCCTCACGTCTTGTTCGAACTTGGACGCACTTAGAGCGGCAAAAAGGTGGTATTGGTTTGCGTGGCCCGGGTGAAGCGCAATTAGAAACGGATAGACGTTTAATTCGCCAGCGCATTAAAACATTATTAAGCCGCTTAGCAAAAATTAAAGCACAACGTAGCGCAAGCCGGAAAAGCCGCAGTAAAAGTGCCTTACCTACAGTTTCATTAGTCGGTTATACCAATGCTGGTAAATCAACATTATTTAATACGCTGGCCAATGACGAGGTTTATGTTGCAGATCAATTGTTTGCAACGCTAGATCCCACTTTAAGACGTATTCAAATTCCAGGCGTAGGTGATGTTATTTTGGTGGATACGGTAGGTTTTGTGCAACATTTACCACACCAATTGATAGAAGCTTTTTCAGCAACCTTAGAAGAAACGCGTGATGCCGATTTATTATTGCATGTCATTGATGTTAGCGACCCGCGGCGTGATGAAAAAATTACCCATGTGAATGATGTACTTGCGCAAATTGATGCGGATCAAGTGTTGCAAATCCAAGTATTTAATAAAATTGACCTCTTAGAAGAAGCTCAAGCGCTCACCAGTGAGCAAGTCGGTATTTGTGCTCAAACAGGTCAAGGCTTGGTTGTACTCGAACAGGCAATAGCGCGCGCATTAGCTTCTGAGCTTATTAAATGCCAATTATCATTATCAGCAGATATGGGCGGTATTCGCGCACAATTATATGAAACACAAGCTATTTTGCAAGAGCAAGCAAGGGAAGAAGGCGGATGGATCGTCACTGTCCAACTTCATCGCGATGTTCTTAGACATATTTTACGTAAAGCTGGGATAGCATTTGAAGACGTGCAGGTAATCAGGTAGAATAAATTTTTTTTCAAGGGGTAAATAATATGGCCTGGAATGAGCCCGGAAGCGATAAAAATAAAGATCCTTGGTCAGGTGGTAATCGTCATAATGAGCCACAGCCGCCCGATTTAGATGAAGTTCTGCGTAAAATGCAGGAAAAATTAAATAGTATTTTTGGTGGTCAAAAGGGCCGCGGTTCACAAAATAATAATGTTTCAGATATGAGACCTCCTTCAGCTACACGTTTTGGTATTGGTTTAATCGTAGCGGTTTTGCTGGCTGTCTATGTATTGAGCGGTATTTATATTGTTAAACCTGCTGAGCGCGCCGTTGTTTTTCAATTCGGTCATTTTGTGAAAGAAGTAGGGCCAGGACCGCATTGGTTACCTTTATTTATTCGCTCAAAAGAAGTGGTCAATGTTGAGCGCATTATGGATTCGACCCATAGCAGCCGCATGTTGACTAGCGATGAAAATATTATTGTGGTGCAATTAGCGGTTCAATATAAAGTTGATAATTTACCGAATTATTTATTTAATGTGATTGATCCCAATCGTAGCTTAAAAGAAGCAACCGATAGCGCGATTCGTCAAGTTGTTGGGCAATCTACATTAGATGACGTTTTAACTGAACGTCGTTCAGAAATTCGTGATGAAATTCGCAAACAAATTGAAGAAACGTTAGCGATTTATCAATCGGGTTTATTAATTACTGACGTGAACTTGCAACCTGCTCGTCCACCTGAAGAAGTTAAAGAAGCTTTTGATGATGCGATTAAAGCGCAAGAAGATGAAGAGCGTTTAATTAATTTAGCCAATGCTTATCGTCGTCGTGTGTTACCGACAGCTGAAGGGCAAGTACAACGTATTTTAGCTGATTCACGTGCGTACGAAGCTGAAGTAAAATTACGTGCACAAGCAGATGTTGAACGTTTCAATCGTTTATTGCCGCAATATCAAAAAGCGCCTGAAGTAACACGTGAGCGTCTATATATAGATGCCATGGAAAGTGTTTTAGGACGTGTGAGTAAAATTGTGGTGGATAGTGCCAATGGTCAGCAAGTGATGTATTTACCGCTGGATCAACTCATGAAAAAAACAACTGAAGCACCGTCTTCAGTGAATGTGCTAATAGAAGAATCGCCCGTAGCTGTTCCGCAAAGCAGTAAACAAAATGCCAATGACGCACGTTCACGTGAGAGGAGATAAGCTATGAAATTCAAACCCAATGTGTGGATAATGATTGCCGTTGTTTTGTTTTTTTCATTATTCAGTTTTTATACAATTAAAGAAACAGAACGTGGTTTAGTGTTAACACTAGGTCGTATTGTTGAAGACAATGGCATAGCAAGAGTAATGCAACCTGGTTTGCATATGAAATGGCCATTCATCAGTAGCGTAGTACGGTTTGATAATCGTATTCAAACCTTGGACATAGAAGACTCACGCATCGTCACCAGTGAAAAGAAAGACGTGATTGTGAGCTCTTTTGTAAAATGGCGTATCCAAGATTTCCCACATTTCTATAAAGCCACAAGCGGTGTATTTGCCCGTGCTGATAGCTTGCTTGAGCAAAAAGTAAATGATGGTCTGCGTGCACAATTTGGTCGCAGTACGATCAGTGAAGTGGTTTCTGAAAATCGTGATGAAATCATGAAAAGCTTAAGCAGTGAAATTAATGACAGTGCGCAATCATTAGGCATCGAAGTTATAGACGTACGGATTAAACGTATTGATTTACCGGATGAAGTGAGCGTTTCCGTATTTGAAAGAATGCGTGCAGAACGTCAACAAGTAGCTGCTGAACACCGCGCTGATGGTGAAAAAGTTTCTGAAACTATTCGCGCACAAGCCGATGAACAAGTGCAAATCATGTTGGCCACTGCTGAAAATGAAGCGCGCATTATTCGTGGTAATGCTGATGCAACAGTAGCTGGGATTTATGGTCAATCTTATGGTAAAGACCCAGAGTTTTACGCGTTTTATCGTAGTTTAAATGCTTATGAAAATGCATTTGTAGATAAAAATGACGTATTTGTATTGTCACCTGAAAGTGATTTCTTTAAATATTTTAATGCTGCGAAATAAATGAGTAAAAATATTGTAGTACTGGGTAGCCAGTGGGGCGATGAAGGTAAAGGTAAAATTGTTGATTTGCTGACCTGTGATGCACGTGCAGTAGTTCGCTTTCAAGGCGGACATAATGCAGGTCATACCTTAGTGATTGATGGTGAAACCACTGCGCTCAGTTTAATTCCTTCAGGAATTTTACATGACAATGTTGAATGTTTTATTGCCAATGGTGTTGTCGTTGCGCCGCGCGTATTGCTCGATGAAATTGCGATGCTTGCAAAAAAAGGTGTCAATGTTACTGGACGTTTACATGTCAGTTTATCTTGTCCCATTATTCTACCCAGTCATGTTGCTTTAGATTTAGCGCGTGAAAAATCATTAGGCGCTGCTGCAATTGGTACCACAGGTCGTGGTATCGGGCCTGCTTATGCGGATCATGTGAGTCGCCGTGGCTTACGTTTAGGTGATATGCGTAATCCGGATCGTTTTATTGAACAACTTAAATCATTATTAGAATTCCATAATTTTATTTTACAACAATATTATCGACAACCTGCTGTCACATTAGAAGATAGTTTAGCCGCAACCCTTGAACATCAAGCGGCATTGAGTCCATATTTAAGTGATGTTGTGCAACAACTTGCACAATTGCGCGCGCAAAAACAATCAATTTTATTTGAAGGTGCACAAGGTACGTTACTAGATATTGATCAAGGCACTTATCCTTTTGTGACTAGCTCCAATACGGTATCAGGTGCTATTTCTTCAGGTGCAGGATTTGGTCCTTGTTATATTGATGAAGTATTAGGTGTCACTAAAGCTTATGCGACGCGTGTAGGCGGTGGTCCTATGCCCACAGAATTAAATGATGACATTGGTGCCCATATTGCAAAAGTAGGTAAAGAATTTGGCACAGTCACAGGACGTCCTCGTCGTTGTGGTTGGTTAGATTTAGTCGCTTTAAAACATGCTGTTCATATTAATAGTATTACAGGATTAGGCGTTACCAAATTAGATATTTTAGACGGCTTAAAAGAAATCAAAATTGCTATTGCTTATGAAATCAATGGTAAACGTATTGATCATTTTGTTTCACAAGCCGAAGATTTGGCTTTGTGTAAACCGATTTATGAAACTATGCCAGGTTGGTCAGAAATCACTTATGGTTTAACCAGCTGGGATGCGCTACCTCAAAATGCGCGTGACTATTTAACGCGTATCAGTTCCTTGCTTGGGATTCCCATTCATATTTTATCAACCGGGCCGCAGCGGCATCAGACGATTATTATTAAACATCCTTTGACGTAGTCTCATTTAAGATTAGCATATTGTCATTAAAAATCATTAATGTTATATTATTTAGAGCTTTTAATCCTTGCTTTGACAGTGCTTTATCCTTACCTTAAAATAAGGAAATATTGTTAAAGTAAGGAATTAAACATGACAACAGCGAGTATTACCAGTAAGGGGCAAATTACTATACCTGCCGATATCAGGCGGTATCTGAGTTTGAATACAGGGGATCGAATTGAGTTTTTAATAGAATCTGATGGGAGAGTCTGTTTTATGCCGCAAACAAAAGATGTTCAAGCGCTTAAAGGCATGTTAAAAAAGCCACGGAAAAAAGTTTCAATAGAAGACATGAATGCTGCCATTGCTAATCGAGGAGCACAGAAGGGATAATGAAAGGCATAGATACTAATGTATTGGTGCGTTATATCGTACAAGATGATGCAGAGCAAAGCGCTAGCGCCACACATTTTTTAGAAAAAGAATGTACTTTAGCATCTCCTGCATTTGTCAGTGGTATTGTACTGTGTGAGTTGGTGTGGGTGCTCGAAACTGCATATGAATATTCGCGACAAGAAATTGTGAGCGTTCTTGACTGTATTTTAAAAGTACGACAATTCCATCTGCATGAACCAGATATTTTATGGCAGACGCTCCAAGGTTATGCGCAAGGACGTGCTGACTTTGCAGATCATTATATTATGCGATTGAATCATCATTTCGGATGTAAAGCGACGTTAACTTTTGATAAAAAAGCAGCAAAATTACCTTTTGCAGAATTGTTAAATCGATGATATTAGGCTTGACCTACCAGCCGCTACAGTATGCTGCCAAGCCATCTATGGGTCTAAAAGGTGAATCTTAGCCTTAAAAGACCGATACTACATATACACAAAACAATAATAAAAAAAAGGTGTGTTATGTGGGAACAATATCAGGGCTGGCAGGCTAATATTCATGCGACATTAAATCTTAACTCTACAGGTGTTCCTGTCAGTAGCGAAAAAGCGATGCTTTTATCTGAAAGTTTAGATAAAGAACAAAGTTATTTTTTAACGCTACAAGCTGGATTTGATGTAGAAATCATCAAATTAATTACCGTATGTAGAAATATTCTATTAATTGAACGTGGTCAACATGGTACGCCCGTAGGCATTTGGCCTGCAGGTACTTTAATTGCTGCGCGCATTCCTGCGCGTATTATGAGTGAGTTACATTTAGATAAAATTAAATTTTTAGGTATGAATCAAGAAATGTGTGAAGCACCGAATGGGGATGTGATCACTAAACCTTGGTCCATATAATTTATCTTAATACAAACCTGTTTTCAAATAAAGCCAGCCTCAATAGTTTGACGCTGGCTTGATTCGATATTAATTAATTAACAATGCACTTTTTTCATTAACTCCTACACCCACACCATCATCAATACTTTTTCTAAACAGACTCTTCTCATTTCTCAAAGCAAGTGAAAACAACGCTTGATAAATCGCAACACTATTTTCAAATAACCATCCCTCAACTTCTTTTTCATTCACCAGCGGCTTTACGTTTTGAATACCAATCCTCGGACAGGTTCTTAGAAAATCAGTAGAATATAGCCATTGTTTAGCAGTTTTTACTTGTGGATCAACTAGTAAATCAAATAATGCGATTTTATCACCAGATCTTTTGTTATGTAAAAGATTGATCAATTGTTCCATCAACACATTTTCTTGCGCCATCTTAACAAATGATTGCGGTAATGAATTTGGCAACGGTCGATTTCCAGCAAACTTGTAGCAGATGGACACAAAACGATAGCGCTCTTCTTGTTCATCTGTTTTCATCACCGCATTGCGCATAGACAAATGATATTGATTTAAATTCGTCGCAGGACGTGCTTGCGATTGCGTTGCTAAATCATATCTTGCTAAGATCTGTTGTCTATCTTGTGCATTAACAATATTTTGAGAAGCTAAAGTATTTTTCTGGATTTCCTTTTGCTTGATCATTTGCGCCAGCAATGCATCAATTTTAGGAAGCGCCTGCTTTAACATTTCTTTAGTGACATGCTTTCCATTTCGCGGTCCAGCAAGAATATTCATCACATTATTTAATAATTTCTGGGGATTATGCACTGCGCAGCGAATTGGCTTGAAATTACGACTGTACATTACCTCATTTTCTAATTCTTGTTTTAAGACAGCACTAATCTCAATCAATAATGTGGGTGGAACCACAGCAAAATTTTGATTTATACATATTTTTGAAAATGCAGATTTATTCGTTGCAGACTCATAAGCTTTAGTTATGATTGCGGGTAAACGCGTTAAAGCATGCAAAGTCAAAGATTTTTCATCTAAAAATACAACCCAAACATGTTGCGGATAAACTTTTTGTAAAGCCAGAGTCAATTGATTAATCGTACCGCCATCACAAATTGTTTTATCGGTAGAATTACTATCATTGTCACGCTGAATACTTTGCAATTGCCAGTAAAAATTTGTTAGCAATTCTTCACGTTCATCATTAGATGCTTGTGTCAAACCGATATAAAAATAAGTGAATATTTCTTTAATAGATACATTAGAAATAGTTTCAACCGTATTTAAATAATCGCTAGCTAACAATCGATCTAACGCACGTCTTGCAACAGCTTTAACATCATTATTTTGTTGTGACGCTGGTAAGGTGCTAGCCAAAGCGCGCAATTGTTTTATCGCACCATCTGTTTGTGCATTACTTAAAGGCATTGCATTTCTTAATGCGAGCAATGAATCACATACCGTTTTGGTTGTGGCAGGATTGTGAATACTTTGGTCATATTGAATTTGTTGAACTTGTTGTGTTCGATTATCATACCGCCAAGTCGCCCGCATTCCGTGTTCCTCTAATTGCGCAGCAAGTGCATTATTTCCTTTTTCTAAAGCAATATGTAGACAATTTTTGTTATTCTCAACTAGATGTAGGGCATCAATCTTCTCTTGAGGCGTTAAATCTTGTAACCATAATGATAGATTAAGACTAAGAGCAGGGCGCTCAAATATCGCACGCCCAAGTGGTTTACTCTGACTTAATAGATATGCACGACGATCATGAACAGTTAAATTTGCAGGTGCAAGTGTGCCATTGATTAAAGCATAAGTAAAACCATGAATTGGAGCATTAATTAAACTATCATGTCCTTTCACGCGACACGGTAACCTCAATTCTAAGTTTTGCATAGTTGTATTTTTATCGAAAAATAGTAGTGATAATACAGAGCCAGCTTTTATTTCTAAATCATTTTCTTTAAAAATCACACGATCAGACATTTTGCTTATGTCATCCATGTTTTTCAATAACAATGACAACATTACTTTAGGATTTTTATGATCAAGAAGTGCATTTGATAAATGTGAAATGTAAACTTCAGGTTGATCACGATGATATATTTTCCCCATTAAAGTGGTGATTGTTTCAATTGTTTGATCGGGAGATAACCCCTGAAGCAATAGTTGCACATTTTCTGGATTTTCCAAATTTTCAGAATATCTAGAAATATTATTCAGTGTACAAAGAATGGGGTTTTTCCAATTCGCATTAGTAAACAATTTTACTTTGTTTTCAGCAGAGATTCTATTAATAAACAGTTCTATTTTATTATTTCTCAAAGCCACTGCTAAACATTCTGTATTTGCATATTGATATACAATTTCCTGTTCAGGAATATCTTTTAGCATCTCGAGTGCATTTTTGATTTTGCTATTATCTTTTGCTGTATTCCAATAAGAAATCACATAATCAAGTGCGGATCTTTCTTCATCTTCTGGTTTTTCAGTGAATAAATGAATTCTCTGTGCTAATGGTATTCTTGCAAATAGTTTTTCTCTGTCCGATTCATATGTTTCGTTAGCCCAAGATTTATGTAGAATGATAGATTTAAAATACAAACGGTATTTTTCATGCTCACGCTCGATATTTGATTGTGTTAAAAATCTCCAAAACGTTTTAAGAGTTTTAATCGGCGAAAAGGCAATACTTAATATCGTATCCGCAATCGCAATCGGTAAAGTAAATAGTGCATATAAAAAGTGCCTAATGCGAAATTTAAGATAATCAAATGTTCGTCCCTGTGAACCACCAGGAAGACCAAGATTAGGATTAGGCAGAAAATCTATATCTGACTTCCGCAAAAACAAAGCATTCACAATCTTTTGCAAGAACCCTAACGGTATGCGTTGCAAATAAAGTAGAGCGTCAGGCCAGCTATCATGTGCTTGCCAAGGCCGATAAGAATCTGCATAAGAATCCCGAACCTTCCTATCATGCCCAGCCCCTAAAGATAACAGGTAAAAGATAGGCCCATCCTTATCAATCCGGTCAAAATACGTATAACCCCATTCTCTAGTACGAAGATGTGAATCCATAATCAACCCCATTTATTGGTTTAAAAACCTAGAATAAAGAGAGGTAAGCTATTTGTATAATCGATTGATAATATTGAAATGATAGATAAAGACTATTGATAATTTATCTTGAGCGCGATTCTCAAACCTTGCAATACCAAGTCAGGTAAAATGTGATCGAATAATTTTTCTGTTGAAAATAAATGCGCAAATCCACCTGTGCCAATTAATAATGATTCTGCTGATGGCCAATATTGTGCCTTAATTTCTTGGCTTAAAGATCGTATGGTTGCGAGTTGGCTGTGATATAAACCTATTTGAATACTCTCTGTTGTGCTGCGACCGATAACGGCTTGCGGCATGACAATTTCAACCGGTCTTAATTTTGCAGTGTTTTTTTCTAAGGCTTCCATAGATAAACGCATGCCGGCTAAAATCACGCCGCCTAAATAATCTTTATCAGCTGAAATTGCGCACAATGTGGTTGCAGTGCCAAAATCAGCAATGATGATATTTTTTTGTGGAAATAAATGGGTTGCAGCAATGGCGTTGGCAATGCGATCACTGCCCACTTCAAGCGGATTGCGATATTGAATTTTTAATCCAGTTTTTTTACCGGCTTGTAGTAAAAAGGGTTCGATATTAAAATATTTTACACAGGCTGAACGTAGCGAATAATCCATATGAGGAACGACAGAGCAAATCGCAATGCGTTCGATTTGCGTAGAATCAATATCATTTTCGCGTAATACACTGCGTAAAAATACGCCGAGTTGATCTGACGTGCTGCCTAAATTACTGTTATAACGAAAGCGCACTTGAATTTCATCATTATTAAAAACGCCACCGTAAATTTGTGAATTTCCAATATCAAGACAAAGAATCATAATGTAAGTCCTAATTGTTTAAAATTAAACATTTCACTATCGAGTAAATGCGAAGGCGAGACATTTTGTATCGCTGAAAAAATCGTTTCTAATCGACCGGGGTTTTGATTATCCCAAACACGTAACATATCTTTAATGACTTTGCGTTGCAAGTTTTCTTGCGAGCCGCATAAATTACATGGAATAATAGGGAATTCTTTATAACGTGCATAACGCGCAATATCTTTTTCGCGAGAATAGGCTAGAGGCCGAATCACAATATGTGCGCCGTCATCGCTTAATAATTTCGCAGGCATGGATTTTAATTTTCCGCCAAAAAATAAATTTAGAAAAAATGTTTCAATAATGTCATCGCGGTGATGCCCGAGCGCAATTTTTGTGGCGCCAATTTCTTTGGCAAATTGATATAAATTCCCACGACGTAAGCGTGAACATAAAGAGCACATGGTTTTATTTTCAGGAATAATGCGCTTTACAACGCTATAGGTATCTTTTTCTAGAATATGAAAAGGAATATCTAAATTTTTTAAATAACGCGGTAAAACGTCGGCATCATAACCTGGCTGCTTTTGATCTAAATGCACAGCGATTAATTCAAAGTTGATCGGCGCATTATGGCGCAAATTCATTAAAATATCTAAAAGTGTATAAGAATCTTTACCGCCGGATAAACACACCATGATTTTATCATTATGTTCAATCATGTTAAACGTTTGAATTGCTTCACCGACTTCGCGGCGTAAACGTTTTTGCAGTTTATTGACTTCGATTACATTACTCATTTCTTTTCTCTAAAACCACGGGCTTTATCACGAGCGAAATCACGTTCTTTTTCAGTTTGACGTTTATCGTATTGTTTTTTACCTTTAGCCAATGCAATGCCTGCTTTGACTAAATGACGATTCCAATATAAATGCGTTGCGACTAAGGTGTAACCTTCTCGCTCAACTGCGCCAAATAATTTATTGAGTTCTTTATGTTTTAATAATAAACGGCGTGAGCGCGTAGGGTCCGGGTGCAAATATTCGGGGACATTCGGTAAAGGTTGTATATGGGCGCCAATCAGCCATGCTTCGCCGTTTTTGAGTAAAACGTAGCAATCGGTGAGCTGGCCTTTTCCTGCGCGTAAGCTTTTGACTTCCCAGCCCAAAAGTTCAATGCCAGCTTCCAGGCGCTCTTCTAGGAAATAATCATGGGACGCTTTTTTATTTTGCGCGATAATTTTATATGTTGTTTGTGGTTTCATTCGGCTATTATATGGGAATATGACTTCAATTTCACGACAATTAGATGTGCCTTATTCAGCTGCACAAATGTACGCCTTGGTTAATGATGTGGCCAGTTATCCAGAATTTGTGCCTTGGTGTAAAAGTGTCACTATCCATCAAGAAAATGCCCACGCGATGCGCGCTTCATTGGTTATCGAGTGGCAAGGCGCACAAAGCAGTGTCACAACAGAAAATAAATTAGTTGAAAATCAATCAATTACCATGAATTTGATCCAAGGCATGGTTAAACATTTAAGCGGCGAATGGCAATTTATTGCAAAGAATGAGCAAGGGTGCACAGTTAAATTAGCCATTAATTTGAAATTCAACAATCGTTTAATTGGATTTGTATTTACAAAGGTTGCGCAAGAAGTGTTAAATCGCATTACGACAGCTTTTGTTGAGCGAGCTCAGTTTTTATATGAAAAGACATTATGATAAAAAGGGATTTTTGCAAAAGCAAAAGATCCCTCATATTGTAAGCGCGCTTAAAATCAATCAAAGTTTAGTTTGCGACTAGTGATTTGGGAGTGTTGCTGTTGTAGTTGCTGCTGGTTTTGCTGAGGCACTGCATGCTGGTTATGATTTTGGGGATGAGTAGGCGTATCATCAATAAAACCTGTAAATAAATGTATCATAAGTGTAGAGCTTGAGCTTGTTGAGGAAGCTGGCGTTCCAGGTAACGTAGCTTGGGTTGTCATGCTCGGTGCGGATGATGCGGGTGAACCAGCTTCTGTACTGGGTGTATTGATGATAATGGGCTCTGGCATTTTCAAACTCCTTTTGAATAAAAAATGAATTAACTAACTCAAGAAGAGATTAGCAGAGTATTTCACCAAATACAATTTAGTTTACTTAATTATTAGATTCTTATATAATGCAACTATGAATAAGATAAAAGTAATATTGGTTTATGCTTCATCCGCTAAACAGCAGTTTCTGCATGAAGTGATGGTGCCTGAAAATAGTACAATTTTGGATGTAATTGAAATATCCAAAGTATGTCAAACACATCCTGAAATTAATTTAGGAGTGAACAAAGTTGGAATTTCAAGCCAAGTACAAAGCTTGGAAACGATAGTTCACGCGAACTCTCGCATTGAAATTTACCGCCCTTTAATTTTTGACCCGATGAGTGCGCGCCGATTACGGGCTAAAGGTCTTGTACCTGCTCAATCCGTTCAAGACGCTGATCTTCACCAAAAAACACAGTCAAACGACGTTGTTCAATCAGATCCCCATGTTCTTGCAACTGATAAACATAATCCCAACGACCAGGACTAAAAGGGTCTTGTAATAAAGGTGTGCCTAAAATACTACGCACTTGTGCTTGCGTCATACCTATTTGCAGCGCGTCGGCTTGCTCAGGCGTTACTTCATTGCCTTGCTGGATATCCATTTTATAGACACAGCCGGTGATTAAAATAAAGCTTATCATCGGAATTAAAAATTTAATTGCATTCATCTTGCCTATCCTAAGGTATAATATCAAAGTCCTATTCTACGTATTATAAAGGAGGCTGTCATTGAATAATACTGATTTACGCAAAGCAGGCCTAAAAGTCACCATCCCGCGTTTAAGAATTCTAGAGATTTTTGAAAAAAACGCGAGCGAACATTTAAGCGCAGAGGATATCTATAAAGCCTTATTAGAAACCGGTAGTGATGTGGGTTTAGCGACCGTTTATCGGGTTTTGACCCAGTTTGAAGCCGCGGGCTTAATTAGTCGTCATAATTTTATCAGTGGCCAAGCCGTCTATGAATTAACCGCCGAACATCATCATGACCATATGATTTGCGTGAGTTGCAATAAAGTTGAAGAATTTACTGATCCTGTCATCGAAAAACGCCAAGAAGAAGTGGCTAAAGATATGGGATATGAAATCGTGGATCATGCCTTGAATATTTATGGTATTTGTCAGGCTTGTAATACTAAATAGGGTATAATCTAAGTATGTCATTTACATTGTCACAACAAGCTTATTGGAACCGATTAAAGGTCCTTACACAACAAACTGGCGCTTTACATAAAGCGGTCCGTAGTTTGGCTATGGAAATTATGGCCGAGCAACCCAATAATGAAGCTTTAATTAAACAACACAGCCAAGATTTCGAGTGGGGTAATAGTGAGATTTTATGCCCTGTTTTGGATGCTCTAGGTTATCAGCCTTTTATTCATAGAAAAGGTACGGGGATAAAACCGTTTACACCTTTTAAACAAGAAAACCCTACAGGTTTAGTGATTCATATTGAGAATGAAAATAATACTCATTGGCGCTTACATAACGCCAAAGAAAATGGATGGAGTCATGATGGTAATTGTATGTACCACGCTGTTGCGCAACAAATTGCGTCAGATTGCCCATCCTTAAAAACCAATACGACTACTTCTGGGCCTGTACTTACTCAAAAACTTGTTACTGAAAAAAATTACGATTTAGCGCATCAGGTTTTAATGCAATTCACGACCAGTGAACTGATTGAGACTTATAATAAATTTGGATTAAAAGATGATTTAAACGATTTGTTTGAGATATCTGATCGTCGTGCCTATCATACTGCAGTTCGTGCAAAATTAATTCCACTGCTAGCCCAAGAGGCTTCGCGCAATTCTACTGCGGCTGAAATATTAAAAGCTTCACTTGTTTCACAAGCACCAGTTTCATGTGCAGCAGAAGAATCTTATTCTATACCTGCGCCACGTTTAGTTTCCCCTGTTTAATAATTTGCTTTACATTTTCTTCAACGCTAGTCGAGTCTACGGTTAAGGTTGCTACTTCTGCAAATAAATGATCGCGCTCAAGGTGTTGCTTTTCTAAAAATGCTTGTAAATTTTCGATAGGAAGTAGGGGTGTTCTTCCGCTAGACCAACGTTCCATTTGCACTTGCGTTGAAACTTTTAAATAAACAACAAATTCAGCAGATAATAATTCTCTATTTTTTTGCGTAGCAATGACGGCTTCTTCTAATATAACGACGATATGATTTTTACTAATATATTGCGCAATGATTTTTGCTTCACATTCATGAAATGCTTCTTCACCTTGCGTGCCTAAGATCTCATTTAAGTGTTTACCCACATAACGTTCTAAACCAGGATTAGCATCAATAAATTGCAAGCCAAGCTTTGAAGCCAAAGCTTCGCCCGTTAATGCTTTAAGTGCACCGGTATGTCCGATGATGAACATGCGTTTGGGTGAGGTCATTTTTATATACTCATTATCGTAGTTTTTTGTATATTACAGTATTATAATATAAATACGACCCTATAATGTTTTAGACTATTGAGGATAAAATTATGAGTAAAGCAAAAGACACTAAAAAAGATGTGAAGAAAAAGCCACAAAAAACACTAGAAGAAAAACGTGCACTAAAAAGAGAAAAGCGCGATAAATAGTCAAGAAGCTCAGCTTTAAATATTATTCGACTTCCAACATTTCTCTTTGGGACAGCTCCCGCAGGGTACCCACGCTCGGTCAACTTCACAATCCTTAGCATTTATGGTAATTTAGTTAGATGAAGAAAATAATATGGGCTTTTTTATTTATACCTTGTATGGTGCTTTTGGCATCATGTGAACAAGAAGTTACTCCGCAACAAAATCTTGATGATGTGCATGTCATTATCGAGATTTCTGCTCACAGCGATCCTGTTAAATATGAAATGGACAAAAAGACGGATAGGCTATTTGTAGATCGTTTTATAGATTCAACGATGCGTTATCCGGTTAATTATGGTTTTATTCCTAATACGCTTTCTGAAGATGGGGATCCGGTTGATGTATTAGTGATTACGCCTTATCCCATCATAAGTGGTTCTGCAATACATATTCGACCCATAGCTTTATTAAAAATGGAAGATGAAGCTGGCTTGGATAATAAAATTTTATCCGTGCCTGTGAGTGAAATTACAATGCAATATGATCATGTCAAAACCAAGGATGATATTGATCCCGTATTGATTAAACAGATTGAAGATTTTTTTATAAATTATAAAAAATCAGAATTAAATAAATGGGTGAAAGTTCATGGTTGGGAAGATACAACGGCAGCGCAGCGTGAAATTATTAAATCATCAAAATGACCTGACGAGGCTCACTATTAACTGCTACTTACCAGACCCTGCAGCAAGTGCGGGGTGATAGAATAGGTGGGTGGTTTTAGAATTCCGCTTCTTCCAACATTTCCTTAGCATGCGCAAGCGTATGTTGTGTTACTGTCACGCCACCTAACATTCTGGCAATTTCATTTACGCGTGCGGATTTATCTAAGGGTGTAATATGAGTGCGGGTCATATTATCTTCTGTGGATTTGGTAATAAATAAATGATTATCTGCGCAGGATGCCACTTGTGCTAAATGTGTGACGCATAATACTTGGGCATTTTTGCCTAATTGTTTTAATAATTTTCCAACTATTTCTGCAGTGGCGCCGCCAATACCGACATCGACTTCATCAAAAACAATAATGGGAATCGTATCATTGGCTTGCATGGTCGTGACTTGGATTGCAAGACTGATGCGGGATAATTCGCCGCCGGATGCAATTTTGTGCAAGGGATAAGCGTTGTGGCCTTTATTGGTGCATACTTTAAAGACAATACTTTCTTGGCCAAATTCAGAAAATTCGGTGTGAGGCGTTAATTCAATTTCAAAGTATCCGCCGATCATGCCGAGTGTTTGCATGTGCTGCGTGATGGCTTGATTTAATTTTTTCGCAGCTTGGGTTCTGTGTTTAGATAATTTTTCACAAGCGCTTTTATAATTTTGTTTATGCTGCGCAATTTCTTGTTCTAATTGTGCAATGACTAATTCAGGATTTTGCGTGTTTTGTAATTGTGCTTGTAATTTTTCATGAAGTATAGGTAAATCATCGGGTTCAATGCGATGTTTGCGCGCGAGTGCATGCATTTTACTTAAGCGAGCATCAATTTCTTGTAGGCGCTCAGGATTTAATTCTAATTGATGTGTGTAAGCGCGTAATTCGCTGTGTGCTTCTTGTATTTGAATTAATGCACTTTGTAATAATTGTGCGCTTTCATTTAAATTTTTATCGGTGTGACTCAATTTTTGTAATGCAAGCACAGATTTTTCTAAAGTATTTGTTTCAAGTGTATTAATGACTTGCTCGCATTCACTGATTAATGATTCTGCGTGTGATAAACGTTGATGTTCTGCGCCTAATTTTTGCCATTCATTGGATTCTGGCGCAAGCTCATCCAATTCTTGTAATTGAAATGTTAATAACGCCAATTGATTTTGTGCATCTAATTGGGTTTGAATAATTTTATTAAGTGCTGCAGTGGCTTTTTTCCAGGCAGAATAATGGGTTTTCACTTCAAAACATAAAGGTTTATTTTTAGCGAATATATCTAATAAAATTCGATGGGTATCGGCTTTTAATAATAAATGATGGGCATGCTGGCCATGAATATCTACTAATTGCGAGGTTAATTCACGTAGTTGCTGCAAGGGTACTGCGCGACTATTAATATAAGCTTTTGATCCGCCATCTGCATTGACTGTGCGGCGCAATAAACATTCATATGGATGGTCAGGATTATCGAGTTCCAATTCTGTCAGCCAATGATGAATACTGGGCAGCGCGCGAATATCTAAAGTTAAACCAATTTCTGCGCGTTTAGCGCCGGTGCGTACAACCTCTTTGCCAGCCCTGTCGCCCATTGCCAAACTGAGCGCATCAATTAAAATAGATTTTCCTGCGCCGGTTTCGCCTGTCAAGGCCGTCATCCCAGAATGTAATTCCAGTTCAACGCTGTCGATTATTGCGAAATTATGTATGGAAACATGAGTGAGCATCGGAATCTCCCTATTACATCACTATAATAACAAAAATTTGGGCAAAGGGATAACGGGTATATTTTGAAATAATTGTTCATGTGCTCGATTCCAAAGAATGATGCCATTGTCATAGTTTTGGATTTGCTTAAGATCTTCGAGGCGAAGTTGACTCGTCCATTTTACTTCTATCGGAATAAAGTTATTTTTATCGATAATCGCAACATCGACTTCACCCTGATTGCCTTTGATATAAAAAGTTTTATGAGAACGTTTGCAGTGGCTGATAACTACACCTTCAATGAGTTCAGCAACGTGTTTTGAATTCTGTAATGTGCGCTCAATACTTACAAAAGATAAATCTTGGTGAATAAAAGCTGAAGCAGCATGGTAGATAAAAGGATCTTGAAAATATATTTTTTTATTTTTCTTGGGTGCGGCTGTGAGCGTGTTTTCATTCAGGGCTTCTAAAATATAAATAACATGAATATCCTGTAGGATTTGACAGTAATCTGCAACCGTTTGATGATGCTCTATGGATAAATGTTTTAATAAACTATTCCAAGAGATTTGTGAGGAATAAGTCGTCAATATGCCTTTGAGAATTTCAAATACATGTTTTTCTGATTTTTTGGCTTTTAACATATCGCCAATAATCCATTCTATATAGGTACGCAGTGTGCCAGGTTCTATGGTTTGTTTTTGCCAACTATCGGCAATGGCGGGTAAGTAACCGCCATGGATTAAATATTCATTTAACAAATTCATTAATTCAGGATGCGCTTTGATATAGCGTTCATTATCTGTGCCTACATCTTTGAAATCAGGATTTTTTAATAATACAAATTCTTTAAATGATAAAGGATAAAAAATATAATCTACTTTATCAACGATTCCGCGACGACCGGCAAAGCGTTGCATGGCGGTACGTAGAATTAAACTATCTGAACCGGTTAATATGACAACAGTGTTTTCTAATAATCCAGCATCAGCTAAATATTTAATGCCTTTATCCCAGTCGGGAATATAATTAATTTCATCAATAAATAAATATTGCAGCGTATCGGGTTTAATAAAAGCTTCGATAGTGCGAATTAAAATATGATGGGTATCAATTAGCTCACCTGGCAAAAATAAAATATTGTCGGGTGATAGCTTTTCTTGTTCTAGCAGTTGCAATATATATTGCTTTACAAAGGTAGTTTTGCCGACTTGGCGTCCACCCGTAATCAGATAAATTCCCGCCTGCTTAAAATGGGGCTCCAAGGCTAATGGCGATAAATAGGTAAAAGGTAGCTTGGCTATACGACGCAGTTGGGGATCATGGGTTTTAAACTCATTTAAGCTCTCTTTAAAGAGATTGTGTATCTGGAAGTTTTCAGATATGTTCATGCTAATATCACCTAATTTTCAATGGGTTATATGTAATATTAGTTTTTAATCAAAATTTAGTCAATGATCATTATCCAATTTTAGTCAATGGCCATTGACTAAAATTTTATCTTTAAGGCCCTAATTTTTTGCCCCATTGTAACTTAGTGCGCAAAGTATCGTAATAATTATATTTCAAAGGATGAATTAATTTTAAAGGTTGCGGTTTGCGTTTAATCGCTAATTTATCACCAGCAGCTAAAGTGTTTAATTGCTGGCCATCGCAGCTGAATTTTGGGCGCATACCGCGTGTGGATGAAATCACCAGTTCAATCTCAACACTATTATCAACGACTATTGGACGTGAAGTCAGGGTATGTGGCGATAAAGGTGAAATGACTATGGCTTGTAATGCAGGATGAATAATAGGGCCGCCGGCGGAAAGTGCATAAGCTGTTGACCCCGTTGCTGTGGCGACAATAAGTCCGTCTGATCGTAAGCTGTAAACAAATTGTTTATCAATATACAATTCAAACTCAATCATTCTTGCAATGCTGCCCGCATACAATACAACATCGTTTAAAGCATCGTGTTTGGATTGATCAGCAACATGTGCTTGTAATAAAAACCGCTCTTCAATTTGGTATTGGCCGTTTAAAATTTCTAGGATTTGCACTTCCATATGTTCAGGGGAAATATCGGTTAAGAACCCTAAACGTCCGCGGTTAATGCCTAAAATAGGAACGCCTAAAGTTGAAGCAGCATGTGCGGTGCGCAATAAGCTGCCATCGCCGCCAATCACAATGATTAAATCCGCATGCGCTGCTAACTGATCAGCAGGTGCGGTAGTATAAGGACAGCTTTGTAATAGAGCAGCCGTGTCTTTCTCAATAATTAATTCAACATCTTGATTTTCAAGTAATTTAATTAAAGCACGCAAGGTATCCTTGGTGTTGGTTCGCTCAATACGACCGGAAATGGCTATGCGCTTAAATGTCATCATGATTTCTATCTTAGCCCTATTAAATTGCTTTAGCAATCCATAAAGAAGAGTGCTAAAATACGCCCGTTATGAATAAACAACCCGCCATTAATGAACGTGCCCAACAGATTTTAAAAATCTTGATTGAGCGCTATATTCGCGAAGGAGAGCCCGTAGGCTCCAGAGCCATAGTCGATGGTTGCGCCTTATCATTAAGTTCGGCGACGGTGCGTAATGTCATGTCGGAACTAGAGGAATTGGGATTCTTAAAATCACCGCATACCTCGGCAGGTCGTGTTCCTACTACGCGTGGGTATCGATTTTTTATTGATAGTTTATTAACCGTGACACCTTTATCCGAAGAAAAACTTAAAGATTTTGCAAAAGAATTAGATCCCATTCAAGACAATAAAGCCTTGGTTTCGAGCGCTTCACAATTATTATCACGAATTACACATTTAACCGGGCTTGTCACCTTGCCACGGCAAGAAAAATTAATTCTGCGTCATTTAGAATTTGTGCCTTTATCACAAAACCGCGTCTTGGTTATTTTGGTTGTGAATAAACATGAAGTGCAAAATCGTATTTTAGAATTACCGCGCCAGTTTTTACAAAGTGAATTACAAAGCGCTGCAAATTATTTAAATGATTGTTATATTGGAAAAGACTTATATAAAGTGCGTCATGATTTGCTGCATGTTTTAAAAAGTACAAAAGAAAAAATGGATGATTTAATGCAGGCCGTGATCGACGTGCTGGATGTGCCTAAGGAAGAAAATGATTATGTGCTGAGTGGCCAAAATAATTTATTTAATCAAATCGAAGATCATAATATTAAAAAGCTCCATATTTTATTTGAAGCATTTAATGAAAAGCGTGATTTACTGCACTTATTAGAACATTGCTTACAAGCAGATGGTGTGCAAATTTTCTTAGGTGAAGAATCTGGTTTTAATGTCTTAGGTGGCTATAGTTTAGTAACAGCACCTTATTCTGTCAGCGGGCAACGTGTTGGCGTTTTAGGCGTAATCGGTGGTTCGCGTATGCCTTATGATCAAGTAATTCCAATGGTAGATGTGACCGCACGTATTTTAAGTAGTGCTTTGAATCAAAATTAAGGAGCAAGCAATGTCAAAACATACACATGATCATGAACACAAACATGAACACGAAGCAGAACAAATTACTGCACCCACGCGTGAAGAGTTAGAAGCTAATTTAACGAAAGCAGAACAAAAAGCCCAAGAAAATTGGGATTTGGCGTTACGTGCACGCGCAGAATTGGAAAATGTACAACGCCGTACGCATAGGGAAATTGAACATGCACATAAACACGCCTTAGATAAATTTATTAAAGAATTGATTCCGGTGGTAGATAGTTTGCAACAAGGTTTGGACAATGCACCGGAAGGCGATCCGATGCGCGCTGGCATTGTACTCACTTTAAAAATGTTTACAGACTTATTTAATAAATTTACCATTACGATTTTGGATCCAAAAGGCGAACGTTTTGATCCAACGTATCATGAAGCTATTGCAATGCAAGAAGATGCAGTCATTGCACCAGGAAGCGTCATAGCGGTCATGCAAAAAGGTTATTTATTACATGAGCGCTTAATTAGGCCAGCCCGGGTTATTGTGGCTAAAGCCGTTGAATAAGGGCTTGAAAAAGGGCAATAAGGCCCCATATACGTATTTTACATAACATAAATTTGGAGAACATTAATGAGTATAGTAATAGGCATCGATTTAGGTACTACCAATTCTTGCGTTGCTGTTCGTGAAGGTGGACAAGTAAAAGTTATTCCTAACAGCGAAGGTGATAGAACAACTCCTTCTGTTGTCGCATTTTTAGAAGATGGCCAAGAGAAAGTCGGTAAAACCGCTAAAAACCAAGCTGTTACCAATGCGCAAAATACTTTTTATGCCATTAAGCGTTTAATTGGCCGTAAATTTGAAGATGAAATCGTAAAACGCGATATGAAAATGGTGCCTTACAAAATTATCCCTGCGAGCAATGGTGATGCGTGGGTTGAAGCTAAAGTTAAAGGTAAAATGGACCAATTGGCACCGCAACAAATCTCTGCCAAAGTTTTAGCGAAGATGAAGCAAACAGCTGAAGATTATTTAGGCGTAAAAGTTACGGAAGCGGTTATTACCGTGCCTGCTTATTTTAATGATTCACAACGTCAAGCCACTAAAGATGCGGGTAAAATTGCAGGTCTTGAAGTCAAACGTATTATTAACGAACCTACTGCTGCAGCGCTTGCTTATGGTATGGATAAACGTAAAGGCGATGCCAAAATTGTGGTTTACGATTTGGGTGGTGGTACATTTGACGTTTCTGTTATTGAAATTGCGCAAGTCGAAGGCGAACAACAATTTGAAGTATTATCTACAAACGGTGATACATTCTTAGGCGGTGAAGATTTTGATTTACGTATCATCGAATATATTATTGATGAATTTAAAAAAGATCAGGGTATTGATTTACACAAAGATCCACTTGCATTGCAACGTTTAAAAGACGCTGCAGAAAAAGCAAAAATCGAATTATCCAGCGCACAAGAAACAGAAGTTAATTTACCGTATATTACTGCTGATGCCGCAGGTCCTAAACATTTAAATCTAAAAATTACACGCGCAAAATTAGAAGCGTTGGTTGAAGATTTAATTAAACGCACCGTAGGTCCTTGTGAAACAGCATTAAAAGATGCAGGATTAAAAGCCAGCGAAATTGACGACATTATTCTTGTCGGTGGTCAAACCCGTATGCCGAAAGTACAAGAAACTGTACGCGAATTTTTTGGTAAAGAACCACGTAAAGATGTTAACCCTGATGAAGCGGTTGCCATTGGTGCGGCAATTCAAGGTGGCGTGCTTTCTGGTGAAGTAAAAGACGTATTATTATTAGACGTTACACCGTTATCATTAGGTATTGAAACCATGGGCGGCGTGATGACAAAACTTATCGAAAAAAATACCACGATTCCAACCAAAACTTCACAAGTATTTTCTACTGCTGATGATAATCAAACTGCAGTAACAGTACATGTGTTACAAGGTGAACGTGAAATGGCTTCTGGTAATAAATCACTAGGACGCTTTGATCTTTCAGACATTCCACCTGCAGCACGCGGCATGCCACAAATCGAAGTGACATTTGATATCGACGCCAATGGTATTTTAAATGTGTCTGCAAAAGATAAAAACACCGGAAAAGAACAATCCATCGTCATTAAAGCCGGTAGCGGTTTAACCGATGAACAAGTTCAACAAATGGTTGAGGATGCAAAATTACACGCAGAAGACGATCGTAAATTTAAAGAATTGGTCGATGTGCGTAATCAAGCCGATGGTTCTATTCATGCTGTCGAAAAAGCATTGCAATCTTCTGGCGATAAACTAGCTGCTGATATGAAGCAACAATTAGAATCTGCGATCAGCGATTTGAAAACTGCGATCAAAGGTAATGATAAAGCAGATATTGAAAGCAAATTAGAAGCACTCAATAATTTATCTGGCAAAATGTCTGAGCATTTAAGTGCGAATCAAGAAGCGCCAGCTGCGGAACAACCACAAGCTGAAGCCTCATCCGGTGATAAAAATGATGAAGCCATTGATGCTGAGTTTGAAGAAGTAAAAGATGAAGATAAGAAGAAATAATGGCTGAACAAGATTATTACCAAGCCCTGGGCGTTGCACGTGATGCAACGCCTGAGCAAATTAAAAAAGCTTACCGTAGTTTAGCCATGAAACATCATCCGGATCGCAATCCGGGTGATAAAACCGCTGAAGATAAATTCAAGGTAATTCAAAAAGCCTATGAAATTTTATCAGATGCAGATAAACGCCGCACTTATGATCAATTTGGTCATGCAGGTGTTCAAGGTGGCGCAGGATTTGGCGGCGGCGGTCCTGGCGCGGCAGGCTTTGGTGATATTTTTGAAGATATTTTCGGCGATATTTTAGGTGGTCGCGGGCGAGGACAACAACGTCAAAGTGGATCACGTGTGCAACGTGGTGCAGATTTACGTTATAACTTAACCTTAGATTTAGAAGATGCGGTTTTTGGTAAAACTGTAGAATTACGCGTGCCTACTTGGGTGCATTGTAAAACTTGTTCGGGTTCTGGGGCAAAACCAGGTACAAAACCCGTCACTTGCGCAACTTGCCGTGGTGCTGGACAAGTGCATATGCAACAAGGTTTTTTTGCAGTTTCACAAACATGTCCAACTTGTCATGGTTCAGGACAAACGATTGCCGATCCTTGTACACAATGTCGTGGGCAAGGACGTATTCGTGAAGAAAAAACATTATCCGTTAAAATTCCCGCAGGCGTAGATGAAGGCGATCGTATTCGCCTAAGTGGTGAAGGTGAAGCCGGCATGCATGGTGGACCCTCAGGTGATTTATACGTACAAGTTCATGTTCGCGAACATGCTATTTTTAAACGCGATGGCGCGGATTTATATTGTGAAATGCCCATTAGTTTTGCAACAGCAGTATTAGGTGGCGAATTAGACGTCCCCACACTAGAAGGTCATGTTAAATTAAAAATTCCTCATGAAACTCAAACTGCACGTTTATTCCGCTTACGTGGTAAAGGTGTAACGTCTTTACACAGTTCAGGACGCGGCGATTTGTTATGTCGTATTATGGTCGAGACTCCAGTGAATCTCACCGCACAACAAAAAGCTTTATTGCGTGAATTTGATAAAGATATAGCCTCAGATCCAGCGCGTCATTATCCTAAATCTGATTCGTGGCTTGATGCAGTGAAGAGTTTTTTTAAGCGATAATGGTGTATAATACTCAAAATCAAATGAAGGAATAACATTTTGTCGACTCCGGCTATACTCGCCTTAGCAAATGGCACAGTATTTCACGGCACTGCGATTGGCGCACCTGGCCATGCGGTGGGAGAGGTAGTTTTTAATACTGCCATGACAGGATATCAAGAGATACTCACCGATCCTTCTTATGCAGAACAAATTGTTACTTTAACTTATCCCCATATCGGCAATGTAGGCACAAATGTGCTTGATCACGAATCTGAGCAGGTTTGGGCTAAAGGTTTAGTTATTCGAGATTTATCATTAGCCACTAGTAATTGGCGATCCACGCAAACTTTATCTGATTATTTACTAAAACATAACGTAGTCGCTATTGCTGATATTGATACGCGACAATTAACCCATGTTTTACGTGAAGAAGGTGCACAAGGCGCCTGTATCATGACCGGCACGGATGAGTCACAAGCGCTGAAATTAGCGCGTGACTTTCCAGGTTTAGCCGGACAAGATTTAGCCACGTTAGTGAGTACAAAAAAATCTTATGAATGGAACACAGCGCGTTGGGCACATGAACAAAAAGCTTTGCCTGCTAATGCACCACATGTTGTGGCTTTAGATTTTGGTACAAAACATAATATTTTACGTTGCTTAATTAGCCAAGGTTGTCGCGTTACCGTATTGCCGGGCAATTGCAGCGTTGAAGATATTTATAAACATAAACCGGATGGCGTGTTTTTATCTAATGGTCCGGGCGATCCTGCTGCTTGTGAGCAAGCCATTAAAACCATACAACAACTCTTAGAAAAAAATATGCCCATATTTGGCATTTGTTTAGGTCATCAATTATTAGCACTGGCCTGCGGTGCAAAAACATTTAAAATGAAAGTCGGACATCATGGTGCTAATCATCCTGTATTAGCAGTGGCTACGCAGCAAGTATTTATCAGTAGCCAAAATCATGGTTTTGCTGTCGATGAACATTCATTGCCAAAAACCTTACAAGTGACGCACCGATCTTTATTTGATCAAACCATCCAAGGCATAAAACACACCGAAAAACCTGCATTTGCTTTTCAAGGTCATCCCGAAGCAAGTCCTGGTCCTCATGATGTTGTGCCCTTATTTTTAGAATTTGTAAACATGATGCGAGCGTCCCATGCCTAAACGCACCGATATAAAAAGTATTTTAATTATTGGCGCCGGCCCGATAGTGATCGGCCAAGCCTGTGAATTTGATTATTCCGGCACGCAAGCTTGCCAAGCATTAAAAGAAGAAGGGTATCGCATTATTTTAGTTAATTCGAATCCTGCTACTATCATGACTGATCCAGATTATGCGGATGTCACTTATATCGAACCGGTTAATTGGCGCGTATTAGCGACTATTATCGAAAAAGAAAAACCTGATGCCATATTGCCAACCATGGGCGGACAAACCGCATTAAATACGGCACTTGATTTAGCCAAACACGGCATATTAGAAAAATTTGGTGTTGAATTAATTGGCGCGACAAAAGAAGCTATTGATAAAGCAGAAGATCGCGACAAATTCCGCAAAGCCATGCATAAAATTGGTTTATCTACACCGCAATCTGCCATTGCGCATAGCATGGAAGAAGCGTTGCAAGTGCAAGCACAGTTTGGATACCCAACCATTATTCGTCCATCTTTTACGATGGGTGGAACAGGCGGTGGTATTGCTTATAACCGTGAAGAGTTTATTGAAATTTGTGATCGCGGTTTAGAATTATCGCCGACACACGAATTACTGATCGAAGAATCTGTCATCGGTTGGAAAGAATTTGAAATGGAAGTGGTGCGCGATAAAAAAGATAATTGCATTATTGTATGTTCGATTGAAAATGTGGATGCAATGGGCGTACATACCGGTGATTCCATTACAGTGGCACCCGCGCAAACATTAACAGATAAAGAATATCAAATCATGCGCGATGCTTCGATTAAAGTATTGCGTGAAATTGGTGTTGATACGGGCGGTTCAAACGTACAATTTGCTGTGAATCCAGAAGATGGTCGCTTAGTTGTCATTGAAATGAATCCACGGGTATCACGTTCTTCTGCATTAGCGTCAAAAGCTACAGGATTTCCGATTGCTAAAGTTGCTGCAAAATTAGCGGTAGGTTATACCTTGGATGAATTGAAAAATGAGATTACCCAAGGCAAAACCCCAGCTTCTTTTGAACCCACGTTGGATTATGTGGTAACAAAAATCCCACGCTTTAATTTTGAAAAATTCCCGGGCGCAGAAGCAAAATTAACCACGCAAATGAAATCAGTCGGCGAAGTGATGGCTATGGGCCGCACTTTCCAAGAATCTTTACAAAAAGCATTACGCGGTTTAGAAATTGGTATTTACGGTTTAGAACCGAAATTAGATTTGACCTTGTCTGATATTAAAGAAACACTTATCGCGCAAATGGCAACGCCAAGCCCAGAGCGTTTAATGTACATAGGCGATGCATTTCGTTATGGCTTAGATATTGAAGAAGTACATCATTATTCAGGTTATGATCCCTGGTTTTTAGTACAAATTGAAGATTTAATTAACACAGAAAAACAAATAAAAAATTTGAAATTAAATCATATCGATAAAGCCACTATGCGTCAATTAAAACGCAAAGGTTTTGCTGACAAACGTATCGCTGATTTATTATCGGTGAGCGAAAAACAAGTTCGTGAACGACGTTACGAATTAAATATACATCCAGTTTATAAACGCGTAGATACTTGTAGCGCAGAATTCTCAACCGATACTGCTTATTTATATTCTACTTATGAAGAATATTGCGAAGCACGCCCAAGTGCGCGTGAAAAAATTATCGTTTTGGGCGGTGGCCCTAATCGTATTGGTCAAGGCATAGAATTTGATTATTGTTGTGTACATGCAGCTATGGCTGTGCGTGATGCAGGCTTAGAAGCAATCATGGTGAATTGCAACCCCGAAACGGTATCAACCGATTATAATGTTTCTGATCGTTTATATTTTGAACCGGTTACCCTAGAAGATGTTTTAGAAATTGTTAGAATTGAAAAACCTAAAGGTGTTATCGTTCAATACGGTGGACAGACGCCATTAAAATTAGCACGCGCTTTAGAAGCAGCTGGTGTTCCAATTATTGGCACATCACCGGATGCGATTGATAGAGCAGAAGATCGTGAACGTTTTAGACAAGTTGTTGAAGATTTAAAATTACTGCAACCGCCGAATCAAACGGTGACTACACAACTTCAAGGTTTAGAGGCAGCGCAAACTATTGGTTATCCATTAATGGTAAGACCTTCTTACGTATTAGGCGGCCGCGCAATGGAAGTGGTTTACAATCCTAATGAACTCAAAGAATATTTAACGCAAGCAGTATCAGTTTCTAATGATTCTCCTGTGTTACTCGATAAATTTTTAGATAATGCTATTGAAGTGGATGTTGATGCGATTTGTGATGGCCAACAAGTTTTTATTGGTGGCATCATGGAGCACATAGAACAAGCGGGTGTGCATTCTGGTGATTCTTCATGTGCCTTACCGCCGCATCATTTAAGTCAAGCCACGCAACAGGATATCATTGATCAAATGACTAAATTAGCTTTAGGCTTAAATGTAGTGGGTTTAATCAATGCACAATTTGCCATCCAAAATGACAAAATTTATATTCTTGAAGTCAATCCACGTGCGTCGCGCACAACACCTTTTGTATCAAAAACTATAGGCTTGCCTTTAGCAAAAATTGCGGCGCGTTGTATGTTGGGTCAAACTTTAAAAATGCAAGGCTTAAATAAAATGAAAGTGATGCCGTATTTTACGGTAAAAGCACCCGTATTTCCTTTCGATAGATTTTTAGGAACTGATCCGATTTTAGGCCCAGAAATGAAATCAACCGGTGAAGTCATGGGTGTAGGCAAAACGTATATTGAAGCTTATGCCAAAGCACAACTTGCTGCGAATATGCCTCCGATTAAAATGGGTTGCGTATTTATTAGTGTACGTGATGCAGATAAAGCATTAGCGATTATTGTTGGCAAACAATTACAAGATTTAGGTTTTGAATTGGTTGCAACTAAAGGTACCGCGCGCGCATTGAACGAAGCCAATATTACTTGCACGCCAGTCAACAAAGTCCGCGAAGGTCGGCCACATATTGTTGATATGATTAAAAGCAATCAAATTAATTTTATTATCAATACGACTGAAGGCAAACAAGCGATTCGTGATTCTTTCACCATAAGACGTAGTGCTCTACAAAATAAAATTAATTACATTACAACCATGGCAGGCGCACAAGCATCTATTGCAGCGCTTAATACACCTGTCACTAAACTAGTGTATGCATTACAAGAGTTGCATCAAAGTCAGGTATAGTTCAGGAAACTTTTTTCAGGTATTCTACTGGTGGTAAAACTGTTACAGTTTTAATTTTTTTAAAAAATAATTTACCGAAATCACGATAATCGCCAGTGATAAGATGACTTGCATTTGCAGCTATAGCTGCTGCTAATATAGGCATATCTTTTTTACGTAATGTGATATTCGCAGGTATATTATCAAGAGGATAATTTGTGATCAATTCTACAGATTTCATTAAATGAACTAAGCGCAATTTTTGTTCATCTAAAAATAAATTACGCTCCGCTTCATTTTCTGCGTAATCTGAACTCATTAATTTTGCTTGAAGCTCCCAAAAAATTTTCAGAGCAGAATTTTTATTATATGCTGCTGAAAATAAAATATTTGCATCTAAAAACAAAATATCCATTTTATTCTTTATTATCCTTAGGGTGATAATGTGGGATTTTACTCGGATCTATTCCCATAGCAAGTACTTCTTTTTTGATTCGCTTGTAATCTTTTTCATCTATAGCATTGGATAATAAAAACTCAGCTTGTCGTTCTTTGGAATAAAGCTCAATAGGTACAGCCCTCGCAGGGCGTAGCAAAATTCCCTCGGGAGATGCCTCGGTAATAATAAGATCCCCTTCCTTTAATCCAAATTCTTGTCTTAATAGGGCAGGGATAACAAGAGTTCCTCTTTTGCCAAGATGAGTAATCGCAGTAATCATTTTATCCCCATATGAATGTGCAGCAGATCTTCAGTATATCTGATATTCAGAAAGTATGCAAATCTGCAAAAGATCTAAATGATATGTTCAATCACTGCATCCACGAAGTTCGCAGTCGAAATAATATTATTTTTATCTCTGGATAAATCAATTGTCATAATACCTTGTGCAAGCGTATTTTTTACTGCATTTTCAATTAATACCGCTTCTTGATTTAAACCAAAAGAATACCTCAGCATCAGTGCAATGGATAGAATTTGTGCGCAAGGATTTGCGATACCTAATCCTGCAATATCAGGTGCGGAGCCGCCGGAAGGTTCATATAAACCTTTATTTTGCGCGTTTAAACTGGCAGAAGGAATAAGGCCCAAAGATCCGGGTAAGGCTGCAGCCAAATCTGAAATAATATCGCCAAACATATTCTCGGTGACTATCACATCGAATTGCCTTGGGTTAATGACCATTTGCATGGCGCAGTTATCAACAAGCATATGCGTTATTTTCACATCGCGATAATCTTTTGCGATTTCATTAACGATTTCTCGCCATAGCTTTGACGTAGAAAGTACATTGGCTTTATCAACGGAGCATAGCTGTTTATTGCGTAATTGTGCGGCTTTAAATGCACTGTGTACAATCGGGATGATTTGATTTTCAGCATATACACATTCATCTTGTGCGATGCGTAGATTATTTTCTAAGCGTTGTTCATGGTGGCCAAAATAAATGCCGCCTGTGAGTTCGCGAAAAATAACGATATCAATACCTTCACCGATTATTTCTGGCTTTAGAGGGCAAAGCGCAGCTAATAGGGGATGTACTTGCACTGGTCTAATATTAATTGTTAAATCAAAATGTTTACGTAATTTTAATATGCTATTTACTTCACAATTTTTCCATTTGTCTAGATGCTGAGCATTGATAGGTCCGCCAACCGAACCAAATAAAATCGCATCTGCTTGTTCACAAACAGTTATTGTTTCGCTCGGGCAATGTGATTTATATTGATCATAAGCTGCGCCGCCGATTAACGCTTCCTTGTAAATAAAATGATGATTAAATTTTTCTTGAATAGCATCTAATACGCGCAGCGATTCTTGCATGACTTCATTGCCGATGCCGTCGCCGGCAAGTATGACGATTGTTTTATCCACGGGTTGCCTCTAATAAATAATCAAAATCATCTTGGCCATTTAATAAACATGTTTTACGAAATGGATCGTAATCAAAAGAATAATTTGCATTTTTGGTAGTAATGATTTGCTGTTGTAAATCTACAGTAATTTCAATATCTTCCTTGAGTGTTTGCTCTATTAACGTATTAATATTTACTTCGGGCAAAATAATCGTCAGTAAACCATTATTGGCTGAATTATTATAAAAAATATCGGAATACGATGGTGCGATGACAACTTTAATGCCTGCTTGTTTAAGCGCCCAAACGGCATGCTCACGTGAAGATCCGCAGCCGAAATTGGCCTTGGTTAATAAAATTTCTAGCGATTGATAATGTGGATCATTAAACACGAAATTTTTATCTTGTTCACGTAATCGCGCAAATACATGTTCACCATAACCATTACGGTTAATTTTAGTTAAGAACTGCGCGGGAATAATCATGTCGGTGTCGACATTATCCATATCCAACGGAATGGCGCGCCCGGTTAACGTTTTAAAAATATCCATTAAATATCCTCCGCACAAACAATCGCACCTTTAATAGCGCTGGCGGCAACCGTTGCCGGAGATGCTAAATGTGTAATACTACCAGGACCTTGGCGACCGATAAAATTGCGATTTGATGTACTAATGCAACGTGCGCCGGGCGGTACTTTATCTTCATTCATGGCCAAACACATGGAACAACCGGGCATACGAAATTGTGCGCCAGCATTTATAAAAATTTGATCCAAACCTTCTTGTATCGCTTGTTCTCTGACTTGTTCAGATCCGGGCACAACATACATCGTCATATGCGCAGCAATTTTTTTATTTTTTAATATGCCAGCTGCTGCGCGCAAATCTTCAATACGGCCATTGGTACAACTACCAATAAATGCCCATTGCAGTGTTTGATGTTTTATAGCTTGCCCAGGTTTTAATTGCGTATAATCATAAGCTTGTGCATATTTTTCATGCGTGGGAATAATTTCATTGATGCCTATCGCTTGTTCTGGATTAATACCCCAGGTCACCATGGGTGTTAATGTGCTGATATCTAATGTAACGGTTTTATCATAAGTACAATCTGGATCACTTTCTATGGGTTGCCACTCTTTAGGGGCATAAGGTTTATTTTTTAAATAATTAAATGTAATTTCATCCGGTGCAATTAATCCTGCACGTGCGCCACATTCGATAGACATATTACACAAAGTCATGCGCGCTTCCATAGACAATAGACGTATGGCAGCTCCCGTATATTCAATAATATAACCTTTTGCACCTGCAACACCGATGGTAGCAATGAGCTTCATGATCATATCTTTAGCCGTTACATTTTTTGGCAATGTTCCAGTGAATTCAATTTTCATGGTTTTAGGAGGATATTGTAAAATTGCGCCTGTACCTAAAACATGCGCAACCTCTGAAGTTCCAATTCCAAAAGCGAGCGCACCAAAAGCACCGTGAGTAGAAGTATGGGAATCACCGCAAACTATCGTACTACCTGGCCAAGTAAAACCTAATTCAGGACCGATGACATGTACAATCCCTTGGTATTGACTACCAAAATCAAAAAATTGAATGCCAAATTCTTTAATATTTTTACGTAAAGTGTCCACTTGAATTTTGGCGTTAATATCATTGATAACAGTGCGGTTAGCGCTGGTTGGAATACTGTGATCCAGCGTTGCAATAATACGCTCAGGATAACGTACTTTTAAATGACGTGCGCGTAATTCATCAAAAGCTTGCGCAGAAGTCACTTCGTGCAATAACATTCTATCGATGGATAATACGCAAGGATGACCAGGCTTATGCGCGATCACATGTTTATCCCAGATTTTTTCAATAATATTTTTAGGCATGGGCCGTCTCTATTTTTCGGTAATATTTATTTACATACGCTTGATTAACCGCGTGAATATACGCTTTAATGGCTGAGATAGTTATATCGGCATCGATGGCTTTGCCGATATAACTTTCTAGACCATCAACACTGATCACTATGGTTGATGCGCATTTTGCATCAACGGTATTGCCCGCGCAAGCGTTTGATCGATAATCCATGATTTCGATAAAAGGAAAATGTTTTTTTACAGCGCTGTCTAATGCACCGAGTGCGGAGTTTTCACCCGCGCAATGAATATTAATTTCTTCTTGTGCAAAAAATTCACCTTTTATTTTTATTGTAGCGCCTTCTTCTGGATTTTTAGCATAGGTAATTTCATCGATTTTTATGGGTGCGCGAAAGTGGTGATATCCCGTAATTAATTCTTCATCAGTGACGCCTTTGCGTCTATCGGCATACATATTTTTAAGTGCTTGTGCCACGTCAATTTTTTCTTCAGGCGGGCAAATAAAACCATTTTTTTCAAGAATGTCTTGCGCATGATTGCTACCGCTGAGTGGGCCGAAAATAAAACTAATTTTGTTACCTACGCGCTCAGGATCAAAAGGTTGATAAGCCAAAGGATTTTTTAAAATTGCATTGGTATGGCCACCGGAAGAATGACGCGCAGCATTTTCGCCCGTTACCGGCCAATGCGGTTGACGGGTTAACATTTTTTCCGCAACAAAATTAGAGACTTCAGTTAATTTATCTAGGTGAATTTGCGTTGTAAATGCAAAATCAGGATGAGCGGTTTTTCCAAACTGATCAATGACCATAATGCACTGTTCCAACGCAACATTCCCCGCTCGCTCACCCACGCCATTTATACAGCCTTCTATTTGTCGTGCAGGACCTGAAAAAATACCGGCTATCGTATTATCTAAGGCTAAGCCTAAATCATTATGATTATGCATAGACCAAATGATATCGTATTGCGGAAATTCTTTTTTCATTAAATCGGCATGACGTTGCATGTGGTTTACAAAATAGTTTTCACCTTCAAAACGCGAAGCACCACCAATGGTGTCTGGACAATTAATAATACGCGCACCGGCTTGGATCGCGGCGCGAATGACATCGGTGGTGAAATCAAAATTATTTTGCATGCGTGAATAGCCTTCAGGGCTAAATTCAACTTCAAATCCAGCATCCGCTGCTAGAGCAATTAAGCGATAAACATCCGCGATGATTTGATGCGGACTGTCTGCTAATTTGCCTAAAGATGCTTGCATTAAATGTGGATCGACAGGCAAATAAGTATGTAGCCGCGATTTCTTTTGGGCAACACGGGGTTGCAAAGCTTCCATGGTTTTTATAATTTGCGCTTCACGCAATTGGCATAAAGCGGCAATAGTCATCGATGAATTAATAGAAGACATTTCTTGAGCGATGGTATGCACAATATCAAAATCATGCTCGCTGGCCGCAGGAAATCCAGCTTCTAAAATATCGATGCCTAATGCATGTGCATAATGCGCATAAGTTAAATTATCTTGGAAGGACATTCCAGCGCCAGGTGATTGTTGGCCATCACGCAAGGTGGTGTCAAAAATATAAATGTGTTGATTTTGTTTCATTTAAAAATGATAGCAAAAGCCTGTTGCATAATTATTGCAAATTAACCCTAAAATAGACTACAATAGGTTAATTATGCTAAATAAATCACTATTATTGGTGTTTTATTCTAACGCGGCTTTAGGAGATAAAAATGGATCGTATTGATAAAAAAATTCTTGAGCATTTACAAACCAACAGTCAAATCAGTAATCAAGAATTAGCCGAACAAATCGCTTTATCGCCATCACCTTGTGCCAGACGCGTGAAGCAATTGGAGGACGAAGGTTATATTAGCAAATACGTCGCACTGCTTAATCCGGAAAAATTGGGTCTGCAATTGACGATTATTGTGACAGTCGAGTTAAACAATCATAACCCTAAAAAAATGAAGGAATTTGAAACAGCAATGGCGGCGTTGCCAGAGGTGATACAATGCTATTTAATTGCAGGTCAATCTGCAGATTATATTTTAAAAGTCATGTTTGCTACGCTTAACGATTATCAACAATTTCTTCTGAATAAGCTCACGCAATTGGATATGGTGAGCAGTGTGCAATCCAGTTTTATGTTGAGTAATATTATTGATAAAACGGCATTGCCGATTAAATAAAATTATTATTATTTCTTAGTGGGTGTTTGCGTAAGGGTTGAATCATTTTTATCTGAAGTGGGTTGTGAAGGACCTGGTTTTTCATCTTCATAAGTCAAGCGCAGTTGATCCAAAATTGGGCTGACACTGGGACTTCTGTTAAAGCTATTTGTATTGTCATTTTGCTTTTGATCAATAAATCCTTTTAGATGTAATTTGTTCAGTCCCTTATAGAATGCATTTTTATAAATTTCTTTAGCAGGACCTTGCTTGAATGTGTCGATAAGCGCTAAAATTTTATTTTTGTGCTTATCCCATAATTCTAAAGTCAGGATATCTTTTTCTGCTAATCGTCCTAGGCTTAAATATAAATCAGCAATATCATGTGGATTGGTAAAATTAATTTTCAATAGTTTATCTAATAATGCAGCATTATCTTGTTGCCAATCGTCTTTAACAAGAAAATTTCTTTCAGCAAGTCTTCCTAAAGCGGTAAAAATGGTGATAGCTGTTCTGTGATCAATGGGAGAAAGTGTATGTATCAAATATTTAATTAAAGAACTCATCAGCCAGTATAAATCGTTATGTGGCACTAAACATTGTCTTTCTGCCAGTTTACCTAACGAGTAAAAAATCTGGCTAATGGCGTGTTGCGAAGGTTGTTTCTTAAATGTTAATTTTATTAATTCATGTATTATTGTTTGACGCTCTTGCGTTTGCCATGCAGAGCTTATTAATGCACCTTGTTTAGATAATTTTGCAATGGCGTACAAGATATTGCTAATTTCTTGTGCGTTGGGCTTAAAAGACTCGCCCCATGCTGATTTTTCTAAGCCCATGAATGCTTGTATAGATGTTGATAATAATGCGTCTAATTGTTCTTTGTTTTTATCGCTCAAGTCTGACATTCGCAATCTAGACAACCCAGATATGGCCATTGTAGTCGCTTGAGCGCTAGGTTTGCTCTCGCATAAACTCTGTATGAGTGCAAGTGCCTGTGCTTGCAAAATGCGTTGCTTCTCTCCTAAGTCAGGTATGGCATCATTATCTTTTAACCGTCCTAATCCCTCGAGTAAAGTGGCTATAGTTTTATCTTCGAGTATTTGGGTTTTTGAGAATGTGAGTAGAAAATGCTCGAATACAGGCCAAGTGATTCTAATAAAATGCACATTATTTTCATTAGAAAAAGCAATTTTGCCGAGCGTGTTGAATATTGTTGCGATGTGCGTGGGATCAGTGAATTCAGTTTGTGTCTTTAATAGTAATGTTAATAATCTTCTTAAAACATCGGTTGAATTTGATGCTGGCTCAAATTCTTTTTTTTCGATGGCCTCAGCCAGCTTAATAAAACAAAGTTGAAAGATATTGGCAGGATCTTTGGATATCACATTATCTTCTGAGTGCTCAATTAATTCATTTAGCGATACTTTTTCATTGTCTAGTAAATAGCGGATTAAAGTATGCATCGCTTTGCCTTAGTCTTAGTGGAATTTAGCAATTAGTATAAATTATAATTATTAAGATAATATTAAGATTTAATGCAGGACTTATGGCAACAATGGACATTTCCCCTTTAAAATGACTATCATGATTATATGAAAAATTCTAGCAATGAAATAAGAGGCATTATTTATATTATCCTATCCGGATTCTTGTACGGATTCTTAGGATTTTTTGGATACGGTGCACTGCAATCTTCAGGCGATATTGCCAATATGCTATTTTGGCGTTTTCTTATTGCCGGTGTTTTTATTGCGCTGGTAATGCTGCCAAAATTAAAAGAAATAAGAATCGATATTCCCGTGATGCTCATTATTTTAGTGGCCAGTGCAATTTTTTATGGCACATCGACTTATGCATTTTTTTATTCATCCACATATATTGGCACTGGCTTGGCGATGGTTATTTTCTTTACTTATCCAGCCATCGTTGTGCTTTGCAATCGTTTTTTTTATAAACATAATATTCATAAAAGTTATTATATCTCGGCCGTTTTAATTGTATTGGGTTTATTATTTCTCGCAGATATTGGCAAAGATTTTCATTTTTTTGGGATTTTATTAGGTTTATTATCTGCAGCCGGTTATGCGCTTTATATTATGGCCAGCAAAAAATATAATCAACTTCATCCTTTGCTTTCTGCATTAATGGTTTCCATCGGCTGTTGTATTTATTGTTTTATTTACGCATTTTCTGCAAAAACATTTACAGTGCCTGCAGACTCAGCATTCTGGTTACATAGTCTGGGCCTTGGCATTATTTCAACAGCCATTCCCATTTTATTATTACTTGAAGGTTTAAAATATATTAGCTCAGAGAAAGCTTCAATCTTAGGTGTTTTAGAGCCGGTGTTTGTGGTGTTGGTGGGCGTTCTTTTATTAGGTGAGGAATTGAAGTTTTTACAGATTACCGGGGTGATCATAGTTTTAGGTGGGGCTTTGTTGGCATTGGGAGTGAACAAAGAGACAAACACCGATTGCGATTAATTGGTTATTATGCTAACATGTTCCTTTTCTTAAAAGAGTCTTTTAAAGCATGAAAAATTTTGTTTACACTGCCCTCGGGCTTCTTGTACTTAGCTATCTCATCAATCGTCATCTAATTGAAAACAGCCAGAATTCATCAGCTGTGGGAAATTGCTTACGCTATTCTCCTCGTACATCCATCTGGAGTATGCCATATCTACAAGATCCTATCTTAAATAGAAATAATATTGCTGGATTTTTAGGCGCATCAGAAAATGAGTGCTCGGCATTTATTGACAAAATTTTAGAGGCTGCGCAAAGAGGACCTTTGGCACAACGCATTATTAAAGTCACTTTGGGTCTGCGCCCTGAACTTAAAATTGCCGTATCTTCCGATGTGAGAACTACGGGCAAAGCTCTTGGCACTTTTTTCCCTGATGCTGATGCCATTATTATTTACACACTCAATGAAGCAGGTAGCAAAGAAGCGCAGCCTAATTTGAGCGAGAGGGCTTTGACCAAACCTAGCAGTTTGTTGCTACATGAAATAACCCATGCTTTTAATGATTTGTATAATAAACACAATGATGGAGCATTTTCTTCTGTAGAATTTTGTAAACGAGCCAATCAGATTTTTGCGCAGAATATGCAAAAAATAGAAAAGTTAAGAGATTTGTTTAATAAGCATCATATTAATCCTACTTCATTAACAGCGGATGAGAAACATCAAATTGAAACAGCACATGCGATTGCTAATCAATATAAAATTCCAGCTTTAGAATATTGGAAAAGCTTATTTGCGTTTTTACATGTTGTAGATTTTATCAATAGTCAATTGCAACGTTTTACAGATGAAGTTATACGCACTAATGAAATATTTGCGCACTTAATGCACTTTATTCCCGAAGGTTTAATAAAAGAACATTTTCCATTCTTCCATCAACAATTAGAAAAAATGGTCACGCATTTTGATTCTTTTACTTTATTACCACGTGACGGGCAATTACCCGAGGCTTATGAATATAGTTATGATTATTTTAAAACCCAGGACATTTGTTTAGCTTCTGCTTTACCTTATTTACGTACTAATCTTGATACATTAGAGGCCCAAACACGTGGCGCACTTTATAATAATCATCGATCAAGACTTAAAACTGTGGTCGATTATTTTGAAAAAGATACAATGCGCTGTGCTATTAATCATTTAGAACCTAGAGATTATGCAAGAGTGCATTTAATGGTGGCATCTTCGCATCGGGTTTTAGGAAATTATAAAGAAGCGTATGATCACTTTAAACATGCGATGAAAAAAGCACCGGAGCAATTTTCTGAAAAAGATATTGAGGATTTTTCTGAGGTGGCTGCAAAAATAGATCAACCTATGAATAAGGGGAGTTTTAAGAGGGCGATGAATAATAGAATGGGTTGAGGAAGATTTTGTGAATTATAAAAAACAAAAGGCTTCCGAAGAAGCCTTGTACACAGCTTCAATATGAATTGTTATCTTCACATTGAGCCGGCTACACTGGGCGGACCTTTGTGTAGTCTCGAATGCCTGATGCCGAAGCAGAGCAGGATACTTTGATATTATACAGTAATAGTATTGTTAAGGTATCCACATAATCCCAAAGTTACGCCTAAGGCTATAAAGAAAAAGCAAATTAATCCCATCCATATTAGGTGTGCACCACTTTTTCTGTTTGAGCTAAAATGCCAAATCTGGTCAAAAGAAATTTTATTCTCAGTAAAATCAGAGTAATCTTTACAGAATCTGATTAAGTAAGTACGCGATACATAATAGTCATAGGCAACTAAAAAAGTTGCTATCGATAATCCTAACAAAAACATTATTAATGATCCAGATAGACAAAATGCTCCTGCGTTTTTTGTCGTATTAGAAATATAAGCCAGGATCGTTACCACTCCACCAGAGCTAAGAAAGAGTAAAATCTTGATAATTCTTTCTGCCGCGTTGGAATGCATATTCCAAATATTATTTGCGTGCATATTTATATTTTGCATGGCCCACCCACTTGTGGCGGAATCCATTTCTCCTATTCTCTTACCCATTTTGTTTATTTTCCTTTGAATGATTAATGTTAATTGGTATGGTCTCTTCTAATGCCACCAAATGTTTTAGTGATTTTTTCTGCTCTGTCGCCAGGCGACGCTCAACTTTTTTAACATCCTCGGTTGGAGAAAGATTTTCGGGCTGGATGCCTCGCTCTAAAAGAGTTTTGCGTACAGCTTCATTATTAGTTATATGCTCACCGGAGATTTCAATTTCGCTTTTCATATTATGTTCTTGAGCGTTAAAAATAGTGATTTCCGCGGCGAAATCTTTTGCTTTTAAAATAATTGTTGGTGCAAAATCAGCTAAAGGACGGTTTACTGGAATTTGCCATTGGGCTTTCATGGTTTGGGTGGATTTCCCAAATAATGCATGGTCACCTTTACTGCGTATTAGGGCAAAATTTTGAGTACTTCCGGTTTGTTCAAAAATAATTTTTGAGAGTTCTTTTTCAGTAATAGAAAGTTTTTTTCGTGCAGATAAACGTTCTGTTTCTAATAGACGTTGCTCAATTAATTCGGCGCGTCGAGTTTGTAGAGCAAAGTAAGTTTGGGCAAAAGCAATTTCTTGTTTTTTGGGATCACCGTTTTGAGCAATTAGGTAGCAGGCATAACGTGTTAGCATCATGTCTGGGATTTCTTTTTCTGCTCCTTTTGGCATAGTGATCGTTTTGCCGACGTCGGCAAAATGATCAGAGACTGGGTAACTAGAAATTTCACAGGCTATTTTTGCTTTTGAAACAACATTTAAGAAATTATCCCATTTACTATACCCAAGTAAACGTTGTATATCTCGCGCAAGCCAGAATTCAATATCATCATCAGTTTTTTGGGCGTGGGATTCAAAGGTATGAGTTAAATTTTGGATAAGATCCGTTTTCATGATTTGCTCCTTGCATAGTATTTTATGTATTTTATTAGAATGGATTTTAAATAAAAAAGCCTTGTGAATCAAGGCTTTTATGAAAATATGGAGGCGGTGGGAATTGAGTTAACCATATAATACATTGATACTTAAGTATTTATTTAATATAATTTTCTAACATACCCCTAAATATACCCCCAAATAACTTGAGCACTTAACAAAACTAAAAGAATTTAGGGTTAATCGGCTCGCATATAAGTCATTGCTTCGTTAGCCATTTGAGTTTTTATAATTGTAAGCGCAGGGGATGATAGGGGAGGAAAATCCTCTATATTGAGATGGCGCGGGTGCGGGTTTCCATCAGGTACTAAGCGTAGGCTGTGAATAGGAGGTAAGTTTGCTGGGATTTCTGCCCGCGCAACTGCTGGTTTGTCTGGTCTTGCTGCCGTACAAAACTTATCAGAGATAAACCATATCTCTTGGTCTGATATATTCTTTGTTCTATAGACAGATAAATCCCTGCGCTCGGGATGTGGATGAAAGGCATTCGGTCTTACTTTACCAGTAGCATAAATATTCTTTTTTTTGTCAGTTATGAAACGCGCAAGTGGTTCGGTTGACTCTACTGTAGGATCAAAAGAGACTTGGACTTTTTTTGACTTTTTAATAAGAAAGGAGAATTTTTTATTAAAAGTATTCTTTAAGTAAAGTGCTAAGTGGTTTAGAAATTTCATTATAAAAGAGGAACTCTCCATATTCTTTTTTGTCTCCCAAAATACAAGCATAAATGAGAATATTTTCTAAAACTTCAACAGATAAAATATGATTTTTCTTTTTCATCCAATCAAAAGCAAAATATCCTTCTGGTGTAATTGTAACTTCTGGGGGGGTAATATTTTCTGGAAGACACAAAACAAACTTCCTTGCTACAAATTTGGCGTATTGTTTTACAGGTAATGCATCATCTCCATCCCAATCTTTATTTTGACATTCATCACTAATTTCCTCAATCTGATTTAATAGTGAATTGCGCCATCCTCTGCTGATTGAAAGATTATCTAAGATGGGAGTGAATCTATCTTTCAAATCAGTTCCGATCTTGCTTATAGCGGGAGTATGTTGAAAAAACAATCCAGGATTAATTGTTTGTTGATAGGCGTTCATTAAATAAATTCCTTGTTTTTTGCGTAATAGATTTTTCAAATATATTAATCAAATGATCATGAAGTTCTTTTAAAATTCGTTTTATTTCCCCAGTTTCCAAAGGAAGTTTTATATTGATATTAGAAGATACATCTATATCCAATAATACTGTTGTTTTTAAAGAATTTCTATCCTGTAATGCTAAGGTTGTGATCGCATTGATGTTATCATTTAGCCGGATGCTTAGACGCTGAAAAAAATGTTCTAACCCTTCTGATGCATTATTTACTGATGCAGGAGGTTTTATAAAATAATCCTCAAGTTTAATTTTTTCTTGGGGGATCTCAATTAAATTTATAAATCTTACTGCGAATCGAGCTGTGTTCACAGGTTCAAATCTATGTTGATAAATTTCCCATAATTCCATTGCTTCAGGAAGAAGTTTTTCCCAAGATTCATATGGTTTTAGTCTACTTAGGGTGAATCCATTTAATCTATACTGGCAAATTTGTTTTTTGTCAGGGGACCAAAATTGATATCCATCAATTCCCTGATCCTTAGGGGTGGCATCTACTACAGAGGCACCTTCTTTTAGCTCAATTTTAGTTTCCCATCGTCTACGTTCATTTTTATTGGGATATTTTTCAGATAGTTCCTTATGTAGGCTTTCTATCTCTGCAGGAGAAATCGTAAGAGCAGGATCCACCTGAATATCTATTAGCGCTTCCACGATAGGAGGGTTGATATATTTAATAGTTTCATTCATTTCTAGGTAATCCTAGTATTATTAGCAAGTGTTGTTCAATTACATATTATAACTGATTTTTTGTTAATAGTTTATGGTATTAATATTAAATTATTTTATAAAGATCATGGAGTTAAACTGAAAGCAATTTTAACGTCTTTTTACGCTCTTCCGCTGTAAGAAGCCCAGCTACTTTAATGATTTCAGCTAATACATCATCCTTAGCGTAGAAATAGGCTACAGGAACCTTCAGTACTTTGGCAATTTTAGTCAGTGTCGAATAGTCAGGGATATGCTTACCTGTCTCATATTGATTCATTCTTGGACTTGCAGAAAATTCATCAATGCCAGCAGCTATCCCTAAGCTTTTTTGGGATAGTCCAGAAGCAAGGCGCGCTTCTTTTAATCGTTTAGGAAGAGGGCTTGAACCTGACATCCATCTTAGTCCTTTTGTATAGAGGACTAAGATAATCTTAGATTTTCACTTGATACGATACTAAGGATTTCTTAGCATTAAAGATCATTGATCAAGGTAAAATCATCAATAGTAAATTAACTACTATATTATTAGTGTTACTTACATCATTTGATATAAAAGTGAACTACCATCGTGAGAAATGTATGAAATCTGATTCGATGTTTGGAAAGATGAAATTGAATTTGGAAAAAATATTTTGTCCTACATGTACTTATTGTGGGAATAAATTGTTCTTTTTCAATAAGTATCATGACAAATGTAAAGATAAGCATGATGAAGGAGTTGAAAAAATAATTGGTGAATTAACCCCGCTAAGCAATTTAAATAGATTTGAAGCATTAGAAAATAAAATCATAGCCTTAGAAAAAGAACATCTGATTTCAGATAAAGATAGGCGGGCAATTGTTCTTAAAGCTTGGGAAAAAGGAACAGAATATGTCATTGCAAATAGCAAACATGATGAACTAGAGAATTTTAGTCTTGAAAATTTCATGAGTAGATTCTCTATAACTACCCAGGAGTTGAATAAAAATGGATTGCTTACAAAATCTGCTCAATTTGAAATTTTACATGGTATCCAAAATGGTAAACTACCTGATGTAAATAGTGGAGAAATTACACAAATTAACTTTCAAAAAAATGAAAAAATTGTTTGGCTTTTTAGAAATATTGATTATTACGAAGATAAACTAAAAAGACAATATGTTAGAGGTTCTAGGGGGGTAAGTATGCGAATCGCGAAAGGACTTTCATATCGTATCGGCGGATCAGTAGGGCACAGTGTAAATGTGATTAATCGTGTATTTGTAAGCAACGGCCATCTTATTGTAACTAATAAAAATATTTATTTTACTAGTTCGAGCAAAAGTTTAAGATTGCCATATAGTAAAATAGTTTCATTTGAAATATATGAAGATGGAATAGGCGTGATCCGCGACGCGCGCACAGCAAAACCACAAATATTTGTTACTAAAGAAGGAAGATTCACTTACGATTTGATAACTAGTCTTGCAAGATTATGAATAAACATTCTATAGTAGCACAGCAGGCTCTGAGTATTTCTTAGGTTTTTTATTGGGGCAATCTTGGAAAGAAAATACCAATTTAGATCATTAGAAATTTATCGCTTTAACCTGGCACCCTTCCTAGTTGTTTGTAGATTTTAGAGCTATGATAACCTTATATTTACTGTTGACATAAAGCTAAGTAATCCTTAGTATTGGTGCGTACATTCAGGAGATAGAAAATGAGCCAAAATGATACTAGTAATTCAGATGCCCAGGTGACTAAGGTCACAGAAAAATGCCCTTATTGTAAAAGTGTTCTGCCCCAAAATGCATTGAAATGTGCTCAGTGCGGAGAATATGTCAAAAGAAACATGAGCTTCTCTCTGAGCATAGGTATCCTTCTTTTGCCTATGATTTTTTCTTGGTTCACATTACGGAAGGGCTATAGCACTTTTGCCAGGATTATTACATTTTCATGGTTAATCGTGACTACAGTGTACTTTTTTACAGAAGAGTCTGCATTTGAAAATAATCAGGTCAATGTTTCTGGTGCAACTGCACAGCAAGTCAGTAATGAAAATATTGGAGCAGGTACCCAAGAGAAAATTACTTTGGGATCTCTTATGCCAGAACAAGAAAAGAAATTTATTGCCACTATGGATCAATATGTATCATTGTATGCGCAGGCAGAAAATGAGCTGAAAAAATCCACAGTGTGGAAAGCCCGTGATGCAGCAATAAAAAATATACAACCATCAGTTACCTCAATTAGTGACTGGGTAGGTGTTATTGAAGAAATGGGCACGACAAGTGATGGTGACGCTTATATTTCAATCAGAATCAGTGATAGAGTGGTTATTAAAACCTGGAATAATACTTTTTCTGATTTTAGAAATAAAACTTTAATTTCTCATTCTTCCCCTCTTTATAATACTCTTGCAGAATTGAACAAGGGTGATCCGGTAAAATTTTCTGCAACGTTATTAGGCTATGCAAATTTGACAGAGGCTGGCAAAGTAGAGAATCCTGAGTGTTTAGCAAAATTCAGCAGCATAAAGCCAATTTAGTTTAATTTTCATGAAGTTTTCTCTGTCATAATATGAGCTTATTATGTTATAAGCACTACATTGTGAGAGGTATATAGTGAAAGAATTTTTAAATTTCATGGTGTGGATATGTGGCTTTATTTTAATTGCTACGGGTTGCATATTCTTAGCTAAAGGTGGCTTAATACTCAGTATATTATTCATGATATTTGGATTGTTGTGTTTCAAATCATTTCGCCAAAAGATATTCGGTATAAAAGGATCAATACGACGACCAGTTGAGAATATTGAAAAATATTTAGGTAAAAATGCCATTGAATATGGAATGAGAAATTCTAACCCAGATGTGACTGGTGATTTACCAGCGATATTCTATGATCCGTTAGATAGCGAATCTTTGAAAGCTTTATCTGGCCATACGATTAAATATTGGATAACCATGGCTGATAGTTTGGTTCGTGATGCTCATATTGAAGCAGACGGCCAAGTTCAGTTTTTTGATGAACCATTTGAAGTTATGGGTGAAAAATTAATGTTCCCTGGGGATACAAGTTTAGGTGCAAGTAAAGCAAATATTCGAGAATGTAGATGTATCGTGGTTTACAGAACCATAAAGTAAATAGAATTGCTTGGTTGATGCATTTTAACTCTGATAAAATTTCATTTACTTAGATTCATTTTCTACCTTGATCATTTTATCTGCAAAAAAACCAGTGGCTTCTTGATAAGCAATTTCTTGTTCTTCTTTTGACTGATATACCACGGGACGATGTTTATTAATTGCATTAGCTCGCAGAAGACAAATTGGTGCCCATCGTTTTTTTCCATTAGGACGCATAGTGGTTTTTCTTAAGAAAAGTTCTATTGCTTCTTCCTGCGTGGTGCAGTCCTCTAAATATTTTTCATCTTCCAATGGCTGTGTGTTTTGGTATGCATCTTCAAGAGCTATAATGCGATTAATTAATTTTTTCATAATTCGTCCCCAATCGTTGAAATTTTATATTTCTTTATCTTCTAGTGCTGCGATTCTTTGCTCGAGATCATGCGTCTCTTTAATTTTGCTCAGGGTTATCATTGCCTGCAGTGCATTAATTGCTTCATTTTGAGAAACTCTTCCAGTATTCATCGCGGCTATAACTGCTTCACCTTGGTCAACCAAAGAGCCTTTTGTATTGATGGGAGGAGTAGATTCATCTCGCGCTCGTATAGGGGGGATTAATCTATCTATACATAATTTTAAAGCGCTGGCGTCGCCTGCTAACGCCATTGTCACAGCTTGATGTACAAGTTTCTCTGCATGGGGTTCTAATAACTTCCTTAGTTTTGTACGCTGATCAACTATTCCCTTAGGTCTTCCTGTTATATTGCCTGAGGCACCTTTTTTGAATTTCATCTGTTATTTTCCTGTTCAGATCAGATTAATTAAAAATAATAATTTCCAAATGAAGTCGTCAATGTCGTGATGTCGTGCTCAAATCAAGATGTCACGACATTGACGACATGAATTGCAAGACTATCTGCGTGGTTTTATTTCCCAATACACATGGCTGCCCCTTTTTCCTAGAGAGCGACACTCTATACCCAATATTCGTAAAGCCGGGGCTAGCCGTCTAAGCGCATCAGCAAGTCCCTTAGGTGAACGGGGCCAAGAATCTGAATGGTTAGGTTTGTTTTGTTCAAGTGTTTGGTAAAGATCTTTCACAGTCATCTCTCTCGTGTATGAGAAAGTTTCGCACCATTCAATCATAACTGAGGCTACAGGACTGGCATCAATTGTACGAGCTATTGATTCTTCTCTGGCGAAGTTAAACTGTGATAAAAAATCATTCTCAGTGCCCCCCATTACGCGAGCAATAGCCATACCGAAATAAACAAATTCAAGTAATCGAGGTTGTTCTTCGGGAGGTAATTTTATCGAAGGCAAAATATATAAAGCTTGAGCCACAATATCTAAAAGACCCCCTAATATTTTTCCGCTGATTAAGTCAAAATTCTTTTGTAATTTTGTCGTTTCTGTGCGTTCTTTAATTGTGGGTGTTTCAATTGATAATGTACGGTCAACAAGATCTTGTGCTGTTACTGCCACGCTAATACCATTGAGAATAATGGGACGTTTAGCCTCAATCACAGATTCATCTGCATCGCTGTATAGTTTACGTTTTGCAAATCCAGCACCAGTAGAAAGCATGCAAAGCGCATCCTGCATGGCATGCGAAAGATGGCTCACATTTTCATAGCTTGTTATCCAGTTTACAGCTGCGCATATGAATACGTCTTCTGGAGTTTTGGGAGCTGCACGAAGAATGCTAGCATTTGGATCAATGAGTTTACGTAACAATGTTTGAGTCGTGCTTTTCGCACTTCCTTGCTCACCGAAAAGTTCTAATATAGGGAAAGGTGTATCGGGTCGTAAACATTCCGCTAACCAAGCTATGACAAGGTAACGTGCATTTTCTGGGATATTTACTAGTTGCCATAGTAAAGATATATTTGAGCCTGATATTGGCTCGGGTAATGCTCTCATCGTTTCTGGTCTTAAAAAGTAAATAGGAGGATTATCAATTATCTCCCAATCACCAGCACTGATTTTTACGGCTCGGTTTAATCCTGGCTCACCTAAATCAAGATAATAAATATCGTCATACATTCCTACACGAACACTTACTTCATGGCAACTTCCTCGCTCGCGTGCTAAACCAGACAAGGTGCTAATTGCTTCACGAATAGATTGATCTCGCGCAGATTTTCCAGTTTGTTTATAAAAACAAGAGACAAGCCAATTTTTAAATTGCCGGCCGTCTATTCGTCGCGTTTCTCTGGTTGATTTATATTGAGCATATACATCTCCATTTTTGTCGTGAAAAAGTTCTGTTTCTGTGTCCACAAAGGCAACAAGCATAGATGCTTGACTTTGTTTTTCATTGTTTGCATCAGGCTCACAGTTTGAATCTTCCGCAATTTCTGGACTAAATTGATCTGTCATAGGCAGGGCAATAATATCATCAACTCTTACAGTTGGATTTAATGCAAGCCAATCTACAACATCGCCTTTTTCTGGTAAGTTTAAAACTGATATATTTACAATTTGAATTGCACAGCCAATAGGTTCTAGAATTTTTTTAACATGCTTGACGTATTTTTCACCAGACTTATCATTATCACCCCAAAGAATAACTGTTCTACCAGCTAATGGTTGCCAATCTGCTTTATCATCACTTGTTGCACCACCGCTTGTGATTGCAATATGCTGATGCTTTAAATTATGGTTATTAAAATATTGATTAAATACATCAACACAATTTTCACCTTCTGGTAGCCAGATAATTGCATTAGGGTTTTGTGCTAGCAATGGTAACCCATATAACGGTTTAAGTTTATCTTTTAGATGAGGGGGTTCACATAGGTGATACTTCCCTGTTTCATCTTTATGCATAGATCGTATCCACTTCTCACCATTAGGATGTTTGCATCGAATGCGCCAAAAAATAATATGGCCATAGGTGTCTACATAAGGATGTAGGCATTTAAAAACATAGCCTTGAGATAAAGGCTTTACTGCGAAGAATTGTGCAGCTTGTTCGGGAGTATCAAAATGACTCATGATTTTATCTCCCAAGCGCCAAGAGATTTTGCTGCTTCAACAAAACTTTCTCCGGTCTTTTTCATATAATAAGCAAGAATATTTCCACTCTTAGCTCCACAAGCGTGACAGCGAAAATGCCCAGAAACTTGATGTATATGTAAGCTTGGATTTGAATCATCATGGAAAGGACAATGTACTTTCCAATATCCTCCACGATTTGCTTTCTTAACTTTTTCTCCAAATATATCTAACACAATGATTGGCATAGGTAATCGTGATGGATTAAATTCACCATTAAATTTTGTGGTATAATTTTTTTTGTTACTAGTTAGTTTAGCCACCGGCGCCCCTAAGCGACTGGTGGTTTTGTTTGAAAGATTCTTCATTCTGTTTTACCCCCTTGTTTGGGGCGAGATTGATTAACACGTTGTGTCACCCAATCACTTATTTCTTGATCGACCCAACCAACAGAGCGCATTCCCAAAGATATGGGAGCAGGGAACTCTTTTTTAGAAACTTTTTGATAAATTGAAGATCGAGATAGTCCTGTTCGTTGCTTTACTTGTGGAAGTCTAAGGATCGTATGAATCATTTTAATACCTCATGGTTAGTTATCGGATGAGGTAGTTAATCATGATTAAAAACTGTGAGATAGTTATGAATCCTTTGCATTTTTATCAAGATTCATACCTAGTTTTATTTCTTGTAGCGTGTCATAATAAATATCGAAGGGTACTGTTCCTTTTTCTTGGTATAGTTCGTTTTCTTTTATGTGGCTGATCGTTTTAAAGGTTAATTCGCGACTATTGATAGCCTCTGTTATGTATTTTTTAACAGCCTCGTTACTTATTTGTAGATTCATTTTATCGGCAATAAGGCGACAAATTCCCAAAAAAGAAACTATTCCCCTTTTTCTTGATTGATTGGAATCATTGTGTTTGCCGAGTGTAAAATTTAATTTTTTACATGCGATCTCACATGCAATATAGGTTAATTCAAATAAGTTTATCACGAGATCTTTTTTGAATCCATTTGCACGAGAATTTTCTTTGATACAATTTTTTATCATTTTAATTTCACGGCAGTTATCAAAACATTCTAGTAGCGTATCACCAAGACTACCATGGAAGACTTCTTTTGCTATTTCTAAGGAATTTCTCAGTTCTGTAATGGCATCTTTAATTTTCTTTATTTTTAAATAATTGTCATGTTTATTTTTTTCGTTGGCAATGCCATGAATAGTGGATTGTATGTAACAGTTAATCTCTAATGTTAGTTCTTCTAAATCTTCCTTCTTTGTGTTTTCAGGAAAGTATTCACGGAGTTCTACTGTGGTTATTGCAATATTATTCATATAAAATATTCTATTCTCATTGTGAAGAGCTTTACTAAGGATTTAAACTTTCTAAATAATCAGCCCAGTGCTGCATCATTTTGCGTCGCTCTGGTAAGTGCTCTGCATAGTTATAAGCAGCACGTACCGAATTACGTTCGGAATGTGCAAGCTGTCGTTCAATAGCATCACGATTCCAACCTTGTTCGTTTAAAAGGGTAGAGGCCATGCTGCGAAAACCATGGCCGGTCATTTCATTTTTTGTGTAACCAAGCCGTCGTAATGCGCCTAATACAGTATTTTCTGACATTGGGCGATTTGGTGTTCTTACACTTGGAAATATATATTTCCCTGTTCCTGTGAGTGCATGTAATTCTTGTAAAATATTAATGGCTTGAGTCGACAGAAGGACAATATGAATAGATCTCATTTTCATCTTTTCAGCAGGGATTCGCCATTCAGCAGTTTCAAAATTAACTTCTTCCCATTCAGCGTTTCTTAGTTCACCAGGGCGTACAAATACTAGAGGAGCTAAACCTAGTGCACATTTAGTAACAAAATAACCTTCATAGTCCTGAATGGAGCGTAATAATTTTGCTATTTCTTTCGGATCGGTAATAGAGGCATGATGACGTGTATTTACTGGTTGTAGTGCGCCACGTAAATCAGGACAAGGATCACGTTCCGCACGTCCAGTGGCTATTGCATAACGAAAAACCTGACTGCAATTTTGTTGCGCTCTATGAGCAGTTTCAATAGCTCCACGATTTTCAATTCTGCGTAATGCGCTTAATAATTCTTGAGCAGTAATTTCATTAATAGGGCGACTGCCAAGCCAAGGGAAAATATCTTTTTCTAAACGTATTAAAATTCTTTGCCCGTGATTGGGTGTCCACTGAATGGAAAATTTAGCATACCATTCGCGAGCAACAGCTTCAAAGCTATTTTCAGATGCGGTTTTTCTTGCTCGTTTATTAAGCTGCTTTAGTAGCCCAGGATCTGTATCGTTAGCTAATAATTTACGCGCTTCATCACGTTTTGCTCTTGCTTGTGCTAATGACACTTCAGGATAAACACCTAATGCTATTAATTTTTCTTTTCCTGCAAAACGATATTTGAATCGCCAGTATTTTGATCCGGTTGGTGAAATTAAGAGGAAAAGTCCTTTTCCATCAGTTAGTTTGTAAGCCTTGTCACGAGCTTTAATGGTACGAATTTTTGTATCAGTTAATATCATGGTTTTGTATGCATGAAAGGATATGCTAAGGGATTTTGTAGATATGCTTTGTTAAAAAGTTCTTTCACTTCATTTTTACTGCTTTCTGAAATTTTTAATGTTCCATAAAATAATATTTCCCACGTTTCTGGTTGTGACCATGGGTGACCATAAAGCTTCAGTTCACACTGGCTAACTGATAGTCCTTTCCAATAAGACTCAGCACTTTGGGTAATGGTATGATCATCAAAATTGGCATCTTTACAAAGGAAATCGAACCACCCTGAATCATGAATAGAATAATGACATTCACCTACGGGAATACCACTAATTAAAATGCGATCTTTTACATGGGCTTCATGAAATCGTTTATATTGTTCTGCATGCTCAAGCGAATACAATGCATAAAATGCCTGTGTTCTTGAGGGATATAATGGCGGTCTATAAAATTCAAAAGTGTATTCGGTACGAATTTTCTTTGCGACATTGTTATGATAAGGGGTGACGCCACCTTTATACTTTGGGTTTGGAATAAAGAGTAAATTTTCTTCAGCAGTATTATTCTCAGCTGGTGGTGTACAGCTAAGGTGACCATACATTCCTATGTTGTGCGCTATGAACCAGTTCGTTGGGTCTATCCAAGCATAAAGTTTTTTTTCAGTATTCCCGCGGAATAAATTGCCCATAAGTCTCGTCCTTAACCATAATAGGGGGTATCTCTGTTGGTGGTATGTAATCTACCCCCATTTATACCCCTATAATGGTCTGGATTTAGGGGGTACATCTGGGATTTCCTTGGACAATAGAATAAACAAAAAAGCCTTGTATAACAAGGCTTTTTGGATGATATTGGATGTCTTTGTATTTGAATTAAATGGAGGCGGTGGGAATTGAACCCACGTCCGTTAATTCGCCACCCTCAGATCTACATGTGTAGTACAGTCTATTAAGTTAATCGTGATCGGCCCGACGTACAGGGTGATCACAATGAGTCTGAAACTTTTTAACTGCTTCACCTCAGACAGGCTTGGCTCGCGATCTTATGTAATGTTACCCCCGCCATAAACGCATAAGCACATTTATATTGGAGGACGCTTGCCGGTTATTAAGCGGCAGAGAAACTGTATTTGCCGTTAGGCAGCTACAGCGTACTCAGCGTGGAAGTTGTCATTGTTTGCAACTATAATTTGCAGCAAATTTAACGAGATTAGCTACATTCTCGACATGCACTTCAGGCTTTGTCATCAACGTCGAATCCAAAACGCCCCCGATGCTCTTACACTTACATTATACCATAAACTTAACTTAAGCTTCAAATTCTTGCATTTCGAAGTCTTCTTTAGTCGTACCACAGTCGGGGCAGCGCCAAGTTAAAGGAACATCTTCCCAACGCGTACCGGCAACTATGCCGTCTTCCGGCCAACCGAATTCTTCATCGTAAATATAACCGCATAATAAACACATATACTTTCTGTATGGCATGGCTCACCTTATATACTAGACTGCACCCAATAGTTACTATACTATCATTGCTATGCACAGAAAAAAAGTCACACATGTTGTACTTGTGTTTGCCGGCCATGATCCTTGCGGTGGTGCAGGTTTATGCGCGGACATTCAAGCTATTTCAAGTCTAGGCGCTCATCCTGCGCCGATAGTGACTGCTATTACTGCACAAAATACCCAAACAGTTCGTCTTTGTGAGCCGGTTGATAGCCAATTAGTCTATGAACAAGCTAATACACTTCTTGTAGATTTACCGATTGATGCCATTAAAATTGGTTTAATTGGTAGCATAGAAAATGGCTGTGTGATTCGCGATCTTATCAAAATGCGGCCAGAAGTACCGGTTATTTTGGATCCTGTGATTAATGCAGGTACCGGAGAAAACTTAACCGATCCGGCATTATTACGTTTTATTCAACAAGAATTATTACCGCGCACGACCGTATTAACGCCTAATAGCGTAGAAGCCGATCTATTAGCGCCGTATCAAAAAACCCGTGCAGAATGTGCAGAAAAATTGTTAAATTTAGGCATAAAACATTTGTTAATTACGGGCGGACATGATGAAAGTGCGCAAATAATTAATCATTATTACAGCAATCTAGGCGAATACATGCGTTTTCGTTGGTCGCGCTTACCGGGTGAATTTCATGGTTCAGGTTGTACACTCGCCTCTAGTATTGCCGCATTAATGGCGCAAGGCTATACCGCTTTGCAAGCTATCAGCGAAGCACAAAGTTATACGTGGTCGAGTTTAAAGTACGCTAATGCTTTAGGCCGTGGGCAATTGATTCCCAATCGTTTACATGATGATTATGAAACCACAACTTAAACTCCCTGGTATTTATGCCATTTCTCCAGAACAAGAAAATACCGCACTTTTATTAGAACAAATTGCAGCGGCCATAAACGGCGGCGTACGTCTTATACAATACCGCGATAAGAGTCTAAATTCTTCGAAAAGAATCGAACAAGCACAATCTTTGCGCCAATTATGTAATGAAAGCGGTGCGTTATTATTAATCAATGATGATATTGAGTTAGCCAAAATCAGCGAAGCTGATGGTGTTCATTTAGGCCAATCAGATACATCGATTACCAAAGCACGAGAATATTTAGGCGAAGATGCCATTATTGGTATCACGTGCCACGATAGTTTAGAGCTGGCTCAAAAAGCTAAGCTTGAAGGCGCAGATTATTTATCCTTTGGTTGTTTCTTTCCTTCAAAAACCAAACCCCACGCTAAACCTGCTGATTTATCTATTTTAAAAAAAGCTAAGGAACAATTTGAGCTCCCTATTGTGGCCATAGGCGGAATTGATAAAAGCAATGCCTATCAATTAGTGGCTTCCGGGGCAGATTTATTAGCGATTTGTGCAGGTTTGTTCAATGATGAGGATATTTTCCATTCTGGTTGTGAGATATATTCCATCATGAAATCTTAAGTATTTGATAGTAAAGTATATTAATAAATACATGAATATTGCATCTTTATGAGTAAGGTGTTAAACTATTTTATAGTTTTATAACTTATTTTTGTGAGAAGATTATGCCAACAAAAATTGAAATTTTAAACAAGTTGAATGTACAGGTTGTGAGTACGCTTCTTAATGAAGAGATCAATAAAAAATCCAAGAATAGTCCATTTTACACATTAATCTTGCTATTTATTCAAAATAAAGAGCCAAACTTAAAACAAATCCAAGAATTTGATGAATGGAAAAAAACCTTTAATGTTCTAATAAATATTGACCAAGGAGTTGGAATACATCAACGCTTACCAGAAAATATTAGGAACCAAGCGACAAATAATTATTGGTTAATACAGTTAGTTATAGGCCCATTTAAAGAATGGGTTGAGAAACAGGTCTCAGAATATGCAAGGCTTGGAGAAGATTATGAACATGTACCATCTTTAGGTACTAATAATAATGAAGCACTCAGTCGAAACAGCTCAACACATAGTTTATCAAATGTTAGCAATAAAATAGTTGATGCTGAACGCCAAAAAAAGGTTGATCAAATTGTTTTGTTGGCAAGTGCAGCAGAGATTGCTCAAAATAATAACCAAATAAAATCGATAAATGGACTTACTGCTCAAATTTATAAATTTAAAGTTGAGTTGAAAAGAAACAATGGAGAGAAGCTCTCCAGAGTTGAATTTAATGATACTTACAAAACTGTTGTTGGAGACCAGCGAGCGGATCTTTGCTGGGATATATGTAATAACGCGATGATTCAACCAAAAATAACTATTCCCACTAAAGAACAATTAGACAAACGGCTTGCAGATGAAAAACAAGTTGAAGAAGAAATTAAAAGCGCAGTTGATAGTTTGAGTTCTGCACTTAAAACATATGATATTCCGGAAAAGTTTTTTACAGATAAGAATATTACTAATGAAGAAAAGCTTTATCAATTTGCAAGCAAAATTTATGGAAACGATCCTTTAGAAATAAAGCAAGAAATAAAATTAAATATTTCTAAAGAATTTGGGAGTATTTTAACAGAAAATCCAGCAGCAGCTGTAGCCATTTTGCTGAAAGCTTGTGCTAACTATAAACAATATTTAGTAGAAAATGATGGCGAGGGCAGCTACAAATGGGAGGAAACAAATAAGCTTATGGTTATCTTGGCTGACAAAACAAAAGCCCCAGGTGATAAGTTAACTGAAGCCAATGGTGTACTGTCTAATAAAGGGGAGATTTTGTCAAAAGCGCGCAATCCTTTTTCATTTTTTATAAACGTTTGGGCATGGATTATGCACAAAATGACATCAAGCGCTACCAACACTGTTGGTACCCGTGTTTGGGATGTCGCCTCTAGTCAATCCACAGGCGCGGGGTTTGTTAAAGAGGCTACGAATGTTATAGAAGCAGCTACCCCTAAAAAAAATTCTTAATGATTTAAAAAGGCCTCACCACCGCCAAAACAATAATCGCAATCAAAAACAACACTGGAATCTCATTAAAAATCCGATAAAACCGACTTGAATGTCGGTTTTTGTTTTGAGCAAATTGTTTTAAATAATATCCGCACATATGATGATAACCAATTAATAAAACGACTAAGAATAATTTGGCGTGCATCCAGCCTGCAGTTTTGTAAATAGCCCAATGACTGCCGATTAATCCTAAGCCGAAAAATATGGTGAGCAGCATGGATGGGATCATGATGTAGTAATAAAGTTTTCTTTCCATCACTTTAAAGCGCTCAAGGCTTAGGGTGTCACTTGCTTCGCTGTGATAAACGAATAAACGTGGCAGATAAAAAAGAGCTGAGAACCAGCAGACGATGGAAATTAGGTGAAAGGCTTTGATCCATAACATGATGATGTTCCTTTTATAATTTTGATATTAATGTTGTACTGTTACAGGGTTTACTTCATGTCGACCTAGACCTTCTGCTAGGAAGGTTGTAGCGAGTGTATTTAAACTAACACCTTCAAATTTAGCGCGTTGAGATAATGCTCGATGTAAAGATTTTGGTACACGTTGCACCCATTTGCCGCTGACTAAATTCATCTCACCAGGCTTTGGAATGTGACGCCCACTTTCTTTTGCAGCAACCAGCCAGCATTTTTCTGCATCAGATCCATTGGCGATGGCTTCCTCAAGAGTTTCCCCATCAGACATACAGCCAGGTAAATCTGGGAACTCAATTAATAATCCACCACCTTCTTCTTTAGAGAGTTTGCGGATAATGAACGGATATTTAGGTATCTTTGTCATTTTTTTGTTCCAGTTGTTCGATCAATGTAATAAATTTTTTAATATATACCGGTTTGATTGGGCGATGAGCCGGGACGCTGAGCATTTCTATCCATCGTGGGTGATCAAAAATCACATGGCTACCACCACTTTTGCGCACAATTACACCATAACTTTTTGCAGCTGATTCTAGCTGCTCTATTCGCCAATCCCTTGGATTAAGCCTCATCTTTTTGAGATTTTTTTCAACACTACTCATGATATGATACTACACTTGATACTATTTTCAAGTATATAAAAGCAGTTTATCCGTAACATAATGAATTCCTTGTATAAAATCATACGGTATCGCTGAGGCAGCTAAAAAGCAAGAATAATGTTACAATAAAGCTCAAATTGAGGAGCTTCTATGTCTGATTTGCTAGATTTCACAACAGCTGCTGCCAAGAAAGTATCGGCTTTAATTCAAGAAGAGGGGAATCCTAACTTGAATTTACGTGCTTATGTCGTCGGGGGCGGATGCTCAGGCTTTTCTTATGGTTTTACCTTTGATGAAGTGATTAATGATGATGATCAAGTCATTGAAGAAGAAGTGGAAGATGACGAAGGTGAAGGCGGCAAAGGTGGCCGCGGACATTTAGTGCGATTATTAATTGACCCCATGAGTTTTCAATATTTAATGGGTGCGCAAATTGATTACACAGAAGGGATCGAAGGCGCGCAGTTTGTGATCCGTAATCCTAATGCACAAACAACGTGCGGTTGCGGTTCTTCATTTTCTGTATGAGTGTTAGCATGGAAAAAAGCTTTAACAAAATTATCCAAGGTTATAAAAGTTTTCGCGATAAATACGCAAGTGGCGATCAATCCATTATGCAATATTTATCTGACTATGGTCAAAAACCAAAAGTCATGGTCATTGCCTGCTGCGATTCTCGTGTTGATCCTGCATTAATTTTACAATGTGATCCAGGTGATTTATTCGTAGTACGTAATGTTGCGAATATTGTTCCACCTTATGAAAAAGACGAAGCGCACCATGGTACTAGCGCAGCATTAGAGTTTGGTATTCGCCATCTTGAAGTCAAACATTTAATTTTATTAGGCCACAGCCAATGCGGCGGTATTCAAGCGTTAATGGATAGTCAAACTGAAAATGATTTTATTTCGAATTGGGTATCCGTTATTAAAACCGATCAGTGTGATTTACACAATACAGACGGTTGTGCAAAATCAGCTTTAAAACAATCTTATCAAAACTGTTTAACCTTCCCATGGATCGCAGAAAAAGTCACAGAAGGCACACTGAAAATCGGCTTATGGTTTTTTGATATAAAAACTGGCCAAATTTTTACTTATTCTGAAGAGAATGATAAATTCTTACCTTTAGACTAAACAGGATAAATCGTACCCACAAAATGTGGTGAGTGACTCCCAGTAATATCACCTAAATCCAACTTATGATTAAGCAGACGCTCTTGAGCCAAATAAGCCATCAGCATTGCCTCTAGCCAATTCGGATCAATATTCAATTCATGTGTACTATTTACAGTCATAGCATTTGCGAGTATTTGTAAACGCTCCATCAAATATTTATTCATAGCGCCACCGCCACAAATATAAATAGCATTTGTTTGCGACGCATATTTTTTAATATCATGAATAATGCTTTGTGCAGTAAGTTCAAGAAGCGTAGCTTGAATATCTTGCGAAGATAAATTAAATTTTTCTAAATGTTTATTTAACCAAGCTAAATTAAAATCATCACGCCCAGTACTTTTAGGCGGCGTTTTATTAAAAAATGGATCGGATAATAATAACTCTAATAAATCCTGATTAATGTGACCTTGGCGCGCGAATTGACCGTTTTCATCAAACGGTTTATTTAAATGTTGCATGGCCCAAGCATCGATTAATACATTACCTGGTCCCGTATCAAAACCTTTTAAAGGTCTTTCTTTAGGTAATATAGTGACATTGGCAAAACCACCGATATTTACAATCGCTCGGTTTTCATGACTTGAGTGCATAAAAGCATGATGAAATAAAGGTGCGAGCGGCGCACCTTGTCCACCTAAAGCAATATCATGGCGCCTAAAGTCTGCAACAACTGTAATCCCAGTATTTACCGCAATCACATGTGGATCGCCAATTTGTAAAGTATAGGGATAAGGCTGATGCGGAAAGTGACGCAAAGTTTGGCCATGGCTACCGATGGCTTTAATATCTGAAGCCTGAAGTTTATTTTTTTTGAGTAATTGATTAACGGCATCGGCAAAGATCAAACCTAACTCAACATCTAAACGACAAATTTGATTTAAATCATGGAGTTTATCTTGGCTAAGGTGCAATAGTTCTTGTTTAATTAATTCAGGAATAGGGTGTAAATCAGTATCAAGAAGGTTAATTTTTTTATTTTCAAAAGAAACTAAAGCTGTATCGATGCCATCGAAGCTTGTTCCTGACATTAAGCCGATAAACAAATCGGGCATTATTATGCACCTTGTTTAGGATTAACCTTAGTTTCAGCCAATTGAATGCTTTGATAATTGCTGAGTTGATTCATCACATCTTTTGCATAAGCTAAGAATTGTGATTTATGACGTGAATCGATAGGTTGTGAATTAGGTAATTTAACTGTGAGCGGATCCACATGAACGCCATTGACGCGGAATTCATAATGCAAATGTGCGCCAGTCACTAAACCTGTTTTACCAACGTAACCAATGATTTGTCCTTGTTTAACTTTAGCGCCATTTTTCATGCCAGATGCAAAACCATTTAAATGGGCATACAAAGTTGAATAAGAAGAACCGTGTTGGATTTCAATGACTTTGCCATAACCGCGTTGGGTTTCAGCTAAAGAAATAACACCATCGCCAGATGCACGAACAGGGGTTCCTATAGGCGCTGCATAATCAACACCTTTGTGTGCACGTATAGTATGCAATACAGGATGAAGACGACGCGGATTAAATTTTGAAGAGATGCGTGCGAATTCTACGGGTGTACGTAAAAAAGGTTTACGTAATGTTTGGCCGTTAGGTGTGTAATATTCAGCACTACCATCAGCAGCTTCAAAACGAACAGCTTGATAAGTTTTACCTTGGTTAACGAATTCTGCAGCAATAATGTTTCCAGGTGTAGATTTTACGCCATCGATGTAGCGATCTTCGTAGATAACACTGAATTTATCGCCTTGTTGAATATCCAAAGCAAAATCGATGTCATAGCTGAAAATTTCTGCAAGAGCCATTGTAATGTTGTAATCAATACCTTCGCGCTCGCCATCCATGAATAAGGAATCTTCAATGGTAACGTCTGCAAATGTGAGTAATTCTTCAACATCTCGGGTTTTAAGATCAGCAAAAGTTTTACCATCTTTAATGGTAACCACTAAGCGTTCTAATTCATTCGCATTGTATTCTAAACCGATTAATTCATTCTTGGGGTTAATTGTAAAATCCAATTTTTGCCCGGGGTGAATGTTAGTGAGAGTATGGTTAACTGTTTCATTATCAACAAGATTATGAAGCACTGCGGCATCAAAGCCTTGTTTTTCAAAGATTTTACCTAAAGTATCGCCCGGTTTAATGGATACGGTAATATTACGTTCCGCGGGGATTGCTTTCGGCGCAGGCGCAGGTATAGGCGCTGGCGTAGGTGCAGTGACTGCTGCATTTTCAACCAATTGTTCAATTTTAATTTCAACGTCTTGAGCAACTTGTGTTTCAACTAAATCATTTTGGCTAAAGGTAGATTGGATGATAAGACCACCGACGAGCGCAACTAAAGTAAGACCCATCCACTTAGAGTAAGGTTTTTTACTGGGTTTGGAAAATATATTACGACGGCTTAAGCCATAATCCATTTCCGTATGTTTGTATTGAGGTCTACTTTTCACTATGCGTACATGCTCGTGTTATTTTTCCATAAACTGTAAATT
>JBAZWL010000013.1:0-45000 GCA_041660405.1 Taibaiella sp. | reverse complement strand
TGGGAAGGCATAGACAGCCAGGAGGTTGGCTTAGAAGCAGCCATCTTTTAAAGAAAGCGTAATAGCTCACTGGTCGAGTCGGCCTGCGCGGAAGATTTAACGGGGCTAAACTGTTTACCGAAGCTGCGGGTGCTAGATTTTTATCTAGCGCGGTAGAGGAGCGTTCTGTAAGCCAATGAAGGTGTGTTGAGAAGCATGCTGGAGGTATCAGAAGTGCGAATGCTGACATAAGTAACGATAATGCGGGTGAAAAACCCGCACGCCGAAAGTCTAAGGTTTCCTGCGCCATGCTAATCAGAGCAGGGTGAGTCGGGTCCTAAGGTGAGGTCGAAAGGCGTAATCGATGGAAAACAGGTTAATATTCCTGTACTACATAGTTCTGCGATGGAGGGACGGAGAAGGCTAGGTCATCTCGCGATTGGTTGTGCGAGTCTAAGCAAGTAGGGAGTTTGTCCAGGTAAATCCGGATGAATAATTCTGAGATGCGAATGCGAGTTTTCGTAATGAAAACGAAGTGATTGATGCCATGCTTCCAAGAAAAGCTTCTAAGCATAAGGGCTATGTACCCGTACCGTAAACCGACACAGGTGGACAAGTAGAGAATACTCAGGCGCTTGAGAGAACTCGGGTGAAGGAACTAGGCAAAATAGCACCGTAACTTCGGGAGAAGGTGCGCCCCAAGTATGTGAAGGTACTTGCTACTGGAGCAGAAAGGGGTTGAAGTGACCAGATGGCTGCGACTGTTTATCAAAAACACAGCACTTTGCTAACTCGTAAGAGGATGTATAAGGTGTGACGCCTGCCCGGTGCCGGAAGGTTAATTGAGGGGGTTAGTGCGTAAGCGCGAAGCTCTTGATCGAAGCCCCGGTAAACGGCGGCCGTAACTATAACGGTCCTAAGGTAGCGAAATTCCTTGTCGGGTAAGTTCCGACCTGCACGAATGGCGTAACGATGGCCATGCTGTCTCCACCCGAGACTCAGTGAAATTGAAATCGCTGTTAAGATGCAGTGTATCTGCGGCAAGACGGAAAGACCCCGTGCACCTTTACTATAGCTTTACACTGGACTTTGAATAGGTTTGTGTAGGATAGGTGGGAGGCTTTGAAGCGAGGACGCTAGTTCTCGTGGAGCCAACCTTGAAATACCACCCTGGCCTATTTGAGGTTCTAACCTGGCTCCATTATCTGGAGCGGGGACAGTGTATGGTGGGTAGTTTGACTGGGGCGGTCTCCTCCTAAAGAGTAACGGAGGAGCGCGAAGGTACCCTCAGCGCGGTCGGAAATCGCGCAATGAGTGCAAAGGCATAAGGGTGCTTGACTGTGAGAGTGACAATTCAAGCAGGTACGAAAGTAGGTCTTAGTGATCCGGTGGTTCTGAATGGAAGGGCCATCGCTCAACGGATAAAAGGTACGCCGGGGATAACAGGCTGATACCGCCCAAGAGTTCATATCGACGGCGGTGTTTGGCACCTCGATGTCGGCTCATCACATCCTGGGGCTGAAGCAGGTCCCAAGGGTATGGCTGTTCGCCATTTAAAGTGGTACGCGAGCTGGGTTCAGAACGTCGTGAGACAGTTCGGTCCCTATCTGCCGCAGACGTTGGAAATTTGAGAGGAGCTGCTCCTAGTACGAGAGGACCGGAGTGGACGTACCTCTGGTGTTCCGGTTGTCACGCCAGTGGCATTGCCGGGTAGCTATGTACGGACGGGATAACCGCTGAAAGCATCTAAGCGGGAAGCCCACCTCAAGATGAGATTTCCCGGGGCTAGACCCCCTAAAGGTTCGTTGAAGATTACGACGTTGATAGGCAAGGTGTGTAAGTGCAGTAATGTATTGAGCTAACTTGTACTAATTAACCGTGCGGCTTGACCATATATCACTTAAGTTTATTTGAATTTTATTCATCAAGACGGTTTTATTCTAAAGTGTTAAAAACGTTTACGTTTTTGCATTAAACAGTTTATGCCTGGCGGCCATAGCGAGTAGGTACCACCTGATCCCATTCCGAACTCAGAAGTGAAACTACTTTGCGCCAATGATAGTGTGGGGTATCCCCATGTGAAAGTAGGTCACTGCTAGGCACCCTCTAAAAAACCCCGTTGTTATTTTTAACAACGGGGTTTTGCTTTTTGTTCATCTCCAAAATTTACTGATATACTTTACAGCGCATAAGCTTACTTTTATTAAGGATATAATCCATGTATTATGTCTTGATAAAATACAAAACATATACAGTTTTGGATTTAATTTAATTTAAGGATAAATAATGAGACGCAGGCTTTATTTTTTATTACCCGATGTCCACCATGCAAAAGATGTGGTGAATGAATTGTTATTAGAGCGCATTGATGAAAAACATATTGCTTTAATTGTGCGTGATGATGTGGAAATAGACAATTTGCCTCAAGCTTCTCTATTACAAAAATCTGATTTTATTCCGGCTTTAGAGCGTAGCGCTTTGATGGGCGGCGCGACAGGATTAGTTGCAGGTTTAATTGCCGTTTCTATACCTGGTATGAATGTTGTTTTAGCAGGTTGGACGATTGTTACAGCTGCAACGGTTGCTGGTGCAGGTATTGGTGCACTTGCCGGAACATTGATATCTGTAGACGTTCCTAATAGTCGTTTGGAGCCTTTTCAAAAAGCCATAGAAAAAGGTCAAGTCTTAATGCTGGTAGATGTACCCTATGATCGTGTTGAAGAAATCTCTAAAGCCATTAAAAAACATCACAAAGAAATTGAAATAGAAGGTGTTGAACCGACTATACCCCCTTTCCCCTAAAAACAAAGCGAGTTATTTTTTATGGAATCTTTAATTCTTTATACCGACTATTTAGCCGGTATTGCACGCAGCTATCCTTTTATTATTTTATTATTGGGCACGGGTATTTATTTAACGATTCGTTTACGTGGAATTCAATTTCGTGACTCCGGCTATGCATTTAAAGTTATGCTTGGAAAAATGGATGCCAAAGAAGGTGGCCGTGGTGAAGTATCTAATTTTGAAGCCGTTGCAACAGTTTTATCTGGAACTATCGGCACCGGCAATATTGCAGGTGTAGCGACAGCGATTACCTTAGGTGGTCCAGGTGCTTTATTTTGGATGTGGATCACAGCATTACTCGGTATGGCTATTAAATTTGCATGTTGTTTATTAGGACATCATTTTCGTCGTGTGGATGAAACAGGTGAAATTGCCGGTGGCCCTATGTATACACTTAAATATGGTTTAAACATGCCAATTTTAGGTGCTGCATTTGCAGTGTTTACATTACTTGCTGCAGTTACAACAGGTGCCATGGTACAAACCCATTCAGTAGTTGATGGTTTGATTTATGTTTTGCCTGCGGCCAGTGAATATAAATTATTCATGGGTATTGTTATCGGTCTATTGGTTGGTATTGTTATTTTAGGCGGAATAAAACGCATCGCACGCATGGCTTCTATCGTTGTTCCTTTTATGGCTATTGCTTATTGTTGTGCGGCTTTTTTAATTTTAATAACACATACAGCGGAAATTCCAAAAGCGTTTGGCATTATTTTTCATTATGCGTTAAATCCTAGTGCTGCTGGCGGTGCTGCTTTAGGTTTAGCCATACAATATGGTGTATTGCGTGCGTTATTTGCGAGTGAAGCTGGATTAGGTACAGCACCCATCGGGTTAGCCGCAGCAAAAACTAATTATTCAGTGCACGCAGGATTATTGGGAATGATCGGCCCTTGGATAGATACCATTATAATTTGTACGATGACCGGATTGGTGATCATCATCACCGGCGCTTGGTCTGTCGCAGGAACAGAAGGTTTAATCGGCGCAGGTTTATCAGCTTATGCTTTTGAAAATGGTTTAACAAAATTATTTGGTGAATTAGCAGGTACGGCAGGCGCATGGACTGTTGGCTTGGGCTTAGTATTTTTTGCTTATACCACTATCATTGCCTGGGCTTATTATGGTGATCGCGCTATACAATTTTTAATAGGCGCTAAAGCTGTGTTGCCTTTTCGATTAATTTTTATTTTATTTGTTGTGTTTGGCGCGCTAAGCCCATTGCATTTAGCTTGGAATTTTGCAGACATTGCTAATGTGTGTATGGCTATTCCAAACTTAATTTCAATTATTCTTTTAGCAAGTTTAGTGAAAAAATCACAAGACACTTATTTCAGTAACAATAAGATCTAGTGGTATATCGTGAGCTTCGGTTATTAATTGATCGACTTCCTGCATTTGATATGCAAGACCTATTAAGTAAGGTTTATCTGCTTTTTTATGATTTAAAACTGCAAAAGTTTTATCATAATATCCTTTACCCATACCTAAACGATTATGATGTTTATCAAAAGCAACCAACGGCATAAATATAATATCTAATTGCCAAAGTGGAATATGATTTTTTTCATGATTAACTTTCGGCTCAAGAATACCAAAATGATTAGCTACTAATTCATCGCCAGGTGAATAAGGTAAAAAAGAAAGTGCATTTATTTCAGAATGCAATACGGGCAAATAACAATGTTTTCCTGCTTGGTGTGCATCTAATAATAATAATTCAGGATTGAGTTCACCTTCTATGCTTAAATAAAAAGCAACATTTTTACTTAAACGATAACGCGTTAAATGCGTAATATGATTACAAACTTGAGTAGCAGCGTGAAGTTGTTGTTCAGTTGATAAAGCTCTACGTTGAGCACGTAGGCGTTGACGAACTTGGTTTTTGTTTTTATTAATCATAATAAAATAAAAAAGCACGGCCCCCAAGCGGTAAGAGGTGTTTTGAACCTTTTGGTCCAAGTGGTATTCTCGAGGTTTGTTTTAGGCTTCCCAGTACAAGCTGGTCCTGCACACCGCAAACGCTATTCTCGAACACCTGTGATAAGAAAAATATAGTTCTAAAACACAATATTCTTATCAATCTTGAGTAGCTCATGCTTACAATTTAAATATACCACAAAAATAGATGTGGTGTGAACGCTTTAGTGATAGTTCAGCCTACCACCAAGTCCTGTATTTTATCTAAATGTTGCTCAACTTCCTTTTGGAAGAGTAATAATTCATGCGTGCTATTGAGTGCTGCTAGAATAGCAATTTTTTCAATAGGTGTGCTTGGGTTTTGATTACGAATATTATTCATTTTCTGATCAAGTATACGCGCAGCCAATTGCAAGTTATTTAACTCGTCTGCATTTTCAGCTGCAATGCGCAGCGATTTTCCTAAAATCATAATATCTAGCTTGTCACTCATGGTTTGCTTCCGCTTTAGTTAATTGACCTAATATTTCTTCGATTTTCTTTTTGGCAAGCGTGTTTTTTTCTTGCAGCGCAAGATTTTCTTGCTGCAATAGACGGTATTTTTGATTTAGTCCTTGCAGGTGATTTTCAAGTTGTGTGAAACGTTCAATAAGGCTCATAGCATTCCTTGCATTACAGCGTGAGTTGTTTACAGTATAATGTAGTATATGGAAAGTCAACTCTCGTTTGAAACTATTAACCAGGCGCTTGCGCCTTATGACCTGCCGGTAGGGCCTGCCTATTTACATGGCTTATGGTGCGGCTTAATTGTGGGTGAGCAATACTGCAAACCACAAGATTGGGTCGATTTAGCTTGGGATACGCCGGATGCGTGGTTAAACTTGGCGCCAAAAGTACAAGCACTTTTATTGCAATTAGCAGAGCAAAGCATAGTGGCTTTTTCTTCCTTTGATTTTGGTTTTCGTTTATTACTACCTGATGATGAAACCTCCTTACAATTCCGCGCTGATGCGCTCAACGAATGGTGCGAAGGTTTTGTTGTTGGTTTGCAAAATCAACGCTATCAAAAAGCCTTGTTATCCGGTGATGGCGCGCAAGCACTTGCTGATATTACCAAAATCTGTGAAATGGATTTTGGCATTATTGAATGCGAAGAAGAAGAGCAATCTTATATGGAAATTGTCGAGTATGTCCGCATGGCGGTATTAACCATACATCAAAACTTTTTAGAAAACACAAGGAGTTCTGGCGGCTCAACCGCCATACATTAATATGATGAATGAATACAAAGCGCGCCGCAAACAATTGATGCAAAAAATGGGTGCAGGTACAGTAGCTATTATTTTCAGTGCGCCTACAGCTTATCGTTCTCGTGACAGTGAATATGCTTATCGACAAAATAGCGATTTTTATTATTTGACTGGCTATTGCGAACCGCACGCTGTATTAGTATTAGCGCCTGATACACAAACACCGGTTGTGTTATTTAATCAAACTTCTGATCCCAAAATGGAAGTATGGACTGGCTCTCGTGTTGGGCAAATAAAAGCGGTTGAAGATTATGGTGTTGATGCTGCCTATTCAATAGATGCAATCGATGAAAAACTTCCCGAAATTTTAGCCAATAAAAAATTAATTTATTTTCCTTGGGGAGATGAAACAAATCGCGAGCGTATGTCTAAGTGGATAAAACGTGCGATGCAAAATACACGCTATATGCCGTGGCCTGACTTAATTGCCTTGCAAAAATTAACCGACCTGATGCGTTTAATTAAAAGCCCGGAAGAAATTCAATTATTAAGAAAAAGTGCGATCATTTCTGCACAAGCTCATAATCGTGCGATGCAACATATAAAGCCCGGTATGATGGAATATCAATTGGCTAGTGAATATATTCATGAATTTACGAATCAAGGTGCATTAGATGTTGCGTATTTGCCGATCATAGGTGGCGGTAAAAATGCCTGCACATTACATTACATTGCTAATAAAGATATATTGCGTGATGGTGATTTAGTATTAGTAGATGCAGGCTCTGAGTATCACTATTATTGCGCCGATGTCAGTCGTACATTTCCAGTGAATGGTAGATTTACACCTGAGCAACGCGCTGTGTACAACGTGGTATTGAATGCATATTTAGCAGGTCTTGAAAAAATAAAGCCAGGTAATAATTGGGCAATGATACGCGAAGCCGTCGATAAAGTTTTAACACAAGGATTACGTGACCTTAAAATCCCGGGTGAATTATCGGAATATTTTATGCACGGTCCTGGTCATTGGTTGGGTTTAGATGTACATGATGCGGGCCCTTATAAAATTGATGACCAGCCAATAAGCTTTAAACCCGGAATGGTATTAACGCTAGAGCCAGGTCTTTATATTAAAGATAAAAACATGGGCATCCGTATTGAAGACGATATTCTGATAACACAAGATGGTCATGAAGTGTTAAGTAAAGATTCCCCAATACTTCCCGAAGACATTGAGCAATTAATGCGATGACAGATGAATATGATGTCATTATTGTGGGTGCAGGCTTTGTCGGCTTAACGCTGGCCTATGCTTATGCTTCACAAGAAAAGCGCGTGGCACTCATTGAAGCTAAATCACTAGCGCAAAAAAAACAAACTACAGATTCTCGCGCTTTAGCCTTATCTTTTAAATCCAAACAAATATTAGAAAATTTAAATATTTGGTCACACTTAAATGCAGCGCCCATCACTCAAGTGAATGTCTCGCAGCAGGGTGCTTTTGGGAAATTATATTTAACAGCAAAAGAATTACAGCATGATGCTTTAGGTTATGTGATTCGCGCGCAGCAACTGGGTGAAGCTTTATTAAATTTATGTGAAGGGCAAAAAAATATTCATTGGTTTATGCCAGAAACACTCGAGGAAATCACGCAAGATAGTCTAAGCATCACAGCGCACTTGAAAAACAAGCCAGCCATTCGCGCAGATTTATTAATCATCGCAGAAGGCATGGAGTCATTAACACGCACACAACAAGCATTTTCAACTTGGACGCGTGATTATCAACAAACTGCTATTGTTGCTAATATAAGTTTGACACAAGCGCCCCTTAATACGGCGTATCAACGTTTTACGCCTGAAGGCACCATTGCACTTTTACCTTTAAATGATAAGCGTTTTACTGTTGTGTGGACAGTTAAAGAAAACCAACATCAAGAATTATCCGATGAAGATTTTACCAAAAAAATTCAAACACTTCTGGGTTATCAATTAGGTAAGGCTTATGATTTAGGGCCCCGGCAAATGTATCCGCTGAAAGCTATTTTTGTCGAAAAAGCTTTTGACGGTCGATTATTGTTAATGGGTAATGCTGCGCACACTTTAAATCCCATCGCTGCGCAAGGATTTAATTTAACTTTACGTGATATTGAATGTTTGTTAAGTGTATCTTCTTTAGCGCATTATCAAGAGCAACGATTAGCTGATCAAAAAAATATGTTACGTTTCACCGATGGTTTGGTTAATTTATCATCCGTAAAATATGGGAAACATTTACGCAGCTTAGGTTTAAGTACTTTAAATTATTTGCCATTTGTAAAACGACGTTTGTTTGAACACTTATTGGGGTATTAATGCAATACACGCACGATGTGATTATTATTGGCGCAGGCATAGCCGGAAGTGCAATGGCGCTCGCATGTGCAAAATTAGGTTTGAGGATTGCTTTATTAGATAAAAAACCACCAGAACCTGTGAGCGATGAAATAAGCTTGCGCGTAAGCAATATTAATTTCACGGCAGAAAAATTCTTAAATACGCTCGGTGTTAGCTTTCCAGAAAATAGACGCGGAATTTTTAAAGACATAAAAGTATTGCAAGAAAATAGTTCACACACGTTAAACTTTTCTGCAGCAACATTAAATCTACCTTACTTAGGCAGCATTATTGAAAATAATTTGTTAATTGATTTAATGCAAAAAACATCTGCCGTGAATAGCTATTGGCCAATTACGCTTGAAAAATTTGCAAATGGATCATTACACGTTAAAGAGATTGGTGTTTTAAGTGCACCATTAGTTATAGGTGCGGAAGGCGCACATTCTTGGTTACGTGAACAATGTGGTATTTTACAAAATGAAAAATCTTACGGTCAAACTGCGATGGTTACACACATAGCTACACAAAAGCCACATGCAAATATTGCTTACCAATGTTTTTTAAGCATGGGGCCGCTGGCTTATTTACCGCTGCAAAATGAAAAACAATGCTCAATTGTATGGTCAAGTACACCTGCGCATATTGATTATTTAATGAAATTAGATGACGTGACACTGGCGCAGGAAATAGCGGCGGGCTTAATGCAACAATTGGGTCCTGTGGAAATTATTTCAAAACGCGCAACATTTCCTCTGATGATGCGTCACGCTAAACATTATATTGCACCCGGCGTAGCCTTAATTGGCGATGCCATTCATACGATACACCCCTTAGCTGGCCAAGGTGCCAATTTGGGATTAATGGATGTAGCTTGCTTATTTGAAATTCTAAAAACTTCAAAAGACAACAATCGTGATATCGGTAGTTTTGCACAATTACGCCCTTATGAACGTAAAAGACGTTTTGCGAATACCATGATGTTAAATGCCATCCAATTATTGGCACAAAATCAACAGCCATTTGCGAGCTTGCGTGCCTTGGGTATGAATATGATTGAACATTCCACTTTAATAAAGCGGTTGATTATGCTACAAATGTACCCATATGCTAAAGAATAAGGTTGGTTATGATAGATGAACACGGTTACCGTGCCAATGTTGGAATAGTATTATGCAATGAACAAAACCATGTGCTTTGGGCGCACCGTATGAATCAAGAAGAACATGCTTGGCAATTTCCCCAAGGTGGGATTCATTCCGATGAAACACCAAAGCAAGCCATGTACCGTGAACTTTATGAAGAAGTGGGTTTAATGCCACAGGATGTAAAACTATTAGGTCAAACCCATGATTGGTTATCCTATGAATTTGGAAAGACCAAATTGACCTCGCAAGGACAACATTATATTGGGCAAAAACAATTGTGGTTTTTACTGCGGCTATTAAAGGAAGATACACAGATTTGTTTAACGAAAACACAGGCGCAAGAATTCGATAAATGGCAGTGGGTGGATTATGATTATCCGGTTACGCATATTGTAGCTTTCAAAAAACATGTTTATCAATTGGCCTTAGCGCAATTACGTGTTTTTTTGTAAATTAAAGATGGAGTACTATGTTAAAAATTATGCAGCGTATTATTCAAGACGTTAATGCTGCGCAAAGCGCGCAAGAAGCGTTGCATATTGTAGTCACTCGCGTATGTGAAGCCATTAATGTAGAAGCCTGCTCTATTTTTGTCTTAGATCCTACAAGTCAACGTTATGTATTAATCGCCTCACAAGGTTTTAAGCCCGGTGTGGATGGTGTCATTAGTTTAGGCTTAGACCAAGGCTTAGTGGGTTTAGTTGGCCAACGTGAAGAACCCATTAATTTAAAGGATGCAACTAAGCATTCGCATTATCATTATATTCCTCGCACCGGCGAAGAAAAATATAAAGCTTTTTTAGGTGTGCCGATTATTCATCAGCGCCGTGTTTTAGGTGTATTGGTTGCACAGCAAACTGCCGAGCGCGCATTTGGTGCGGATGAAGAAGCATTTTTAGTCACGATTTCTACTCAGCTTTCAGATTTAATTGCGCATGCACAATCTGCAGGAGTTTTATCACGCTCAAAAACACAATCCGATAAACGCATTATTGGTATTCCTGGTGTATCAGGCGTAGCCCTTGGAACGGCTGTTATTGCTTATCCACTCGCAGCACTGGATGCAGTACCCGATCGTAAAGCACAAGACATTAATATAGAAATAGAAATATTTAATAAAGCGCTTGTGCGTACACGTGAAGAAATTAAAATGCTAAGCGAACGTTTAGCGCATCATTTACCGCTGGAAGAACAAGATTTATTCGATGCGTATTTGCGTATTTTAGATAATGAAAGTTTAGGCTTTGAAGTAAATGAAGTGATCAAAAAAGGTCATTGGGCGCAAGGTGCTTTAAAACAAGTGATCGCACTTCACAGCCGTCTCTATGAAGAAATGGACGATGCTTATTTACGCGAACGTGGCGCAGATTTACGCGATATTGGCCGGCGTGTTTTATCCTATCTACAAGCTGATGCGCGCGAAAAAATTATTTATCCAGAAAAAGCCGTGTTAATGGGTGATGAAATTACGCCCGCACGTTTGGCAGAAGCGCCACGTGAACGTATCGTTGCTATCGTTACTGCAAAAGGATCAATCAATTCTCATGTGGTCATTATTGCACGCGCGATGGGTATTCCAACTATTATTGGCGCGGAAGGTTTATTGTTAAGCGATGTTGAAAATAAGAAAGTGATCGTTGATGCTTATCACGGCGTCGTTTACATTGATCCTTCAAAAATATTACTGGAAGAATTTACACGTCTTGAAGCGGAAGAAAAAGAACTTTCACACAGCCTAGAAAAATTACATGACGTACCCGCACAAACACCGGATGGTTACCGTATTCCCTTATATGTGAATACAGGATTAGTAGGTGATATTCAAGCATCGCTGAGCGTAGGTGCAGAAGGCGTCGGTTTATACCGCACAGAAGTGCCGTTTATGGTGAGGGATCGTTTTCCATCTGAAGAAGAACAACGCGTTATTTATCGGCAATTACTTGAAGCGTTCACGCCCCGTCCTGTGACCATGCGCACATTGGATATTGGCGGTGATAAAATATTACCTTATTTCCCAATAGAAGAAGCAAATCCATTTTTAGGTTGGCGCGGTATTCGTATTACCCTTGATCATCCGGAAATATTTTTAGTACAAGTGCGCGCGATGATACACGCCAGCAAAGGTTGTAATAATTTACAAATCATGTTGCCGATGATCACGAGTTTATATGAAGTGTTAGATGCGAAAGCATTAATCATGCGCGCTTATGAAGAATTGCGTGAAGAAGGGCACGATGTTGTGATTCCTAAAATTGGCGCCATGATCGAAGTGCCTTCTGCTGTTTATCAGGCAGAACTTATTTCTAAGGAAGTAGATTTTCTATCCATAGGCAGCAATGATTTAATTCAATACATTTTAGCTGTCGATAGAAATAATTCACGCGTTGCTAATTTATACGAAGGTTTACACCCTGCCATTATTAATGCCTTACTCCATGTTGTAAATGCAGCGCATGCTCAAAATAAAACAGTCAGTTTATGTGGTGAAATGGCGGGCGATCCTACCAGTGTCATCTTGTTACTTGCAATGGGATTTGATTCACTGAGTATGAGTTCAGCGAGTTTGCCACGTATTAAATGGGTTATTCGCAATTTCAGTTTAAGTCGCGCACAAGAATTATTGCAAGATGTACTCACCATGCATCATTCCAAAGAAATTCGGACCTACCTTGAAAACGCGCTCGAAGAATCTGGCTTGGGTGGTTTGATTCGTGCCGGAAAATAAGTTTTAATTTTTTTAAAGGAGTATTTATCTTGCGTCAATATGCTGTTGGTTTATTTTTATTCTTTATCAGTTTTTCTTTATTTGCCACTGATTTACAGTTAACAAAAACATCTACATTTGTTAATCCTAGTGATATTACCTTAGAATTATTGCCGCCACCTTCAGCGGATGGATCGCCAGAGCAAAAAAGAGATATCGATATTTTAATGTGGGAAATTGCAAGCCGTACAATTTATGATGAGCAAAGAGCTTGGGGTAGCGTAACGCTAACACCGAGTTATTTTAATGAAGCTATCAATGCACGCTTTGAAGAATCACGTTATCCAAAACTTTATCAATTAATGAAAACAGTAGCTGATGATGCTTATATTTATATCAATGCTTTTAAAACACATTATAAAAGCCCGCGACCTTATCAAGATGATCCTTCCATAAAACCTATTCTTCCAATCGAAGAAAGTTATGCTTATCCGAGTGGTCATGCAACGCGTGGTATGACGATGGCGTTGGTTTTTGCAGAAATATTTCCGCAAAAACGTGAGCAATTAATCAAAGTGGGTTACGGTTTAGGACAAGATCGCGTGATCGGCGGCGTGCATTACCCAAGTGATATTGAAGCAAGTGTGGTATTAGCACAAGCGTTAGCAAAGTCGATTATTAAAAGTGATGCATTTAAAACACAAATAAAAGTAGCGCAACAAGAAATCGATCATATTGCTTCTATGCAAAAGAATTAGCCAGCTGTACATAATCGCCTACTGATAAATTTTCAGCACGATCAGTAGGTGATAATCCTAATTGTTCAAACGTTTCATCCGTAATTAAATTTTTCAAACTATTTCTAATTGTTTTACGGCGCTGCCCAAAAGCCTCGCGCACAATATCAGCAAATAATTTTTCGTTACACGCAATAAAAGGTTTTTTATCATAAGGAATCAAATGCACCAGTTTGGATTGCACTTTAGGTGCGGGATGAAATGCTTCGGGTGGAATCGAAAATAAACCTTCAACCTGACAATGGTACTGAACCATCACAGATAAACGTCCGTAATCTTTATTATTAGGAGCAGCAGCCATGCGGTCAACAACTTCTTGCTGTAGCATAAAAATCATATCTTCAATAATATTTAATTGATTTAATAAATGAAAAATTAAAGGCGTGGAAATGTTATAAGGTAAATTACCAATGATTCTTAGTTTTTTATTATTTTTAATTAAGGTCTGAAAATCAAACTGTAAAACATCGCCTTGATGAATAATTAACTCACCGATATTTTTACTGTTCTCTAATAACACGGGAATAATATCGCGATCTAATTCTACAGCTTCTAAATGTTTTATTTTTTTTAATAAAGGCAGCGTGAGTGCGCCTAAGCCTGGGCCAATTTCAACGCAATGATCACCAGGCTTGGGTGCAAAGCACGCAATAATTTGAGAAATCACTTGCCCATCTTGCAAGAAGTTTTGTCCAAACCGTTTACGCGCGATCGTCATTATTTGACACGCGAAGCGTATTCACCGGTGCGTGTGTCCACTTTAATGACTTCGCCTTGTTGTACAAATAAAGGAACGCGAACCACAGCGCCAGTTTCTAGCGTTGCAGGTTTACCACCGCCACCGCTGGTATCACCTTTTAAGCCGGGATCCGTTTCAATAATTTTTAATTCAACAAAGTGGGGTGGTTCAACAGATAGGGGAACATCATTATAAAGAACGACCATACAGATCGCTTCTTCTTTTAACCATTTTGCCGCATCGCCGACCATGTCTTTATTGGCGACATATTGCTCGTAAGTATCAACCATCATAAAATGCCATTCATGGCCATCATTATATAAATATTGCATTTCACGCTCGACAACATCAGCACCTTCAAGGCTTTCACCTGATTTAAAAGTACGCTCGAGCACACGGCCGGTTTTGAGATTGCGTAATTTAACACGATTAAACGCTTGGCCTTTTCCAGGTTTTACAAATTCATTCTCGATGATGGTGCAAGGGTCGCCATCAAGCATTAGTTTTAAACCCGCTTTAAATTGATTAGTTGAATAAATAGCCATAATGTCACCTTTTTTGCCAAGAATTTGTTAAAATCCTGCCTATGATACCGAAAATTGAAAAAAAATGTCAGCCTAAAGCTTGGCAAGTTGCTTTAAAAAATCTGATTCGTGACCCTCAAATTTTATTAGCACAGTTAAATCTAGATGAAAGCTTTTTAGCCGGCGCACAACGCGCCAGCCAATTATTTCCCTTACGTGTTTCCGAAAGCTTTGTGTCACGTATGCAAAAAGGCGATCCGCATGATCCTTTATTAAGACAAGTTTTACCCCTAGAAGAAGAATATGATGATGTTCCAGGTTTTAGTGATGATCCTTTAAAAGAGCGTGAACAAAATCCTATCCCTGGATTGTTGCATAAATTTAAAGGTCGGGTATTACTCACGGTGACAAGTGCATGCCCGGTGCATTGTCGCTATTGTTTTCGCCGCACGTTTGCCTATGGTGAAAATAATCCCGGTCGCGCGCAATGGCAACAAGCGTTTGATTATATTGCTGCAGACAATACCATACACGAAGTGATATTAAGCGGCGGAGATCCTTTAACGCTCGATGATGATTATTTAAATTTTTTCATGCAGCATTTAAATAATATTTTACATGTTAAAATTATTCGTATTCATACGCGCATGCCTATCATGATTCCTGAGCGTGTAACAGATGAATTAATTCAAATATTATCTAGCACACGCTTAAAACCCGTGATGGTTGTACATTGTAATCATGCGCAAGAGCTCGATCTGAACGTGGGCAGCGCTTTACAAAAATTAGCAAAAAACATGAAGGTACTTAACCAAAGTGTTTTATTGCGTGGCGTAAATGATCGTGCAGATACGCTACGTTTATTAAGTGAGAAATTATTTGCCTATGATGTCTTGCCTTATTATTTACATCAACTGGATCCAGTGACGAGCACTTCACATTTTGCTGTTAATGATGAAACAGCCATAAACCTCCACCAACAAATGGCCGCACAATTGCCGGGCTATTTAGTTCCACGCCTTGTGCGAGAAGTAGCAGGATTTTCTGCCAAACAACTGTTGAAATAATAACCAGTAATTTTATTATTAAAGTTATCCCTTGCTTAAAGCAAAACTCTCAGCTAATTATTAGTTAATAATCCATAGACCAAGGAGCGGTACATGCTATTCAAAAAAATTCCTTTATTTTTATCAATTCCCACTTTCGTTTTCTGTGCAAATGCATTTGCTTATGAAGAATTTTTTGAAGATGGTTATGCGCAATTTAGAATTGGTGGTGGTGTAACATGGTTGCATGCTAAAGATTCTGAAATTGGCACTACTTCTACTTTTGGTTCAGGTACTATTACAGAAGTAGATTCATTAACTAGCAGTACTTCCGATAATGCAGCTGCTTTAGGTACGATGGGTGTGGGTTATGTCATTCCTTTTGACACAGATTCTGATGAGGAATTTAGATGGCTTCCCGGCATGATTATCAGTCTTGATGCTACTTATCAATTTGAATCTGATTTAACTGGCGATGTTTATGGATATCGCGATCCTGCATTTGATGATTTTAATTACACATATGGTATTCAAAATACTAATTTATTAGCAAACTTCACATTAGGTTTAGCTGAATATGAACGCTGGACTGTATTTGCAGTCGGTGGTCTTGGTATCGCATGGACTTGGATAGATTACATGGAATCACCCAAGTCTGGCGTTGATGCAGGTATTGTGACTCAAACAGATACGCATACAAATACTTCTTTTGCTTGGCAAGTGGGCGGTGGATTTGGGTATGAAGTCATGCCTGAATTAGATGTGACGCTTACCTACCTTTATACCGATTTGGATAAAGTCCAAGCGTCTTCAAATCTTACAAGTGAAGATGATTTTAACGGAACAAATCCACATATTTCAACTGCACCCGAATTTGACTTAAGTCAACAAAGCGTTGTTCTTGCTTTGCAATGGAATTTTCTTTAATACTAGAAAAAGGAATATATGATGAAAACTAGAAATTATTTATTATCGACTCTTTTAGGGTTAATCGCATTTACGGGTTTTGCCCAAGCAAATAGCCAGGATCCATTAATATTTACATCTCAGCCTGAGATTCCAGGTTCAATTGCAACCAATGCTCCGGTATCTTGTTATCCTTACATTATTAAAAATACGTTAACCACAGATTCCTTACCGCTTGATATTTCTCTTGTACCTAATACAGATCCGAGAATAAGTATCAATCATGCAGCCGTAGCCGGTTGTATGGCCGTAACTGATTGTGGTGATACTTTAGCAAAAGGCGCTTCTTGTACCATTATTGTAAAAGTAAATCCTTCAGAAAGCGCGACGCCTAGTCAAGCAAGTGAAACCTTAGCGATCGAATATAGTCCTCGTTATGGTGCACTAGAAAGCAATCCTCCGATAGTGATTGATTTCGTTTTACCGCCACCGGCTGTGTTGAGATTTTCTGTTTTGCCAGATCCTCCCGCTCAAGTGATCATGGGTGATAATCCTACAGATTTTACCTATACCATTGAAAATGTGGGTGAACAAGCTGCTATAGACATCGTACCTAATATCACACAAAGACTACCCACGAATTGTGAGCCTTCATTAGTTGATTTTGTCAGTTCAACTTGTGGGGACTCTCAGCCTTACACATTACAACCCGGCGCTAGTTGTGATTTGACCTTAAGTGTCAGTGCGCCTTCGGATACACCGAGTTGTGATTTAGATGTTCAAAATGAATATACACTATCAATCGCGTATGAAGGAGTTGCTTCAACCTTAGACTCTAATATTGATTTTTATGTGGTACAACCCGATGCATTTCTAAATTTTTCAGTATACCCAGATATACCTCCTGTGGTTATACAAGGTGATACGACAGAAACATTTACTTTTATTGTTAAAAATTTTGGAACAGCAAGTACGACTATAGGTACAGTTATAAATACAATCAGCCCAATAGTTTCACCTACCCCAACTATTGATATTGTTAATGATACATGCACATCCGCGTCTATTGCTAGTGGTGGTACTTGCACATTAGCTTATCAGATAAATGCGAGCACCAATCCTGCTGTTCGTAATTACACAAACTTTTTATCTATCCCTTATGATTCGGGAGCAGAGACATTAACAACACAATATTCATTCGCAGTTGTAACATCTGCACCGGTATTGTCATTGGACTGCAGCTCACTCTCGACGATAGAAATAGGGAGCTCGGATACTGTAACATGTACCTTGGAGAATTCAGGTAATGCGGACGCAACAGTTCTTAATCCAACGATTGATATGGATTATGGCTTTATTACTCTCACCGGTGGTAGTTGCTCCGCTGCACCATTTACTTTAGCTGCAGCATCAAGTTGTACTTTAGAATATACAGTTGCTCCTGTAGTTGTAGGTACTTCTTCGCAAGATTTAAATGTTTCTTATGAAACTACTCCTGGAAATACGGTAACAGAGTCAAGTAAAATTGAGTTTTATGCATATACAGCACAACCTAATAATGCATACATTGCCTATTCTGATTTATTAATAGGCGGCACTCCTGGGGACGTACGCGAATGTCATATTAATGGGGATGGTAGTTTAGGAAGCTGTAACTCAGCTGTGCCGATTTCCGGTATCAGTGCTCTTGATTTTACTACCGGTAATTTTGCGTTTACTTCAGCTTTTATTCGTCCTCTTGATTTGAATGACAAAGTTCAAAGATGTACGGCAAGCACATTTGGTAGCTGTGTAACAACTGCAAGTATTTTTACTCCTAATGTTTACTATGGTTCATTCATTAACTTCTACACACCGACTTTGGCTTATCTAAGTAATTTTATAGGTGCGCCTTTAGTTACTAGTGCGTCTGATAATGTCCAATTATGTAATGTGAGCACGAGTGGATCTCACGGTAGTATTAGCTGTAGTAACGCTTGGACAGGTCACAATATACTTGGACCCACAGCAATAGGCTTGCTCAAGTTTAATGGCACCAATCAATTTGCCTATCTGCTTAACAAGACATCTGATTCGCTCTTGTTATGTACGATTAATCCTGCTAACGGTCAATTTACCGGTTGTGTTGACTCAGGAGCAGCGAGTGTGTTTCTGTTAAGTGGTACATTAGACTTTATATCGGCGGGCGATCTTTATGTCTATGTTCCATTGCAAGTTTTTACAAATCACGTTGATATTCTAAAATGTCAGATCAGCGGCAATCCTACATTAGGAAAATTATCAGCCTGTACTTCTGTGAAGGCTTTTCATGATCCTAATGCGTTAAATGCTTTAGTAGTGACGAGTATAAAAGTAGTTTCACTAGGTGGCACCGCGCCCCCTTCCGGACATCCGGTAGCCTATGTGGGTTATAGCCAAGGCTCTACTAATAATGTAATTGCATGCGATATTATGCCTAATGGTGGATTTGGGACTTGTACTGCTCCAGATACTTTCCCTGCGCCTATACAAAATATCAATGCCTTGTAATTAAAAGCCACCGCAGTGGTGGCTTTTAAAGATTGCGACAGCCGGACCGAAAGCCGGCAGTTCGCATCGAGCAGCTTAAGAGAACCAGTAACGTAGATAGAGATCAACAGTACTGTTTAATAAACCAGAAACGTCTTGCCCAGGTAATACATAGATCAAGTTTTTTGTGGGATCGTTTGGATTGCTGGTAATAGAAGCTTCACTGGCTTTGAAATTTGTAGATCCGATTAAACGATATAAAACACCCGCTGAAAGCGCTTCCATAATTTCATAGTCTACACCTGCTTTTACCTGCCAAGTGAAAGCCGTGCCATACAGATCAGGGCTTTGTTCAATACTGGGTTTGGAAGGATAGACGGTATAAGTGATACCATTTTCTGCTGTACCGCCATCAGAATCCATAAAGGATATACCGATACCTGCGCCTAAAAATGGTGTCCAATCTGTACGATTTTCAAAGTCATAATAAAGGTTAGCTAAAAGGGAGTAAACGTTGGCCGTAGATGAAGAATTAGCCAAGCTATTTAAGGTATGATCTACTTCACTGCCATCGAGGTTTTCTTCTTCAAATAAAAAGTCACCACCGATATCGCGTCCCATATTTTGGTATAAAAATTCTAATTCGACTCGCCAGTCATCATATATTTCACTCCCGACAGCGATATTGGCATCAAAGCCTGTATCGAAATCATTATTCCAATTCATATCACGCATAGTCAATAGACCTTCGCCAATATCAAGACCAGCGTTATAAGCTGTATTTGTGTCGCCAGTACTCGAAGAACTTTGCCCTGGGATGGTCACACCACCACCGACAGTGAAATAGAGTTCAATTTCATCTTCATCTTCAGCATATGCCGCCGCGCTGCTCGCGAGAGTAAGAGTGGCTAAAGTGAGTGCCGTAATTCGTTTCATAAATAAAAACCTCCATGTTATTAATTAATAATCCATTAATACTATAAGGAAAAAGAGATGGAAAGCAAATTAGTAAAATACCTTTATGCCCAAAACCATCATTTGCTTTTAACTTACAAATTTTGTACAATGCTTGTTCTATTGCGGGGTGGAGCAGTCTGGCAGCTCGTCGGGCTCATAACCCGAAGGTCGTAGGTTCAAATCCTACCCCCGCTACCAGAATAGTAGTACCAAGGGCCCAGGAAGGCCCTTTTGTTTATGTTTTTCAAACACATAGAAATTTTAGAAGGACGGGCTTTAGGCCCGTTTTTTATGCGAAGGGTAAATGAATTTACATCCAGATGAGCTACAGACTGTTTTAGAACCCGCTTTAAATGCGATGGGTTTTAAGTTGTGGGGTGTTGAAGTGATTTCTCAACAACATTACCCTTTAATGAAAGTTTATGTGGAAGGCAATGAAGGTCCGATTAATATTGGGCAAATTGGACAAGCGAGTCATCAGGTAATAGATAGTTTGCGTTTAAATGGGGTGAATACCGAGCAAATGTATCTGGAAGTATCTTCTCCTGGAATGAATCGCCGTTTATTTACTTTAGCGCAATGCGAAGCTTATGTGGGCCAAATGATAGTTGTGAAGTTAAGACAAGCATTGTTAGGCCGACAAAAGTATAAGGGCGTGTTAACGGCGGTCACTGCAGGAAATTTAGTGATGCAGCCGGAGGACTCAGAGTCGTTGGACTGTCCTTGGGATTTAGTCGTAAAGGCAAATGTAATTGCCGATTTACGCGCATATTTAACATCAGAAAAAGGTGGAAAAAAAGGCCATGAGTAAAGAAATTCTTTTAGTAGCAGAATCCGTATCACATGAAAAAGATGTGCCCAAAGAAGTCATTTATGAAGCGATCGAAGCAGCGCTTGCTATGGCCACGCGTAAAAAACACGGTGGTGATTGGGATGTGCGTGTAGCCATTGATACCAAAACAGGTGAATACGAAACTTTCCGTTGTTGGACAGTTGTTGAAGAAAATTTCGACGAATTTGAAGCGGGCGTTGAACACCCTGATCATGAATTAACACTTGCGCAAGCACACGAAAAACAAGCGGACGCTGAAATTGGCGACGTACTTGAAGAGCAAATTGAATCCGTAGCTTTTGGTCGTATCGCTGCACAAACAGCTAAACAAGTCATCGTACAAAAAGTACGTGAAGCAGAACGCGCTAAAGCATTAGAAGCTTATAAAAGCCGAGTTGGTGAATTAATTACCGGCGTAGCAAAACGTGTAACACGTGATCATGTTATTTTAGATATTGGCCAAAACAACGAAGTATTACTCACACGTAGTGAAATGTTACCGCGTGAAGCCGTTCGCATGGGCGATCGTGTACGTGCTTATTTATATGAAGCTAGCGCACAAATGCGTGGTCCACAATTATTTGCCAGCCGTATTCACCCGAATATGTTGCGTGAATTATTTAAAATTGAAGTGCCTGAAATTGGCGAAGAATTAATTGAAATTAAAAGTGTCGCGCGCGATCCTGGTATTCGTGCAAAAATCGCGGTTAAAACCAATGATGGACGTATTGATCCTGTCGGTGCATGCGTCGGTATGCGTGGTGCACGCGTGCAAGCAGTTTCTAGTGAACTTGGCGGCGAGCGTATTGATATTGTTGTCTGGGAAGATAATCCTGTGCAATTTGTAATTAATGCAATGGCACCCGCAGAAGTCGTATCTATTGTGATGGATGAAGATGCACACACCATGGATATCGCTGTTAAAGAAGAACAATTATCACAAGCCATCGGTCGTGGTGGTCAAAACGTGCGCTTGGCCAGTGAATTAACAGGCTGGGAATTAAATGTTATGAGTGAAAAACAAGCTTCAGATAAAAGTGCTGAAGAAACTGAACGCTTAGTACATTTATTCCTCGAAAAATTACAAGTCGATGAAGATTTAGCAGCCGTTTTAGTCGAAGAAGGATTCTCTTCTATTGAAGAAATCGCTTATGTACCGATTCAAGAAATGTTAAACATTGAAGGTTTTGATGCAGACATCGTGGAAGCATTACGCTCACGCGCTAAAGATGTATTGTTATCAGAAGCATTAGCAGACGAAGAAAGTGCAAATGCACCGTCTGATAATTTATTAGATTTACCCGGAATGGATGATGAATTAGCCGCAAAACTTGCGCAGCACAACATCCAAACGCGTGATGACTTAGCCGATTTGGCTGTTGATGATTTATTAGAACTTGTAGACATGGGACAAGAAAAAGCATCGGCATTAATTATGGCTGCACGTAAACATTGGTTTGATGAAGAGGCATAAGAATACAATATGACAGATATGACCCTAAAGCAATTTGCTGATGAGAGAAATATATCGGTAAAAATGTTGCTTGATGATTTGCAACAAGCCGGCGTACTGCCAAATGGCGTGGAAGTTGATCCGCAAACGCAAACCATTAACAATAAACAAATCCAGCAATTTTTAGCTTACCGAAATCAACAAAGTTTGGGTCAAAAAATTACTTTAAAACGTAAACGTGTTGAAGCCGTTAAAGTTGGCGCCAAAACGATCAGTGTTGAAGTACGTAAAAAACGCAGTTATATCGCTAAACAAGCAGAACCTGAAGTTGAAGAAGAAGAAGTTATTGTTGAGCCAGCTGTAGAAACTGCAACACCAGAATTAGATGTAGTGATCGCGCCTGAAGTAGCAGAAGTTAAGAAACCGCCTGTTGAAGAAGCGCAAAAACCAAAACCTGCACATGTAAACCGTGAAAAACCCGATAATAAAAAACGCGGGGGTGAACAACGTGGTGCTGGTCGTCCTACTTCTCGTGATGATGATAGAGATTTTCGTGATGGTGACGCTGCGCCGCGCCGTCGTAAAAGAAGAAAACCTGAAAGAACTTCGCATTTGGCAGGACAGCATGCTTTTGCAAAACCCACAACCCCTATAGTGCATGAAGTAAAAATTCCTGAAACTATTTCTGTTGCTGATTTAGCACAAAAAATGGCCGTTAAAGCAACGGAAGTCATTAAAATCATGATGAGCATGGGTGCGATGGTCACGATTAACCAAGTGATTGATCAAGATACCGCAGCTATCGTTGTTGAAGAAATGGGACATACGCCAGTATTACTCAAAGGTACAGGTGTTGAAGATGAACTTGTTGAAGGTTACAAAAACATTTCAAGTGGTGAATTAAAACCACGTGCACCTGTTGTTACCATTATGGGACATGTGGATCACGGTAAAACATCGTTACTCGATTATATTCGCAGAACACGTGTAACCGCCGGTGAAGCGGGCGGGATTACGCAACATATTGGTGCATACAGCGTATCCACGGAAAAAGGCCGTATTACATTTTTAGATACACCCGGACACGCGGCATTTACAGCCATGCGTGCGCGTGGTGCAAATTGTACGGATATCGTTGTTTTAGTCGTTGCTGCCGATGATGGTGTGATGCCACAAACCATAGAAGCGATACAACATGCCAGAGCTGCAAATGTACCGATTATTGTTGCTGTTAATAAAATGGATAAACCCCAAGCGGATCCCGATCGTGTACGAACAGAATTAGGCCAATACAGTATTATTCCTGAAGATTGGGGTGGCGAAAATATTTTTGTGTATGTCTCTGCGAAAAAAGGCGATGGCATCGATGCATTACTAGATTCTATTTTAGTACAAGCCGAAGTTTTAGAATTAACCGCAGTTGAAGATGCGCCGGCTAAAGGCGTAGTCTTGGAATCACATCTTGATAAAGGTCGCGGCGCTGTTGCAGATTTATTAGTGCAACAAGGCACATTGCGTAAAGGCGATATTGCTTTAGTCGGCATGCAGTACGGACGTATTCGCGCCATGTTTGATGAAACAGGCAAACAAAAAGATTCAGCTACTGCTTCAACGCCTGTGGAAATTTTAGGCTTATCAGGCACGCCAAGCGCAGGTGATGAATTTATTATTTTAAATGATGAGCGTAAAGCCAAAGAAGTCGCTTTATTCCGTCAAGGTAAATTTAAAGAAGTAAAATTTGCGAAACAAAAAGCAGCATCTCTCGAAGGCATTTTTACGCAGATGAGCAAAGAAGAAGTGCCTGTTCTTAATATCGTTATCAAAGCTGACGTACAAGGTTCTGCAGAAGCCATTTGTGATTCTTTGATTAAATTATCAACGAATGATGTACGCGTGAAAATTGTGGGTCAAGGCGTCGGCGGTATTAATGAAACCGATGTGACTTTAGCTATGGCTTCACGTGCTTTATTAATCGGCTTTAACGTGCGCGCTGATGCAAAAGCAAAACGTGTCGCTGAAGATGAAGGCGTCGAGCTGCATTATTTCAGCATTATTTACGAAGTGATCGATTTAGTGAAAAATGGTTTAACCGGTTTATTGCTTCCTGAAATTAAAGAACAAATTGTCGGTCTTGCGCAAGTACGTGATGTATTCCGCGCAACGAAATACGGCGCAGTCGCAGGTTGTATGGTTATCGAAGGTACAATTAAGCGTCATCTTCCCGTGCGTGTATTACGTAATAACGTAGTGATCTTTGAAGGAGAATTAGATTCTCTTCGACGTTTCAAAGATGATGTCAGCGAAGTACGTCACGGCATAGAATGCGGTATTGGCGTTAAAAATTATAACGACATTAAAGCCGGCGATCAGATTGAAGTTTATGAAAAAATCAGTGTGGCACGGAAGTTATAATGCATAAGTCCAGTGATTTTAGTCGTCTTGATCGTATTAATAAAACTTTGGCTAAACATCTTGCCATGATAGTGCAAAGAGAACTGTATGATCCGCGTTTAGCGTTTATTAATATCACGCAAGTACAAGTCACACCTGATTTATCTGAAGCCAAAGTTTATTTTACAACCGTATTAGATAAAGAAGCGGAAGCCGATCAAGGTAAAACTTTATGCAAATTATTAAATAAAGCGCAAAAACATTTACGTTATGTTTTAGCGCAAGAAGTGGATTTACGTCGTACGCCAAAATTATATTTTCATTACGATACAAAATTAATTGAAGCGATGCGCATCGGAGATTTGCTAAGACAATCGAATAATAAGGAACAAGATTAGATGCAAGCTTTGCACAAAAATCCAAGACGTGCTTTAAATGGTATTTTATTGCTCGATAAACCTTTAGATTACACCTCTAATCAAGCGCTGCAAGTTGTTAAGCGTTTATTTGGCGCTGAAAAAGCAGGGCATACTGGCAGTTTAGATCCACTCGCTAGCGGTATGTTGCCGATTTGTTTTGGTGATACTACAAAATTTTCACAATTTTTATTAGAAGCCAATAAAACTTATGAAGTCACCGCACGCCTTGGACAAAAAACCGCAACAGGGGATGCCGAAGGTGAAGTGATTGCAGAAAATCCCGTGCCTGAATTTACGATCGAATCATTGAATGAAGCCTGTATGGCATTTCGTGGCGTTATTTCGCAAGTGCCGTCTATGTATTCGGCATTAAAAGTAAATGGCCAAGTGTTATATAAATTAGCGCGTAAAGGCATTACTATCGACAGACCTAGTCGCCAAGTGACTATAGAACACTTAGAGATTTTGGATTATGCCCATCATGAATTAAAAATGCGTGTTTCTTGCAGCAAAGGCACTTATATTCGTACCTTGGTTGAAGATTTGGGCGATAAGCTGGGTTGTGGCGCTTATGTGAGCGCATTGCGTCGCAGTGCGATTGCCGGTCTTAGCGGGCAAACCATGTACACATTGCCCACATTAGAAGCATTAGATATGGCCGGTTTAGATGCGTGTTTATTGAATTTAAGCACAGCTTTGCAAGGCTTTCCCGTGGTGAGTTTAACCAGAACCGCCGCACATTATTTGCAACAAGGACAAGCAGTTAGCCTGGCACAAATAAATGGCCAACATAAGTGGGTCCAATTGTATTATAATGGACAGTTTTTTGGGATGGGTGAAGTTTTGGCAGATGGCAAAATAGCGCCTTCTCGTTTATTGAGGCCTAAGGCTTTGGTGGCTTAGGTTTTTGTTTAGTGGTAGAATAACGTGGTTGTTTTGTAAGGAGGATTTTTAATGTCTTTAACAGCGATTCAGAAAGCAGACTTAGTTCGTGAATATCAACGCGGCGAAAGTGATACAGGTTCAGTCGAAGTGCAAGTGGCGCTTTTATCCGCGCGCATTAGCCGCCTTACTGATCACTTGAAAATTAAGCGTCAAGATAAACATTCACGCTATGGCTTATTAAAATTGGTTAGCCAACGCAAGTTATTATTAAAATACTTGAAGCGTACAGCTTATGGGCGTTATACAACGTTGATTGAACGCTTAGGCATTCGCGGCTAAATATTATTGGGTTTTTAAATTAAGGATACGTGTGTGAACGAATTAGTGTTCCAATATGGGAAAAATACCGTTACCTTGCAAACGCATGAAATTGCAAGACAAGCCACAGGTGCTGTATTAATTGATGTCGATGGTACCACAGTATTAGTGACCGTCGTTGGCATGGAAAATGCCAATCCTAATGCGGATTTCTTTCCTTTAACAGTTAATTATATGGAACGTACTTATGCGGTTGGCCGAGTTCCGGGCAATTATTTCCGCCGCGAAGCACGTCCGAGCGAAAAAGAAACATTAACTTCACGTTTGATAGACAGACCTATACGTCCGCTCTTTCCTGATGGTTTTATGAATGAAGTGCAAGTGGTTGCCACAGTGATGTCGGTTAACCCTGATGTTGATACTGATATTCCTTCTATTTTAGGTACTTCTGCAGCACTCGCTATTTCTGGAATTCCTTTTAACGGTCCTTTAGGTGGCGCACGCGTTGGCTATAAAGACGGTGAATATTTATTAAATCCGACATTAACGGAATTATTAACATCACAATTAGATTTAGTTGTTGCCGGCACAGAACATGCGGTATTAATGGTTGAATCTGAAGCCAAAGAATTATCAGAAGCTGTCATGTTAGGCGCTGTGATGTTTGGTCATGAGCAAATGCAAGTTGCGATTAAAGCCATTGCTGAATTTGCAAAACAAGCCGGTAAAACACCTTGGAATTGGAAAGCTCATCCTATTGATTCGCAATTGCTCGAAAATATTAAACAAATTGCTGAACCTGGTTTACAACAAGCTTACCAAATCAGCGAAAAATTACAGCGTAGAACTGCAATTGCAGCGGTACGTGAACAAGTGATTGCACAATTTTTGAATGAAGAAAATAATGTCAGCGCGAGTAAAATACTCGGTGCATTTGATTCCATTGAACGTGACTTAGTCCGCGGTAAAATTTTACGTGGTGAACCACGTATCGATGGTCGCGATCACAAAACAGTGCGTCCTATTCGTACACGTGTGGGTGTATTACCTCGCACGCACGGTTCTTCTTTATTTACGCGCGGTGAAACACAAGCATTATCTGTAGCTACTTTAGGTACAGAACGTGATGCACAAAGTATTGATTCTTTGGTTGGTGATTTTTCTGAAACCTTTATTTTCCACTACAACTTCCCTCCTTATTCTGTAGGTGAATGTGGTCAAGTCGGCGCGCCTAAGCGTCGGGAAATTGGTCACGGCCGTTTAGCAAAACGCGGTGTTCAAGCCGTATTACCGACTATGGAACAATTCCCTTATGTGATGCGTGTTGTTTCTGAAATTACCGAATCAAATGGTTCAAGTTCTATGGCCAGCGTTTGTGCAGCCAGTCTTGCTATGATGGATGCAGGTATTCCGATTAAAGCGCCAGTTGCAGGTATTGCAATGGGTTTAATTAAAGAACCTCATGCTTATCAAGTTCTGACAGATATTTTAGGTGATGAAGATCATTTAGGTGATATGGACTTTAAAGTAGCAGGAACAAGCGAAGGTATTACTGCTCTGCAAATGGATATTAAAATTGAAGGTATTAACCGTGAAATTATGCAAGTTGCTTTGGATCAAGCCAAAAATGCACGCTTACATATTTTAGGCGAAATGGCAAAAACCATGACAGAGCCACGTGCTGATGTTTCTTTATTTGCGCCACGTATTACTACCATTAAAATTCATCCCGATAAAATCCGTGATTTAATTGGTAAAGGTGGTATAACCATTCGTGCTTTAACTGAAGAAACCGGTACCAGTATTGATATCGCAGATGATGGCACAGTTAAAGTCGCGTCAGTTGATGGCAAAGCTAGTGAAGCTGCAATTCAAAGAATTAAAGAGTTAACAGCAGAAGCAGAAGTCGGTACAGTTTATGACGGCAAAGTCGTTAAAATCGTAGATTTCGGCGCTTTTGTTAATTTTCTTCCCGGCCGTGATGGTTTAGTCCATGTTTCAGAAATCAGTCATGAGCGGGTCAATAACGTTGCTGATGTCCTTTCTGAAGGCCAACAAGTAAAAGTTAAAGTCCTAGAAATCGATCGTCAAGGTCGTGTTCGCCTCAGTATGAAAGCTGCTGCAGAATAATATTTCCGAGCATCTTAGAAAAAACCAACTCACATTGTGAGTTGGTTTTTTTTATTATCTCTCTATCTTATTGACAATATTTCCGATTATTACACACAAACTAAAAAAGCATACTTAAGTAAGGGTTTTCCTGACTTGTGCTATGTAACTATTATGGTAGGGTACTGAATATGAAATCAAACAACAGCAATCCAACATCATTACCCATAATTCCCGAAATGAGCTTTTGGGGAAAACTTCAACTCGCTCTCGACATGGGTTTTTCATTGTCAGATTCTTACATTTTGGCACAAGAAGGCGCGACTATTCGTGATTTAAGTGAAAATATAACAATAATTCAAGCAGCATATAAACGGATGATGGATCATAATTTTAATAATATGCGAGAGTTTAAGCAAAAAATAGATTGGGTCTTACCTGTTTTAGATATTTATGCAAAAACTAAGCATGATATAAATGATCACTCTTGGCACTGGTCGTTTTTTAATCGAAATAACACAACCCCCTATGAGGCTTTCAGAAGTTACTTAAGATCGAGGGCCTATGCTAATGATATTAGGGCTGTACGCATACTGCTCAATACGCGGCAAGAAAATGGTAATTTTTTATGGGAAGATGGAGAAACATTTTTGCCTGTTGGTGGCGCAATATACTATCGAAACCCAGAAATCATTGAACTGATTTGCCAAGCTAAAAAACATAAAGCTGGGGGGAGTCTTATTCGATTAGAGAAAAAACCAGAGGGGTGTGGGCCATTTGCTTATAATTCAATTGCTCTAAGTTCATTCTCTGGAGGAACGTCTTATAGAAAACGTAATAAAAAGTTTTATCATTTATTAGCACATGTTATTAAAGGTAAAACATTTTCTGCACAAATTAAAGCAAGCATGCTTCTTGAAATTCAAATGGTTATTGGTGGGTTTTCAGATTATTTAGATGATATTTTTGAATATGCTGGCGAATTTCCTGATTTAATGAGACTGTTGCCGCATGAAGTAATCTCTAAATATCATGATCAAAATTATACAAAAGAAAAAATTTTACTATTTTTAAAACATCCAGCTATTTTAGCAGATCCTCTTGCTGTAGATAATTTATTGAATATTAAATTAAATAATGAGTATGTTTTTTCTGATGAAGAAAAGAAAAAGCTTGTAACTCCAGTTGAAATTGCTAGTTCAACGGAGAAGAAAATATATCAACATCCAGGTAATCCATTTACCAATAATAATATACAAACAAAACCAAATGAATCGAAATCTATTGAATTGATAGAAATAAGTACTTTTAAAAAGACGTTAACCGATTGAAGTTGCGCTTGCAACCTTCTGATTTATATAGATTAATTTAATTGACAGTCAGTTGAATATCTGATATCCTAAAGCTTGGAGAAACCTTATGAAACCATTAAATTGCCTCTGGGCTGACAGATTCAGCCTTATTAAATTCTTTCATGATGCAGCCAGTATGGATATTTGCGCGCGTCTAAATTATTTTCATGATACGTTTCCCTTTGCAGAATTATTACCGGTCAATTTTTATTTGTTTGATTCAAAAAATAACCATCTTGCTTGTAATCAAACAACACTGATCACCTTAGGTGATAAAGATATTACTGAATACTTTGATCTTTCTTTATTTGAATATGCTGCTCGTAAGAACTGGCCTAAAAAATTGGCCGAACGTCAATTTGCAAATAATAATGCAGCACTTTCAAATGACCAAGCATTTGTTTGCGAAGAGAATAGTTTTCATGGCAATCATGAAAAAAAATGGCAATCAAGAAAAGAAGCTATTTATGATGACAATGGTCAGCCAATTGGGATAGTAGGAATTTCTATATTGATCGGTATTTCTGAAGAGTCCATTTATTGGGATGATAAAACTAACCGAATCGTTATTTTGTCTTCCTATAATAATCTCGTTGAATTTTCTATGCGTGAGTTTTGTGTACTGCAGGGTATATTAAATGGTAGCACCGCAGAAGAAATTGCAAGTCATGAAAATATATCACACAAAACAGTCGAAACATACATGGCGCGAATAAAGACAAAACTTAATTGCCGTAAACAAAGAGATGTTATTTCTTTTTGCATTAAAAATGACCTCGCCAAGAATATTCTTGAGTTCCAGTATGACTTTATAAAACATTAGCAAGTCGACGCTCATTAGCATTCAGATGATCTGCAGCATTGCGAACTAAACTATCGTCTAGGTAAGACACTAGACGCTCACATACACAGATGAGATTTATATTATTTTTTTCATCATTTTTTAATATTTCAAGTGGCTCATGAAAAAAATCTTTTGTTTTTTCAATGGACTGTGAATTACTATATACGTTGAGTTTACTATTTATCTTATTGATAATATCTTGAATTGCTTTTCATCAGAGTCATCTTTATCCTGTAAATCTTTAAGCGGAAAGTCAAATGCTAATCCTGCCCGGATAGACTGCGAAATAGGCACTTCTTTTGACAGAAGGTGAGGGAAGTTGATAAAAACAGACAGAGTGAGTCTTTGGGTTCTTCTACGTGAAGTTTTAGCAAGCGTTTGAATTAATCCAATGGTTTTATCGACCGCTTCCATGTGTTGTTGATTTAATTTTGCTAAACGTAAAAGTGGTCGTGTTAAGTTCGTGACAAGAGTCATATCTAATGCGGCATCTGCGCCTTGCTAAGATCCGTTATAGAGAGGTTCTGTAATTCTTTGGATAACAATGTTATTTCACTGTGAATGTCTTTTATAACTCCTTTCATCGTATTCTCCGATATTACTCAATTGATAGAATGATAATTGTTGTGAGGATTGTTTCGATTTTCATTTGCTACTCTGCCTCTGCACACGTCTGAAATAGCAGACGCTGCTTTGTTTACCGTATCCCATAAAGTAGTAGAACGCTGTTTCACACTTTCAATAACAGCTTTAGAGCCTAGTTCTACCGCACCCATAACAGCCTTAGGTTTTGCAACTATTGCAGAAACAATATGTGTGCCAGCCCCCGCTAAGGAGGCACCTAGGCAAAGTGCTAAATAATCGGCAAGATCTTGGCTTATATTGTTGCTAGATTCATCATTAGCATTATAAAATTGATTTTTAAGGTTATAATTAGCCACATACCATGATCCGCTGAATAATACCAGAAAGGTTGTGGCAGCTGTTATTTTACCAAAAGACCAGGTCTTATGTGATCTAGTACAGGGGGGTACAATAAAGTCTTGTATGCTGGGACAATATGGATTATCACCTTCTAAGGCCTCAGTTGCAGCCTCCATTCTACCACTTGCTATCAAAAAAGCCGTAGTCAAACTTATAGCCGGCCAAGTACAAAAGCCAAGAAACAAATTAAAACTTATAATGCCTGCAGGTATATTGGCACTAAAAATGTAACGGTTTAAATTTTTGTAAAACTTATTTTGTTTTTGTTTGGCAAAATCTTTTAAAATAACATAGCATACAGTATTTGCTTCAAGAACGATGAATCCTAATATAGCCAATATACCTGCCACCTTTGCCTCTGAATTATCACTTAGCCCTTTGATAAGAATGTTTTTATCAAACCCTGCATCCGCTGCCATGATAACAAATAGGTTGTGCGTGCTAGCCAAGACCAAATTACCTGTCGTCAAACAAACGAACACTAAACACGGATTATAGGTTGCCGCCTGCTCTTCGGATGGTGCTGGGGTAGATTGTAATTGATTCTCTAGTACTTCTTCAATTTTCATCGTTAGAAGTCTACCATAGTGGTTGTTTGATGTAAGTCAGGAAAATCCTGACTTGCGTTATGTTACACATATAGTAGATTCTTGAACAAAGGATTAATTTGTATGACAACGACACCAGAAACAATTAATTATATTCTCGAGCAAACAGCACAGGCCGGAGTCATGAGCGCAAAAAAAATGTTCGGCGGATATTGTTTGTATTGTGACAACAAGGTAGTAGCTTTGGTCTGTGACGATCAACTCTTTGTTAAACCCACTAAAGCGGGCAGGGTATTTATTGGAGAATGTGAAGAGCAACCACCTTACAAAGGTGCGAAACCTTATTTTTATGTCTCCGGTGATAGGTGGGATGACAAAGAATGGTTAAGTTTTCTAATTAAAATTTCCGCAACAGAATTGCCGTTGCCTAAACCTTAAGGTTCTCTGTAACCAATTTTTTAAAAGACGTTAGAGCTAAGCCATATTGTTTTTTGAGCTCAGCAATATTCACATCATATCCTACGCGATTAAACCAGCGAAACATCAAAGCGAGATCATGACCAAATGTTGATTCCAGCTGAGAATCAGGCATTTGTTGATACCGAAGTGGCTTGTTCATATATTTGGAAATGATATCAGTATAGCCTTCAGGAGTTAACTCTTCACCGGCGATATCAATTTTTTGACCTATAAAAGATGATTGCGTTAATGCTGCGGCTGCGAATTCACCAATATCGCGAATCGCTATAGTTTGAAATTTTCTCCCTGGAGTTAAGGGTAATGTCAGTATATTATTTTGAATATCAGATAAAATTGCAGGCGGAGCCATTTCATCCATAAATGCAACAGGTCTGATAACTGTAGATGGAATTTTACTTTGATATAAATATTGTTCTATTTTCCATTTAGATTCAAAATGGGGAACGCCAGAATTTTTATTAGTGCTGCCTACTGAGCTAAATACCAATTGCTCAATATTGCTTTTCTTTGCAGCATCAATCGTGGTGATACCTTGTTGTACCTCTAATTCCACTCCGGCCTCATAAGGCGTTGTCATTAAAAATACGCGCGCTACACCTTGTAGTGCTTTTTGTAATGAATGCTCATCTGTCATATCAGCCTGAACAATTTCTGCACCCAAATTTTTAAAATATTTTAATTTTTCCTGCTGTGTTTGACTTGAGATATTTCGCGTTAATATTCTAATTTTCTGTTGTTTCTGTAACAAGCTCATAGCCACAGCATGGCCTTGGCGCCCAGTTCCACCACACACTAAAATAACATCACTCATAATCACCTCTCACTTATTTTTCATAATAGTTGTTTGTATTTCATACCCTTGATTAAAAACCCGTCGCACTTCATTATCATTTGAATAGTAATTCGCTATTTTTTTTGCAATGTGAGGATAACTCTCTACGAATTCAGCATCTGTATTTTGTATGAGTAATTTAGTTAAAATTCGCCCAGAATAAAACGCGTTTCTTTGCTCTTGATCCTTTTGATCCTTTGCACATCTCCAGATTTCAGTGTGAGCGGATCTTGTTTGTAATATATGTTCTCTTATTAAATTTATTTTTAATAGAGAATTAGCGATAGAAGAATGAGAATGTCCAACAGAAAAATCAAGCGCTGTAACATAATCATGAAGAATAAACTCAACCGAATCTTCCGGCCAGTGAGCATAGTCAAAAGTATCAATAAATTTAGCAAGTAATTCAAGTTTTTTTTGACGAATAATTCTAGTTAAAGTAGTATGATAATGAGATATAAAAAAAGCTATGCCAATATCTACTAGATTTACCCATTTTGTAGGTTCTATGTTTTGAGATTTTATTCCTTCAAGAATAAGACTCATTAATTTTTCGATATATGGATTATCAACTATATCTATATCGCTTAATTCAAATAATATATTTTTGATATCAAGTTTTGATAAAATATTTTTAATAAGATTCTTATTAATATAGCAACGCATTAATAAATAATTAATTTCCTCGAGATTATAGGATTGAGAATATCCTTTTATTATTTTCCAGATTGATTCATTACATAATATTCCCAGTAAATGTTCAAAAAAATCAGGGTTACTATTTTTAATGATGATCAATTCCTTCAGTAATTGGTCGAAATCATCAGAGTACACATATCGAGATAACGCACTAAATAATGAGTTGTAAACTTCTTTTTCGAAATCATTTAAATCGCCGCATCGCTTATCGTATCTGGATTTATAAGATTCAAGATCCTGCATGGTAAATGTCATTTTTAACTCCAGATTTAGTGGATTTCTTTCAACCATGTTAGACTGTTCCAATACTAAGATAAATATGCTATATATCAATATATAATTCTAAAAATGGAACAATTGAGGATATAATGAAGCTAGATTGGTTTAAAGATATGGAGCTCTTTGTAGCTGTGGCGCAGTCCAAGAGTTTTATTGGAGCCTCAGAGGCATTACAAATACCCCATTCCACAATATCCAGGCGTATTAGCGCTTTTGAGAAGGATTTAGGCTTTCAATTATTAAATCGTACTACGAGGCGCGTTGAATTGACAAATGATGGTGCAGCATATTTAGCGCGCATTGAGCATATTATTGAAGAGGTGAATGAAATTCACACGGAGCTTAGCGAGCATACCAAAGAACCCCATGGTCATTTGCGCATTTCTATGCCCCCCAGTTTATTTAATGCGCAAATGGGCGCCTGGTTTGCAGAATTTGCTCGACTTTATCCCAAAGTAACATTTGATATAGATGCTTCTCCAGTTCAAGTTAATCTAGTTGCGCAGCAATATGATGTCGCTATTCGAGTAGGAAAATTACTTGATTCAAATCTCACCTCTCGACGCTTAGCAGTATTGCAACCTGCTCTATATGCAGCGCCAACTTATATTAAAGCGCATGGTATACCGACACACCCCGATCAATTATCTCATCATGACTGTTTACGCCTGAGCGGAAATCCACATGAAACCATATGGAATTTTAAAAAACAAAAACAACACATATCGATTAAACTATCCGGTCGCTTTTGGTTTAATGATCCACTGATAGGCTTAGAGTTAGCAAAACAAGGTATGGGTATTGCATCAGTTGTTGAAGCAGAATGTAAAGCTGATATTGCTGCTGGTCATTTGTTACCTCTGCTTGCTGACTGGCAATTAGATCCGATTATCATTTCCGCAATCACATCCTCTCGTTTATTACCCGCAAAAACACGCGGATTTATTGATTTTATTATTGACCGTTTGAATCCGTTTTAAACGTACTATATCTCTATCTTATTGACAATATTTCCATCCACAATCGTAATTTTATTGTCTTTAATAATGACCCGTCCCTCGGGAAACACTTTGATAAATACGCGATGATTGGCTGCGACGCGATCAGCAGAAGGTTGAGAATAGTCAATGCATTCCAGCCATTCATCCATGCGTAAGGGATGGGAAAAAATTTCAAATTGTGGGAACCATTGATCGTGCGATAAAAACTGCAATACGTAATTTCCATTACTATTTAAATTTAAACGATAATGCGCAATTTCCTGTGTCGTTTTGTCCGACATAACCATTGCATTTGCCAAGCCCACCCAGGCGATTTCTGCTAATAAGGTTTCATGCTCACACACAACCACAGGTGTTAAATGTGTCATGCGTGGCGTTTCATAAGGTTTATCTTCAAACCCATGAATCATGCAGGCATGCAAAGTGACAGAGAAACCAAGGGATTGCAATAATGCGGCAAAGCAAAGGTTCAACTGTGTACAAACGCCGCCTAGATGCTCTTGCGTAATACGATGAATTAATATTTCCACATCAGTTTCAAGCGTGCCATTTTCCCTTAGTAGAAAATTTTCCCAAGGAATTTTATACGCATGATTGCGTACCAAATCATTTAAAAATGCACGGCTGGGTTTGCATCTATCCAGCCCTAAATAGTCCAGATATTGCTTTGTTATTTCAGCGCAAATATGGGGTATGTTCATAAATAATGTAATCCTTGCTAAAAATCTATTTCTTGTTATAACATAAATTAGTGTTTTAAACATTTAAATATGGCACACAAATGAACGGCATACATAAAAAATACAACATGGAAATGCTGACTGCTTCAGGTCATGCATGATAAAAAGCCTAAAGCCTTCGGTAAGAGTTGGTCATAATAAGCATTTGTTTTTAAAGAAATTATTTTATAGTGACGCACTAGGAAAATTTACTAGGAATCCATTCCTTTCCTAGTAATCCCGTGGTGTATTCCTAGTAGCTGGCCGGATTTTTTCAAAGACCGCAAGGATAGACTATTGGGTACTCATCTTATTCCGTCATTGGCATTGCCCGAAATACAGGCGCAGCTTCATAAAGTAATTCATCAATATTGCCGCTGGTTAAAGGTAAAATGCGATTATGATTGACGTATAATTTTAATTCTTTAGCTTCTTGTTGTTGTGAAACTAAATGTTGTTCCCAGCCTTCTGCGTAGACTGCGCCCCAAGATCCTAAATCAATAATGCTGACGAATTTTTTCTGTTCATAGGGAATTAAAGGTTGATTAAATAAATCTGCAACAGCATTATGTCCTGCCCACCGACCTTGTGGCATGGCATGTTGACAGCACAAAAGAGAAGGATGTGCTTCATCTGTCATGGCTTTTGCAACATCACCTGCAGCAAAACAATTATTTACATTTGTAATGTGTAAATATTTATCAACGAGAATGCGTCCCCATTTGTCTAAGTCTTCAGAAAACAATTTTGTGAGCGCACTTGCGCGCATGCCTGCGGACCAAATTACAGTTTGTGTGTCGATGACTTCACCAGAATCTAAAATCACTTGATCTGCCTCTATCCGTGATACGTGCACATTAGTTTTTGTTTCAATATTTAAATCTTTTAAAGCTTGCTTAACCACTTGCATAGGCTCTGCGCCTAAGGTGCTGCCAATTTCAGTATGATCTACAATAATCACCCGCGCATCATTTTTATCAGGGGCTATTTTTCTTAAGCGATCAATCAAATCCGTTGCCACTTCTAAACCCGTAAAACCGCCACCCACGACAACGGCAGTATATTGTCCTTTAGCCGATTTTTTATGCAAGGTATGCAAATGATTCGATAAATGCTTTGCGTCAGCATAAGTATCTACATTAAATCCAAATGTATCTAATCCAGGCACATTTGGTGCATATAAATGGCTGCCAGCTGCTAAAATTAATTTATCATAGGTGTGAATTTCTAACTCTGATGAACTGGTTTTTACATCTACTTTTTGATGGGTGGCGTCAATTAAAGTGACTTCACCGATTACAAGCTTTATCCCGTATGGGGTTAATATTTTTTCTAAGGGGATACGTGTCTTCGACAAATCTTCTTCATAAAAACGTGGGCGTAAACCATGATAATTATCTTTATTAATTAATGTGATCTCAAGTTCTTTTTCTTTATTTAATAAAATGCAATGTCGCATTGCACTGAGTGCACTCCACACACCAGCAAAACCACCGCCGATAATAAGAATTTTTTTAATATTAGCCATGCATAACATCTTACTTTACATGGTTAATGACGTCAAACTCGCTTCAGTAAAAGATGTCTTGACTGTCGAAACCTATAGCATTCAACACAGTACGAACCTGTGAAACCTTGCTCTGACACTAGGTTTGACTATCAGGAAATTCCCGATAGTCAGAAAATAAGCCTTGAGAAGAAAGTGATGGCTATTTTAAAAAAATATATTCAAGAAAGAACCACTATGGTTTCTTGGTTTATCGAACCTTTAGACGTCACAGAAGCAAAGGATTTGATGCTGTTTTCTGATCATTGATATAACGTAAAATGAATTCAATATGCGATGGATTGGCTTTGCAAATATCATTGAGATTTTTAATTGAAAATTTTTTTTTGTTTATTTTGGAAGTTCTTGAAATAGCACGATGTTTGTTTCATGAGCTCCATTAATAAGTATTGTATATTATTTAATTCAGATTTCATGTCAGGTTTTCCCCGACTTTCGCCATATCCACCACTATGGTAGATTGCTAAATATATTATCTAACAATAGTTATCAGGAGGTATGATAGTGTTTAAATTTTTCACAACAACACAACCAACAAAAGATATTGAATTAACAGTTATGCATCATGAAACTGTAATTGCTGCAGAGGATTTATTATCACAACAATTAACCACACAATCTGTTATTGAGAATGCTCAACCATCGACACAAATAATACAAGAAAAGTCACAAAACGTAGAGGGCACAAGCGTTTTAGTGTGTTCTCAGGAGGTTAATATATCCTCAGCATCAACATTTATGCTTATAAAACAGACATTAGATGAGCAAATAAAGCGTACTTTGCAAGAGTGCCCATTAAATATTGTTGCATTTAATGAAGTGGCGGATTTGCAAATGAAATATTTAGCTTTACCTGAAAATTGTTCGTCAAGAGATGTTCAAAATCATATAAAACGCTATATAGAAGTCATGCAAAAGGGTTTGGATTTACTAAAAAATTTAGAATCAACCATTTCAGGAAAAGGACTAGATCATAATGATGTTTTGAATATTTTAAAAAAACCGAACAAATACTTGGGTCCTGCTGAAATACACAAGAAAGCAAAGTCCGGTAATGTGCAGTCTAAATTGAATTGCAAAGTATGGAATTTATCTTTAAGTGCTGTCAACTTACCGAAAAATCAGAGCAATTTATCGAGTCCAATTAAGCCTGTTTGCTTAGCGCGGAGAAAATCGTCGTGCCATCGCTAGCATGATGATGCTCATCATGATCAGTAACAACCATGAAAAATAAAAACTTGAAGAAGCATCGCGAATATAGGCTGCAGCAAATGGGGCGCATCCTGCTATTAAATAACCGATTCCTTGCACGAAAGATGTTAGCTGGCCTGCGCCGCTTGATTGGTGATTAATGATTAAGACAACACTGAATATTGAAACAATAAATACGCTTGTGGACACCCTATGTGAAAAAATTACCATACAAAATTTAAACTGGGGGCTTAATGGCGCAAAATACCATTATGTACATTGGAGATTTAGTCCGGTGTTAAATAATCTTACATTGGGAGGCTATCGTCTTTTTCGCGCTGTTAAGGTACTTTGTCGTCCATTGGAAAATTTACATAACAATGAAGATCCGCAACAAGCTCTCTTAAAAATATTAGAGGCAGGCGGTGGAACTGGGATAAATTCTATAAAATGGTCAATACTGCATTATCTGCTTCAGTATCCTGCATCATTACATGATGTCTCTGATCAAGAGGCAGACTTTATTATACATGTAGCAATAAACAAGCTAAAAAAAATAGTATTAGAAAATGAGATTGATAATATTTTTTTAAATAAAGACGATAAAACAAGCCTTGAGAAAAAAGTGATGGCTGTTTTAAAAAAATATATACAAGAAAGAACAACTATGATTTTCTGGCTTACTGAACCCGTTGAAGTCACGGAAGCAAAGGATTTGATGAATAAAATAAACGAATACTTTGGTATTGACGCTGAGGGTGATGGTCAAGTGCTCACTTAAATGCACATTGGGCAGGGACCCATTATTGGATTAAAAGACATTTTATCAAGTACTGTTGGGGATGAAATGTTATCGACTATTTGTAACCGATGCGTTCAACACTTGGATGAACAGTTGAAGACCTTTAATACAAACAATAAAAAATGCGACATATAATATCAAAACCTAGGCTGCTGCGCTAGATGACTAATGACGTCAAACGAGTTTCAGAAGCAGGTGTCTTGACTGCTGAAAGCTCAAGTTTTAACGATAATTTCAAATGATTATCCAAATAATGAATCAGCCGTTGATATAAGGCTAATAAAGTTTTTTGACTATTGGGCATGTTTTTATTTTTTTTCAATTCACTAATGGCGTTTGATAAAAATTCTTTTAAATTGATTGTTCTTTTTTCCTTTGAGTCCAAATTTACAAGGCATGTGCTATCGCCATCCGCTGTATCATGCAGGTATTCATTAATAGTATTCAACACGGTACGAACTTGTGAAACTTCGTCAGGTTCAGAGTAAAACCAGGAAAGTGTTGGGGTGTTTATTTGAATGTAGCGAGTTAAAATAGAAATAATTTTTTTTTCAAATGGTGTAGTATCTTGAAGTGTTGTATCAATGTTTAATTTCTGCCAAAGTGTAAGTTCAGCTAAAATAGCTGGTTTGTTTGCACAAAAATTCAATGCAGTAAAACCCATATCGTTTTTAACATTAATATTAGCACCGTTAGCAAGTAGCAGATGAACTTTGCTGAGATCTGCATTTCCAAATATCAAGGTTTTCATCAAAAGCGTGAGTTGACGATAGTTTTTGGCGTTTATATTCTGAGTGGTTTTGAAAAATGCTTTAAGTGAATAAAGTGAATAAGTGTTTGTACAATCCTGGGTCGCCAAGTTAAATACATTTTCACTATATTTTTTTATATCGATGCCAGCAATAATTAGGTAAAACAAAATAATCTGTTGTTTCTCGGATGGCGAATAGCTCCATTCAAGAGTCGTGAGTGCGCTAGTATCGTGTTTTTGAGCATTAACATCTGCGCCAGAGTAGCGTAAATATTCAACAAAATCTAAGATTTGCGAATAGTTTTTTGATAATGCATCAACTACTATTGTTTTAGAGAACTTTGCGCCTATGCCTGAAAAGAAAGTTGCTAGAAATGGGATATCTTTTACATCGTAATCATAAATATTTTTTTCATATAAAGTCTCCCTTTTTTTAAATCTCTCTTTCGCATTTAGTGCGGTTTTGATATCAAGCGATGGGTCGAGGCGATCTTTTGCTACAGCAATATATAATGCTTCAATTAATTCATTTTCACTTTCAGGAAATTTTTTATCTTTGCCAATAATTTTTTCAGCCAGATCAGTTAATATAGGATGTGTATAGGGGATATCATATTGATGAATTGCTCTAATGATCAAAAAAGCTTTATCAATAGATCCTTTCAGCAGATTCAAGCCGTTCTCAAGGAGTAAGTCACTAACCAGCTTTACTCTTTGCGTAACAAATTTATCTTTAAATTTTAATAAAGTTAACAGTAAAGTTGAATTAAATATTTCACTATATATTTGAACTATATTAATGGTAAGTCTAAGTTCCTCATTGGAAATTAAAAAAAGAATCAGATTATACTGTGATTCACTTATTAAATTTTGCATGTAGCTAGCCAGATATGTGCCAGCAATTGTATGCTGAATTGGGGCTAAATCTATATAGAGAGTCAAGTGACAATATAGGAGTAGTAAATATGCTGGAGCATAGTTCTGATTATTACGCTTGTAACCCACCATCATAATATGAGACAAAGCATTAGGGCGTGCAAAATATTCAAGCATAGCTTGGTCGATTTCAAAATCAGGATTTGTATCTGTTTCTTTATCATTGATATAACGTAGTATCGATTCAACTTCAGATGGATTGGCTTCACAAATATCACATAAATCTTGGATTGAAAAAGTTTTTTTTATTTCTTTTGAAAGGTCTTTAAATCGCATGCTCTTTATCTCCAAGGATAATAATTTTGTTTTACTATGGCTTAATTGTGAGTTTACAGACTGACACTAGGTTTGTCTGTCAGGAAATTCCCGATAGTCAACAAATTTGCTTAGCGCGGAGAAAATCGTGGTGCCATTGCTATCATGATGATACTCATCATGATCAATAACAACCATGAAAAATAAAAACTTGAAGAAGCATCGCGAATATAGGCTGCAAAAAATGGGGCGCATCCTGCTATTAAATAACCGATTCCTTGCACGAAAGATGTTAGCTGGCCTGCGCCGCTTGCTGATTCAACTTGATCCATGGCAACAATTAAACTCATGGGAAACAAACCACCAATCCCCAATCCCAATAATCCCGCCCAAAGTAATGAATATTGTATAGGCGCAAACATTAAACCTATAAATCCTATCATCAGTGAAAATATCAGAAAAAATAATATGGGGCGACGATCTTTTTTCTTATTGGCTATTGCAGGTATTGTCAGCCCTGCAATCACTTCTATGAATGTTACAAATGCAAGCAATAAACCAGCTCGCGTGCTCTGCCAACTTTGCTCTAAATAATATGCTGGCAACCAAGCGAGCACACAAGTATAAGCAGATGTATTTAAACCAAAAAAAATTCCCAATAACCAAGCACGAGGATTTCTTACTAAAGAGTCATATTTTATAATATCAGTTTGTTTTAAGGAAGATTTTTGAGTATCAGGGAAAACAAATAACCATATAGAAAATGCCACCGCTGCTAATATTGACCAAATAGCTAATGTTGCTCTCCAACTGTGCAAATAAATTTCAATATATGTAACTGTAGAAGCAGCCAATGCTGCGCCACCCATAATAGCGCTCACATAAACGCCCATGAATAAAGGTACAGAATTTACAAAATTTTTTTTAATAAGGGTAGGGATCACTGACTGAATAATAGCAATGCCAACACCAGCAATGACTGCTGTTAAAATCAAATCCATCATATCATCAGTATAAAATCTAGCAAAATTTGCAATTGCAATGATCATCAGTCCCAAAGCAACGCAGCGACGCTCGCCAAACCAAATGGCAAATCGCATCCCATATAACATAGCAAAACCCATCACTAACACGGGTAAAGTTGTTAATAAAGAAAGCATGCTGTAACTGGTAGAAATATCTGTTTGAACAGCATTCACTAAAGGCCCTATTCCAGCCATAGAAGGACGCAGATTGAGCCCAACAAGCACCAAAGCAAGGATCATTGCCCATTGAGTTCTTTGTGCTTTTATCATTAAGACCTACTTTATATGCAATATATATGCAGTCTACTGTAAGGATAAAATAGGTTAAAGTCAGGAAAATCCTGACTTGTGTTATTGAAGGATTGTGGCACATACTCATGATAAGGCAGTAAGATAAGCGAGGATTTATGTCACTAGAATTACAATTATATGAGGCTGTAGTTGCTGACAAAACTGAAAGTGTTTCTAAACTTCTTCGTCAAGGCGCAAATCCTAATTTGCCTGTTAAGGATGGAGAAAATGCTTTACATGCAGCGCTTCTTAACCTTTCAAATAAAAGCTTGTTTATATTATTACAACATGAATCGACGGATCCTAATCTACCCTTTAAAGATGAGTTTCCACTATGCATTGCAATTAAGCGGCCGAACCCACGAGCTGTTGAAATTTTACTGGAAAATCATAAAATTAATCCTAATTTACGTAGTAAGGTGATAGATAATGGTGGAAATATTTGTTTAAAAAGTCCACTTGCACAAGTGTTAGAACTTCCTTTTATAAGTTATGAATCCATCGCTAGACTATTACTCAATGATCCGCGTACTGACCCTAATGTCTTAATAGAAGGTGATGCAGTTACCGAAACTAATATGTTCGCTCATTATATCTCTTTGATAATGAGTGCAAAACATTCACTTTCAGATGCAGCAAAATATCTTCCATTATTGTTGGCAAACCCAAGATTAGACTTATCTCAAGAAACACACATTAAAAAACAGTGGTACAAATGGTGTGTGGAATATTTTTGTTACAAAATTATTCCATCGAATTTAAATTCATATATATTTTTCAGATTTTCCGGACCAATTTTTCATGCCGTGGGGATACATCGTTTTTTTTCAAATGAGAGCTATGATTTTCAATATGTATCTATTGAAGAAAGGGTATTTATTGTCGAAATAATTAGGAATTTTTTAAACAGTCCTCTACCATCAAATTATAGTTGTATTCTTGATGAAATTTATAACGGCGGTCGTATTAATGAGGCATTACTTAAGTTAAAAGCAGAAATTAACAGAGGAGGATTATTTGTTTTTAAGCAAATCCCTATTGTTAATTTTTCCGAGAAAATATTATCAATAGAGCCAGCGTTTCCCTCCAAAAATTGGACGGTGACTATGATTGAGCTTGCAAATAAGTACGAGACAAATAACGAGACGCATATTGGGGCCCTAACAGCCATAAACATTTCAAAAACAAAAAATCTTCAAGACCAAATAAAACTTATTATAAGGTATCGTTTACGTTGTTATCTATTACCGGCTCACAGCTTTCCAATGCTGCTATTATGGTCAGCAAATCCAGCAGAGGAATTATATGAAAAGCATCTTAGTAAATTGCTAAAAGAGTTAATGCAGCATTGTATAATGTTAAAATATGATTTTGAAGAAATGATGAGCAGTTGTTTGCGCGAGCCAATTTCTGCCCAAGATAAACGAACAGTGTATAAAGTCATTGTTTCAAACAATAGTAAAGGTCATGTTCAAGAGAAATTAATGAGTGAGTTTGGTGAGAAATTACGTAATATATTTACAAAAATTTACTTAAAAACTACGCAGGATGACTTCAGTGGGAAATTTGATGATGAACCCGATCAGACAGCCACAGGAAATTATCCATTACAAACATATAAATAGCCTCAGTAATGCTATTCAAACTCCCAAAAGCATGGTAAAAGAAAATAAACGAAAGGAGATACTATGAATCTTGCCCAAAATATATTTTCACAATTAAACACCGCTATCTGCGCTAAAGACTTAACGCATCGTATTATTTATTGTAATGAACGTTTTGCTCAGAATGCGGGTCAAGATTCAGCGCAGGCGTGTATTGATAAAACAGATGAGCACTTTATCTGGAAAAAATATTCTCATCTTTATAAAAGTGGCGATATCAAGGCGATGCAGGGTGTTTCACTTTGTAATGTTTTGGAGCCTCAAGCTCAGCCCAATGGTGAAACGATAGTACTGCTTAATAAACACCCGATGATAGATGAGCGTGGTAAAATTGTTGGCATTATTGCCTCTGTTGTTAATGTAGATGATCTTAAAATTTCTAAAAAAGAGCAGGCTGAAAATCAAAGCGATGAAGGTTTTAGTCTAGGCGAGTATTTTGATCATGCTGTTCTTGCTCCAAGAGAATTTCAGATTTTGAAACAAATTCTAACAGGGCATACAGCGAAAAAAATAGCGACAGATTTATGTATCTCGCAAAAAACAGTAGAGACTTATGTTGCAAGAATAAAAATTAAAATGCAATGTAAGACTAAGGGCGATATTATTTATCAATCAGTGGTTTCTGGTTTATATCATAAATTCTTTATAATGAATAACGCAGTCGTACTT
>JBAZWL010000012.1:0-126388 GCA_041660405.1 Taibaiella sp. | reverse complement strand
AATTGAAGCAGGCGATATCGGTGCAGCTGTTGGTTTTAAAGATATCAAAACAGGTGATACCCTTTGCGATGAGAAAAATCCTATCGTATTGGAAAACATGTTTATTCCTGAATCCGTAATCTCTATCGCAGTTGAGCCTAAAACTCAGGCTGACGTTGAGAAAATGGGTATGGCTATCGCTAAATTGGTAGAAGAAGATCCTACTTTGCGCGTAAAAACAGATGAAGAAACCGGCCAAACCGTATTGAGCGGTATGGGTGAGCTTCACCTGGAAATTATCGTTGACCGTATGCGTCGCGAGTTTAAAGTGGAAGTAAACCAGGGTGCACCTCAGGTTGCTTATAAAGAAGCGTTGACTTTGAAAATAGATCACCGTGAAATTTACAAGAAACAATCCGGTGGTCGTGGTAAGTTTGCTGATATCCAATTTGAGATCGGACCAGCTGACGAAGAATTCTTAGCACTTGATAAAGGTCGCTTCCAATTCATCAACGATATCTTCGGTGGATCTATTCCAAAAGAATTTGTACCTGCTATCCAGAAAGGTTTTGAAACCTCTATGACTAACGGTGTACTGGCTGGTTTCCCATTAGAAAACATGAGAGTACGTGTATATGATGGTTCTTTCCACCAGGTCGATTCAGATTCTATGTCATTCGAGCTTTGTGCTAAACAAGCTTATCGTGAAGCTGGCCGTAAAGCAAAACCAATCATTCTTGAGCCAATCATGAAGGTTGAAGTTTTGACTCCGGATCAGTACATGGGTGATGTTACAGGTGATTTGAACCGTCGTCGTGCTATGCTGGAAGGTATGGATACCCGTAACAACTTACAGGTAATCAAAGCAAAAGTTCCATTGAGCGAAATGTTTGGTTATGTAACACAATTACGTTCTCTTTCTTCTGGTCGTGCATCTTCTACCATGGAGTTCAGCCACTACGCTCAAGCGCCTAAGAACATTGAGGAAGAAGTAGTAACTAAAGCAAAAGGTAAAAAAGCTGCTGAAAATGCATAATTTTCAATAAGCTTGATTATAAATAGAAAAGCCGTTCCTGATTGGGGAACGGCTTTTTTCATTGGCAGAAAGGAGCAGCCCAACCTTTTTCATAACAAAACGTTATTACCCAGCACCTTCTTAAACTTTTTTTCCTTTTTTATATCTATAAACCGGACCTTTGCAGCCTGAAAATCAGAAGCCTGGAAAAGAGGTAATGCCTCCCGGATCTGAAACTTTAATTTAAAACTAAAATCAATTTTTATAACAATGAAAAAAGTCCTCTCTTTATTATTTGTAGCAGCAATATTTGTATCCTTTAGTGCGCAAGCACAAGATGCAAAAGCAAAAGCAGTATTGGATAAAGTAAGCGCCAAGTTTAAATCTACAAGTTCGCTGAAAGCAAACTTTGCCCTAACCATGAATGACGCTAAAGGCAAATCCAAAGGCACCAAAAGCGGAACTTTCGTTATGAAAGGCAACAAATACAAAGTAAATATGAGTGGCCAGCAAATCATTTGCGATGGTAAAGCTGTGTGGACTTACTTACCTGCCAATAAAGAAGTGCAGATTACCGCCTTTGATCCTAATGCGCAATCTATATCTCCTGCTAAATTATTCTCCGGTTCTTACAACAATGAGTACAAAAGTGCCTATGTAGGTGAAAAAACAGTTGCCGGCAGAAGAGTAGATGTTATAGACATGACCCCTGTCAGTGCAAAATCATTCAAAAAAGTGACTTTGTATGTAGATAAGTCTACCACAATGATTACCGGCGGTATTATGTACGATAAATCAGGCGGATCTTACGGATATACTATTTCCGGCGTTACCCCTAATGCAAAAGTTGCTGATACCGATTTTATTTTCGATCCAAAGAAAAATCCGGGTGTTGAAGTGATTGATCTGAGATAATCCAGCTAAAATGATACATGTGAAACAGGGTTGCCTTTTGAAAGGCAACCCTGTTTTATTTTCTACAGTATTACTTTCTCTATCCAATTTTCACCAAAGCTATAAGGAAGGTAGGCGACTGAAGACACTGGTTTTGTAATAATAAGACTTGCTTTTTTACCCATTGCTATAGTGCCCATTTCGTTTCCCAGTTCCATCGCAGCAGCACCATTTAAGGTTTGTGCGTTAATTGCTTCTTCAGGAGTCATTTTCAATTGAGTACAGGCCAGCGATAACAGGAAATTCATATTTCCCGAAGGGCAGGAGCCAGGATTAAAATCGGAAGCCAGGGCAACAGGAAGCCCGGCATCTATCAATAGTCGTGCTGGTTGATAATGCATGGCAAGGAAAAAGGCTGCTCCCGGCAATAATGTAGGAATGGTATTGCTTCCTCTTAAAGCTTCTATTTCTTCTTCGCCCATACTTTCCAGATGGTCCACACTTATGGCATTATACTTAACACCAACCTGTACCCCACCCGAACGATGCAATTGATTGGCATGTATCTTGGGCTTTAAACCATATTTCAATCCAGCTTCCAGCAATTGAGATGTTTCATCTACAGAGAAAAAACCTTGTTCACAAAACACGTCCATATAATCAGCCAAACCTTCATCAGCCACTCTGGGAAGCATTTCGTTGATTATAGAATCAATATAACCCTGGTGATTTTCTTTAAATTCAGGAGGGAAGGCATGAGCAGCCAGGAAATTGGCCTTAATAGGAATAATACGTTGCTCTTTCAACTTGCGGATCACCCGCAGCATTTTCAATTCGCCTTCAAGGCATAGACCATATCCGCTTTTAATTTCAATGGCTCCTGTACCATGGTCCATTACCTTGAGCAATCTTTTTAAGGATTGGTCAAATAGCTGTGATTCATCTGTTTCATTTAATCTTTTGGCTGAATTCAAAATACCACCACCTCTTGCCGCAATTTCTGCATAGGTCATACCATTTATTCTATCCACAAATTCCTGTTCGCGTGGGGCGGCAAATACCAGGTGCGTATGCGAGTCGCACCAGGAAGGCATTACAATACGCCCGGAGGCATCTATTACTTTGTCTGCAGCAATATTTTCCGGAATATGTTGCATTTCCCCAAAACTGTGAATGATCCCATCTTCTATCAACAACCAGGCATTGTCAATTTCCGGAAGCAAGTTCATGTCTTTACCATAAACACGCAGTTTTCGTTCCAAGCCTTCTTCTACCTGGATCAACTTTTTTATATTGTCTATTAACGTTCGCATTGGAATATTATAATTTCTTGAATAAATCTTTGGGTTGGCATGATTTTTGCAAATTAACAAAAGAAGAAAGAATAACTCCGAAATAATCAGAGGCCAGAAAGAAACAAGGACTTAATAATAAAAAAACCAACTTTAACGTTTCAATATCCGTCATCAATAATATTATGTGTTGCCAGCTGTATTAATTACTGTAAATTATTAAAACACGCCAGCTATTTAGTTTATTTTTGCATTCTAATTTTTAACATCTAGACCATGATGCGTATAATACGCTTTTACCTTTTTGCCGCTGTTGCAATATTTTCGTTCACAAAAACTCAAGCACAGTTACTTCCTCCTAATCAACCAGAGCAGAATGCATGCAATGCACTTCAACTCTGTGGAAATACTTTTTTCACGCCTTATAGCTACCAGGGAGAAGGTACAGTTACCGATCTGGCAACTACCCCTTGCTTCAGCCCGGAGTCCAACTCTGTATGGCTCAAATTAGTGGTAAGCGCGCCAGGTACTATTGTTTTTACCATTACACCTGTTGTAACAGATGATGACTATGATTTTGCTATTGCTAATGTTACCACTGGTGATTGCAATAGCATCACACAAGCCCAGGTAATCCGCTGCAATTTCAATAACAATCAACCTGTATTCAATAACGGCATTGTAGGATTGAACAGTACTTCCACACTTACTTCCGTAGCAGGTGGTACCACAGGTAGTTCATACTTACAACAGATAACTGCAGCTGCAGGAGACGTTTACCTGATCATGATCAATAACTTTGGTTCCGGTGGTGGCCCCAGTTCAGGTTTTACGATCAATTTTGCAGGTTCTACGGCTGTATTTTTTGATAATACACCACCACATTTTAATAATCTTTCTTCTTCATCAGCTTGTAATTACAAGAACAGTGTAACCGTTCATTTAAATACCGCTATAGCCTGCAATTCTATTGCAGCAAATGGTTCTGATTTTCAATTGACTCCTTCTGGTACTGTTGTCAGCGCTTCCGGTATCAATTGCTCTGGTTCCAATGGTTACACACAGGATGTTGTTGTAAACTTTGCGCCATCTTTAAGTCCCGGCACCTATGCTATTCATGCCAAACTGGGAACAGATAATAATACTATGCTCAACCTGTGCGGAACGGCTGTGCCCATAACGGATTCACTCGTATTTACCATTCCACCCAGTGCTTCCTATACTTCGGCATCACTGGCTTGTACAACGCTGACAGTTAATACCAATATCCCTGTAAAATGTAGCTCCATTGCAGCCAATGGTTCCGATTTTAATATTACAGGCCCCGGAGCAGCAACAGTAACTGCTGCCACAGGCGTAGCTTGTAATGCAGCCGGCTTTACCAATACCATATCGCTTACACTGGCCAACCCGATAAGTGCTTCAGGAACTTACACCATTCATGCACAGAATGGTACGGATGGAAACACTTTACAGGATAGTTGCAACACCAGTCAGGCCATCAATAACCAGGTAACTTTTAATGCAGTTGCAAAACCACAATTGCAACTTACAGATTCACTCATTACCTGTATCAATACCGGTGTGATACTACCTTTGGTAATTACCAATAACGATGCAACACTGACCTATACTTATCAATGGGCACCTGTTGCCGGACTTAACAACACTACAATAGCACAACCATTGGCAAATCCTGCTGGTGATCAAACCTATGTAGTCACTGTAGGAAGCACCAATCCAAGTATGTGCACTTCGAAAGATTCTGTTTTTGTACATAACCTGCAAGGTTTTGATATTCTGAATAATGACACTGCTATTTGCGAAGGCACTTCTTTCCCTATCGCAGTAAATGGCAGTGATGAATATACCTATACCTGGACACCAACCACTGGTGTATCCAATCCTAATATTAAAGATCCGATACTTAGTCCCGGCACGTCGACAGTGTACACACTTACGGCTTCTCACGCGGGTTGTAATGATAGCTCTGCCAACATTACTGTAGATGTAGAACCTAATCCTACCGGAATAAAACTATATGCTGACCCTACTAGTATGTGCGAATATGATACGATTGTATTGCATGCAATAGCTAATCCGGTTAGTTTCAATTTTACTTATACATGGTCACCGGCAGGTGATCTGCTTTACACTGGAGGGGCCAACAATGCTTACTTTGGAGATACTTCTGTAACGATTGTGGTAAACGCCAGTACGCCTATTGGTTGTGCGGCCAAGGACAGTATAAGGCTTACTGTATTCCCCGGAAATTTCAGCAGTGTAAGCACAAATGATACCGGAATGTGTCCAATGGGAGCAGTGCAGCTTTTTGCCAATGGTGGCGTATCTTATACCTGGAGCCCTGCTTATGGTTTAAATGATACTACCATCGCCAACCCTGTAGCCAGTCCAGGAACAACAACAGAATACCTGATGATAGCAAAAGACATACATGGATGTGCAGATTCTCAACTGGTAAAAGTTGCTGTACACTCTGCTGCCATAATTGCATTGCCTGATAGCGTTAATATCTATCCCGGCGAATCTTATCATATAGAGCCTGAAACAAATGCTCTGTATTTTAAATGGTTCCCGCCTTCAGGCCTGAATGCTGATAATATTTCAGATCCGCTTGCCAACCCACAAGTAAGGACGCGTTATTTTGTTACTGCCACTACCGAAAACGGATGCGCCATAGCTGACTCTATAGACATATTGGTAAAGCAAACGGTGATAGATATCCCTAATGCCTTTACCCCGAATGGCAACGGAGTGAACAATACGTTCAAGCCTTCAAAGAGAGGTATTGCACAATTGAAGTCTTTCAATATTTTCAACCGCTGGGGACAAAAAGTATTTGAGAGTACCAATATTGATAAGGGATGGGATGGCACATTTAACGACAAGCCGCAACCTCTTGGTGTTTACATTTATACCATAGAAGCAGTAACAGATTCAGGACAGATATTTACCAGGCAGGGAGATGTAACTTTGATCAGATAAAAAAATGCCGGTGTATCGCCGGCATTTTTTTTTAAACTACCATTAAACTGCAACCTCTTAAAGCTGAATTATCAAGCCTGCCCAATACCTCAAAACTACCGTCTGTAGCTAACTTGGAGATATCATCGGTAGCAATGAAAGAGCAGGAATGTATATTGGCAAGATCAATAACATTAAGGCAACCACTACCCGATGTTTTAATTTCGAAGGGATCATTTTCATCTCTTACAAATACTTTCATGGTAGATGCTGCATGAAAAATACCATCGCCTTTAGAGTATGCCTGCGATAATAATTCCGTCATGCCGTATTCAGAATGAATGTGGGAAAGATTCCACTTTTCCTTCAGAAAATAATGTACTTGCTCTCTCGTCCATTCTTCGCGACGGCCTTTCATACCCCCCGTTTCCATTACCGTAATTTCTGAAAGATCCATTGAATGATGCTCTGCAAAATCAAGCAGGGCGAAGGTTACTCCCAGCAACATTACTTTTTGTTGCTTTTGTTTTAATTGCTGCAATATTTGCGCCAGCTGTTCCCACTCATTCAGGTAAAATCCACTTTCAAACCGCCCGCTTTTCCGGATCAATTCGTCAGCCATATACACTAATGAGGAATTTCCACGTTCTAGATAAGAAGGCAGCAGGCACAGGAAGACATAATCCTGCGGATCACCATAAAACTGTTCAAAAGCCAGTAAAAAACTTTCCCGGTACAGCCCTGCATCTTTCACAAGATGTTTACTGTTTTGGGTCGATGTGGTTCCGCTACTTTCAAAAATAACTGTTGGAATAAAGCTGCCGGAAACAACAACATGCGTTTTAAAAAAAGATATGGGTAAAAATGGAATAGACTGTAGAGACTGCACTGCATCTGGCTTTCGGCCTATTGCAGTAACAAAATCATGATATACAGAACAATGTTCATACTGATACCGGAAAACAGATAATGCATATTGCTCAAAATTATGAGTATTTATCTCTGAAAGCCAGTTGTGTTGCCTGGAAATATGTTCAATATTGATGTACATTTACTAAATTTGGAAAGAATATGGTGCGATTAAAACCTTGTCGGGACAGGAATATAAAATCTGAACATTCAAATGGTATTTACGAACCGGGAAATAAGAAAAATAAGATGAAACCGAAAATATTTTTATTGCTGAGTTTACTGGCCCTGTTCGCATCCTGTGTAAAAAAACCGGGCAGCTATCCTCCTGAACCGCAAATTTACTATCAAACTATGACACCTAATGTAGTAAATCTGAAAGATACTGCGGCTGGTGTACTTATAGAATTAAAGTTTACTGATGGTGATGGTGATATAGGCCGTGATCAGAGTCAGGCAGTGCAAAGTGTTTTTTTACGCGATTCAAGGGATACCAGTACAAGTGTTGATTATACTTTTACACATCCGTTTCCTTTTATTGGTGATGATATGCGGCCTGAAGACGGGGGCCTCGAAGGATTCATAACACTAAAACTTGGCAAAGGTTATTTCAATATTTCTGATTCTCTTCATGCTGCTTTAGGTAAAGATACTTTGCATTGGGATATTTATATAAAAGATGAAGCGGGCCACAAAAGCAATGTGGTATCTACCGGACCGATTTATATTGAACTTTAGCCTGGGGAATAAAGCTGTTGCAGACAGGAACAGGACAACATACCATGAACAACTACGATTTACTGATACAGAAACTGGATGCCTTTACCCGCAAGTACTACGTCAATCAACTGATGCGCGGAGCACTTATCTTTTTATCCTGCCTTATTATCTATCTTTTACTGATCAGCATAGGGGAATATTATTTTTACTTTCCAGCCTGGCTTAAATTGAGCATTGTCAGCATTTTGCTTGGCGCAGGACTGGTTACGCTTATTATCTGGATCATTATTCCTTTGCTTAAAATACAACGTTTAGGCAAAGTCATTTCCCACGAACAAGCTGCAAATATTATTGGCATTCATTTCCCTGAAGTAAGTGATAAGCTGTTGAATATTCTTCAACTCAGACAAAACAATAATAATACTGAAAGCCGTGAACTCATTGATGCCAGTATTAATCAGAAAGCAGCACAGATATCTGTAATTCCCTTTTCGCAGGCTGTTGACCTGGGACGTAATAGAAAATATCTTCCTTATCTGCTTGTTCCGGTTGCAGTAGCGGCAGGGATATTACTGCTCGCCCCTTCTGTATTTCGTGATGCATCGGAAAGATTAATGAAGCCCGATCAGAATTTTGCGCCACCGGCACCTTTTGCCTTTCATGTAACCAATGCCAATATGAAAGTGCCGCTTTATGGGGACTACACTCTGGAAGCAGAAGTAAAAGGGGAAAAGCTGCCGGAGCAAGTATTTGTACAGGTAGGTGACGAGCAACTGGAAATGCATAAGATCAGTAAAACCCGTTACAGCTATACGTTTAGTCGTGTAGGACAACCTATAGATTTTAAACTTACGGCTGCTAATGTTTTTTCTGATAAATACCTGCTTTCCGTTATTGAAAAGCCAATGCTTCAAGCCTTTAAAGTATCAGTAGAGTATCCTGCTTATACCGGCAAAAAGAACGAGGAGCTGCAAAGCTTAAGTGACATGAGCGTGCCTGCGGGTACTGTGCTGAGATGGTCTTTAAAAGCAACACATACTGATGTAGTGAGTATGAAAATAGGCAGCAATGGTATCGAATCTCCCTTACAGAAAAATGATGGCGAATGGCAGACCAGTGCGCGTTTCATGAGGGATACTTCGTACACTATTTTCCTGTCCAATAAACAAATGCCAAAGTCCGATTCTTTCCTGTATCAAATGCAGGTAATACCCGATCTTAATCCCCAGGTGCAGATGCAGGAAATGAAGGACAGTATTACCGGTCAGCAAATATTACTTACAGGAAATGCCAGCGACGATTACGGTATATCCAGGCTTTATTTTCATTACACCATAACCGATGCCGGCAAGCAGGTAGTTTCTGAAAAAAATATACCGATTAAAGTACTGGCAGGAAATGTGGTTCCGTTCCAACAATATTTTGACTTTGCATCGCTTAACCTGCTCCCTGGCCAGGAAGTAACTTACTACATGGAAGGCTGGGACAATGATGCTGTTAATGGCAGCAAAAGTGGTCGTAGCGATATTCATACATACAGAATGTTTGACCTGGAAGAAGTGGATTCTGCCATGGATCAAAATTCAAAACAGATCAACCAGGGATTGAACTCCAGTGCTGAACAAGCTAAAAAGCTGCAGAACGAATTAAAGGATATGCAGAACCAGCTATTGCAGTCGGACAATATGAACTGGGAAAAGCAACAGAATATGAAGTCCCTGGCAGACAAGCAGGAACAGCTTAAAGATCAGGTAGAGGCCATTAAAAAAAGATTTGAAGAACAGAAAAAACAAAGTGATAAGAAGAACTACAGCGAAGACATTAAGGAAAAACAGGAAGCCGTACAAAAGCAGCTGGACAACCTGCTAAACAAAGAGCTGGCCGAGCAATTGAAAAAATTGCAGGAGATGATGAAGAATATGAACAAGGATAATGCTTTCCAGAATCTGCAACAGATGGAACAGCAAAACAAATTGTTCAACATGGATATGGAACGCATACAAGAGCTGATGAAGAAACTGGAGATGCAGATGAAAATGGAAGACCTTGCCAATAAACTGGAAGATCTTGCTAAGCGTGAAAATCAGTTACAACAAAATACTGATGCTCAAAAGAAAGATAATAGCCAGCTGACTAAAGACCAGAAAGACATACAACAGGATTTGAAAGAAGCATTGCAGAAAGACATGAAGGAGATTGAAAAGCTCAATAATGAACAGCAACAACCTGAGAAAACAGATGATGCGAAAGAGGAAGGAAAAGAGGCTGATCAGAATATGGAGCAAAGCAGTGACCAGTTGCAGAAAAATGATAAACAAAAAGCAAGTCAGTCGCAGAGCAAAGCCCAGCAAAACCTGAAAAACATGGCCGCTTCACTTAAAAGTATGGCTGCCGGAATGGATGCAGAACAAATTGATATAGATATTAAAGCAACAAGACAGATACTGACCAACCTCATCCGGTTCTCCTTCGACCAGGAAAAACTGATGAACAAAGTAAAGCAAACGCCAATGAGCAGCCCGCTTTACATAACCAATACACAGGAGCAAAACAGGCTTAAAGCAAATGCCAGGATGATGAAAGATAGCTTGTTTGCCTTGAGCAAAAGAGTGTTCCAGATAGCAGCAACCGTAAATAAAGAAACAACCGACCTGGAAGCTAACATTAATAATACATTGAATGCACTTGAGGGCCGCCGAATGAGTGAAGCAGTGACCCGCCAGCAATATGCCATGACCAGCGCTAATAATCTTGCCTTACTGTTGAATGAACTACTGGAGAACCTGATGCAGAACCAGGCCGAAGCCCAGGGTGCATCGGGGCAAGGACAAGGAAAACCTAAACCCGGAAAAGGGAAAGGCGGCAGTGCCGGCCAGCAGATGAAAGATATTATAACCGGTCAGGATCAACTGGGTAAGGGCATGAAAGATGGCCAGGGCAAACAACCGGGAGGCAAACAGCCAGGAAATACCCCGGGCAAGAATGGACAAAGCGGACAAAGTGGTCAAAATGGTAGTGGAAGTGGCGGAGGCGGCGAAGGGCAGGAAGGAGAAAACGGAAGTGCGGAACAACTAGCCAGAATGGCCCAGCAACAGGCTGCTTTACGCAGACAAATACAGGAATTATCCAGTATGCTGAACAGTAAAGGCCTGAATGGAAATGCCCGTGAATTAAGGGCTATCCAGGACGCTATGGATAAAAATGAAACTGATCTTGTAAATCGTCATTTAACTTCCGAGCTTATCAGGCGTCAAAAGGAAATTATGACACGATTATTGGAAGCTGAAAAATCTATCAGGGAGCAGGAAGAGGATAATAAAAGAAATGCCAATGCAGGGAAGGACGAGCAACGCCCTATGCCTCCCGAATTGCAACAATATCTGCAAAGCAGGCAATCGCTGCTGGACTTGTATAAAACAGTACCACCTTCATTAAGACCATACTATAAAAAAATGGCAGAAGACTATTTAAAGCAAGTAAAACAAGGCATTTAATAATCCGGTACCCTTCGACTGGCTCAGGGTGACAGGGAGTGTGCTGTCAGGCTGAGCTTGTCGAAGCCTCATTGAACAACTAGCAACTTAGGGCAATTATTATTAGGCTTTATCTTATCTTTGCCCACCTGAAATGACAGGTCTATCGCCTTTCTCAAAAAAATTTACTTTATTTGAGGCCGGATTTAACAGAATTCAAAGAAAACACAGGAATTTGTAATGCAAGAAGTTTATATTACCCGTTTAGCCAAATATCTCCCCTACGAACCCGTGAGTAATGATGAGATGGAATCGGTATTGGGTATGGTGGATGGGAAACCCTCCAAAGTGAGAGCATTGATTTTACGAAACAATGGTATCAAAACACGTTATTACGCTTTTAGGGAAGGTAAAAAATCATTCTCTAATGCAGAGCTTACAGCTGAAGCAGTAAAAGCGCTTTTCCAAAATGATGATATCCATAAGATGGAGTTGCTGGCATGCGGCACTACATCTCCCGATCAGACTTTACCATCGCATGCCTCTATGGTGCATGGCAAGCTGGGTATACCTCCGGTAGAAACTTTCTCTTTTTCAGGAGCATGCAACACTGGTATGCAATCTTTTAAATATGCCTTCCTGTCTGTAGCATCGGGCGAAGCAGATAATGCTGTTTCTACCGGTTCCGAGCGCATGTCCAAATACCTTACCTCCGATAAATTTGCTGTAGAAATAGATAAAGCAAAAGAAATAGAAGACAACGGGTATATAGCTTTTGAAAAAGATTTTTTAAGGTGGATGTTAAGTGACGGCGCCGGCGCTGCTTATTTTCAAAGCAAGCCTAACGAAAACGGTATTTCTTTGAAAGTAGAATGGGTAGATATGACTTCCTTTGCCGGCGAACTGGAAACCTGTATGTATTCGGGAGCGGTAAAAGATGGCAGCGAAGTAATTGGTTATAATGAAATGAATACTTGCGAATGGCTGGAACAAAGTGTTTTTGCCATTAAGCAGGACACCCGTTTGCTGGGTGAAAATATAGTGCCGCGTGGTGTAGATTTTCTGGAAAAGGTAATGAAGAAAAGAAATTACAGTCCTAAAGGTTGCAATTGGTTCCTACCCCACCTTAGTTCTGAATTTTTCCGTAAAAAGATACATGATGAACTAGAAAAAAGAGGTATTGAAATACCATTGGAAGTATGGTATACCAATCTGGATCGCTTAGGCAATGTAGGTGCAGCTTCTCCATATTTTATGTTGGAAGAACTTATGAATACAGGCAAATTGAAAAAAGGCGAAACGATCTTTATGATGGTGCCTGAAAGTGCACGTTTCTCTTATACTTATGCTTTATTGACTGTGGTATAAACTACATAAGGTTATAAATAAGACCGGCGAACCTAAGGTTCGCCGGTCTTATTTATAACATATCCATCTTTACCGCAACTTCTATTTTATTTCAGATAAAGTATCTTCAGGAGGGCCGATCAGTGGCTGATATTTTACTGAATCTTTTGTGGGGACATACTGTGGCTCTTCCAATTCAGGCAATCCCATTGTATGTCCTTCATGGGCCTCTACATAACCAATAGGTTGTTTGGGGCTTTTATTAGTCCTTCGTTTTGCAGTTGCTATGGGAGTAGGCTTCTTCGACTCATCCGTTATTGAGTCCTGAATTGGCGTAGCTAGAACTACTCCTGTTGTACTCATTGCTTGTTCTGTATCTTGGTTACTATCTGTTGCTTTGCCCATGGAACACGATGCCAATGCAAAGCAAACAATAATCAATGCTGCAATTTTTCTCCATTCATTTGTATGCCAGGAAATCACTTTTGGTGCAAGTGCTGTTAAATCGAATGGTTGGTTAAGCTGGCTGTTTAAAAACCTGCCACAAACATGTTTCCCGGTTTTCTTTTTAAGGTAAGCTGCTATATCCTGTAATTCCCAACTGGTGAAATCTATTACTGTTTTTGCACAGGAGCTACAATGACGGCCTTGTGCATCTGGTTGCATGGCATCCCAGTTTTCAGAACAAGGTTGAGGTATGTTTATGATTGCTTGCATATCCTTAAGAAACAAGGAAGCTTATTTTCCATAAACAATGAACAATCTCTATGAAGAATTTTTAAATGGGGTAAAGGTTCTTTCAAATTTTTATTGCAACTTAGTTGCATTTAATAAAATAATGCCTACTTTCGTTGTCCATTATGGAAACGAAACAATTTTCACGACGAAATTTTATCAGGCAAAGCAGCTATGGCTTAACCGCTTTGATCGTTCCATTTCCTTTACTTAAATTTTCAAAATATACTCCGATGACAGACAACAATTCTTATGAAGTGATCATTGTAGGTGGCAGCTACGCCGGCCTTTCAGCAGCTATGGCCCTGGGCCGTTCTCTAAGGAAAATATTAATCCTGGATAGTGGAAAACCCTGCAATATTCAAACGCCTCATTCGCATAATTTCATTACTCATGATGGACAGGCACCGGCAGAAATAACCGCTTATGCCAAAGAACAGGTGCTTCAATATGGAACCGTAAAATTCCACAATGGCCTTGCTGTATCAGGTAGGAAAACAGATTCCGGATTCGAAATCAAAACAGCAAATAATGAAATATTTACTGCAAAGAAACTGGTATTTGCTACCGGGATAAAAGATATAATGCCCGATATAGAAGGCTTTGCTGACTGCTGGGGTATCTCCATTCTGCATTGCCCTTATTGCCATGGCTACGAAGTGAAAAATGAAAAAACAGCTATAATGCTAAATGGCGATATGGGCTTTGAAGTAACCAGGTTGATCAGTAACTGGACAAAGGATCTTGTTCTTTTTACCAACGGAGCTTCTACCCTGACACCAGAGCAAACAGCAAAAATCAGAAAGCATGATATAGAAATTATAGAAACTGAAATCGATCATATGGAGCACGTGAAGGGACAGGTTAAATATATTGTGCTGAAGGATAAATCAAAGGTTGCCATAAAGGCTATATATGCCAGGCCTGCGTTTGTACAACATAGCAGTATACCTGAAGAGCTGGGTTGCACATTGACTGAACATGGCTTACTACAAGTGAACGCTTTCCACAAAACAAATGTAGACGGAATTTATGCCTGCGGGGACAATTCATCTTTCGGACGGGCGCTTTCTGTTGCTATAGCTGCCGGCTCAATAGCAGGTGCCGCTGCGAATAAGGAATTGATTGAGGAGGAATTTTAGTATTAGTTGGTTACATTTTTTGTAGAGACGTTGCATGCAACGTCTCTACAAAAAAGTCAGTTTTTATTTTTAACCTTTGCGAATAACTTTATATTGTAAAATGGAAGACCTCTATATACAAGAAAGAACTTTTGACAAAGTAATTTTTGTACAGCAACCCTTAGCAACAGGTGAATACGAAGGCTGTACATTTAATCAGTGCGACTTCTCTGGCATCGACTTAAGCAATGTCGTATTTTCCGATTGTACATTTTCAGGATGTAATTTAAGTATGGTTAAATTAGCAAAGACAGCTTTCAGGGAAGTCATTTTTAAAGATTGCAAAATGCTGGGTTTACACTTTGATACCTGTAATCCCTTTGGCCTGTCTTTTCGTTTTGAGCATTGCACTCTGAATCATTCTTCCTTTTATCAGGCGAAAATAAAAAAGACAGTATTCAACAATGTGCAATTACATGAGGCGGACTTTACAGACTGCGATCTGAGCCAATCTATTTTTAGCAATTGCGATTTTTCCGGCGCTACTTTTGATAACACTAATATTGAAAAGGCCGACCTCCGGACATCCTTTAATTATTCCATTGATCCCGAAAAGAACAAGATTAAAAAAGCCAGGTTCTCTATACCAGGCGTAATCGGATTATTGGACAAGTATGGGATTGAAATAGAATAGAAGGCGAAAAACAACGACACTATTTATGAATGATACAATAAAGATATTGGCTATTTCAGGAAGTACACGTAAAGCCTCTTCCAACTTAAATCTGATAAAAGCTATATCTGAACTGGCTCATGGCTTGTTTACAATAGATATTTTTGACGGGCTGACAGACCTTCCTCAATTTAATCCAGATGATGACAACGAACATGTTGCAGTGTCGGTAACAGTCTTTCGGGAAAAACTACGTGTAGCAGATGGCATATTAATTTGCACACCGGAATATGCCATTGGTGTACCTGGATCGTTGAAGAATGCAATAGATTGGACAGTATCTTCTATGGAATTTTCAAAGAAACCTGTAGCATTGATAACTGCTTCTTTATCTGGTGAAAGAGCTCACCAGTCCTTATTGGGAACTTTGCTTATCACAGAGTCGTTGATGACGGAGCATACACAATTGCTTATACCTTTCATAAAGTCTAAAGTAAATGAACAAGGCATTACAGACAAGGATACTTTGGATAAGGTAAATCAGCTGATACAATCATTTGCGCAACTCATCACGCATAAGGACAATGTTGATCTTTTGCCTGAACCCATACTTATGAATGATGGAGTGAATAGCGGGAAATAATCGCCAAAAAAAACCCGTGTAATGCATCTAACTGTTCACCACTCCATTGTCATCCTGAGGTACGAAGGATCTCTACGTGTTAAGAGATCCTTCGATTGCTGCGCAGATCTCAGGATGAACTGTGGTAAATTCCAAATTAAATGGGCTGTATTTTAGTGTTGTAAGGAATATTTCCTGTTCCAACTGCAAACGCCTGTCTTAATAGTTTACTAGCTACTGCTACTATTGCCAGCTTCCCATTTTTACCTCTTTGTTTTAGTCTCTCAAACATGGTTTTACATTGATTGTTGACTTTTATTGCACTCATAGCACAGAGGTATAACAATTGTCTCATTCTGCTCATACCCATTTTACATATCCTGCCTTTACCCTTAATACTGCTTCCCGATTCGTATAGCCTTGGGCACAAACCAACATAGCTTACCAGCCCTTTTGCATTTTCAAATTTGGTAAAACCATCGGTGATAATTAGTAGCATCAAGGCTGTCCGCTTGCCAATACTTGGTATAGATCGAAGGTGCCTCAATAGTTCAGCATGATGCCGCTCGCCAATCTCAAGCATCTTATTTTCTATTATTTTAATTTCTGACTCAAGATAGGACAACTGCCTTTCCAGTATCTCTTCTACGCCTGTAGTCATTTGACCGCTACAAACAAAGGCCTCTTTTTGATTGCTTACAACGGTTTTGTTTCTCGTTAAGTTATCTACAATCGCTTCCATTTGTTGCAATTCGATCAAATGAGGCTCTTTAGGTATCCATAAACGCGGCATCTCACTTTTGCCATATTCTGCTATCATCGATGCATCTTTTTTATCCGTTTTTGTGCGACTCATACGCATCTTGCAAAAATGATTTACAGTCAATGGATTAACAATGCTCACAAGGATATTATTACTGTGCAAAAAATACGCAAAGGGCATGTAATAGCTGCTGGTGGCCTCCATTACAATACAACAGGAGGCCGGCAATAGAGGCAATATCTTTTTAAAGCCTACAATATCATTGCTTACTTTTTTGTGCAAATAGCTTCCGTTTGCTTGTCTGATGGCCAGGTCTAACGTCTTTTTTGAAACATCAACTCCAACATAATTTGCTATATTTGTCATCCTAATAATTTTGTCAAACATTAGAGCACCTGGTTGTTTTCTTGTCTATCCTAATGCGTGCTCCAGGGCACAATGAACTGTCCAAGCTTACAACACAGAAGGGAAGGGGGATTAGCATCCAGAACGGTATCTCAAGTACCAATGACAATACTTAATCTTTATCCTTTCCTGCTCTTCTGTTTGGTAATTAGTGAATATTTATCAACTGAAAGATATTATTCACAGTTCATTTTCCAATACTTCGCAAACATAGGATGACAATGGGATTTTGTACAACCTTTTAATTTTAAGCATTTTATTATCACAAAACTCCATTGTTCATCTTATTAAAATGACGATACAACAAAGCGCAAAGCCAGACTGGCTTTGCGCTTTGTTGTATCGCTTATTCAAATCTTTTATATCGCCACGGCTACTTTGTTGTACTTATTTTTATACTCCAGTGGGGAGAGTCCGGTTATCTTACGGAATGTAGTGCGGAAGGCTTTTACATCGGCATAGCCAACATCATACATCACTTCATTAATATTCTTCTGACCGGTTTCCAGGTTCTTTTTAGCAGCTTCTATTTTCACACGTTGTATATATTCTGTAACGGTGTTGCACGTAGCTTTTTTAAACCGGCGCTCCAGGCTACGACGGCCTAACGCCAACATACGTGCCAGTTGATCTACCGTTATTTTATCTTCAAAGTTGCGCTCAATAAATTCCTGGGCTTGTTTCACCGATTCATCTTCATGAGCCTTCTGTCCCTGGAACATAATAAAAGGCGATTGGCTATCGCGATCAATGTCTATCATGAATGCTTTAGAAGTAAGGATAGCAAGATCGCGGCCTGCGTATTTCTCAACCAGGTAAAGAACCAGGTTAAGGTAAGAGTAAGCACCACCACTGGTATAAATACCTTCAGCTTCCGTCATGATCTTATCATCTACAAGTAAAGCTTCCGGGTACATGGCTTTGAACTGGTTGGCAAAGCGCCAATGGGTGGCACATTGTTTACCATTCAATAGCCCCGTTGCGGCCAGGAAAAAAGCTCCGATACAATAACTTGCAATTTCGGCACCGGCTTTATACTGTTCTAATATCCATGGTATAAATTCACGGTTCTCGTCAAGTGACTTATCAAAGTCGCCAAAGATGGCAGGCACAATGATAAGGTCTGTTTTTTCTACTTCATCAATCAATAGATCAGGAATGATAGTAAATGCCCCGCCAGGTTGGCTTGTAGCTCTAGATAACCCTACTAGTTTTACCTGAAATAACGGATCCTGACCTGCTGCAGCCAGCATGCCATTAACCTCGGAAAATATATGGTATGTACCTTCAATGTTGGTAATGCTGGTATGTCCGTGGGGAATGAGGATGGATATGTGTTTCATGAAAAAAGTTTTGGGTTATTGCTTGTCTGTGTTTTGATGATAAAGCAAAGATAAAAAAATACATTGTCGCAAACACCGCCTTATATTGCCGTGTTAGCACCCTATATTGTTAAATTTACGAAACTACTTTTGTGTTGTAATTGATATCAATGCTAAAAACAAGAAAGACAAGCTAATCTTTCAAACAATAATCTCTAAAACAAAAACAAAATGGCTACTAAAATCTTTGTTAACCTTCCGGTTAAAGACCTAAACAAATCAGTTGCATTTTTTACGAAGCTTGGCTTTTCCTTTAATGCGCAATTTACAAACGAGCATGCAACCTGCATGGTTGTGGGTGAAGACATTTATTTCATGCTTCTTGTTCATGATTTTTTTAAAAAGTTTATCAATAAAGAAATCGCCGATACTTCCAGGTATACTGAAGTGATCAATTGCCTTTCGGCAGATAGTAAAGAAAAGGTAGATGAGCTGGTTAAACGTGCTTTGGAAGCAGGAGCCACAGCGCCTAAGGAACCAATCGATGAAAAATTCATGTATCAAAGAAGTTTTGAAGACCTTGATGGACATCATTGGGAAATTGTGTGGATGGATCCAGCAGCTATGAATCCATAATAAAATTAACTTTACGTATCAAAATATTTATTAATTTCAATACCTCAAAAAACATAAATTATGACTACCAGTAATAAAGCAGTAAAAATTACTTATTGGATCTTTACGGGTCTTCTGGGTCTGATCATTATTCCGGGGATATTTTTCATGAACAAACCATTTGCACTTGAAGGCCCACGGCATTTGCAAATTCCGGAATGGCTCCGGTATGAAGTAGGTATAGGCCAATTCATCGGAGGATTATTGATTGTCCTTCCTTTTATTGGCTCACGTTTTAAAGAGTGGGCTTATGTAGGTTTGGGTATCGTATATGTTTCCGCATTTATCGGGCATGTTGCTATTGACGGTTTGGGGATGGCTGCCGTGCAAGCAATTATTTTCTTTGCCTTACTACTTGGATCCTACATTCCTTATCATAAACTTAAAGATTCTAAAATCTAGACCTCCCTATTTTTAAGTATATTCTGATTTATTTTTCACTTTAAAAACAAAAATTCAACATGGTAATCAATCCTTATCTGAATTTTCCTGGTACTACCGAGGAAGCTTTCAATTTTTACAAATCCGTATTCGGTGGAGAATTCTTCATGCTTCAGCGCTTCAGCGATACGCCACACGGCGCGCAAATGCCGGAAGAAGATCGTGATAAGATCATGCATATTTCCCTTGAAGTTGCACCTGGCTATCATCTTATGGCTACAGATGCTACAGAATCTATGGGATTCAAACTGAATGTAGGGAACAATGTTCATATCTCTATTATGCCAGATAGCAGAGATGAAGCAACACGATTGTTCAACGGACTTTCTGCCGGAGGCAAAGTAGAAATGCCTTTGGAAGATATGTTCTGGGGTGCCTATTACGGTTCTTTTGTTGATAAGTTTGGCATACAGTGGATGATCAACTACACTAATCCTCAATAATATACAAAACATAAGCCAGGCGCAAACGTAGTTCTGGCTTATGTTTTATTAATTTACCTCAAAAACACAGTATGAAAGCAATCAATATTACTTATTGGATATTCACCATCCTGTTGGCCTTACTTATGGGTATTGGAGCTGTACCGGATATCATTAGTTCGCCCGACGCTGTAAAGCTGGTTTGTGACCACTTGCACTACCCTGCTTACTTTTTACCTTTTATAGGAGTAGCTAAAGTATTGGGCGCTATAACGGTACTCGTTCCAGGATTTCCCAGGTTAAAAGAATGGGCTTATGCAGGGTTTACTTTTGACCTTATCGGTGCTATTTATTCCAGTATATCAGTCGGCGATCCTCCGCAAATGTGGGCTCCAATTTCTATCGGGTTTATCATTTTATTCGGTTCTTATATTTTTTATCATAAGCGTAGAGCGGCGTTGGCGCAAGCGTCAGTTAAATAGTCGCCCCAAAAAAAAGTAAATACTGGGTTCGTAAACAAACCCATTGTCATTCCGTAGGAATCTACACAGTCCCATGGCAAATCCAGAGTAGTGCGTAGATGCTTACAACATGACAGACAATGGGGGTGAAAAAAGCTGAACTATAAACAATTCAGTATATATACCAAACAAGAAAGCGAAGCTAAAATTAGCTTCGCTTTCTTGTTTATAAATTTTAGTTTTTAACTATCAGCAGTTGTATCAGTAGCACCGCTTGCATCTTCCGATTTAGCAGTAGCTGATTCTTTCTTTTTAAGCGATTCGCTTACCGGAAGACTATCTGCTGCAGGAAGTACGTCAAGCGTTTTATCATCATCGTAAGCACGTTTACCGATTAACCTTTCCAGGTCATCTTTAAACAATACTTCTTTCTTCAATAATTCCTCTGCCAGCGCAGTAAGTTCTGACATGTGGTTGCGTAACAGATCTTTTGCTCTTTCATATTCCGTTTCGATCATGATACGTACCTCGCGGTCAATCATTTCGGCAGTTGCTTCTGAGTAAGGTTTACTCATGGTATATTCCTGCTGTGAATCGTGGAAAGATACATTACCCACTTTGCTGTTCATACCATAAATAGAGATCATGGAGTAAGCCATTTTGGTAATACGCTCCAGATCATTTTGTGCACCGGTGGACACTCTACCGAAGATCAGCTCTTCAGCAGCACGACCGCCAAACAAGCCTACCAGTTGGTCATTCATTTGCTCGGTAGTGTACAGGAACTGTTCTTTAGGTAAGTATTGCGCATAGCCCAATGCAGCTACACCACGCGGAACAATAGATACTTTAACCAATGGATGCGCATGTTCCAGGAACCAGCCACAAACAGCATGTCCTGCTTCGTGGAAAGCAATGATCTTTTTCTCTTCAGGAGAAATGATCTTGTTTTTCTTTTCCAGACCACCAATCACACGATCAATCGCATCATTGAAATCCTGCATATGTACTTCAGTCTGGCCTTTACGCGCAGCGATCAGTGCAGCTTCATTACAGATATTGGCGATATCGGCACCGGCAAAACCAGGTGTTTGAGAAGCCAGTTTCTTAATATCCAGATCCGATGCTTTTTTGATCGGTTGTAAGTGTACATTGAATATTTTTTCACGACCGTTTACATCCGGAACATCAATAGATATCTGACGGTCAAAACGACCCGGACGTAGCAGTGCAGTATCCAATACATCAGGACGATTGGTAGCAGCAAGAATAATGATTCCGCTATCACCACTAAAACCATCCATTTCCACCAATAATTGGTTCAACGTATTTTCACGTTCATCATTGCTCATTACGGCATTTTTACCACGAGCACGGCCAATGGCGTCAATCTCATCAATGAACACGATACATGGCGCTTTATCTCTTGCCTGCTTAAACAAATCACGAACACGGCTTGCACCAACACCTACAAACATTTCCACGAAATCGGAACCCGACATGGAGAAGAAAGGCACTTGCGCTTCACCGGCAACTGCTTTTGCAAGCAATGTTTTACCAGTACCAGGAGGGCCTATAAGCAAGGCTCCTTTAGGTATTTTACCACCAAGAGAAGTGTATTTTTTAGGATTTTTAAGGAAATCCACAATTTCCATTACTTCCACTTTTGCTTCGTCAAGACCGGCCACATCATTGAAGGTGATATTTACTTTAGTACCTTTTTCAAATAATTGAGCTTTGGACTTTCCTATGCTGAAAATACCACCACCGGCGCCACCGCCTGCAGGTCCCATTTTCCTGAAAATAAATACCCAAAGAATCACCATTACAATCAGCAGCGGGAAAGCACTGGTAAGGAAGTCGCGGAAAAAGCTACCCCTGTTTTCCAGTAATACTGGCACCTCAGGGTAACCCTTAACCACCAATGGTTTCATGGCTTCCTGGAAATTACGGTCAAAGACTTCGTAATCGCCAATATTGAAATTGAAATCCGGTTCATCTGCACTTTTGCCGCCAAACATAGGTTTGGGCTGCGCTGGTTTAGGTGGTTTTCCGGCATCAGTAAGATATACTTCGGCTATTTCTTTATTTACAATGATTACTTTCTTTACAACACCTTTGTCCAGATAGTTTTGCTTAAATTCAAGAAATGACGTTTTCTTTTCGGGAGATTGCATGCCTGGGCCAAATAAGTTTAACCCAATCAATGCAACCACTATAAGGCCATAAATCCAATACATATTGAACTTAGGACCTTTTCTTTTAGGGTTGTTATTATCGTAACCCGGTGGCAACCCGCCACCTCTGTTTTTATTATCTTCCATAATCACCAAAATTGCTATCGCCTATCTTTCTATTTAACAGAAAGCGATAACCTGTAAACTGTATCCTGTCCGCATCACAAGTATCCTACCTAAACAACGGACCTCCTACATCTGTTTAAAAATTTTTGTACCTCAAATTGACTTATGAGGCTGGGTGTTCCATTTTTTCTGCGTCCATCCACAAACCTTCGAGGTCGTAGAATTTACGCTCATCACGTTGAAACACGTGAACGACTACATTTACATAATCAACAAGCGTCCAAAGCTGGCCGCTTTCGACATGATATGGTTTTTCTTCGCACTCCAGACGCACTTCTTCCTCTATATTGGATGCTATAGCATTCACCTGAATATGTGATTGCGCTTCGCACAAAATAAAAAAATCTGCTACCGCTTCATCGATCTTTCTCAGATCCAACGAAACGATATTTTCCCCCTTTTTATCCTGGATGGCTTTTAGAATTGTTTTAAATAACCTGCTGTTGCGGTTTAGGCGTACTTCAGATTTTGTGCGGCTTTTCAGTGAACTGATGATTTTCTCCAATGCTAATGCTAGTATTCGTTATTGAATTATATTGCGTTCAAAATTAAGGAATCTTTTGGCACAAAACGCAGAATCTACATTTCCCAAATGGCTTCAATACTTTGATACTATAGATAGCACCAACAATTATGCCATGCAATTGATTGACGACGGATTGGCACAACAGGGGCAGGTGATATGGGCTGAAAATCAGACAGAAGGCAGAGGGCAAAGGGGCAAAAAATGGGAAAATACTAGTGGAAACATCTTGATGAGCCTGATAGTGAAGCCGGTAATTGCTCCCGACAGGCAATTTGTGCTCAGTATGGCTGTTGCCTTGACAATTGCTAAATATTTACAAACATTATCAGATCAATGGCAAGTTGCCATAAAGTGGCCCAATGACATTTACATTAATGACAAAAAGACATGTGGCATTTTAATTGAAAATGTATTCCGCGGTATGAATTGGGCTTACTCTGTAATTGGCATTGGCATGAATGTAAACCAATCCTTCTTCCCCGAAGAGTTGCAGCACGCTATATCCTTATCCGCTGCTTCGGGCAAGCAGTTTGATTTGCTCGAAGTAATCACTGATATCCGGTCCGGATTATTGAACCGGCTGCAACAGTTGAAACCGGAACATTATGATCTACTGTTGAAAGAATACAATCAAGTCCTGTTTCGTAGTAAAAAGGAAACAGGCTTTATAGAAAGAACTACTAATCGGTATTTCGAAGCTTATGTGCAGGAAATTAACAAGCAAGGACAATTGGTGCTGCTTTCGCATCGCGGTATTGAGGAATATAACTTTGGTGAGTTGGATTGGGTTTTATAATTGCCGGATGCAAAACGGTACTTGCAGTTACGAAAACGGTTAGTACAGGTACAAAAACGGTAGTAGCAGGTGTGAAAACGGTAGTAGCGGATGCGAAAACGATAGTAGCGGATGTGTAAACGGTAGTAGCGGATGTGTAAACGGTAGTAGCGGGCGTGAAAACGGTAGTAGCGGATGCGAAAACGGTAGTGGCGGGCGTGAAAACGGTAGTAGCGGATGCGAAAACGGTAGTAGCGGGTGCGAAAACGATGGTTGCAGACCAATTTTACATGGACGCATGCAATGCGTCCCTACAGGAGGAAACAATATCGACACCGTTCTCCCATTGCATTTTGCAAAAATAATAATGGCAGCTTTGAGGGCTGCCATTATTTATTCTATTCTATAAAAAATTATTTCTTCAGATCTGCTTTAATTTCTGCTGCTTTCTCGTCTACTTTTTTAGCACCTTTTTGCGCTGCAGTTTTCACATCATGGCCGGCATCTTTCACGCCTTCTTTTACATCGTGAGCAGTACTCTTAACGCCTTCTTTTACATCTTGAGCAGCAGTTTTCACATCTTGTTTGGCTTCTGTTGCAGCTTCTTTAGTATTGGCTATAGCGGTGTCCACACGTTGTCCTACTGTTTCAGGTTGTGTTGTTTCTGTAGTGGTGGTAGTTGTCGTTGTTGTACCATCAACTGTAGTAGTATCTGTTACGGTTTCAGAAGTTGTAGTTCCTGAATTGCATGAGGCGAAAGCAAATGCAGCAGCTACGGCGAAAACCAGGCTTAGTTTTTTCATACTATTATTTTTTAAGTTTTAGCTTGCAAAAGTGCATAAAAAAAGAATAGGTTTACTCTTTCCCCAGAAAATCTTCGATAATAACCAAGGTTTCCTCAATCGCCCTTTCCAGGTTATCGTTTACAATAATACAATCAAAACGGTCGGCAAAACTTAATTCATATTCTGCCTTATCAAGACGTTCCTGCAGTGTTTGAGGGGTTTCTGTACCTCTTGCTACAAGACGGTTTCTGAGCTCTTCAACAGATGGTGCTTTTATAAAAAAAGAGATGGATTTTTCTTCATATTGGGACTTTATATTTAAAGCACCCAGTACATCAATATCTACCAATGGGGCTTTGTTATCTTCCCATATCCGGTTTATTTCAGACTTTAATGTTCCGTAATATTTTCCGGTATACACCATTTCCCATTCTATAAATGCGTTTTCCTCAATCTTTTGTTTAAAGTCCGTTTCCTCAAGAAAGTAATAATCTTTGCCATGAATTTCTCCCGGCCTGGGATTACGGGTACAGGCAGATATGGAAAACCCCAAATGGGCAGAACGTTGCAGCAATTGCTTTACAATTGTCGTTTTTCCTGAGCCAGATGGTGCTGTAATGATAATGATCTTATTCAAAGTATAAATCGGGAAATTAATAAAGACATTTATTTTCTGGCAGTGGTAGTCTTAGACTTAGTCTTTACAGCTTTTTTAACTGGCGACGTACCTTTGTCCAGGTATTTTTCAAGGTCTGCGGCGGCTTCCAGCGCGTTCATATATTTGCCTATTACTTTACCATCAGGACTTAACAAAAATGCCTGAGGTATAAACTGTACTCCGTAAGATATCGCCGCATCGCTATCCCATTTTTTCAAATCGCTTACATGATTCTCCCATAGCAGCCCATCAGCTTTTATGGCATTCATCCAGGCTTGTTTTTGTCCATCAAGTGATACACTAAAAACGGTAAATCCATTAGGTGCATTTTTAAATTTCATGGATTTATACTTATTGTAAGTATCTACCAGCTCAGGATTAGCCCTGCGGCAAGGCCCACACCAGCTGGCCCAAAAGTCCAGCAGCACATAACGTCCTTTATTTACTTCTTTTAAAGACAATATTTTATCTTCCGGAGTATTGTAAGCCAATTCAGGAGCTGATTGCCCCACCTTTATTGTGGTATTTTCGTATTGTGCATGTGCTGAAAAAGAAAATGCAGCAGCTATTGCAAAAATGCTCAGAAATCTTTTCATATCTATTTTGTCTTAAGAATGCTTATTTATTGGTTTTAAAAAGAAAGCCTTGCAACTTTTCGCTGCAAGGCTCACAAAAGTAAAGTATTTTATGGTTTAAATTCGTAACAGCCTATAGCAGGAACTGTAGCCGGGGGGGTGGGCCTGGTAATACCATCAAGATCGGTATTGATCGTTCCGGCAGCTACACCGGCATTGACCGCGGGAGAATTTTCCATTAGGTGAAAATCACCTTTACCTACATCAACAAAGGCCGGGTCCTGATTTACTTTATTAGCCACCTGACTTACGTATCCGGGAATAGGGTCTTTGGATCTCAACAGGCAATTGCCAAGTGAAACCGTGGCTGTTGCATCATTTTTCTTATCTAAATATATTTCATTTTCCAGGGAGCCATAGACGATGCAGTTTTTAATATCCGCAGTAAGGTCAGCACTCCGGTATTGCGACTGGGAGATAGGATAATAATTAAGTATAGCCATACTTAGATTCTCGGTATGGGAAAGATACTGACTGCCATAAGTACCGATAGTACAATCGTAAAGATTGTATTTACCACCTTCAAAAAACATGATATTTTCGCCGCCACATTCTACAATACGACAGTTTTCCGCGTACACCGAACTGTTAAATGCTAAAATACCATAACCTAATGAAGTCCGGATCACAGAGTTAGTAATTTTCAGCTTGGGTATACCATTATTAACGGTATCCGGATCAACTTGTATCGTTGCTCCGAGTACGGGAGATTGCTCTGCATTAGGAAATTTAGTTGGGGCACCGCCATTTTTAAACACGGCATAATTGATCACATTGCCATAACTCTGTTGGAAGAAGTAAATGCCGCCCCACTGTCCGGGAATATCAATATAGTCACCTATCCAAACCAAAGGATCAAGACGATCGCCTTGAAATACAACCGAGTCTTCCTGAGTACCTTCAATTTTTAGAGTGCCCAATACATACAACCGCGAATCGCGATGCACATATACTCTGGCACCTGCAGGAATGGTCAAAGTCTGACCTTCATCTACCAAAGCATTCTGGATAATCACATAAGGCTTATCTGTAAGCCAGGTCTGGGTCATGAGGGTACTGTCTCTGATGTAATGCGCATTTTGCCCATAAGCAATGACGGGTATGGAAAACTCCTGCCCGTTAAGGCTTACAATCAGATCATCATCTACCAGGAAAGGATTATTTTCATTTGTGGGATCTATAGTAACCGCTGCAAATACCCATACACTATCATTGCCGGATACTTCCACATCTTTAATCTCCGTACCGGCTGTTCCATTTACATTCAAACGGAAAGCAGATTGTGTACCATGTCTCAGGCGGATGCTGCTGATGTTGATCGTTTCTTTTTGTTTATTGAAAATTTTAAGGCTGCGTGTAGCACTTCCCTGCTGGGTAAATACAGTATCGAATACCAATGTATCTATAGAAAAAGCCACCTGTCCGCCGGAAGTCAGTATTTTATCCTTTTTACAGGAAGTAGAAGTGGAAATAACACCCAATAATAAAATTGCCGGTACCAGCCAGGAAAAAAACTTTTTACAATGCATAAATGCAAAAATGAGATAAAATTAGATAACGGTAAAAATACAGTCAATATTGCTTTTAAACAAATGCCCCTTAGGTAGGGACGCATTGCATGCGTCCTCCGCGCAGATGCATACAATGTTTACTGACATGGACGCATGCAATGCCTCCCTACGTATCCTGTACAATAGAACGTTTAGGCTATGCTATCTTCCATTATTGGTTGCATAGCCTGGGCCTTAGCTCTTTCTTTTTCCTGCATGATCCTAACAGGGCTGCCAAAAATGAAGAACCATTTGCGGCGAAAGCCTTTCGCTGATTTTACATCCTGGATCATATCCTTTACTTCATGAAAATTAATGAAGAAGGGGTTGGCCTTATTGGGGATATTTGTCGTAATGCCATAAATCACTTTTTCTCCTTCTGGTTCATAGGTTTTCCATATCCTGTCCCAGAAAATGAATGTGGCACCATAATTCTTATCAATGTATTGCTCTTGTGAGCCATGGTGAACGCGGTGGTTGGATGGTGTGGCAAAAATATATTCTACCCATTTCGGACACTTGCGAATGTACTCTGTATGTACCCAAAACTGGAATAATACCGCAATCTGGTAAGTAACAAAAAATACTACCGGGTGAAAGCCCAATAGCGCTACAGGAAGGAAAAAGATAATTTTAAGATGCTGGATCCAGCTTAAACGAAAAGATACTGCAAGATTATAATTCTCACCGCTATGGTGCACTACGTGTGTTGCCCACCAGAAGCGCTGCTCGTGTGAAATACGGTGCGCCCAATAGCTAAACATATCGTAAATAATATAGCAAGGCAAGGCAGTCCACCAATTCAGTTCCATGCGCCAGGGTACAAGATTGTACAGCCAAACTACTCCATACAACATGACTACTTTTATACCACCGCTTACCACAAGGTTACCCAGGCCTACCAATATAGAACCTATGGTTTCCTTCTTTTCATAAAACTTCCTGTCCTGGCGATAAGAAATGTACATTTCAAGCGCTGAAAATAATACCATAGCCGGCACGGCCCACACAATCAGATTCGGTGCTTTTTGCTCTACCTGGTGTATCAGGTCCATTGCAATTTTATCAGCACCAAAAAGAGATAAAAACGTCATCCGCATTTAATTTTAAAATTCATTCAAGGGTACAACAATAAAGAAAAACGACAACCTGACCTAACGATTGCTTTATTTGTTGGCCATTTTAAAAAAATCTTAATATTTAATTTTCCTGGTAACACTGCACTTTTTATTCAAAATAATCTCTCGATTAAAGATTTATCAATTGCACTTTAGCATAATAATTATGTACTGTTTCCATCATATCCTCTGTTGAAGTATGCGTCATAAATATTTGCGATAGAGAAAATTCCTGTAACATGGAGAACAGCTGTGAAAGTCTTTTGCGATCCAGTTTTTCAAAAATATCGTCCAGCAATAAAAACGGCTTTTTATTCCCGTTTTGCAACCATTTGATATGCGACAGTTTTAAGCTGATCAGAAACGATTTCTTTTGCCCTTGTGAGGCATGCGCTTTAAGTGGATTATCGCCAATGCGAAACAGCCAATCTTCCGTATGCGGACCAGTAAGCGTACGCTTATATTCCATATCCCTTTGCCGGGAATGCTGTAACAAAGCAAATAGTTTTTGCGGCTCGGAGCAGCGCTTGTATTGCATACCTACCTGTTCTGCATCACCACTTAAAACCGAATAATACCCCTGAACCAGCTCCGGTATTTTTAAGGATAATTTTTCCCGCTCCTGTATCAGGTAAGCACCGTGGCCAGCCAGTTGTTCATCGTAAATATCCAGCAGGTCATGAGCCATGTTTCCAAAGGCAGTTTGCTTGAGATAAGCATTGCGTTGGGACAGAAATTTCTGGTACAACAGTAAATGATCAAGATATTCAGGATCGCTTTGGGACAGCAAACCATCAATAAATTTTCGCCTTAATTCGCCGCCTTCATTTATGAGTTCAATATCATCAGGCGCTATCATTACTGCACTATATTTACCAATGTGGTCGGTTACTTTTTCATATAAAACATCATCATGCTCTATCGTTTTCTTGCCTTCCTTCCACTTACAAACAATCTGTTCTTCTTCAAACGATCCTTCTACCCTGAAACCTTGTGTTCCATGCTGTACATTATTGATATCGCGGCTTTGAAAATAACTTTTGGTGTAACACAGGTAATAAATAGCATCCAGGAGATTGGTTTTTCCGGTACCATTCAATCCTGTAATACCTATAACCGGAGCATCGAAGCTGAAAGATGCAAAGTCAAAATTTCTGAATTGGGTAAGTGATATTTTGTTTAAAAAAGACAATAGAAAAGCTGTTAGTTCAATGAATCCTACGGGCTAAAAATACAAAGGAAAGCCGCCGGAGATGATAAAAATCAATGTTTTCACGCAATCGTTTGCTTAGAAAGTTCAGGAGCCATTTTCGTAAATAGCGAAGACATTTCTGCAAAGTTTTTATATTTTCGCACAAAATTAATCAAACTGTGCAAACACAATTCGGAAAAGAAATTTATCTGCAGTGGTATGAGAGCATGTTGCTCCAGCGTCGTTTTGAAGAAAAAGCAGGCCAGTTGTACGGCATGCAGAAGATCCGCGGATTTTGCCACTTATATATAGGACAGGAAGCTGTATCAGTAGGTATCATGTCTGCCATTCGTGAGGATGATAATATGATCACTGCTTATCGTGACCATGGTTTGGCTATAGCTAAAGGCATCACTCCCAATGCTTGTATGGCTGAATTGTATGCCAAGGCAACAGGTTGTACCGGCGGTAAAGGTGGCTCTATGCACTTCTTTTCCAAAGAAAAAAGGTTTTTTGGTGGACATGGTATTGTAGGCGGACAGATAGGTTTGGGCGCCGGTATTGCATTTGCCGATCAGTATAACGATAACGACAGGGTTACCATCTGTATGTTTGGCGATGGTGCAGCACGCCAGGGTATGCTGCATGAAACCTTCAATATGGCTGTATTGTGGCAGCTTCCGGTTATTTTCATTTGCGAAAATAACCATTATGCCATGGGTACATCTGTAGCCCGTACTTCTAAAGTGCTGGATATTTACCGTCTTGCTGATGCTTATGATATGCCCGGCGATTCTGTAGATGGCATGGATCCTGAAGCAGTGCACACAGCTATTGAGCGTGCCGCTAAACGTGCCCGTGAAAAAGGTGGCCCTACTTTCCTCGAAATTAAAACGTATCGCTACCGTGGTCACTCCATGAGTGATCCTGCCAAATACCGTTCTAAAGAAGAAGTGGAAGAGTACAAAGAACAGGATCCTATTGAACGTACACTGGCCAAGATCAAAGAAAATAACTGGGCTACGGAAGAAGAAATCGAGGCGATAAACGAAAAGGTGAAAGAGGAAGTAGAAGAATCAGTAAGATTTGCTGAAGAAAGCCCGTATCCTGATGATAGTGAGCTGTATAAAGATATTTACGTACAGGCTGACTATCCTTTTATCATGGACTAGGTTTAATTTAAAAATGAACAAATGTGCAAATTTGAAAATTCTGAAATTTGCACGTTTTCTTATTTTCTAATTTTCAAATTAGATTCACTTGACAAATTGAGAAAATATTTTACCTTTGCGCACAATTTATATTATTTTATTTTACAATAATGGCTGATACTATCAAAACCAACCCAGGCGAAACCCAGGCAGTAAAAGAGAACAAAAATGCTAATGCTCCAAGAAGTATGCAAACTTCTTTTGAGAAAAATCAAAAAATAATCATTGGTGCTATCGTTGCCGTAGTGGTATTGGTAGGTGGTTATTTTGGATATACAGAATTGATACAAAAGCCCAATGAAGAAAAAGCTGCAGCTGCTTTATTTAGCGCTGAACGCTGGTTTGAAGTAGATTCTCTGGCTTATACCTTAAATGGTGATGGTCAGCATCAGGGTGCTTTGAGTGTGGTTAAAAAATATGGCAGTACCAAAGCCGGTAATCTTGCCCACTATTATGCAGGAGTAAGTTACTTACGTACGGGAGATGCAAAAAATGCAATTTCTATGCTTGAAAAATTTGATGGTAAAGGAACACCATTGGAATACCTTGCTTACGGTGCTTTGGGCGATGCTTATATGGAAAACAATAACAGTGCAAAGGGTATAGAAATGTACAAGAAAGCGGCTGGTAATGATAAAGACAATTTCATTTCTCCTTTATATCTTTTCCGTGCAGCGTTGGCTACCGAGAAAAATGGTAATGCAGCAGAAGCTATAAAGCTATATACTGAACTGAAGAATAAATATCCTTATAGCCAGCAAGGCAATGATGCAGCAAAGTATCTTGCACGTCTTGGTGAAGTATCTTTGGATTAATTCCTGATAAAGAAATCTTTCGATAAAGTTGCGGCTGTTTTCAGTCGCAACTTTTTTTATTGCGCATCTTTGATCTTTGGACATTAAATTTGCGGGTAACCGTACTTCTTCTTTCATGAAAGCATACAATCCCAAAGACTGGTTTAAAGTTCTCTTCGATATTCAGAAGTCTGATACGCTCTGGAAGTTGTTTCCCTTAATGATCTTTGTTGCCATCTATTCTCTGGGCATAGCTTATTGGGAAATAGAATACTTGAAGCTTAGCGAAAAAAGCTGGGTAAAGAATATCCACATCATGCACAGCCTATTGGGTTTTGTAATATCTATGCTGCTTGTATTCCGTACCAATACTGCTTATGACCGCTGGTGGGAAGGTCGTAAGCTTTGGGGTTCATTGGTGAACAACAGCCGTAATCTGGCTTTGAAATTAGATGCCGTACTGGACAAAGGAGACGAAGACAGCCGCTTTTTCTTCCGTGAAACAATTCCCTTATATGCTTTTACGCTGAAAGATCATTTACAATCGGAAGTAACCCGCCTGATGTTGGATGAAATTGATCATCCCGAACTAAGCAGGCTGGATACACGAAAACATGTACCCAACCAGGTTGCTGGTCTTATGATGTCACGTATAAACAAGCTATATAAAGAAGGAACAATAACCGGTGATCAACTCATTACATTGAATAGCGAATTGTCGTCTTTTACAGATATCTGTGGAGCTTGCGAAAGAATTAAAAACACGCCAATACCCTATTCCTACAGCTCATTTATAAAAAAGTTTATCGTTGTTTATGTGTTAACCTTACCCTTAGGTTATGTCTTTAACCTTGGGTATTATGTAGCACCTATTGTCACATTTGTATTCTATGTTCTGGCCAGTTTGGAGTTGGTTGCTGAAGAAATTGAAGACCCATTTGGAGCTGATGCCAATGATCTACCCATGGATAAAATGGCGGGTAATATTAAGAAGCATGTAGGGGAAATTATATAGCCCAAAACATTTTTTAAGTGGCCAACTTTTAAAAAGTTGGCCACTTAATTTTTTATTTAGCTTAAGCTTACTGAATCGTTTTATTCCCGCTTTTTCTCCGCTTCTTCTGCAAAAGAAAACTTTCTAAGCTGCGGTGCCCTCCAGAAGGTTAGCGCGACTACACTCAAGGTAAGGCAACCACCGACAACTACCGCCCGTACAGTGCCCAGCCAATGCGCCATTACACCGCTTTCAAAATCGCCCAGCTCATTGGATGAACTGATGAACATGGTATTTACCGCTGCTACCCTGCCCCGCATTTCATCAGGTGTAACCAGTTGCAGCACCGTACCTCTGATCACTACACTTACAGCATCGAACAGGCCGCTGCAGATCAGCATAACAAAGGATAAATAAAAGTTGGTAGATAAACCAAATACAATAATGCTTACACCGAAACAAAATACTGCGGCAAACAATTTGTATCCCGGATTGGTTCTTAAAGGCAGGAAAGCCAGCAACCCTAAAGTGATCAAAGCTCCTATGCCTGGCGCAGCTCTAAGTAGTCCGAAACCGGCTTCGTCCACATGCAATATTTCCGTTTGGTAAACAGGAAGTAAAGCCACCGCTCCACCAAAAAGAACAGAAAAAAGGTCGAGACAAAGTGCACCCAAAAGCACGGGAGTTTTAAAAACAAACCTCAAGCCTTCAGATAAGCTCTGCAGAATAGGCTCCTTCACTTTCTTCAATATCGGTTTAGCCTTGATGGCTAAGATGGCCCATAGTGGTATTAATTCTACCAATACCACCAATGCCATTCCGGCTTCTACTCCTTTCCAGGCTATCATAAAGCCTGCAGTCAATGGTCCCATTACTGCGCCTATCTGCCAGGCCATACTGCCCCAGCTTGTAGCGTTGGCATACATAGGTCTTGGCACCAACATGCCCACTAATGCAAAGGAAGATGGACTAAGAAAAGCGCGTATAGCACCACCCAGAAAAACAAAACTATAAATAAGTATAAGCACCCAGTCCTGCCCGATGTGACTTAAAGCCAAAGGCGTAGTGAGTCCGAAAAGGCCAATGCCCAGAAAGAGATAAGCTATGATACAGATCAGGAGCATCTTCCGCTTTTCATTCAGGTCTACAAAGTGCCCGCTGAACATAGAACATACCACTGCCGGGATCACTTCTGCCAATCCTACAAAGCCAAGCTTTAATTTATCTCCTGTAAGGTGATACACCCAATAGTAAATGGTGGTGCTTTGCATGTTAAGTGCAAAAATGAGGGCAAAGCGTATGGCAAGATAATATTTGAACTCTTTTTCCCTTAAGGCAGGATTTTTATCGAGGAAAGTAGATATAAAGGACAAGGAATTATTTTTTGTAAAAGTACGACCCTGCCATTTGTCAGAAATAAATTTATGCTAAAAAGAAAGTTAAGTACCTATATCAAACACGTAGAGACGTGCAATTGCACGTCTCTTTAAGGTTGTAGATGTAATTGCACATCTTTGTAGGTTGCGTAGACGCGCAATTGCGCGTCTCTACACTGTTTCCACAAGGTCTTTTTCTACGATCAGATTTTCGATAATAAATTTCTGTCTTTCCGGTGTATTCTTACCCATAAACTCCTGTAATAGTTTTTGGATATGGGCATCTTTGGTAATCAATACAGGCTCACGTTTCATGTCTTCACCAATAAAACGTCCAAATTCATCTGGTGAAATTTCACCCAATCCTTTAAATCGCGTGATCTCCGGTTTGTTGCCCAATTCTGCTACAGCCTTTTGCTTTTCATCTTCGTTATAACAGTAAATGGTTTTCTGTTTGTTACGCACACGGAACAATGGTGTTTCCAGAATATACACATGATTGTTACGCACCAGATCAGGGAAGAACTGTAGGAAGAAAGTCATGATCAATAAACGGATGTGCATACCATCTACATCGGCATCGGTAGCAATTACGATATTGTTATAACGCAGTCCATCCATGCCTTCTTCTATATTCAATGCATGCTGCAAAAGGTTGAATTCTTCATTTTCATAAACCACTTTTTTGGTTAGACCAAAACTGTTCAGCGGCTTACCACGCAGACTGAATACCGCTTGTGATTCCACATTGCGGGTCTTGGTGATAGAACCACTTGCAGAGTCCCCTTCGGTAATGAAGATGGTTGATTCCAGTTGTTTTTGCTGGAATAGCTCTTTGTTCTTAGCAGGTGGTTCACCATTAAGATGTATGCGACAATCTCTTAATTTTTTATTGTGCAGGTTTGCTTTTTTAGCACGTTCATTGGCCAGTTTACGAATGCCGGAAAGCTCTTTACGTTCCCGTTCACTTTGCTCTATTCTTTTCTTTAATGCTTCAGCTACGGCTGTATTTTTATGCAAGTAATTATCCAGTTCTTTCGATAAAAAGTCCAGTACAAAACTCTTCATCGAAGGCCCGTTCTCATACGTGGTCATAGAGCCCAGTTTGGTTTTGGTCTGCGACTCAAACACGGGCTCCTGAACCCTTACAGAGATAGCTGCACATATACTCTGACGAATATCGGAGGCTTCATAATCCTTTTTATAAAAATCACGCACCACCTTTACAAAAGCCTCGCGGAAGGCGGCCTGGTGTGTACCACCTTGTGTTGTATGCTGGCCATTTACGAAGGAGTATATTTCTTCGCCATAGTCGCCGGTGTGGGTAAGCGCCAGTTCAATATCTTCTCCTTTAAGATGTACAATAGGATAGCGGACCTCTTCAGGATTGGTTTTATTACTCAGTAAGTCGAAGAGACCATTTTTAGAAACGTATTTTTTACCATTAAAAATAATGGCCATACCTGCATTGAGGTAGCAATAGTTCCATATCTGGTTAATGATATAATCATTGATGAAATGATAATTTTTAAAAACAGACTCATCAGGCGTAAACTTTACCTCGGTACCATTAGGTTCTTTGGTTGCTACTTCTTTATGATCCTTGATCAATTGACCCTTTTCAAACTCTGCGGTCTTTGCCTTTCCTTCTCTATAGGAGGTTACTTTAAACGCACTGCTTAATGCATTCACCGCCTTGGTACCCACCCCATTCAGGCCAACTGACTTTTGGAAAGCCTTGCTATCGTACTTCGCACCCGTATTAATTTTGCTTACTACATCCACCACTTTTCCCAAAGGAATACCACGGCCATAATCGCGAATATGTACAGACCCATCATTGATAGAAATTTCTACCTGTTTACCGTGGCCCATGGTATACTCATCAATACAGTTATCCACCACCTCTTTTACCAGTACATAAATACCATCGTCCATACTGCTACCATCGCCCAGTTTGCCTATATACATACCAGGACGCAGGCGTATATGCTCGCGCCAATCCAGTGACCTTATACTGTCTTCATTATACTCCACCATTACTTTTTCTTCTGCCATAACACTTATTTTATTATTTAGCTGCGCAAAAATAAGGAATTGGAAAATGGATTGCTGAATTTGTATTCCAGCTTTCCGTTTTAAATCTGGGAAGCCTTTGCATTAGAATTGCATAATTAATGTATATTGCATTTTTATCCTAACCTGGAAATTATCATGAAAAAAACTGTATTAAAATTGACTCTGACAACGCTATTAGCCTATACCGGATCATTGACATTGAGTGCACCAGCGACCGCCCAGATCATTATTGATGCAACTTCTCTTAGCTATCTTCAGGATTTCAATACATTGGATACAACGAGTACTAATAGCGCTAACCTGCCTTTAGGTTGGCAGATATTTGAATATGGAACAAGTTCGGCAGTGAACAATGAGTACAAGGGTAATTCTGGCACATCAACTATGGGCGATGTATATAGTTATGGCAGCGCAGGGTCGATGGACCGGGCTTTAGGATCATTAGGAACATCGGGCAATAAGTCATTTTATGGTGCAACATTTCAAAACAATACCGGTCTAACGATCACTTCTATTGCGGTTCATTATCGTGGAGAACAGTGGCGGAGAGGAACATCATCTTCAGATACGTTACTATTCAGATACAGCTATACTGCTAATAATATTGCAGACACATTAAGCAGTAAATGGATCGTCTATAATAATCTTACGCTCACTACTATTTATACTGGCACACCAACGAATACTGCTCTTGATGGCAATGCAACGGGCAAGTATGCCTTGATAGCAGATACTTTGCAGGTAAATATTCTGCCAGGTGATTCCATACTTATAGAATGGCTGGACAAGGATGCAACCGGATCAGATGAAGGACTTGCTGTTGATGATCTCTCACTAACCTTTATAACTGATTTGCCTCCTATACCAACTCATATTTATGTTATGGATAAATCGCCAACTGGTGCAGACATCAGTCCTGCTACAGATTCCTTAAGCATCAAATTTGATCATCTTATTACTGAAGGTACCGGACAGATTTCTTTATATAAAAAAGGAAGTTTGGTGCCAGCAATTTTTACAGTTCCCTCTGCACAAATAATAATAGCAGATTCTACAGTCATTATTAAAAATGTATTGCTTGAAAACAACAGCCAATATTACGTATTAATGACTGCCGGTACTTTTACGAAAGCTGGCGATACGATTCCTAGCCTTGCCATTACAGACACCACATTCTGGACTTTTGCTACTGCAGATACTATTGTGCCGGTACCTCCGGCTCCGTTGACCACTTTAAATGAATCCTTTAAAGAATGCGCAGATTCAGTCATGGGTATATTCAGATCATATAATGTTGAAGGATTTAAAACCTGGCGTTGCTCCGTTTTTGGTCATAATGGTGACAGCAGCAGTGTAAGTATGAGTGGTGGAATAGTTGATGGGCTTTCTGCAGAAAACGCAGATTGGCTGATCTCTAAATTGCCTTTCGATTTCTCTGCCATGAGCAGGCCGGAATTAAGCTTCTGGCAAAAGAGCCGCTTTGCAGGTAACGTAAGCAGAACGATAAAAATTTCATCCGATTATGTATCGGGGAATAATCCTGCAACGGCCAACTGGACTACCTTGCAAGTACAGGATATGATAGACGATCCGCTTGAAGACTGGACGCCTGTTGCAGACATTGATCTGGCACCATATAAGAACGTACCGTTTTTTCTTGCCTTTACCTATAGTTGTGGAACAAATGGCGCGTATGAACTCATCTACGATGATATTAAAGTAATAGACGAAACCCTTTCTGTTCAGACCTTACAACATGATCGCCTGCAACTTCAAATAGTAGGAGAAGCAACAGGCGATGCTATCAATCTGGCTATTACCCATTATAAAAATGCAACTTTCAGTCTGAACATTTTTGACCTTGCAGGCAAAAACCTATATAAAGGTCAATTAAGTATTAAACCCGGGAAAGAAATATACTCTGTAAAAAATGCTGGACTAAAGCCAGGAATGTACATAATCCGGATCAACAATGGCGAGAACTATGGTGTAGTAAAAGCCTTTATAAGATAAGGCTATCCAATATTTATCTGCTTTTATTTCAATTGAGAAATTAATATCAGCTGCACTGCGGCTGTGCCATGACAAAATGTTACTTTTGCAACGCTAAAAACAAACAATCCCTTCAAAAAATAAAACAACAATATGAGTAAAGGACCCGTTTCACAATTTATAGAACATCATTACCGTCACTTTAATGCAGCTGCGTTAATAGATGCGGCCAAAGGCTATGAAACGCACTTGCTGGAAGGCGGCAAAATGCTGGTATCTCTTGCAGGCGCTATGAGTACTGCCGAATTAGGTATTTCTCTCGCAGAAATGATACGCCAGGATAAGATCCACATTATTTCCTGCACCGGTGCCAACCTGGAGGAGGATGTGATGAATCTGGTAGCACATTCGCATTACAAAAGAGTTCCCAATTATCGCGACCTGACTCCTCAAGATGAGTGGGATTTACTGGAAAACCATTACAACCGCGTAACCGATACTTGTATTCCTGAAGAGGAAGCATTCCGCCGTTTGCAAAAGCACCTGGAAAAAGCATGGAAAGATGCAGAAGCTGCCGGTGAACGTTTCTTCCCACATGAGTTTTTATACAAAGTAGTATTGAGCGGCGATCTGAAACAATACTATGAAATTGATCCTAAAAACAGCTGGATTGTAGCAGCGGCTGAAAAAAATATTCCTATTGTAGTTCCAGGTTGGGAAGACAGCACAACAGGCAACATTTTTGCGAGCTACGTAATTAAAGGTGAATTGAAGGCCAGTACTGTAAAAAGTGGTATTGAATACATGGTGTGGCTTACGGAACTATACCGCGAAATGAGTACTGGTAAGGGTTTGGGCTTCTTCCAGATAGGCGGTGGAATAGCCGGTGACTTCCCGATATGCGTAGTACCAATGATGTACCAGGATCTTGAATGGCATGATGTTCCTTTCTGGTCTTACTTCTGCCAGATTTCAGATTCTACTACTTCCTTTGGTTCTTATTCCGGTGCTGTGCCTAATGAGAAAATTACCTGGGGTAAACTGGATATTCATACGCCTAAGTTTATTGTAGAAAGTGATGCTACGATTGTAGCTCCGCTGATATTTGCTTATTTGTTAGGCTTGTAATTTTAACCCTATAAGGGTTTAAAACCCTTATAGGGTTGCGGAGTAAAAAGACCGGCGATCCTAAGGATCGCCGGTCTTTTTAATTTATTTTCTTTCTGAAAATGAATTAGTAATTCAACAACCACTCTATTTTATCCTTCACCTTATCTGCATTAGGTAGCATAGCCGCTTCCAGTACAACATTCATAGGTACGGCAGGTAAATTCAATGCACCCATAGTTTGTACCGGTGCGTCCAGACTGGTAAAACATTGCTGGGCTATTTTACCGGATAAGGCTTCGCAGAAGGAATTGTTTAATTGTTCTTCTGTAAGCACAAGACACTTACCATGTTTTTTTACTGTTGCATACACCAGCTCTTCGTCAAGCGGATACAACGTACGCAGATCCACAACCTCCACACTTCCCGGGAAATGTTTGGCTGCAGCTTTTGCCCAGTACACACCCATGCCGTAAGTGATCACACAAATCGAATTACCATTTTCTACTTGTTCTTCATCTGCTGCCAGCACTACATTTCCTTTACCGAAGGGCAATATATAATCTTCATCCGGTTCAATAGTTCTGGCTTCATCTGTACCAGGTACTTTGCTCCAGTACAATCCTTTATGCTCCAGCATCACTACCGGGTTGGGATCCAGGAAAGCCGCTTTCATCAAACCTTTCAGGTCAGCAGCATTGGATGGGTAAGCAATTTTAATTCCTTTTATAGTTGCTAGGGTACTTTCTACACTACCACTATGATACGGGCCACCACCGCCATAAGCCCCAATAGGCACACGAACAATCATGTTAACCGGGAACTTACCACAACTCAAGTAGTTCGATTTACTTATTTCAGTCACCAATTGATTAAGGCCTGGATAAATATAATCTGCAAACTGTACTTCTACAATGGTCTTTAAGCCTACAGCACTAAGCCCCACTGTAGAACCAATGATATAGGCTTCCTGAATGGCGGTATTAAACACACGTTCATCGCCAAATTTATCTGCCAGTGTTGCAGCTTCTCTGAACACGCCGCCCAGCCTGCGTCCTACATCCTGACCGAAGAACAATGCTTCCGGATATTTTCTTAAAATTTCTTCTACCGCATGTAATGCAGCATCTACCATTACGGTTCTTTCCCTGCCTTCCGGCGCACGGTTACCTTTCTCTTCGGTTACCGGGGTAGGTGCAAATACATGGTCTGATACTGTGGCAGGATCGGGCTCGGGAGCCTCAACTGCCATATCAAATTCACGTTTTATGAACTCAATTTCTTCTGCTTCTATTTTATCCAATTCAGCCTCTGCTACGCCACGTTCCAGCAATAATTTTTTAAGTTTTGGTCCGGGATCATCCTTGCCATGTTTAGCCAAATCTTCTTCCGTACGGTACCACTCCTTGCGCACTCCGGAAGTATGGTGTCCCAGCAAAGGCACTTTAGCATGTACCAGAATTGGACCACGTTCTTTTCTTACATAGGCAATAGCATCCTGCATGCATTTGTAAGAAGCTTCAAAGTCGCTACCATCAACCCTTACGCGTTCCATACCTTTAAATCCTGCTGCATATTCATAAGCATCCATGGTACGGGCTTCGTCGCTGCTTACGGAAATACCCCAATCATTATCCTGAACCAGGTAAATAACGGGAAGTTTTTTCAATACGGCAAACTGGAAGGCTTCACTCACTTCACCTTCTGTCACACTACCATCGCCCAAAGAACATATTACAACCGGCGGTTCCGGGAAATCCTTTAATTTTTGTGATTCAATATAAGCTATACCTTGTGCTACACCAGTAGTAGGGATTACCTGCATACCTGTAGCACTGCTTTGATGTATAATTTGCGGCACGTTTTCGCGCCTGCTGTTAGGGTGATTGTAATAAGCACGGCCACCGGTAAAAGGATCATCTGCTTTGGCCAGCAATTGCAGCATCATTTCATAAGGCCTCCAGCTCATACCTAGCATCAGGCTTTCGTCCCGGTAATACGGGCTCACATAATCGTAAGGCTTCAGCAGGAAACCGGTAGCCAATTGGATAGCCTCATGCCCGCGTGAGGTAGAATGAACATATTTACAAATGGGGCGGTTCTGCTCATATATATCTGCCATCGCCCTGGCAGTCATCATCAGGCGATAGGCTTTTAATAAGATATCGTTGGAAAGCATGGTTTCTTTTTAGTGGACGCAAAGATAGGGTAATTTGAAAATTGGGTAATTTGAAAATAGGCAATTTGAAGTAGGCAATCGGCAGTAGGCAATTTTTGGAAATTGGAATTTAGAATTGGGCAATTGTCAGCTGCTAACTTCCTAGCCTCTGCCAATTTCCGCCACCCGAATTGACCCTAAATGTAATTTTGACTGCCATATTATTTTCAGATGAAGGCAACAGCCTTAAAAACCTGCAAAAATGTCAAGTTTTCGTACTTGGCACATTTTTGGTGCACGAAAGTTATGCTGCCTTAGGGTGCGCAAATCAATTTTTCAAAAACAAATATTAATATTTATTTACTATGGCTAAGAAAGCTAGCATTACCCCGCTTCACGACAGAGTGATCGTGAGACCAGCTGCTGCAGAAACTAAAACTGCCGGTGGCATCATTATCCCTGATACAGCAAAAGAAAAACCACAACGTGGTGTAGTAGTAGCTGCAGGTCCTGGCAAAAAAGATGAGCCTGTTACCGTAAAAGCAGGAGATACCGTACTTTATGGTAAATACGCCGGTACTGAAATCAGCGTTGATGGCGAAGAACTTATCATTATGCGTGAAAGTGATATTCTTGCTATTGTTTAAATTTTAATTAGCTAATGAGTTAATGTGCTAATTAGCTGGTGCAGTAAATTTTATCGTAACAATTCAATTCTTATTTATTAGCTAATTATCAAATCAGCTAATCATCAAATTAACAGAAAAATGGCTAAACAAATTCTTTTCAATATTGACGCCCGCAACAGAATGAAAAAGGGCGTTGACACTTTGGCTGATGCAGTTAAAGTAACCCTTGGTCCTAAAGGCCGTAATGTAGTGATCGAGAAAAAATTCGGTGCTCCTGCTATCACTAAAGATGGTGTAACTGTAGCAAAAGAGATCGAACTGGAAGATCCGATTGAGAACATGGGTGCACAAATGGTTAAAGAAGTAGCCAGCAAAACTGCAGATATCGCAGGTGATGGTACTACTACTGCTACTGTTTTGGCTCAGGCTATTATTGGGGAAGGTTTGAAAAACGTTGCTGCCGGTGCAAATCCTATGGATCTGAAACGCGGTATCGACAAAGCGGTTGCTGCTGTTGTTGCCAATCTGAAAAAACAAGCTCAGAAAATAGGAAACGACAACGAAAGAATTCAGCAGGTAGGTACCATTTCTGCTAATAATGATAGCGAAATTGGTAAACTGATTGCCCAGGCCATGGCCAAAGTAGGTAACGAAGGTGTGATTACTGTTGAAGAATCTAAAAATACAGATACTACAGTAGAAGTAGTTGAAGGTATGCAGTTTGATCGTGGTTACCTGAGCCCTTACTTTGTAACCAATACAGAAAAAATGCAGGTAGAACTGGATAATCCTTATATCCTGATTTTTGATAAAAAAATCAGTGTTATGAAAGACATTATCGGTATCCTGGAAAAAGTAGTACAACAAGGTCGTCCATTGCTGATCATCGCTGAAGATGTTGATGGTGAAGCATTGGCTACATTGGTTGTAAATAAATTACGTGGTTCTCTGAAGATCGCTGCTGTTAAAGCTCCTGGCTTTGGTGACCGTCGTAAAGAAATGCTGCAGGATATCGCTGTATTAACCGGTGGTACTGTAATCAGCGAAGAGCAAGGTTACAAATTGGAAAATGCTGAATTTGCATATTTAGGTACTGCAGAAAGCATTACTATTGATAAAGACAACACAACTATCGTAGGTGGTAAAGGCAAGAAAGCTGATATCGTTGCCCGCGTTAACCAGATCAAAGCCCAGGTAGAAACAACTACATCTGACTATGATCGTGAAAAATTGCAGGAACGCCTTGCTAAATTAAGCGGTGGTGTTGCAGTATTGTACGTAGGCGGTGGTTCTGAAATGGAAATGAAAGAAAAGAAAGATCGTGTTGACGATGCTTTACATGCTACCCGTGCAGCTGTTGAAGAAGGCATAGTTGCTGGTGGTGGTACTGCTTACATCCGTGCTATTGATGCTTTGAATAAAATTGAAGGTGACAATACAGATGAGCAAACCGGTATCGCTATCATACGCCGTGCTTTGGAAGCACCTATCCGTACTATCGTTGCTAACGCTGGTCTGGAAGGTTCTATCATTGTTCAGAAAATTAAAGACGGCAAAGCTGATTTCGGTTTCAACGCACGCACTGAACAATTCGAAAAATTGTTTGCAGCAGGTGTAATTGATCCTACTAAAGTAAGCCGTGTAGCTTTGGAAAATGCAGCATCTATCGCTTCTATGTTCCTGACTACAGAGTGCGTAATTGCCGATAAACCAGAACCTAAAGGCGGAGCAGCAATGCCTCAAATGCCAGGTGGTGGAATGGATATGGGTTACTAATTCAGTAATTATTCCTGATTATATTGCGAGCGCCCCGATTTTTCCGGGGCGTTTTCTATGTGTAATAATTCTTCATTATTATAGTCAGCGTTTTTTTAACAGTTATGATTTTTGAGGTATTCATAGTAAAGTTTAATTTCAATGATTCACTCACGAAATTCACAAACTATGAACGCTACCTCCAACCGTAGAAATTTTCTACGAAACACTGCATTTCTAGCCCTTGGCTCCACTGTATTAAGTAGTTTAAATAACATTGTTTCAGCTGAAGAACCTGCAAAGGAAGGACTGTTCAACATTGGTCCAGTTAAAGGTTATAGCCCTCAGATCGGAACGTTGGTTTCCATGTTGAATTATAACAGAAGCACAATCATTAATAGCGTAAAAAAGATGACCATGGCACAGTTGGATCATCTTCATGATGAACATGCCAATACCATTGGTGCCCTCATTATGCATCTTGGCGCTACCGATAAATTTTACCAGATCAATACCTTTGAAGGCCGCCAGGAATTTAATGAAGAGGAGAAGAAAATATGGGGCTCTGCTATGGAATTGGGTGACGAAGGAAGAAAAAATATTAAAGGAAAAGAAGTAGGTTATTACCTTGATATGATTAACGAAGTAAGAGCTAAAACACTTGCTGAACTCAAAAAGAAAGATGACAAATGGCTATTGGCCGTTGATCCCGAATGGTCAAAACCAGGCGAGCCTTTAAATACTTACTGGAAATGGTTTCATGTGTGTGAGCATGAATCTAACCACAGAGGTCAGATAGCTTTTCTGAAAAGCAGATTGCCGGGTGCTACACCAGCTAAAGATTGACAAAAATGCTCCATTTAATATGGAGCATTTTTGTTTTGTTGCCTGCTATTCTGTTTTTACCAGCTTCAATGTTTTGCCTTTGTTTCCTTCCTTCGATATCTGCAGTAAGTAGATACCTTTGGAAAGTAATGCTGAACTGATTTTTACAGAATTATTATTGGCCGTTGCCCCCTGCCATACTATTCTCCCTTGTATATCCAACAGCTTTAAATCACATCGTTCCGGCATCCCGTCTACGAACCAATAGTCATGGGTGGGGTTGGGATATGCAAGAAATAAACCGGTATCGGATCCATTAATTGTCAGGGAATAATCCCGTCTAATGTTATCAGTACGATTAATAATATAGTTATTGGGGTCTATTTCAATATGGTCAACAACTTTGTCCCAGTAGAGTTCATAGTTTTGAATATCAGTATTATTATTTACAGTCACTGTGGTATCTGCCCCCAATGCATACAGCTTAATTTCAAGTGGGGTATTAAACAATGGCACAGAAGAAGGCATAGTCGTTTCTTGTTTCAGTCTTATTACAATCTGGTCATCATTTTGATTCCACCATGCATTATAAACAGGAAAGCCTTCGCCATAAATCCATTGATTAAAAAAAGTGTCGAGGTTGTGGCCAAGAGCAGTTGTAGCAAGGGCTTTGAACTGCTCGGTATTGGCCGTACTTCCACCATATATTTGCTGGAAATTTTTTAGCATTTGAAAAAACACAGTATCATTATTATAGACAAAACGCAGCGAGTGAATTACAGCAGCACCTTTATTATAGCTTAATCGCCCGCTGAATATACGACTGACGCTGGTAGTATCAGGGCAATAAACAGAACCATCTAGCTCGCTCATTACATTATTGTGTATGTCCTGCATATTATTAAATGACGTAGCGCTTCCTTTTGAATAATCCATATACAGCCAGGCAAGGTAAGTAGCAAAACTCTCGTTAAGCCAGATGTCACTCCATGTACTACAAGTCACATGATCGCCAAACCATTGGTGCGCCAGCTCATGAGCTACCAGCATATAATTAAATCCGCCTAACGTCGTCATAGTTTGATGCTCCATGCCACCACCCAAAGGAGTCAGGCAATGTCCGTATTTTTCTTTCCAGAAAGGATAGCGTCCAAACAAACCGGAAAAATAATTTACCATTACCTCAGTAGAGTCAATTTCATTTTTATAAAAAGGTAAAGCTCCCGGATCGTCATAAACATAATTTTGAACCAGCATGGAATCTGTACTGTTATCGAAATGCATATAAAAGGAGTAATCGACGTAAGGCCCTACAGCAGCCGATATCAGGTAATAATCTATAAGGTAGTTGCTTTTCCATTCGTACCGGCTCATATTGCCTGGCATGGTTGTTACCTGTTGCAATATTCCGTTGCTTCCTGCCTTTAACGATTGAGGAACAGTGATCCACACATCGGACGAGTCAATTTTATCTGTTAACGATTGTTTGCAAGGCCACCAATCTCGCGCTGAATAAGGCTCACTTAAGGTGTAAGTTGTTGTTGCATTCCAATTACCGGCTACCTGGTTTCTTATCCCGGTATTCGGTAGCCCCTGACCAAAAGGAGGCGCTCCATGATACCATACCTGTGCGGTAAATATATCGCCTTGTGTCAAAGGTTGAGGAAGGTCAACAGTTCGCACAAGACCTGCGCTGGTGGCAGTAAGCAACACATTATCTACCTTAACAGAATCAATAGTATGATCAGGTATCAATTCAAATACGTATGCCTGCATTCCGTTCGTAATCACACTGGCTTTTGTAATCACAGATCCTGCTACGCTTGTGCTAAGATTTGTCATACTGATATCCAGTTTCACATAATGTACGTTATAATCATTTTCCCGCCCATCCGCTATAGTTGGTCTAAGTTGTCTGCTATGAGTTAGCTTTTGTTTCATAGCCGAACAGCCATCAACAGCTTCTGATTGGGCATACGCATTATGACATCCCCAAAAGAAACTTATTAGTAATATCCATTTCATTGTTTTATAATTGATCTGTAGGTTAAAGCTAAGAATTATTTTAGGGAATTATGGGGTATGCAAGCCTATCTTTGCCCAAAAAACAGAGATGGATTACAACGGAAGTTTAATTGCTATTAAAGGAAATGATTTACAAAAAGCAAATCAGCTGTTCAAAGCCTTCCGTTATTTTGACCTGAAAGGTGATAAAATTTTCTCTTCCGCGGAAGAAGCTATACAGTATCTTAAAGACAATTTCAGTCGAATGGTAGAGGAGAATGATGTAGTAATAAGAGGGCTTTGGGCTGATGAACATTTTACCTATTTCTACGATCCTGAAATTACAGATGTTACCGATGAGGATGCACTGGAAGACCTTGCTAAAAAAATGAATGCTGACATTTATGTGTTCATTATCCAGGAAGCGTCCGGCACCTATGAATTTGCACGTTACACCAACATAGGCCAATCCAGGTATTTCAGCCTTTCTGGTAAAGACCTTTTTAACGATGGATCTAAATTGCCGGAAGAAGAAGGTATTAACCTTAATGAAAAAACCAAAGCCAACGATCTGTTGAAACTTGCTTCTAACCTGAATATTGACATGGAGTTTAAAAATATTTCCACTCCTTTCCTGGTAAAAGAACTCGGGTATAACGAAGATCTTTAATAGTCTCTGCCAATCATGCTGAACATCAATCGCATACATCACATTGCTATTATTTGCTCTGACTATAATCAGTCAAAACGGTTTTATACTGATGTACTGGGTATGACGATAATCAAGGAAACATTCCGGGCAGAAAGAAATTCTTACAAGCTTGACCTTGCCCTTAACGGTGTATATGTTATTGAACTGTTTTCTTTTCCTTCACCACCTCAAAGAACTTCCAGACCGGAGGCTGCAGGCCTCCGTCACCTTGCTTTTGAGGTAGATAATCTTGATGATACTATTGCACTTCTGCATCAGAAAAATATTACTGCGGAGCCTGTCAGAACAGATGAGATCACCGGTAAACGCTTCACCTTTATTGCCGATCCTGACGATCTTCCTATTGAGTTTTACGAAATATAATTTATAGATAATTTTGACAAAATTAAATTGATAACCGACATTATGCTACTGGAAGAAATTGCATTGAAATGGTTTGCTGCCTTCAACGATCATAATCTTGAAGACCTGCTTGCTTTGTATCACGATAAAGCACAACATTTTAGCCCTAAACTAAAAATAAGAAGACCAGAAACCAAAGGCTTGGTAAAGGGAAAAGAGGCGTTACGGGATTGGTGGCAAGATGCCTTTGTCCGGCTTCCTGAACTGCATTATGAGGTTACGAGCCTTACGGCAAATAATGATCGTGTGTTTATGGAATATATCAGGCAAGTACCTGGTGAGGAAGATATGTTGATTGCCGAAGTATTGGAAATAGAAGAAGGGCAAATTATCGCTTCGAGGGTTTATCACGGCTAAATATGTATTGTCATCAAGCTTTTCCAAAGTTTAAAAACTTTGGAAAAGCTTGATGACAATACTCAAAAAAAAGACGCGCAATTGCGCATCTCAACATTTATATCAATACCATTAATATTGTTCTTGTTCGTTGGGGAAATCTTTGGATTTTACGTCTGCAATATATTGCGCGGTAGCGGTCTTTATACCATCATAAAGTTCCATGTACCGGCGTAAAAATCTTGGTGAAAAATCTTTGGTAATACCCAGCATATCATGCATCACCAACACTTGTCCATCTACATACATGCCTGCACCTATGCCTATTACCGGTATTTTTAATTCTTCCGCTACTCTTTTACCAAGTGTTGCAGGTATCTTTTCCAGTACTACTGCAAAAGCACCGGCTTCCTGTACAGCATGCGCATTTTTAATCAGCTGTTCGGCTTCTTCTTCTTCTTTCGCTCTTACACTATACGTTCCGAATTGATAGATAGATTGTGGTGTAAGTCCCAAATGCGCCATTACCGGGATACCGGCAGAAACAATACGGGAAATAGATTCACACACCTCTACTCCACCCTCGAGCTTCACTGCGTGTGAGCCAGATTCTTTCATGATTCTTATAGAAGAATTCAATGCTTCCTTACTATTACCCTGATAAGTACCAAAGGGCAGATCACAGATTACAAAACACCTTTGCGCTGCTCGTACTACACTGGATGCGAGAAAGATCATTTGATCCAGTGTAATGGGCAATGTGGTTTCATGCCCTGCTATTACATTGGAGGCAGAATCACCTACAAGCAGAATATCTATACCTGCTTCGTCAAATATTTTGGTAAAAGAAAAATCGTAAGCCGTAAGCATGGAGATCTTTTCCCCGCGATCTTTCATTTTTTGTAACGTATGTGTGGTTACGCGTTTTACTTCGCTATGTACCGACATTCTGATATTTTTTAGGTGGTAAAAGTACCCTTTTTAGCAATGAAAAATACTATAGGAAAAGGTCCTTTTGTAATCCTTTACCAGGAGCAACAGCATATTGATCAAAGTCAACCACACCAGCTTCTTTTAAAATAACTTCATCCAGCAATTGTCTACCAGTAAGTTTACCTGACCCCTGCTGCATAATATAAAAAACAGCATCTGCAATAATATCAGTAGTACGGCTACGTTGCATTAAAGCTTCGCCACCCAACAAATTATTTACAGCTGCGGTGGCAATGGTAGTAACCGGCCATAGTGAATTAGAAGAGATCTGATCCTGCTTAAATTCCTGTGCCCATCCCATAGCCATCATGGTCATATTGTACTTGCTTAGCGTATAAGCAACATGAGCGCCCAGCCATTTAGGGTCAAGGTCAATGGGAGGAGATAAGGTAAGTATATGTGCATTCTTAGAACGAAGCAAATGAGGCAGGCAGTGTTTGGTTACCAGGAATGTTCCGCGCACATTAATATCATGCATGAGGTCAAAACGTTTACTTTCCGTATCCTCGGTATTAGTAAGGAAAATAGCAGATGCGTTATTGATCACTGCATCTATACCACCAAAGTGCTCGGCAGCTTTAGCTACAGCATTAATAATCATTTCCTCATTCCGGATATCACATTCCACAGCAAGTGCTTTACCACCAGCTTGCTCTATTTCTTCTGCAGCAGAAAATATTGTACCTCCCAGCTTGGGATGTTCGGTTACGGATTTGGCCACAACCACAATATTTGCACCTTCAGCAGCAAGCTTTAAGGCGATAGCTTTCCCTATGCCACGACTTGCACCGGTAATAAAGAAAGTTCTGTTTTGAAATGCAGGCATGGTCAGGGAATTAATGGTTTGAAATTGGTGTTTTCGGGAAGGCTGTTATACCCGGTATGTTATAGCGTTAATATTCATACCTGCACCTACTGATGCGAATATGACAACATCGCCCTTCTGTATATTCTGGCCTTCAAAATCACCTTTACGCACAAGATCGAATAGTGTAGGCACTGTTGCTACTGAACTGTTGCCGAGGTAATGAATAGTCATAGGCATTACATCCTTCGGCATCTCTTTATCATACAATTTATAAAAGCGATCGATAATGGCATCATCCATTTTACCATTCGCCTGGTGCAGAAATACTTTTTTTACTTCAGATATATCCACACCTGATTTATCCAGGCAATCTTTCATAGCTAAGGGAACATAGATCAAGGCAAACTCATATATCTTACGGCCCAGCATCTTTATGTATTTCGTTTCAGGAGTATAGCCTTCTTTAAAAGATTCTCCGAAATAGAGGTAATAGGTTTCATCAAGAGTATGCGATTGATGGGACATACTTAGTATGCCACTTTCGCTACCTTCAACATATTCTAATACGGAAGCACCTGCACCATCAGCATATATCATGGAATCTCTATCGTGCGGATCAACAACTCTGGATAATGTTTCGGTACCAACAACAAGGTATTTTTTTGCAGCACCATTTTGTAAAAACTGATGTGCAATAATCATTCCTTCAATCCAGCCGGGGCAGCCAAATAAGACATCGAAGGCTACGCAATTGGGATTTTTAATGCGCAAATTATGTTTTATCCTGGATGCTATCGAAGGTACTGTATCCGATTGCGATTTGCCCGAAGGAATGTTCCCATAATTATGCGCTGCTATAATACCATCTAATGTTTCAGGATCGATTCCAGCATCTTTGATAGCAAGCTCGGCAGCAATGGTTCCCATATCTGACGACATCTGATCCGGTCTTGCATATCGTCTCTGTTCTATACCGGTAATACTTTTGAACTTACTGATTATTCTTTCATTAGCTTGATCAATTCTTGACTTGTCAGCGTTATAGAATTCATGATTTAAAAATTCCTTTTCATCGACTATGAGCTCTGGCAGATACCTTCCGGTACCGGAAATAATAATAGACATTGATCTCCTTAAATTGTTAGTGGACACGAAGATAGCCAAGAATCTGTTAACCGCGTATAATTAATGACAACAGCAATATGCCGATAAACTATAATCATCAGATATTAAGGCTGGCGCAGTTTAGTTACAAGATCAACATACTGCTGCATGGCATCTTCCCGGGTAATTCCGGTCAATTTCGTCCATGCGTCATGTTTTGCTTTTCCTACAAAATCAAACATACCGTATCCGCCCTCTGCTGGCGCATTTCCGGCAGTCGCCTGTTTGTATAAACTGTACAATTTCAGCAAAATATCATTATCCGGTTTTTGAGATAATGTTTTGCTTGCCGCGACTGATTCTTCAAATATTTCTGTTAGTGTCAATTGGCTCTCTTTTAATGTTGTAAGTACTTGTTGAATATTTATTTAATGCACTATGGTGTTGTTCTGGTCCAGGTTGTGGTCCGTCCCAGCATGGATATACCAACATATCCCCGAATGGATAAAGTATTGGCATTTTCATAAGTAATTTTGCAGCTGTAAGTTTTACCATTTTTAGGATCATAAACGGTACCATCTTCATAGACCTTTTCTCCATCTTTATTAAACCCTTTAAGTATCAATAAACCGATAACCGGCTGCGATCTTAAATTCTCTTTTGGGTTGTTGATATCCGTTTTAGGCTTTCCGTCCCTGTCAGGTTCTTTAAGCCACACGATCTTACCATAAAATTTGCCATTCTTAGCTTTGTATATTTCAACTTTTGCTTCCTTTTCCTGGTTAAGCCAGAAGCCTTCTATTTTATCTTTCTGCGCAGATGCAAATTTTACTGAAACCAGTAAAATAGCCATGGTAAACATAGCCAGCATGGATAATTTCTTGAACATAGTTTGAAAATTAAAGATTGAAAAATTGAAATGTTTAGCGCTATTATTTTATCTACTTCGTCTTTACATTTTTCCACGATTTGATTTGCCAGTTGATCAATCCTGTACAAATATGATTCTGATCCTCATCATAAATATCGATAGTAAACTCTTTAAAAATAGCTTCTGCACTTTGCAATGGGTTTAATATTTCTTCAGTGAAAAAATCAGGAGGTAAGCTAAAGATTGCGCTCACATTTTTCTTAGCCTGGTAATGATAAGTCATATTGATATTCTTCAGGATAATCCGGTAGTCCTTCGGATCCAGCTTCAGTAAAAGGCTTAATCCGGAAACGTATTCACATAAAGTAGCCAACAGACAAGCATGAATACCTTTGATATGATTCTGGTTTGGTCTGATATTTTTCGCTTCAATAATCAGATCATCATCTCCGATATGAACAACTTTAAGTCCATGCGGCTTATTAAAAGGCACAGTTCGAAGCAAGATCGTGTTCAACAACCAAAGATGGAATTTTGAATCCTTCGCCTTTTGTACCTGTTGCTGCAGTCGGTTCATGTTATGATTTTATAAGCCGGATACCGGTTCCAGAATAAAATTTTCTGTTCTGGGCAATTGTTCCAGGAAGCGTTGATTAAAATCTTTCGGGGGAGCCGTTAATTTTCTTTTACCCATATCAATCCACGCACCGTCAACAGTAATTTTAGCCGCCTCTACATTATCTCCCCTATATATCTTTTGAATAAAAGACCAACGTGAGCCATCTTCCCTGCACTTACTTAGGCTACAGGTAACTTTTACGATATCTCCCGGGCGTACTTCCCGCAGATACACTGTTTCTTCCCTGAACAGGATAGGGCCGAGCTTGTGCTCATTCATTACTGCTGCTGTCATCCCCAAACTCTCCAACATTTCTACCCTTGCCTGTGCAGCAAAATCAGCATAGGCGCTATGCCTTAAATGCATGTTGGCATCAATCTGCGACCACATTACTTTTGTTTCAAGAAATATCTTTTCCATTATAAATGGTATTGGGTATTGAAGTTGGGGATAATTAAGTTTTCAATTGGCAGTAGGTAGTTGTCTAACATCCTTTTGCCTACTGCCAATTGCCAACTGCTAATTATCTTCCGGTTTACGGAAATAAAATCCCGTTATATTTATTGATATCAACAGCAGGAATACTAGCCTTATAGTGTTGATTGACCACTCTTAAAATTTCATTGGCTGCAAGTGCATAACCTCTTGGGGTAAGATGTATGCCATCTAATGAAAACGCACCACCAGTAACAAAGGTGGCTGTATAGCTTACTCCATTCCAGGTAATGCCTGAGACTAACGATTTTATATACGCATTCATATCTACTAGGGCCAGTCCATGCTCTGTAGCATTATCCGTAATAATTTGATTAAATGCATTCGTTGCATTTACCACATTGGCTACTTCATCCGCAGTTAAGGTATAAGCTTCAGGTATTGGTTTCTTTGATCCCCAACCGCCACAAGTAATAGAATCGCTTGCTGTCAGCAAAATAAATTCTCCGGCCTTTGCCTGACGAAAACCAAAAGGAACGACAGTAGCATCAGCTATAACAAAAAAATTGGCACCTAAAGAGAATGTAATGCCAGTACCATTGTATGCTGCATTCAATGAATCGACTTGTCCTTGCCTGGTTAATGGCAATCCCTTTGCAGGAATAGTTGTAAAAAATGGCGTCGCGCTTACATCAGGAATCGTCATCAAAGCCCCTTTGGCTCCATTGGCCGTCATACCATCAATCAACCCATCGTAAACAGCTTTAAAAGTTGCAACGGGTGAAATATCACCTGGAACAATACCGCTGGCAGCGCCTTCACCACCACCCGTTGCATAACCCAACACGTCATTATTACCCAACCAGCAAGTAAAAAATGTAGCTTGTGACCCCAAAGCCACGGCCATTGGTGTACCTGCCTTCTGCGCATCTGTAAAAAAGCGGGCTGAATATGGATTCAAAGAACCATAACCAGGAAATCCATAATCGATACATCTGATGCCTGGAACACCCAGATTATTGTAAGGCCCGGCGGCAGATATATTGTTAGCGTTGCTTGCATCAGGCGTTCCGCTAAACAATACGGGGCTTAGGCCAGGCACACCTGTTGCGCAATTTGCCTTTATCCCAAGTACACGTTTTAATGTAGGCCATCCGGCGTTATCGTTCAGTAAAGGTTGTTTGAACGCACCACCTCCTACTAATTGGAATTGTCCTGCAAGCATATTGGGATAAGAACTTTCTTGCCCGCTTTTGTATAATGTACCATCAGCAAATCCCGCGGTAAGGGAATTTCCTATAGCAACATATTTAGTAAAATTGGCTTCACCTGCTGAAGGTACATCCGGTTCAATTTTAGATTTGCAGGAGGTAATCGTAATCGCAGCCATTGCTGCTATAATGAAATATGACTTTTTCATGTTCTAATGTTTAATGTGCGATTAAAAAGTGTACGAAATACCAATTGCGGGCAACAAACTTTTGATTTGGTAAGCACCTTGAAGATTAGCAGGATCATAAGACACCGTGCGTCTCGGCGTAGTAGTATAATTCAGAGCTGCCATGATACTCAATCTCGGCAAAGGCTGATAAGTAGCTCCACAGGACAAGGTAAGACGGTTACCATCTACAGCATCCGGCGATAACAAATTATCTTGTGTAGGTGTAGGATCATAAGCGCCACCGGCCATTACAGCAAATTGATCATTGATATCATAATGAGCACCTAAACGGAAAGCCACTGTATTTTTATAAGAGCGCGGGTCATGTGTATCCTGAACAGATTTGTTTTCTGCAAAATCAAAACTCAATGAATCGTACGTTTTCCATCCGGCAACTACTACGTCTGCCTGCATCATAAAATCAGGAGTAAATTTATAACCAACTCCCATGGTCAGTATTTCAGGTAATGGAAGTTTAGAGTCAAATGTCGTATTGGGAAAATTACCTGCAAGTGATGTTGGCACTGTAAATGTAGCATCGCCATCCTTTACATTCATCTTTACTTTAGAACGATAAGATACTCCAAACTGCAGATCTTCTGTAGCTTTGATCTGCACCCCGAGATTAAAGCCTACACCATTCGCATTACCTTCAAGCTTTGCCTGGCCACCATTCCCATTTACGTCCTGAACGGGGATAGCTTTCTCTATATCCACACTACCAAAAGCATATACAAATCCGGCTCCTACCGAAATCATATCATTGATAGCATAACTCACTGTAGGTTGTATAAAAATACTTTTAAGTGAAATAGATTCCACAACATATCTGCCGGTCCAGGTATTACCCCAATGAGCACTGCTACCAAACGGAGTGTATATACCAACACCAACACCAATTTTACTATCTTTCTTTATAGGCCCACCAACATAAACAGCAAAAGGAGTAGTAGTGTGCGACTCCGTTTCGGCCGAATAGCCCCCCGTAGGTGTCTGAACGAATTTGACGTTAGGTGTCACTATATTTATACTGCCATAAGCCTGTATTCCTTTAAGTCTTGATATACCTCCGGGATTAAAAAATATAGTGGATGCATCCCAGGGCCATGCTACTCCGGTACCACCCATCGCAGTTTGCCTTATTCCCTGAAGGTTGAGCTGAAAACTGCCGCCAAATGTCATTGAAGATGCGACTAAAGCCGTCGCTGTTAATGAGCAGATCTTTTTCATTTTAGTATTTTTGGGGGTTAGTAATAATGGTTCAATAATGTACTGTTTGTTAGATTACTTGTGATAACAATGAACATCCGGAGTAAAAGATTTTAGCCTTCTACTCCGGATATTTTTAGAAGCAGTATTTATTTGCCTCAATTAATTTTGAAGCGATATTTCTACGAGCTTCGGTAGTATTAAAATCTTCCGTCTTAGTAAAACGTTTGATGCCCATCATCATCATACGTTTCTCATCGCCTTCTGCAAATGAGTTTAAAGCATTACGCCCTGCGGTGTGCATTCGTTGTGCAGCATCGTAAATGTACACTCTGGCTATATCAATCTTTTCCTTTGCAGCCTCTTCCCCAATTTTTGAAACCAGTTTCTCAACACGTAACAATACCGACTCACTAACATAAAGTTCTATGAGCATATCGGCCAGGTACATGATCACTTCTTGCTCTTTGCTTAGCGATTGCATCAGCTTTTGTACAGCGCCACCAGCAGTCATCAATACAGCTTTTTTAAATCCGGAAATGTATTTGTGTTCCTTTGCAAAAAGACCTTCCTCCTGCGTTCCGAAATCCGGGATGCTCATCAATTCTCCTGCAACTTTTTGTGCAGGTCCCATTAAGTCCAGTTCGCCTTTCATGGCGCGTTTCAGCATCATGTCTACAGAAAGCATACGGTTAATTTCATTGGTACCCTCAAATATCCTGTTGATGCGGGCATCGCGGTAAGCTCTGTCCATAGGCGCTTCGGCACTATACCCCATCCCACCATATATTTGCACGCCTTCATCGGTCACATAGTCCAAAACTTCAGAGGCGTGAACCTTAATCATGGCTGCTTCAATTGCAAACTGCTCTGTACCTTTTAACTTGGCTTGCGCTGCATCCATACCACTATCAATCATAGATTTGGTGGCGTCTTCTATATTCTGTGAAGCACGGTAAGTAGCAGCTTCAGAGGCATAAGTGCGAATAGCTTGTTCAGCCAGTTTATATTTTATGGCACCGTACTTAGAAATGGGACGACCAAATTGTTCACGCTCATTTGCATAATTCACAGCCTTACTGATCACCTCTTTTGAAGCACCAAGAGCAGCACCGCCTAATTTAATACGACCCAGATTAAGGATATTTACCGCTATCTTAAAACCGTTTTCACGGGTAGATAATAGATTCTCAACGGGTACTTTACAATCGTTGAAAAATACCTGGCGGGTAGAGCTTCCTTTAATACCCATTTTATGTTCTTCCGCATTAAGGGAAAGACCTTCAAAGCCTTTCTCGACAATAAATGCACTTAGGTTTTTATCATCATCAATTTTAGCAAATACAGTAAACACATCAGCAAAGCCACCATTGGTGATCCACATTTTTTGCCCATTCAGAATATAATGCTTACCATCTTCAGATAAAGTAGCTTTCGTTTTACCAGAGTTGGCATCTGAACCAGCCCCAGGCTCTGTAAGACAATAGCAGCCTTTCCATTCACCGGTAGCAAGCTTGGTTACATACTTTTTCTTTTGTTCTTCATTGCCATAATAAAGAATAGGTAAAGTACCGATTCCGGTATGCGCTGATAAAGCAACAGCAAACGAATGGCCGGCACCAAGCACTTCAGTGGTCAACATAGAAGTAACGAAATCCTTACCCACGCCACCATATTCTTCCGGCACACTCATACCAAGCAAACCCAGTTCACCGGCTTTATCGAGTAGCGATGGCATCAGCCCTTCTTCCTGGCTATCTATACGATCCAGTTGATTATCTACATTTTGTTTTAAAAAATCACGGCACATCTCTGCGATCATGATCTGTTCTTCATTCCAATCTTCCGGAATAAAAATATCCTGGGCATTGGTGTCTTTGATTAGAAATTCGCCGCCTTTAATTGCTGTATTCATATTAGTATTGAGAATTGAGTATTGGGTATTGAGATGTTGGCTGACAAACAATCCCCAAAAAAGTTTTAAATTTTTATTTTAATTAAATCAGAGCATTTCAAATACACCTGCTGCGCCTTGCCCCGTACCCACACACATGGTTACGATACCATATTTCTGTTCCCGACGTTTGAGCTCATTCAATAATTGCACAGTAAGCTTAGTACCAGTACAACCCAACGGATGGCCTAAAGCAATGGCTCCGCCATTTACATTGGTGATATCAGGGTTAATACCCAGCTCACGTATTACGGCTAAAGACTGTGATGCAAAGGCTTCATTTAATTCAAAGAGGCTGATGTCATTTAAACCAAGGCCAGCAATTTTCAATGCTTTGGGTATAGCCACAATAGGGCCAATACCCATAATACGCGGCGGAACTCCTGCCGAAGCATAACTTACCATACGGGCAATAGGTGTCAGGTTATTCTCTTTCAAAAACTGTTCACTTACGACCATTACGAAAGCCGCACCATCGCTGGTTTGAGAAGAATTACCCGCAGTTACACTTCCGCCTGCTGCAAATACCGGTTTCAATTTTGTCAATGCTTCAATAGAGGTATCTGCACGTGGGCCTTCATCAGTATCTACAACAAATTCTCTTGTTTTCTTTTTACCGCAATTAGCACCAATGTATGTTTCTTTAATTGTTACAGGAACAATTTCGCTTTTAAATTTGTCGTCCGTAATGGCTTTAATTGCTTTTTGATGAGATTGATAAGAAAACTGATCCTGATCTTCACGGCTTACCTTATATTCTTTAGCAACTTGTTCGGCCGTTAAGCCCATGTTCCAATAATAATCGGGATGTGCTAATGCTGTATCGGCATCTGGAACCACTCGCCAGCCTCCCATAGGTATCAGGCTCATGCTTTCAGAACCACCGGCAATAATACAGTTCGCCAGACCGCTGTGTATCTTGGAAGCTGCTATGGCTATAGTTTCCAGGCCGGAAGCACAATAACGGTTCACTGTCATTGCAGATACAGTATCTGTATCAAAACTCATTAAGGATACGAATCGTGCAAAGTTGAGGCCTTGCTCCGCTTCGGGCATTGCATTACCTACTATAAGATCATCTACTTGTTTGGCATTTACTTGGGGGACAGAAGCCATCAATTGTTTAATGACATCTGCAGCCAATACATCGGGTCTTGTAAAACGAAACCCACCTCGAGTGGCTTTGCCTACAGCACTTCTTAGCCCTGCTACTATGTATGCGTTCATTGTTTTTATTTTTCTCGCAACGAACGCAACGAATGCGCAACGATGCTACGATTAATCATTTGTATTAATAATCCTCTTAATTGCGAAGGACTTTTCCTCCGGTTAAAATAGATTGTATTCGTTCTAAAGTTTTCTTCTCTGTAGTTAAGCTTAGGAAGGCTTCTCGCTCCAGGTCTAGCAGGTATTGTTCACTTACTTCTGTTGGTTGAGACAAGTCTCCACCTGCTAGAACATAACCTAATTTTTGAGAAATTTTCACATCATGTTCACTTATGTAATTACCAGTGAACATAGAGTTTGCTCCCAGATAAGCTAATCCTAGTGCAGTTTTCCCTAATACTTTAATATCCTTACGATGGGCTGGCTGTACATAACCGGCATTGGCCAACTCAAGGCATTCTGCTTTAGCTTCTGCTAATAAACGATTTGCAGAAACTACCACTTTATCGATTCCTCTTCTTAGATATCCTAGTTCAAATGCTTCTTCTGCAGAAGTAGAAACCTTTGCCTGGCCTATAGTTAAGAACCTGTCACGATAGGTATTCAATGCCACATCGCCTTCATGTAAAGAATCTGAAAGGCGGACTGCAAACTCTTTCGAGCCGCCACCACCAGGAATAAGACCAACGCCAAATTCTACAAGGCCAATGTAAGATTCTGCATGTGCTACAACTTTATCTGCATGCAGGCACATTTCGCAGCCACCACCCAGTGCCATGTTATGTGGAGCTACTACAACGGGTATGGAAGAATAACGCAACCTCATCATTGTATTCTGAAATTGACGGATCGCAAAATCCAGTTCGTCATATTCCTGCTCTACTGCCATCATGAAAATCATACCCACGTTGGCTCCCGCACTAAAGTTGGCCCCTTCGTTGGAAATGACAAGCCCTTTATATTCTTTTTCAGCCAGGTCAATGGCCTTGTTAATACCTTCCAATACCTCGCCACCAATACTGTTCATCTTGGTATGGAATTCTATGTTCAGAATTCCATCTCCTATATCGGTAATAGTCGTGCCGCTATTCTTCCATACCGTTTTACTTTCACGGATATTTTCGAGAAGAATAAACTCTTCAGTACCCGGTATAACTTTATAAGATTTTGAAGGGATATCGTAGAACAGGCGGTTTCCGTTTTCAATTTTGTAGAAAGAAGTGTTACCAGCCGCCAGCATATCATATACCCATTGCGCAGGTTTATTGCCGGCTTGCTCCATGGCTTTTACTGTGGCATCTACACCCAATGTATCCCAGGTATCAAATGGTCCTAGCTCCCAGCCATAGCCGGCTTTGATGGCATCGTCTATTTTATAAAGTTCATCTGAAATTTCAGGAATACGGTTGCTTGAATAAGCAAAAAGCGGGAATAAAGTAGCGCGGTAAAAATCACCGGCTTTATCTTTGGCAGCGATCAACATTTTCAATCGTTGACGTAGATCATCAACAGGTTTTGTTGCTTCCAATGCTGCAAACTTTACTTTCTGCGAAGGCTTGTATTCCAATGTTTTCAAATCCAATGCATGTATTTCACTTTTGCCACCTTCGCCTTTTACCTTTTTGAAAAAACCTTGCTCCGTCTTACTTCCCAGCCATTTGTTTGCAATCATTTTATTGACAAACTCCGGAACTTTCAAAGAATCTTTTGCTTCGTCATTGGCTACATTTTCAACTAATGAATTAGCTACCAACGCCAATGTATCAATCCCCACTACATCGGCGGTGCGGAAGGTAGCCGACTTAGGACGGCCAACTACAGGACCTGTCAGTTTGTCCACTTCTTCAATGGTCAATCCTGTTTTTTCTACGTATTGCAACAGGCTCATCATACTGAATACACCAATACGGTTACCGATAAATGCCGGTGTATCCTTTGCCTGTACGGTAGTTTTTCCTAAAAACTTCTCACCATAATGCATCAGAAAATCGACCACATCTTTATCTGTATCTGCGGTAGGAATAATTTCCAGTAGTTTTAAATATCTCGGCGGATTAAAAAAGTGTGTACCACAAAAATGTTTCCTGAAATCTTCACTTCGGCCTTCGGCCATTAAATGGATAGGAATGCCCGAAGTGTTGGACGTAATTAAGGAACCTGGCTTGCGGTGCTTTTCTACATTGGTAAATACCTGTTGTTTAATATCCAATCTTTCAATAACTACTTCAATTACCCAATCGCAATCTTTAATCTTTGGCAAGTCATCATCAAAGTTTCCTGTGCTGATTCTCTTCGCAAAAGACTTGCTGTAAATAGGTGATGGATTGGATTTTAAAGCAAAAGCCAAAGCATCATTTACAATTTTATTTCTTGCTTTAAGATCGCCTGCAGGGGCATCTTTCGGAACAATATCCAGCAATAATACTTCGAGGCCGATATTCGCGAAATGACAAGCAATACGGCTTCCCATTACACCTGACCCAAGTACTGCTACTTTTTTAATTATGCGATTCATATTTTTTAATTGAGTATTGGGTATGGAGATATGAGTATTGAGATGTTATTCTTTTGAAAACCATTTCTATACTATGTCTCTTTTCCTTTTTATTTAATTATTTTGATTTTTCGGTTAACAACTTATACTATTCAATATTTCATTCCATAAAAGTTACACCCCATTCTCAATATCACAGCTCAATACCTAACTACCCATAATTACATTGTGATCGAATTCCAAACAGCATCGTAGAACTTTTGTTTAGCGCCTTTTTTATTGAGGTCCGTTTTATGTGCCAGATGAAGTTTAATAATAGTATTCATCGGGCCATGAATCAGAGAAAGCAAAACAGCGTCGGGAATATTTTTTACCAATCCATGTTTCTTGCCTTCCCGCATCATTTTATAAATAGGCAGTAGTAGTAAAAAATTCTCTTCCTGGTTTTCTTTAAACAAAAATGGCGCGTAGGTATATTGTTCAATAAAACTAAACTGGTCAGCATCATTCATATAAAACTCGACTGCGTTATTTAGCATGGCATAAAAATTCTCCTTTACACTCCTGCCTTCAATATATCCTTCCAGTACATTATTGTTGAATTCGGTTACAATCATGGCGTATAAAGCGTTAATCAGATCTTCTTTGCCTTTAAAATAGAGATAAATAGTACCGGCGGCCACTCCAGCTTCCTGCGCTATTTTCTTCATGTTGAGATGGTAAAAACCTTCACGGTTCACAAGCTTAAGTACACCTTTAAGAATCGCTTCTCTTTTGTCCATCTAGCAATATTAAGTAAAAAAATGAATGAACGTTCATTTTTAGAAAAAAAATGGTAAGTCAATACTCACCGAAAATTTTTTCAGTGGAAATCACTGTTTATCAAGTATTAATTCGTCTTATTTCATTGGGTCAGCAATATGTGTATAACTTCTTAACTTTTCTTTTGCTAAATCCTCCTAGTTAAAATATTTTCGCCCTTGGTAGCTGAATTTCATTTACCGGTTTATACCCTATTTTATATGAAACCACTTAATCTTCAGGAGGATCTTATCCGTGATTTCCAGGAACAGAAAAAAACGATCAATGAACAAGTTGATCTGATTGACCCAATGGCAACATCACTACGCATGCCAGCTGCAAGAAGGCTGTTCCATACGGGTTTTATCGTTTTTATGGAAATCATCTCATGGCTTTTGGTATTAGGTTGTATTGCTTTCGCAGTATTTATGGATAAATTGTATCCCTTTTATTTGATGAATCAGATCGCACACGATTCAAGCCTGGCCGAGCGATATCATCAATATGATTTGAACCTTTTACACTGGGGCATTCGTGGTATGGCTGTATTTGCAGCACTTTTATTGTTTATTATTGCGAGGATGTTGGGCACCATAAGGCTTAAGAACAGCGTACTGCATGTGGCTGGTCGTAATATGAAATTGCTTGTAGAACAACTATTAAAACGCAAAGCAGCTATGGAAGGATTAGAACAACGTCACCCTTCTCAGATGCTTGCTGATGATGATTCTGTGGTTATGCCAACGCAGAAACCTCACAATGATATTTTGCTTTAATGATTGTTCAAACCTGTTTATGACATAGATTTGACCCCACGAAAAATGCTACTTTAAAATGTCTTTTGAAAAAATACAGGAAACAACAAGTTACATACAAGCGAAGATCAGCGAAAACCCTACGGTTGGTATTATACTGGGAAGCGGCTTAGGTGAGCTGGCCACATCAGTAACTATCGAAGTAGAAATTCCTTATACAGAAATTCCGAATTTTCCGCACAGCACCGTGGAGGGTCATGCAGGTAAGCTTATTTTTGGTACGCTTAGCGGGAAGAATGTGATGTTGATGGCAGGGCGCTTTCATTATTATGAAGGATACAACATGCAGGAAATTACTTTCCCCGTTCGTGTAATGAAAGCTTTAGGTGTGCAAACGCTTTTGGTATCCAATGCTGCGGGTGGCATGAATCCGGCTTTTAAAGTAGGTGATATTATGTTCATCAATGATCATATCAACCAGTTTCCTGAACATCCTTTACGTGGTGAAAATGATGAACGTCTTGGAACACGATTCCCTGATATGAGCGAACCTTATAATCTTGGTCTTTTATCCAAGGCAAAATCTATAGCTCAAAAGCTGGAAATACCAGTACATGAAGGCGTTTACATAGGATTGCAAGGGCCAACATTTGAAACACGCGCCGAATATAACTGGCTTCACATAATAGGTGGCGATGCCGTGGGCATGAGTACAGTACCCGAAGTAATAGTAGCAATACATAGTGGTATGAATGTATTTGCTGCAAGTATCATTACAGATCTTGGCATTCGGGATGAGCTTAATGTAATTACCCATGAAGAAGTGCTTCAGGCAGCTAATGCAGCAGCGCCAAAACTTGCGGCCATCTTTTCCGGGCTGGTAAAAAGTATTGAGAAAAAAGAAGTGCCTCAAATAATCAGCGAATCCTGAATTCCGGGAGCAGGTAAATAATTAAGTTTACTCCATGTTTATTTGTAACTAAATCAAAAGAAATACTCGTTGAAATCATTATCTTAGCGGTACAGGCTTTCTGTCTGGGATAAGGTAAATGTTTACTAAAAGCGTCAAAATACATAACAGGCATACATGCAGCTTTAAAGCCGTATGTATGCTATTTCTTTTTTGGGTAATTCCTTTCCTTTCTTTTGCAAAGGCAATATTGTACGAAGGCCGTGATGGCTTAAGCAGCAATGACATCAGCGCCATAGCAAAAGATAATCGGGGGCTGATGTGGATCGGTACTCATAATGGCATTAATATTTACGATGGTTATACATTTACCAAATTACATGGAGTACTTTCCAATCTTCAAATCACTACTCTTGCCATTAATGACAGCAAGAACGAGTTACTTGCGGGAACTAACCTGGGTCTCTTCAGCGTTGATCTCAGCACGTTCAAAGTCACAAAAATAGGACCAGAAAGTAAGAATACCAGACTTTGGAGCAACGCAAAAGTAAGCGCAATATGTGTCGTACAAGGCACGAGAAAAAGGGTTTTTGTTTCTTTTGGAAGCGGCTATTTGGCGGAGATAAATAATAACCACAAACTGGAACTGGTGTGCCGCCTGACCAATAATACAAATGAAATAAATTCTATAGTACCTGGTGACAATGACAATCTGCTTGTGAGCAATGATCACATTTATAATATTGACCTTAAAACTAAAGCAAGCACTGAAATCTCAACCTTAAAGAACGCTGGACCATTCAAGTCCATATCCCGCTCCGGAAATACGTTATTGGTCAATGAGTACCATTCAAAGTTATTTATGCTGGATAGTAAAACCTTTGCTGATATTACCTCAAAGGTGCTTTACGGACAAAAGAAACCATTTCCCTATCATGTTCATCAATCCCTGATAAAAAATAATAAACTTTATATCCTCTCCGATAATTACACTTTTGTTATCGTTGATATAACTACCGGCTCTATTAATGAGGTTTCTAAAAAGTATCCTGATATTTTTGAAGGGAAGACTTACTTCTCGCTTTTTGTTGACGAACATGATATTATCTGGATTGCAACGAATAAAGGATTGATAAAAGTAGAAGAACGTCCCGAACTATTTACTAAAGAATTGTACAACCTGCCAGCCCGTGTAAGTACCAGGAAAATGGTAGAGGATGTAAATGGCGATATTTATGTGTCTTCTTATATTGGTTTATGGCATTTTTCAAAACAGACCCAGACCTGGCATGTGTATAATAAAAACACGGATGAGGTTATTAAAACCAACCCGGTGGCTTTTGAAGGGACGGTACAACCTTTAGCATTACTACCCGTGTACGGAACCAGTTATCTTTACATGGGTTTTGATTCTGATAAATTATTGCGCTTTGATAAACGTAAAAAAGTATTTGAGAAGATTGGCTATACTGAAGAACATAAAAGTAGTGGTATAAATAGTGTTTATGCTTTAATACAGGACAAAAAAGGCACAGTATGGATTGGCTGTGGGAACGGCCTCGCAAGCTACAATCCGAAGCTTAACAAACTTATACTACATCGTAAAGATGCCTTTGATGTAGGCGACACCAGGGTAAGGTATATCATTGAAGACGCTAAAGACAACCTGATCTATGTGGCTTCCATGTCTGGTCTGCACATCATTGACCTTGAACAAGGCATAGTAAATCACCTTAACCAATCCTCCAGGCCGGCACTTACCAATAATGATGTGCTTTACGTTGGACAGGATAAGGAACACAAGCTATGGCTGGGTACCAATGGGGGCGGTATTAATATCTTATCTGCAGACCTTAAATCTATACAGTCCATTCATAAACAAGATGGTTTGAGCAGTGAAATTGTTTATGGCATAATGCCGCAAGATGAGAACACTTATTGGATCAGCACTTTTAATGGACTTGATCGTTACCGTAAAGATTTGAAATCCTTTAGTAACTTTTTTGAGGAAGATGGATTAAGTTCAAATGAATTCAATCAGAATTCATTTTTGAAAACCAATGATGGCAAAATGTATTTTGGAAGTATAAATGGTGTGACCTCCTTTTATCCCAAACTATTTAACTTATCCGTTCCTTTCAAAATTTATCTTTCGGGCATCTCCCAATGGGATGATAAAACACAAACTGTTCAACTCATTCGCAATAAGATAGTATCTGATAATACTTTAGTCAAAAGGCCTTCGGATCTATTGTATGAACTCCATTTTGCCTGCACTGATTATTCTGATCCATTAAGAAACAGCTATAGTTACAGAATTAAAGAACTTGCTGATAACTGGATCTCGCTTGAAGACAGGCATACACTTAACGTTGGAGGTATTCCTTACGGAACTTATACCCTGGAGGTTAAAGCAATTAATTCAAGAGGAGCATCATCAGAAAACATGCTCTTGTTTCACATTCAGGTCATTCAACCATTTTACAAGACCTGGTGGTTTTTTGCATTAATACTTACGGGTATTGCCATTATTTTTTACGCCGCTTACCTGCTCAAATATCAAAGCTTTAAAAACATACTCCACCTGCGTATGAAGATCGCAAGCAACCTACATGATGAGGTGGGAAGCTTGCTTACGCGTATCACTATGTTTTCAGATAATCTGCGGTATAGCAAGAACAACGAGGAACAACGAAACATAAAGCTGGAGAAGATTGCAGCCCTTAGCCGTGATGCTATTGCCTCGATGAGTGATGTGCTTTGGACTATAGATTCCCGGAATGATTTTGCAGGAAATCTTCTGGATCGTATGAGGGAACATACAGAAGAAATGCTCTTCCCATTAGGAATAGACGTTAACTTTGTATTATCCGGTACCGATCTGAAACAGCCGATCAGTTCTGATATGCGTGGCGAATTATACCTGATATTTAAAGAGGCCATAAATAATATAGCTAAGCATAGTGAAGCTACCAAAGTGGATATATTGTACCATGTAAGTGATAAAAATTTTTTATTGACCATTACCAATAACGGCGCAACAGAAGACATCAGTGAACTCTCAACAGGACAAGGGCTTAGTAATATGAAGATGAGAGCTGCCAAAGCGGGAGCAAAAATCCAGGTGAAAAAAGAAGGTGAAATATTTTCGGTAGAGATCAAAAATTAAATACGTTTTATTGCGCAGTTAAAAAAGCAGCCTCATGAATGATAAAAAGCTAAATATCGCTATTATTGAAGATGTAGAGGATATTCGGGTTAACCTTAAAGAATTCCTGGAAAGCAAAGACGATATTGAATCCGTTCTGGCGGTGGGTAGTATGGAGGAATTCTTTGAAAAAGGAAATATCAAAACCCCGCCCGATGTTGTGTTGAGCGATATAGGTTTGCCGGGAATGAACGGAATCGAGGGCATAAAAATGATCCGGTCTTTGTTTCCCGATACGGATATTATTATGCTGACCGTTTTTAGTGACAGCGATAAAATATTTCAATCCATTTGTGCCGGTGCCACAGGATATGCACTTAAAGGAACACCTCTGCCTGAAATTTATAAAGCCATTCTTGAAATAAAGGCAGGCGGCAGTTATATGTCACCCTCAATTGCACGCAAAGTAATGAACCATTTTATACCCGAAAGGAAGTATAAAACGGAAGGGCTTACACCTAAAGAAAAACAAATAGTAGAAGCACTTACTGAAGGTTTAAGTTACAAGCTTATTGCAGATAAGTTAGGCATGTCTATGGATACTGTTCGTTTCCATATTAAGAACATTTACCGGAAGTTACATGTAAACAGTAAGGCTGAAGTTATTACTAAGGCTTACCGGGGAGAGATCTGAAAGTCAATTCAAAAGAAATTAGTGTAGAAAATCTGGCTAGTAGAGACATGCGGTTGCACGTCTCTACAAATTTCAATATAGTTTATAAATACACATCCAGCAATCCTTCGGGCAGGTTTACGGTAATGGTTTTACGCGCTCCGTCAATACCAATAATGGTTGCATCAATAAGTGGTATAATCAATTCTTTCCCTTTATGCTGCACAGTAGCCAAAACCTGTCCTGGTGTTTCAAACAAATCTTCCACTACTCCCAGTTCACCGTGGGTTTTGTCTATTACTTTAAAGCCTATCATATCTCCTGTTACGGCCTTGGGTTTTAGCTTACTAAAGATCTCTTCTTCCAGGTAAACGTTTTTGCCTGATAACGATTTAGCAAGTTCCATTGAATCTACCTCATCCAGGGTCAGTAAAACCTCCTCGTGGTTAAGTATCTTTTGTCCTTCAATAAAGTAAGGAATGTAACTTTCCCTACGGATTTCAATAAAAATATGCCCGATCTTACTCCAGATATTTTTTCCATCTAATTGATGACGAAGCACTACCCTTCCATCCAATCCGTGCGTTCCTGCTATTTTACCGATATTATGATATGACATTTATTGATTCTGAAAATTTGAGCAGCAAAGATACTCTGCTCCATTTGTTAAAACTTCATGCCAGGCTGCCGGAGGTTACCATTTTCTTTGTCATAATGCTAAAAAAGTGCTTTTTTTACACTATAATTATAAGCCTGCATTGAGAAAAGGCTTGTAAACAAACATTTTATACGTTTTATGTCGAGGTCTGTAAAAATTCTATGGCGCATTTTCTTTGGAGGATTAGCCTTTTTTATTCTGCTCATTACCGCTATCAGTTTAGGTTGGCTGGGCTATATGCCATCTATGCAGGAACTGGAAAATCCTGAAAGCTCGGTAGCATCTGAAGTATACGCTGCCGATGGTAGCCTACTTGGGAAATACTTTATTAAAAACCGTTCCAATTCAAAATTTTCAGAAATATCTCCCAATGTTTTCAATGCGCTTATCGCTACTGAAGATGAACGATTTGCCGAACACTCCGGTATTGATGGTGTGGCTGTAATGCGTGCCGTGATATTTATGGGTAGCAAAGGCGGTGGCAGTACAATCACTCAGCAACTTGCTCTTAATCTTTTTAACGATAACAGGGCATCCAACAAACTGGTGCGTGTAGTACAGAAATTAAAGGAATGGGTGGTAGCCGTAAAACTGGAAAAGAATCTTACCAAAAATGAGATCATTACCCTTTACCTGAATACCGTTCCATTCGGAGATAATACTTACGGTATTAAAAATGCCGCGCTTACTTTCTTTAGTAAAACACCAGATAAATTGAGCCTTGAAGAGGCTGCTGTATTGATCGGAATGTTGAAAGGGAATACTATTTACAATCCCCGCAGGAATCCTGAGAAAGCACTGGCGCGGCGCAATACCGTAATAGACCAGATGGAAAAATACGGATACATCAGTTCTTCCGCCGCTTCTGATGCTAAACAAACGCCCCTGAAACTGGACTATCAACGTATCGATAATCATGAGGGGCCGGCGCCTTATTTCAGGCAGGTGGTAGAGCAGGAAGTAAAAAAATGGTGTAAGTCACATGAGAAGGAAAATGGTGATAACTATGATCTTTATAAAGATGGTCTGAAAATTTACACTTCCATTGACCCACGCATGCAGCATTATGCGGAAGAGGCTGTAGCACAGCACATGAAGGATCTTCAAAGTGCTTTTGCTGCACAGCCACAAATTAAAAACGGTACTATTTGGAATAAAGGCAAACCTAAAGAAGCGCTTAAAAGCCTGGTACAACGGTCTGACCGCTATCTTATGCTTAAAGAAGACGGGATGAGTGAGGGCGATATCATGAAGGAATTTAATAAGCCTGTAAGAATGAAAATTTTCACCTGGGAAACTAAAGACCACATGAAGGATACTACACTTTCACCACTCGATTCTATTAAATATATGCGGGCCTTTCTTTCTGCAGGTTTTATGGCAATGGATCCTTTTACCGGAGAAGTAAAGGCATGGGTAGGTGGTATCGATCACCAGTTTTTCCAATACGATCACGTAAACATTAGCACTAAAAGGCAGGTGGGTTCTACCATTAAGCCGCTTTTATATACACTGGCTGTGGACAATGGCTATTCACCATGCAGCTCGGTAAGCACTGCTCCACAACAGTTTGCCGGACAGGCGAAAGCTTATAATGCCGGCGGTTCCAAATACGGTGCTATGTCTATGAAATCGGCACTGGCCTTATCGGTAAATAATGCTTCCCTTTATTTATTGAACCAGGTAAGCATTAACTCCTTTATTGATTTTGCACATAAATGCGGCATCAGCAGTAATATTGAACAGGTGCCTTCTATTGCGTTGGGCGTTTCGGATATTTCGCTGTATGAGATGTTGTGGTCTTATACCATGTTCCCCAACAGAGGCATTAATACACAACCTGTATTTATTACCAAAATAGAAGACAAGAACGGTAACCTGCTTCAAAATTTTGTTCCGGTACAAAAGGAAATTATCAATGCACAAACCGCTTATAAAATGGTATTGATGATGAAGGGCGTTACGGAAATTGGTACTGCTAAACGTCTTCGTTACCGATATGGATTGGATGGTGAAATGGCCGGTAAAACCGGTACTACCAATAACCAGGCCGATGCATGGTTCATTGGATATACGCCACAATTGCTTGCCGGCGCATGGGTAGGTTGTGATGACAGGTTCCTTCGCTTTAGCAGTACAGGGCAAGGGCAGGGTGCTGCGGCAGCGTTACCTATTTGGGCATACTTCTTTAAAAAAGTAATTGGTGACAGCAAGACCGGTATTACCTCGGCCTCTAAATTTGTGGAGCCACCTGATTTTAATAATTGTGGAAGCCTCGGGCCTACCGGAGGCCAATATTATGGTGAGCCTAATGTACCTGCAGGGGTAGATAGCTCTGGCAACCCTGTTCCGGGAAATGATACCAGCGAGCCAGTGGAGGAAATACCTACTACGGAATGGGATAGATAATGGGTTGTTGGTGAAAACCTAAAACGGCTTAAAATTTTTGAAAAAAGCAGCGAAAATTTCGCTGCTTTTTTTGTCTGTGTATCAAAACATAAGATCTTCAGGTTCGCCATTCAGCACTCTGCCTCTCAATATCGTCTCCTTGAACATATTTACTATCCAGTTGTCGGTCTCGGGATTAGAGGCGGGGAAACCAATACCGAGATCTATGTTCATACGGTATTGTTCCCAGGCTTGAGGGAGCGCTTCGGCCACTTTTTTGCGCTCATAAATACGGGCAGCATTTTTAATTGCCATCTTCCAATCGGAATGTGCCTGTATGGGCACCGGTTCTTCTGCATCCCACATTAAGCGCAGCTCCCAATCTAAAACATCTTTCTTGTTTAAACGATTACGGAAGTAATTGTAAGCATTGTACAATCGTTTTGACTCACCGTCTTCAAACCGCGATACAAATGCTGTCAAATCTTCTTTTTTATAGGTTGTAATAGAAGGACGTTTATCTCTATTCCGCTCCTCTTCTTCGTATTTTTCCCGGTTAATTTCCCGCCGCTCTTCACGGCATAATGCTATGTAGAATTCTTCTTTCTGACCTCTTATATCTGGCAGGAGCATTAGCGTGTCGGTGCCTCTGCGTATATTGAAAAACTCGTACCACTCCGGAAAATTTCCGGAATCGGGATCATCTTTGAAAGCCTTCCTGAGTTTATCCATATCCTGCCAATCTATATAATTGTCATAAATACCTTCATCAAGCGGACACTGTAACAGGAATGACTGATAGAGTTCTATATCATCTTCGGTAAGCGGTTCTATAAAGGGGCAATTCAGAATATTTTCTTCCCAGGCACGAAATTCGCAACATAGCTTCAGCCCAGGTATATCAAGCTGTTCGGCACGCCAAAGGCATTGAACGTCAAACAGTTTTTTTTGTAGTATAATCGGCAGGTGTGCAGAAGCAATATCAATCCACCTTATACTTTTTTGTTCTGACTCCTCTACATAATTGGGACCATAGGTATGCCAATCGTGTTTGAGGCTTACATACTATTTTATAAATTCTTCAACCGACTTTGGCTGGAATTGGTTAAGATATTCCGTTACGGCTGCATTGCTTTTTATTTCTTCCAGCCATATTGCCTTTTGCTCTTCGGGTGTGGGGCTTTCTTTTTCAGGGTTATCGTTTTGCATAAATGTGTTTTTATTTTTTGCTGAGTAAACACAAGGGGAACTATCTATCCTGTTGCCGTAGAAATTGCAACGCGTTTTTCGAAAAGTACTTCTTTCAAAATCTAAGGTAAAAATTATTTTGCGGAAATAAAATATGTCTGCGATAGTATAAATAATATAGTAATAATTTCTCGCAACGACGCAGCGACGCTGTGTCGTTGCGAGAAACAAAAATATAAGAGGGCTGTAAATAAATCCATAAAACAAAAACAGCTCCCAATTCACCGGGAGCTGTTTCATTATATAATCATTGCAAAAAATTAAGGCTTGAAAAAGCTCTCGTCTTTTACTGTGTTTTCCTCAACTTTAGTAAGGTTTAAAGAACCCATTTCTCCCGAATCTTCATTCATTGCGATTACAATTCCTGAAGGTAATTTGGTATGGTTGCTGTACATAACAGTAGCGTCTACTTTTTGTCCCATCACGTCTGTTTTTTCAACCGCTTTTACAAGATACCAGGTAGCAGCATCTACAAAGTAAGTATGCTCTTCTTTGGCAGCATCTGTAACTTTTAATTTAAAAGCAAGCTTGCCATCAACATCTTCTTTTCCCAATAATTCAATGGTATAATTTTTGGCTGAAGCCTCCATTATCTTATCCTGAAAATCCAGTTTGTCTGCTATATCCGTTAATTCTGCAGCCGGTATCGGTTCTGTTTTTGTTTGTCCCTGAACAGGCAGGTAAGTCCAGCCGCCGGTAGGTGTAAGGATCACATAGTTATTCGCGCCCATCATGTTGAATTCCTGGCGCATTCCTTTTCCTTTAAGAATAGTAAGTGTGGTAGGCATTTCCATTCCCTGCATCTTCATAGTACCTTCTTTTCTGAGCGAGTTTACTTTGCTCCATTTTTCGGTACCACCTACGGCTTCGTTGTGTTTTTTTACAATCTCATTGGCATCCTGGGCAAAGGTATTACCTGCCAGGAGCGCGCATAAGGCCATGGTTAAGGCCAGTTTTGTTTTTTTCATAAAGTATATAAATAGATTGCTAAAGTACGGTTTTAATATAGCATGCAATGGGCTACAATGTTAATTTTATAAACGTACCTACACGTAGGAGACGTGCAATTGCACGTCTCTACCATGATCTACATTAAACGTATTTATTTACAGAATATAACACTCGTAAGTTTGACCCAGAGAGGATTGCCGGGTATTACAATCATCTTCAGCAGCATTTCTATTGGAAGCCCTTACAGAATACTCTTTAATTTCCTGACCATTAATAGAACATCTGCAAGTGTAATCCTTATTACATGAAGTCATCGCAAAACCGCCTGCAAGTGTAACTGCAAGCAAAATCAATATCTTTTTCATAACCGTCTGTGTTTTGATCTGGTTTACCAACATTACTTTGTGCTTTAAGTTTGATAAAAAAATATAAAGAATACTTAAGACAAACTTAAAGTGAGACTTATATAAATCAAAGCTCCAACAACCCCGTTTGCCTTCCATGATCAATAGCCTCCGAACTATGTACAAAAAGGCATACATCAATGTTAATAGCCTGAAGGAATTGCAGCAGTGCAGCAGTGCTTTCTGCTTTTGAGCTGCGCACGTTTCTGATATATACAGCTGCTATTTGCCGGGGATATTTTTCGGCTATGGCTTTATATATTTCCGGATCTTTTTGTGAGTTATCGCCCAGTAGTACAAATCGTTGCAGTGGGAATACTTGTAATATCCTTGAAATACGCATCAGCTTGCCACTATGCCCTGTACGCCCTGTTTTAAATAATTGATACCAACGTTTTACCTGGTTGAGCAGGAAAATACCTTCAGGTAGATTGTTGTACCTGAATATGCGTTTCAGGTAATCGTACAAGTTCCATTCACTGCTGGAAACATAAAAAAAGGGGTTGGGCATTTTGGCTTCGGTATAGGTAAGGCCCAGTAATTTGTAATGGTTAACTGTTTCCTGAAAAATGCGCCTTTGCTCCGGATTGCGGGTCAATAGCTCGTACATGCGCCGGAATACTGTTGCTGAAAAAGATTTCATTACCGTATCATCAATATCAGAAATGAAGGCATACTGGGTAACGTGTGGAACAAAAAGGCTACCCGTTCCCGAAGCTAGCAATGCGCCATCGTCAGATAAATATTCGACTGTAGCATAGTGTAGGCCAGCAGGGAGTTGATGTTCAGCAGACCATTCGAAACGGAAGAAGCCGTCATACTCCGTTTTCCCTTCTATTACCTGGTCGTGAAATTTTAAAATCAATTTTGCATCAGCGATTGGCTTAACGAGGAATAGGCGGATAAGCCTAAGAAAGTTCAGTAAAAAGCTACCTCCTGATTTATGAAAAATGGCAGGCTCTCTTTTGAATACATGACCATATAAAACCAAATCATGGGTATGACCATATCCGTGGTAAACTTTTACAAATGGTTTTCGTTTTATATGCCGTCCCTCCAATTGTTCCAAAAATTTTTATTGCTTCTTATTTAATTAACTAATGAATACCTTAACAGCGAAACTTAAATTATTGTTTATCATTAATAAAGGTTCAGGAAATAAAACCGTAGATTATGAGGAAGTCATTGATACTTTTTTCAATGATCGTGATGATGTAACACTGACCAAGTATTTGCTGGAGGAACATATAGACTGCAAAGTACTCAAACAGTATATTATCTCTGTTAATCCTGATAAAGTAATTGCTGTGGGGGGAGATGGTACAGTGAAGCTGTTAGCGGAAGTTTTATTGGGGTCAGATATTCCCGTCGGTATTTTACCGGCCGGATCTGCCAATGGAATGGCGAAGGAACTTAATATTCCTGTAAATCCTGTTGCCGCACTTCAGTTAATTATGGATGGTACGCCACATCGCATTCATATAGTGAAGGTAAACGATGAATTGTGTATCCACCTTAGCGATATTGGTTTCAACGCTTATGTGGTTAAAACATTTGACGCTCAACCCGGCAGAGGAATGTTCAGCTATATAAAAGCCGCCTGGAAAGTGCTTTGGCGCCATTACCGGATGAAGGCTACCTTCAGCATTAATGGCCGCACCGTACAACGTAATGCTGTGATGATCGTTATCGCCAATGCTACTTCCTACGGAACCGGTGTCAAGATTAACCCCGATGGCAAGCTTGACGATGACCTGTTTGAAGTGATCATCATCAAAAAAATATCTGTGATGGAAATATTGAAAATGAAAATGTCCGGTTTTACACTAAATCCTCACAAAACGGAATCTTTCCAGACCCGATCCTTACACATTAAATCCAGAAGAAGGGTACATTTCCAGATTGATGGCGAATATCGTGGAAAGGTTAATGAAGTGAACGCCGAAATTCTTCCTGCTTCCTTTTCCATCATTTATTAGATATACGGACGCATGCAATGCGTCCCTACAAATGTTTATGATAATCTGGAAAAGAAATTGATCCGGTTATCATCTAATAATAATTCAAACAAACCTAATCATTAAAATATCACAATCTGATTATATTTGCGCCAGAAATCACGATTAATATGCAATAAAATGTTTGTTAAACCGTTTCTAGGAGCGGGTAAACAGATTGCAATTTCGATTCGCAAACGTGCACAGATCAATTTTATTTTATTAGGTTAATGAAATATTTAAACAAGGTTAAGTCATTATTGTTTGATAATAAGTCCATTCTTTTTCTTTATTTAGCTATTACTGTTGTAGCGGTCCTACAGCTTTCGATAGATCGTAATAATAATTTCCGCATTTTCCGTTCGTCGTCCCTGCATCTTTTGAAAGGCCTACCGTTGTACATACAATATCCGAAAGAGTATTACGATTTCTTCTATTACAATCCGGTTTTCCCTATCCTGTTCATGCCATTTGCACTCATGCCTTTGTTTCTAAGCCTGGTTCTATGGTTATTTGCTACAGCATTATGTTGCTATTTTGTCTTTAAAAAATTACCTCTTGCCGGCAATAAAGTAAAAGCTTTCCTGCTCCTGCTTTTATTTGATCTTCATAATAACCTCGATCATCAGCAAACCAATCCTTTTGTGCTATCCTTCATGTTGCTGGTCTGGATATTGATGGAAAAGGAAAAACTATTCTGGGCGGCCATGTTCATTGTTTTATCATTTTTAATTAAAGGCTATGGGGGTATTATCTGTCTTCTGTGTCTTTATTACAAGAATTGGTATAAGATGATTTTTTACGGTTTGTTCTGGCTATTGGCTTTTCATTCTTTAATGCTGCTGTTTATGAGTCCTTCAATGGCTATTCAATATTATAAAGAATGGTTTGAGGTTATATCCGGCAATGGAATAATGGAAAGCTATTCTATATACGGTGTGCTTAAAAATTTGCATGAGCTATTGCCGGAAGGGTTTATCCTGGGAAGTGCATTGGCTGTTTTGGGTATATTTCTTGTCCTGCAGTTTTTTAATAAAGAAAAAAATAAAGGTCATATTGTAGCCTTTCTCCTGATATGGGTAATTGTATTTAACCGCGCATCCGAATCGGCCACTTATATTATTGCTATGGCAGGCTGTAGCATATGGTATCTCAGCAGGCCGAAAAATAAGATAAGTACCATACTATTCTGGACTACTATACTGGTGTCCACTTTGATTCCTACAGATATTTCTAAAGCCTTTGACCAGTTCCGATATCAATACTTCCTTAAATGTGTGCTTAGCTTATTGGTGCTTGCCGACATTATGATGTATACTGTTGTAAGCACTATCAGAAACAGGAAAGACCTTAAACCTGTCCATCTATGATAATGGACCTGGTCGTTCCTTTCTACAATCCTCAACCAGGATGGGAGCAGAAATTTGTAACCCGGTATAACCAATTTGTCTCCGATTACTTCAACGGAGATAAAGAAAGCATTCATGTAATTGTTGTTAACGATGGATCTGAAAATCGTTTTACCGAAAAAGAAGTAGCCTTTCTTAAGGAAAACATCCCCAATATAGAAGCCATTTGTTATAAAGAAAACAGGGGTAAAGGTTTTGCATTACGCACCGGTGTAGCCAAAGCAAAAACAGGTTATTGTATTTACTCCGACAATGACTTTCCGTTTGGCTTACGCATCATCCGGGAGATGTATGATGCATTGCAGAATGGTGCTGATATAGTAACCGGTTGCAGGACAAGCGGAAATTATTTCAGACATTTACCGGTAAAAAGAAAGATAGCCTCGAAGGGATTGGCCTTTGTCAATAAATACTTGTTGCGATTACCGGTAACCGATACCCAGGCTGGCATTAAGGCATTTAATAAAACAGGAAAAACACTGTTTTTGCAAACAACCACGGACCGCTTTCTATTCGATATGGAATTTATATTGCTGGCCGGAAAAGTAAGAGATATTAATATCCGGGAAATTGATGTAAATATTGTTCCGGGAATAAAAATGACGAACTTCAGCAAAAAGATAATGAAGCAGGAATTCAGAAACCTTGTCAGGATCATCTTAAAGAGAAAGCATGAAAAGTAGCCCAGGGAAAATATTGTTCAGTATAGATCTGGAAGAATTTGATATTCCTGAAGAGTATGGCCAATCCTTACCTCATCAGGTAAAGCTTGAGGTAAGCCTGAAGGGCATGGAGTCGCTTGAGCAACTGATGGAAAAACATGCCGTTACATCAACCATATTTACCACAGCCTTTTGGGCACAACATCATGCGGATTATGTACGACACCTATCTGCCACACATGAAATTGCCTCGCACACTTATTATCACAATCGTTTTGAAACGGAGGATCTGGTAAGCTCCAGAACTGTTCTGTCCAAAATAACAGGCAAAGATATTGCCGGCTTAAGAATGCCTTTAATGCGGAATATTGATATGGAACATGTTTCCGCAGCTGGTTATCTTTATGACTCATCGTTGCATCCCACATGGCTTCCTGGCCGTTACAATAATTTAAAAAGTAACCGTATACTACACAAGAAAAATAACTTGTGGATACTACCGGCAAGTGTTACACCAATAGCGCGCATACCTGTTTTCTGGCTTGCGTTTAAGAATATTCCTTTCCCTATCTACAGAAGGATGTGCAATAGCATACTCCAAAAAGATGGCTATCTGGTCCTTTATGTCCACCCCTGGGAATTTACAGATTTAAGTAGTTATAAATTGCCTGCTATAGTGAAACGAAAAGATGGAGCCGGGTTATTACACAAACTGGATAAGCTGTTCCACTACTTCTCTTCTAAAGGCTATACATTTGACAGCCATCAAAATTTCGTAAAAGAAAAAGAAGCAGAATCGCTAACCCTTGTTTAAGGCTATCACCCGCCCGACCATCAACAAAATGCTAAAAATACCTTCCTGAAATAATATACATTAAACCTGAGCGTTCACTCATGGTTAAACCATAGAGAAACCAAACCAAAATGTATATTAAATTCAAACCACTGGTACTGTTAATGGTACCCATCCTGTTGTTGGCTTCAAGTGTCAGCGCGTTTGCTTCATCTATGGAAAGGGAAATCCTTCGTTATACGAATGAATTCAGGCAATCGAAAGGGAAGTCAATACTTATCATGGAAAATACGATAAACGCACAGGCAGAGAAACACTCCATGAATATGGCCAGGGGAAAAACATCTTTTGGGCATCAGGGATTTAAAGATCGGGTAAATGCGATTAAATCAAAAGCGGGATTTATATCTGCAGCAGCAGAGAATGTAGCCTATGGTAATATGTCCGCAAAAGAGGTAGTGCAAGGCTGGATCAACAGCCCTACGCACCGAAAAAACCTGTTGGGCGATTTTACGCACATTGGTATAGGCGTAGCTGGAAATAAAAATGGCAGGCTGTACTTTACTCAGCTCTTTATTAAAAAATGATTTCCCCGGATTTCTCTTAAGCATTCAAATAATTTGCACAAGTAACCGCAGCAAGGCTTCCACCGGCAAGAGGTAACATATTATTCCATATCCAATTATAGTGATTGATCAATTTATCGGCAGGGATGTCTTCACGATCTGCTGTGGTATGCCCGTCTTTAATTACAGTAATGTTATAGTCCTTTGTAAAAGCAGATTTAACCGTAGTGTCAACACAGAAGTCGGTAGCACAGCCGGTAACAACCAGCTCGTTGATACCTTTCGATTGCAGCACTTCATGCAAGGAAGATCTGTAAAAGCAATCGTTGGCCGTTTTGGAAATGTATTGATCAGAAGCATGCTGACTTAAATCAGACAATATACCCCACTCTTCCGTACCGGGAATAAAATCTCCGTTTTGCGATCCGTCATGCTGTATAAAGATCACCATATCATTATTGGCTCTAAAAAAATCAGACAATTTATTCATGTTCTTTATGACATTAACCGCATTACATCTCGGCGTTTCCTTTGTGAAGGAACCATTTTGCATATCGATTATTAGTAACGCTTTCATTAGCCTAAAAGTAAACAATAGATTCAAGACCTTATCAATGTTATTTGATATTCTTATACTACTATTCAAAAAATATTTTTATTATTATACCAATTGGTATAATTTTGACTTGTAATTGAAATGTAACAATGACCAAAGCGGAAAAAACAAAGCAATTCATCATAGAGCAAACGGCGCCCATCTTTAATAAGAAAGGTTATGCCGGCACTTCTCTTAATGATATTACCCAGGCCACTGGGCTCACCAAGGGCAGCATCTACGGGAACTTTGGAGGAAAAGATGAAGTTGCATTGGCGGTATTCGATTATAACCTTAAAAAAGTAACAACCATATTTGAGGCCGAAATGAGCACTTGTAATACTGCAAGAGAGAAGCTGATGGTCTACGTGAAAGTGTATAGTGAGTTTCAGAATTTCGCATTTCCTGCCGGTGGATGCCCTATGCAGAATACCGCCATTGAAGCCGATGATACTCACCCTCAATTAAAGAAAAAAGCTTTAACAGCTGTACTTAATTGGAAAAAAGCAATAGCCGGCATCATTGAACAGGGCATTAAAACCGGGGAAATCAGGAGAGCGGTAAATGCTGAACAGGTAGCCTTAACTATCATTGCAACTATTGAGGGGATGACGATGATAGCTAACCTGACCGGCAAAACAAACTACAGAAAATTGATCATCCAATCCATTGAAAAAATGATCACCGATCTTTTTTAATTTTTTATTATGAAATATACCGATTGGTATAAAATTAAAACTATGCCTTCAAGAACATTTCATTGGGAAGACACTTCTAAAGGAATTAAAGCAATAACAAACATTTCAGGCCTGGATTATCTGAATGCTATGCATGCAGGTACCTTACCCTTATCACCATTGGTTAAAACACTCGATTTTGCAGTGGATCAAATCGAAAAAGGAAAAGTTGTTTTCTCTTTTTTACCGCAGGAATTTCACTACAACCCTTTAGGGACAGTGCACGGAGGTGTAATATCTGCCTTACTCGATTCTGCAATGGGTTGTACGTTGCATTCTGTTCTGGAAGCAGGATATGGTTATACGACATTGGAACTAAAAACGAATTTTCTTAAAGCAATAACCATGAAAACAGGGCTCTTGAAGGCCACTGGAAATGTATTGCATGCAGGCAGCCGTACCGCACTTCTTGAAGCAGTTGTCACGGATAATACCGGGAAAATATATGCGCACGGAACCAGCACCTGCATGATACTGAAACACTAATTTTTTCATTATAAAACAACAATAAAATGAACACATCAAACAACACTGTATTAATTACCGGAGGAAGTGCTGGAATTGGTTTTGCCATAGCCAAATTACTAAGCGAAAAAGGAAATCATGTAATTATAACCGGAAGAAACCAGGAACGGCTAAATGCAGCAGCAGCTCAACTCGGCAATGTTACTGCTATTGCCTGTGATGTAACAAATGAAGAAGATGTGCGTACACTTGCAACGCGCATTGAGCTTGAGTTTCCACAATTGAATGTATTAATCAACAATGCCGGCGAAGCTTATGTTCATCAATTAAACGATCATAATGGCTCAACAGAAAAAGCCATTCGGGAGATGAATACCAACTTTTTCTCTATCCTGAATCTGAATGAAAAACTATTGCCGCTCTTGTCGCACCAAGCCAAAGCTGCAATAGTAAATGTATCTTCCATTGTAGCTTTTGTACCGGGGCATACTATACCGACTTATTCTGCAAGTAAGGCTGCGTTGCATTCTTATACACTGTCTTTGCGTTATGCACTTGCACACAGTACTGGTATAGAAGTGTACGAGTTGATGCCACCTTTAGTAAATACAGCATTTTCAAAAGATATTGGCGGTGAAAACGGAATTGATCCGGTTGTGGTTGCAAATGACTTGCTTCATGCTTTTGAACAAAAACAATTTGAAATTCATGTAGGTGGTACAGCCGATTTGTTCAATTTATATTTATCTGCTCCTGATAAAGCCTTTGAGGTCATGAACCCGGCTAAATTATTGGCATAGTTTTGATAAATATAAATTTGCATTGGTTCGGTTGAGGATGGGAATACCCGTTTCTGTAATTTACGACAACTATAGCACGCGCTGCCTTACCTTTGCCGCATTCAGGGTTCAAAAAGAACAAGACAGTATCTTCTGACTGGTTCATTTGAATTGTTGAGCCATTGTTTACAATCATTAATCGAGAAAGCATGAAAAGAGTAGTCATAACAGGTCTTGGAGTACTTAGCCCATTGGGAAACAGCGTAAAAGAGTTCTGGGAGAATATCATAAATGGAAGAAGCGGCGCAGGCCCTATAACTAAATTTGACACTTCTAAATTCAAAACACATTTTGGCTGTGAGGTCAAAGGATTTAATGTTGAGGATTACCTTGAACGCAAAGAGATTAAAAAATATGATCTTTTTGCCCAATACGCCATTGCTGCCAGCGACCAGGCTATACTTGATGCCGGACTTGATTTTAAAAACATGCCTGAAACAGAACGATACAATATTGGCGTAATCTGGGCTTCGGGCAATGGCGGTATCAGCACCTTTGAGCAGCAACTTAAGGAATTTTACGAAGGGGATGGCACACCAAGATTCAGCCCATTTCTGATACCCAGAATGATCATTGATATTGCTGCGGGAGCCATTTCGATAAGGCATAAGCTACACGGCCCCAATTATGCAACAGTGTCTGCTTGTGCTTCCTCCAATACGGCTATCATCAATGCTTTCGACACGATACGTTTGGGCAAGGCTACTATAATGATTGCCGGGGGATCTGAAGCAGCTATTACGCCTTCGTCAGTGGGAGGTTTTAATGCTTCGCAGGCTTTATCCAAAAGGAATGATGATCCGTTAACCGCATCACGTCCGTTTGATAAAGAGAGAGACGGATTTGTAATAGGCGAAGGTGCAGGTGCACTGATACTTGAAGATCTGGATCATGCTGTAGCAAGGGGGGCAAAAATATATGCAGAACTTGTAGGCGGAGGCATGGCTGCTGATGCTTACCATCTTACAGGAACGCCACCCGACGGGCTTGGTGCTACATTAGGTATTCAGAAAGCACTTGCTGATGCTGGACTTCAGCCGGAGCAGATAGACTATATCAATGCACATGCTACGTCTACCCACCAGGGAGATATCAGTGAAATGATCGGGATAAAAAAAGTGTTTGGCTCGCTGCCTGTTCCTATAAGTGCAACCAAATCTATGACGGGCCATTTACTGGGTGCTGCCGGTGCTGTAGAAAGTATTATTTCTATACTTTCCGTGAAGGAAGATATGATACCGGCAACGATCAATACTACGCATGTAGATGATGAATTGCCGGAAGGATTGAACCTTGTACTTGGAAAATCAATATCCCATAAGGTAACCTATGCCTTGAACAACACTTTTGGTTTTGGCGGACATACGGCAAGTTCTATCTTTAAAAAATACCCGGCAGAATAAGTATTAAACAAGGTCTTCGATGTTGAGCCTGTTCAGTTCCACATCTTCGATTTCTTTACCCGATGCTAAACATACAGTATAATCATATCGTACAGGTAACATACGACAATAGTATATTTCGTTTCTTACCTGTATGGTATGATCTTCGGGAAACATTTCTGAAAGCTCCATTTGCTCAATTTCCTGACCGGAGGCTTTAATGGCTGCTTCCCTCATAGTCCAGTGCCGGTAAAATTCTGCATATACATCCGGAGCATTTATGATCTCAAACCAGGATTCCCGGTTAAAATAAAACTTCATCAGGTCAAGCTTAACGTGATTTGTCTTCTCCACGTCAACTCCAATAGCGCATTCTTTTGCAATAGCACATACTACCATGTTGCTGCTATGGCTTATGCTGAATTTAAGATCAGAACCTTTAAGTATGGGTTGGTTGGTTGCTGAATAATCGTACTGTTCCAGGGAAATATCCGATTGTATTCCAGGCTGCTTCAGGGCATAGGCCAGGAGGGCCTTCCCCACTATTCTTAAATGCCGCTCTATTTCGTTTGGGTACTTCAAAATTTTATTGCTGATGTCCGACGGAAATGATTGTAGTAATTTATCATAAACGTCAGATCCTGTCTGCGGCGATATTTCGGTATAAAAAACCCGGATTATCATATTTTATCTTGAAAATTAAATGAATTTGGTCAAGCCGAATTTACAGCATTATTGAAGGGCAGCAAAATGCGAATGGCTAAAAAGATGTAAAAAATAGGTTATAATATTTCTTGCTTTCACTATCAATAAAATGGTGGCCTAAAAAGACCACCATTTTTCACACACCTAGCCAATCTGGCAAAACATCGCGTCATGCTTGCCAAAGCCATTCAGCATTCTACCTAACCGTTATTCTTCATTCCGATCTGATTCTTTTTTATCCTTTTTATTGAACATGTTTTTCATCTTCTGCAAAATGTTTTCCTTTGGCATACTGTATCCTTTACCGTTTTTAGTTTTAATTACAATTACACCATTTACGCCTCTCGAACCATAAATTGAAGTTGCATTTCCATCTTTAAGTACGGTTAACGATTCTACTTCATCAGACTTCAGGGATACTAATGAGCCATTATAAAGAGTCCCGTCAATCACGATTAAAGGGCTTCCGGCCATACCAGGTGTACTTACTCCCCCGATCATAATATCTGACGCACCTGATCTGGCTTTGACATGCGCTATCTTCACACCAGGCACTTCGCCTTTCAATGCCTGGGAAATATCAGTTACAGGCCAGCTGCTTATATCTTTTGATGTGGCAGAAGAGACTGATCCGTTGAAAGATTTTCCTTCTGTCTTATTGCCATAGATAGCAATGTTAGGAACCTCATTATCACCTGGTTCCAGTCTTGTAGCAAGTATATGTTCACTCTTATTGATATCAATTGTTTTTGAAACAAAGCCGATTCCTTTTATTTCCAATTCTTCCTGCCCGTTCCGTACCTCAATTTCATAATTGCCATTCAAATCAGTCAGCGTACTCTTATTCGTTCCTTTTACCAGTACAACAGCTCCGGCTATACCTTCCCCATGTTCATCTGTAACGCTTCCTTTTATCGTTTTCGGGGCTACATACAATTCCTGGTTTTCCAGAGATTGGTTTTTAAGATTAATGGCATTTACATCAATATGGTTAGCTATTGCTTCGGGCTGAGTTGCTCTTTGTTGCACTTTACTACGTTGTCTGGGTATTGAATAAATATTTTTTGCAGCAGGCGTTATTTTATCGGCGCTGATCTCTTTGGCTATTTCTCCTGAAGCATTATTTGAAGGTGTTAAAGACTTTGTATTCCTGTTATCCTGGTGCACATATGTTGGCTTATTATCAGCTTGAAATACAAATACAGCGCCAAGACTAAGTAATAATAGTACTGCAGCAGCTATTGCCACTTTCCCGAAAGGAATTACCCTTTTCTCTTTTTGCTCTTCTTCGTCAAGTTTTTCTTCGATCCTGTCCCATACCTTTTCCATGGCAGAGAACGTTTTCGTTTCTGATTTACGGACAGCCTCCTTAATTTGATGTGCTATATTATCGCGGGCTTCCATGATTAGTTTTCATTTAAATAATAAAATTGATTGACTAATGCTCTCAACTTTGTTTTTGAGACATTTAATTGTGATTTGGATGTTCCTTCTGATATCTGCAACATGGCAGCTATCTCTTTATGGCTGTAACCTTCTATTACAAAAAGATTAAAGATCGTACGGCAGCCTTCGGGCAATTGGCCCAGCAATTTAAGCAGGTCCCGCTCTTCGAGGTGAGAAGGCCAGGCGTAATATTGAGGTTCCTGCTGCATATCTTCAAGATAAACGTTAATAGTTCCTTTTTTCCGGAGCAGGCTAAGACATAAGTTCACGGCTATTCTTCTTGCCCACCCTTCAAATGCTGCTGTTTCTTTAAGTTGATCCAATTTATTAAATATGATTACAAATGTATCTGCCAGTATTTCTTCCACATCATTCTCCTGGTGCACATAGCGTTTGCAGGTATGATAAAGCTTCGGAGCCATGTATTCATACAACTGGCGCTGGGCACTGCGCTGTTTTGCTTTACAATCAGAGAGTAGTTTTTCGTCGATCACACTTATGGCTTTACTTATATAGAGTACTTTATTGCGCTCAAGGTTGGAAAAGGGTTATTTTATTTTTAAAAAAACAAACAGTTATACCTGTTAAATATAACGGATAACCGTTGCATCCGGAAGCAGCATCCCCGTCTCTTAAGAAAATAGGAAATACGCAAAAATTTTCGGACATTTGCACAAAATTACATTCCTGCGGTATTGACGCTCTTGTTTAGAAAAAATAGTTTCTTAGTATCCTTCCTTCCCTCTAACCATCTGTTTCATTCCTTTCAATACACTAAGGTGAAGCAGGAATTCATCTAAAAAATCAAATATGGGCAGATCTCAGGAAACAACAGGTAAAAAAGAAAAAACAAAAAAGAAAATCCAGAAAAGGAAAGACAAAGAGGAAAAGGCAGAGATGCGCAAATCGAATTCTGATAAAGGAAAAAGCCTTGAAGATATGATGGCGTACATTGACGAGAATGGAAACATATCCGATACGCCTCCCGATCCGAGAAAGAAAAAAGTGATTAACAGTGAAGATATTGAGCTAGGCGTCCCTAAACGCGACGATACAGAAATGGAAGTGGTAAGAACTGGTGTCATTACTTATTTTAACGATTCCAAAGGTTACGGTTTTATTAAAGACCTTAAAACGCAGGAAAGCGTATTTGTTCATGCTAATGAACTAAGTGAGCCGGTAAAAGAAAAAGACAAAGTTACTTTTGAAGTAGAAAACGGAAAACGCGGCCCGGCTGCGGTTTCAGTTAAAAAGACAGCATAAAATAACTAAGGTATATAAGAAGGGTAGCATGTTGAACATGCTACCCTTTAGTTTTTTTGTACCACCAGAATTAGTAGGCAATGGGCAGTTGGCAAAAAGCAATTGTTTACAGAAAGTAAAATGTATTGCAAACTGCCAACTTAGTTTGATATTACATACACGACCCTCTAAGCCACTGCATATACTGCAATCCCTTGCTTCTGGCATAATCAATATTTTTCTGCGGTATACTGTCGGGATCCGGAAAATGTGCCAATGCTTTAGTTACACTTTCTTCGCGTAGTAAATGCAGCATGGGGTAAATAGAACGATTCGTAAAATTTGCCGGATCATCTTTGGCAGAGCCTGCAAAACAATATTCGGGGTGGAAGGTAGCTAGTTGGTAGACGCCATCGTATCCCTTATTTGAATTTAATTGCTCTGCTTTATTTACAAAATTTAAGTAATCTCTGAATTGCCCCAAACCTACAGGATAAATGATGAAAGTGGTTTCTATATCTGTATTTTCATCCAATAGCCTCATTTCTTTAAGCAACTGGTCCAGCATTTGCCTGCCGGTACTATATTGCCCTATAACATATCGGATACTATTGCTTTTGAGCACTGGTGCCGCAAAGGGACAAAAATTGCAGCCCACAACAACAGATTTTATCCATTGCGTAGTTTGATCGATGATTAATTGGTCTGAAAGGATAAGCTTAATTTAAAGATTTAGAAAAGTACTTGTTTTGATAATTACCAAAACGGTCATACAAAAAAAGCATGCCGTTAAAGACATGCTTCTTATAATTAAAATATGGTTATACTTAAATAACTTTTACGTTAATTGCGTTGAGACCTTTTTGGCCATCTTTAGTATCGAAGGATACTTTATCACCCTCGCGGATGTCGCTATAAAGTCCTGATACGTGAACGAAAAGATCAGCTCCTCCGTTTGAGGGTGTAATGAAGCCAAATCCTTTAGTTCCATTGAAAAATTTTACAATACCTTCTTCCATTAAATTGAAATTAAAATAATTAATAATGTGCAAAGTTAATCTAAAAATATTAGAAAAAAATTTAAATCTTTAAATGAAGCGAAACATTAACATTAAAGGATAAAATAGCTTCATTTCAACGTTATTGTTTTTGAAGACCATTTGCATTACGTATAGAATCGCCCAAAGTTGTAGCCCATTCATTGATCATTTTAATTTCGGGATCAGATAAAACGGCATTGCGATGAATAATGGTATAAGATGACAACGGCATTTCACCTTCGCCAGTTTCTCCAATAACTTCATCCAGTTTATGGGCCGCTTTTTTAGGTGAATAAGAAGCAAATGTCGAGAAGTTCAGTTCATCTTTCCCATCTTTTACATGGTCGGCTAATACCCAGGCAAATGGTTGAATATTGTTGTACCAGGGATAAGCTGTATTGTTCGAATGGCAATCGTAACAGCTTCGTTGCAGTACAGCAAGCACTTTTTCCGGAACTCCGTAATGTAGGGAAATGTCTTGCTCAGCAATGCCGGTTGAAATATTTTTCTCAGGGCGGAAAAACTGGATGGCAACGAATAATACTACAATAATCAATAAGGACCATTTAATTACTTTCTTCATGTACGCTATTTTTTATGGCAAAAATTTGCCCGTAATGTAAAAGAGCGCAAAGTAAAATATATCCTTATAAATCAGTTTCATTTATGGAAATTTAATTTTATCGCCGGGCAATAAGCCTGCATTATAACCTACAATTTATATGGTTATTCTTCCTCCCGTTACCAGAATAGTGGTGTCCAAAATATAACTGTTGTATTTTGTCAATCTATTTTGAAGATGATTTAATGATTAGATTTTATTCTCTTCCTTTTACATTACGACCACTTTTTTCTCTATGCAATTCATCCGCTCTATCAATAGAGTGTGATTTGTGAATCTCCTCATCTTCTTCAGAAATGTCGGATAAGCGCTGATAGAATTTTCGCAGCACATCCAATTCTCCTTCTGAAAGGTCTTCAATATCAACCATTCTGTTACTGGCAAACCTGCTTGCAGCAATCAATTCATTTAGTTTGAGTTGTATTGCTTTTGAATCTTTATTCTGTGTTTTCTGAATAAGAAAGACCATGAGAAAAGTAATGATCGTTGTTCCTGTATTAATTACCAATTGCCAGGTATCAGAATAATGAAAGAATGGGCCACTTAATATCCAGCCGATTACTATACCTAATGCAATTCCAAAAGCCAGGGAGCTTCCGGTCCAGGTAGTGATCTTTGTTGCGAAAGTTTCAAAAACATTCTTTTTCCTTTTCATGTTATATACATTGAGTGGTAACAGCGCCAAAATATTTGATCGATAAAAACAAGCCTTTAGTTAAGTTATCCGGTAAAAAACCATAACAATAATGGCAACCATTAGTTGTTGGTTTACCGTAAGAATCTTGTCATTCGCCGTGAAAGCCTTGTTGCCGTATAAAAATGTAAATAATTTGGTCCATAGAACCAATAATGGATAAGCTATGAATACTATACCTTTTCAAACTATCGACTGGACTGCTGTAGAAAAAACCGAACACAAAGGAACTACCGGCACTTCTTTTTGGCAAACCATTGAAATGAACGGATTAAGAATACGTATGGTTGAATATTCGGCAGGATATCTGGCCGATCATTGGTGCAGAAAAGGCCATATCGTTCACTGCCTTCGCGGAACGTTTACAAGCGAGCTGGATAACGGCTCTGATTTTTTAATGAAAGAAGGAATGACCTATGTTGTGTCTGACGATATGAGTGCACATCGTTCTGTTTCCGCACATGGTGTAAAACTGCTGATTATTGACGGCGATTTTCTCAAATCTGATGAATAAAATAAATCCTGGGGATGCATTATATGCGTCCGATAGCATGATCACCACTTTATAGCAATCTTGCCAGGAACGGCACCTTGTTCCAGTGCTTTGTGTGCCTTTACAAGCTCATCTACAGGAAATACTTTTCCTTCCAGGGGCTTTAAGCCTCCTTCATTAAAAAGTTTAACTGATTGTTCCATACATCGCTGTACTACATCAGGTTTATGATCTGCAAGGCGTAGCATATTTACACCTATCATAGACTGGCCTTCAAGCAGAAAAGGTGCAGGATGATAAAAACCAAAAGAAAGGGCAAAAGATACTAGCTTAAAAATATTGTCCGAATTGCTTCCCTGTGATCCGCCAAAACCTACAAAACGCCCGCCAGGTGCGAGATTCTTAATCCCTTTTCGCAGGTAAGAACCTCCGGCTGAATCAAACATAATGTCAATAGCTTTTCTACCTTCCAATGCCTGATATTGGGAAAACACATCACCTTCCGAGCGGTTTAGTGCACCATCTGCGCCCATTTCTTTTATCAGTTTTGCTTTAGCTTCTGTGCTTACTATACCATACACTTTAGCTTTACTTTGTTTGGCCAATTGCAACAGTAAAGAGCCAACACCGCCTGCTGCTGCAGTAATGATCACACGTTCTCCTTCATAAATGGTACATGCCTCGCGCGCACAATACCAGGCAGTAGCAGCCTGTGTAGCCAATGAAAGGGCTGTGCTCAAATCAGTATCTTCTTTTATAGTTACCACTGCTCGTTGATCTGTAACTGCATACCGCGCATATCCACCGAAGCGGGTCATGGCAGTAACGCGTTCACCGATTTTATGTTTCGTAACATTTTTACCTACGCTCACAATATGGCCACATACATCATAGCCCAGTACAGAAGGTAATGGTGGTGCATCCCGGTATTGGCCTTTTATAGCCATGCCGTCAGCGTAGTTTAGTCCAAAAGCTTCAACAGCTATCAGCACTTCATTATCTCCCGGATGAGGTACTGGCAACTCTCTTAGCTCAAAAGCCTTTTCTACAGTGCCAGTTCGCACAAGTACTATTGCAGGCATTGTTGTATTCATGTAGCAAATATTAAGTCTTCATATATCCCTATGGCGAAAGTGAGGAAATTTCTTAAGCTTGAAAAATATAATGAATGCTACAGGAACAACCAAAGTATAAAACTGTTGCGCAGAAGTCAACGGTTTTAACGGATCAATTGAAAATCGCCCTTTTTACTTACCATTTCCTGATCCTGGTTCTGATAGCTGATGTTGTAAAAATAGGTTCCGATGGGCATACCCTGCCCTCTAAAGTTGCCATCCCATTTTTTATCTGTATCCAGAGTGTTGAACACAAGCTGGCCCCAACGATTAAAAATATTGAGTTTATAATTGTTGATCCTGCAATAAGGAATTACACCAAATTCATCATTTAGTCCATCGCCATTCGGGCTAAAAGCATTGGGTATAAAAATACAATTATTGCAATCTGCCAATATCACATAAACGCTATCCTGCAAAGATGTACAACCATCTGAAATGGTAAGACTATACATTCCGGGCTGTTCAGGCATAATGCAACATGCTGTTGCACCTGTATTCCATAAATAAGAAACATGATCAACCTCAGTACCTAATCTTCTTGTGGTGTTGAAGCAGAGTGTAAGACTGTCGCCCAGATTGGGTTGTGACAAATCAGGTTTGTAAGTAACGATAAAAGTATCAATCAATTTTGGGCATTTCTTACCGTAAATACACCAGTATGTACCGGTATCATTAATCATTATTGAAGATGTAGTTGCTCCGGTGTTCCACAAATAAGTTCCAGGTTGTTCAGGCAAATTCAAAGCTAATGGCCACGATGTATTGCTGCAAATAACCATATCCTTTTTTTGGATAATAGTATCGCATGATTCGGGTTTAAATTTAATCACGTAGGCACTCCACACATCGTTGGTAACATAAGGAATATCTGATGAGGTGCTTTGTGAGACCATAGCAAGTCCGCCATCATCCGCAACGGTGAGTCCGATAGTATTTACATCAAGATGAGATGATACATCACCGTCTCTGTTATTACCGCCATAACATTGCTGCCATAGAGAAGTGCCATTAAGACTTACCGCTGCCAGCAAGAGATCTGTACTACCACCTATTCGTGTTGTTACATCACCATCATCAGAGCGCGTAGCAACAGATACCATCAACTTCCCCTCATACTCTATCACATTCATACCTTCATCCGGATTACTGCCGCCTATACATTTTTGCCAAAGTAAATTACCGGTGGCATCCAGCTTCACCAGCCAGGCATCAGCCCAGCCACCACCATGATGCCCGGTAACATCTCCATCGGCAGAAAAAGTGTTGCCAACCACAGCAATACCACCATCGCTGGCAATAATGGAAGCATTGCCTTGATCAATCTGAAAGCCGCCAAGACATTTTTGCCATAATAAAGTCCCTGAAGCATCTATACGAAATACCCATATATCAGGCAAATTCTGGGCACCGGCTCCATGACGTCCGGATACATCACCGCCTTCAGAAGTAGTAGTGCCGGTTACCAGGTAACCTCCATCTGCCAGGAGTTTTATATCATTACCATAATCATCCCATGGGCCGCCATATGCCTTTTGCCAAATAATATTGCCTGCACTATTTAGTTTAAATAACCAGACATTATAACTGAACGGCCAGTTAAGGATATTGGTGGCCGGCAATGTTAGTCCATTAAGATCTCCGTCATTGGAAAGGCTTGTAGCTGCTACGGTGTATGTTCCATCTGTATTCTGAACAATGTTTCCGGGTATTTCGAAGCTTGAGCCACCGTAACATTTTTTCCAGACCAATGCTCCGTCTTCATCCAACTTAATTACCCATATATCCGAATTACCATGATTATCTGAAGCATCCGCATTCGCTGAGTTTGCCTGGCCCAATATCATGTAACCACCATCCGTTGTTTGTATTACCGACTTTGCAACATCAGAGCTATTGCCTGCAAAGCTTCTCTCCCATTCGACATTACCTGCTTCGTCCAGTTTAACAACCCACAGATCGGCACCCCAATTAGTAATAGTATTGGCAAATCCAGCCATAATATATCCTCCATCTGATGTAGACGATATGGCTTCACCTCCATTCCATGTATGATGTGCATTATAACCTCTCTGCCATTCTACTGTTAACGGCTGAGCCTTTACGGGTAAAGCATTGGTCATTATAAAGACCAGAAAAAATGGAATAAACCTGTGTTTTGTTTTTGGTAAGGAGCCTACGGCTTGTCTTGATTTCATGCTTTCGTTTTGTATTTAATCCACTCTTAAGGTTAATACAAAACTATGGATAGCAATACATTCAAACAATGGACAGCTATTCCTATTTAAGGTACATTTGAGCTTTCCTCATTTACCTACAATTACACAATAAAAGATCCCGTATGATTTATACGGGATCTTTTTAGCTGGGCCTGCTCTTAATATATCAGGATTTAAACCTGTTTATATACTTTCCAAAGAAGTCTCTTACAATATCTTAAAATGCTTGGTAGGATCTTCAGTTCCATTAGGCTCATAAGGATAGTTTGTTTTCAGGTAATTGAAAATAATGCGATCCAAATGCATAAATCCTACATCCCTGCTCATCCTGCCTATTAAATAAGTGACATTGTCAATTGTATATTCTACGTCTTTAATGTTTATATACACTACACCCTCTCTTTGTTTTTGCGCTACAAATCTTTTTACAGATTTAATTACCTGTTGCTTAAGGGTTGGCGGTTGTGGTGGTCCCTTTTTCCATGGTTCGTTCATGACTATATGCTCATTTAAATATCGAAAATAGGGGTTTAATATCTATAATTAAAAAACCCGGATAAGTATTTTTAACAAAGTGGCAAAAAATATTGCCGGTTATGGGCAATATCTAAACACTGGTTTGTTGCAAAAATGCTGTAATTCATTATAAATATCCCGGCAATTATCTGAAAGCCGTTAGACTTGCGTTTGCATATTATCACCAGGTATTGCAGTAGAAGCTGGTAACTTTTACATAACACAAACGTATTATTCCGGCAATGTTGCACTGTTACATTTGCTCAAAATGTAATACACACATGAAAAGAAATTTATGGTCTTTTATGGCAGGAGCTTGTCTTGTAGCGCTCTTGCCTGCAAGCAGCAAGGCCCAGATCAGCTTGTTGCAAGATTACCAAAATTACAATGCAGCACCTATTGGTACTTTTCAGGGTATCAATTTTAAAGAAGCCGGCTTCTCTGCCCTCTACCCTATTCCGGGAACAGATGGAAAGGAATTCTGGACCTGTTCCGACAGAGGTGTGAACGTTGATGCAGCCAATGCCAATCCGGTTGCTTGCAGACCTACCTACGATAAAATATTTGCCTTCCCCAACTATGCGCCTAAAATTCACAGAATCAGGATCAGCGGGGATTCTATCCAGGTACTTCGTACCATTACTATGAAACGCCCGGGAGGCACTACAGCTACAGGCGTACCAAACCCTACAGGCTTTGGTAGTACCGCGCTGGAAGCAGCTTCAACAGATACCGTTTTAGATTGTGCCAACTTCGCCAGTAAGATTACGGCTAAAGACATATGGGGTATAGATCCTGAAGGTATAGTTGTGGATAAAGATGGCAACTTCTACGTATCTGATGAGAACGGCCCCTCTATCTGGAAAATAAATCAGAATGGTGTTGTTGTAAAAAGATACAGTCCTTACGCCAATTTAGCCGGAGCACAAACTTTAGATGTTCAGATCGATACGGTTTTCAAATACAGAAAAAATAACCGTGGTTTTGAATCCATGGCAATAACACCCAACGGAAAAATCTATACACTGATTCAAAGCCCTATATTATATCCTACGCAATCTACAGGAGAAAGTACAAGGATACACAGGTTGCTGGAGATAGACCCAGCTAACAATACACAGCGTATGCTTGTGTATTTGAATGACGGTATTATCGGCACAGGTTCTAACCAAATCAGGTTGAAAGACTGGAAAATAAGTGATATGGCTGCCATTAACGACAGCACTTTCCTGGTAATGGAAGCTGCTTTAAGAGGCACTACTGATATTAAAAGAGTGTATAAAATCAATATCACCAACGCTACTCCTGTGAATTCGGGTTTATACGGTGGTCAAACACTGGAAGCACTTGTAGATTCAGCTGGTCTGGCTTTTCAAGGTATTGCTCCGGTAAAGAAAACATTGTTTATGAATTTGCTGGCTAATAGCTGGCCATCATCACTCGAGAAAGCAGAAGGTATTGCTATTATTAACGACAGTACTATTGCTATAGGAAACGATAATGATTATGGACAATTTTCACCTGCTGAAAATGGTATTGCTACAGCAACAGGGATTACTTCTCACGTAATGACTTATGGCTTGCAAGGCACTAACAAACTCAACAACTTTGAATTCTTAACACCTACTATATCCCAAGGCCAGACTGCAATCAATAGTAGTCAACCTCCTTATGTTACACCTACTCTTACCGGAGTAAAATATAAAGCTATAATAACTGCCGGTGATTTAGTGAATGGTTATAAGATGGTTGGTCTTCCTGATGGGCTTGGTGCATTTGACAACAATAATGGTACATTCACCCTGTTGTCAAATCATGAATTTGGTAATGGAGTCGGTGCAGTACATGCTCACGGTTCCATTGGTGCTTTCGTTTCCAAATGGGTAATCAACAAATCTGACTTATCAATTGTAAGTGGTTCTGACCTGATTCAAAACGTGAAGCTCTGGAATACCACCACTTCCAGTTACAATACCTACAGCAGTGCATCACCATCTGCTCTTGCAGCATTAGGTCGTTTCTGCTCTGCTGATCTTGCAGCACCTACGGCTTTCTACAATCCTGCTACCGGAAAAGGTACTATGGAACGTATTTTTCTGAATGGTGAAGAAACAGGTAGCGAAGGCCGTGCATTCGGACATATTGCTACAGGCGCAAGCGCTGGTACTACTTACGAACTAATGGCCTTAGGTAAAGCGTCATTTGAAAACCAGGTAGCCAGTCCTACCCTGAGTGATACTACTGTTGTAATTGGTTTGGATGATGCCACTCCCGGACAGGTGTATGTATATGTAGGTACCAAAACCAATACAGGTACCGATATTGACAAGGCCGGTTTGAACAACGGAAGATTATATGGTGTATCAGTATCAGGCTTATTAACAGAAACCGGTGCAAGCATCCCTGCTCCCAACACAATATTTACAATGGCAGATCTGGGAAATGTGTCCAGCCTTTCAGGTAGCACTATCAATACCAATAGCAATAACGCAGGCGTTACTAACTTCCTTCGTCCGGAAGATGGAGCATGGGATCCATCCAATCTGAGCGATTTCTATTTTGTTACCACCAATGGTTTTGGTAACCCAAGTCGTTTATGGAAATTACATTTCACAAATGTAGCTAACCCGATTTCAGGTGGTACTGTAACTACAGTGTTAGATGGCACCGAAGGTCAGCAAATGCTTGACAATATTACCATTGATCACTCAGGCCATATTGTTATGGTAGAAGACGTAGGTAATAATGCACACAATGGTAAAGTATGGCAATACGATATTGCTACAGATGTTTTAACACAAGTAGCAAGACATGATTCTACACGCTTCCTTTCAGGCTCGGCCAACTTCCTTACTCAGGATGAAGAGGCGACAGGCGTTATAGATGCCCAGGATATTCTTGGGCCTGGTATGTTCCTCACTGCAGATCAGGCACACTACGGTGTTGCTGGAGACCAGGTTGAAGGTGGGCAACTCCTTGCTTTCAATAATCCAGTTACTGCTGCGACCAACCCTGAGATTAATCTTGCAGGAAACAATGCAACTATTACGGATGAAGATACTACACCATCACTCACTGACAATACCGATTTCGGAGATGTGAATATAAGTACTTCAAAAGTCGATTCCTTTGTCATTCACAATACTGGCGCGGGCAAATTGTCCATCTCCAGCATCAGGTTGATGGGTGGCAATGAAAGCGAATTTACATTGCTGGGTACACAAACTTATCCGATAACTATACCAGCCAATGGCACACAAACAATAGCCGTACAATTTGAACCAGCCGCAATTGGCACCCGCACTACTACATTATTTATTGCTAATAATGATTATAGTGAAGCACTGTATAATGTTACTCTGCAAGGCAATGCTACTATGCCTGAAATTAATGTGAAAGGAAACAATATCAATATCATAGATGGTGATGCTACTGCAGGAACAGCTAACAATACTGACTTTGGAAGCACGAATGTAAATAGTTCGGTTACAAAATCGTTTGTTATTCAAAATACAGGAGCAGGTAAACTTAGTGTTTCCGCTATCAATATCAGCGGTACTCATGCCAGTGAATTTACTATGGTATCTCCGCCAACATTCCCGTTGAGCCTTAATGCCAATGATTCTCAAACGATCTCTATGAAATTCACACCAACAGCTGCAGGATTACGTAATGCAACTATTACCATTGTGAATGATGACAATGACGAAGCAGCATATGACTTTGCAGTGCAGGGCCGCGGCGATAATCCTACAGGTATTAACCAGGTGAATGGTGCAGCTTCGTTTGTGAAGTTGTATCCTAATCCTACAAAGGATGAAGCTATAATTGCTATGATTCTTAAACATGAAGAGCAAGTAATCGTTACGGTTTACGATGTAACCGGCAATAAAGTAATGTCGCCTATCAACAAAAAAATGAAAGCAGGCGAACAACAATTATCATTAAATACTTCTGGTCTTGCAAGCGGCTCTTATTTTGTAGAGATAGCTACAGGAAGCCAGGCAATGAAAATTAAAATGATCGTTGCGCGTTAATTGTCTTTGCAATAAATTTAATTAATCAAATTCAATGGGTGCGCTGTATAGCGCACCCCTTTTTGAATTTTTCAAACAAGTAATTTAAAGCTGGAGAAGATAGCATGAAGAAGAAAATTACTTTATTATCATTACTTACAGTGCTTACCGTCACTTTTCTCTCCTTTGATAAAAGTGCTGATCAGTCGCCTTATAAAACGATATACTTAAACAGGCTTCTTGATTTTAAGAAACAACAAACCGCTCTGATTAAATTAGTGGAGCAAAGTAAATTAAATGATACCGCAGACTTCGAACATATAAAAAGACAGATCCAGATAAATCGATTTGGCATGAAAGGGCTTGATTTTTGGTTACGCTACCTCGAGCCTATATCATACAAAAAGATCAATGGCCCTTTACCCGTAGAATGGGAAACAGAAGTATTTGAAAAATTTGAGAAGCCGTACAAAAGAGAAGGCGCTGGATTAACCCTGGCCAGGCTTTACCTGGATGAAGATATAGTAAACAAGGATACTTTATTACAATTATTGAATTCATCACTTCAGGCAACAGAAACCTATACAGCCGACTCTATTATAAACCAATTGCAGGACTATAATCATTTTTACTTGTGTAACAGATTGTACCTGCTGAATCTTGCAGCCATTTACACTACAGGATTTGAATGCCCTGACACTAAGCTGATCATTCCCGAATTACAACAGATGCTGGGTGGTGTAATGGAGCTCTATAAATCCTTTAATCTAAGTTTTCCCGCTACACCCTTACCTCCTGAATACATTGATCTGTATCAAAGTGCAATAGACTTCGCTAGTAAGGGATCATCTGTTGATTATACAGCTTTTGATCATTTTACTTTTATTAAAGATTACGTAAATCCCTTGTTCCGGATAAATCAACAATGCATCAGGCAATATCATATTTTCTCTAAAAGCATGATCGATTATTCCCTCAACAAAACTGCAAATTCCATCTTTGATAAAACGCTTTATAATGGACAGAACTTCAAAGGAATTTTTCTTAGGGTAAAAGATAGTTCCGCTCTTGCAGAGATTGATCACTTGGGAAAGCTCTTGTTTTTTGATCCGATATTATCAGGTGATAATAGCCGTAGCTGCGCTTCTTGTCATAAACCTAATGAGTATTATACAGAAAATATTAATCAGACCTCTATAAAATTTAATCATAAAGGATCGCTATCAAGGAATACACCTTCGCTCATCAATGCGCCCTATAACCATTTGATCATGCTGGATGGGAAACACATAAGCCTTCAAAATCAGGTTGTAGATGTTATCACCAACAAAGAAGAGATGGGAGCCGATGAAAAAGAAATACTAAAAAAAGTATTGAGCTGTAAAGAGTATAATACTGCATTTAAAAGGCTTCTGAAATATACTCCCCAGGAAACTGAAGTTACTATGGAGCACCTTAGTTCTGCAATTACAATGTACTATGGAAAATTCAGCAAAAGCTATGCGTCCTTTGATGAAGTAATGAATGATAATAAAATCCTGAATGCATCTGCCAGAGAGGGATTCAATCTCTTTATGAGTAAAGCTCAGTGCGGCACTTGTCATTTTGTACCTCAATTCAATGGAGTAAAGCCCCCATACGTAGGCTCCGAGTTTGAAGTACTGGGTGTACCGGAAGATACCACCTTTAAAAAATTAAGTCCGGATAAAGGCAGGTACAATATTAACCCTGCCTATGAAACTGCAAATGCTTTCAGAACAGGCTCTGTACGTAATGCAGAGCATACAGCACCTTATATGCACAACGGTGTTTTTAAAACACTAAACCAGGTTGTCGATTTCTACAATGACGGAGGCGGTGTCGGAAGGGGTTTGAAAGTAGATAACCAGACCTTATCAGCCGACTCACTGCATTTAACTTCAATAGAAAAAACGAAGCTGATTCTTTTTATAAAATCCCTTAATGAGAAAATTACGGTTGACGATCCGCCTGCAAGATTACCAAAATCCAGGATTAAAGCATTGAACAATCGTAAAGTTGGTGGAACCTATTAAATTAATATTATGAAGATCTTACAAACCATTTCTGTGATATTGCTCGGCATACTTTGCATACAAAGCTATGCCCGTGAAAAACAAAAAGAAGTATATGAATTCCCTGAAGCCATGGCCCAGCCTGTGCGCGATGAATATACCAAGCTATGTGAGAAAGGTAGAATCCTGTATGAGATCAATTGTGCAAAGTGCCATAATACTATTGTAAAAGGCAAACAGATAGTGCCTGATTTTACAGAAGAACAGTTGGGTGCTTATTCCATCAGGATTGCAAACGCGAAACATGAAGAGCATGTTTCTGAAAGTAATGTATCTGCAGAGGAACTTGCACTGATCACTACTTATTTAACCTACAAAAAGAAAAATACGAAATAATAACTAAGGACGGTCCAGAGCAATCCCATTGTGCGTAGTGGATTGCTTTAATTCTTCGCGAGGCAGGTCAATCGGGTTCCCGACGCTATGTTCGCAGGAAAAGTGTTGGCCCAGTAATGCAGCGATAGTAGCCGCAATCTGTTTTTGGTAAAGGATTGCATCAGTTTTCATTTCTCCCAGAGGCGATATACCTGGCCCTACTATTGCCATCCATATTTCTCCACTGCCCTTAATTAAGAACAAATGGTCGGTCCAGGTATTGGCTTTCCTTCCCCTGCCATGGTCTGTTGTAATGATGAATGTAGTATTGTTTTTATAGAAAGGTTCCGTCTGCACATAATACCACAATTCAGCGATCATACGATCTGTGTTTGCTATGGATTGCAAGTATTTATCGTATTGGCCATGATGAGCAAATTCATCTGCTTCACCAAACGATATAAGCGCAACTTTGGGATGCTCTTGTTTGATATATGCTCTGGCATTAATATAGGTTAGCTCGTCATACCGCGTATGTCCTTTATCTGCAATATTCTGCTGAACCACCTTGATAAATCCATTCAAAGCTGTGTCCTTAATGCTTTCCAGCATTTCATAACCACTGTTGATTGTGAAACCACTTCTCTTTTCATTTAAAATAAAAGGAAAAATATTCCATGATGTAAAAGCAGCTACCTTGCCCCTATAATGGTGTTGTTGGTTAAGAAATTCCAGGATATTAGTGTTTCTATTTTGTACTGGAGTATTCGGTACAAATTTACTATCCGCATAGCCTGTAAACATTTCGTTGTAACCGGGATAAGAAAATTTGTATTTATTAGCCACATTCATCATGTTTCCATAATTCCTGTTGCCATATATCTGGCCTTTTTTCGCAACTACATTCCATAGGAATGGCATCAGTTTTCTACGACGTTCTGTTGCTTCATCATCCCAATACATTTCATTTACAATACTGGTATCGGAAACATATTTTCCTTCTTGAATAATGCTTTCATCGGCGCCATTAAACAGCTCCTGCCAACGTAACCCGTCTATAGTAATGATAAAAACATTTTGCCCCACGGTTGAATCGGAAAGCTGCCCGAAAAGGCTAAAGGACACAAGTAATGTAGTAAGCAATAGCGCCAGAGATCTCATTGGAAATTGTTTTACAAAGAAACCTATTTCGTGTAACCTTAATATGAGCAAACGGTTATTTAATCAATATCTAAACGGGTAAATAAAAAACGGCAACCTTGGTTGCCGTTTTTACAATATAACATGTTATCAAGCATGTTTATTTAGAACCTCATGATTATTTTTGAACTGTAAATTTAGAATATTCAGTATTTCCATTGGCATCCCTTAATTCTGCAATGTAAGTCCCCGCCTGCAAACCAGCAGTTGAAACAGAAGTCTCGTTTTCAGTTATTGCAAGATTTTTGGTAAATATCTTTTTCCCATCAACAGTATAAATATTCAATGTTTTAATCTCGTTGGATTGCCCCACATTAATATGAATATTACCCGATGCGGGGTTAGGTGCAATGAGCAGTCCTTTCCTGTTATCAATAATATTATTTTCTACAAGACGAACAGAACTATATTCTGATTTACCATCACGGTCAACTTGCTTTAGCCTGTAAAAATGATCACCAGCTGTAATGTTCTTATCTATGTAAGTATATGACCTGGACGTAGAACTATTGCCGGCAGCTTTTAAATGGTCTACGGCGATAAATGATTTACCATCTACACTTGTTTGTATTTCAAAATAGTCGGAATTTATTTCCTGCGCTGTTTCCCAAGTTAACCGTACATCATTATTAATTTTCCTTGCATTAAAATAAGTGTAGGTTACCGGTAAAATGACACCTATCCCTGTGTTGTAAGCGATAAAAGCAACATCACTATTGCCATTTAGCCTGATCGCAAAATCTTCAACGCTGGCTGCATTGGTCGCATTAATACCGAATGTGCTTAAGTCAGCAGCCCACAATCTCATTGATCTGTCACTTTTTGTAAATCCAACGGCTAAGGTCATGGGATTGGCAGAAGCTTCATAGAAGTCTCCTGTCCAGTTGCCTATAGAATCAATACCAGAGAAGCTGATTGCAATTGAGTCGCCTACCAAATCACCGTTCACATCAGTAAATTTATAGTAATCTACTCCACCGCTAGGCTGTGCTATCTGGCTAATAAGTATGTCGGGAACACCATCTCCTATAGCAGTGGTATTTAGTATTGGCATGTCAAAGCTCAAAGTTCCTGATGGTAGATTCGCTATTCCTGTTCCAAGATTAAGCCCTTGAACTCCATCTGTAAGATACAGTGGGATACTATTGGCAGGAGGCGGAACAGATGGACCATTATCTACGCCATCATACATTTGTCCCAAGGCAGCTTTTGTATTGGCTCCTACAGTACCGGTTATTGAGGTAATGGGTAACGACTGGTATTCCTGCGGAACAAATGTTTCTGAATTTGAGATTAATGCAGCATCATTTACACCAGTAGAATACATGACATTATTAAAACGGAAAGCTAGCAAATCATGACTGTTATCAGGTTTAACCAGGTTCATCGAGTCCGTAGTACTTTTCCAATAACCACCATAAGTTGTTATAGCGCCAGTTACAGCTTGTGTAGATTGAGCATTACTTTGTAATGCAGAAATTAGCCCTGCAAAAGCCAGAGCTTTAAAAAGTGTAGATGTTAATTGGCTCATGTTGTATTTTTTTTGCGAATGTCGGGGCCACGCAACTCATAAGGTTTGCAATAGTGTTAAATAAACTAAAATTCAGATGTAGTAGTTTTACTACGTTTAAGCCATCGCCTAATTATCAGGCTGGTAGCTGTTTTCGTCTGATGAAATACATGCTCGTCATTCAACTTTATGATGCCTTATAATAACTTTTCATTGGAATAGACTTTGCAATGCTATAACAATGAATTAAGCGTTTTAGCAACCTGTATAAAGTTTGCAATTTTATTGTCCCTTGCTATTGCAGCCATACCTGCAGAGAAAATGAGTAAGTCTTATAAGAAAAGGTGTTCCAATTGGAACACCTTTTCTTATAAGACTGGTAGAATTATAGACTATGACGCGTGACTTCTAAATGCAGAAGGAGTCCTGTTTGTTTGTTTCCTAAAAAAATGATTAAAGTGTGTTGGTTCCTCAAAGCCAAGGCAGTAGCTAATTTCAGAAATATTCCAATTCGTATGTTTTAAAAGGGCTAACGCTTCAATGGTCAATCGTTCTGTTATATGAATGGTTGTAGTTTTACCGGTAGTAAGCTTTATAGCCCGGTTCAGGTGATTAACATGAACTGCCAACTGATCTGCAAAGTCCTTAGCTGAACGTAATGAAAATCTTTGCGCCGGCGATTCAATGGGAAACTGGCGTTCCAGCAATTCTGTAAAAACAGTAGTGATACGGGTATTGGCATCCGTATGCTGGTAAAGGATTTCAGTAGGCTTTATCTTTAATGCATAGTGGATAATCTCCGTAACATAATTGCGTAGCAGGTCATATTTGAATTGATAATCGGACCCGATTTCTGCCAGCATTTTTTCAAATACATCACTCACAAATTTATCCTGATCCAGGTTAAGTTCATAACTAGGTTTGCCACCTGGCAGAAACATAGGCAGCTCCTTAATGTTTGCCCTTAAATGCTCTGTAAAAAAAGCTTCTCTGAAAATGCAGAAGAATCCTTTGGGACTGTCGTCCATCTGTTCAAATTTGTAGGGTACACTGGGATTAAAAAATACTAGTGTATTACCGGAAACCGTTACACTTTTATCTGCATAATGATACAAGTATTTGCCACGTATCAATGCTATTTTATAAAAATCCCTTCGGCTGTACACTACCTGGCCTTCTGTATTGTCCAAACAGTCCTCCATCCTGAAAACATTAAAGTGCCCAATATCATTTTTGATATTATCGGGTAACCAATTAAGTTTTCCTCGGTAAAAATCCTCAAGTGTTTCTGTACCTGGCATATTGCAAAATTAAAACATTGCACTCACAATTTTTCTAACCTTCTTTGCTTATTCATCAAAACCTGTTGCTACAGCTATATCTTTCACTTGCGCCATATCTTGCTGAATAGCTTTAATCTTTTGTCCGGCCAAGTCATAAGCATCCTGGCCCAGGAATAAATGAACCGGAGGCGCTGCCATTTGTGCGACCTCAATCATTACCTGTGCTGCTTTCTCCGGATCGCCCATCTGATTACCATTGATTGCCCCTTGATGCATAGCCTGTATTTCGCGTACATTGCTATATACATCCATCGGGTTTCCGGGAACTTTAAGCGAAGACGCAGTAAGGAAATCTGTCCTGAAATAACCGGGCGAAACTATCGTTACATGAATGCCAAATGGCTTTACTTCGGTAGCCAGGGATTCAGAGAAACCTTGCATAGCAAATTTGGTAGCACAATAAATACCAAAGCCGGGGAAGGAGCCGGTGAAGCCGCCTATAGAGGAGATATTAAAAATATGTCCTGAATTTTGTTCCCGCATGAATGGCAATACCTTGCGGATCACATTCAAAGAACCATATACATTGATCTCAAAATTTTGACGCGTTTCTGCGTCGGTCAATTCTTCCAATGCCCCTACCAGACCATATCCTGCATTGTTAACCACTACATCTATAGATCCAAAGTGATCGAAAGCAACTCTAATACCATTTGATACATCAGCCTCATCAGTAAGGTTCATGCTTAACGGGAGAAATATATCCTGTCCTGCACCTACCGTTTTTTCGAGTTCTGAAATATTCCTGGAAGTGGCCGCCACCTTATGTCCTGACTGTAATAACTCCTTTACGAGAGCAAGACCAAGACCTTTGGAAGCTCCCGTGATAAACCATGTTTTCTGTTCCATTTTTGTTTGAATTTAATAAGGCAAAGGTATATTGGCCTGATGGTTCAAGCCTTACACCTTTGAAACAGATAATTGTATAATTCAAACAATTATGAAAATTACTTTAACGGCTATTTTTCTTCGAAGATAAATAGGTCTCAACCTTTTCACGGTCATTGCATACTGAACAGCACTCAATAAGGTTCCTCTTGGAATAATTACATTTTTTCATGAAGGATCATCATCGGTACTTTAGGATGCAGGATCATATTTTTAGTAATGCTCTTATGAAAAATCCTTTCTACAAAATTCCTTTCTTTAGGAATGAGTAACAGCAGGTCTATATCACTCTTTTTCACAAATTCTGCCAGGCCCTCACTGATATCTGCACTTGTAGCTATTTTTAGTGCAGGATTAAGTCCGGCAAGATGGATTTGAATGAATTTAGTTTCCGCTAAAACTTCAGGGTACATATTCTCATCAGGCTTGCTTACATACAGTACTTCAAGCGATGCATTAAAACTTTCAACCATTGTCTTGATGCTTTTAAACGGTACCGTTTCCGTTACATTCTTCATATCGCAGGCAAATCCTATTTTCTTAACTTCTTTAAAGTAAACATCCGGCGGCACAATGATAAGAGGACATGTAAGTTTACTTGCAGCATTAAGCGTATAGCTACCCAGCAGCAAGGCTTCAGTAGCACCAGCACCCGTTGTTCCCATCACAACAAGAAATTCATCCGGCTCTTTCAGCATTGTAGCCAACTGCACTTCAAAAGTGCCCTCTAATACAAATGTGGTAATACTGATGTTATCACTAACGCGTTCACATAATTGTGTTTTCAAATCATCTATCGAACGCTGCGCATCTTCCATACCTATTTCGTGGTTATTGTACGGTATAGGTACATCTGCTATGGTAACAGGAAGTGGTAATACATGCACCAATTTCAGATCTACATGCAAGTGAAGTGCCATGTCGGCTGCATATTGAGCTGCATGGACCGAGGCGATTGAAAAATCGGTTGGAACAATAATCGTTTTCATAATTCTTTGGTTTAAATGCAAAATTTAAATGCCACTACCTTATAAAAACTGATTTAAAACAGTAGTGCAGATGATAGAAACTATATCAATAACATAGTTTGCACTTTATTAGTTGCAAGAAAAATGGACATATCTCAAATTCATGGTATAATCTGTATACATTTGCTTGGTTCAGTCAACCTTTCGCTTACAACCGCAAGCTTTAATAACAGATTTCATTTTAATTGTCACAATCATTACTCCATTCAGACCCGTTTTTCACTCCTTTTGAAGAGCCCATACCCGCTGTTGCTCTTCCATTGCGGTTTACTTTTCCATTTGATTATAAACCCCACCCACTCTCACTATTGGCTGTAGAAAAGTTACAATCCTATCTCTTAATTCAGAAGGACTGGATACACAATTTCGGACTGATACCAGATGAAGCAGGCGAAGTGATCGGAAAAATGTTTGGCGTATTGGTTGTACAAACCGAACAAAATGCGCTTGGTTATCTTTCCGCTTTTTCCGGCAAATTAGCTGGTGGAAATCATCATAGTAAGTTTGTACCTCCAATATTTGATGGTCTCGCAACTGGCGGTTTTTTGAATGCCGGCATGGAAGAGCTTACACGAATGAACCAGGAGATCAAGACTCTTGAGGAACATAAATCTGAAGTACATAACGAGCAGATTTATCTTTTGAAGGAAGCAAGGAAAAACCATTCGGGGCTTTACAGAAAGAACTCTTTGATCAATATCAATTCCTGAATCAGGCCGGAGATGTAAAAAGCTTGCGCGAGATTTTTGAAAATGCACTATACAAAAATCCACCTGCCGGTGCGGGAGAATGTGCTGCTCCCAAATTATTGCAATACGCTTTTCAACACAATATGAAACCTATTGCTATGGCCGAGTTTTGGTGGGGCTTATCTCCTAAATCAGATTTCTGGAAACACGGACAATACTACCCGGCTTGCCAGGAGAAATGCAGGCCTATACTGGATCACATGCTTGCCGGTATAGAAACGGATGAAGAACCTTTATCTGAATGTTCTTAAACTCAATCTTACATTTCTCAAGAAAAAAATCTGGCACCAACCTTTTAAAGCTGGCACCAGATGTAGCTATTCATTTCATGTGAACTATTGGATTGCTTATTCAGCAAATTTAATTTCCTGTGTAAGATAAGTTGACAAGCTATCTCCTTTAATATTCACGGTAGCCCTTAATGGTTTACTATCCCAATGATAAGTAATTAAACCATAGTTAAGTTTGGCCACCATTTCCCCAACCCTATGCTGGTTGGGCTCTTCGTGAGGTTTGGAAACATGGGTAAGACCACTGCTGGTAACATCGTATAAGTCGTAGCTCAACCCCGGCACTTCAACTTTTGATATCTCTGCAATATGACGATCACCACTTATCAATATTACACCTTTAGGTTTCGTCTTTGCCAGGAGATCCAGTAATCGTTTTCTTGCTGTTGGAAAATTGGCCCACTTTTCATAAGGATGTTCCTCTGGCAAAAACTGTATGCCGCAACCAATGATATGCGCATCAGCATCGGATGTTGTTAACTCTTGTTCAAGCCACTTCCATTGCACTTCTCCCAATATGTCTCCTGATGGATCAGGTACATTATCTCTTCCATTTTTCTTAAGCGGATCCCTGAAATAACGGCCATCCAGCAATATAATTTTTACCCGATGTCCTTTCTTACCAAAAGTATTTGCAGAGTAAGCGCCCTCTTGTTTCCGCAAAGGACTATTCTCTTTAACACCCATAAAATCCAACATTAACTGCTGACTTTCCTTCTTACGCGGATATTCTTTCCCTCCATCGTTTACACCATAATCATGATCATCCCATACCCCTATTATGGTTGAAGATTGTATGAGTTTCTGGTAAACAGGGTTAGATTTTTGCCTGGTGTATTTGGCCTTTAATGTATCCATGTTTTCCGTATCACCATAAATATTATCTCCAATCCAGATCCACACCTGTGGTTTGTCAGAAACGATATCGTCCCATAAGGGTTGCGGACGTTTTTGATCGCTACATGAACCGAATGCAACGGTAGTAATTTCCTGTTCACCGGATGAAGATTTCTTCGGTATAGAATCATGACAACCGGCTGCCATCAGGGAAAGAATTATAGCAGGTAAAACAATTAGCTTCATAACATTATTTATTGAGGGTACAAAAGTATAAAAGCAAATAAGTATCTGCATGTGCCGTAAGTCAACATTATATTATTTTTGAAAAACAATGCCTGATTATGAAAATAGAAGTAATGTTATTTGCCGACCTTTATTATGCTTAATAGTAATTCCGGAACCTACTTCTACAATATTATTATTAATCAAAAACAACTTTTAATGCTAACTGGTGTATCTATACACGAACAAATTATAATTCTATATTCATGAAATATTTGCCATTAACAGTAAGAAGATCAATTGAATTGTTGGGATTATGTGCACTGGGGTTGATAATTGTATTGGGTCAAAATGTAATTATGCCGTTGCTCATGGCATTTTTTATTGCCATGCTCTTATTGCCCATGTTCCGCTGGTTCAGGAAATATAAAGTACCGGAAGTGATTGCTATCGTTTTGTGCATCATCTTATTTTTCCTGGTCATTGCTGTAATAGCGTTTTTCCTGTCCTGGCAAATCGGTGGTTTTGTAAGTGATATTGATACTATTCAAAAAAACCTTTCTGTTCATTGGAACAACTTAAGTACCTGGATAAATAGTAAGACCAATTATACAGCTGATCAGCAATTGGAAATGATCCGCAACCAAGGGTCAAAATTAGGTTCTAATGTAGCCGGTTATCTGCAAGGTGCTGTCGTATCGCTCAGTGGTATTCTGATCTTCCTGGGGCTGCTCCCCATCTACATTTTCTTGATTTTATTTTATAGAAATTTGCTGATCCGCTTTGTCTATTTATGGTTCGGTGACCATGATCATACCAAAGTGGAAGGCGCAATAAAAGAAGCGGAGGGCATTGTAAAATATTACTTGTTCGGGCTCATGATACAAATAGGATACCTGACTGTTTTATTGGGCGGGATCCTTATGTTATTTGGCATTAAGCATGCTTTACTCATCGGAATTACATTCGCCATTCTTAATCTGATTCCTTACCTGGGCGCTTTGATAGGAAACCTTATCGGCATATTACTGACATTGACCACCTCCCAGGAATTATGGCAGATCTGGGCAGTACTGGGAACCATTGCTGTAGTACAATTTCTCGACAACAATATTCTTATGCCAAAGATTGTAGGCTCCAAGGTTAAAGTTAATGCGCTGGCCAGCATAGTCGGCATTGTTATCGGTGGCACCGTGGCCGGCATTTCAGGTATGTTTCTTTCTATACCGGTTATGGCCGTATTAAAAATCATCTTCGACAAAACAGACCATTTACGTCAATGGGGAATTCTCCTTGGAGATGCCAGACCGGGCTTGAATCCAATCAGCAACCGGATGTTTAGAATCAATAAAAAAATTGAAAGTAAAAAAGAACAGGATCCACCTGCGGCAGAAGAGCAACAATAATGAATCGCAAACATTTTTTATAGTGCATAACTTTCCAAAAGTTCAGAACTATTAGAAAATTATGCGATTGAAAAATGAATTCGTATGATTTATTGTGGTAATTACAAACCGAAATAAAAATGGTTCCAAGATTTTAGAAATTGCCAACAATTATATCTTTCACATCACGGAAATTTTAGCGACATACCAGGTATCAGTGACTGTAGTTATAAGATAATCATCTGTTTGTTCTACTACCGGAATCTTACTGCGGGTAACAATTTCCGCATATTTTTTAATGATCTCAAATTCAAATTTTTCGTCTACCACACGGCTATATTCCGCTTCAACACCTTCATCAGGGTTGCTTAATAATTGTTCGGGAATAATTTCTTCATAGGCCAGATAAAAAACCTGTCCGGGCGTGATTGTCGGGGTTACAAGAATAAGTGCCATGGTGAATAAATTTTTAAGTCTAACAAAATCAGACATTCTTGGTTGCATAAATCAAAAAAATGAGTAAGTTCAAACTATCCTTAATTTCATTGAAATATCCAATACATTCTGAGTATGCAAACCCATATTGAAACAGATAGATTGCTTATCAGGGAGCTTATGCCTGAAGATGCCGAAGGAATTTTTGAACTCGACAGCGATCCTGAAGTACATCTTTATTTGGGTAATAACCCTATCAAGACTATGGAGCAGGCTGAAGAAGCTATTAAATTTATAAGACAACAATATCTTGATAATGGTATAGGCCGTTGGGCGGTAATTGAAAAAACTACAAATGCATTTATAGGCTGGAGCGGATTGAAATTTATGAAAGAGACTGTTAATGAACATAATAACTATTACGATTTGGGTTACCGGTTTATGAAGAAATATTGGGGCAAAGGCTATGCAACAGAAACCGCAATTGCTTCTCTGAACTACGGGTTTAATGAATTAAAGCTGCCGGAGATATTTGCCATGGCAGATGTACAGAATACCTTATCCAATGCCGTTTTAAGCAAAGCAGGTCTAAAATTCATTGAGTTATTTCATGATGATGGCATACCCCATAACTGGTACAAGATAACTCGTGAAGAATGGAACAATAAAACGTCTGCCTGATACAAAATTTTGGAAGTCTATAATTTTGTCTTTGTAAATTATTGCAAGGCTCCTACCTTAGCTTTGTAATACTCACTTTTTCCCAACTACATTTCATTAAACAAGTACCTATGAGCCTTAGGAATATCTTCCCGGTATTGACCAACACCACGTACCTGAACACTGCAAGCTCTGGTATTTTATATGACTCTTTATACCAATGGAGAAAAGAACATGATCTTGCTTACCTGCAAGCAGGTAGTGGATTTCGGGTACAACAGGCTTCTTTTTTAGAAGGAGTAAAAGATAGCCTTGCTCATTTTTTTAAATCCGACCGCACCTTTACATTTCTTGTTGCCAATTTTTCCTCGGGCTATAATGCTTTCCTGGATGGACTTTCGGGCGATCATCGTTTCCTGTTGCCTTCCAACGAGTATCCATCTGTTTATTACCAGGTACAAAGCAGAGGGTTTGCTTATGATATGGTAAGCCTGGGCGACCACCTTGAAGAGCGCATTGTAGAACACATCAGGCAGTTTAAACCCACAATATTTGCCTTTAGCCTGGTACAATACAGCAATGGAGTAAAGTTGGATCATGCTTTTATCGGTGAATTGAAAAATCTGTTTCCGGAATTGATACTGGTTGCTGACGGTACGCAGTATTGCGGCAGCGAAAGTTTCGATTTTGGCAGTAGTGCCATTGATGTATTAATAGCCAGTGGTTACAAATGGATGCTGGGTAGCTATGGTAATGGATTTGTATTAATAAAGGAAACTATAGCATCGCGCTTATACGTCGAAGCACAGAACAGGCCATTGCCTGAAGAAGCTTTCCTGAAGCATAAAAGCAGGTTGGCATTGCGCTTTGAACCCGGCCATCAGGATACGTTATCATTTGGCAGTTTGCAACATTCCTTATCGTTCCTAACTCAAACAGGTTATTCATTTATAGAAAAGCAAATAGCAACATTGGCGAAGCAGGCTAAAGCAGCCTTTACGGAGAGGGGTCTGCTGGATGATTATATAATGAAAAGACCTACGCACAGTTCCATCCTGAAGTTAAACATTGATGATGCTCTGGTACGAAAAATTGCGGATGAAAATATTACTGGTACATCCAGAGGGAGCGGCTTACGAGTGTCCTTCCATTTTTATAATGAAACGGAGGACCTGAATAAACTATTAGATGTGATTGATAAAAACAGATAAGATATTTTTTGCTAAAAATGATTACCAAATAAAACAAACCCGGGTAAGCAATAATGCCTACCCGGGTTTGTCATTTATTACATTTAGTTACAAGGTTGCCATGTCAATTACGAAACGGTAACGCACATCTCCTTTCAGCATGCGTTCATACGCGGTTTGAATGTCTTTCATATCGATGATTTCGATTTCAGAAACGATGTTATTTTCGGCACAGAAATCAAGCATCTCCTGAGTTTCGGCTATCCCGCCAATGCCCGATCCTGCCACACTTTTACGGCCTCCGAGCAAACTAAATGCTGCAATCTCCGCTGGTTTAGAAGGCGCGCCTACACAGATCATGGTACCATTGGTTCTCAACAAAGAAAGATACATATTGAAGTCGTGCTCGGCAGATACCGTATCGAGTATAAAATCGAAAGTACCTCTTGCTGCGCTTACCTGTACTTCATCTGTGGTAACTACAAATTTATGCGCACCTAATTTTTTGGCATCTACTTCTTTTGAAGGAGAAGTGCTTAGTACCGTAACCTCAGCGCCAAATGCTACACAAAACTTAACAGCCATGTGCCCCAGGCCACCTAAACCCAGCACTGCAAGCTTGTGACCCTTACCTACTTTCCAGTGCTTCAGAGGAGAATAGGTTGTAATGCCTGCGCACAATAAAGGAGCAACTGCGGCCAGATTCAATTTGTCTGATACGTGCAACACAAACTCTTCCCTTACCACTATAGTGTTTGAATAGCCACCATATGTAGGTGTCTTACCATCACGTTCAAGACCGTTGTATGTCATCGTGCTGCCTTCCAAGCAATATTGTTCCAGATCGTTCTTGCAGTTCTCGCAAACCTGGCAGGAGTCTACCATACAACCCGTACCTGCCAAATCACCCACTTTAAAATTCTTTACATGATCTCCCACATGAGTCACGCGTCCTACGATCTCGTGCCCCGGCACCATAGGAAATATGCCCGGAAACCAATCATTCCTGATCTGATGCAAATCGGAATGGCATACACCGCAATATAAAATTTCAAATTGCACATCATGCGGACCTACTTCCCTGCGTTCAAAATTCCAGGATGCCAGGTTGGCTTCCGGCGATTGTGCTGCATAACCTTTTGCTGCTATCATAATTTGTTTCTGCTATTTTTTAGAATGTAAAGATAGATGAGCCGCAGCATCGAAAAGCTGTAAAATTCAAACAATTAGTTGCAAAAATCAAACAACCTGATTTTGTCTGGATGTTTTTGGGAATGAGTAAGATGTCCTTTTAAAAGTTATTATAGGTTACGTCAAAGAAACAAAATGCTATCATAGGTTAGCACTATTAATTATTTAACTAACTTATACTTCATAGCAAAAAGGACGAGCCCGGTTTTGGATTTTATTTGAAATTTATCGAACAAAGATTCGCGATATCCATCTACTGTTCTCCGGCTTACCTTCATCTTATCTGCTATCTGATCATAGGTATATTCACTTTCATTGCATACCAAAGAAAGAAATTCTATTTCACGTGCAGTCATCTTTTTAATAATACTGTCCTGACTATCCTCGGAGTTAGCTTTTCTATGGGCATACATAGCTTTACTCAACAAATCATTATTGTGATACCCCGTAGTGATTATATCATTTATAGCCAGTCTCAAAGCATTGGCACTACAGCTTTTCTCCAGATATCCTCTTACACCCTTATGATACATCTTAATAATAGCATCTTCATCTGTATTAAGCGTTAATACTAATACCGGACAGTGTAACCCATTCTCATAAATGTGTTCTACCGTCATCGCTCCATCCATTTCTGGCATGTTGATATCCATAATAATGAGATCAGCATCAGAAATCAAAGTAGTTTCATGGATTAATTCCCGGCCATTGCTAAATTCGCCAACAACCTTGTAGGGACCCATTAATTCAATAAGCTCTTTGAGACCATTGCGAACAACGGCATGGTCGTCAACCAGGATGATAGAGGAATGTTTTTCAGACATAGAAATTTATGTTTTAGTATTTGGCGTTGATACATTTTCATAAAGACAGCATTTTGTTCCCTGGCTGAAGACAGATTCAATTTCCAGTATTAGCCCTGAATAGCTGGCTCTTTTAAACATGTTGTTTAGCCCCAGGCCTGAAGCTGCACTATTTTGCTTCGAACTTAAATCAAAACCAATACCATCATCGGCGACCATGAGATAGAACGGTGCTCCCTTTAACTCCACCTGAATTTTCTTGGCCGCAGAGTGACGAATACAATTGCTTTGCATTTCCTGAAAAATACGGAACACGATCAGCTGCTGATCTGGTGTGAGCAAGGGTTCTATGTGATCCGTAACAAAATCAACATGTGGTTGTCCTATGTGTTGCAGACGAGCTACTTCATCACAAATCAGTTTCTTCAGTCCTTTACCCGCTACAAAATTATTGTCGAGCGATTGAGACAGCAGTCGTAATTGCAGCATTGTGTTTTGTAAAGTAACGGATAGTGGGTCAATTACAGGTAACAAGTCAGGATGGGTTAACTTAACCTTTTCCAGCTGAAGATTCATAAAAGTAAGGTGCTGGCCTATGTTATCATGAAGTTCTTCGGAGATGTGATTCAGGGTCTTCTCCTGCACTTCAATTTCCATAACCCTTAAGCCTTTCTCAAAATCCAGCTTGTTTTGAGCTAATGCAACTTGCTGCCGGATACGTTGGCGGCTGGCAATCAATATCACAAAAAATACGCTGATAATCAACCCCACAATAATCAGGGTAGTAAAAATAATTGTCAATACTATATCACTGCTGGTCATCATTTTAATCCCACTCGTTTGTTATTACGAGCATAAGATATAAAAAATAAACCTACTAATAAATATCTTAGATCGCTAAGTACCAAATTACTGAGAAAAAGGACCTTTGCTGTGGCAGGATAGTGTATATTCAGATAGTTGAGAAGACCAAATAAAGGAACCGCTCCGGCATAATAAAAAAGATTGGCCAGACAGAGGCAATAAATACTTTTCAATTTATAGGAGCTGCACTTTAATGTGGCCTGAAAAAGTACAGCCATATAGAAAGCGGAAATCAATACGCAACCGATCAAAAAAGACCAGTTAAACAAATACTTTTCCAACCCTGAAGTAACCCATGAACATATCCAGATTATGGTGTACAAACCTATTGAAAGCGGCAAATATCTTTTGACAAATGACCGGGATAAAAATGCAGTTGACGAACAGATAACCAAAGCAAAGTCGAGTGGCATATAAAGGTTATACAGCCAGGTATTAGGCGACCATTGCCGGGCAGCTATGGTTATGATAAAAGCGAAAAAGCTTTGCAAAATAAGCAAGCGGGTTACTTTAGGCAACCTGCTCCATACCAAAAGCCCGGCACTTCCAGATATAAGCATACAGGCAAGTGATATCATGGTCTTTAATGGTAGCATTAAACGAAAATAACTATTTAGCCCATAAGATTTGTAGGCCAAAAATATCTTTTACAATTGGGTGGACATAGGCTGTCGAAGTTTGCAGCTCTGCCACGAAAGGACAAGGTGGTAATAACTGCGGCTCCTACATCAAAGCAATCTCCATCAGTATGATGTCTTGCGAACACAGCAATAGTATGTGGAAATGTGACCAATGAAATGGCGGTATCACTTACCATATCGCTTATAGATGAAAAACAAAGATCAAAGTCATCTTCCTTTCGACTCTTCAGATTGTGGGAAATCATAGATTTTAATTCATGAGCCGGCAATATGCAACTTTTGACGCGCTTAGCAGAATCATTAAGCAATGGATCATTGCTCTTTACCGCATTAAAATAATTGTTGTCGAAAAGGTTTCCGGAAGCTGAGTCCAGCGAACCGGAGTAGCCCTGCTTCCCGGAAGAAGTGATATCAAAAAAGCCATCTTGCGATACTGTAACATTAGTAAATTCACCCACTTTCCCATACTCTGCCAATTCGCCGGGTTGAGCGGTAAGAAACCAATTACTGTTATCGTAACGGTGAATGAAATTATAGGCCACTTTGAAATCTTCAGTTTCGCCTTCAATCTCTTCCTTTAGATTTTTCCAGCTAATATGAACATTGTTGGTATTAGCCGTAGGGTATTTAACACGAAAAACTTCCTTCATGCGATAAAGTTCTTCCTTAGAAAAAAATAATTCTTTGTCAAGGCGTTCAAATATATCTATTTCGGGTACTTCTATCCTCTTTTGTTCAAGCTGATTTACAAAACCCTTTATATGAGTAGAGATCTTTGCGTCTGTATTATTCAGAAAATAATCAAGTTCCTTAAATGAAGTGATAGGACTTTCTGTGATGTAGCGTAACATATTGGTGTATTTTGGTGAAATAATAAACTTAATAAAGTTGAAAGAAAAAGTAAAATACTCAAAGCAAAAGACATCTAAGGAGTTTTATCTGCTGCTGTTCCGGATTGCTTTGTTCTCAGTGAAAATAAATTGTAGGAAACGGATAAAAATCCGGTATGGCCAAATCTTTTCTTGTACGCAATATTCGTTTCGGTTAAAGGTGCATAGTACTTGTCCCCTTCCTGCTCATACTGCCTACTCAACTGCTGGTAATTACCGAACATCAATCCCCCATTGATACAAACTCTGTTCTTATTACCCAACATACAGCTTAAGCCTGCAAAGTAGCGGGTACGTACTGGCTCGGCAAAAGAAACACCTGCGCCTATTATCAGTCCGGCATTTATTACGGGGGACAACTTGTAATAAAAATGAATAAACGAAGCAAAACCAAATTCCAGTTTCCCCGGTTCTTCGTCTACTAATTGTTTACGTACTCTTAAAACACTATCAGCGCCTACCTGACTTGGAGTGAAGACAGTATCATTCCGAGACAAGTAGCCATAGTCATGATCATTTTTAAAGCCGAGGTATAAGCCCGAACTAACGTCGACTTTAAAGAAGTGTGTAACGTTGAGTGTAATAGGATTTTTGGAAGAAAGCAGAGGGGGATAGGGACTATCTTTTTTAGGTAAAATTTCCAGGTAGAATTTCATTTCATCCACTTCTGGTATTTGTAATACCGGATAAGCAATCACTGGTTTGCTTTGCCTCAGCAGATTATACATATATTGAAGCTTTGTAGCCAGTATACTATCTCCTGCCTGCTGAGAAGCACCAAATACACCTAACAAACCATCAAACGACATACTAGCAGTTGGGTTGAAAGCACGTACTACATACTCTTGTACAAATGTCTCAATAGCTGCTGTCGCTTTCCCCATTTTTTCCTGAAGACAAGCATATTGATATGGAGAGGCATTGACATAGGAATTTAATAGCCCTTCCATTTCACCGCCCAGCATGAGTAATCTTGAACGGATCAGCAAATAGATATTCAAGAGCTTTTCTTCGTCGCCTGTAGATTGTACCAGCATTTTGCTACCAACCGATTCAATATGCAATGCTGTAGACAATGCTGATGGAATATCAATATTATACAAGTAAGCAGAGTCATAAAATTTGATCTCCTGATTTAGGGGATTTGCATTCTTAACCACCAGAACCACAGGATCTCCAGCCTTCAGCTTGGCACGGTAGTTCCATTTGAGTGGCTTAGGCTTGGTTGTTTTTGGTGTATCACTTGCTCTGAAACTTGTTCTACGGGTTAAAGCATCATATTCAATTACATTATTGTCTTTAAGAAGACTATCGTAATCACATTGACGGCAAGTATCATAGCAGTTATCTTTTGGTTTAATCCTAAATCGTTCAAGATTGAGTACAAAAGAAGTATCCAGATAACTCCAATAATCCACTAAGTCAGGTCCTTCTTTTGCCGGAGTCGCCGCTTTGTCTCCTGTATTATCCCCCTTTTTATACACTAAGATATATTTTACAATTTCCTTTTTCCCTCCATCGATAAGAAAGTGAAACGTATCTCTTTCTCTTTGCGCAATCAACGACCCCAGCTGAAAGGTCACTGTGTAACTTCCATCATTCACTTGTTTGCTCTCCCGAACTATTTTTTCTATTGACATTACTACTGATTTAACAGGAACATCTTTAGGGTCGCTGTTAATCCGTAAAACAATTTCTTCCTTTCCTTTTGGAATATTATTAAATGTGACGATACAACTCTTTTGTGCTTTCGCCCTATCCACATCGCTTTTTGGCAGGGGAACAATTCCACTTTTACTTATCTTATCATAGCTAAAGGTTGTATCAGCTTCCCCGTAACTTGCATAAGTGGACAGTATCAGGCAAAAAATAAAAATGTATTTCATAGTTATAGTTTTTAAACGATGTTAAAATAATTGTGTGCAGCCCTCAGGCTTTGAATGGGTATGACATATGTGAACTCAGGACTGGAACCAACTATAATTCCAATGATCCTGTTATCATTGTCCAACACAGGTGCTCCGGAGTCTCCGGGTTGTGCAACAGGTTCCAATTGTATCAGTCCTTTTAATTCCGTGATTCCGGTTGCTTTCGGATAGTTTGGATATGCAATTTGTTCGTAACCTTTTACCAGTACAGATTGAACAAAGCCCGAACGGCTACCGCAGAATTTCAACCTGGTTTTATCTACGTCGTCCCCACCTATATATCCTATGTCGGTTATCATCCCTGCTTTATAAATATCACCGCTTACCTTTCCATTCTTATCTTCAAGCATAATTAAGGCGGAGTCTGTATAAGCGTTAACTATTGCTTCTGCAATCATGCCAATGGTTTTACCGGCAATTCCTGTATCATGCCCCGGCGACTCTGCATATCTACTATTGGCTACTGCCTCTGCTTGCGTAATATTAGTAACACCTTGTTTCAATTCCTGATCCATTACCACGTGTGCGCAAGTCAATGCATAATATCGTTCTATGCCATTTTCTGTTCTGCTTACGCGTAAACCAATAGTACCAGTGGCATCGTTTCCAGGTTCTGTTCTGGATATACTTGCACCGCATTTCTTTGGTAGTGGACCATCTCCGGGATAATTAAAATCCAGTGAGGTCAACAACATTCTTCCACCTTTTACCACATCTGTGGGGATCTTGTAGCCTCCATAATGCACATAAGAGGGAATAAGAACATCTACTTTGCGGGGAGACAATTTTTCTGTTACCTGGAATTGAATTGCTTTCTGAAAAGTATTTATGCCTTGTTTTTCGATAGCTTTATTGGCGATGGCCACTCCATTAAGTTCCGGTATCTGGTGCTTCCATTTTTCCCAGTAAAAGTCTTTGGCCGCGACCATGATGTCGGTTCGCTCCTGTTCGGGCAGTTTCTCAAAATCAAACATTTCATCTGTCATTTCCACGGCCTGACGTTTTACATTTTTTACGGCAACGAGAATGTCCAATAAGTCATGCCAGAACTTTGAGCCCATACTTATAAAAGCTCCTGTAAGAAGGCATCCAAAAAAGAACTCGAAGACAAAGTAAATTTGCTTCCAAAAGGTTATTTCATTTTTAGTATTAGGAGATGCTGGCTCGTGAAACCATCCCAAAACGCTCGAAGGATCATCCGGATTTTTGATCAGGGCAATCATATCGGCATGACAGGCAATAGCAGTTATTGTGCCAATAAAAAGATTTAGCTTTAATATCCTGAACTGTCTACTCTGTTCCATCGCTGTGCCTTCCGGATATTTGGTAGTTGTATCACCAATAATGCGGATTTTTTTCAGCCAGGGTAGTGAAAAACAAGACAAGTATATTTTCAGGAATTCATTTATTCGTTCCCAAACTACACTGAGTACGAAAAGGACTATTACAATTTTAATGATGGGATCCATGACATATTGGTTAATGGCAGAGGCAAATACATTGTCTCATAGCACAAAAGTAGTCCTAGTCATGGGCTAGCAACAGCGTTCTTATACGGACTATAAGAGGGTATTTTTACCCTTGCAGCTCTAAGATTATTTTTTATTTGATTTCGGTAAAGACCATGGAGAGGTTAATAACAATCATCTACGATTATAGTCGGGGTTTGCTTTGGTAAGGTGCCTCCTTTAAAACCAAATACGTCTTATTATTGATAAGAAGCATCGATCAACAACGGGTATAAATCAGTTTTGGAAGTTCTTCTGCTACTTTTACTTATGATTTTCTTTTCTGTAACTTATCTCTATCATTGCAGATATAGGAACAGTAACGAGTACGGCGTGTCATTTCCCTCATTCGAAAAATTTCTCTGCTTCATTTTGCATGGGTAAAACAAAAAGAACAGTCCGCAAACGCGAACTGTTCCAATCTTTGAAGGTATCGACATTTAAGCCAATTACTTATTTCTTGATCACTTTAAATGACTGATGAATTCTATCACCTATAGAGAAGATATACACGCCTTTTGTCAGTCCGACGATATCGATATTTTCATTAGCCTGCTTCAAAATACCTTTCAATACAACTCTTCCGCTCTGGTCCGTGATTGTGTATGCTGAACTTAACAAATCGCTGTTTACTTTTACGGTAATCTGGTCAGTGGCAGGGTTTGGATAAATAGTAAAGTTCCTATCCTTTGAAATTTCTGAAATGTCGGTAATGCCACTTATTGTAACACATGCTGAAGTATCACTGCAACCATTTTTAGTGATAATAACTGCGTAATTACCATTTTGCGTAGCGGTATAAGACTGGGCAGTTGCTCCTGCAATTACTTGATTGCCACTGCAATTAATCCATTTATAGTTAACTCCGGCAGCATTTGCTGTGATTGTGTGTTGCGCTACCGTTGTTGTCAGGTCCAGAGTTACTACAGTAACCAGTACGTCGAGTCTGGAATCACTTTCGCATGTACCAACTGTCTGGGATGCAAAATAGTGTGTATTGTTGACCAAAGGCATTGTTGCTGCCAGGGCTGTACCGCCAGAGGCTGCCGCATACCATTGTATTCCGTTTCCGGTAGCAGTAAGATCCGCAATTGTTCCGCTTCCACATATTGCCTGACCTTCAGAGCCTGTCGGAGCAGCCACAGCAGCGCACCATGAAATTTTACAATACCCACCGGAACCTGTTGTTGCAGCGCCACCATTACCATTGGCGCCACCACCACCACCACCGTAGTCGCTACCGACAGTTGCAGGATCAGTTACGTTGCAATTGACATCTGTAAATCCCGCTCCTTTTCCTCCAACACCACCAGGTGCACCGCCTGTGGTACCACCTGCACCTCCAGGCGTTTGGCAAATTCCGGTCCATAAAATGGTATTGCCACCTGCTCCGCCATCAGCAGTTGGTCCTGCAGCACCACCGCCACCACCGCCGAAATAAGTCCAATAACCGCCGCCACCAGCACCACCAGTATGATTAACAGTACCACCAGAACCCACACCACCAGCACCACCGCCACCTATTCCCGGATTGGCAACAAAGGTTCCGTTGTCACCAGCCGTTGCTGTAATAGCCAAGCCTGAGATAGTTGTTGCGATACCACTTCCACCTGCACCGATTGTTACTGTATGCGTAGAGCCCGGCACTACTGTAAATGTACCGCTGGCATAACCACCGCCACCGCCTCCACCACCGCCGTTTCCACCACCAGTACCACCTGCGCCCACCACCTCAATCGTTACCGAATTGACACCCGCCGGAACAGTAAATACTCCGTTATTTGTAAAGATACTCTGACCAAAAGCCATGCTGCAGATTATACTGCAAATAATCAATAGGGACAACTGTTTCATTTTTCATGTTTTATTGTGAACAAAAGATGTTGACTGTGTTTTGGACCGTGCCTGCGTTCCGAAATTTTCTACCTCAACAAAACTATTCATCTTAAATGTTTTAAAAAGAGAGGGAAATACACCTTTTTAAAATAGAGTATAAATACCCCATGCAACCCAACCTCTTTCTGGGTAAATTTGATTCCTGATAAAAACCGTAAACCACAAAACGGTATGCCCGGACTTAAAATAATACTGCTTGCCTGCCTGATCTTTCTCGGCTCCAGGGAAAGCTATGGTCAGTCGCAGGGCGGCAGTAAAAATATTTCGACTAACACTCGCCATTACCAGGACACTACAAAATCCAATCATGAAGGATCGGGAAATAAAAACCATGAATCAAGAATAGCCCTTATTCAATCCTTGCTTAATAACGCCTTACAACAATATAATCTGGGATCATTTGAGCAAAGTATCCATAACTACCAACAAGCTCTTAAAAGCTGCCGTAAGAGTGACAGCCGGCTGGCTTTCCAGGCATATTCCAGCATAGCCAAATGTTATACAATACAGGGAGATTATGATGAAGCAGCACAACACTTTTACCAGGCTATTACTACTGCGGAAAATGTAACCGGAACACCCGTTAAACTGGCTAACACGTTCACAAATCTGTCTGTTATATGGAACCTTCTGGGCGATGAGCATCAGTCTTTGTCCTACCTGGACAAGGCAGCCAACTATGCCATTAAGGAAAACGATTCGATGGCACTGAGCAACATCATGAATAAACGCGGCAATATCTATTTAAACATAGATACCGGCAAAGCACAGGAGCTATACCGGATTGCGTTGCACATCAGCCGCTCCTGCCACGATCATTCTACAGCAACCATGGCAACAGCCAACCTGGCCTACATACATATATTGGAAGGTAACGAAGACTCTGCCAGGATCATGCTTACACAGTTTTACCAGATGTTCCAGAACAAGACCCTTGACAGATTCCACAGACTTAGCCTGTACTATACCTATGGTCTTTACTCATTTTTACTTAAAGATTATGCAATAGCTGAAAAAGTATGGCTTGATGCTATTGCATTGGCCGAAGCTGCACACGCATCGTTATATACAGTAAAACCGATGCAAGGACTAAGTCTGCTTTACGCAGCAACCAATCAATATGATAAGGCTTATCATTTTCAACAACTACATGATGCATTGAATAGCAGTATTGTGAATGAAGCGAAACTAAAGGCGGTTAATATGCTTGAAAATAAATACCGCCTGGCGCAAAAGGAGAAAATACTGGCGCTCAACCAACTAAAAGTGGCTGAACAAAAAGCAGCCTTATTAAAACAGAATGTATTGATCGTTGCCGGGGTTGCGGTAAGCATACTTATGGTTATACTGTATCTTTTTATCAGAAAGAATAGCCGGCGAAAACTTTTACTGGAACAGAAGAAAAATCAGTTACACAGTAGACAAAAAGAGCTGGAACAAATTAAGACAGTGATGGATGGCGAAGAAAAAGAGCGACGCCGTGTGGCCCTCGAACTTCATGATGGAATAGGTAGCATGTTGTCTATGGCTAAGCTGAACCTAAGTATGGTAAGGGATCATTATCTTCTTCAGCCAAACGACAATCATTTTGATGAGGTTTTACAGTTAATCGACAAATCCTCACAGGCAGTTCGCAGCACTGCACATAACCTGATGCCGGAAATATTGCTTCAGGGCGGGCTTGATGAGGGGCTGAATTTATACTGTAGCAAACTCGCAAAGGCGAGGGGTATTATCATCGATTATCAATACTATGGCCATCCGGCTCCGATGGAAATTTCAAAGGAAAAAATGTTGTTCCGGATATTGCAGGAAGTGATGCGCGTTGTTATTGATTGCTCCGATGCACGCAGGCTATTATTGCAGCTTAACTGGCAGGAAGATCTGCTCTATGTAACGTTGCAAACTTACGATAGCAATTGGAACATTGTCAACAAAGATCAGAATACACAAGAAGCATGGAGCCTTCTTCAGCAAAGGATTACAGCATCCGATGGCATGCTTTACCTGGATAATATCGGAAATCAAAATCCAACTTTCGACCTTGAATTCCAGATTTAAGTGTATCTTATGTTTTGCTTTCAGCAAGAATATTGCAAATGCTTTTTACCGTATATAAACCAGACGGAAACCATGACAAAACCGATTATAAAAGTAGCCATAACCGACGACCATCCATTAGTCATAAACGGTATAGAAAAGGTCCTGACACACTATCCGTATTTCAAACTCACGGGAACATATGATAACGGTGATGCTTTACTGGCCGGCCTGGAAAAACAACCGCCTGATGTATTATTGCTGGACATTCAGATGCCAGGCAAAAGTGGAGAAGAGCTGGCAAAAATTATCAGCAGCCGTCACCCTGCTATTCGTATTCTTGCGCTTACGGGTTTCGACACACCCGTATATGTACGAAGTATGATGCAAAACGGATGCAAAGGTTACCTGCTTAAAAATATAGACCAGAAAATACTGATAGAAGCTATTGAAACCGTTTACCGTGGAGAACAATATATTGAAGCCTCATTGAAAGAAGAGTTATTGAATAATATGCTTAAACTGAAGACCAACAGACCATCTACATTACCCGACCTGACCCCGAGAGAGAAAGATGTACTGCTGTTGATTGTAGAAGAATATACGAGTGTAGAAATTGCGGAGAAACTTTTTTTAGGTAGACGAACAGTAGAAAAATATCGACTGCAACTGCTTCAGAAACTCCAGGTAAAAAACACTGCCGGACTGGTTAAAATCGCACTGAAAATGGGGCTTTTGAACGACTAAAGACCTTACCCAAAACACATACTCCAAAAAAGATCAGCTTCCATATGTTAGCACAGCGGGTAAAAATTTGTAAGGAATATTACAATAAACTGTTAGGGCTTACGATTGTATTTTGTACGCTTTTGCCCTCCGGCATAATAGCCCGTTCAAACCCGTATCAAAGCAGTACAGCATCATCCTTGAAGGTGGGGAATACAACTAATCCGGAAATGCTGATGCGAAATTATGCGACGTGGGATACTAACCGGATAGATGATGAAACAGCCCGATTATATGCTGATCTTTCCAGAGCCTATGCTGAAACCGGCGACAAAGAAAAGGCTTATCATTTTTTTGAAAAGTACAGGAAGATAAAAGATTCATTGTTCTACCAGGCAAAGAATTTAGAAATACATAAGCTGAAACAAGACCTGGCAGAGGCCGGCAAAGACAAGGAACTGGCAACCAAAAGCACATTGATGATGCATAATCAGGAATTAGCCAATCGCAAAAATGCTATTGTAATGGGGCTGGCCGGAAGCATTTTGCTAATCCTGATATTGTGTTTGCAATCTGTAAAAAGTTATGTTGACAAACGCAATCTCTTGAAGAAAATAAGAGAACAGATGGATCAGGATATGGCCATATCCATGCTGCAGGCCAGCATGCAAGGTGAACATAGGGAACGTGACAGAATAGCTATACAACTACGCAACAACATTCGACCGTTATTGCAAAATGTGCAAATGCAACTGGAAGATATAGAACAAAACAAGCAGAATATGCTAAGGTCAAATGCATTTTCTGAAACACAGAAGATAGTTGGGAGCGTACAGCAGGAGCTTGAAAACATTGCTACAGCTTTAGCTTCAGGCATGGAATCGCAGGGGTTGGTTACTGCGTTTACACGTTTTATCCGCAACATTCCCAATGAGAATGCGTTGTCCGTAAAATTTACAGTTACCGGCAAAGAGCGCCGCTTGCCATCAGAAAGTGAAATGATCATCTACCGCGTACTACAGGAACTGGTACAGAACATTATGAAACATGCTCAGGCAAAGACGGCGAATATCGTTATAGACTATGGCGAAACAGTGCTCAGCATCCAAGTTCAGGACAACGGCATGGGTTTTGATACAAAGACTTTTGACCAGGGCATAGGCTGGTCCAACATCCGCGAGCGGATACTTTATTTGAAAGGAAGCTGTACCCGATACAATGAGGCTGGAACCACTATCCTTATATGTTTACCCATTTAACTCTTTGCTTTTAAAAATATAAGAGTCAGACGGCTGGAAAGCCGCCCGATTTCTACCAATTAAACCGACTATTGCGAAATAAAACCATCTACAATTTATTCCACAACTAACTTAAGCATCAGGCAAGTACTTGCCTTGTCCTTTCTTTTTAAATGATAATATCCAATAGCTGTTTCCGGGTTATTACTATGGCACTTAGTTGTTGTGTAAAGTCAAAAAGGTAATGAGTCCAAACAGACAGAAATAGATCAAAATCTTTATCCAAACTTTAAATAATGATGAAGTCTCTGGTGTCATAAATGTTCAGTTTTAATAATCCTGAATAGTTGATAATCCTGTCAGATCAGATTATGCGGCATTATAGAGAAGCCAGGCTAGTATGATCTGTGTATCCGGAATGTTCTTTTTTTTATTTTCCGGATGTAAAAATTGCTTTTGAATTATGGAATAAAATATAGCTTATCATATATGCACAAGTCACAGCTTGCAGATTTATATCTATAGAATAGAAAGGGCCACTAACGCGGCCCTTTCTGTAATCATCTTAGCCGCGCTAATCATTAGTTCTTTTTTACTAATTGTTGCACTTCGATCTTTTCTCCATTCTTATTCAATATAGTTACCTGATATATGGCGGAAGGTAAACTTTCTATACCGATCATTTCTGTTACCGCTATATTGTTCAGCCTCATAACTTCCTTGCCTGATATCTCCGTAATCCGGATAGTACCACCTTCAGGTAAGCCGCTTATCTGAACTTTCATGGTTGTTGGATTAGGCCAGATCAGGATCGGTAAACGGTTATCACAACGCAATACACGAATCATACTGTAATCCTGATTGCCATCTTCATCAACCATTCTGAGTCTGAAATAGTTATTGATGCCACTGGTTAAAGGTAACATGGCGCTGTATTTCTTCACCGAAGATGAAGTTCCTGCAGCCGCTATATGTTTTACCACTTTCCAGTCAGCACCATCCGTACTTTGCTCGATCTCAAAATATTTGCTGTTGCGTTCCATAACGGTTGCCCAACTTACTTCAACATTACAACCTTTGGCCATTGCATTAAAGTACATCAGTTGTACTGGCAACGGTGTTGATCTGATGTAGTCTTCCCATTCCCCGTTGTTTATCGTATTGCCATAATCTGCAAGAGTAAATGGCACACCAGGAGCTTTTGCCCCTACACGCACAATGAAGCCTGTTGTCGCATTGGCAGGTGCTGTTACATTGACGGTTACCGGAGTTGGAGACAGTGTATTGACGCTATCGTTATAAAAGTCGTCAAATGTACCATCCGCATTCCAGTCAATCCACATGCCCCATTGTACACCTGTTACGGGACCCTGACTGTTCACGGTAATGGTCCAGGGCACCGGTGTACCGATAGGCACCTGCGAGCTCATCTGCAAGCCATCTTCATCATTGGTTGTGGTATCATTATCATCGGCAGAAGCAGCAGCAGAAGCCACATAACTACAGCTATAATCATAATCCACACGGTCGCCAAGCCATACACTACCTGTAGCATCAGGGCTACCATCATTATTAAGATCCGGATTCACAATTGCCTTAACTACGGGGTAAGCTATGGGAGCATCACCAAAGTCGGCGCCCATTAAAGTGATTGCATAATCTTCAACTTCACCATCTATACGGCTTGCATTGGACAGCGGA
>JBAZWL010000011.1:11755-131890 GCA_041660405.1 Taibaiella sp. | reverse complement strand
AGACAGCGGCATTACTGGGATTTGATACCAAAGTTTCCGGTTCTACAAATGATTATTCCAAAACGGCTAAGTCTGATGTAGTAGTAATTACTTCCGGCCTGCCACGTAAGCCTGGTATGACCCGTGAAGAACTTATCGGTACTAACGCACGTATCGTAGAAGAAGTTACCAAAAATATATTACAGCACTCTCCTGATGCTATCATCGTTGTAATATCTAATCCAATGGATACTATGACCTACCTGGCATTGAAGAGCACAGGCTTGCCTAAAAACCGCATCATTGGTATGGGCGGTGCTTTGGATAGCGCCCGTTTCAAATATCAGCTTAGCCAGCATCTTGGTGCAAGCCCTGCTGATCTGAATGCAGTGGTTATTGGTGGTCACGGTGATACTACTATGATCCCATTGATCAATTATGCTACCTGGAACAGTGTACCGGTTACCCATTTCCTTACAGAAGAACAACAAAAACAAATCGTTGCTGATACTATGGTGGGTGGTGCTACACTTACCAAATTGCTTGGAACTTCTGCATGGTACGCACCTGGTGCAGCCGGAGCAGCAGTGGTGGAAGCTATTGTACGTGATCAGAAAAAATTAATCACTTCTTGTGTTTACCTTGACGGTGAATATGGACAAAAAGATATCTGCCTTGGAGTACCTGTGGTTATAGGTCGCAATGGTTGGGAAAAAATATTGGATTACAAATTGAATGAAGCAGATCAGGCTTTATTCAACAAATCTGCAGATGCAGTACGCAGCATGAACGATGTGCTGAACGCTCCTGCTAATGCTTAATGCAAGTTTTTTTCTATTACAAATAAGGTCTCCAATTTGGAGACCTTATTTGTTTTAATGACCATGTTAGTTCTATTATAACTTTCCAAAAGTTTTAACCTTTTGGAAAGTTCCTTTGGGATCTAGAAAGCCCCTTCGAATTAGACAGTTTCTGGAAAGTCTTCTTTATCTGATCAAAGTAATATCTCCTTTGAGTTGCACAGTGCCTTTTGATCTGTCGATAGGAATGGCATCGATCATATAATAATAGACTCCGGACTCTGCTTCCTTGCCATTATAAGTGCCATCCCAACTCTTCTCAGTGGATAATGTTGTGAATACTAATTCACCCCAACGGTTAAAGATCTGCAATTGGTATTTTTCAATAAGGCAGGTTTCCAGCACATTGAATTTATCATTCTTGCCATCTCCGTTAGGACTGAAAGCATTGGGTACAAAAAGGCAGTAATTGCACTTTACATATTCAAGCGCCATTGCATCCTCCACATCTCCACAAAGATTGGTAACCTTAAGTGTGTAAATGCCCGGGTTTGTAGCGGTAATACAGCATGTAGTATCACCTGTGTTCCAAAGGTAGCTTACATCGTTCTGCGGTATGGTCGTGATGTCAATAGGTAAGCCTGCACATACTACCGTATCGGCCGGTAGGGATATTTCGGGTAATGGTATTTCTTTCACAATGATCACAATATTCTTGCCACAGCCCTCTTCATTTCTGACGTATACTTTGTAAGTTCCGGCCGGAATATTGGTTAATGTATCACCGATGTTACTATCGGTTTCTTTAAGTGTATCGCCGGCTGTATTTACCCAACGGTAATGATAATTATCGGTGATGCCGGGTTCTGGTACAGCCCATGCCTTGCCTGTTTGCCTTCCGATGCATGTTCCGGTACTACCGTTATTAAAAGTAATCGGGTGTGGAATTACAGTAATCGTATAAGCAACTGTTTTTGTGGAAACAAGCGGGCAGCCATCGTCTGTATAGGTGATGTAAAAAAGATAATTACCAGGAGCGGCCTCATTTACATTCCATGTAAAATGCACTACAGGACTATCTGTCCCATTATTGTCTACTATCACGGTTGCACCACTTTGAAGGTTGCTGTAGGTTACTGATATATTATCACCATTAGGGTCCACACTGCTGATGTCAAAAGAGATATTGGATGTTTGTCCCTCACATACACTAAGCCTTAAATTGTCGGGTGAATCTACCACAATGTTAGCATTTTGTATTGCGGAAACGGGACCGATTGGTGCATCATTGTTGCAATTATCCAGGATGATGAAAGTCATTTCACGCATACTGCTACCTACTTTTACACCACTCCTGAATTCTTCCACCAGGTTAGTAACCAGACAATTCTTCACTTCGTTTGGCGTAAAATTCATTTGGCCATTTGTACTGTTGAAATTAAAATTACCAGGCGCTGTAGGTAATGGAAACAACGATGAAAATGGTGGCAGATAAGTTACATCAATAACTTCGGGTGGGGGATTGTTGGATACTGATTTACCCGGAATAAGACTGAATGTAAGTTGGTCATTTTCGAAATCGGAGGCTCCAAGACTGTAAGTTGATGCTTTGTTGAGACAGAAAAAAGGAGTGGGTAATGAAGTGAATGTTGTAGAACTGTTTGGCCCTAAAGTATTATTTAGTGTTGCCTCCAGGTACATAATAGTAGCGGTTCCGGCAGTAGGATCTGTTACTTCTGCATTTTCAATGATAAAGCTCCGGCCTGCAGAAGTGGCACTCCCAGATGAATTTGTAATACTTCCCAAAAAGGCAAAACGCCAGTTATCATCCATCCCGGTTAAAGTAAAAGTTCCGTTGTAAACGAATTTTTTAATTCCGGGTATAGGATTATTAATGTCTATACAGGCTGTATTATTAGCTTCATCAGGGCATACCGGAGTAATCTCAATGTCGCTTTGTGCTGGATCGTAATTTAACCTGGACGAAGTGATGAAAGTATTGTTTCGATATAGCCTGACTTCAGGATCTGCATTGACAAGACGTGAAAAGGCACCCTGAGGTATATTAGAAGAGCAATCTGCGAAAAAAGAAAGTGTTACTCTATATACCTGCGTATTTCCGGAGGCTGATATGAATTTGTAATTGATCTCTCCACCCAACAAGTGATTTGCAGAGGTAACTTTCGCTAAAAATACCAACAAGGCTAGTTGGAGCAAAAAATATAAACTTCTCATAGTGCCGGTCTTAAAGTTCCAAATAATGCTATGTGCCTGTATGATAAGACAAGCAAGTGTTACGTTTGTATAGGTACAATACAAAAAAATAAGGGCACTGTACTGATACAGTGCCCTTATTTTAAATATTAAACTTTAAGTAACGACTTATAGTTCTTCATGTCAGAAAGCAATTGCAATGCTTTTTGCAGATCCTTGTCGTCATTTTTCATTTTGTTGATTACCCGGCCACGTTGAAAGTAATAGCGGCTTACAATTTCATTAGTGAGCAAAGTCATCACCTCTTTTTTGTTTTTGATAAGATCCTGTTTTTTGTCATGAGATAACTTTGCTGCAAGCGCATTATATTCATTCTTTACATTATCAAAATACTTCTCTTTTTCGGCAGTTTCTTTAAGGCTTGTAAGCAGTTGTTCACTATCTGATTTGTAGGAATAGTCTTTATTGCTCAGCCATTTTTCAAAAGCATTAAAATCGGCTTCAGACAAAGCAAAATCTGCAGGTTGTGCTATGGTGGGGTGATTATAATAATACTGAGTTGCGTAATCGAAAATAAAATTATTAGTCAGCAAAGAAATAGCGAGAGGGCTTAGATTTGTATCATCCATTTTTACATCGGGCTCTACACCACCACCATCATACACGGTTCTGCCTATCTTGGTTTTGAAAGTCTTTTTTAAAGAGTCCGCTACCGATGATACACTGCCATCATCATTTCTATGAGAGTAATCCAAAGCCTGTATGCAACGTCCCGAGGGAGTATAGTATTTTGCCGTAGTAATTTTGAGCCTTGTATTATATCCTAAAGGGCGTACGTTTTGAACCAGTCCTTTACCAAAAGAACGTGTGCCCACAATTATACCTCTGTCAAGATCCTGTGTAGTGCCGGCAACTATTTCAGATGCAGAAGCAGAGCCATGGTTAACTAACACAGCCAGTGGTATTTCCAGGTCCCAGGGAGTACCATTGGTCTTAAATTGTTTTTCCCATTCTTTATTTTTGCCTTTGGTACTTACTACCAGCTGGCCTTTATCTATAAAAAGATTACAAACATTAACTGCCTCATCCAGCAACCCTCCGGGATTACCACGAAGGTCAAGCACTACACCTTTCAACGCAGGCTGGGCTTTTTTAAGACTATCCAGAGCATTACGTACATCGCGTGCACAGTTAGGCGTGAATTGTGTAAGGTTTACATAAGCTATATTGTTCTGATCACCTACCAGACTGGCATAGGGCACGCTGGAAAGTTTTATCTCCTCACGGGTTATTGTTTTTGCTTCTTCCTTCTGGGTGATGGGATTACGTACTACAAGCTTCATAGTAGTGCCAGGTGCGCCACGCATCAACATACCGACATTGTCAGCATCTTTACCTTTCACTTTTTGCCCATCAATAGAAACTACAACATCTCCGGGTTTAATGCCTGCTTTAGCTACCGGTCCATTTTCATAAAGTTCAGCAATGATAACCTCTCCGTCTTTGATGCGGGTAGATACACCAATACCACTGTACTTGCCTGTTGTTTGCAGCTCATAATCTTCGGCATCAGCTTCGGTAATAAGGTTGGTATAAGGATCCAGGTCATTAAGCATGGCATCGACCCCGGTTTTTACCATTTTGCCCGGCTCTATGGGATCTACATAGTATTGATTCAGTTCTTTAAATACATTGGAATAGATTTCAAGATTCTTCGAGATCTCAAAATATTTGTCTGTCTGATCATTTCCCTGTGCATATACATTCAGCTGGAAAAGGCTTAGTCCTGTAGTAACAACAAGAGCCAGACCATTGAATGCACCTCTGATATTATTCATGGTTTAAATTTTTACTTGAAATTGAATAGCAAATTAACGATTTTTGCCCAATTGCAGATGAATCCCCTAACAGCATTGTCACAACATATCAAAAGAGTAGTTATTATAGGCCCGGAATCTACCGGGAAGAGCACTTTGACCAGGCAGCTGGCAGCACATTTCGGCACCGGTTATGCCGATGAATATGCAAGGGAATATCTTGAAAATCTGGGCCGTGTATATACACAGGATGATATGTTGCTCATAGCCTGGGGGCAATTGCAGCAGGAAGATAAGGCTGTTGCCGCAGCCCAAAACGGGATTGTCTTTTTAGATACGGATCTGCATGTAGTAAAAGTATGGAGCGAAAGTAAGTATGGCACCTGCGAAGAAGAAATATTGAAGCAAATAGCAGTGAGGCATTATGATTTATACATCCTTACCCATATTGATATGCCCTGGCAGGAAGATCCATTACGGGAGCATCCCGAACCGGAAATGAGAGCGCACTTTTTTAATATCTACAACGATATCGTTCAGGAATCGAATGTGCCCTTTGTAATGGTGAATGGTAATGAAGAAGAAAGACTTCAGGCAGCTATTAAAGCCATGGAAATAATGCTTTTAAAATAATAATTTCTCCATGATCCGGTGAGGCAGTCCTACTTCTGTAAGCGGCTCACCGATAACTTCGTAACCCAGTTTTTCGTAGAAAGGAATAGCAGTTTCTCTCGCATGTAACATGATCCTGCTTTTGCCAAAATTCACAGCATAAAGATCGGCTGCATTTACCAGCTCCATACCTATCCCCTTGCCTTGCTCCGTTGTATCCACCGCCATTTGACGCAGTTTAAAAGTATCTGCATCATATTGTTGTAGCAGCACACAGCCTTTTACTACATTGTCTTTTTCGTAGATAAAAATGATCTGCTCTATCTCAGCCTCCAGATCATCATTGTGAATATCAAGACCTAAAGGCGCTCGCAATACACGCTGACGAAGGTCAATAACCTGTTGATAAAAAGGATGTGCAATAGTAATGATGTAAACGGGATGCATGCGTATTCGGGATAAGGAGACGAAAGTAGGGAAAAATAGAAGGTGATCTATATTATTTTAGGGGTGAATACCTTTTTCAGGATAACAAAAGGGCGGCCTATACTGAAGGCCGCCCCTGAAACAAATGATAAGATAAACTAGTACTGTACTATTTTGTAGGCTCCGCTTAAAGCAGGCGCACGGAAATAGAAAATACCTTCCGGCAGATCAGAAACATCAATAGGGATAATAGTTCCGGCTGTTTGTTTGTTCAAAAGAATTGTTTTCATTTTTCTTCCATTGAGATCATACAGATACAGGTCAACAGGTTCTGTAGTACTGTAGTTCATCTTAAGGAAGAGCTGATTGTGTGCAGGATTAGGATATACAGTAAGGAAGTTGCCAATTATTTTGTTATCAGTAGTCTCTGCCAGGTTAGTGTTAGACGCCCTTTCCATAAACGGAGTGCTGTATTTCAATTTTACGATTACCGGTAAATGATCGGAAGCATCATGTACTGCTGTAGCCACAGTAGAACCGTACATCGTAAAAGGCGGCGTGTTCAACGCTTGGTTGTAATGTTGTCCATCATTTCCAAAAGCTTTATAAGAGTTGCTGACAATGTCAAAACCACCATTTTGTACAATAGCATTGGAGAATAAGAACATATCGAAACGGTCATCCATGCCACCTGTAGCACCGCCACCAAAAGAAGTAGTGCGTGGAGATTGAGTATGGTTTATAGCATAAGCAGAATTGTTCCAGGTACCGCTCATACTCAGGATGTCGTTGAATTTTCCATTGGCATTGCTGCCGTTTTGAACCAGGTTCTGGTAGGCACCTTCAGATGATCCGTAAATATTGAAATCTCCACATACCATAAAATTCTTGCCTGTTGGCAACGCGTTTGTTACCGCGCGTAATGTCGCAGCTTCTGCAGCTCTTTGTGCTTCATCCGGAGCGGTATTGCTGGCTTTCAGGTGTACAGAGTAAATGATCAGGGTATCTCCTGAAGAGATTTGTCTCAGTTTGAATTGGTTGATATTTCTCAGACTGGTAGCAATCGCTGTATTGCTGATGAACTGGAATAGGGACGATTTGTAAAAAATACCGTTATCAGTGTCGGGCCCATCTATAAAGGTACCTGCGCTATAACTGCTTCCGCTAAAGTTCAATACATTGTTTAAGAAGTTGACGACACCAGAGCCGCTGGCCAATTCCTGTACCACTACAATATCTGGTTGTGCAGCGTTTACAATAGTACGATAAGAAGGTTCTCTTGCCGAGCCCGTGCTGCCCGGATAATTAAGGAGGTTATAAGTCATTACCGTAAACTCAGGACTGTTGCCTGTAGTAACGATCGTATCTGTAACCCAGCCGGAATTATTTCCACCATCGCAATTGCTGCGCACATGAAAGTAGTAGGTCGAAGCCGGACTCAGACTTGTTGTACTATAAGTTGTATCTGTTGTGGTAGTGCCGCTTACAGGTGAAGCAGGGTTGGTATTCAGGACATATTCATAAGTAACGGCAGAGCCAATTGTATTCCAGATAATAGTAGCAGAAGAATCGTTAACGCCACTAATTGTTGCAACTGGAGGATCGCAAAGCGGAGTAGTGGTGGTAATGGTCTTTGTAGTCCAGGCAGAAAGGTTGCCGCTGCCACAGTTGCTGCGTATATGGAAATAATAATTGGTGCCAAAATTCAGACCTGTTGCATTGTAAAAAGTATCGGTCATAGTTGTACCGCTTATAGGTGTAGCAGAGCTGGTACTTAGTACATACTCATAAGATACAGCAGAAGGTATGGCAGGCCATGTGAAAATAGCCGACGAATCAGAGACAGCACTTGCGGTCACCACAGGGAAAGCGCAACTACCAACGGAGCTGCTGATAGAAATATCGTCCACAGAGATTTTATCCCTTGCACCAGTGATACTGCTGGATTCCCAATAGACCCAACGTACTTGTACTACTGGTTGGTTCTCAGCCGTAGCAGGTAAGGTTTCTATAAAAGTAGCAGAAACATCACCATTAACTTTTCCGGTGCTGGAATAAGTAGAAGTAGTACCCAGGTCTGTAAAGTTTCCAGTGGTACCTACACGATATTGCAGTGCAATACTGTTGTCCCGGGAAGCCTGGTTCAGGATGGTCTTGCACACCCAGGATATATTGATATTGCTAAGTCCTGAAGTGTTGATCGCTACTATTAAGGCACCTGGAGCAGTGCTTCCTGTAGCCAGCATACCGATACCGTCATCACTTAAAAAATACCATCCGCCCGTAAAGCCACCGGGAGCACTTCCGGCCAGTGCAAGATCAGCAGTGCCTGGGCTTACAGTACGCGTAACAGGTGGAGTGCTAAAACGATGAAGTGCAACGCCGGCAGGTAGGGTAGATGAGCTTTGGCTGGTCAGGCTAAAGGGCAGGCTTACTGCTGTGGGATTGGTTTGTGCGGTCAATGGTGTTAAGCTACCTATCGCTGCATAAGCGAAAAATAACCATTGTAAAGTTTTGCGCATAGTGTTTGATTTGAAGATTAAATGAACGTATGCGAAGAAAAGAAACAGGTATTACTGCATTATGAATTAGATATTAATTAAATGTAGATGCGATATTATTGTATGGTTAATTATTGGGAGAGAAGTGAGTAAAAAAACAAAGCCTCACTGGATTAGTGGGGCTTTGTTTTGCTAATATTGATTAGCTATTCATCTTCGTTAAACTCTTCAAGGCGTTGAAATGACCAGTCTTAATGCACAAGTAAATGTAGGCTCGGTTCTATAGTGCCCATACTTTTTGTCCCATACTCCGGATTCCAGATCTGTTGAAAGTCGTTTTACCAGTTGCTCTTCTAATCCATCTTCTAAAAATCCCCAAGCCGACTGAGCTAACCTGACTTCTTTTTCTAAAAAAGCTTCGGGCCTCCCATAAAACGCTTCCTGAAATCCATCCGAACAGTCAAGAGGAACAGGTATAGGAATCACTTCACAATTTCCGCCAAGAGATTTTTTTATAAAGTCAATAGCCGGATAGCGTGCTCTTTCCACGTCAATAAGTTCGGGAAAATATTCTGCATTCCAGAAGTTGTCTAATTGCTCCGGATCAAAGGTCATAATGATGACCTGGTTTTTGGTTACCCTTCTTAACTCTTTAAGTCCCTGATCTATATCCGGCCAATGATGCACCGTTACCATAGCCATGGACGCATCAAACGAATTATCATCAAAAGGTAAACTATCTGCTTTGGCATTGATTGCCGGAACCTTGTTATTTTTGATTCGCTGGGAACGCATGGTAATGGATGGTTCTACAGCAACGACATACTTATCAGCAGGTTCGTATGAGCCTGCACCTGCGCCGACATTTAATATTGTTTTTGCATTACCCAGTGCATTATTTACAAAGTCAGCAATTCTTGGATCAGTTTGCCTGTAGCCTGAATATTTTTGTCCAAGTTGGTCGTAGTTGAAAGCGGGGGTTTCTATTTTCATGATTGGTCTTTTAAAATTAACTGAAGTTGTCACAGCAGAACGTTTTTACGTGCGTTAGCAAGGTTGTTTTTTTGAAACAATCATTCATTGCTTAGAGTTTAGCTAAAATGTCATTCAATTCATTATCGTATGCTTGCATCTGTTCAATCAAGTTTTCGAAATTGGCAATTTCAAATTTATTTTTGTGAAAGAATAGCTCGTATGCATTTTTCACGGCTTTTGCCTTATCTAAAATTCCAAGAGAATTATTACTGTAATTTTCTGGATTCAACTTCAAAAGATTTGTGGCTAATGGCATAGCTAATTCTTTGTACGATAAGGTAAAATTATTCGCTCCGCCAGCTATTTTCTTATCACAGTAATTTTTGAATATATTCAAAACAACAACCTCCTGAGGGACATCAGTATTATCCTTGACATCACGCAAATAATTTCCAACGTAATCCTCAAGGTCTTTAACTGCAACAATAAATTTTTCTATAGTTTTTTCTTTTTCGTTTTTAACGTGTTCATGATATTCAAAAGCTCGAAGCAAAGTGGAATACTTGTAGTCGATATAAGAATAAAGATCTTTAAAAGAATTTATACACTCCTGTTTGTCTTTAATTCTACTAGCACTAAGAAAAGAATGAAGATATTGTTCGTTGTCATTTGATTCGCTCAATCTTTTCAAAGTTGTAATTATAAAAGAATCAGCTGGGTAGTATTTAATCGGATCCGCTTTGATGATTTTTATATGTTGTTGGTAAAGGGAAACTTGGCCAGCCGTTATTTTAGGTATTTCTTTAACCATTGTGACGAAGTAGGTATATTTCTCTTCCCTAGCTTCCTTTTTATCATTTGCATATTTGGTTTTGGTAAAACGTTGATTCCATCGAAAAACAAGATAGGCAATACCCAAAGCTCCTAAAGATCCTACTAGAGTGTAAAGTATTTGCCAAGCATTAAATCTGTTTCCATCGGAGTGCTCGGTACCAAAACAGATGTCAATAATTCCAAGTAGTGTCATTTTGTAGATTAATCCGATTAGAAGTTATTTGGTATGGTCTAAAAAAATGTTTTCCCGCCTTTTTACTGTTTTCACCAACAAATATCACAAGGTAAAATAAGGCACAAAAAAAGAGATATACAAACGTATATCTCTTTTTTAATCTCGGTGCCCAGGACTTTACTTAAATGACTATTTTTTGAACGTAACACTAACTAAAGTTGAGGGCAATGATATTGGCAATACTTCCCACTCTTGCCCCATCGAGCATTAACAGACCGGTGGGCTGGGAAGGCGTCCACATGAGCCGGTTGGCGACCCATGGATTGATATCTTCTGAAGAGCCAAGTGGCCCGCCGTTGGCTACACTACAGAAATTGATGATCCAGTTGTTATGATCTTTAACGAACATTTTTTTGAGGGCAGGATTGACGTACTCATCGAATTTCGTACTATCCGGTACCAGGTCGTAACGGTCCTGGACCCATACATTGATGTGCGGAAAAGGATCGGAGCTGGAATAGCCGCCGGGGATATTGTCCTCCCAACCGATGTGGTATTCGTATTGTAGTCCGGAATCGTCATGCACTATGGGTTCGTAACCTCTGGCGAAGAAGATGATCTTTCCTTTAGCCGTATCCAGTGTAGGCAGCACGCTTGTAGTATATGCATAGTTGTTGATAAACAGGTCAAAATTGTCGATCAGGTACTGGTTCAATCGTTTCGAAAAATCAGCGCTGGTCTCCGGCGTTACCTGGAGAATAAAGAACTCTTCACCATGATTCTTCAAATGATCGATGACAGCATCCAATACATCCTTCAGGTTTATTCCGGAATCCAGGCCATGATAAATATCCCAGTCATCCGCTACCCTGAGGTCGAAATAGCGAACTCCCATAGCGCACTGTTCCGGTATGGTATGATATTGACAACGATCGGAAACTACTTTATTTCCTTCTGTTCCGGAGTCATGTGTACCGGGAAAAAATATTTTATCGATCGTCAGGTCTTTATCGATGGCGAGCAGTTTCGTTTGCCATTCACGGCCACTCATGTGATCCATCTTGATGAACTTCCACAATACCCTGAATGTAGTTTTCGGTATGGCATCGTATTGAGTCACTGGTGGCGGCGGAGGGGAGTCGCCGGTTTTTATAAGCGTAGTCGCACCGAGATTCCCATTTTCACTCTCCACAAACCGCCCGTTATACTCGAGCGTATAGTATGCGCCTAATTTTCTTACAATAAAATGAACACCCTCTGTTTCCTGTAACACCAGTTGCCCCTGTTCGTTTACGGTGACGCCATACCACCAATGATCGGGATCGCTCATCTTTACATACTTCAACCGATATTTCTCGGGTTCTCCAGGTACGTCCAGCAGATGAAAACCCCAATCAGGATTCGGACGTCCTGGTATAGCGTCTGTCTGGTAAGGCCTTAACTGGACGTTGTTCAAGTCCTGCTGTGTAGGAAGCTGGCCGCCCAGCCAGCAACATTTTTCTCCGTCCCCGTTTTCTTCGTATTGGGAAGGAAAGATCTGGAAATTGATCATAGCGTGGTCGCTCATTGTGTTTGGTTTTTGAGTGTGAATAGTTATTGGTAGTGAAATGTTTGGATGATCTATTGCTTATTTATCTTCAGCATTTGCGTGCGGTTGGCGTCGGTATACTTCAATATATATATGCCGGGAATCAGTGCAGCCATATCTATCTCTGTGGTTTCGGCAGTTACTGGTATACGTTGCAGCACCCGACCGTTCATATCCGTAACCAGCAGATAAGCATTGTTACCGGTTTCCAGCACCGTATAAAGCCCCGTTATCTCAGAACCCGATCCAGGTATGGTTTATTTCTTTACACCACAAAGTTGTCGATCCACCATCAATATATCCCTAAGGGTTTCCCCTTAGATTTTTAGAACTTGGTAAATACGCCAGCATGATCAGAATTTTGTGCAGTAGATAATTTTAGTACTTCGCCTTTGTTGGTGTTTTTACCAAAAAAAATCACAGGCAAAAAAGGCACAAAAAAAGAGATATACAATTGTATATCTCTTTTTTTGTGGTGCCCAGGACTGGATTCGAACCAGCACATCCTTGCGAACGCTGCGACCTGAACACAGTGCGTCTACCAATTTCGCCACCTGGGCATCTTTTTACTCTTTTTCAGGAACGCAAAAGTAGTTGATTATTTTTTAAAATAAGCAGCAACACTATATATTTTTTTGATTTATCAAATTGATCGCTATGTCTTCCAACGTTTTGTTAAATACATGTGTCTATTCCTGATACCATCATTCAATAACCTATCCTCTTTATATAAACAGGCTATGACCAGAAAAATCTACACCACCTTTATCCTATTGCTGATTACAAGTTTTGCCACACTTGCAAAGGATGGAAACCTTGATTTTATCCAGAATAAAAACCAATTTCCAAACCCCGTGCAGTATAAAGCTTTTGTGCCGGGAGGAGCTGTGTTTCTGAAGTCTGATGGTTTTATGTTTAGTTATTATAAAGAGTCAGATCTGGAACGTATTCATGAACTAAAGCATGACAGCAAAGATGTATCGCAGGAGAAGGTGAACTTTCATGCGTACAGTGTAACCTTCAGTAATGCCAATAAAAATGTTGTCCTTACCCAAGAAAATAAGCAGTCTTATTATCACAATTATTTTATCGGAAACGATCCAGACCATTGGGCAGGTAATGTGCCGCTGTATAAAAAGGTGACCTGGAATAATATTTATCAAGGCATCGATGCATTAGTATATAGCCGGGAACAATCATTGAAATATGATTTTGTGGTGAAACCGGGCGCCGATCCATCTCAAATAGCACTTGCCTTTGAAGGGGTAAAGCCAGAGCTGATGAAGGATGGCAGTTTACGCATCCATACCAGTGTAAATACTATAACAGAACAAGCCCCATATGTATACCAGGTAATTGATGGAAAGGAAGTAGTGGTAAAATGTCACTACATAGTAAAGCCCGGAAACAAAATTGCTTTTGAATTGCCTGATGGTTATCAAAAAGCTTATCCACTCATCATAGATCCGGTATTGGTGTTCAGTACATTCAGCGGGAGTACAGCTTCTACTTTTGGATTTAGTGCTACATACGACCTTAATGGTAATTTGTATGCCGGTGGCGAATGTTTTGGAACAGGCTGGCCGATAACTACAGGGGCTTTCCAGATTATTTATGGAACTAATGTAGATGCCGGTATCAATAAATACAGCAGCAATGGTACCAGTTTATTATACTCCACATACTATGGCGGCAATGGCACTGATCTGCCCAATAATATGATGGTAAATGCCAACGAGGAATTGGTTATTTGCGGATCTACCAGTTCGTCAAATCTACCGTTGAGTATCGGGTGTTACGATAATATTTTAAACGGCACTGATATCTACATTGCACGTTTCAGCACTAGCGGTGCTGTATTAAAAGCGGCTACCTATCTGGGTGGCACGGGTATCGAGGCTTCCAATACTGCCTTATTAAGTCCTAACTATGGCGATGCGAACAGGGGTGAGGTGTTTACCGCTCCCAATGGGGATATTTATATTGCAAGCAGTACCACTTCGGCCAACTTCCCGGTTACGGCTGGTGCTGCGCAAACCACTCTTGGTGGAATGCAGGATGGTGTAGTGTGTAAGCTGGATTCCAATCTTACTACTTTAATGTACAGTACTTTTCTTGGTGGAGCCGACAATGATGCTGCCTTTTCTTTAGTGCTGAACAGTACTAATGAAATTGTGGTTTGCGGTGGTACTGCCAGTGCCAACTTCCCTGCGACAACTGGATCTTTACATGCCACTGCTCCCGGTGGTACCGATGGTTTTGTGAGTATTATCAACACAGCAACAGGTCTTGCGCATTCTACATACCTGGGTACTGCTGACTATGATCATGCCTTTAAAGTACAGATTGACCCTTCAGATAATACTTTTGTAATGGGCAAACGTCCAGTTCGTCCACCTATCCGGTATCGCCAGGTGTTTTCTCTGTAACAGGTGGTAATATTTTTATTCATAAATTAGATTCCACACTTACTACTTCACTGATCTCTACCCGTATGGGTAATACGATCAATGGCTTTGTGCCTACAGCATTTATGCACGACGTGTGTGGTAATACTTATCTGAGCGGGTTCAGTGCTGCTTCAAATAGTCCCCTTTCGCCGGGAGCTTACCAGACAACGCCGGGCAGTTTCTGGCTTGGTGCTTTAGGCCCTGGTTTTACCAACTTGTTGTATGGTACTTTCTTTGGCCCGTCCGGCACACATGTAGACGGTGGTACCAGCCGTTTTGATCCGCAGGGAATCATTTATCATTCTGCGTGTACAGCAGATCCTTCTTTTCCTACATCACCTGGTGTTGTTCATCCTCTAAAACTTACAGGTGGTTTCGATATTGCCAGTTATAAATTTAATATGGATGTAGGCGTTGTCCTGGCCAATTTCGGATTGGCTAACAATGCTAATGATACCGGTTGTGCTGATTACTACCTTCAGTTTAATAACCAATGTATAGGAGCTACCAACTATCTCTGGGATTTTGGAGATGGTGATACCAGTACATTGGCTGCTCCTTCTCATACCTTTGCCGAAGGCCCGCATACTATTAAGCTGATTGCCTCCAGGCAAACTGGCTGCGACCTGGCAGATACAGCCAGCTTGAATATTTATGTAAAGCATACAAACAAACCATTGCTTACTTTACAAGATACTTTCCTGTGTGACGCTAAGCAGATCAGCCTTCATGCTGATGTAAGCAATGTCAATACCTTAATGGGTTTCCATTGGGAACCGGTATCGGCAATTACTTCAAATCCTAACCAGGCAACGGTTACCGTTAATCCCACATTGAGTACTGTGTATACCGTTTATATCAGCAATGCAGCAACAGGAGAGTGCGTGGATACGGCCATGGGTAGTATTCATATCTCTTTATACGATTACAGCCATATGACTGCTTTGCCTGTAGATACTACCATTTGCCCGGGTGATACTATTCTGTTAAGGGCTTATGGCGGCACACAATACTTATGGTCTCCTGAAGAAAATATAGCGAGTATTGTTACGCCATTTACACAGGTATGGCCTGCGCGGGAGATGAATTATAAAGTATTAATTCAAAATGATTCCGGATGTAAAATTGAAAGAGGGGTAGTGATTCACTTCTTCCCGCCAGTAGTAATTAATGCCGGCAACGATCAGGATATCAAGTTGGGGGAATCTACCCAATTGAATGGCAAAGCTATGGGAACCTATTGGTGGACACCTGCAGGAAGTGTAAGCCAGGCTAACATGCTGAATCCTGTGGTGGCACCTACCGAAACAACTACTTACTATTTCACGGTTACTTCGCAAGAGGGTTGCATGGCTTACGATTCTGTTACAGTTCACGTAACCAATGCTATGCTGCCCAATGCCTTCAGTCCCAATGGTGATGGTGTGAATGATGTTTTTAAACTGATACCTAAGGACGAAAGGGTGCGCCTTAAAGACTTTAGCGTGTACAACAGGTATGGACAAAAAGTATTTTTTACCAGAGATATAACTGAAGGTTGGGATGGCTACCATAATGGTAAAATGGCCGACATGGATACTTATTTTTATCTGGTGCGTTATATAATAGGAGTCAATACTTATTCACTTAAAGGGGATGTTGCTCTGATGCGGTAATTATTTATAGAAAAGGCCTGGGATATAAGCCCAGGCCTGACAAATATTGTATCCACAAGCCATAATAGCATTGAGCAACACTACTTCTTGTTCAACATTTCACTTTCCAGGTACGATAGTATTTTATATACTGTTGTTACCCTTGGTTTAATCGGGAAATTTTTATTGGCAAGCATTACAACCCCGATCTTTTTTGAAGGTATATAAGCAACATAAGATGAAAAACCGCCGGTAGATCCTGTTTTATTGATCAATACATTTGCTTGCGGACTATGGGAAGGTATTAATACAGTAACAGGATTCGGATCATAGATCATTCCATCTGAATTGCCTGCCAGTAGTTGATCTAAGGTTACCGGATATTTATACTGCTCCCATATTAAATCCTGTACCATTTCCGTAGTTTTAAAATAACCGGTATGCGTCTTTTCCAAAGCGCGTTGCACATTTCCTTTCTGGTTACCTATGCCCATATTGGCGTCTACAAATGTTATCATATCCTTAGCGCACGATTTAATTCCATAAGCCTCGTATGCCAGAACAGCCAGGTTCAACCTTACCGGGCTGTCTACCTTGTTATAGCCCTGTGCATATGTATTCATTTTATCAACGGGAACCTGGTAATAGGTATTATCCATTCCTAATTTTGAAAAGACATTATTTACCATGGCATGCTCAAAAGGTTCGTGCATTGTTTTCCCCGCTATTACACCAAGTAACCCGATACTGACATTTGAATATACCCTGTAAGTACCCGGAGTATAAACAGGCACCCAGTTTTTATAATACTCCATGAGCTGAATAGTATCGGTAATACTTTCTGGAAGCTGTAAAGGAAAACCGCCGGCAGTATGCGTTCCTAAATGATACAATTTTATAGAATCGAAAGCAGTACCTCGTAAAGAGGGTAAATATTTACTTACAGGATCAGACAGATTAAGATTGCCATTCAGTTGTGATAAACAGGCAAGTGTGCTGGTAAACGTTTTACTTACAGACCCAAGTTCAAATAACGCCTCATTAGTAACAGGTTTGTTCGTCTCCTTTGATAACACACCATAGTTGAAAAAATAATGTTTGCCATCTATAGTTACTGCTATACTTAGCCCGGGTATATTGTTTTGGCTCATTAATGGAGCCGCCAGGCTATCCACAAACCCTTTCATTGCATTTGTATCATTATTGTTTTTAGCGGGAGCGCAAGCACACAAATCCAATAACAAACATAAAAGCAATATTGCGGAGATTTTTGAAATAGTGGTCAAATGCGCCAGGGTTTTCTGAGTCATAATAATATATTGATTTAATAAAGTAAGGATGACACAAAGCTACCAGAATTAGCGCCTATTAGAGCTACCATAAATATGGGGAATGGAAATATTCCAGTTGACATAACTTAATAACAAGAACCTTGTTATAGTAATGCGTCTACACTTATCTTTGCGCCATGCATTTCAGGGACGTAACAGGACAAGCACTGGCAAAAAAAGGATTACTTAACCTCTGGCATTCGGATAAATTGCCGCATGCCTTAATGCTTGTAGGTAAGGAAGGCACCGGTGGCCTTGCTCTTGCCCTTGCGCTTATTCAATATATCTTTTGTGAAAATAAACAGGAAAATGAATCCTGCGGACAATGTGCAGCCTGCGGTAAAGTATTAAAACTGGTTCATCCCGATCTGCATCTTAGTTTTCCTACAGTAACACCCAAGCCGGGTGCCAAGGCTTCCAGTAAGGCTTTTATGAACGAGTTCAGGGAGTTTGTAGCGCAAACGCCCTATGGCTCTACGTTTGATTGGTTGCAATTTATCAATGCCGAAAATAAGCAGGGAAATATTACTGCCGAAGAATGCCGGGATATTATAGATACCCTTAACCTTACTTCTTTCGAAGGTGGCTATAAAGTACAACTGATATGGCGGCCGGAGTACCTGGGTAAAGAAGGTAATATCCTCCTTAAACTTATAGAAGAGCCACCCGCACACACCTTTATACTCATGGTGGCAGAAGAGATAGAAGATGTATTGAAAACTATTCTTTCCCGTACCCAACAAGTGCATTTATTACCGCTTACCCCTGTAGAAATTGCAGAAGCATTAGTAGTCAGAGACCATGTAGAACCACGTCGTGCTGCACAAGTAGCACAGCTTGCAGAAGGCAGTTATACCAATGCCCTGCAACTATTGCGCTATACTGGTAATGATCTGCTGGTGCCGTTGCGGGAATGGTTTAATGGTATATTTACCAACAATGGTATTACATTAAATAAATGGGTAGAAGACATGGGTAAAACGGGTAGGGAGCAACAGAAAAACTTCTTACTATTTACCCAACAATTGCTGGCGCATGCTATGCGCATGACCCTTATCCCAGGCTATGTACCTGCCCTGCCCGAAGATGAAGCTACATTTGCCGGAAAGCTTGCCCAACGCCAATTTGCGCCTGATGTATTTCGGGCTATTGATGATGCGATCAATAAAACCGTTTACCATATTGAGCGCAATGCACATTCCAAAACACAGCTGTTAGCACTCTCCATTCAAATGCAATATTTGATACAAGGATTGGAGTTTAAGGTGTTTGAATAGAGGCTTAAGTAGTTTCCTCGCTTCATAGTTGGTTGCTAATTTTACCTTACAGCTATCTCAGGCATCATCCCGGTTGCCTGATGCGTCACGCTGACCATCCATTTTCCACCTAAAATTATCCAGTTTGTGAGTTTGACTATTCAATATAGCAAACTGACTATGTAATATTGTAATCTGACTATGCAGTATTGTAATCTGACTATTGAATATTGCAACTTGACTATGTAGTATTGTAATCAGACTATTGAGTATTGCAACTTGACTATGCAATATTGTAATTAAACTATTTAATATTGAAACCTGACTATGTAATATTGTAATCAAACTATTGAATATTGAAACCTGACTATGCAATATTGGAATCTAACTATGCAGTATATCAATCTTCCTATTCAATATATGAACTGAACTATGCAGTTCGTTAATCTGACTATTTAGTATGTCAAACTGGTAATGTGGCCTTTTTTCGTAGCACACCACACAAAGAAGCCTGTAATTATTACATTACAGGCTTCTTTATTTCTATTTATTTCAATGAAATGATTACCACTTTACCCCTTTCAGGTCTTTAAAGAATTGTTTTTCTTTATCACCAATATCATGTAGCAGTTTACTTAGTTCGGAATAAGACATAAGATCGCTATTGCGTGCTTTACAAATGCGTGCTGCACTGTAAGCAAAATTGCGCCATTGATCGCCTATTTTGGTATAACGCTCCGATAAGATTCCTAATTCATTTTTACCTAAGTAATTTGCTGCTTCCTGCAAAAATGCTGCGTACAGAAAACGGAACCCACCGCCACCAGTACCAATCTCCTCCTGCATACGAATGATGTTTCCTAAAAACAAGGTGCATTGTCGTGGCGTTAATTTCTGTGGATACTTTTCAATTTTATTGGCCAAAAGATGAATGGCATTTACACCAAACCAGGGAACCGGTGGTGAGGACATGAAGAAGCAGGTTTGCTTAATACCGTCTTTTATTCCTTTGGAGAAATCAATTTTGTCAGGCACTTCTTTGATGTAATACATCTTGCCTTTTGGTTCGGGAAAACCTTTGGCAAAGCGGGCATTGACCAATGCATCATAGCCTATTTGCGAAGTGCCTTCCAGTACCGGATCGCTTACCAGGTATTTATCATTTTCTTTTCCAAATACAACAAGGTTATGTGCATTGAAATGAAAACGGAACGCCTCCGGCAGATAATCCAGGTAATACACCCCGGCGATCATCCCTACAGGAATATTATTGGCCAAAGCCTGATCCATAGCATCCATGGCTTTCTTTTCGCTGGAAAATTTTTCGGTATGGATCGTAATGCCCAGCCTTTGGGTCACTCTTTTGAAAATATAGCCCGGCCATATGCGGAAAGTAGTGCCGGGAATGCCACTCACTTTTACAAAAGGTAAATGGCCGAAAAATATGCCCGCACCAATACCAAAAGCCATAGGCTCGGATATCTGAATACCATTGTGCTGTAATAAGTTGGAGGTTACACCACTCTCGCAATGTGCATGTTGGTGATGTATAAATTGATCTTTCAAAGGATTTATGTTGTAGGAGCGGATTGCATGCGTCCCGTGTTTTTAAAGTTTATTTGGACATAGTCAATATGCCCCTGCTGCTGGACGCATGCAATGCGTCCCTACAATCATTATTGGACATCTTCAATTGTCCCTATGATTTGCCGAAATTCTTTAATTCCTCAATGGAGATATTGAATACTCTGCTATATTTGGTCAGAATCTGTTCATCAAGTTTGGCAAATACTTCAGGTTTGAAATGTCTCTTAACCTGCCATTTCCATTTACCCACATATTTGGCCAGAACCGGCAGTTCCATCAGGCTTTTTTGCATGAAATAAGGTATGGGACTAAGCTTGCCGGCTTTTACCTGCTGCTCTGTTTCTTTAAGATCTTCCAGTACGGCTTCCCAGGCTTGTATGGTAGCGAGGTTTTCTACTTCCCAACCTTCTGAATTAACGCTGGTGTAAGTGCCGTCTTCATTTGTAGCATATACCAATTTATGTATTTCGCTTTTGCCTTTGAACGCTTCGTTGTCCTGCGGCACTTCATTGATTTTCATAAAGGAGAAGCAATTGGGTTGATTGTTAGATGGGCAAATTTACTATATTATATCAAGCAACGTAATATGTTAGTAATGGTATCTGCATTGTAAAATGAAAATAGCCTCGTCTTCTACTTTATAAACTAATCGGTGTTCTAGATTAATTCTTCTGGACCAAAATCCGGCTAAGTTTTCTTTCAATGCTTCGGGTTTACCCGTACCTTCAAACGGTGTGCGCATTGATTCTTTAATCAATGTGTTTACTTTCTTTAATATTGATTTGTCATTTTTTTGCCAATAGAGATAATCTTCCCAGGCATCGGCCATGAAGATTATCCTCATTCCTCAATTAGTGTTTGTTCCTTCCCTTTCCCTTTATTGTAATCGCCTAATGCATGAAGCAACCTTGTAGCATTGCGGGGCGACTTTAAAAGATAAAAAGTCTCCATAATACTATCATAGTCGGATTGTGACATCACCACTACATTTTCACCTTTCGTTCTGGTAATAAATAAGGGGCTTTTGCTTTTAAATACTTCATCCAAGTAGGCTTTCAGCTTTAGCCTAAAGTCAGAGTATGTGGTAATCATATACATCTTTATTTGAGGCGAAGGTACTAATTATTGTACAAAAAATAGTACAATATTATTGATTAACCCACACCACAAAAAAAACGCTTTACCGGAAGAGGTAAAGCGTTTTTTACAATATTATCAATGAATTATTTGTTCATTACTTTTTTTGCTTCGATACTTAAGGTAGCATGTGGTACAGCACGAAGACGGGCCTTGTCGATCAGTTTACCCGTTACGCGGCAAATACCGTAAGTTTTGTTTTCAATACGCATCATTGCTTTTTCCAGGTGATTGATAAACTGGATCTGGCGGCCTGCAAGTTGAGACAATTGTTCGCGTTCCATAGCACCGCTACCGTCTTCCATATGGTTGAAACGGTTGTCGGTATCGTCAGTTCCGGTTTCATCTTTACGGGTAATAAGGCCTTGCAGATAACCAAGCTCTTTACGGGCGCTGTCCAATCTTTTTGTGATCAGCTCTTTAAATTCATTCAACTCTTCATCGCTATAGCGATAAACAGGTCCGGAACTCTGTTCCGGCTCATCCAATAAGGATCTTACAGTTGGATTGTATTCTTTCATAGTTAGTCCTGGTTCTTCCTCAGTTACTTTTTTTTCTATTTTACGATGTGCAATAACGACCCCTGGTTTGGGAGTTGTTTTACGTGGAAGTTGGCGTACTGCATCAACTATTTCCGATCTTGCTGATGGAACAGCTGTGATTACATTGTGGTTTACTTTTCTTTTGGCCGGGGCAGGTTTTGCTGCTTTCTTTTCTTTTTCCGGTACGCTCTTCTTAATTGGTTTTTCCATAACTACTTCCTTCTTTACCACCGGTGCAGCCTTAGTAACAGCTTTAGGGGCAGAAGGTTTAGCCGCCGGTTTAGCCGGAGCTATATTTTTTTTAACTGTTGGTTTAGCTGGCAGTGCTTTTTTTGCGGGAGCCTTCGTAGGCGCCGTTTTTGCAGATGTCGCTTTTGCTTTGTTGGCCACAGGTTTAGCTGCTGCTTTTTTAGCAGGTGCGGGTTTTGCCTTGGCTACTTTTTGCGGAATTGCTTTTTTAGGAGCCGCTTTTTTTGCTGCAGGCTTAACTGGAGCAGCGGCTTTTTTGGCAACTTTGGCAGGTGCGCTTTTCTTAGCGGGAGCAGCTGTTTTTTTAGCTGCAGGCTTTGATTTCAGCGCAGCTTTTTTAGCAGGGGCAGGCGCCGCCTTTTTCGTAGCCACAGTCTTCTTGACAGGTGCAGCCTTTTTGGTAGGTGCCGCCTTTTTAGCAGTCTTGGAAGCTGTTTTTGTTTTTGTGGCCATGATTATGAGTTTTTAGTAATTAATACTTTTAAGGTTACATCATTTACTTCAATAGCAATGCCGTTACCATTCACAGCCGGAACTAAATCAATAGAATCGGCCAAAATTTCTGCACGAATATAATCATTAAAGTTAATGATAGCAGGTTTCAGTGCTTCTAAATCTTCAATATGGACTACTATCCGGTCTGTCAATTCAAGCCCACTTTCTTTCCTTATCTTTTGTATCCTGTTTATCAACTCTCTTGCATTTCCTTCGTCCTGCAATATAGGCGTTATGGTAATATCCAGTGCAACTGTAATGTTATCTTTATTGGCTACAGACCATCCAGGAATATCTTCGGCAATGATCTCTACATCATCAATGTTTACGGCAATTGCTTCCCCTTCCACATCGATATTCAATGTTTTTTCTTTTTCCAGCTGGGATATCTGGTGTTGATCCATTGCCGCAATTACGGCCGCAGCAGCCTTCATTTTACCCCCCAGGCGTTTGCCCAAAGCTTTAAAGTCCGGCTTGATCTTCTTTTTGATGAAACCATCTGTTTCTACCAGGTATTCAATCGCTTTCACATTTACTTCAGAAAGAATGATATCTTCTACTTTTTCGATCTGATGTTTAATGCGCTCATCCAGTACCGGAACTAATATTTTCTGTAATGGCTGGCCAACTTTTATATATACTTTTTTGCGGATAGATAAAACAAGCGAGGATATATCCTGAGCCAGTTGCATTCTTTCCTCAAGGTCTTTATCTATTACTTTTGCATTACTTACCGGAAAATCTACATGATGCACCGATTCTGTCTGAATATTACCCGCAACACTGTTCAGATTGTTGAATAACCAATCAGCAAAAAATGGCGCTATCGGAGCGATAAGTAAGGAAATTTTTTCCAAACATTCAAATAAGGTCTGATAAGCACTTATTTTATCAAATTCATATTCCCCTTTCCAGAAACGGCGACGGCAAAGACGCACGTACCAGTTGCTTAGGTGTTCATCAAGGAAAACCTCGATGGCACGGCCAGCTTGTGTAGGCTCGTAATCATCTAATGATTTGGTAACTGTATCCACTAATGTATTCAATGAAGATAAGATCCAACGATCTATTTCTGGTCTTTGTTCCAGTGGAATATAACTTTCTTTGAAAGCAAAACCATCTACATTGGCATACAGGGCAAAAAACTGGTACGTATTATATAAGGTGCCAAAAAATTTACGTTGCACCTCTCTTATCCCTTCAATATCAAAACGAAGGCTGTCCCAAGGGGAAGCATTGGTGATGAGGTACCAACGGGTAGCATCAGCACTATACTTTTCAATGGTTTCAAACGGATCAACAACGTTACCAACGCGTTTACTCATTTTGTTCCCGTTTTTATCCAGCACAAGGCCATTGGATACTACGGTTTTATAAGCTACGCCAGGATATTTTTCATCGTTGGCTTCGATGCCATCTTTTTTCAATTCTTCCTGAACCGATTCTTTCAACAAAGAACCCAGCGCATGAAGGGTATAGAACCAACCACGGGTCTGATCCACGCCTTCGGCAATGAAATCGGCAGGGTAGTTCTGGGCAAATATTTCTTTATTTTCAAATGGGAAATGCCATTGTGCGTATGGCATAGCACCACTGTCAAACCAAACATCGATAAGATCCGGTTCACGCATCATTAGTTTGCCTGAATCGGAAACCAATTTAATATCATCCACAAAAGGTTTGTGCAGATCACAAGTAAGTCTGTCAATATTGCTATCGGCAGGCATGATCCCGGCATCAATTGCTTTTTTCAATTCTTCCCTCAATTCTGCGATAGAACCAATGCATTTGTGTTCATCACCATCTTCTGTAACCCAAACTGGCAGCGGTGTACCCCAAAAACGGCTACGGCTCAAATTCCAGTCTACCATATTCTCCAGCCAGTTGCCAAAACGGCCCTCGCCGGTAGCTTTTGGTTTCCAGTTAATGGTTTTGTTTAAAGAAACCATTCTGTCTTTCAGAGCTGTAGTACGTATAAACCAGGCATCCAACGGGTAATAAAGGATCGGTTTATCGGTACGCCAGCAATGCGGATAACTATGTTCGTATTTTTCTACTTTAAAAGCACGGCCTTCCAGTTTCAAACGTACGGCAATATCCACATCCACATCAACATAATTCGGATCGTCCTTGTAATTTTTCACATAACGACCTTCAAATTCACTACTTCCTTCTATGAATTTACCTTGTTTATCTACTAAAGTGAAAATACCGATATTATTTTTGAAACCAACCTTGTAATCGTCCGCACCAAATGCAGGAGCGGTGTGTACGATACCGGTACCATCTTCTGTGGTAACAAAATCGCCGGTAATTACGCGGAACGGATCGCCGCCGCTTAATTCGGGCTTATTACTTTCAAAAGGCAATAATTGCTCATAGCGAATACCTTCAAGGTCTTTACCTTTATATTCTGCTACTATTTTATAGGGAAGCTGTTTCTTTTTAAGCAGGTGATCAAAAGCCGATTTGTAATCAGCGTTATGTTCGATCAGGTTTTCATCGTTTCCTCTTTCTATCCAATTGGTTATGGCCTCAAACAGGCCGTTGTTTTCCCCTTCTGTCCATTCGTCCAGGTGTTCAGGGAAATATTTATGCAACAATGCCTTGGCCAATATTACTGCGCAAGGTTTGCCGGTATAAGGGTTAAAAGTTTTAACCAGGACATAATCAATATTGGGCCCTACGGTAAGTCCCGCATTGGAAGGAAGTGTCCAGGGAGTAGTGGTCCAGGCCATGAAGAAAACCTCTTCAGAACCTTCCAGTTTTACTACATTATTAGGCACAACTTTGAACATGACCACAGCGGTCGTGTCCTTTACATCTTTATAAGTGCCGGGTTGGTTAAGCTCATGCGAGCTAAGGCCGGTACCGGCAGCAGGGGAGTAAGGTTGAATGCTTACACTTTTATATAGAAGATCTTTTTTGTAAAGTTCTTTTAAAGCCCACCAAAGGGACTCGATATAATTATTATCAAAGGTGATATAAGGATTTTCCAGGTCAACCCAATAACCCATTTTCTCGGTTATATCGTCCCACTTGTCCTTATATTTCATTACCTCACGGCGACAGGCAGCGTTGTATTCTTCAACAGATATTTTTTTACCAATATCTTCTTTGGTAATACCCAGTAGTTTCTCTACACCAAGTTCTATGGGAAGACCATGAGTATCCCATCCAGCTTTCCTTTTTACCTGGAAACCCTGCATAGTTTTATAGCGACAAACCAGATCCTTAAGCGTACGTGAAATGACATGATGAATACCGGGCATGCCATTGGCGCTCGGTGGTCCATCGTAGAATACGAACGGGGTTTTGCCCTCTCTGATTTCGATACTTTTCTCGAAAAAACGTCCTTCTTTCCACTTTTTATGCCATTCCTGCTCGATCGCAGGCATATTCAACTGCTTTGATTCCAGATATTTTTCTGCCATGTAGAGTACTCCCTAAACTAAAAATTAGGCGCAAAGGTATGGAGAATTATGTTATAAATAAAATAGGCGTTCGGGGCATAGCCTATAGTGTTTAAATGTCTCACGGCGGCACAGAGAAAAAGGAGAGGATTGTTCTCGCAGCGTCGCCGCGACGTTGCGAGAAATAATATTATAGATTGGACGAAAGCAACGTAGCAAGTTCTTCGATGGAAACTTTCTTTTGCTCGCCGGTTGTCATGTTTTTTACATTGATAATGCCATCATTTAATTCTGATTCGCCAATGATGCCTACAAAAGGGATATTGCGCTTGTCAGCATATTTCATTTGTTTGTCAAATTTGGCTTTATCGGGATAAAATTCAGCAGCAATACCTTCGTTGCGCAATTTTTTCAGATAATCGATTATCTGCGCTTCTGCTTTTGGTTCAATATTTACAAAAATGATCTTTGTTGCTGAGGCAAATTCTGTGGGGAACAGAGCCAGTTCTTCCATAACATCATAAATACGATCCACGCCGAAAGAAATGCCAACTCCAGAAAGACCTTTTAGTCCGAAAAGACCCGTAAGGTCATCATAACGACCGCCGCCGCCAATGCTTCCCATTTTTACGGCATTTGTAACTACTTCTGCAATAATGCCTGTATAATAATTCAGACCGCGGGCAAGAGTAAAATCTACAACCACTTCACTATCCCAATTATCATTTTTGAGTTGATCATGATACGCAAGTGTCTGGCGAAGTTCTTCTATCCCTTTTTGTGCTATTTCACTGGATGCCAGCAGAGAAGCCATTTCTTGCAGTTGCGATTCTGTATCTCCTTTTATAACAAGATATCCTGAAATAAAATTTATTTTCTCTTCCGAAAGACCACGTTGTACCAACTCTTTCTGTACACCATCCATTCCTATTTTATCCAGTTTATCTATGGCAACGGTAATATCGGTAAGTAATTCAGGAGCACCACAGCATTCTGCCAGACCAGCCAATACCTTACGGCTATTGATCTTCACCGTAATTCCAGGAACTTTTAGTCTGTGAAAAGATTCCCGGTAAATACTGATCAATTCTGCTTCATTGAGTAAAGAATTGCTGCCTACCACATCGGCATCACATTGCCAGAACTCGCGATAGCGGCCACGTTGAGGACGATCGGCGCGCCAAACCGGTTGCATCTGGTATCTGCGAAAAGGGAAAGCCAACTCGTTTTGGTTCATTACCACATAACGGGCAAAAGGGATGGTAAGGTCGTAGCGTAAAGCCCGTTCTGTAAGATTTGGATCATTTTTGCCTTGCAATACATTTTCAAAACCTATTTTGGCTTTATCAGCATTTTTAGGATCAGTCAATCCGTTATTTAATATTTTGAATATCAATCGGTCACCTTCATCGCCATATTTCCCCATCAAAGTAGTGAGGTTTTCCATAGAGGGCGTTTCCAATGGCTGATATCCGTAAAGTTCAAAAACGGTACGGATAGATTGTAATATATATTGTCTGCGTCTTACATCTTCCGGGGAAAAATCGCGGGTACCTTGTGGTATTGATGGCTTCATTAATGGGTAATAATTTGTAATTTCTGGGAAATGTTTTCTTTAGGTTAATTCCTAAAGTTAAAATTGAGATCTATACTTTTCGGCAATCTTCCTGCAGGTCTTTTCAATCATGTCGTAAACCTCCTCGTATCCATCTTCCGGACCATACCAGGGATCCGGTACAGACCGGTTGCTTCCGGGATATAATTCATTAAGAAACAATGAAATTCTGCTTTCATCAAAGGATGATCCGGATACATGTTTTATTTCTTCCAGAACATCTTTTGACATGGCATAAATTTTGTCAAAATGATTAAAATCTTCCGGGACAAATTTACGAGCTCTTTGCTGTGAAATATCAATCCCGTATTTATGGCACACTTTTTGCGAGTAGTTGTGCGGAGCCTCACCTATATGATAGCTTTCCGTGCCTGCAGATTCGATGCTCCAGTTTAAATTATGCTGAAAGGCAACATGACGCATGACCCCTTCTGCAATAGGAGAGCGACAAATATTGCCCAGACATACCATTAAGACACGCATAAAATAATAATTAACAAAAAACTTAAATAATGGGAACCATTCGTTCAACCATTTTTCCAGTCATTAGAGAATAGAGATTACAAAATGCAAATCTAATTGGAACTCTTTAAATCTTAATAGAAATAAAATAATAATTTAGAGTTTGGTAAAGAAGTCATAAGGAAAAATTTAAATTATCATAATTTATAGGTAAATTCTCAAATTTAATTTATACTTTTGCAACCAAGCCTCTATAAACCCGGACAGATTCCTATGGCCACACAAAGAATACGTCTCGCACCCAGATGGATCATATTTCTTCTTGACCTGATTTGCTGTATTATTGCAATGTCAATGGCATTTTTGTTAAGAATGAACTTCAATCTTAAGGAAATTGACCATTATCCCCTATTAAAAATATTAAGTATAACTGTTGCTGTTAATGCATGTCTTTTGGTTGCATTTAAAACATATGCAGGAATTGTAAGATATACTTCTGTAGAAGACACAGGACGTATTTTATCTGTTAACACTATTGTTTGCCTTATTTTTCTCCTTATCGAGAATATTTACCCCAAAAGTGGCGATACTTCGGCAGCATTATTTCCCACCTCTGTATTATTTATTTATTATCTAAGCATTAATTTCTTGCTCATTATATATCGTCTTTTTGTAAAAAGGATATTTCATTACCTGTTTTCGGTAAGGAAAAAAACAATTAAGGCAGTACTATACAGCGCAGGTTATGAAGGTTTGCTGGCGAAAAAAATGATATCAGACAACCAACGTTCTGAAATCAAAATTCTGGCTTTTCTGGAAGATAACGAAAGGCTGATTGGTAAAATTATTGAAACCACATCTGTAGTGCGTGCCAACAAGGCAAACCTGGAAAGATTGAAACGTGAAGGCGTAGAATTACTCATCATTGCAGATCCGTACATCCGTAAACAAAGACTAAATGACCTGGTGGATATTTGCCTGGAGTTGAATATCCGTATTCAACAGGTGCCTTCCAGCGAAAAATGGATCAACAACACGCTTCAGCCAGATCAGCTTAAGGATGTAAATATTGAGCAATTGCTTGAAAGAGATGTAATTAAAATTAAAAATGAGCAGGTAGGCAAAGAAATAAGAGGTAAAAAAGTACTGGTAACCGGCGCAGCAGGATCTATCGGAAGCGAAATTGTAAGACAGCTTTTACAATACAACCCAGCGATCATTATTGCTTGCGATATGGCCGAAACGCCATTGCATGAGCTGCGCATTGCTTTGCCCGAAGATGCAAAAGTCAAAACCTTCATCGGTGATATTTGCGATAGGGTGAGAATGGAGCAGATATTTGAAATATATGCACCGGATATTGTTTACCATGCTGCTGCTTACAAGCATGTGCCGCTCATGGAAGAACATCCTTCAGCCGCTATTGTGAATAACGTATTGGGAACAAAAATCCTTTCTGAATTATCAGTAAGTTATGGTGTAGAGAAATTTGTGATGGTGTCTACCGATAAAGCGGTAAACCCTACCAATGTGATGGGGGCTTCAAAAAGAATTTCGGAAATTTTCATTCAGTCTTATTATAAATATATTTCACGCTCCGGTAATAGTTCGCTTGCATCAGGCAACGGGACTTTGCCCATGCGCAATACTAAATTTATTACCACAAGATTTGGTAATGTGCTTGGATCAAATGGCTCGGTGATTCCACGGTTCAAAAAACAATTGGAAGAAGGTGGTCCACTTACCGTTACCCATCCCGAAATTACACGTTATTTCATGACCATTCCCGAAGCTTGTCAATTAGTATTGGAAGCGGGTGCTATGGGTAAAGGTGGTGAAATATTTGTGTTTGATATGGGCAATCCGGTTAAGATTGTAGATTTGGCACGGAAGATGATTCGCCTTGCTGGTAAAGAGCCAGACCGTGATATCCATATTGCTTACAGTGGCTTACGTCCCGGAGAAAAACTATACGAAGAATTGCTCAATAACGCAGAAAATACAATTCCTACCTATCATGAAAAAATTATGATTGCAACGGTACGGGAATATGATTTTGCATCTGTATACACCCAGGTTGATGCCCTTATTGATCTGGCACAAAAACATTTCCTGATGGAAACGGTAGGGAAAATGAAGGAAATTGTACCAGAGTTTATCAGTAATAATTCTATTTACCAGAAGTTAGATATTAATAAAGGAAATAATCAATGATTGCTTTTGTAAGGCAATAAAATAGGGGGCTGAATTTCAGCCCCCTATTTTATTTAGGAAACCCTTTATAGGGTTAAACAACAGCCACTTCCTGTTTTCTTTTCCTGGATACAATAAAAGCGGAAACCAATGTTACTAATATGGCTATAGGCCAGGGTTCTGCAAATACCATTAAAGCCCCCATTCAGGGATTGGCAAGCATAGTTTTCATCTGTTCCATTTCAGTCAACTTCTTACTGGATAAGATTCAATAATTGTATAAAAAAGAGGCAGCCTAAATATAAGCTGCCTCCATAATATTTTAAATAATCGAATTAATTATCCATTAGAAGCCTGGCGTTTCCATTCTTCGTGTCCTTTATCTTCATAATTACCCCAAACCAGGCAAGCGTGACCAATAACAGTCAGTCCCCATGCGGCTGTGATCCAGCTTGGCCAAGGGTAAACCCATCCTGTAGCACCTTTGTAACATATATACCATAAGAATGCATTTACTACAGCGAAAACTATCAGGTGTAAAAACCAGCCGCGTACTTGTTTGCCGGTTGCAGGTAATTTCTTAGGCATATTGTGTTCTTTTTATAATTAGACGCTGCAAAGATAATGAGTATGTTCGTTTTTCAAAAATGAATTTTGAAATCATATTACTCCATATTCATTTCTTCTTTTTCACGAAAAATGTAGCTATTTATTTCATGGTTAAAGTTTGCTTCATTTCCAATAAACTTTATCATTATGGGAAGCACCGCAATACGCACATTCCATTGAGCCAGTTCTTCTTTATGAATGGCCAGTCTTGCAGCATCTTTTTCGGTGGTAACAATTATTTTTTCACTTACGTTCCAGTTGGAAATAGTTTGTTTGATCTCCTCCAGGTTAGCCGTAGTAAAATAATGATGATCCGGATAGCGCAACAAATGTACATCTGCAGCAATGCTTCTTAAATGTTCCAGCATAGGCTCCGGTTTGGCAATGCCACTTACCATGACTATGTTAGCTTTATTAGTTTGAATGAAAGCTTCGCCGTTAAAAAAATCGGTCATTGTATCGTAAGCGATATAAGAGAAGTAGACTTTCTGATGCGGCAAAGGTTTTATTTTTCCAATCATCTCCTCTTGAAGAGCATTACTAAGTTGCGGAGGGCATTTGGATACGATAATAATATCAGCACGTTTATAAGCTTTTCTTCCTTCTCTAAGGCTTCCAAAGGGAAGGATGTAATCTTTGTAAAATGGTTTTGCAAAATCAACGATCAATATGTTGAGGCCAGGTTTTACAGAACGGTGTTGGAATGCATCATCAAGCAGTACAATGTCTATATCAGGTCGTTCGCCCAAAAGCCTTGGTATGCCTGTCATTCTATCTTCGCATACACTTACACATACCTCCGGAAATTTATGATGGAACTGCATGGGTTCATCTCCAATCATAGTGGCATCCGTTCCTTCCTTTGCCATGTAAAAACCGGTTGTTCTTCTTTTGTAACCACGACTCATAGTGGCAACTTTATATTCATACTGAAGCAACCGGATCAGGTATTCAATATGTGGTGTTTTGCCCGTGCCGCCGGTAGATAAATTGCCTACTGAAATTACCGGCACACTAAACTGAATAGAAGAAACGAGACCTGCATCATACAATTTGTTACGCAGCCAAACAATAACTCCATAGAGAAGTGAAATAGGGTACAGTAAGGGTTTGAGGATGTTGATCAGAATCAGTAGTGGGTTCATGTATGTTTAAAATATCAGCGAAGGTAAAGTTAATGAAAGAAAAATGCCACTCCTGAAAAGAGGCGGCATCAATCTTGTTGCAGGTGATGGGGATTAAAACAGGGGCGTAGCAGATGTTTGGTTGCAGAAGTAAAATTCACTTGTTTATGTAACCAGTGTATTAGTCCTGTATTATGTTGCTGTTAAGTAAACACAATATTAATTTTTAATGGCAAGGCAATATTTAACCTTGGGGTAATAAGTAGTGATTTGTTTTGCAATAAATACAGGTTATGAAGTTTCTGGCATTTGCGCTGTTATTAACCTTGATGCATGGTTGCATTTATTTGGGACAAAAGATTGTCGATCATTATAAAAGTAATGCCGGGCAAAGCTTTATCCTGTTGATAAAACGCATGTTAAAGGGTTAATCCTTAACAACTTCTTTTAGTGGTAATGGTTATTTTTGAACATATATAATTCTTATGTCGAAAGCAGCTATTATTGCGGGGAGTTCAGGTCTTGTAGGAACGGAATTGCTACACCAGCTTTGCGCCTTAAAAGAATATAGTACCATAAAATTATTAGTGCGAAGACCTTCGGGTTTTATTCACGCCAAAGTACAGGAGTTCATAGTAGACTTTGATCATGCAGAGACCTTTGCTGATCTTATTACAGGTGATGTATTCTTTTCATGCCTGGGCAGCACCAAAGCCAAAACGCCCGATAAGCGGCGCTATTACCAGATAGATCACGACTTTCCGCTTCACATGGCCGAAGCCGCTGCTGCAAATGGAGTGCAACAGTTTCACCTGATTTCTGCAATTGGTGCGAATCAAAAATCATCTAATTTTTACCTGAAAATGAAAGGAGAAACGGAACAGGATATTGATAAAATTCCTTTTCATTCCAAACATTTTTATCGCCCATCTTTCCTTGCCGGTAATCGTGAAGAAAGTCGTATCGTGGAGAAAATCGGACTGGGTTTGTTTAAACTGATTAACCCGCTTCTTTTAGGAGGATTGAAAAAATACAGAAGCATTGATGTAAAGGATGTGGCAAAGGCAATGATCGCACAATCGCTCAAAGGCCTTACCGGCACACATTATTACGATTCGGACAAGATCCAGAAAATAGCAAATGACAAATAGTAGAGACGTGCAATTGCACGTCTTCGCCGTCAGAAAGGCAGAGTAGGGATGCAATGCATAGCGTTCTGCGTAATCAAAATTGGCTAGATATAATCAGACCTTTAGGAGCCCTGACGCGCAATTCACATCTTTATGGTCAAGACGTGCAATTGCACGTCTCTACATCAGCCCTGCTTTAGCTAAAGCGTATTCCAATATTTTTTCTTCAGCAATAAAGGGCTTTACCCGATCCAACCCTAAATATTCAATCCCGGCTTCAATTATTTTCTTTCTATCCACATCATTAGCCAACTGCCAATTGCCAATTGCCAACGCTTTCGACCCTGCTTCCAATACACAAGCTTCAGGTATTAATCCTATCACCTCACACCCAATAGGTTCAAGACTATGCAATACAGCCAGTGATTTGCAGGTTTCCCACACCTTTAACGGAGACGTGATCCGGTAATCCAAAAGATTCATAGATACCTGGGCACATTCAAAATCCTCCATATACCAACCAATAGCGCGAAGCGCCGGAAGCAGTCCATTGCTGCTGGTCCGCATTTGTTTTGCAATATGCGCGGCTATTCTTTCATCCTTGGTATTGAGGGAAATGTTGAACGCGACCAATATATCTCTTGCACCAATTATAGTTGCGCCCGTTCTTTCAATACTTTTCCAATCGTCCTGTGTGGATGGGCCATAATCAGGTTGCCATTCCGGCAATTGTATCCTGGCATTTAAGCCTTCATATTGACCCTTTCGTACATCGGGTAATGCACGCCGATAATTTTCACGGGCAGCATGTTCATACAGATAAACAGGAATATTCAATGTTTCGCCTACTCTTTGACCCAGTACATTTGCCCAATGGACTGCTTCTTCCATACTGATATTAGCTAAAGGAATGAGCGGACAAACGTCTGTAGCACCTAATCGTGGATGTGTTCCTTTTTGAAAACGCATATCAATTAAAGAGGCCGCTGTCTTTATGGCCTGATAGGCTGCCTCTATCACAGCAGATGGTTCGCCGGCAAAAGTAAAGACCGTGCGATTGGCTGCAGGACTTTGATCAATATGTAGCAACTGTTGGCCCTGTACTGCCGTGATGGCTTGTTTGATGGCATCAAGCACTTCTTCACTCTGGCCTTCGCTAAAGTTGGGAACACATTCTAATAGCGGTTTTGGATTGCTCATATTTCGTAAGAGTTTCAGAAACGGGGCGTTAAATTTAAGGGTTTATACGATACTATTCGTAATTTACCATATATTAATTGTACCTTCGCGCCTTGTTTTAAAAAAGGACATTTAGAGAAGTATGACAACATTCCAAGAATTTGGATTGAAAGAAGAGCTTGTGCAGGCTGTGCAGGCTTTAGGGTTTACAACGCCGAGCCCGATTCAGCAACAAGCTATACCATTATTGGTACAAGAGACTACAGACATTATCGCTTTAGCACAAACCGGTACCGGTAAAACGGCCGCATTCGGTTTGCCTTTGTTGCACAAAATAGATCCAAAAGAAAGTGGCGTTCAGGCTTTGGTATTAAGCCCAACACGTGAGCTTTGCATGCAAATTCAGGAAGAATTTGTAAAGTACACGAAATTTACCCGCGGTATTAACACGCTTGCGGTTTACGGTGGTACCCCGATCGGAACGCAGATCCGTGAACTGAAAAGGGCAAATGTGCAAGTAGTAGTAGCTACTCCAGGTCGTTTAATTGACCTTTTGGAGCGCGGAGCTATCAATCTTGATGAAGTAAAAGTCCTGGTATTGGATGAGGCAGATGAAATGTTGAACATGGGTTTCCGTGACGATATTGATTTTATCCTGAAAAATACCCCTGTACGTGAAAGCACATGGCTGTTCTCCGCTACAATGAATAATGATGTACGCCGTATTTCCAAGCGTTACATGAAAGACCCTAAAGAGGTTGCTGTAGCTAAAGAAAACATTGGTAATGAGAATATTGACCATCAGTATTTCGTAACCAATGCACATCAACGTTTCGATGCCTTACGTCGTATCCTTGATTTCGCTCCTGATGTTTATGGTATCATTTTTACCCGTACCAAACAGGATTGCCAGGATATTTCGGAAAAACTGATGCGTGAAGGATACCATGTAAGCCCGTTACACGGCGATATGGATCAAAAAATGCGTACCAAAGTAATGGACCGCTTTAAACGCAAACAATTCCAATGTATCGTAGCTACCGATGTGGCAGCACGTGGTATTGATGTAAGTGATATCACACACGTTATCAATTACGAATTACCGGAAGATCCTGAAGTGTATACCCACCGTAGTGGCCGTACTGGTCGTGCCGGTAAATCAGGCATTTGTATGTCTTTGGTTACCTCAAGGGAAATAGGCCGTATTCGCCAGGTAGAGCGTTTGGCTAAAACCCGTTTCCACAAAAGTGATATTCCTGATGGAGCTGAAGTAGTGCGCAAGCGCTTATTCCACTTCCTGGATAAAATCGAACAAGCTCAACCCGAAAATGGTTTTGGTGAAATTTACCAGAAAGGTATCCATGAGAAGTTTGAAGCGATGGATAAAGATGAGCTGATCAATCGCCTGATATGGTTACAGTTGAAAGACACCATGAAGGATTACGAGAATGCTCCTGATCTGAATGCAGGCTTCAATGATAGGCGTGCTCCGGGTGGTGAAAGAGAATCTTCAGGCCCTCGTACCGGTTCTGTGCGTTTGTTCATCAATATCGGAACCAAAGATGGCGCTAATACAGATTCATTGGTTCATTTTGTAACAGAAATGACTGATCTGGATCCTAAAATGGTAAGCCGCGTTACCGTGCGCGAATTGAGCAGTTTCTTCAATGTTCCGGCCGAAGCAGTGGAATTTATCTCTGATTCCCTGGCGCAACGTAAATTTAACAATAGAAAAGTAAGAGTAGAAGAAGCCGACAACAAACCAGGATTTGGTGGTGGAAGCGGCGGCGGTGGAAACTACGGAAAACCTAAGGATAGCTACCGTAAAGGCGGTTATGAGAAGAAAGATTACGGTAGCGAACCACAGAAGTTTACCCGTGCACGCAAACCGCAAAACAAGTATTAACATCTAACACAAGGCAAATATTAACATTTGTTGGGAAGCATTTTCCACAGAATGTATTACTTTTGCCCCGTACCAAATGTTTATGTGTAATGGGATTTGATTTTGTACTTTGGTCTTGGCTTACATTTGCTTTGCCAATTCAACAACAGAAACTAGAGCAACAGCCTGTTGTAATCAAAAAGGAAATAAAAACAGAACAGAAAACCGGCGTAGCCAGTTTCTATCACAATAAGTTTGAAGGTAGAAAAACAGCAACCGGAGAGGTTTTCGATAATGGCAAATACACTGCCGCCAGCAATCACTTTAAACTGGGCACTTACGTAAAAGTAACCAACCAGTCCAACGGTAAGATTGTCTATGTAAAGGTTAACGACCGCATGGGGCATCAGGGTAGAATGATCGATCTGGCAGAAGTTGCCGCACAGGATCTGAAATTTATCGCAAGAGGAACTGCAAAAGTAAAAATTGAGCAGGTATCCGCTGAAGAAGGTAAAAAACAGGTTCTGGCACAGAAAGCCGCCGAATCACCATCAGGAAACCAATTATAATTTTATTTTCAAGAAGGTTAGTATAAATAAATATAAAGAGAGCGTCCAGTTATTACTGGACGCTCTCTTTATATTTACAACTTTAAGGGAAGTGTTATACGGGTAAGATTTTAACCCAGCACTATTAACTATAACCTTTATTTTCTCGCAGCGCCGCCGCGTCGCTGCGAGACCTTATTATTATAATTTTAATTGCCGGAATCGCTGCTCTTCACTCTTTCCGATTCTATATTGCCATCCTTCATCATGAAAGTCCGGTCGGCCATGGCTGCGAGTTGTTCGTTGTGTGTAACAATCACAAAAGTCTGATTATACATTTCCCTTAATTGCAGAAAGAGCTCGTGTACCGCTTGTGCATTGGCTGTGTCTAGGTTGCCTGTAGGTTCGTCGGCAAATATTACAGAAGGCTTATGGACAATAGCCCTTGCAATGGCCACTCGTTGTTGCTCTCCGCCTGATAATTCGCCAGGCTTGTGATCTAGTCGGTGTGATAGACCAACGGTATCTAGAATCTTTTTAGCAGCATCTGCAGCCTCCTTTTTATTTTTATCGGCTATCCAGAGGGGCATACATACATTTTCCAATGCTGTAAATTCCGGTAACAAATGATGGAACTGAAATACAAAGCCCATGTTTTTATTACGAAAAGCGGCCTGTCTTTTACGTGAAAGCTTAAAAAGGTCATTTTCCATAAGCCTTACCTGGCCGGTATCGGGAAAATCGAGTGCGCCAAGTAAATGCAGCAAAGTACTTTTACCTGCCCCGGATGGACCGGCTATGGCCACAAATTCGCCCTTTTTAATTTCAAGGGAAACATTGCGGAGCACAGTAAGCTGGCCGTATTTTTTGGATAAATTTTCAGCTGTAAGCATTGTCTTTATTATTTACAGGGTCTTTTGTCCTGAATCCGTAACGGCCTATAAGATGATAATTCTTAAAGCCTGCGATCAGTTTGCCACCCAGTATTTTATTTTCAATGAAATTAATGACCCTATATTTGAGACCAAATTTTTTCTTTTTCAGTACTTCAGAATTAGCGCCTGTGTAACGCAGTAACCCTTTCCAGTCTGCAATTTCTATCCTTTCTTTCATTGTTTGTGGATGCGTTCCTTTGAATACTGGCATCGGACTTAAGTTGCCATAATCAAAGTATTCTTCCACGACTTCATGCTTATTGCCGGAGTGCATCGAATGTTGTTCCGCAATTTTCTTTACCATTTTCCTGGGATCTCTGCACCAACCATAATGATAGATAAAAGCATTTAAATCGATACAATTAAGCTTGCGGGTTCCTTTTTTTTGATAATAATCTTCGTAATCAAAATCGGGAATAAACCGGAACGATTGTGCATCTTTCCAGGAGTGAATATCCTTACTATTCCTTACCATCCTGATCTCTTTAGGATAGGCAAAGTGCAAGGCATCTATATAATGGTTGTACCAGCCATAAAAATGGATATAATTAAAAAGAAAACCTTCTACACGGTTATCTTCCTTATAATGCGCGCACGCCTTTTTGATGAGGGGAATATCCTTTTCATGTAATACCTCATCTGCCTGCAGGTACAGGCACCAGTCGCCGGTACAGGCGTTCAGCGCTACATCTGTTTGGTGTGCATATACGGCTCCGCCTTTGTTATATTTTGAAGTGTTCCAGTCGGAACAGATAATCTTGATTTTATCTGATTTGATATTACTGACCAGTATTTCGGTTTCATCATCGCTATCTCCGATTAATACTATAAATTCATCAACAAGAGGTAAGGCAGATAAGATGCACGCTACTATTGGAAAATCATACTGAATGGCATTCCGGACAATTGTAAAGCCGCTTATTTTCATCAGGTAAAATCGAAGGAAATGTACTTGTCAAATGTAGCACATAAAAGTTAAAGCCGAATAGGCATGTAAGTACAAGTGTGAAGTTCGCAGTCTGCAAGCCTCCAATTGATATTTGTTAGGAAACAGCAACCTGGCACCATTGAATTCATAAATTACTATTATTATTCTCAATTTTTTGCTAAAATGAACTTAAATATTTGCAATATTTACAAAGTAATAAGCATATTTTATTACTTTAGTCAAAAAGTAATTATTTTGTATGAACAACAAACTCACCCTATTGATAGCGGTTTTATTCGTTGCCGTATCTTGTAATAAAAAAACTACTGTTCCAGAAGACGAACTGACAGAGATAAATAGATTGTACCTGGAAGCAAAAGCAGAAGGCAATGAGTTTATTTTGTGGGGCGGTGGAGATTCTCCCGGAGGTTTAAATCTGATTAAAAATGAATGGCAAAAAGATTTCCCCGACATTAAAATAACAGCCAGAGTAGATTTGTCAAAATTTCTGGATGTGGACATAGATCAGGCTATTGCTAATGGTGGTGTAGTACCGGACGTTGCTCAACTGCAAACCATACATGATTTTCATCGCTGGAAGCTGCAAGGAGCGCTGGAGCCTTTTAAGTCCGTAAACTGGAACAATATCCCTGATGATATTAAAGACCAGAATGCGGCGTTTACACCGCTTTTCATGGGAACGTTTTCGATAGTAGCTAGCAGGATCAACGTCAACCCACTACCCACGTCGTATCTGGACTTATTAAAACCACAGTTTAAAAATAAAATGATGCTGACTTATCCGCATGACGATGATGCTGTGTTATTTTTATATAAAAAAGTAGTAGACAAGTACGGATGGGCTTTTGTAGATTCACTTATAGCTCAAAACCCGGAATGGATAAGAGGTACAGCCGCACCAAGAGCACAGATACAAAAAGGTAATAAATTAGTAACAATGGGAGTGAGTGCTGCTTTCGAAAAAGAAAGAGATGGCGGATCGCCGATTGTTTTACCTGCAGAAGATCCTTTTTTAACATGGCCACAGACCGCGGCTATTTTCAAAAACGCAAAACACAAGGCTGCTGCAAAACTTTACATTGCATGGATACTATCAAAGAAAATGCAGAACGTATGGACGCAATGGTCTGTAAGAAAGGATATGCCGACCAAAGGAGATTATAAAAACTACAGGGAATATCCTAATACCTCTCCTGTTGAGTTTATTAATTTTATGCTGGACCGGAATGGTGTGGAGCAATTCAAAAATCAGATGAAAACGAAGATAGGCCCTGTACAGGGAAGCTCTCCGTTAACTGACCCATATATTTTGAGTTTACTATAGGGTTATGTGATTTAATAATAATTAAGCTAAATTGCTTTAAAACCATTAGCATGTTTGATAAAATGGTTTTAACGAAATAAACAAAAGACGTTTCATTTGAAACGTCTTTTGTTTATTTCGGGATCACTAAGTTGTGCAATGGCTGTTCTTATGCCATTTTTTGAATTGCCAATTACAATGATGATAATTTTTCAGCATTTTTTGTAGGGTATTAAACCTTGCCCAAGCTAAATTATCATAGCTCATATTTTTTGAGCAAAATGATATTTCTGATAAATAACAAAAAGAAAAACGAATCAATTTTATAATAATGTTCATAATTGAATTGGAAACCTTAGATTTGCACAAATTAAACATTAAATAAATTAAATCATAATATGTTTTGGACACTGGAATTGGCCTCACACCTTGAAGATGCACCATGGCCTGCAACTAAAGACGAATTGATAGATTACGCTATCCGCTCTGGCGCCCCACTTGAGGTAGTAGAAAATCTTCAGGAGTTGGAGGATGAAGGTGAGATGTATGAAGGTGTAGAAGACATATGGCCCGACTATCCTACACAAGAAGACTTCTTCTTTAATGAAGATGAATACTAAACGTGTTGATCATAAAAAAACGTCCCGGCTATAATGCGGGACGTTTTTTATTTACTATGGTTTGATTCAAATGCAAAAAGAACTTACTTTTCGTGATACACTGTATTGATGGAAGAAGAAAAGAACAAAGAGTACAAAGCCACAAATACGAGGCTGGTAATAAGCGAAATAATTATTTTCAACAAAAGATAACCTATACTCTCGAAGCTCCAGATTTCTATAATGTAAAACAGGATATGGTGAATGGCAAGCAATATAGCAGAATAGGTTAGAAATGGTGTCCAGCCCATTGATTTAATATTGGGCGACATATTCTGATATTCAGAAAGGCGCTTGGGCAATAAAGCCCTAAGCACATTAGTACGTAAAAAAGCCATCAATACACAAGCTGCTGCGTGTATACCTCCTGTGTCCATAAAAGTATCAACTGTAATGCCCATTGCGAAGCTGGACACGAGCAGGAACCACATGGGGGTAGAGAATGGCAGCAACAATATAAAAAGAGGATAAATATAGGGCGTATAAGGAGGAATGCCACCAGGAGTAGCCCACCAGCGTAAGGGTATCTTATTCAGCAATAATACCTGAATAAGTACCAGTAAAATAAAACGAAAGACATTACGGAGATAAATGCTCATGCCCTGTGTAAATTGTAAAAGGGATTATTATTTTTTTGTCGGTGTGTTCTGTTCTTCCAGTTTCTTACGCTCTTCACCCATCTTATCTTCTACCACATATACATACTGGAGATTGCGGAAGTTAGTCGACAAGCGTATTTTCATATTTTTTGAATTTGTAGCTTTCATAGTATCTATTCTTGCTACTGTACCTATCAGTATGTTTTCCGGGAAAAAAGAATAGCCGGTGGTAAACACACTATCACCTCTTTTAACTTTTATGTGAATGGGTACTTTCTCTGTAACTACAAATTCAGGAGATCCGGGATTCCATATAGTGATCAGGTTTGAAGTGCCGTCAGCCAGTTTGGTACTGACTTTCCGGTCGCTCAATACGGATACTATACTGGCATAATGTTCGGATACATTTTCCACTCTTCCCACAATACCGTTCGTAGTTACCACGGGCATCCCTTTTTTTATACCATCATTAGTGCCTCTGTTAATGGTAATATAGTTTAACCTGTCGTTGGAAATAGAATTGTTGATCACACGTGCCGGAATGTAGTGATAATCGGCGTAACGGATCACTTTCATCCCACCTGTCTGGGTTAGTTTAATGCCCGTAGCGCTTGTATCTTTCTGTGTTGTTGTATCTTTTATTGTAACAGGAATGCGGGCTGTCATTCCTGTAAATGTATCTATATTGCTTTTCCCTGCCAGCTGGTTTCTTAAGCGGGTATTTTCATTCAGCAGGCTATCATTCATTCTTCTAAGCTGAAAATAATAGACTACATCATTTTGTTTTTTGTAAAAATAGCCAGCCACTACATTTGAAGAACTGGTGATATCGGCCCCCTGCATACTACGGCTCTTGGATATCATAGAAATACAAATCACTTCCAAAATAAGGAAGAGAATAATATTCCAGAAGCGGCGGATAAGAAGGATGAAATTGCGCACAAAAAATAAACTGGCTAATTATAATAAACGTGAAAATTAGCAAATGAAATCGGGACAAACAATATATAACCAAATGTGAAAAGGTTAAAAATGCTAAAACAACAATAACTGCCATTTTCACATTTTCCAATTTTCACATTTGCTCCATTATTTATTTCATTAAGAAAGTAAAGCGGTTAATATTTTTGAGAGACATACCTGTACCGCGAACTACTGCACGAAGAGGGTCTTCTGCAACATGTACAGGCAATTTTATCTTTTGGGATATGCGTTTGTCCAAACCACGTAACAATGCACCACCACCGGTAAGGTAAAGGCCACGACGATAAATATCGGAAGCAAGCTCAGGAGGTGTACTTTCCAATGCTTTCAGGATGGCTTCTTCTATTTTGAAAATAGATTTATCCAACGCTTCAGCAACTTCCTGATAGGATACCAGGATCTGTTTTGGAATACCGGTTACCAGGTCACGTCCGTTAACGGCAATATCATCCGGTGGATTATCCAGTTCTTTCAAAGCGGAACCTACGTGGATCTTAATTTGTTCAGCAGTACGCTCACCAATATTAAGACTATGGTAAAGGCGCATAGACTCCATAATATCTGTTGTAAATTCATCACCAGCAATACGGATACTCTGATCGCAAACAATACCGGCAAGGGATATAACGGAAATACCGGTAGTACCACCACCAATATCAATGATCATATTACCTGTAGGCTCTTCCACATCGATACCTATACCCAAAGCCGCAGCCATAGGCTCATGTATCATGTACACCTCTTTGGCGCCTGCCTGCTCAGCACTATCACGTACCGCCCGTTTCTCTACCTCGGTAATGCTTGACGGAATACAAATAACCATTCTCCAGCTGGGTGGAAATAATGGTTTCTTCGGATACACCATTTTAATCATTTCGCGCAACATGCCTTCTGCCGCGTCAAAGTCCGCAATCACACCATCTTTAAGCGGACGGATGGTCTTCAAATTATCATGGGTTTTTTCGTGCATCATCATAGCCTTTTTCCCTACAGCAACAATTTTATTTGTTGTTCTGTCTTTAGCTACAATTGAAGGCTCATCTACTACAACCTGGTCATTATGAATAATTAAAGTATTGGCTGTGCCAAGGTCTATCGCAATTTCCTGCGTTAAAAAATTAAACAATCCCATTATCAGTCGGAACTCGAATATTATAAAAGAGGTGGAAAATTATTGTAATCGAAACAATTATTGCAAAAGTGCGAAAAATAAACGGGTTTTAAGAAGAGTTTTCCTAAAAAAACTATAATTGTGAATAGAATGTGAGTGATATAGTAGATTTTATTACAATTGTGTAGCGATTGTAATGACAACTGTTTTTTGATAAGGGTGATTGGCTGTTTCTTTGTCATAGATGTGTAATATTTACGGCCACAGCTTCAAAATCAAAAAGCCATATAGGGATATTGAAGCTATGTCATAATGATTGCTTAATTTTGCACCCAAATTTGAAAAATGATACAAACAGATATAGCCATTATCGGCGCCGGACCTGTAGGGTTATTTGCAGTTTTTGAAGCCGGTTTGTTGAAAATGCGTTGTCACCTGATCGACTACCTGCCACAAATTGGTGGACAGCTTTCTGAAATATACCCTAAAAAGCCTATTTACGATATTCCAGGATATCCTTCAGTACTGGCGCAGGAGCTTATTGATAACCTTAAAGAGCAGATTACTCCCTTCCATCCTTCCTATACTTTGGGCGAAAGAATTGAAGGCCTTGAAAAGCGTGGCGAAGCAGATTTTGTACTGACTACCAATATGGGTACACAGATTGAAGCTAAAGCTGTGGTTATTGCAGGTGGACTGGGATGCTTTGAACCCCGTAAACCAGTAGTGGCAGGTCTTGAAGATTTTGAAAATGGTAAAGGGATCAACTATATGATCCTCGAACCTGAATTCTACAGAAACAAAAACATGATTCTTGCCGGGGGTGGTGATAGCGCACTTGATTGGACCATACATCTTGCCAATATTGCTAAGAAAGTAACACTGGTACACCGTAGTGAAAGCTTTCGTGGCGCTCCGGATTCTGTAAACAAAGTAATGCAGCTTGCAGCCGAAGGAAAGATAAACCTGATACTGAATAGTAACCTGACACACCTTCACGGTAACGGAAACCTGCACAGTGTTTCCATGGAAGATAGCAAAACCAAAGAAACCACAACGATAGAAACAGATTACCTGATTCCTTTATTCGGATTGAGTCCTAAGCTTGGACCAATTGAAAACTGGAACTTGAATATTGATAAAAATGCAATTGAGGTAAACACCGAAGATTACTCCACCAACATTCCGGGCATCTGGGCTATTGGCGATATCAATACTTATAAAAACAAATTGAAACTTATTCTTTGCGGCTTCCACGAAGCAGCGCTGATGAGTCATAGTGCTTACAAGTATATCAATCCTGGTGTGAAATACACTATGAAATATACTACGGTTAATGGTATCTCTGAATTTTAATTTCTGTTTTGTTTTATAGAAAAATGCCTGTCTCGTGAGACAGGCATTTTTCATGATAACTATGTTTATCCTTTTTAAAAACAGGCAAAATGAATTAGCTTTGCATGCGCGGATGAGGCCGCGGTTGAATACTTTAATTTATGGACGAGAATACAATAACCATTTTTGTAGAAGATAGAAACGGAACGGTAAACCCTGTAGAAGCCCCTACAGATATGAGTCTTAGCCTGATGGAAATATTGGTGGCTAATGAATATGATGTACTCGCGACCTGTGGTGGCATGGCGCTGTGTGCTACTTGTTGTGTGGATGTACTCGAAGGTGAAGAAAGCCTTAGCGAAATGAGTGATGATGAATATGCGATGTTGGATACATTGCCCGATCTGTTGCCCAATTCACGACTTGCCTGCCAGCTTAAACTGAACAATAATATGCACAATCTGAAAGTACGCTTACATGCGGAAGCATAGGTTTGCTCAACATAAAATTTGAATATGCCGTACCAGTTATTGGTACGGTTTTTTTTGCTATAAACATTTACATGTAGGAGTATAATTGGGTATGCCAACGATTGCAGGCTTCCAGGTCGTAAGATGCGTCCAATTTGAACAGCAATTTATTTGTAAATAAAATTGTTTGATTATTGATTTAAAGTTTTCAAGAAAAATTTTTAATTGAAAAAATAATATTATACTTTAACTGTGCTTTCCTGATTTATGTAATTCAAAAATAAAATAAGCGAATGGAAATTTTAGATATAAAAGTTATGAAAGGGCCAAATTACTGGTCCACGAAAAGACATCATCTCATCGTAATGTTGCTGGATCTGCAGGAAATGGAACAACGGCCAACAAACACTATTGATGGTTTCCTGGAGCGATTGCAAGCGCTCATTCCATCTATGTATAGCCATCGTTGCAGCGAAGGTGTTGAAGGCGGCTTTTTTAGCAGAGTGAAGGAAGGTACCTGGATGGGACATGTAATAGAGCACATAGCCTTGGAAATACAGACACTGGCTGGCATGGAAGTTGGCTTTGGACGTACAAGGGAAAGTGATAAACCCGGAGTGTATCATGTAGTCTTTTCTTACTACGAAGCAAAAGCCGGTATTTATGCGGCAAAAGCATCTGTTGCCATTGCAGAAGCCTTGACTGAAGGCAAAGAATATGATTTGGAAAGCGATATTCAAAAATTGCGGGAACTACGCGAAGAAGAGCGCCTGGGGCCAAGTACAGGTTCCATTGTAGAAGAAGCGGCAAGGCGTAGAATTCCATGGATCAGGTTAAATAAACATTCACTGGTTCAATTGGGATATGGTAAAAATCAACAGCGTATTCAGGCTACTATTGCAAGTACTACCAGTAGCATTGCTGTAGAGTTGGCCTGTGATAAAGAAGATACCAAGAATCTGTTGGAAGCAGCACAAGTACCCGTTCCTAAGGGTATTATCGCTTATACGGAAGAGGATCTTGAACGTGCCGTTAAGCGGATAGGCTATCCTTTAGTGACCAAGCCCTTAAACGGAAATCATGGCAAAGGTGCTACCACTAATTTAAGGACATGGGAAGAGCTTAAAGAAGGCATGGCTATTGCGCAGAAATATTCAAGAGCCGTTATCTGTGAAACATTCATAACCGGTCTTGATCATCGTGCATTGGTTATTAATTATAAGTTTGTAGCCGCAGCATTACGCACTCCGGCTGCTGTAACAGGTGATGGTAAAAGCACTATTCAACAATTGATTGATAAGGTGAACAGCGACCCGCGTCGTGGCTTTGGACATGAAAAAGTATTAACCAATATTACCGTCGATACACAAACTGAAAACATCTTAAAAGCAAAAGACTTAACGCTTGAAAGTATTCTACCTAAAGGAGAAACTTTGTGGCTAAAACCTACTGCAAATCTTAGTACAGGCGGGACCAGCACAGATCTTACGGATCAGGTGCATCCAAGTAATATTGTTTTGTTTGAACGCATTGCACGTATCATTGGCCTTGATATTTGCGGTGTTGATGTAATGGCTCCAGACCTTACACGGCCGCTTACAGAAAACGGTGGTGCCGTGATAGAAGTGAATGCTGCTCCGGGTTTCCGTATGCACCTCGATCCTTCGCAAGGTCTGGCGCGCAATGTAGCCGATCCAGTATTGGATATGTTATTTCCTCCGGGGAAATCTGCGCGTATTCCTATTATTGCAATATCAGGAACTAATGGTAAAACGACCACCACAAGGCTTATTGCTCATATCATGAAGCAAACCGGTTCTACTGTTGGCTATACCACTACCGATGGTATTTATATACAGAACCAGATGATGCAGGCCGGTGATTGTACCGGGCCTATTTCAGCTGAATTTATTTTGAAAGATCCTACTGTGGAAGTTGCTGTGCTGGAATGTGCCAGGGGCGGTATTCTTAGAGCAGGACTAGGTTTCCATAATTGCAATGTTGCTGTGGTAACCAATGTAGCAGGTGACCATTTGGGTTTGGGTGGTATTGATACTGTTGAAAAACTTGCGCGCGTAAAAGGTGTAGTTCCTAAAACAGTATTCCGGAATGGATATGCTATTCTGAATTCTGATGATGACCTGGTATACGGCATGCGTAAAGAATTGGAATGTAATGTTGCCTTATTTTCTTTAAATGAACATAGCAACCGTTTGCTGGACCATTGCAAAAAAGGTGGTTTGGGTGCTGTGTATGAACAAGGCTTTCTTACTATACTTAAAGGAGGCTGGAAGATCAGAGTGGAGAAGGTAGGCAATGTACCAATTACTTTTGCTGGCACGGCAGAATTCAATGTAGCCAATGCTTTAGGTGCTATTCTTGCAGCATATGTATCTGATGTTTCTATCGAAAATATAAGGTTGGCCTTGCAAACATTTGTTCCTTCTGCTGCATTAACACCGGGACGAATGAACATCTTCAAGTTTAATAATTTTACCGTGATGCTTGATTATGCCCACAACACACATGGCATGCAGGCTATAGGAAAATTTGTATCGCAAGTGAATGCCTCTCATAAAGTGGGTATAGTGGCTGGTGTAGGCGATCGCAGAGATGAAGATACTATTGAACTCGGTCAGGAAGCGGCAAAAATGTTTGATGAAATCATCATCAGGCAGGATAAAAATCTGCGTGGTAAAACGGATACAGAGATCATAAACCTTATTCAAAAAGGAATACGGAATGTAAATCAAGATGTGACCGTACATGTGATTCCTAAAGAAAGTGAAGCCATTGATTTTGCGTTATCGAATGCGAAGAAAGATTCATTCATAACCATCATCAGCGATGTGGTTCCTGATGCATTGGAGCAGGTCAAAAACCTTAAAGAGAAGGAAGGATCTATATTCTAAATAATAGTTCGTTTATACAAAGAGCCGGCCACTAAACAGTGGCCGGCTCTCATTTTTTCAATAATATAATTATAGAGCTGTAAGATATTCTGCAGAAGAATAACCTTCAACACCATCGGTAGTGCGGATCAGGTACCAGGCATCATTGTATTTGCTTAATAAAGTTACTACTGAATCATGCCCTGCTTTACCTAAAATAGGCTGGTCAGTACCAGGACCTTTCCTGATATTCAGATTGGAACTTTGAGTAGTAACTTTTAACTGTGTAGCCGTTGCAGCAGGAGATACATTTATGTTCATCACCACATCGCCCGCACGAAAGTCAGGATCTATTTTATCATAAACATTCCACAACTTATCCTTTGCTTCTCCGCTTGGAACTTCTCCGTCAATATACAGGACATTATCCTGTTCTCTAACCTGCAGGTTAGTTGCGCCGCTTGCCTGCGCTGTGCTGATCAGTTCAGCATATTTATCTTGTAATGCCATTGTTTTAATTTTTTAGATTGAGGAAGGAATGATAAATTATTTGATTGTCATTTTGTTTTCCACTTTCTTAGGGCGCAGTGCATCCAAAGCTGGTTTCAATTTCATCCAATCTGCTTTTTTAATCTCTCCGGTCAATGTAATCACACCATCTTTTACTGCAGATACTACACCTGGATATTCTTTCAATACAGCCATTGATGCAGTGATAAGCGCTTCATCAGGATTAATTACTACAGGTGCGGGTGGTGGTGCTGCCTCATGGATAGTTGTATTGTTCACCACAGATTTTACGCCTTCAACGCCTTTGGCAGCATCGGCAGCAGCAGCTTTGGCAGCGTCAGAGTCCATTTCACCACTTAGCGTAGCTACACCATCTTTAACTTCTACAGATACGCCAGGTACCAGGGCTTCAATTTTTGCTTTAGCAGCGGCATCTTTCTTTTCCTGGGATTTACAGGAGGTAATGCCTGTTGCCAGTCCGGCAACAATGGCGAATGCAAGAGCGGATTGTTTCAGATTCATAAAGTGTTTGTTTTGTTGTGAGTGAAAAAATTATTTTAGAAGCAAGAAAATAAAAGTAATCAAAATGTATGCCAAAGTTATAATTAATGAAAAGAACTTCAAATGGTTCACATAATGATAATAAAAAAACCTCCCGATAGGGAGGTTTTACATAAATTTAAGGATAAATTAAGAACAATATTCTTCGTAAGCTTGCTTCAGGTTCGCAGAAATCATAGCTGCAGAGCGGCCTTCGATCATGTGGCGTTCGATCATATGTACCAGTTGACCATCTTTAAACAGCGCAATGGCCGGCGAGGATGGAGGATAAGGTAATAAGTAGTTCCTTGCCTGCTTCACGGCATCCAGATCAAAACCGGCAAACGTGGTTACCTTTTGTGTTGGCTTTTTGCCTTCTCCTTGTAAAGATTCCAATACACCAGGGCGGGCAGTGCCTGCACTGCAACCACATACTGAATTTATAACTAATAAAGTAGTTCCTTCTTTAGGAATAACACTATCTACTTGTTCCGGAGTAACCAATTCCTGAAAACCATTCTGCGTAAGCTGGGCTTTCATCGGATTTACTAATTCTGCAGGATACATAACTATTTATATTTTTTTAGATTATTCTCCGCAAAATTAAGCCATTTCTCTTGCTTTACCTTTTAATACTGTTCAGCTTTTTCTATACGGGAATAGGTTTTTGTTCCTTCTTCTGTAAGTTTGTGTTTAATAAACCCTTAATATGCCGCAGTTTAAATTGTACATGCCAGAAGATATCCGGACTTTTATCAATAAAAGAGACGGAGAAACGAAGCTTGGAGAAATGATCCAGCTTTCTGATGGTAAGGATATAGAACATTCTTTATCACAATCTGCTGCACGTTTTGTGATTTTGGGCTTGCCAGAAGATATAGGAGTAAGGGCCAACAATGGTATTGGTGGAGCGCATACGGCTTGGCCCGGCTTCCTGAAAAGTTTTCTGAACGTACAACATAACAGCACCTTAAACGGAGCGGATTTTTTGTTTTTAGGCGAAATGGATTTTAAAGACCTGATGGTTCATAGTGATGGTGCAAATGCAAACCAGTTAAGAGCTTCAACGTCCCATATAGATACCAAAGTTTATCCTGTAATACAAAATATTATTGCTCATGGCAAAATACCTGTAGTAATAGGCGGTGGTCATAACAATGCTTATCCTTTACTCAAAGGGAGTTCTATGGCATTGGACAAAGCAGTGAATGTTATTAACCTTGATGCCCACTCCGATTTCAGGATGATGGAAGGACGACATAGCGGTAATGGATTCCGTTATGCTTACCACGAGGGCTTTTTGAAAAAATACGCCATGCTCGGATTGCATGAAGCTTATAATAGTGCGGCTATTGTTTCAGAACTAGTTTCAAATACAGACATGCTTTCTCTTTTCTGGGAAGATATTTTTGTACGTAACAAAAAGGATTGGAAGCAGGCCATCAACGAAACATTAGCTTTCGTATCACATGAATCTTTTGGTGTAGAGCTGGATGTTGACTGTATTGAAAATGTGTTAAGCAGCGCTGCAACACCTGTTGGTATTCATACTCATCATGCGCTGCAATACCTTTACCAATGCGGACTTCAGCCCAACGCAACATACCTTCATTTACCCGAAGGCGTGACAGATCGTACGGATGGCCAGCATGATATTTTTACAGGAAAACTTTTGAGTTACCTGGTACAGGCGTTTGTGAAAGGAGTGATCGAACGGCCTTCTTATAATTAAGGATTTTTTGAAAGAAGCGTATATCTTCGCTATAAAAAAACAAACCTCTTGCTATTTCAGCAAGAGGTTTGTTTTTTTATGAAAATAACTTATTCAATAGTATAACTCATCTCGCCACCTTTTTCATCCTTTAGCAAAATGCCTGATTCAGCAAGCATGTCCCTGATCTTGTCAGAAGCCGCATAGTCTTTACGTGCTTTGGCTTCTTTACGCATTTCAATTACCAATTGCAATACTGTGTCCAGTTTGCTATCGTTATTCTGCTGTAAGGGTTGCAGGCCGAGAACATCTTCCAGGTAGGTTTTGAAAGTGATACGCAACAGTTGATAAGATGAAGCGCTGATTGCATCTGCTTTTACTTGTCCACCTTTAATACCATTGATTACCGGTGCAAGTTCAAATAAATTTGCCAACACTTTTGCTGTGTTGAAATCGTCATTCATATCATCGGCACAAGCGTTGCAATACTCCTGAACTTTTTTATCCAGGTCAGCATCACCAGCAGTTTCGTTTGTTGATGATTCCAATTTCTGCAATACTTCGTAGGCTTCCCATAAACGTTTTAACGCTTTTTCAGAAGCTTGTAAAGCCTCATTGGAAAAATCCAAAGTGCTACGGTAGTGCGTTTGTAAAATATAAAAACGAATCACCATCGGGTGATAAGCCTGCTCTAATATCGGATGATCGCCGCTGAATAATTCTGTAAGTTTAATTACATTATTATAGCTCTTACCCATCTTCCGACCATCAATTGTAATCATATTGTTGTGCAGCCAATAGTTTACCGGAGCGCAACCATGAGCTATTGTACTTTGCGCAATCTCACTTTCGTGGTGCGGAAATTGAAGATCCATACCACCACCATGAATATCAAAACGTTGCCCCAAATATTTACTGCTCATAGCCGAGCACTCAATATGCCATCCCGGGAAGCCTTCGCCCCAAGGGCTTTTCCAGCGCATGATATGCTCTGCAGGTGCTTTTTTCCACAAGGCAAAATCTGCTTTATCTCTTTTCTCTTCTTGTCCTTCCAGCTCGCGGGTAGTTTCCAGCAAGTCATCAATTACGCGGCCTGATAATTTTCCATAAGGATATTCCGCAGCATATTTTTTTACATCAAAATAAACAGAACCATTTACTTCGTAAGCATAACCCTTGGCAATAATATCCTCGATCATATTGATCTGTTCAATGATGTGGCCGGTAGCTGTAGGCTCAATAGACGGTTCAAGGTTGTTGAACTTACGCATGCCCCAATGGAACAGGCTGGTATATTTATGAACCAATTCCATCGGCTCCAGCATTTCCAGCAAAGCTTTTTTAGCTACTTTATCTTCCGCTTCACGCCCTTCTTCTTCAAAGTGTCCGGCATCCGTAATGTTACGCACATAACGTACTTTATAACCGAGGTGTTGCAAATAACGGTTCACCACATCGAAGGTGATATACGGACGCGCATGGCCCAGGTGAGATTCACCACTTACAGTAGGCCCACACACATACAGGCCAACATGGCCAGGTGTTATGGATTCAAATTTTTCTTTCTGACGGGTAAATGAATTATATAAATGTAGTTCAGACATAAATCAAAGCTGTAAAGCGCAAAAATAAGGTATAGTTGGGAATGGCAGGATAAGAAATAGCTTTCGGGATATTGTCTCTCTGTCAACCTTTAAAATAATGTATTTTTGCCCCTTAATTACTGACTTCATTCCTAAATAGAATGCCTCAACAGATCACACTTCGCCTTACTCCTGCCGATGCTGCGCAGGAAAATGTCATTCGCCAGTACGCGGCGCAACAACTCAATATGAAACCCGGCAGAATCAATGCCACACAGGTTATCCGAAGGTCTGTAGATGCCCGTGGCAGCCAGATCATGATGCAAATGCAGGTCAATGTATTTGTGGAAGAACCGTTTGTAGATGCTTTTGAATTTGTTCCTCAACTGCAAAATGTAAAAGATAAAGAACAAATATTAATAGCCGGAGCCGGTCCTGCAGGACTTTACGCAGCTTTGAGGCTGATAGAAAGTGGCTTTTGCCCTGTTATTATTGAAAGGGGTAAGGATGTGCGTGAACGCCGTCGCGACCTTGCCGCAATGAATAAACAAGGCATAGTAAATCCCGAGTCTAATTATTGTTTTGGTGAAGGTGGTGCGGGCACTTACAGTGATGGCAAACTCTACACACGTTCTACCAAGAGAGGTAATATATTGCGCAGCTTGCAATGGTTCCGGCATTTTGGGGCAGAAGAGAAGATCATGTACGAGGCGCACCCTCACATCGGGACTAATAAATTGCCAGGCATTATTGTAGCCATGAGGGAACAAATAGAAGCTTGTGGCGGACAGGTTTTATTCAATACAAAACTTACAGATCTTATCATTGAAGGGGATGCCCTAAAAGGAGTAATCGTTAGTGGTGGAGAAAAAATAATGGCGAAGGCTCTGATCCTTGCTACTGGCCATTCTGCCCGCGATATCTTCACCATGTTGCATAACAAAGACATAGCAATGGAAGCCAAGCCTTTTGCTTTAGGTGTACGTATTGAACATCCGCAGGCATTGATCAACCAGGTACAGTATCGTTGCGACCCTGCTGAATTTGGTGATATGGTGGGGCCGGCTTCTTATTCACTGGTAAGTCAGGAAATGGGGCGGGGTGTGTTCTCTTTTTGCATGTGCCCGGGTGGTATTATTGCACCAGCTTCTACCAACGAAGGGGAGCTTGTAGTAAATGGATGGTCGCCTTCCAAGCGCGATAATCCTTATGCTAATTCAGGTATGGTGGTAACGGTAGACGAGCAGGATTTTGCAAAATATGGTTTCACCGGACCTTTGGCTGCAATGCACTTTCAGCAAATGGTAGAACAGAAAGCCTGGAATGCCGGTGGAGGTAAACTCAAAGCGCCCGCCCAGCGCATGACCGATTTTACGAATAGAAAATTATCGGACTCTTTACCCGAATGTTCTTATTTGCCAGGCGTAACTTCTGCTTTATTACACGAGGTTTTGCCGGTAGAAGTATATCAATCTTTGAGTAAAGGATTTATATCTTTTGGTAAGAAAATGAAAGGCTATTATACAGAAGATGCTATTGTAACCGCAACAGAATCCCGTACCTCTTCTCCCGTCCGTATTCCGCGCGATAAGGATACTTTGCAGCATACACAGATCAAAGGATTATTCCCTTGCGCTGAAGGTGCCGGATATGCAGGAGGTATTATTTCTGCAGCTATGGATGGAGAAAGAGTAGGAGAAGCTGCGATTGTTTATTGTAAAAAGTAACTTTTAATCCTAATCCATCTTTTGCCACTTCTTAACACATCATAAAAAGATAATACTTAGCTTTGCAACATTCTATGAAGAAATTTATTGCCATACCCTTATTGGTTTTGTACCTCGTCGCCGTATCCGGCATGATGGTGCAAATACATTTTTGTGGCACTAAATTGTCAGCCTGGAATGTAAATGAAGAAAAGGCATCCTGCTGCTGCAAAGAAAGTGGCAAGGAATCCAAAAACAATGCTCTGTATGCCGGATTGAAGTCTGAAAATCCAGACGATTGTTGCAGCGACAAGACCATTACGCTTAAAATTGCCCAGGACCAAAGCAAAGCTAATGATGTACAATTGCAGCTGCAATCTTTGCAAATAGCGACACCACAACAGTTTCATACTTATGCCTTAACAGATCTTCCCGAAAGACCTGTAACACAAGTATACCAGGCTAATGCGCCTCCTGGCCTTTGGCAAAATATTCCTTTATATAAATTACACGTCCGTTTCACTTATTACGGTTAATGCTGCTTGCTCCATTTTGAGAAGTATTCCATTTGATATGCTTCTTTTGAGATCAGTATTCTTGAATTTTACAACCGTAATAATTATAAAAATGAAACGTCTTTCAGGCATTATTGCCCTTCTGATATTTTCTTGTACCCTTTCTTTTGCCGGAGGAGATCAAGATATCGCTACTGAAAAAATAAAAGTAAGCGGTACTTGTAGTCAATGTGAAAAACGCATTGAGGATGCTGCTTACATAGGTGGCGTAAAACGTGCAGAGTGGGATAAAACAAGCAAAGAACTTACCGTTACTTACCGACCTTCCAAAACTTCTTTAAAGAAGATAGAGGAAAGCATAGCCAAAGCCGGACATGATGCCGGTGACACTAAAGCTGCCGACAACGATTACAACAAATTACCTGAATGCTGCGCTTATAGACAGGATCACGGGGATCATTAGTGTTTATGAAACGCTTCCAGATCAAGAATACACAGCGCATAGCCACGTGCGGTGCAGCATTGATCCTTATTTCAGGTATGCTGTCTTTATCCAGTAAGGCATCTGCGCAGGATGCCGGATTCAGACGAATTACCGGTAAGGTTTCCGACAACTCCAATAATGAATCTTTGCCGGGTGCCACGGTACAGGGTTTATCCGTTAATTATGGCACTATGACCGATGCCGAAGGCCAATTTCAATTGGATGTGCCTGATAGTACCAGCCGTATAGTAGTAAGCTATACCGGCTACGAAAACGACACACTTTCTGTAAGCTCTTCCGAACTGAAAATAGGGTTGAAGCCAGTAAAATTATTGAAAGAAGTTACTGTCGAAAGTCGCAGAAAAAGCACAGAGATCAATATGCTGGGCTCTGTGAAAATAGAAAAGATTGGCTCCCGTGAATTGATGAAAGCTGCATGTTGTAACCTGAGTGAAAGCTTTGAAACAACACCCTCTGTTGACGTAGGATTTACAGATGCCGTAAGCGGTTACAAGCAAATCCAGATGCTGGGACTGGCAGGTAGTTATACTTCTTTTACCCGGGAAAATGTTCCGGATGTAAGAGGATTGGCGGCTATTACGGGCCTCACTTTTACGCCAGGCGCCTGGGTAGAAAGTATGCAATTGAGCAAAGGTGCCGGAAGTGTAGTGAACGGATTTGAAGGCACTGCCGGCCAGATCAATATTGAATGGCGTAAACCTTTTGAAGAAAAAGAACCACGCTTATATCTTAACGGTTATCAAAGTTCACAAGGCCGTACCGAAGGCAATCTGGTATTGAGTCATCGTTTCAATTCCGACCTGAGCAGCAATTTATTACTGCACGCCCGAAGCGATTGGGGAAAGGTAGATCAGAATGGTGATGGTTTCCTGGATCAACCATTGGGCAATACATTCGTAGGTTCCAATCGTTGGTTTTTCTTTGATAAATCAGGCTTCGAAATACAAGGTGGTATAAAAGGTGTGTACCTGGATAATACCGGAGGCCAGAAGAATTATAAAGAAGGTATGGAGCAGGTGGCAGGCAATCCATGGGGTTATCAGCAAAATATTAAACGTATAGAAGGCTGGGCAAAAATAGGTAAGGTCTTCGTGGCAAAACCATGGAAAAGTATGGGCCTTCAGTTATCGGGAGTATATCACAATCAGGAAAGCCAATATGGCAACCGCAATTATGATGCTAAGCAGAAAAGCTTCTATGCCAATTACATTTATCAAACCATCATCAGCAATTCCAACAATATCATAAAAGGTGGTGCCAGTTTTGTGGCAGATAATTATGATGAAAAATTTGTTGGAACTCCTTATCGTCGTACGGAATATGTGCCCGGTGCGTTTGTAGAATATAGTTATAGTTATCTTACCAAATTCAATGTAGTAGCAGGTTTGCGCGCCGATTATCACAATCTTTTCGGGGCATTTCTTACACCCCGATTGCATGTGCGATATGCTCCGACAGCCAACAGTGTATTCCGTGCTTCTGTAGGCCGGGCACAACGTACTGCTAATATCTTTGCAGAAAACCTGGGTTATCTCGCAAGTAGCAGAAGCTATATTTTGTCTGCAGGGGAAGCAGATAAACCTTATGGTTTGAATCCGGAAATTGCCTGGAATACCGGTATAAACTTCACGCAGAAATTTATGCTCAATTATCGTGACGGTGCATTTAGCATGGATTATTACTATACTGATTTTACCAACCAGGTAGTGGTGGATATTGAAAAGCCGGGTGAAGTAAGGTTTTATAACCTGGATGGTAAATCATTCGCGCACAGCTTTCAGGCACAGCTCGATTATGAGCCTATACGTAAGCTGGATGTGAGATTGGCCTATCGTTATTATAATGTTCGCAATACTTATAATGGTGAGGAAAAGCTGAAACCATTGGTGGCAGCGCATCGTGCGTTTGTAAATGTGGGTTACGAAACTAATAACAGCTGGAAGTTTGATTATACCGTTCAATGGGTAGGACCTAAGCGTTTACCGGCACGCTTCTCAGAACATCATACTGTTATGGAAGAAAGCAATTCACCTTCATTTGTTCAAATGAATGCTCAGATAAGTAAGAGCTGGAACGATGGTAATATAGAAGTGTATGCCGGTGGAGAAAATCTTACCAGATATATGCAACATGACCTGATTACCGGAACCGATAACCCTTTCGGACATGGGTTTGATGGATCTTTAGTATGGGGGCCTGGTATGGGACGTAATATTTACGTTGGGTTCCGTTATAAACTGAAATAAAAATAATCTATTGATTCTGTGCGGTGGCTAAATTTTTTAGCCACCGCGCATTTTTGCATAGTATTTAGAAATAGTTGAGAATAGCGTAAATGTTTTGCAAATCAATGGCACCGGGTTATTGATTAACCCGATAATTTTACTGAGCAATAATTTCTAAAGTATATGGAAACAATATCAGTAGAAGATTTTTATGTTATTGGGCTTGCTGTAAGAACAACAATTGAAAACGGGAAAGTCATTGATGATCTGTCACAATTGTGGAATCACTTTTTATTAAATAACATCAAGGATAAAATACCTAACAAAATTGACGACACCATTTATCGCATTTACACGGATTATGAACACGATCATAAAAAACCTTTTACAGCCATTATAGGCTGCCGGGTAACTCATTTAGATGATATTCCTGACGGGTTTACCGGTAAAGCAATAGAGGGTGAAAACTATTTGAGAATGACGGCAAAAGGCAAACCGAGTGATGGTATTGTACTGTTGGAGTGGATGAAAATCTGGAACGCCGATGCTCAAAGAGCTTATAAGACTGATTTTGAAGTATATGATGAAAAAGCAGGCGATCCCGACCATGCAGAAATAAATATTTTTGTCTCTATGAAATAAGGGACGAAAAGGAAAATTGAATCGAAATAGGAAAAAATAGGGAAATGCTCTTGACATAGGGTTGTCATAATGGCCTGATACTTTTACAGTGTCATTAAAAACAAGCAATATGAAAACAGCACCAATAGAACAATTCTACATTATAGGAAAAGCTATAAGAACAACGAATGAACACGGAAAATCTGCAACTGATATTCCGCAACTATGGACTAAGTTTTTTTCAGAAAGCAGTATTGCCGCAATACCCAACAAAATTGATCATACTGTTTATTGTGTGTACACCGATTACGAAAAAGATCATACAAGACCATATACCACCATATTGGGTTGCAGAGTAAGTAGTTTGGATGAAATACCGGAAGGATTTACCGGCAAAGTAATTGAAGGCGGAAACTATACACAAATGCAAGCGAAGGGGAAGACTTCAGAAGGTATTGTTTTCCTGGAGTGGGTAAAGATATGGAGCTCGGATATACCAAGGCGGTATACGACTGATTTTGAAGTATATGGAGCAAAAGCACAGGATCCTGAAAACGCTGAAGTAGATATTTTTGTGGCAGTAAGATAATTCATCTCTGGTTTAGTAAGTAAAAAAGACCCGCCTTTAGCGGGTCTTTTTTACTTACTAATATTTTAAAGAAGATTAAGCTATCTTTTCCACTTGTGAGTAATTCAGCTCTACCGGGGTAGCACGGCCAAATATTTTCACCACGATCTTCAGTTTTTTCTTCTCTTCATTTACTTCCTCAATAGTACCATTAAAGTCGTTGAACGGACCGTCAATAATCTTCACCGTTTCGCCAACAATGTAAGGTTCTGCGTATCCGATACCTTGTTCAGATACTTCATCCAACTTACCGAACATTTTATTTACTTCTGCTTTGCGCAAAGCTATCGGATGCTCTTTACCCAAGAAGTGGATTACATTGGTAACACTGGTGATGCCCTGAATCATAGTATCATTCAGTTTGCCTTCTACGGCTTCCAACATGATATAACCAGGGAATAACGTTTTTTCGCGAAGGACTTTTTTGCCATTCAGCACTTTAAATACCTTTTCTACCGGGCAAAGAATCTGTAAAATGGTATTTCCCCATCCGTTGATCTTAACCTCTTTATCCAGGTATTCTTTTACTTTTCTCTCTTTACCGCTCACAATACGAATCACATACCATTTGGTATCTTGTTCTGTAACCTGTTCTTGCGGCGTATTTATTTCACTCATTTGTGTGTAATGATTTCTTTAGTTCAAACAGTTGAACTATGGTTTTGGTTTAGTTACTGGCGATGCTGTAAACGAATTTCATCGCGGCTTCTGAACCTGCGTCCATACCGAAGATCAATGCAGTAACAACAATCAGGGAAACGATAACGATCAACGTAGTTTGTTGAAGTTCGTTCCATGAAGGCCAGTTTACTTTGTGGATCAATTCGTCGTAAGACTCCTGAATGTATGTTCCGAACTTGCTCATAAGAATATTATAAATTAAAAATGCAAAAATCAAATTTAGAAATATAAAATCAATTTTTGCACTAAAAAATCTGCACGGGCAGTAGGATTCGAACCCACATCAAGGGTGTTGGAGACCCGTATGCTACCATTGCACCATGCCCGTGTATCAAAAAGAACTCAAAATAAAAAGCCAAAAGAAACCTTTTGACTTTTATTCGGATGGCAAAGATAAGAAACCTTTTTTATTTTGAACAATTTTTGAAGAAAAATAAATTCAATGTTCATCGTTTGAAAGGAAACATTGGAGAATTGATGACAAATCTCATTTTGAATGAGCTAAGTACACCTATTTTGCAATTTACCTTTGTTAAATGAACGGTGTTTCCTAATTTAGCAGCCCAATAGCAAAACAGATCATTTTTGCTGTGGATACATAAAATTAGCTAATTACATTATTCTTTCCATGATTGAAATAAAAGTCCCCCCCGTTGGTGAGTCCATCAGTGAAGTTACTTTAGTAAAATGGATAAAAAATGACGGTGATTGGGTTGACCGCGATGAAATTATCTGTGAATTAGAATCCGAAAAAGCCACATTTGAGTTAAATGCGGAACAAGCCGGCATTTTACAGACTGTAGCTAAAGAGGGGGATACCCTTAATATAGGTGATATCGCCTGTAAAATAGACGAAACTGCCGAAAGGCCAGCATCTGCTGCCCCTAAAGCAGAAGAGAAAAAACCAGAGGAAAAGAAAACTGAAGCACCTGCAGCCACTACCGCTGCGCCAGCAAAACCTGCTGATCCTTTAGTTAAAGCTACTCCGGTTGCCAATGCTATAATGGCCGATAAAAAAGTTCAGCCAAGCACAGTTACCGGTACAGGTTCTCTGGGCCGCATTATGAAAGGGGACGTTTTAGCTGCTCTTGAAAACCCGGGACGTACACCAGGTAAGGCTATGTTTAGCCGTGAGGATCGTCCTGAAAAAATGAGTAATCTCCGGAAAACCATTTCCCGCCGCCTGGTAGAAGCTAAGAATACTACTGCCATGCTGACTACTTTTAACGAAGTAGACATGACCAGGATCATGGATATCCGCAAGGTGTATAAAGATAAATTTAAAGAGCAGCATGGTGTAAACCTGGGCTTTATGTCCTTCTTTACCAAAGCATGTTGTATTGCTTTACAGGAGTGGCCTGCAGTTAACGCTTACATTGATGGCGAGTCTGTGATCTACCATGAGTATTGCGATATCTCTATTGCAGTTTCTGCACCTAAAGGATTGGTAGTGCCTATTATCCGTAATGCAGAAAGCCTTGGCATGTTTGAAATTGAGAAAAAGGTAGGCGAGCTTGCTGCCAAAGCAAGAGATAACAAATTGACTATCGAAGAAATGACTGGCGGTACATTTACCATTACTAATGGAGGTGTATTCGGATCACTAATGAGCACACCAATTATCAATATTCCTCAATCGGCTATTCTGGGTATGCATAAGATCCAGGACCGCCCGATGGCGATTAATGGCAAAGTTGAGATTCGTCCTATGATGTATCTTGCTTTGAGTTATGATCACCGTATTATCGATGGCCGTGAATCTGTAGGTTTCCTGGTAAGGGTAAAAGAACTGCTTGAAAATCCGGAGCTGCTTCTGATCGGTAAAGATCCTGTGAAAGCATTGCTGGAACTATAAGTTTTATCTGAATTTATATAGTATATAAAAAGATCGGCAACCATTAAATGGTTGCCGATCTTTTATTTGCCTCAATCCGGATTTATTATTTGATCACTTCCACTTTGCGGATCACAAAACCTTTATCAGTAAGAATACGGATGGAATACAAGCCTGAAGCCAGACCGTTGACATTAAGTTTATGGTTTTTACCATTATCTGTATGATGATTATAGACCATGGCACCAAGTGTATTGAATACAGCAATTTCCTGCATTTTCAGGTTATCACTTTTATTCTCTATAATGATATAATCCTTGGATGGATTGGGGTATAAAACAACATCAGCCGCTTCGCTATTTAATTTAATTATTCCTGTAGTCAGATCGACATTAATAGGAAGGCTGATTTCAAAATCTCCGCAGCCATTGAAGACCTTTAAGGTTACCACGTAATTTCCGCCTGAAGCATAATTGTGTTCCGGATATACCTGGACACTTGTGGGCGTTCCGTCACCAAAGTTCCACTCATAGCTATTTACATTAGTAGGATTAAGCGGCGAGAAACGTACTTTCCCAAGCTCTTCATAAAACAAAGGAATAAAGTTGAACCCTTCTACTCTTGGTGATGGCAGGTAAGCAATATGTTTATCTTCTTCCAAGACACAATTGTAAGGACTGGTAGTGACTACAGAATAAGTTCCGGAATCACTTGCATTAATAGTCTGTGTAGTAGCGCCAGTGTTCCAGTTAAAAGTATGGCCGGGATTGCCTGCATTCAATATAATCTGGGCACCATCACAAATGCTGGTATCATTGCCCAGACTCGGTACAGGCAAGGGCCTTATAATCAGGTTGGTCGTACTTGTTATCTGGCATCCGGTACTACTTTTTACCACTACGCTGTAATTGCCTGCCGTATTTACGTTGATGGCTTGTGTGGTAGCACTACCAGGCGTCCATGTAAAGCTGCTTCCGGTATTTCCTGCATTTAAAGTAGCCATTTCGCCTGCACACAAATTAGTAATGGCAGGAAGATTATTTACCGGAACAATGCCGGGTGTAATATTTATTGTGTCAGAATTGGTACACCCATTGGTTGACGTAACCGATACCGAATAAGTTCCGGCTGCATTTGCAGTAATACTTTGAGTAGCGGCGCCGGTATTCCATGCATAAGCTGCACCTGTATTGCCGGCATTGAATGTATAGGAAACGCCCGGACAAATAGTAGTATCATTTGGAAGACTAACGGTAGGTGTTGTTTTAATAGTAGCTACTACCGGTATACGTGGGCTTTCACAGGCGCTACCTCCAAATGGAAGAGTGAGTCCGGTATTGGTGGTGCCCAACGTAGCTGTTGCAACGTTAAAATCGGTAGCTTGATTCTGATCAGAACTGCCTATCCTTTGAAAATTTGAACCACTACCCAAAGCTACAGGGTTAGCATCCAAAGGTGCACCAGTCCATGCTGTAGCAAGGCTTACGGACGCGGAGCCGATAGTTAATGTGGTAGCCTGTATAGTGGCAACCGGCCAGTTAAAGGCAACAAAATCTACCAGGTTATTATTGTTGTCCAGGATAAGGGCCCAACCGGTATAAGTAGATGCTACGCCTGGGTTCCATAGAATATTACTGCCCCAATAATTGGCATTAGAAGAAAGGTCAGTCCAGGATTTAATATCATTGGCAGCCATTGTCCCGCTTAGTGTCTGAATATTGGCGTTAACAGATGTTATAGATGTATAAGAATTACTCACAGCCACTTTCCAGCCCGTAACATCAATAGGCAATGATCCTACATTCTGAATTTCCAGACCATCCGGATCGCCTATCCCCATTTCTGTAATCCGTACCACACCTGAACCTGTAGAGCCACTTGATGCAGCTACATGATAAGTGGTGGTGTTGGAAATACTTGGTGTGGTGAAGCTATTGCCTGTTCCCAAAGGAGCTCCTCCGGTAGCATTGGCATACCAATTTATCGTAGCACCAGTAGCGGCAGTAGCCTGGAGTGTTATTTCGCCCGTGCCGCAACGGTTGCTATCTTTAGTGGAAAGCAATGCGGGTGCATTACATAAGGTACTGAAGTTTTTAACCACCGACCATGCAGAAGTATCTGCAGGACCACAAACAGCCCGTACATAATAGTCATATGATGTAAGCGGTGTTAACGGTGGATTGAGTGTATAAGGTTTTACAGAGGTGATAATAGCTGTTCCAGCGGTTGCAGGGTTAAAGCCGGCAGCCCCGTATTTAATCTGCCATTGAGCCGGAGTACCGGTCTGTGTCCAGTTTAAAGAAGCTGTGGTACCCGTAATGGAGGTAGCAGTAGGTATGGTAGGTGTAGCACATGTTGCTGCCGTTCCGGTTACCGTTATTGTATAATCTTCCGTTTCGCCGTAACCATAAAGGTTTACATCGCAGGGGCCGGGGGCTGGATCTGGTACTCCGAATATATCGTTAAAGGCATCAATATACCATAATCTTACCCTCATTCTTTTGTTTCCCGGAGCAGTTGCAGCAGGTATTGTAAAACTGCCGGTTACTATATCGCTTGGCTCAGCATAAGCCACAGACTGGAAAATAACTTCAGCTGCATCGTTGAAATCACCATCATTATTCCAATCTACCCACATACCTAACCTGGCATCATAGTCTTCCCCATTGGTTATAGAATAATTTACGGTAGATCCCTGTGCTCCTGTATGGATCATGGTAATATAACTGGAATAGCCTGTAGTGGTATTGCCGCATCCCGTATTGTTATTGGTAATATTGGTAGTCCCTCCGGTTGTAGAGAAAGATTGTATCAGATCTCCGTCTGTACAGTCATCATCAGCAGGAGAACAATACGTTTGTCCATAAGATAGGTTTGCACATAATAAATAGAAAAGAGAAAGCAATGAAAGTTTTAAAGTATAGCTTTTTTTCATAAATGGGTCTGGTTAAAAGTTAACAAATAGTATCATTTGACACCTACATCTTCATGTAAAAATAACAAAAAGATTTACTTTATTTAAATATTTGTTAAGCATTTAAATGACTAATTTAATCGTTCATTCCATGAAAAAAGCCACCTTTAAGATGGCTTTTGAAGATTTTATAATTTTGCAGTAATCACATCTGCCTCACTCAATATCTTTTCAATTTCTTTTTCCCTTTTGATAAGCTGGAACCTTTGCGGAGTAATCAGCCACCTGTTCCGGATTCTCTTTAGCCTGTCGTCGGGGGCTAAGAAGAAAATACGTTTAAACCATGCCCAGGGCAAAAACGATCTGAAAGTATTGGATACTTTTACATAGTAAACTACAATATCCGAACTGCATCGCTCCAACATATCTTTTACCTCATCGGAGTCATTAAAGGAGGAAATGCATAAAACAGAGCCGTAGCGAGGTTCAAAATAATCAGCCAGGCTTTTATCGTTATGCCAATAGCTATTACTGATCACTCTGCTCACGTATTCATTAATATTAGATTGTTCAGGAATGGTAAGTGTTTGGTCCGGAATATATCTTACTTCAAATTCCTTTTTGGATAAAACCTCAAATATGGACCAGACCCTATTTTTATAGTAATTAAGCATTTCGGAACTGAAATCATTATTGTTCTGCTTTAGTCCCGAATGAAAACTGGCGTAGAAATAGATATGCGAAGCGTAAGGATCAAATATTTCCGGCGTGCGCACCACGAGTTCCCTGTTTTTTGCATACACTTTCCATACTATACGGCGCACATCGTCACCATGTTCAAAATCCTTATAATTCAAGTATTCTCCTTCTACTTTACGCAGCTGATCAATGCGGACATCAGTTTGTTCTGTTTTCCTGGGCAGAGCTTCTTTTTCCTCAAGAGATACCTTTTCCGGTGCCTGGTAAAAATGGCCTTTTATTTTTTGCCTTACCGGAATGGAAAACAACTGAAGCATATCTTCAAAATAAATAAAACCACCTTCAATGGCATACTCTTTAATATCCGGCAGTTCCAGTACACTCTTCCCCGCCACTCCTTCTCTCCAGAATTTACCGGCATTCTTTTTGTTAGATGCCAAAATGAATTTATCCGTCATTTTGTAGCCATCGTAAAACAGTCTGCCTTTTATAAAGCCAAGAAAAGGACGCCTGGCCTTTTTTATGAGCGTTTCCAGCCATAATCCCCTGTCCTGATTGGATGGTTTGAAGTTAAACTCAAGCTGATAATTATTTTTACGCCTGTACCAAAGAAAATATAGCCAGCAAAGAAAGGTGGTGAGCATAGAAAAGCCAATTAATGCCACGACAAACCATAATGCGGTTTTGCCCATGAGCATTATCAGCGGGCTGAATGAGGAAAGCTCTTCCCCTTTAATAACCTCACCTGGCTTTATGATCTTAAAACAAATCCACAACGCAAGCCCTAATATTAAGGCATTGAGTGAGAATGGGAAATACTGAAGATAATATCGTAAGCGTTTAACAAGCGTGCTCCACTTCATAAGTAGGCGGAAAGTTACGGATTAAATTATTTTATCCTGATGAACAACTTGCAAAAAATATCGTAGGGACACATTGCATGTGTCTTTTCAATCGTGACACATTGAATGTGTTCTTTCAATTGGTTTTGAACAATGTTGGGATTTGTCTCTAAGATCAACTTTTGTCTTATAAATATTCTCAATATCTTTTTGTGCCGGATTAACTAAAACATTACGAACTTTGCCCGCATTAAGGACTCTGGGTTGAAAAATGTGTATAGATAATAAGTCCTGATTTAATTAATTAAACGTTTGTTTAATTTTGCGAAATTGTCTAATTTTGCGGATCAAATATTGAAATAATACACAGTGTAATGAGTGATGTTTCGTTCAGAGATAAGGCGCAGAAGGGCATTTACAAGATTATAAATCCGTTTGTGCGCTTCCTGATTAAGTTGGGGCTTACACCAAATGCAGTAACAACAATTGGTTTGTTATTGAATATTGGTGTGGCTATCATCTTTATTATAGGCGCAGAAAAAGGTAATCGGGGCGAATTAGCTTACGTAGGCTGGGCTGGGGCACTTATCCTGTTTGCCGGCCTTTTTGATATGCTTGATGGTCAGGTGGCGCGATTGGGTAAAATGTCTTCAACATTTGGTGCTTTATACGATTCTGTTCTGGATCGCTACAGCGAATTAATCCTTTTTTTAGGCATCTGCTATTATCTCATTTCCCATCATTACTTTTTAAGCTCCCTGTTTGCTTTTATAGCTATGATAGGCTCCATGATGGTAAGTTATACCCGGGCACGCAGCGAAGGTTTGGGTATTGAAAATAAAGGTGGTCTGATGCAAAGGCCCGAAAGAGTAATCCTTATTGCACTATCTGCCATTGCTACAGGTGTAGCAGCAGCCTTTGTAGAAGGAGATGGTAAAGTATATGTTCCGGGTATTAAATTTCATGTTTTTGAATTGATGAGTATTTTTACAATTCCAATTGCAGCATTGGCCGTGTTGACCAATATTACTGCAGTAAAGCGCTTGCGTGATGCTAAGAGAGCCCTGGACCAGATCGACAAAGAGAAGAAAGCACGAAGTGCTTCTCCGGGAAATATTGCAGCTGCAATCATGGTAATGTTTGTACTGTGCTTTACACACGCAGATGCACGTAAAAGTTTTGATGACGGCAAAGTTACTTTTACCGAAGCGGTCGATACTTTTCCTATTCCGAGGTTTAAAACCAACACCCAGTTTTATGTTCAGCGTACACCCAATACCAATACCATCATGTACGAGTTGAACATGAAAAACGGTGAGCTGAATGATGATAACCCGGTGCACGTATATTGGATAAGGTATACTGAAGGAGCTAAGACACAGGAATTATCATATATTCAACGTAAATTTGCCTACGGTGTAAAAGTGAACAAAGTAGCCCCTGAAAAGTACAAATTGCTTTTTGCAGCATACGATAAAGTACCTTTTTACCTGATGAAATCTACTGCAGGTATATATCATACTTATGTAGAGCTGGATGGTAAAATGATAGTGCTCAAACGTCTGTATATACGTATAGATCCGGGTGGCACTTTTTGGGCACCCAATGTGAAATATGTAGAATTTAAAGGTACTGAAGTGGGCTCCGGCAAAGAAGTTATTAAACGCATAAATCCAAAATGGAAACCACCTAAACAATAAATAGGGTAGCTTTCCATTTGGATAGATTGAAAAAAAACAAAATAATGAAGAAAAATTACGTTTCAAATTCTACAGAATCAGTAAGGATGTTCAAGAACAATTTCCTGGAGTCCTTCTCCAAGGTTCATTGGACCATACCGATGATTGCGTATCTGCCCGTAGTTTTATTTTTTGCATACAAAGGTGTAGTAGAACTGAATGTGACAGCTCTGTTGTTTATCGGAATGTTTATTATCGGGTTGATCAGCTGGACTCTGTTTGAATACGTTTTGCATCGCTGGATATTTCATTATGTACCTAAAGCCAAATGGGCATTAAGGTTGCATTTTATTTTCCATGGTGTACATCACGATTACCCTAATGATGTGAAAAGATTGGTAATGCCTTTATCGGTAAGTATTCCCTTAGCGTTGGGTGTTTATTTTGCACTACGGGCTTTTATGCCTGCGGTTTATCTCTATCCTTTCTTTTCAGCATTTGTATTAGGTTACGTTTTTTATGATACTGTGCATTATGCGCTTCACCACTTTAATTTTAAAGGTGAGGTTTGGAAAAAAATAAAGAAGCACCACATGTTACACCATTATTCTGATTCTACTAAAGGATTTGGCGTAAGTTCCGAGTTGTGGGACAAGGTGCTTAATTCCGGGTTTTCGAAGAAAAAATAAATGAACATTACTACAGCAAAAAGGATTACAGGAGTGGATAGAATGCCTCTTTATAAAAGGCTGATAATAGCCGGAGGAATCATGATCGCTTATCTGATTTTATCTTATTTTGTGATAGGCTTCAGGCCGGAGCAGGTATTTATTTCGGGTTTGTTTTTTGTACTCTATTCGGTATCTAAGAAAACGCGGAATTTTCTACTAACCCTGTTACCTTTCATTGTATTCTGGGTGATCTTCGATTACATGAAGGCCTTTCCGAATTTCAAATTTAATACAGTACATATAGGCGACCTTTATACACTGGAAAAAAAGTTTTTCGGTGTCGATTATCAAGGCGCTGTTCACACCTGGAATGAGTACTGGGAGGTGAACAGAACCGTTTTTCTGGATGTGATCAATGGTTTGTTTTATCTCTGCTGGATGCCGGTACCTATTTCTTTTGCGGCTTATTTATTTACCAAAAACAGGAAAGCAGCGCTTGAATTTTGTCTTACCTTTCTGCTCACCAATTTTGTAGGCTTTATTGGTTACTATGGTTATCCGGCTGCACCACCCTGGTATATTCACTACCACGGTCTTGAGTTTGATGCAGCAACACCAGGCAATGTAGCAGGACTGGCTGGCTTTGATCGTTTCTTTGGTGTTTCTATATTTCATGGCCTTTATTCCAAAAGCTCCAATGTGTTTGCAGCTATGCCTTCACTGCATGCAGCTTATGTAGTGGTATCTGTATTCTATGCTTTTAAAAAGAATGTTGCTGCCGGTTGGAAGATATTCCTGACTATTGTCATGCTCGGTACCTGGTTTGCGGCTATTTATACTAATCATCATTATATCCTTGATGTACTGGTAGGTATACTTTGTGCACTTATTGGTGTTACTATCTTTCAGCAAATATTATTGCGTAGCAAAGGATTCAATCGATTCCTGGATGGCTATTATAAGCAGGTCAAATAAGGTTTAGCGTCCAAAAACAAAAGACCCGATTAGTATTGCAATTACTGTAGAAATTAATACAGCCGCAGCACTGATATCTTTTACTTGTTTTATTACAGGATGCAAATCTTTAGTGACCACATTACAAAGCCTTTCCATTGCAGTATTAAAAGCTTCCGAGATCCAAACCAGCCCGATTGCGATGATAATGAAACACCAATCACCGGAGGTTATATTTTTATAAATACCTGCAATAATTACGATAATAGTTGCTGCAAGATGTATCCACATATTCTTTTCAGAACGTAGAAGCCCAACTAAGCCTTCAAAAGCATAAGTGAAACTTTTAAAGCGGGAGCGTGTAAATGATTTCATAGCTTTTTATTTGCAAGGTAAGAAAGGAGCTGCCTAAAAATTCTTAAAATTAAATAAAGGTTATAGGCTTTGAAAACCTATAACCTTTATTTGAAAAGCACTTACAGGCTTCTGTACCCGGTTATTACCGTTGGTCAGGAAGATTGTGGTGCAGACCTTTTACCTGTATGATACCAATCCACTTTACGCGAACTATACATGGCCAAGGCAACCACTGCAAACAAGCCTACACTGCCGAAGAGAAGGGCATAATCCTGTAGCTGAATGAGGAAGAAAATATAAGCGTATAAACTGCCCAAAGCCAAAGTGAATCCAATGGCGATTTTCGTTTGTTTAAACATACTCTGCACATACAAACCAATAAGCGTAATAGTAGCTGCAGCAGCTAGTGCATAAGCTTTATTGAACCCTATGTATTCAGAGAATGAAAGCAGTAAGGTATAGAAAACAGTAAGCGCTATGCCTACCAGGAAATACTGTAAGGGGTGGATCTGTTTTTTCTGTAATAATTCTATAAAGAAGAATACGGCAAAGGTAAGCCCAATGAAGAGCAGCGCATATTTTACAGATCTTTCGGTTTTAACATAGGTATCTGTAGGCTGCAACAGCCTGACACCAAATGCTGACTCTGATAGCTTTTGATTAGCGTTAGTCCACTGTTGGGGATAGGATCGGGAAGCTTGCTGAATTTTCCAGGTTGCATCAAACCCTTTATCAGAAATATCTACAGTATTGTTGGGCAAAAACTTTCCATCGAAAGCCGGATTTTGCCAGGTGGAGTTAAGTTTAACCAATGTTGATTTCCCTAAAGGAGTAAGATAGAAATACTCCGATCCTTTCACTTTAAGTTTGATATTGAAATTTGCTTCAGCCTCTGTATTGCAGGTAATCGCTGCCTGAAGACCTGAAGATAATACAGCATTTTCCGGTACACCTGCTTCCAGTTTTTGGTCACTATTATTCCATTGTAAAAGTACTTCGTCTTCAAGTCCGCGGGCATCGCTCAATCCCATTACAAGCTTTGCTTCATCCCACAGAACGTTTTCAGGATTGATCTTTAAAGCTGCAAGATTAAGCTTCGCGAAATTACCGCTTAATATAATATCTGATCGGTATAAGGTGACATCGTATATACTTCTATGGCGTTCTTCGGAAAGTAATGTCCCTTTGATGTCCAGCTTGTCCGGCAGAAAATAAGCCATGCTCCTGGAGCTGGTTGTTTGCCCTTTGCTGTCCGTACTAAACTCCTTATAAGGCAACATTAATACAGGCCCAACTATCGTTTGTGGTTCTGCGCATTTACTACTTACTTCATGAATTACCTGCTGTTGGCGTTCAGCTCGCTCTTGCACTAGGTTGAAAATAAAGGCAGATGGTATCATCATAACCAGGATGAGAATTCCTATTATTATGCCTTTAATCAATAACCGGTTTGTTTCCCAGAAATTAGGTTCTGTTTTTACCGGTAAATTTTTGGAGTTGTTTTGCTCTTGTTGATCAGGATGCGTTTCCATGATTTTCTATTTATTTTTTGAAGTGAGAAAAATTTGTTTGCGAACTTCTGATAAAGGGTGAGGTATGAGGCTAAACCAGTTCAATTTATTCAGGCTAGGGGTTGCCCTGCCTCGCTTCCAGGCCTTCCGAAAACTAAACCAGGACTCCGGCATAATGAGCACACCAACAAGAACACTAAAAATTACCGGAGCGGTTATCCTGCCGTTAGCTAACATAAAACACTGAAGACTTACCTCACCTTCTTCTGTTGGGGGGTAGCCAAGTACCACATGTTTTACATCATGTTTCTCATAGTGTGGCAGTAGCTCAAGATCGTTATTGAAAAAGAAAGCGTGCAGCACCCGTCCAACTGTGCCCTCCTCAAAATGTTGCAGGTCTTTAATGGAATAAGGAAAGTTGTATCCTTTTCGTATCAGTTTGAAATAAGGTAAGGCGACTTCATGTGCGAGATAAACCAGTAGTTTTTTTCTGAGCTTTTTAAATCCTGTATTCATTTCTTTTTTTTGTTTATAACCTTTATTTAAAAGTACTTTGTTTTTCAAAGTAAATGGATAAAAAAATTTAGTTTACACTTTTTATAATTTTTTCTAGGGCATCAAGATGGCTACGAAAAGCTTTTTCGCCGGCACGGGTAATAGAATATACTGTATTGGTTTTTCTTCCAATAAAACCTTTCTCCACCTTAATGTATTTATGCTCCTCCAAAGTTTTTAAATGTGTAGCAAGATTACCATCTGTAGCGTCTATCAGGGCTTTAAGGTCGTTGAAATTAATATCTTCATTTACGATAAGCGCACTCATAATACCAATCCGGATCCGGCTATCGAATACTTTGTTGAGTTGTTCCAGTTCTTTCCTCATTATTGATCATATTTACGCCACATGATAATGCCATAGACAATGTGCAGCACGCCAAATCCAAAAGCCCACAAATATAAACCATAGCCAGGATTAATAAACAATCCTATGCATCCCAGAACGACTTCTATCAAACCTAAATACTTAATATCTGATACTGTATACTTACTGCCATTAATGAGTGCAAGACCATAAAAAATAAGGCAGCCTGGTGCTATATATATCCAATCGCCTCTCATAGCAAAAGCAAAAGTTATAATAGCGCCCGCTATTAAAGGAATAGCCAGGTTGATCACCATTTTACGGGAAGCGCTGTTCCATATTGGAACTCCGGCTTTTTCGTTCTTTTTATAAGTAAAATAAAAGCCACCAATAAAAGCAACAATAAAAATAGCTACCGCCAGAATAAAGTACTTTATGAAATAGCCTTCTGTGAAATACGCTCCTCTTAAAGTGATGTCATTAGCCTCGAAAAAACTAAATTCGTTTAACCACTTATAAGCTACGCCAGCACCAACTAAAGCAACTACACCTGCCCATATTCCACTCCAACCGCTTAAGGATAGGAATCGAGCTGAACGATCCATAATAGAGCGGATTTCTTGTAACGTTTCTAGAGAAGTATCTTTTTCTTCTGGATTCATAAAAGCACTTTGAGGTACAAAGTAAATAAGATTCTACTAATGCACAAAATTTATTTTTATCAGCTTGCAAAAGTGTTACTAACTAATCTTACTCCACTGCTGCACCTGCTTATTCCTATTCTTATGTACGTCTTGCCTTAACATAGCATGATGTGGTTGCTGTAGGTATGGGTCTTCGTTGAGAATGGCTTGTGCAGCGGCTTTAGTTTCCTCCATGATATCTACATCGTTAATGATGTCAGCTATTTTAAAGTCCAAAGCACCGCTTTGCCGTGTACCATAGATATCACCTGGCCCGCGCATTTTCAGATCTTCTTCCGCTATTATAAATCCATCACTGGTTTGAGTCATGATGTGCATGCGTTGGCGGCTCTCTTTGGATAATTGTTGTCCTGTAAGTAAAATGCAATAACTCTTTTCACTACCACGACCTACACGACCACGCAGCTGGTGTAATTGAGACAGTCCGAACCGTTCCGCACTTTCAATAACCATAACAGATGCGTTAGGCACATTTACGCCTACTTCAATTACCGTAGTAGCTACCAATATATGCGCATCGCCACTTACAAAGCGCTCCATATTCCGCTGACGTTCATCCATAGGCTGTTTACCATGAACCATGGCTACCCGATATGTAGGATCGGGAAACCAGGCCTTAACCTGATCGTAGCCTGCTTTTAGGCTTTCGTAATCCAATTTTTCCGATTCTTCAATTAACGGATATACAATATAAATTTGCCGACCTTTTTCAATTTCATTCTTCAGGAACTGCATCACTTTCGGCCTGAAATTTTCACTACGCTGAATGGTTTCAATAGGCTTACGGCCCGGAGGTAATTCATCAATAACAGAAACATCAAGGTCGCCATACACCGTCATGGCTAAGGTGCGGGGTATGGGCGTAGCGGTCATTACCAGTACATGTGGCGGACGCTCATTTTTAGTCCAGAGTTTAGCTCTTTGCGTCACACCAAAACGATGCTGTTCATCAATAACAGCAAGGCCAAGATTCTTAAATTTCACTGTGTCTTCAACAAGTGCGTGTGTACCGATCAGTATTGGAATTACACCATTCGCTACACCCTCCAAAATTTGTTTGCGTTCTTTTCCTTTTATAGATCCGGTAAGAATAGCTACAGGAATATGCAGCGGTTGTAATAACTCTTTTATACCCTGATAATGTTGCTGGGAAAGGATTTCAGTTGGTGCCATAAGACTCGCCTGAAACCCATTGTCCATAGCCAGCAACATAGCCATAAGCGCTACAATCGTTTTGCCACTGCCTACATCACCTTGTACCAGGCGGTTCATCTGTTTACCGTTAAAAGTATCTTGCCTGATTTCTTTCAGCACCCTTTTTTGTGCATTGGTAAGAGAGAAAGGAAGATGATGTTCAAAAAAATTATTGAAATAAGAACCCACAGCCGGAAATGCAAATCCTGCCTGTTGATGATGATTTAACTTCAAGCGAAGAATACGGATCTGTGTCAACAGTAATTCTTCCCATTTTAATCTTCGCTCTGCAAGGCGCCTGTATTCCTCATTAGCCGGGAAATGTATTTGCCTGTAGGCTTCAAAACGACTTAAAAGTTTATATTCTTTCAGGAGATGTTCCGGTAATATTTCGGGGATATCTCTTGGTGTTATTTTCTCCCACAAAGCCTGTATCACCTTGGCAAAGGAGCGATTGCTAAGCCCTTTGGCCTTAAGTTTTTCCGTGGTGGAATAAACAGGCTGCATACCTGTTACTTTGGCTGCGGCTGGATTGTATAGTTCTATTTCAGGATGAGAGATCGTTGGTAATCCATTAAACCAGGTAAGCTTGCCAAATACGGAATAGGTAGCATTAGGTTGAATGCTTTTTACAATAAAATTGATACCCTGAAACCAGATCAGCTCTACTTTCCCGGTTTTATCATACAAAGTAGCGGTTAGCCTTTTTTTAAAAGACTGGCCTTCCTCACTAAGATTGGTAATGGTTCCCCGAAGTTGTACATATTCCTGTTCCGGAGATAATGCACTGATATGTTGTACCTGTGTACTGTCTATATAACGCAACGGGAAATGTTGCAAGAGATCGCCAAAAGAAAAAATATTAAATTCCTTGCGCAACAACTCGCCTCTGAGTGGTCCAACACCTTTCAGGAATTCTACTGGAGTATCTAATGTATTTGGAGCTTGCAGAAAATAAATTTTATCGAACGTACATCAAAAATCATAGATCGAAAAATCCGGCATCTAAATAAGGCCTTCCCTTACCAGGTCGTGCAAGTGCACCATACCCGAATATTCGCCCTGACGGGTTACGATCAATTGGGTAATATCATGATTGCGCATGAGTTCCAGGGCTTGTACGGCAAGTTCGTTGTCCTCGATGCTCTTAGGATTAGGTGTGCAGATATTTTTTGCCAGAACATCAACAGGATTCGTATTATTTTCCAGCATACGGCGGAGGTCACCATCGGTAATCACGCCAATAAGTTTCCCGTTTTCCATTACGGCTGTAGCGCCCAAAAAATTCCCAGATATTTCTACAATGATCTCTCTTAAGGAAGCAGACGCATCAACTTGCGGGCGCGCGTTGCGGCTACTTAGATCATACACTGTTAAGTAAAGTCTTTTACCCAAAGCTCCGCCCGGATGAAATTTTGCAAAATCACGGTCTGTAAATCCTTTAAGTTGTAAAAGACTGATCGCAAGCGCATCGCCCATCACCATTTGTGCTGTAGTACTTGTAGTAGGTGCAAGGTTATTGGGGCAAGCCTCTGCATCTACAGTTGTATTGATAAAATAATCGGCGTGTGTAGCCAGATAACTATCCTTATTACCGCAAATGGCAATTACTTTATTGCCAAAGTTTTTTACAAATGGCAGGAGTGCTTTGATCTCCGGGCTTTCACCACTTTTTGAAATTACAATGACAACATCATCAGGCTGTATCATACCAAGATCTCCATGAATGGCGTCGGCAGCATGCATAAAGAGTGCAGGCGTTCCGGTGGAATTCATGGTAGCAACGATCTTTTGAGCAATGATGGCGCTTTTGCCTATCCCGGTAATCACCATGCGCCCCTTTGCCTCATGCATCAATATAACAGATTGCACAAAATCTTCATCTACAAATGAATCCATCTTTTGTAATGCTGAAATCTCGCTTTGAATGGTATCGGTAGCGTATTGCCTTATTTTATCGGAAGTAGGTAACATGGACGCAAAGGTAGGGTGGAAACCGATAATTATTTATCAAAACCTGATACCGCCTGATATGCCGGCCCATGGATAAATGAACTGGTCACTTAATGAATGGCCGCCATAATTATCATATTCCCGCAACGCAATATGCAGCAATACAGAACCGCGTATATACAAAGGGCTCTTGCTGAAATAATAGCGGTAACTTATTTGTGGTGAGAGTATTAAATATCGCTGAATAAAATCCCGTTTTGTAGACTTACCGTTCAGGATATATTCTTCGTTACGGTTTGTGTAGTCAAAAAAACCAAGCGCCACCCCCGTTTCCCAGGCATGTCTGTTTTTGAACCAGAGGACAGTTGGCATTACATTGGCATTGTATCCCCATTTCGGGTCACCTTCTGAAAAGAGAAACAACGGCATAATTGCGCTACCTATACGCAGATTCAATGTACTATGGTTACCTAACGAAACAACCTTTTGTTGGTAGAAAACATTATACAATAAACCGGTACCGCCTATCTCAATTCCGGCTTCACTTCTGTATACTTTTTCTTTGATCGTTTGTGCTTCTGTTGTTCCGGAAAGGATTATCAGGCCTGCCAGCAGGGCTTTGGAGAATTTTTTCATGATATTCAGGATGAGTTGGACAGACAAAATACAAAACGATTTCTAATATTTAAACTCCGTGCTAAAAATTAGAACCTATAGCTAATCTCACCGCAGATTATGCCTTTGTGGCCATATCCCAATTCAGCATATGCACCTAACTTTTTGCCCACCCTGCTACCCCAAAGGTGTAACCTGGTATGACATTGTATTTTTGTTCTCGTTTGCCTGCAGATAAGGGAGATATTCATCAAGTGTATTTTTGAACCTCAGGTAGGTAACACCAAGTTCTGTGGTAGAATATAAATTCACAAAGAGCATACTGCCCAGTTTAGTATATCGAAGCATGGTTGAATGGTAATAATGATTATAGAAAGTTTTCCGGTTATCGGATTGGTCGCCACTATTACTATAAATATGTTTTTGTTGCTCGAAAATACAAGGGAAGCCTGGGCTTCTGCGCTTATTAATAGACAATTGTAATATTTCCTTGCTATCTATATGTGCATAGAGATTTCACTATTTGTACCCTATCATTAATTTTCCTTACCTTTGCACACTTTTTAGAAACTATATAGAAAAAAGGTAAACACAACTTAATATTCAAAATCGTGTTGCTCCTTTTGTTCTGTTTTATTTTGCAGCTATGAACATTCGTAACATTGCCATTATTGCGCACGTCGATCACGGGAAAACGACTCTTGTGGACAAAATTATACACGCCACTTCGGTATTCCGCGACAACCAGGAAACTGGTGAGTTGATAATGGATAGTAACGATCTTGAGCGTGAAAGAGGTATTACCATTTTGAGTAAAAACATCTCTGTAAATTACAAAGGCACTAAAATCAACGTAATCGATACTCCTGGTCACTCGGATTTTGGTGGTGAGGTAGAGCGTGTATTGAAAATGGCTGATGGTGTAGTACTGTTGGTAGATGCTTTTGAAGGACCAATGCCTCAAACGCGTTTTGTACTTCAAAAAGCGTTGAACTTAGGTTTGCGTCCTATTGTTGTAATCAATAAAGTAGATAAAGATAACTGCCGTCCTGACGAGGTTCATGATAAGGTATTTGATCTTTTCTTCCAATTGGATGCAACTGAAGAACAATTGAATTTCCCAACGCTTTATGGTTCTTCCAAACAAGGCTGGTTTAATACAAGCCTTGAAAAAACGGATAACATTAATGCGGTATTAGATACTATTATCGATTACGTACCAGAGCCTACCGTTAATGAAGGTCCATTGCAAATGCAGATCACTTCCCTGGATTATTCATCCTTCCTGGGTCGTATCGCTGTAGGCCGTGTGGCTCGTGGTGTGGTTAAAGAAGGCCAGAACATTCAATTGTGCAAATTGGATGGTTCTATGGTTCGTGGTAAAATAAAAGAATTGTACACATTCGAAGGAATGGGTAAAAAGAAAGCAACTGAAGTATCTGCAGGCGATATTTGTGCTGTTGTAGGGATTGAAGGTTTCCAGATCGGTGAAACCATTGCTGATGCAGAACAACCTGAAGCATTGCCGGTAATCGCTATTGATGAGCCAACAATGAACATGCAGTTCAGTATCAATAACTCTCCGTTCTTCGGACGTGAAGGTAAGTTCGTAACCAGCCGTAACCTGCGTGATCGTTTAATGAAAGAATTGGAAAAGAACCTTGCATTGCGTGTACATGATACTGATGATGCTGATAAATTCCTGGTTTATGGCCGTGGTATCCTTCACTTGTCTGTATTGGTGGAAACCATGCGTCGTGAGGGTTATGAGTTGACTGTTGGTCAGCCACAGGTTATTACCAAAGAAATTGACGGTAAGAAAAATGAACCATACGAGATTCTTGTAGTAGACGTTCCGGATGAATTCAGTAGTAAAGTAGTTAACCTTGTTACTATGCGTAAAGGTGAGTTGCTGATCATGGAATCCAAAGGAGAAATGCAACATCTTGAATTCGATGTTCCTTCCCGCGGTTTGATCGGTCTGCGTTCCATGATGCTTACTGCAACAGCAGGTGAAGCAGTAATGGCACACCGTTTCAGCGAGTACAAGCCATGGAAAGGTAATATCCCTGGCCGTAGTAATGGTGTTTTGATCGCTAAACAAGCCGGTTCATCTACCGGTTATTCCCTGGATAAATTACAGGATCGCGGATCTTTCTTTATCGATCCAGGTGAAGAAGTTTACGCTGGTCAAATCATGGCAGAACATATTAAGCCAGGTGATCTTGTCGTAAACGTTGTGGAAGGTAAAAAACTAACCAATATGCGTGCAAGTGGTACTGATGGTGCTGCAAGCATTGCTCCTAAAATACAAATGAGCCTGGAAGAATGTATGGAATACATTCAACAGGATGAGTGTATAGAAGTTACACCAAAAAGTATCCGTCTCCGTAAAATTTTACTGGACGAAAACGAGCGTAATAAATACTCAAAAACAATGAAAGCTTAATCGCATTTTCACTGTTTAAGATACCCCCGTAACACGAATACAAAATGCAAGGCTACCCTAACCGGTAGCTTTCGCATTTATATAGAGGGACTTATGATTGATTTTTCGGCCGAAATATTCTTCCAGACCGCCAGAAGTGGTGGTAAAGGAGGGCAAAATGTGAACAAGGTGGAAACCATGGTGGAAGCTTATTGGCCCGTTGCTTCGTCAGCATTTTTTAACCAGGAGCAAAAAGAACTTATCCTTGAAAAGTTAAAAAACAGGATCAATAGTGAAGGATTTTTGCTGGTAAAAAGTAGTGAAAGCCGTACTCAGTTGTCTAATAAAAAGAAGGCACTGGAAAAAATGCTGATTTTAGTAAATCAAAGTATAATCAAACCTAAAAAACGATTAGCATCGAAACCAACCAAGTCCATGATTGAAAAAAGATTGGAATCAAAAAAGAAACTTGGCGAGAAGAAAATGCGTAGAAAAAAGGATTGGTAATTCGATAATTGTTAATTTATTCAAGCATAGCATTGCCCGAATAAAAATTATTCATTAACTTTCCTTTAATAAATTAATAATAGTATTTTGAGCGATTAAACAAGTGTTTAATTTATTTTTGCAATTGGATTTTTTTAACCAGATAAAATAAGAGATAAATAGTTCATTATGTGGCGTTAAGTGGAAAACTTTTGCCGAATTATTTATCTGATAAACAAAAAGGTACCACTAAATTAAATTTATATTAATTTAGCACCTTCAATTGGCCTTTACATGCAGAAACGGTTACAACAGAAAGCAGCAAAATATACCGCTCCGGCACAAGCACGAGAGCAAGGTATTTACCCTTATTTCAGACCAATATCCTCAGGACAGGACACAGAAGTATATATAAACGGTAAAAGGGTATTAATGTTCGGGTCAAATTCTTATTTAGGATTGACCAATCACCCCAAGATTACAGAAGCAGCTATTGCAGCTACAAGGAAATATGGTACCGGTTGCGCAGGATCCCGCTTTTTGAATGGTACACTTGATATTCACGAAGAACTGGAGGCAAGACTGGCGGCATACGTAGGCAAAGAAGCAGCAGTAATATTCAGTACTGGTTTCCAGGTTAACCTTGGCGCTTTGTCCTGTCTTACTGGAAGGAATGATTACCTGATCCTGGATGAATTTGATCACGCTTCTATTATAGACGGAAGCCGTCTTTCTTTTTCCAAAGTAATTAAGTACGCCCATAACGATATGGCTGACCTGCGTAAAAAGCTGAGTCAGTTGCCTGAAGACGCTGTGAAACTTATAGTAGTAGACGGTATTTTCAGTATGGAAGGCGATATCGTGAAGCTGCCCGAAATGGTGGAGATTGCCGATGAGTTTGGAGCGAGCATTATGCTGGATGATGCACACAGCTTTGGCGTAATTGGTGAAAAGGGTGCTGGTACAGCTTCTCATTTCGGACTGACGGATAGGGTAGATATTATTTCCGGAACATTCAGCAAGTCATTAGCTTCACTTGGAGGCTTCCTGGCTGCAGATAAATCTGTTATTGAGTTCCTGAAACACCATGCCCGTTCTTTAATCTTTAGTGCCAGTATGACGCCGGCTTCGGCTGCAAGTGTATTGGCTGCCCTGGATATTATAGAATCTGAACCGGAACGTATTGAGCAGCTTTGGGCAAATACCCGTTACGCTACTAAGTTATTGCTGGACGAAGGCTTTGATCTTGGCCCTACAGAAACACCAATTATTCCTATTTACGTAAGAGACAATATCAAAACATTTAACCTTACCTGTGGTTTGCAGGAACAAGGTGTGTTTGTAAATCCTGTGGTTTCACCTGCTGTACCACCAGATAGTACTTTGATCCGTTTCTCGCTTATGGCAACACATACTTTTGCCCAGATCGACGAAGCAATAACCAAATTGACTAAGTTGAGTAAAGGACTGGGAATAGCAACTATTAAAGAAAGAGTGTAGCTATATGCTTTAATTTATAAACTAAACGCCGATGATTTTTTAAAATGATCGGCGTTTGTTTTATGTGAGATTTAACTAATTTGCTGAAAAATCAAGCATCCTTTATACTAAAATGATTCAAATCAAACCCATTCCCTCTGCGGGGAAAGACCTCCGGACTTTTATTGATTTCCCCCATGATCTTTACAAGGATGATGAACATTACGTTCCGGAATTGCTTATGGCGCAGCGCGATTTGCTGAACCCGGGTAAACATCCCTTTTACCATCATGGAAAGGCTCAGTTATTCTTGGCCTATAAAAATGAGAAACTGGTTGGCCGCATAGCCGCTATCATCAACGGCAACCACAATGACTTCAATAAGGTTAATGACGGCTTCTTTGGTTTCTTCGATGCTATAAACGATCAGGAAGTGGCCAATGCATTGCTGGATGCTGCAAAAAACTGGCTTAAAGGACAAAAAGTTGATACTATGGTTGGTCCTGTAAATCCTTCTACCAATGAACCTTGTGGTTTGCTGATAGATGGATACGACAGTTCGCCTATGATCCTCATGCCTTACAACAAAAGTTATTACAAAGATTTGCTGGAGCACTATGGGTTGACCAAGCAGGTGGATCTGGTTGCTTATGCATTGTACGATACAGATTTGGGAGATAAGCCGGTAAGGTTGCAGGAAGCGCTTACGCAACGCCTTGCGGCCAAAGGGATAACAATACGTCCTTTTGACCTGAAACATAACTTTAAAAAGGAATTGGAAGAATTTGGCAAAGTGTATAACGATGCCTGGGATAAGAATATGGGTTTTGTTCCGATGACCAAGGAAGAATTCGACTTTATGGGTAAAGACCTGAAGATGATTGCTGATACTGACTTTTGCCTGGCTGCAGAGCATGAGGGGAAGGTAGTAGGCATTGCTCTTTGCCTGCCGGACATCAACCAGGTGTTGAAAAAAATAAAAAGAGGAAGATTGTTTCCAACCGGCATCTTTAAATTGTTATTTGGGCGCAAAAAAATTAATGCCTTACGTATTCTAGCGCTTGGTGTTATGGAGCCTTATCGTAAAATGGGTATAGAAGCCTGTTTTTACGCTACCATTATGAAAAACGGAAAACAAAAAGGGTATAAAATGGCGGAAGCCTCATGGATGTTGGAACATAACGATTTGATGAATCGGGCAATCGAGCATATGAATGGTAAACGATACAAGACTTACCGCATATTTGAACAGAAATTATAATTGTTTAAAGCCGCTGCGTCAGCGGCTTTTCTTTTATCATAATGAACATTTGGTATAATATAATGGAATGATTTTCGTTTGAAAGCGTGATATTGTTTAGGAAAATTATAGAAGTAATACTTTGGAAGTAAACAAGTAGTCACAAGCAACTTTATGAAATGAGGCAATCAATAAAATTAATTAAACGTTTGTTTAAATTACCTAATTGTTATTATCTTTGCACTCTGATTTAAGAACAAGGAGTAAATAATAGACTATCAACTACAATTAAACTAATATGGAAAACCAAGTCGCAGCAGCAAATGGTAAATTAGGTATCCTGGTACCTGGAATGGGAGCAGTAGCTACTACATTTATAGCAGGTGTGGAAGCAACAAAAAAAGGAATAGCAAAACCCATAGGTTCTCTTACACAACTGAGTAACATACGCCTGGGCAAGCGCACAGAAAACCGTTACCCGAAGATCAAGGATTTTGTTCCTTTGGCGGGTCTTGAAGATATCGTTTTTGGCGGTTGGGATGTGTATAATGAGAATGTTTACGAAGCAGCGTCGAACGCTAAAGTATTACAACAGCAACAACTAGATGCTATCAAGGCTGAACTGGAACAAATAAAGCCAATGAAGGCGGTATTTGATCATGAATATGTGAAGAACCTTGATGGTACACACATTAAGGCAAAAGATACCAAATATAACTGGGCACTGGCTTTGATGGAAGATATCCGCAACTTTAAAGAAGCCAATAATTGCGAACGCCTGGTAATGGTTTGGTGTGCTTCTACCGAAAAGTACATTGAACAATCAGACATTCACGAAACTATTGAAGCTTTTGAAGAAGCGATGAGGAACGATGATCCCCGTATTGCGCCAAGCATGATCTATGCTTATGCAGCAATAAAGATGGGCGTTCCGTTTGCGAATGGTGCTCCTAACCTTACCTGCGATATTCCTGCATTGCTGGATCTTGCAAAAGAACTGGGTGTACCTGTAGCCGGTAAAGATTTCAAAACAGGACAAACCCTGATGAAAACTATTGTGGCTCCGGGACTTGCAGCTCGTGCGCTTGGTGTAAATGGTTGGTTCTCCAGTAATATTCTGGGTAACAGAGATGGTCTTGTATTGGACGATCCGGATAACTTTAAAACCAAAGAAGTTTCTAAGTTGAGTGTGCTGGAAGAAATTTTCCAACCAGAACACAATCCTGAATTGTACGGTGATCTGTACCACAAGGTAAGGATCAACTACTATCCACCACACGGTGATAATAAAGAAAGCTGGGATAATATTGACATCTTCGGATGGATGGGTTACCCCATGCAGATCAAGATCAATTTCCTTTGCCGTGACTCTATTTTAGCAGCACCTATAGTATTGGATCTTGCCTTGTTTATGGATCTTGCGCAACGTGCCAACATGAGTGGTATCCAGGAATGGTTATCTTTCTACTTCAAATCACCGCAAACTGCTGAAGGGCTGAAACCTGAACACGATATCTTTAAACAATTAATAAAATTACAGAACACGCTGCGCCATATAATGGGAGAAGACCTGATCACGCACCTTGGCCTGGATTACTACCAGGACTTGGTTGAAGCTCTGTAATCAATGAAAATTATCGCTTCCATTTTTGGAATTGGTTATATACGCAAAGGCGGTGGTACTGTAGCTGCCGCCTTTGCTGTACTCATCTGGTGGCTTTTGTTCCGCAATTATGGCACAGAATTTGCTATACAGGGTTTACTCATCATCCTGGTTACGGCACTGGGCATATGGGCAGGAAATAAAGTTGAGGCTGAATGGGGGAAAGATAGCTATAGAGTTGTCATTGATGAAGTAGCCGGAATGTTTATCAGCTTGTTATTCATACCTGTAGATTGGAAATGGCTGCTAACAGGATTTGTACTGTTTCGTTTTTTTGATATTGCCAAGCCACTTTATATACGCAGAATGGAGGCCTTTAAAGGAGGCTGGGGGGTAATGCTGGATGATGTGCTTGCAGGCATTTATGCTAATGTAGTGCTACAGGTTATTATACTTATTGCAACATAATTGCGGGAATATCAGAATTGTTATCCTGCAATTTATAGCCACAATTCTTATTGAATGTTTACTTTCCTCAAAGCTCAGGCATCATCAATTATCTCCACAGGGGTAGATTTTCTGGTGACTTATATCCTGAAAAGCATTTTAGGAACCTGGTTTTTTTCAGCCAGTATAATCGGAACTATTTGTGGCGGTGTGGTTAATTTTTTGTTGGGGAGGAATTGGGTTTTCTCGTCTAGAGAAAATAAGGCCAGCCGGCAATTATTTAAATACGTGATCGTTTGGTTGGGCAGTTTTCTATTAAATGCTTCAGGAATCTACCTGTTTACAGAAATAATAAAATTTGAGGAATGGATATCAAAAATAATGGTGTCTCTCATTGTAGGAATAGGATATAATTATGTACTTCAGAAATTTTTTGTTTTTAAGAAAGGAGCACCTCAGATCATCGAAGGTTAGCAGGCTTTTGCTTGTAATTATCCTCATTTCAATAGGTCATTGGGCCGCAGCGCAAACAATCGTTAAAGGTGTAGTGCGCGATGCGGCTTCAGGTGATCCCATGCCATTTGTAAGCGTTTCTATTAAAGGAACTACTTCCGGTACTACCACGGACTTAAAGGGCTATTACGAACTTCAGACATCTGAAAATGTAAACAAAATCGTTTTTACTTTTCTAGGCTATACTACCGAGTCCCGTAGTTTTAATACGGGTGAAACACAGACCATAGATGTTTCTTTAAAGGAAAATAGCAAGACCCTTGAAGAGGTTGTGGTAAAGCCTAAGAAAGAGAAATACCGTAATAAAAATAACCCGGCGGTTGAGCTTATCAGGCAGGTAATTGCCCATAAGAAACAGAACCGCATGGAGCATTACGACTATGTTTATTATCAGGAGTATGAAAAAATGCAAATGGCCATAAGCAATACTCCTGATGCTATCAAGAAGAATTTCCTGTTCAAGAAATATAAGTTTGTACTGGATAATGTAGATACTACACGCTTTGAAGGAAAGGCGTTACTGCCACTTTATATAGAAGAGAATATTTCTGATAAATATTTCCAGAAAGATCCGGAGAAGAAAAAAGTGGTGATTACTGCCAGCAAACATGTGAATTTTGACGACCGTTTTGTAAACAATGAAAGCATTTCCAAATACCTGAAACACCTTTACCAGGATGTCGATCTGTATGAAAACAATGTTTATGTAGTTACCAATTCGTTCCTCAGTCCTATTGCTGATATGTCTCCTACGTTTTATAAATTTTATATTACAGATACAGTTTCATCGGATGGCATTAAGCTTGTAGAGCTTTCCTTTTTTCCAAGAAATAAAAATGACTTATTGTTTCAGGGAAAACTTTATGTTACCCTTGATGGCAATTATGGTGTACAAAAAGCGGATCTTGGTGTAAGTAAAGACATTAACCTGAATTGGGTTACCAGCCTTAATCTTACATTGGATTTTGAACGTAGCGCTGATGGCAGATATCATCCTTCTAAAACAAATTTGCTGGTTAATTTCGGTATGTTCCAGGGCAAGAAAGGCTTGTTTGGAGAAAGAACGATAACGGTTCGGAACTTTAATATGTCTTCACCTATTGCTGATAGCGTATTTAAAGGGCCGGAAACAGAGAAGGCGGTGAACGCTTTGTCGCACTCAGATAATTATTGGCTGGAGAACCGACCTGATTCTTTAACTGCAGTGGAGGCCAATACTTACAAGAATATGGATAGCCTCAACAATATGAAGTCCTTTAAAAGACTGTTGAGTTGGGCTACGCTTGCATTGGCAGGTTATAAAGACGTTGGACCTGCAGAGATAGGACCGGTAAGCACATTCTATAGCTTCAACCCTGTTGAAGGTTTCCGGTTACGTTTTGGAGGAAGAACGACTACGAGGTTCAGTAAACGTTTTTATTCAGAGGCTTATGCTGCTTATGGTTTTAAGGATGAGCGCTGGAAATTTTTCCTGAGTGGAACTTATTCCATAAACAATAAAAGTATTTACACTTACCCGCTTAATTATTTCAGGGCAAGTTTCCAAAGGGAAACAACGATACCCGGGCAAGATCTGCAATTCATGCAGGAGGACAACTTCCTGTTATCATTTAAAAGAGGGATCAACGATAAGTACATGTACAATGATATTTATCGCCTGGAATACGTGTATGAATTCAGTGATCATATGAGTTTCCACCTGCAGTATAAAAACCTGAAACAAGAAGCAGCCGGAGGTTTAAACTTTATACATGCTGATGGGCCTGCAAGCGATACTTTGCAAACCATCACCACATCGGAATTTGGCCTGGAATGGAGATGGGCTCCGCATGAGCAGTTCTTCCAACGGAAGCTTTACCGTACCCCCATTCCTAATGCTTATCCTATTTTCACGTTACGTTTCAATGCAGGTGTAAAGGATTTTCTTGGTGGACAATACAATTATCAATCCTTAAGAGGAACAATTTACAAAAGGCTTTACTTATCTCAGCTCGGACTTGCTGATATCATTGTTGGTGGTGGTTATATTTTTGGAAAAGTTCCTTATCCATTATTGGATATTGCAAAGGCCAACCAGACTTATGCTTATCAGCTACAGGCCTACAGTTTAATGAACTTCCTCGAGTTTGTAAGTGATCGATATATAAGTGTGAATGTGGATTATCACATGTATGGTTTTATCCTAAACAAAATACCCTTGCTCCGTAAGCTGAAACTACGTGAGGTAGCAACGTTCAAAATGTTGTACGGTGGTGTAAGGTCAGAGAATCGTCCTGAAAATGATCCGTCTTTATTCAGGTTCCCTGTTAATGCCAATGGACAGTCAACAACCTTCTCACTGGAAAAAGAACCATACATGGAAGTGAGTGTCGGTGTTGAAAATATCTTTAACCTGATACGGATCGATGTGGTAAAGCGTTTGTCTTACCTTGACCATCCCAATGTTGCAGAGATAGGCGTTCGTGCCAGGATCAACTTCGATTTCTAAATAAAAGATTTAATCCGCGATCTTCACCGGCTTTTTATTTTCGTCAATAGCAACGAAGGTAAATGTGCCGGTGATCGCTTTTTCACGCACCAGCGAATACATTTCTTCAATGAAAATTTCGACCTTGACCTTGAGGCTTGTAGAGCCAATATAGGCTACCTTACCTATCAGTTCTATAATAGTGCCGCCGGGTATTGGCATGGTAAAATCTATCTTATCTGAAGAAACGGTAACTACTTTTTTACGGGTAAAACGGGTAGCTGCTATAAAGGCAACTTCATCCATGAGCTGCATAGCAGTGCCACCAAATAGTGTATCGTAATGGTTCGTATCGCTTGGAAAAACGGCTTTGAATATTCTTGTTTCTGAATCTTGTATTCTTTGTTCTAAAGTCATTTGGATTGATTGTAGTGCTTTATTCTATTGGTTCTTCTTCTGTATTGGAGCAAGTATCTTGTCTGATTGCTGGTTAAATGATTTGAGCCTCATTTCATGTTTTACATCCAGTAAACATTTGCGGCAAAGGCAATCGGCATAAGTTTGGGCTATATAATCTTTCTCTGTTTCGTTGAATGTTATGCCACTGCATTGACATTCCGCAACATTACCCACCTTGCATTCAAAGGCAGTTTTGCACCTGGGACAATGTTTGGTTTCGTGATGAGGCATAAGTATAAATATTAATGGCCACGGCCGACAAAGATAAGGGGGCTGGGCTCTATTTTAATCAACCACATTCTTTTACCTATTGAATTTGTATTTTGTGCTATGATGGCAAAGTTGAAATTATATGATACATCTATACCATCCGAACAAGTAGTCCGGGAAAGGGATGCCGCATATCTTGCACTCTCATCGAAAGAAAAATTTCTTCAACTGCTTGCTTTAATACGCCTTTCTATATCTTTAAATGGCGGTCGTCCTCTTAAGCAGCCTCAAGGCAAAGGCCCGGTTATTTCACGAAATAAAATCTCCTGACATGTCAACTCTATAAGGGTTTTAAACCCTTATAGAGTTAGCGTTCCGTTTTGGGGCGTAAGGTTTTCTATACAAAAAAAACGTCCCGGCTAATGTCGGGACGTTTTACTATATATAACTATTCAAAAACTTAACTTCCGCAAGCAAGACACTCATCACGATTGTCCAAAGAACAAGCAATTTCACTTTGTTGTTGCTCTTCCATTTGTGGACGGTTCAATGCTGCAACATCGACAGTGAATTTGATAGCATCTGCTGCTGCTTTGGTACGCAGGTAATACATACCGGTTTTCAATCCTTTGCGCCATGCGTGGAAGTGCATAGAAGTAAGTTTCGCAAAGTTTGGCTGATCTACAAACAAGTTCAGGGATTGTGACTGGCAGATGTAAGCACCTCTATCAGCTGCCATATCAATGATGCTACGTTGTTTGATTTCCCACACCGTTTTGTATATCTCTTTCATTTCCTGTGGTACTTCAGCAATGTTTTGTACAGAGCCATTTTCAGAGATCAATCTATTTTTCAGATTATCATTCCAAAGGCCAAGGCCGATAAGGTCTTTCAATAAATGTTTGTTCACCACGGCAAACTCACCGGACAATACACGACGGTTGTACACGTTGCTGGTATATGGTTCAAAGCATTCGTTATTACCCAATATCTGTGAAGTAGAAGCTGTAGGCATCGGGGCAAGCAACAAGGAATTGCGTACACCAAATTGTACTACATCTTTACGCAGTTGTTCCCAATCCCAACGGTCTGTAGGGGTTACATTCCAAAGGTCAAACTGGAATTTACCTTCGCTTAATGGTGAACCTTTAAAGGTTTCGTAAGCACCATTCTCTTTGGCTAGTTCCATAGAAGCTTCCATGGCGCCGAAGTAAATGGTTTCAAAAATGTCGCGGTTCAATAATGCAGCTTCTTCACTTTCAAATGGTAAACGCAACAACATGAATGCATCTGCCAATCCCTGTACACCAACACCAATAGGGCGGTGACGTTTATTAGAATTTTCAGCTTCTGGTAATGGATAGTAGTTACCGTCAATTACTTTGTTCAGGTTGCGGGTTACGATCTTGGATATTTCGTACAATTTCTGGAAGTCAAATTTCTTACCATCTACTACAAAACGAGGCAAAGAAATAGAAGCCAGGTTACAAACGGCTACTTCATCAGGAGCTGTATATTCAATGATCTCTGTACACAGGTTAGAGCATTTGATCGTACCCAGGTTTTTCTGGTTAGATTTTTCGTTAGCAGCATCTTTATACAAAATATAAGGAGTACCGGTTTCTATTTGTGCTTCCAATATAGCGTTCCAAAGTTCGCGGGCAGGTATCGTTTTTCTTGCTTTACCTTCTTGTTCGTATTGGACGTATTGTGTTTCAAAAGCATCACCATAAAGCTCTTCCAGGCCTTTAGCTTCATGCGGGCAGAACAAAGACCAGTTGCCGTTTTCTTCCACACGTTTCATAAACAGATCAGAAACCCAAAGAGCAGGGAACAAATCTCTTGCCCTCATTTCTTCTTTGCCATGGTTCTTACGCAGGTCAAGGAAATCAAAGATATCAGCGTGCCATGTTTCCAGGTAGATAGCAAAAGCACCTTTACGTTTACCACCACCCTGATCTACATAACGTGCTGTATCATTAAATACACGCAACATAGGAATGATACCATTGCTCACACCATTGGTACCTTTGATATAGCTTCCTGTAGCACGAATGTTGTGAATGTTTAGCCCTATACCACCTGCACTTTGCGAGATAACCGCGCAACGTTTCAGCGTTTCGAAAATACCATCAATGCTATCTTCTTTCATGCTTAACAGAAAGCAGGAAGACATTTGCGCTTTAGGTGTACCGGCGTTGAACAATGTTGGTGTAGCATGTACAAACCATTTTTCACTCATCAGGTTATACGTTTCGATGGCAGCATCAATATCGTTTTTATGGATACCAATAGCTACACGCATAAACATATGCTGAGGACGCTCGGTTATCTTTCCTTCGGTACGTAAAAGGTAAGAACGCTCCAGTGTTTTGAATCCGAAATAATCGAAATGATAATCCCGCTCATAAATGATTGCAGAATCAATACGATCAGCATTTGCTTTTACAATTTCATATACCTCATCAGAATAAAGCGGAGCTTTTTCCTGTGTCTTAGGGTCAATGTAATGGTACAATATATCGGCTACGGCAGAAAAAGATTTCTCTGTGTTTTTATGAAGGTTACTTACAGCAATACGGGCAGCCAGTACAGCAAAGTCAGGGTGCTGCGTAGTGAAGGATGCCGACGTCTCCGCCGCAAGGTTATCCAGTTCGGTGGTAGTTACATTGTTGTAAATACCCATGATCACTTTCTTCGCGATCTCAATGATATCATCCGAGTTGACCTGCAGGCCATAGCTCAGCTTCATGATGCGCGAGGTGATCTTGTCAAAGTGTACGGCTTCCGGTTTGCCGCTGCGTTTAATTACGAACATATATTGAGGTATTTTATAGTAGTGCTTATGATTGGTTCAAATTGAGTTCTTAATGTTTAGAAAACTAAAAGTCTTCTTCTGTAGAGAATGCGCTAGACCCCTTGTCCTTATTCGCTACGCCGCTCTTGGCGTATTCTCCAACTCTTCTTTCAAAGAAGTTTGTTTTTCCTTGTAAAGAGATCATTTCCATAAAGTCAAATGGATTGGTTGCATTCCATACTTTACTGCATCCTAAAGCAAGTAAAAGACGATCGGCTACAAATTCAATGTATTGACACATTAGGTCTGCATTCATCCCAATCAATCTTACCGGCAATGCATCACTCACAAATTCTTTTTCTATCTCTACGGCATGACGGATAATATCTTTCACGGTTTCCTCTGGTAATTGTTCCACAATATGATTCTGGTACAACAGACAGGCGAAATCACAATGCAGTCCTTCATCACGGCTTATCAATTCATTGGAGAAAGTAAGACCTGGCATCAAACCACGTTTCTTCAACCAGAAAATAGAACAGAAGCTGCCAGAGAAGAAGATACCTTCCACGGCGGCAAATGCAATAAGTCTTTCGGCGAAACTTCCTTTTTGAATCCAACGCAAAGCCCATTCTGCTTTCTTCTGCACACATGGAATGGTATCCACGGCACGCAGCAAATGATCTTTCTCTTTATTATCCTTAATGTAAGTATCAATCAGCAGCGAATACATTTCAGAATGAATGTTCTCAATCATGATCTGGAAGCCATAGAAACAACGTGCTTCAGGATATTGTACTTCCTGTAAAAAATTTATGGCCAGGTTTTCATTTACAATGCCATCGCTCGCAGCAAAGAAGGCCAGGATATGTGAAATGAAAAAACGTTCATCATCATTCAGCTTATTATTCCAATCGCCCAGATCAGGATGCAGATCTACTTCTTCGGCAGTCCAGAAACTGGCCTCTGCTTTTTTATAAAATTGCCAGATGTCATCATGTTTTATCGGGAAGATGACAAACCGGTCTTTATTGTCTGCAAGTATAGGTTCCATTAGTATGTATATTCTATTTATATCAGCTTTGGGTTTGCAAAAGGAAAATAACAGGGTCAGCAATTAATTCCTGTCAGGCATATTATCACACACAGGAAATATCAATAACCGCTTTTCTTAAGCAAAAATGTAATTCTTGAGCATTAAGGTTGGTCTTCTGGCTTGTAGTCGTTTCTTACACCTTTTCGTCGTATGCCAGTGGCTTGTAAATATCTCCGGTTCTAAAACCGAAGTCCATTTTTAAGGAGATGCTTTCTTCTTTAATCAGGGGAAAACAATCACCTTAATGCTTCACAAAGATGTAACCGAAAAATTTAAAAAGAGGCTGAAGATTTACACAGGATGTGTATAACCTTTGGGAATTATTTTTGGCCTTTAGCGGCACTTCTTCTGGCGCGCCATTCCTCCAGGGTGGTGCGGTCGCCGTGTTCCCAATCTTCAATATAAATTATATTATTTACCAGGTCGACGGTGAAATAAAAATGAGGCTGGAAGCGGTTATTTCCCTGATAACCGGCCTCTACATGATACATTTTGACCACAGTATCGGGCGGTGTAATCTTAATAATAATATTCTGCATCCTGTTGGTAAGAGAGTCATACACATGATCTTTTTCTTTAACTTCAGGGAGTGATTCTATAAGGTTACGCACAGAGTCTATACCGCTAAGCGGTACCTGCGGTTTTTGCTGCGCTATAGCAGAGAGGGAACTGCTTAAAAGGATGAAAAATATTCCATATATGCTCTTCATATCTTTCTAAACAAGATTGAGTGGGTTTTGTTTAAATCATGAATATTCAATGGCTTAAAATGGCAACAATCTTAGTACTCGTGAACATTTGACAATAAAAATAAATTGTTTACCAATTATAATTTCTTGCCCCCTTCTTCCATCTCTTTATTATTTGCCACACTTTCTATTTCTTTATTCAGGAAAAAGGATAAACCTGTTCTGATAACAACCGTGCCTGCCAATATCCCCAGGTCTTCAAAAGAAGGATTGAGGATAGTATCTATAATATCAGAAGCTATCAGGAACTCCAAGCCTAACAATAAGTAGTACCCGAATTCAAGTTTAATCTGGACGGTCTCTGCCAGGGAAAAAGAATTTCCAAACCGTTTAAATTCGTTAAGCACAAATTTTATCAGGCCCATTGCAGCTCCGTAACAAATAATGCCGATGCTTATATAGCTAATGAGGTGGGATAATGTCAGCAAAATATTATTCATACCATTGATTTGATACTTTTCGCGGACGCACTGCTACTTCTCGTGATGTCTTTGATATTTTTCGCGACTGCTTTAACACTTCTCACGATGTCTTTAACACTTCTCGTGATTGCGCTGATACTTTTCGTGATTGCACTCATACTTCTCGTGATTGCACTGATACTTTTTGCAATGTCTTTAATATTTCTTGCGGTTGCACTGATACTTTTCCTGATTGCAACGATACTCTTTGCAATGTCTTAGATATTTCTTGCAGTTGCTTTAACACTTCTCGTGGCTACTACGATACTTCTCACAATGTCATTAACACTCTCTCTGCGCCTTCGCGTCGCTGCGAGAAAAAAAGCTCTTCTAAAACCTACAAACTCTTCAACTCCGTCAACAAATCCTGCAACACCTTCTTCGCATCACCAAATAACATAGACGTTTTAGGCTTAAAGAAAAGATCATTTTCAATACCTGCATAACCAGGTTTCATACTTCTTTTGTTTACGATAATATGTTCAGCCTGCTCTACTTCCAATATAGGCATACCATAAATAGGACTGGCAGGATCTTCCTTAGCCGCAGGATTGACCACATCATTTGCACCCAATATCAACACCACATTTGTAGTAGGGAATTCCTGGTTAGCATCTTCCATCTCCATCAACTTCTCGTAAGGAACATCAGCTTCGGCCAGCAATACATTCATATGCCCAGGCATACGCCCCGCGACAGGATGAATACCATATTTCACCTCAACACCTTTTTCTTCCAACACCTTTTCCAACTCATGACAAGCATGTTGCGCCTGTGCTACAGCCAATCCATAACCAGGTATAATGTACACTTTACGTGCATAAGCCATCAGCACAGCACTATCATTAAGCGATATTTCTTTATAGTTACCCTGTTCTTTACCATCACCAGAAGCAGCTCCATTCTTATTGCCACCCATAGCACCAATCAACACATTCTTCAACGAACGGTTCATAGCCTTACACATCATAATTGTTAAAATAGTACCCGCCGATCCAACAAGGATACCACCCGTAAGCATTACCGGATTATCATAAAGGAAACCACCACAAGCCGCAGCCACACCGGTAAAGGAGTTCAACAAGGAAATAACCACCGGCATATCCGCACCACCAATCGGCATTACAAAAAGAATACCATAAAGCGCTGCCAATGCAAGAATACCATAGAACAACATATGTGGATTAGCAATACCACCCACAATTAAAAGAATAGTCAACAGGATAATGCCACCAAATAGTATAAAGTTCAAAACCTGCCCACCCGGAATATTTCTGTCCTTAATGCTACCATTCAACTTACCCCAGGCAATCATACTTCCGGCAAAAGAAACCGTACCAATAATGAGCCCGATCAATATAATAAATACAATTCCTTTACTTCCTTCAAGCATAGCATTGCCATCCATAATGTGATTAAACTCCACAATCGAAATCAACATCGCACAAGCTCCACCCATACCATTAAACATGCTCACCATTTCGGGCATGGCTGTCATCTTCACCTTCTTCGCAGCCATAGTACCTACAATAGCACCAATGGCCAGACCACCAAATATCCAGCCATAATTATGCAGCCTTGCACCTTCACCATTGCGATATAAAAAGATAGTAGCAAAAATAGCAACAGCCATACCAAAAGCTGCGATAAGGTTACCCCTTCGCGCAGAGTCAGGATGAGAAAGCATCTTCAGCCCAACAATAAAAGTAATAGAGCCTATTAAGTAAGAAAGTAAGAGTATAGCGTTCATATAAATTCAAAATCCCTAAGGACAAAACTTTTAAAACTTCTTTTATAATTGAAACAGATTAAAGACTAATAATAAACCCCCTTATGGGTACGAGGAAAAGCCCCTTTAGGGGTTTGGGGTCTTTTTCTTTTTCTTCTTAAACATTTCCAGCATCCTATCCGTAACTACAAATCCACCCACCACATTAAGTGTTCCTAATACCACAGCCAGAAATCCAAGCGTAAGAGCTAAATAATTATCAGCTTCTGCCTCGCCCATAATAATGATGGCCCCAATTACAACAACCCCATGTATGGCATTGGCACCGCTCATCAATGGCGTGTGCAATACAGAAGGTACCCTACCTATAATTTCTATCCCTAAAAAAATAGAAAAAATGACAATGGTAATAATGCTATAATGCTGAATAAAAAAGTCAATGATCTGATCCATGTGTTTTACTTTATCATTAAATGTTATTGTGTAATTTTCTCAACCACATAAAAGGGCTGCAGATCTTTACCGTAAATTATTTTCTAGTAGTGCAGCAACTCTTTCATTCACAATTTTACCTCCATGTGCTATACAACAACCTTTCACAAGGTCATCTTCAAAATTCAGTTTTAACCAACCTTCATTATTAATGATGAGCTTCAGGAAATTCTGAACATTTTTACTGTACACCTTACTCGCATCGGCAGGCGCAGTACCATATAAAGCAGAGTTACCTATGATGCTGACACCATGATGTACTACTGTTTCATCATTTTTGGTATATTCAGTATTGCCACCGGTAACTGCAGCCAGGTCTATAATTACAGAGCCGGCTTTCATATTGGCTATCATTTCTTTTGTAATCAATATAGGAGCACGCTTTCCTGGTATTTGTGCAGTAGTAATAATTACATCAGCCTTTGCAGCATGTTCTGCAATCTTAGCTTTTTGTCTTTGTTGGAATTCCTCACTTTGTTCTACAGCATACCCACCCGCGCTGCTGGCATCGGCTGCACCTTCTACTTCCACAAACTTCGCACCAAGGCTCATCACTTCTTCCTTAACTGCCGGACGAGTATCAAATACATCTACCACACAACCCAGTCTGCGCGCAGTAGCTACAGCCTGTAAGCCTGCCACACCTGCACCCAGTATCAATACTTTAGCAGGAGGAATACTTCCTGCAGCTGTCATGAACATAGGGAAATACCTGGGGTAAACATTTGCTGCAAGCAATACAGCTTTGTAACCCGCAATATTAGCCTGCGAACTCAATACATCCATAGCTTGCGCACGCGTGGTGCGCGGCAAGGTATCCAGACTGAATACGGAAATTCCTTTTTCAGCAATCTCCTTCATCTTTACAGCATGAAACAATGGATGGTACACACCCAGGATAATAGCGTCTTTTGCAAGATTACTAATGTCTGTATCGTCAGGAAGATTAATGGAAAGTATAAGATTAGATTGTTTGCGTATCTCTTCACGTGAAGCCAGGCGGGCCCCGGCAGATTCATATTGTTGGTCGGCGTGAAAAGCGGAAGCACCGGCGCCGGGTTCTACAAGAACAGTAATATTATTTTTTACAAAAGCTCCGGCTATATCCGGCGTCAACGATACGCGCGTTTCGTGTCCCGGTTCTTTCAATACACCTATTATCAGCATGTATTATTGAGGTTTATCAATGAGAAATTAGATACACAATATAGCCAATTTGAGCTTGAAAGCAAATTTTTAGGCTGTGCTTTTCTTTGCTCCTGATATATAATTTAATCTGTTAACGGCCTTATTGAGGGAAATTCATTTATTTTGTGCGGCATAAAATATTTATACAAATAAAAATATGGCTTTAGATAAAAATCAGATCGCAAAACGCATATCCAAAGAACTGAAAGATGGCATGTATGTCAATCTGGGTATAGGCATCCCTACATTGGTGGCCAACTATGTTCCCGAGGATATTGAAATAGAATTGCAAAGTGAAAATGGCATGCTGGGAATCGGGCCTTTCCCCACGGAAGAAAATGTAGATGCTGATCTTATCAATGCCGGTAAACAAACGGTAACACTCCGCACGGGTGGCAGCTTTTTCGATAGCGCATTAAGTTTCGGCATGATCCGCGCGGGCAAAGTAGATATTACCATATTGGGTGCTATGGAAGTTGCTGATAATGGTGATATAGCCAACTGGAAAGTGCCGGGAAAAATGGTAAAAGGCATGGGCGGCGCAATGGATCTTGTGGCTTCTGCAAAAAATATTATTGTTGCCATGCAGCATACTGATAAAGCGGGTAACTCAAAACTTCTGCCTCAATGTAGCTTGCCTATTACAGGTCTTAAATGTGTAAAGAAAGTAGTTACTGATCTTGGTGTATTTGAAATTACTCCCGATGGTTTTTTGTGTACAGAGTATGCTCCCGGCGTTACTATCGAAGAGATTAAATCCAAAACAGCAGGCCGTTTGACTATTGCTCCTGATGTGAAAGAAGTAGTATTATAACTCGCTTTTAAAAGATAAAGCAAAATCCCGGAACACTTGGTTCCGGGATTTTTTTGTTTAAATATCGATGCGTTCTTAAGGAGGGTGAAATTTCATCCTTTTTGTATTTTATCTTTGCGTCATGAATTTAGCAGCACCTAAGCAAATACTGAATTATATTGATGGACAGTTTTCCGATCCTGAAAACGGAAAATTTATGGATAACATTAATCCGGCTACAGGCGAAGTATACAACCAGACACCGGATAGCGATGCCGATGATGTGCAGATGGCAGTTGACGCAGCAAAAAAAGCATTCCCTGCCTGGAGTACTTCAACCCCTGAATTCCGTTTCCGCATTATGAACAAAATGGCGGAATTGATAGAAGAAAATATAGAGGCCTTTGCACTTGCTGAAACCAATGATAACGGTAAGCCATTATGGCTAAGCAAAAGAGTGGATATTCCACGTGCTTCAGAGAACTTTCGTTTTTTTGCCACAGGTATTATGCATTATGCTTCTGAAAGTCATAGCATGCAGGGCAAAGCGATCAATTATACTTTACGTAGTCCTATAGGTATTGTGGGTTGCATTTCTCCCTGGAACCTTCCTTTATATTTATTTACCTGGAAGATAGCGCCGGCACTTGCTGCAGGAAATTGTGTTGTAGCAAAGCCATCAGAAGTTACCCCTATGACAGGCTACCTGCTTTGCGAAATAGCACAACAAGCTGGCCTTCCTGCAGGTGTATTGAATATTGTGCATGGTACAGGGCCGGGTTGTGGTTCTGCTATAGTAAGTCATCCCGATATTAAGGCTATTTCTTTTACCGGCAGTACACGCGCTGGTAAAGACATTGCAGCTGTGGCAGCACCTATGTTTAAGAAATTATCGCTTGAGCTGGGCGGTAAGAATCCAAATATCATTTTTGCAGATTGTAATTGGGAAAAAATGATGCACACTACGGTTCAATCCTCTTTTGCCAACCAGGGACAAATATGTCTTTGTGGTAGCCGTATCCTGGTTGAAGAAAGCATTTATGAAAAGTTCAAAGCCGAATTCATAGAAAAAGTAAAACAATTAAATCCCGGCGATCCTCTTGATGAAAAATCCAAACAGGGTGCTATAGTGAGCAAGGTACATTACGAGAAAGTATTGGGCTGTATTGAACTTGCGAAAGAGGAAGGTGGCAAAATTTTGTTGGGCGGCAATGCTGTAAAACCGACAGGCCGTTGTGCTAATGGATATTTTATTGAGCCTACTATTATTGAAGGTTTGGGCCCTGATACCCGTACCAATATGGAAGAGATATTTGGACCTGTAGTTACCATACAATCTTTCAAAACAGAAGAGGAGGCATTAGCATTGGCCAATGCAAGCGATTACGGACTTGCAGCAACCATCTGGACAGAAAATGTAACAAGAGCCAATACCATAGCAGCAAAGGTTCATAGCGGAATCATCTGGGTAAATTGCTGGTTGCTTCGCGACTTACGTACCCCATTCGGAGGATTTAAAAATAGTGGAGTAGGCCGTGAGGGCGGATGGGAAGCTTTACGTTTCTTTACCGAACCTAAAAATGTGTGTATAGACTTGTAAGCCAATTATTTTTTACTTAGAATAGACATACCTGCAGCTTTCAATACATCTCTTAATATGGGCACAGTACTTGGCCCTACGCCATGTAATGCCAGAATTTCTTTCTCTGTTTTCTGCGAGAGTTTTTGCAGCGATATAATATTTGCAATGCTCAAGCGGCCCTTCTTGCAGGAGCGAAAAGCAAAGAAAGAAACCCTTCTTTCGGTTTATTTTCCTGCTCGCAAATACGGCAAACAGGGCAGTCACTACTTTTGTAACCATATTATCTGACTATCGTCACATCTCCTTTTACAAATTCCTTGGTACCATCTATAAACAGGACATCGATGTGATAGAAATAAACCCCCGGATCTGCCGGTTTGTCTTCGTTGTAGTAATAGCCATTCCAGCTTGCTTTTCGTGTGCCCTGGTCTTGATATACCAGTCGGCCCCATCGATTGTATATCTTAAACGATTTGATGACGTAGCCACTCTTGTTTACAAATTTTGGTTCAAACACATCATTTAACCCGTCACCATTGGGCGAAAAAGCATTAGGCATAATCATCACCGGCACAAGGGTATCTGCTTTCACGTATAATATTGCAGTATCTATACAACCAATAGCACTCGTAGCAAGCACTTTAATGGTATCAGACTTCCAAATAAGAATACTTTGCTCTTTAGCAAACTGAAAGGGGAATATACTTTGCGGATACCATGCATTCACATTATAATCAGGTACACTGGCCGATGTAGTAAAAGTGATATAATCTCCTATAACGGGTTCGGGGGGATCTGCAGTTACAGAAACTTCAAAATGCTCTACATATATTTCATAAATATGTAGGAAGCTATCACAGCCCTGCTGGCTTTTAAAGGTGTCAATTATTGTAGCATCTTCCAGATAAATAATACCACGGAAAATTACCGTATCGCAATCACCTACTACTTCCGTAAACCTTACAGGTTCTCTGTAAACGATGATATTAGTGACATTATAAATACTGTCACAGCCTTTCTGATTCTTTATAGTATCTCTCAATACCGTGCTGGAAGTATACGTCTTGCCTTCGTAAACCAGGCTTTGACAACCAATCGTATCAATGGTATTGGTTACTGAATTGTCCGGGTACACATTCATGATCAGAGAATCAGGAATGGGCAACGCATTATCGCATAGATCTAGTAACGTGTTATTGTCTGTACCTTTCTGTGCTTTTACGGTATAAACACCTGAAGGCAGCGTCGAACCAAATACGATTCTTACCTGGTTTGTATAACCCTGGTTGTTATTGTTACAATTGATACCGCTGGCAGATGCTATACTTCCCGATGGGCTTACTGTAAAATCGCTTCCATTAGTAGCTATTGAGCTACATTTTACCTGTTCTGATAATTGAATAATAGCCTCATTGGCTACAACACAAGATTGAGTGATACTGGAAAAACGTGGAGGTACCTGGTCATTAAAAACAGCAGTAGAGCCAGAAAAATCAATAGTAAAACCTGAACTCAACAGCCCGTTTGCACCGCCAAAATTATTGATCATAATAAGGTAAGTCTGGCCCGCCAAAGCATCTATGAACTGACAGTATGGGCTCCCCGTCGTTCCTGCTTCCACTTCTGTAAGTGTAGAGTTAGTAGTTAATCCAGTAACTCCATTGTTGGCAACAGGGCTATTATTGTTGAAATTACAACGAATGACATTGGACGAAGAAAGGTTGCTACAAGGTATATTAGTAGCATTTACAACAGCCCAATCGTAATCGTCTTGCTGTACAGCAGGAGTCATCGTAAAAACAATTGTTCCTGGCGCCGTTATAACAAGTTTCAACCACATTACATTGTCTTCCCCGGCTCCTGGAGGTGATCCGTTTGGTGTGGTACAAGGCGTGGTCGGCATATCAGACACCAGCCCATTACCTTGATAACTATAGGGGCTGGAAAAACCATTTCCACAGATAATAAGAGCATTACAGGCATCCTGTTCAGGTCTGTCTGGGGGTAATAATTGACTATAAGATGCCTTGTTACTGAGTAATAAAAATAATAAAAGGCATATACTGTATAATTTTTTCATAAAAGTTGAAATCAATCACATAACGTTGATAGTGCGTTCAAAGTATATTTTGTCTCCTGCAATTGGGGATATTTCTGTTAAATATATTTTAACATTTTCTGGGCCACCAATTTATCTATTGGCAAGCCAATCATTTGCAATAGATCATCGTTAATTTCTGCCAGATAAAAATGCTCCCGCTCGTTTTTAAAAGGTAAAATTAAAGATTTAAGCGGACGAACTATATAATAAATACTAATGACCTGCGAATCGTCATAAGCAGAGGGTTGAAAATAATCTGTGGTATAGTAATGCGATAATACTTCAATCTCAATTTGCATTTCTTCCATAAATTCTCTTTTAAGGCAGTCGATAGTACCTTCTCCATATTCGAGACCGCCTCCGGGAAATTTTATTATTTGTTGCCCTTGAATCATTTCAGCACAGACCATCACCATATTATCCGTAATATATAGCCCGTAAACCCTTACATTAAATCTCTTCATGCTTTTAAAAATATCTTAAAATAGAAAAAGCCCCTTCAGTAAGAAGGGGCTGTAAATTTATAAGAATTATTATTTTTTGTTGCGTTTACGTTTTCCAAAGTAGTTACCACCCGGATCGTTATTAAAGCCTGCGCTTCCTAAACGGTCCATTACACAACGGAAACCAACTTTAGAACTGGTATGGTTAGCCTGCATGAAGCGGCGTGTGCCTGGAGAAAGCCAGTAAGCACGATCATCCCATGATGCACCTTTGATTACACGGCTATCGTTGTTGATCAGGCTTGTTCTGCCATAATCATAAATAAAACCTGAAGTAGAATCGCCATCTTCTATCGAACGGGCATCATATCCTGTGTAATCGTGGTCATAACGGCCAGCAAGGTTTACAGAATCGACAGGAACTTTTGTCAAATTACCCAAGCTGTCTTTTTCAGCTAATGTACCATCACTTTCATAGGTATTCTTGTAGTATTCATTACCACGGAAAGGATTAACATCATCTACATCATATGATGAGGTAGGACGATAAACATCCAAAACCCACTCACTTACATTACCAGCCATGTTATATAATCCATAGGCGTTAGGAAGGTAAGAATAAACAGGTGCAGTATAGAACGCATCATCATTCAATCCACCTGCTACACCGGCTGCATCACCACCACTACGTTTGTAGTTACCGTTGAATTCACCTTTGTAAGAACCACGGGATTGATTACGAGTGCTACGAACATCTCCCCAAGGATAAATCTGGCGATCTGTAATTGCTTCTTCACCACGACGACGTTTAGTACGAGGTTCAGGGTTGTTCCTTACAAGACCAAGAGCAGCAAATTCCCATTCAGCTTCTGTTGGCAGACGGTAACTAGGTAGCAACATTCCATCAGAGTAAGTTGCGTTTCTTCTACCAGCTCCATTGGGATCAAGGTCGCGTTTTTGGTTTTTACCTGGAGTACCAAGGTATTGACCGGCTGTGTACGTTTCAGAAGCAAATACATCCTCATTTACCTGGTTCTGATTTTTCTTCAGCATGCCATTTTTAATCAGGATCATTTCGTTTACACGGTCTGTACGCCATTTGCAATAAGCATTAGCCTGGTACCAGTTTACACCAACAACCGGGTAATTATTATAAGCAGCGTGACGAAAATAGTTATTTACCATCGGCTCGTTATAAGAAAGCGCTTCACGCCATGCAGTGCTATCCGGCAATGCTTTCATCACTTCTTCCGGATAATCTGCACCGTAAGAACGTTGCAGCCAATAAGTGTATTCACGATAGTGAACGTTAGCTACTTCTGTTTCATCCATATAAAAGGAGGCAACAGTAACATTACGAGGAATATTATTACGCTCATAAGTGATGTCTTCTTCGGTCTGGCCCATGGTAAAGCGTCCACCTTCAACAGGTACTAAACCAGGTCCCGTTTGTTGACCGGGATAGTTTGCTACATCAAACCCACCGAGACGGGAGTCATTGTAGTTCCATCCGGTTTTATCCGAAACACCCTTGGTTTTAGATGAACAGGCCGAAAAGATGGTCGCTGTTCCGACACATAACAAACTCAAGCCTAATAGTGTTCTTTTCATAATAAAAAAACAGTGTGTTTTGCTGTAAAAAACAATTGCAATGTAAAATTTCCTGCAATGATAATATTTAATAGTCCAAAAGGAGTTACAATGATAGAATATTCTTTTTGAAAAGCAAAGCCATTTGGGAAATTTCTTTAGTTTTTTTTTAAACAAATAAGGAAAGCGCCTGTTACAGGCGCTTTCCTTATTATACAGCACATCAAAAACTCAATTTATTTTATCTGCCACGAGGCGCGCGTTCTGCGTTCCTTTGCTGTGGCTGAGGGGCACTTCTCTCTATTCTCTGCTGCTGAGGAGCACTTCTTTCTATCCTTTGCTGTTGAGGTTGTGCCCTTTCCACACTTCTTTGCTGTTGCATCTGTTGACGTCGTTGCGCTTGTTGCTCACGCTGCATTTGCGTGTTTCTTTGCTGTTCTGCTTGCTGCACACGTTGTTGTTGCATCTGCTGATCACGTTGTACTCTTTGCTGCTGCACTTGTTGTTCACGCTGCATTTGTACATTTCTTTGCTGTTCCGCCTGCTGTACACGTTGCTGCTGTTGATCGCGTTGCACACGTTGTTGCTGCACTTGCACATTTCTCTGCTGTTCTGCCTGCTGTACACGTTGCTGCTGTTGCACGCGTTGTTGTTGCATTTGCAAATCTCTTTGTCTTGTGTCCTGTTGAATACGCTCTTGTTGTGCACGTTGTTGCACTTGAGGCCTTGTGCTTTGTTGGTTACGTTGGCCTTCGCGCATTTGTCCGGTACGATCAATCCTGCTATTCTGCTGTTGTGTTGCTGCGGGCCTTGAAGGAGCGCGGCCACCACCGGTATTGGTAATAGCAGAACGATCAAGGGTTTTAACTTGCCTTGGTGCTGCATTCACCTGGCCACGGCCTGATGTCCTATCTATACTGTTTGGACGATAAACCTGCACAGTACGTCCGCTTATATTGGTAGCGCCTGCACGTGAACGATTGCTGACATTATATACATTTACCCTCTGGCGTGTTACAGCCTCAATTTCAGTCCTGCGCGGGCCGGTTACGTAAGTATTACGGGTGCGGTTATCCACATAGGTATTGTTAATTATAGTAGTGTTGTTAATAATATTCACGGTACGGCGCGGGGAATAATAACGTTGCCATCCCGGAGTATAAATATTTCCGCAAGGAATAAATGTCCACCAAGGGTTAGGCACATTGTATCCGCCACCAAAAGAAATATTGATGCTTATACCAGGTCCCATAGGTGCCCAGCCGTAATAACCGCCACCTTGTCTCCAGTTAACCCAGGCTGGTCCCCATACATTACCGGGAATCCAGATCCAACCATAATAGCTGCTTTGTGCCCAGCGTCCGTAGTGGAAAGGAGCCCAACCCCAGCTATAATCAGATACCCAGGTATTGCCGTATTCTGTCATGGCCCAACGGCCATTTGTATAATAAGGACGAAAATCACCACCTACATTAGGTGCCCATACATAACCATATTGTGGGTCGTTCAACCATTGGCCATGAGGAGATAAGTCGTCATAGAATTCCTGATAATCACCATTGCCATAATCATCATAATACTCCTGAGCCTGAGCTTTTTGAGCCGATAAACCGAGTACTAACATTACAGCAAGAATAAGAGCAGGTAAAAATCCGCCTGTCCGGTTGCTGAGCATTTTCATAATTATTTGTTTTAAAATAAAAAATCCTGTTCTTTAGTATATAGACTTTAAGCAAGAACAATCGTTTATTATAAGAAGGTAATTATTTCTAAACAGTATGTTATTGCTTTCTATTAATCCTGTTCAATACATTGATCTATTGCACCTAATAGTATGTTACAAGCCTGTTGTATTTGTGCTGCAGCAATCATAAGTGGTGGCACAATACGAATACAGTTTGGTGCAAAAAGAAACCAATCCGTAAAAACACCTGCAGCAACGGAATCACCGTTGGTTTGAGGATTTGTTCGTTCTCCCGGCTTCTGAAATGCATTTTTACCAATACAGGCTGCAATTACATCTTTTACAAGGTCAAAGCTTTCCAGTTCTACTGCAATCATCAAACCCTTACTGCGAACAGCTTTAATGGCTTCGTGTTTTAATAAGGAAAGGAATAACCGTTCTTTTTCAAACACTGTTTCTATCATTTGTTCATCCAACAGGGCTTCCATAGCCGCTTTGCCTGCTGCACAACTTACCGGATGCCCTCCAAAAGTAGTAATGTGGCCCAATACAGGATGGTCGGCAAGCGCTTGCATTTTATTGTTGGAAGCAATGAAGGCACCCAAAGGCATGCCTCCGCCCAAAGCTTTTCCTAATAATAATACGTCCGGTACTATTTTATATTGTTCAAAGCACCACAAACTTCCTGTACGGCCAAAGCCAACTTGTATTTCATCGAGGATCAATAAGGTGCCGGTTTCATCGCAGCGCTTACGCAGCGCCTGCATCCATGCTATAGTAGGAGCTAATACACCACCTTCGGCCTGAACGGTTTCCAATATGATGCAAGCTGTATGATTGGTGATAAAATTTAAGGATTCAAAATCGTTGTGCCATACATGTCTTATATCAGGCAAAAGCGGACGGTAAGCATTACGCCAATATTCATCACCTATAATACTTAAGGCGCCTTGTGTAGAACCATGATAGCTGTTATGACAGGCAACGATTTCTGTACGACCGGTAATGCGTTTGGCCAGTTTCATAGCACCCTCCACAGCTTCTGCGCCGGAGTTGGTGAAGTAAACACAGTCCAGGTTTTGGGGCAAATGTTTTGCCAGCAACGAGGCGTATTGCACTTGCGGACTTTGCACTACTTCACCATACACCATTACATGCAAGTAAGCCGCAGCCTGTGTCTGAATTGCAGCTACTACCTTTGGATGGCAATGCCCTACATTACATACGCTGATACCACCTATAAGATCTATATAACGCTTCCCCTGATCATCGAACAATTCAGCTCCGCTGGCTCGCGTAATGGGTAATGCCATGGGCTCTGTTGAAGTCGGTGCAAGATGCTGTTGAAAAAGTTGTCTTTCGGTCATTTAAATATTCGTTGAAAATATTAGCGTATTGCGCTAAACAATGTTTCGGCCTGGGCAATGCTTTCGGGTTTACCCACATCAAGTAATAGATCTCCTGTATGGTCAAGGCCAATGATATTTTCTGAAGTGCAAAGGTCGAGGTAAACATCTACAAGCGAAAATTTTCCTTCCCGTGCAATTTTGGTAAAGATCTCCGTACTTAAAACCTGGATGCCGCTAAATGCAAATTGCTTTAAATTACCTGTGATGGTAGCAGGTTTCCGCTCTCCGGTCTGGATATTTTCCCAGCCTTTCAATTTCATATTTTCATCAAACAAAAAATAGCGTGAAGATTGCCTTTGCTGTACTGCCAATGTGGCCAGGCTATCACTTTGTTCATGCTGGCTGATCATGTTGCCGATATCAGCATTGGTAAGCATATCCACATTCATCACCAGCAGGTTTTGTTCCTGGCTGAAAAAAGGCGCTGCTTTTTTTAAGCCACCACCGGTTTCCAAAACGGCATCACTTTCATCAGATATTTCAAAACGGCTTCCGAATCCATGCTCCTGATGTAAAGTGTCGATGATCTGGCCGGCAAAATGATGTACATTCACTACAATATCATAAATACCGAAACGCTGTAAATTACGGATATTCCACTCCAGCAGCGAGCGGCCATGTACCGGCGCCAGGGCTTTGGGATGTTTATCGGTAAAAGGTTTGAGCCTGGTGCCCAGACCGGCAGAAAGTAACAAAGCTTTCATAAATGAACTGTTGTGATGCTAATTTGTTCTATGCCTCCTTAAAAAGGGAAGAATTTTAAAATGAAGGGCAACAATACAACAATTTCATCATACAAACATTCTCCAACCCTTTTCCTTAATTTTGAATTCTTTAGAAGACTGATTGATTTTAAGTAACGACAATATTAAAAATTCATGAGCGAATATCGTCCAGGCGGTTTCCAGATTTTACCACCGGTAATTAAAAATCTGATTATTATAAATGTACTTGTGTTTGCAGCAACCTATGTGTTGCAGAAAGCTAATATTGTAGATTTAGATTATTACCTCGCGTTATTTCATTGGAAATCGCCATTATTTAAGCCATGGCAGGTAATTACCCATATTTTCATGCATGCTAACATAACGCATTTAGTTTTTAACATGTTCGCTTTGTGGATGTTTGGTAATGTGATTGAAAATACTTTGGGTGCAAAAAGAATTCTCATTTTCTATTTCGTTTGTGGTTTCGGTGCTGCTCTTTGTCACCTTATGGTATTTACATGGGAAAATGCTGCTTTGATACAGCAATTTAGCAGCTATACATCAGGCCAGCAAGCACAGGCAGTACAGCAACTCATCGATTCGAATTTTACTTATGGTAATCCTGCGGCAGTGCCTATGGTAAATCCTATGGTAGGTGCTTCGGGCGCTATTTTCGGTGTATTGTTTGCTTTTGGTTATTTGTTCCCGAACTTAATGATCTATGTTTATTTCCTTTTCCCTATAAAAGCCAAATATTTTGTAGCCATTTATGCAATAATTGAATTGTTTTCAGGATTCCGGAATAATCCCACCGATAATGTTGCACACTTTGCGCATCTAGGCGGTATGCTATTTGCCTTTCTATTGCTTAAGGCCTGGAAATTGAATGGGAAACGGACTTTATATTAAAAGCAAAGGTTGAGCATTAAAATAATTCAAACTGATAGTTAAATAGAGGGCATAACAACCCTTTTATTGGAATTATTGTTAATTTGGTATTGAAATTGCACGTGTGAATATGAAAGCAGAGTTTACAAGGAAGCGAATGAACCTGATGTCCAATTATGGACACAATGCACTGATACAACTTATTGCAGCAAGCGCAGTAGGGTTTATCCTGGCGTACGCTATGTATATTATTATACTGGTATTAAGTCCGGAGCAAAGAATGTTGGTCAATGGCGTGTACCAAAAGGTTACTTTTCACAATGCAATAAGCCCCTATATTGCTTTACAGCCTTTTAAAGAGTTCCTTCACAAACCTTGGATCCTGCTTACCTATGCCTGGGCACATACGGGTTTCCTTAACCTGCTAAGCAATATGCTGTGGTTATATTGTTTTGGCTCTGTTATTCAATCTTTGGTTGGCTATAAAGAAATTATCCCGCTTTTTATTTTCTCTTATATTTTAAGTGGCTGTGTGTATCTGGGTGCTACCGCTGTATGGCCCGAAATGCAGGGAACATCAATGGCTCTTGGCGCTCTTCCATCCATTATGGGATTTGCCATTGCGGCTATTACGCTTTCTCCAGGCTTCCGTTTCTATTTGGGCGACAGGCTATCCATTCCTTTGTGGGCTGTGCTTTGCTTGTTTCTGATATTAAATGTGCTCAACTTTATTTCCGGTAATTATGCTATGATGATCCTTTGCGGAGCCGGTGGATTGGTAGGATTTGCCTATATTAAATTACTACAGACTGGTAATCGCCCCGGTGCATGGCTTTACCGTTCCGGCGATAAGGTGCAGAGCTGGTTTACCCCCGATGAATTTAATGAGCAAAAGCACCAGAAGAAGCGGCTCGAAACCTTCAAACAGATTCAGCATAAATCCCGCACGCCAGAGGAATCTATAGATCTGATCCTTGATAAAATTAACCAAAAAGGCTACGATTCCCTTACCCAGGAAGAGAAAGAATTATTGATGAAAGCCAGTAAAGAAAGTTAAATTTCCACTTATCTTTACCGCTATTATTTAAATAATAATTGCTTCTCTTGGAAAAAAAAGCTGCCCTACCCAGGCTATTCAGGGGTATTCTACTATTTCTTAATGCAGGTGTAATCATATGGCTACTACTTTGTTTGTACGTATCCTATGCAAACGTTGCAGATAAGCCCAGCATTTTAAGCCTCTTGAGTTTTACTTGTTTTTTTGCATCACTTAGCAATATATTCTTCATTGTATTATGGCTTTTTTCCAAAAAGAAAAAAAGAGCTTTATTTTCCCTGATCACCATAATCATTTGCTGGAATGTAGCTGCACCAACATTTGGTTTTAACTATTTCGGCAAAAACAGGATAGCCCCGACTGAAGAAAAGGGCCTGAAAGTAATGACCTGGAATGTGCACCTGTTTGACCTTGGTGAATGGACAAAGGATAAAGCATCTAAAGCCAGGATAATAAAACTGATCAAAGAGGAAAATCCGGATATTCTTTGCCTGCAGGAATTTTATTGGGATGCAAAAGAAAGCGCGGAGCCTTATACAGAGATATTGCAACAGCTGGGTTATCCTTTCGTGGAATTCTGTGTAGAAAATGAAATGAGGAAGAATCATATTACCAGCAATGCTGCCAAGAATGATATTATCAATGTTGGTCATGCCGTTTTTTCCAAATATCCTCTACGTAATGCAATTACCTATTCACTTTTCCGCCAAACGTATAAAATGCTCAGTGTAGAAGTGGTTATTGATAGCAGCAATATTTTTAATCTCAATGTGGTGCATCTTACCTCTGTAGGCTTTGGCAGAGAAGAGCTGGAGTATATTTCTAAAGTTAAGGAAGAAGGCGTGGATGCCCAGGATGAAAACCAGTCAAAATCTTTATTGAAAAAACTAAGGGATGCCTCGGCAAACCGGGCCAAACTTGCTAATAATATAGATTCATTAAAAAGGGAAATGGATTATCCGCTTATTATTTGCGGTGATTTTAATGATGTTCCGGGTTCCTATGTTTATACTAAGATAAAAGATAAACTTTCCGACGCGTTTGTGGGGAAAGGCTCAGGACTTGGGCGTACCTATCGTAATATTGCTCCCACGCTTCGCATAGATTATATTTTTTACGATAAAAATGCCTTAAAAATAGAAGGCTATAACCGGCCAAATGTCGATTTATCAGATCATTATCCGGTGATAGCTAATTTTTCCTTAAGGAAAAGCGAAAAATAAAACTATTTTAATCGATTAGTGGTAAAGGCTCTTTAATTGCTAAAAATATATATTCTTACCCCACCCAACGTGCATTAAGGGCTTTTCGTCTATACATTTAACAAAAAGTAAAAAGCTAAAATAAATTTTAGGACTATTAACTTTTCGTTTGAGGAAAACACTATTTTTGCCACCTTCATACAACAACCGCTTATAGGCTCATACTCTACACAATTAATTTTAATCAATTCGCATTGCGCAAGCACACACGCTTTATTGTTTAAATCTTGTAGAATTCATCATATGACAAACAGCCTGAAGCAACATTCAGACCAGGACTTAGTGCATTTATTCCGTAACGGAAGCGATACAGCAATCACTGAATTGGTACGCCGGTATCAAAGCAATGTTTACACCTCTATCTACATTATGGTAAAGGATAAATACATTGCCGAAGATTTATTCCAGGATACTTTCCTGAAGATCGTGAATAATATACGTAAGGATAAGTATTCAGAACAAGGTAAATTTCTCCCTTGGGCATTACGTATTGCTCACAATCTATGTATCGATCATTTCAGAAAAGTAAAACAACAGGTTAAGATCACCTTATCTGATGGCTCCGATTTCTTTGCACTGCTGCCTTTGAAAGAAGAGCATGTAGAGGAAAGGATCATTCGCCGCCAATCTGAATATAGTGTACAACAAATCATTGATCGTTTACCTGAAGAGCAGCGTGAAGTAGTGGTGATGCGTATTTACGGTGAAATGAGCTTTAAAGAAATATCGGATATTACAGGAGTAAGCATTAATACAGCACTTGGCCGCATGCGTTACGCATTGATCAATCTGCGTAGAATGATTAATGAAAATAAGATGGTATTAAGGTAGGGACGCATTGCATGCGTCCACAATATTGGACACATGCAATGTGTCCCTACGGAAAGAAAGCCTGCAAATTTGTTTTGCAGGCTTTCTTCATTTCTTACATAATAGATTTTATTGTAGTTCACAGGATGTTCCGATTGCAAAACCTTCGCAAACAAGTTTGGCTTCAGGCTTGCGGGAATTGCTGATAGGATATGATGTTTTGTCGCCGGAACTATCAGTACAAACACAGGTCCAATCTTTTTTACAGGAAGGCAATACAATTGCAGCTACAAATACCACGGCAATCAGGGTCAAGATTTTTTTCATAATTATTAGCTTTAGACTGTAAAAATATATAAATCATCAATATTTAAGAAACTTCGTCAAATAAATACGTAAAAAAACGGATGAGTGCATCAGATATAATCCTGATAGTGATTGTCAGATATAAAAAATGGCGCCGCAATTTGTGGCGCCATTTTTTATAAATTGGAATCTTATTTATTATTATTCCTGATTGTTTTGTTCTTTTTAGCTTTATCCATCCACAGCAACAATGCGGGTTGCAAGGTGAGGTTAAAGATCATAGCTAATAATAAGGTAAGAGAAGTGAGATAGCCCAAAGATTTTGTGCCATCAAATTCGGAAACGGCAAATACAGCAAATCCCGCTATTAATATCAATGAGGTAAAAATGATACTTAAACCGGTATCATGAATACTGCGGCGCACTGTCATTTCTATATCTTCATTATGGGTAGCCAGTTCCTGTTTGAAGTTGACCAGGAATCTTATGGTAACATCCACGGTAATACCTAGCGCAACGCTGAACACCAATACTGTAGAAGGTTTGAGCGGAACATTAAGCCAACCCATCACACCGGCAGTGATCAGTAATGGTACAATATTGGTGATGACTGCGATCAATACTATACGCCAGTTTCTGAATAACACGATCATACAAACAAGGATCATGGCAAAGGCCCAGATGAGACTATCTCTTAAGCTATTGATGATAAATCTGCTTCCTTCCAGGAAGGTAATGCTGGTACCGGTGAAGGTCAATTTATAATCTGCAGTATCAAATATTTTTAAAGCCTGGGGTTGTATCTCAGCCAATAATTTAGGCATGGCTACAGACCCTATATCAGCAACATTCACACTGATCCTTACATTTTGAACATTAGTGTCCACAAAGGAATTCAGTAACTTACTCATCTGGTTCTGATTTGCCGGATCGCGTTTGCGCAAGGTGCTTACCAGGTAAGGTTTTAATCCGCTAAATTCAAACTGATCTGGTAGCCGGTAATCTTCAATAGCTCCGCCGGAGAAGCCTTGTCTTGCAAACTTGATACCTTTAATTAAAGTAAGGCCACCACCAATTTCAGGACGGCTTTCCAGTAAATTGGTAAGGGAGTCTAGTTTTTCCCAGGTTTCAAGCGAATTTAAAGCACCATACTTTTTCTTGGTGTCCACAATGATTTCCAGCGGCATCACACCTTTAAAATTCTTCTCAAAGAACTTAAGATCTGTATAAATCTTATCGGAATGCGGGAGATCATCGACTATATGGCCTACCGCTTTAAGTCGCATCATACCTATTACAGATACTACGCAAATGGCGATGGTAACAAAGTACAGCTTTTTACGATTATGAAAAACAAGCGTGGTAAGGGAATCCAGTAAGTTATTCATCCATTTACTTTCCAGGTAACTGGTATGACGTGTGTGCGGCGCAGGCAGGAAGCTATATACTGCGGGGATAAATACCAGAGAGATAAAGAACAGACCCAGAATGTTTATTCCGGAAACCAATCCAAACTCTTTAAGGATAACACTTTTGGTAAAGAAAAACACACCAAAGCCAATAGCAGCGGTAAGATTGGTAAACAGAGTAACGATACCCATTTTGCCTACCATGTTGCGCAGGGCCGGTACTTTGCTGTTGAGTATTCCGTATTCTGTATGGTATTTATTGAGGAAATACACACAATTGGGAATACCAATAACCACAACCAACGGAGGAATAACCCCGGTAAGAATAGTGATCTTATAACCCAATAATGCAAGTGTCCCGAATGACCATATAACCCCAATGGCTACTACAATCATAGAAGTAAGTACGGCAAGAACAGAACGGAAGAAAATTAACAGGATAACGGCGGTAAGTGCAAAAGAAAGTAACAGAAATATTTTAAGCTCATGCTGCACTTTATTTGCCATTTGCGTGCGGATATGCGGCAGACCTGAATAGTGCACTTCAATATTGTATTTTTTGCCGAATGAATCGCCCAAAGCTATGATAGCATTGATTACGCGGGTGCGGTCTTTACTGGCAAGCGTTTGCTTATTAATGCGGATGGCCATTACATAAGCGTTCGTTTTTTCATTGTACAAAAGACCTTTGTAAAAGGGCAGATTTTGAAAAATGGTTTTGAGGCTATCAATATTGGCATTGCTTAAGTCATCAGGAAATATTTTCTGTACGCCAAGTTTTTTAACGCTATCCTGAACCACATTTACTACTACTGGAATGCCCAATACATTTTCCACTGATTTTACTTTGCCGATATCTTTTGATAAGGCAACATAATCTTTAAACATTTGCGGTGAAAACAGATCGGCTGTTTGTACGCCAACCATCATAGTACTACCATCTTCACCAAACATTTCCCGGAATTTCTGATAGTCTTTATACTTTGGATTATCAGTAGGGATGGCGCTTGTAAAGTCATAACTTAATTCAACTTTAGACGCGTAGTAACCCATTACACCGGTAATGGCAAATAAGAGTACCAATAAAATAATACGGAAACGAAGGACAAAATCAGCTATACGATGCCACATAGAGGAAAGATAAATTTGAAAATCAGGTTTGCCATATTTCCCAAAACATTGATAAATAAAAAGTTATCGCTTCAGGCTAAGACAAACTATGTTTGGAAAAGTTCAAACAGTGCGCAAAAGTAAGCAATGAAAGGGTTTTTTCGTCATCAAAAATGTTAGCCAAGTGGTAATGGGTATTAAGGAAAACTGCGTTCTACTTTCTTAAGGGCTTAAGCAAGTATTCCAGGCCGTTTAGTTTGATCTCGTACATGGTATATAATAACATGCCAAGCTTGCCTTTCGGAAAGCCTTTGTTGGCATACCATACCAGGTAAAATTCCGGAAGGTCTGCAATTATCTGGTCTTTGTATTTGCCATAGGGCATTTTAAAAGTAACTAATTCGGTAAGTATTTCTGGGGTCAATGGTTAAGGTTTTAATAGACCAATTGAAAGAGTCGGAGAAACTCATCTACAGAAAAGCAGTTTGTATTTCACAAACTGCTTTTTTATAAGAAGATATTTTTTATTTAACCACTTTCAGTTTCATACCCGGTTGAATTTTTTTTGAACCAAGCTTATTCAGCTTTTGCAGTTGGGATACCGTTAAGTCGTATTTCTGTGCTATTTCAAAAAGTGTTTCTCCTCTTTTAACGGTATGGTTTTTGGCTTTTACCTTTGCTTTTGGTTTTACAGTTTCTTTTTTCTTAACTGTTTCCCTGGTCTTTCTTTCTTCTGCCTTTGTCTCTCTTGCTGAGACTGCATTATTTCTACGTGCAGGTGTGGTAACCACTTCTTCTTCGTCAACAGAAGCAACAGGCTGCTCATCATAATGGCCTGATGCTTTAGGCTCAAACTCCTGGTTGCTGGCGTATACGGTTTTATCCATGTGCGCTTTCAATTTGTCCAGCGCCGACATTTTACTTTCTTCTTTTTTGCTTAACTGAGCCGGTTTGCGCTCTTGTCTTGCATTACGTTCCTCTGCAATGGTTTCTTCTACAGGTTTTTCATCAGCAATATTTACTCTTTCTGCTTTTACCGGTGCAGATACCATCTCAGTATCATCTATAACTACCTCGCGAGAGGTATCTTCCTTTTTACCAGCCACAACATAACCATCGTTACTTGATGTTGCCTTGTTATAGTTTCCTGCATTTACTTTCTTCGTTGCAGATGAAGTGTACACCTGTGGTGCGCCATCTGCTACGGCTTGTAAATTAAGCACGGTGCCCGGAACCGGTTCTTCGCCTTTTGCCAGATGATTAAAAGTGCGTAATTGTTGCAATTGTATGCATTCATTCTGGCTGATCTGTAACAGACTTTCGCCATCTTCTACAGTATGTGTGGAAGCCTTGCCTGTTTTAGCTTTGCGGCCAAGATAAATAAACATATCAGCTTCAAGCGGCGCATCAGGAAGATCATTCATTTCCAAAAGCTTGGCATAACGGATCTTATTTTTAATAGCATATTCCAAAAGCATATCCCCTCTTCTGGCATAAAAACCGCTGATGCCGTTCTTAGAAGTGGTTTGATAATACTCTGTTATATTACTATTAGACTGTTGCTCTTGTTGGCTGGCTTTTTCTACAAAAATTTCATCATCATCTATCGGTTTTGCAGCCTGGTCTACATTATTTGCTGTGGTATAAACGTCGTTTACCGGAATATTTTCGCCGGGTACAACTGTGGATACGGTCTTGCTACGCGGTATCATTTTTTCCTGTGCAGAAGCCAATAATACTTCTTCTTCATTGTTACCTAAAGCAGTATAAGTATATTCCTGCAGCTTATAATCTTCAATGAACTTGATTAATTTTTTTGCGTATTGAGGGTTGGTTGCATATCCACATCTTTTTAACCCATATGCCCAGGAGGCATAGTCAGTAGGGGAGAGGTTAAATAACAGACTGTATCGTTGATTGGTCTTCAGAAAGTCTGAATGATCTTTATAAGAATGTATCGCAGATTGGTATTTGCGGAAGCATTCATCCTTCGCATCGTCGGTATAGGTATAGGTTTCGCCGGCCCAGGTGTTTTTGCACTTTATGCCAAAGTGGTTGCTGGCATTGGTACATAATTCGCTGCTGCCGGCTGCTGTTTCAAATATTCCTTGTGCCAATGTAATGGAAGCAGGAATACCTGTGCGTTGCTGTTCCTGCATAGCTAAATCCTTAAATTTTGCAATGTAATCCAGAACATGTTCGTTATAGGACTTTTGTGCAAAACCAGCAAAGGAGCCGGTTGTAAGGCAAAGCAGTAAAATGAATTTGCGGATCATAAACTTACTTGGTTTTAAGAATGGTCTTTTTATTAATTAACTAATCAGCTAATTAGCACATTATTTTATTTTTTTCGGATCAGCATCAGGCCATCTCGCAATGGCATGATTACTTGTTCTATTCTGTTGTCCTGCGCAATTTTTTTGTTGAAATCATGAATGTACAATGATGTATTACTTTGCTGATCGACAGGCAGGATCACTTCGCCGTGAAATAAAACATTGTCTGCAATCATGAACCCGCCGGAAGGAATACGGTCTATCAGCATGTCAAAATACAGGCCATAATTTTTCTTATCAGCATCTATAAATACCAGGTCAAAATTACCTTTGATTTTAGGAATTATAGTGGTGCCTTCGCCAATATGTTGTATTATTTTATCTTTAAGTCCAGCCTGTTGCCAGTATTTATCCCTCATTTCCTGCAGGTAAGGATCAATGTCAACAGTATGCAGTTTGCCTCCCTCTTTAAGGCCTTTAGCAAGCGAGATGGCAGAATAGCCGGTGTAGGTTCCCAACTCCAGTATTTGAGTTGGTTTGATCATATGGCTGATCATTTCCAATACCATGCCTTGCAAGTGACCTGATATCATTTGAGCACCGCGTACTTCAGCATGTGTTTCCTTGTTCAGGGAAGCCTGCACATCGTTTTCGGGAGTAGTATATTGTTCTGCGTAATAGTTAATCGGATCTGGCGTAATAATGTGTTGCATGAGCAGAAAATTTATTTACCCCGGATGCTCATTTTATCCTTGTTATAATAAGACAATGCATAAAAATGAGCCAGGCAGTACGGTTAAAAATTAGGTTTCAGCTTGTTGTGGGTATAGAACTCCCGTATGTAATTTACAACTTCATCCGTAGTATCAAAAACTTTGATCAGATCCAGGTCGCCCGGGCTGATATTGCTATCCCTTTCCAACATGATAGACCGCATCCAGTCAAATAATCCGCCCCAATAATCAGTACCCATACATACTAGCGGCGTTTGGGTAAATTTACGGGTTTGAATCAGTGTAGCGACTTCAAAAAACTCATCCATTGTACCCCAGCCTCCTGGCATCATTACAAAGCCCTGGGCATATTTGGTGAACATTACTTTGCGTACAAAAAAGTAATCAAAGTTGAGGTTCTTATCGCCGTCAATAAAAGGATTGAAATGTTGTTCGAAGGGAAGATCGATATTTAATCCAACCGATTTTCCTCCGGCGAGATTAGCACCTTTATTGGCTGCTTCCATAATTCCCGGACCGCCACCACTAATAATACCGAAACCTTCTTTAGAAAGCTTTTGGGCAAGGTCAACGGTTAACTCATAATACTTGTGGCCGGGTTGCGTACGCGCAGAGCCAAAGATGGAAATACATGGGCCTATTTTGGAAAGCTTTTCAAAGCCTTCTACAAATTCAGCCATTATTTTGAAAAGCTGCCAACTAGAGTGTGCTTGTGGCTCTGTCCAATCGCGCAGTTTTATTTTCTGAAATTGATCTTTCATTAAGTAGTTTAAAAACTTTCTAAATTATTGTTTGCATTTGTAGCTGGCAAAGGCCTTGTTTCGCAAACGTCGCAAAGATAAGTTTTAATTGTTTTACGGTGTGTTGGGAAGATGTGAAAGGGGGAAAGCTGGCAATATTCAGTTGGAAGTAGGCAATTGGCAATTTGGGGTGGGGTGACGATTACAAATGAGGTAACATATATTAAAAAGTATGTTTCGTATGCTACAGCGTAGGTTGCGTATGCGAAAATGTATCGTGCGTATACAAGAATGTACGTTGCGTACGTAAAAATGGACACCGCGTATGCTCCAACGTAGGTTGCGTATGTAAAAATGTACAGTGCGTATGCTCCAACGTAGGTTGCGTATGTTAAAATGTATCGTGCGTATACAAGAATGTACGTTGCGGATGCAAAAATGTACAGTGCGGATGCGCTAACGGTGCTTGCGTGTGAGAAAATGTACGTTGCGGATGCGAAAACGGTAGTTACGTATGCTCCAACGGTGCTTGCGTATACAAAAACGGTAGTTACGGATGCTCCAACGGTAGTTGCAGATGCAAAATAGTACGAATATCTCTGCAAATCAGAGATCTATAAATCATACATTAGAGATCAAAAAATCATTTCTTAATTTCGCAGCCGCATGGAATTTGAATTATTAGCGACCGATCCGGAAACAGGGGCCAGGGCAGGCTTGCTGCATACTGCTCATGGAACTATCGAAACCCCGATATTTATGCCGGTGGGCACTGTAGGTAGCGTAAAAGCGGTGATGCAGGAGCAACTGGTACAAGATGTAAAAGCCCAGATCATACTGGGAAATACTTATCACTTGTATCTGCGACCGGGTACCGAAATCCTGGAAAAGGCCGGAGGTTTACATAAATTTAATGGTTGGGATAAGCCTATTTTGACAGATAGTGGTGGTTACCAGGTGTTTTCCTTATCTGCCAATAGGAAATTGAAGGAAGAAGGCGCCTTATTTCAATCCCATATTGATGGCTCCAGGCACTTATTTACACCCGAAAATGTAATGGACATTCAGCGTAGTATCGGTGCAGATATTGTAATGGCTTTTGATGAATGTACGCCTTACCCATGCGAGTATGATTATGCCAAAAAGTCGATGGAATTAACACATCGCTGGCTGGCCAGGTGTTTTCAGCGATTTAATGAAACTGAGCCTAAATATGGTTATGATCAAAGCTTATTTCCTATAGTACAAGGCAGCACTTTTAAAGATCTCCGGGTGCAGTCGGCCGAATTTGCAGCAAGCATGGAAGCAGACGGTAATGCTATTGGAGGATTATCAGTAGGGGAACCTGAACACGACATGTACGAAATGTGTGAATTGGTATGTGGCATACTTCCCAAAGCAAAACCACGTTATCTCATGGGCGTGGGTACTCCCTGGAACATATTGGAATGTATTGGTTTAGGTGTGGATATGTTTGATTGTGTGATGCCCACCCGTAATGGCCGCAATGGTATGTTATTTACAACCGAAGGCGTTATTAATATTAAAAATAAACGCTGGGCAGATGATTTTTCACCGATAGATGCGGGATTGGATGGTGGCTCTAGTAATACTTATACCAAGGCTTATTTACGTCATCTATTTGCAGCCGGGGAAATACTGGGCCTGCAATTAGCGAGTCTTCAAAATCTTTCTTTCTATCTTCATTTGGTTAAAGAAGCCAGACAGCATATTATTGATGGTGATTACGGCTCATGGAAAAGAAATATGCTGGAAGTAGTGAAGAGAAGACTGTAGTTTTTAGACATAAGTATCAAGATGCAAGTATCAAGACTAATGTGGTTTGATACCTACCTGATAAATACTTGATACTTGATACTTGATACTTGATACTTGATACCCAATATTTTTGAAGAGATTTTTTAAAATACTTGACCTTTTTATTCTGAAGAAATTCGTTTCGACTTTCTTATTCGCCATCATGATCCTGGCGGTGATTGCCTGTGTCATTGATTATTCACAGAAGATAGATTATTTTGTAGAGAACAAGGCGCCAACTGGGGCTATAATCTTTTATTTCGTCAATTTTGTGCCGCATATAACGGCGCTGTTATTTCCACTGTTTATCTTTATCTCCACCATTTTCTTTACTTCGAAAATGGCTTATAAAACGGAGGTCATTGCGATGCTGGCTGCAGGTATTTCCTTTCAGCGGTTTTTGAGGCCTTATGTATTGGGCAGCATCATTCTTGGTATTGTGTCTTTGCTTGCTAATCATTGGATAGTGCCAGAAGCCAATAAAAATATCACCGATTTCCATATTAAATACATCTGGCCTAAAAAATTATCTACTGAAAATAATGTGCACCTAAGGCTGAATCCGCATACCTATGTTTATATTGAAGGGTATAGTTATAGCGATGGATTTGGCCGCAGGCTTTCTGTGGAAACAGTGGATGGCACTATCTTGAAGGAAAAGATTACAGCCGATCGCGCCTACTACGACAGTACAAAAAAGGAATGGCGGCTTACCAATGCTGCGATCCGTACCAATAACGGAATCAAGGAAACATTGGTATTGAAAACGGAACTGAAAAGAAAATTCCCTTTTACCCCGGCTGATCTGGATGATGATGATCGCAATAAAGAATCTATGACCACACCTGAATTGATTAAGTACACAGAGCGGGAACGACAACGGGGACGTGAAAGTGTGAATTTTTACCTGATCGAATTGCATAAAAGAACAGCGCAACCCTTCGCAGGGTTTATACTCACTATAATTGGTGCCTGTATTTCTTCCAGAAAAGTAAGGGGGGGAAGTGGTTTTCACCTGGCAATAGGCATTGTGATGAGTGCCTTATACATGATGTTCCTTCAATTTTCTCAAACATTTTCAACAAATGCCGGGCTCAATCCGTTAATTGCAGTATGGATACCCAATATTATTTTTGGGATATTGGCCATTTATCTTTTCCGGAAACAAATAAAATAAGAAGAGGCACAGATAATTTTCCCTAAAAAAAATTACTTTTGCTGCCTTGTTTTCTCACAAATTATAAAAGAATTTATGTCGCACGGAGTACAAACAGAAAAACCAAATACTTCCAGTTCTGCAGCACTTTGGGCTGTGTTGATATTTGTAGGACTGATCATTGCTGCTATTAATTTTGTACAGGCAGAAAGCAAAGACGAGGGTCATGGAGGACATGGTGCTGCTACCGAACATCATGATGCCGCTGCAGGACATGAAGGAAATGGTGGACATGAAGCTGCCGGTGGACATGAAGCAGCTACAGAAGGTCATGCTGAAGAAGCTGCTCCTGCTGCAACACATGATAGTGCCGAACATGGCGAACAACATGAAACTCCTGCAGAAA
>JBAZWL010000011.1:0-11745 GCA_041660405.1 Taibaiella sp. | reverse complement strand
ACGAAGAGGCTCATCATTAATTTTATTCAAAGATTATGGGAAAAGAAGAAGTAATTGCCATTACCGGCGCGGCTGGTTTCATTGGCAGTTGCCTGACAGCGCATTTGAATAACCTGGGTTACGAAAATCTGATATTAGTTGACGATTTCTCTGATGAAAAAAAGGTATTTAACCTGCGAGAAAAAAAATATGAGCAAAAGGTTCATCGTGAACAGTTTTCAGAATGGTTAAAGACCCATCCGGAGAAAATTAGTTATATTTTTCACCTCGGCGCCCGTACAGATACTACCGATCCCGATTACGAAATATTCCGCAAGCTAAACCTCGATTATTCCAAAATGATCTGGGAGCATTGCGAAGAATATCACATCCCACTGGTTTATGCCTCTTCGGCAGCTACTTATGGCAATGGTGAACATGGTTATAAGGATGATGAAAGTGTTATCCCCGATCTTAAACCACTCAATGCTTACGGTGTTTCCAAAAATGAATTTGATATATGGGCATTGGAACAAAAAAGAACGCCTCCTTTCTGGGCAGGATTAAAATTCTTCAATGTTTATGGTCCTAATGAATACCACAAAAGCCGCATGGCTTCCGTTGCCTTCCATGCTTACCAACAAATAAAAGACCGTGGCTATATCCGGTTGTTCCGCTCACACAATCCTGAATATAAAGATGGCGAGCAATTGCGCGATTTTATTTACGTGAAAGACCTGATAGATGTGTGCGTATGGCTTATGGATAACCAACCAGATAACGGCATATATAACTTGGGTACTGGCAAAGCCCGTTCCTTTAATGATCTTGCTCACACTATATTTAAAGTGCTTCATGTGCGGGGCAAAATTGAATACATAGACACGCCTGAAGATATCCGCGCCAACTATCAATACTTTACCGAAGCAGATATGACCAAGCTGGAAAAGGCCGGTTACGATAAAGAATTTTACAGTCTTGAGGAAGGTGTTGAAGATTATCTGAAACGCTACCTGGAACAGGCCAAATACTTTTAAAGAGGAGCTTTATAGAAGATAATATCCGGCAACATTATTTGTTAGCCGGATATTTTTTTATGGAAAATTTAAGAACCGGTTTCTGTATAATAAACTTACTATTATGGAAACCAACAAAATTCTTCAATCCGATTATCTTGATCTCATCTTTGATAACCGCAATAAAAACTATGGTGGTTATGAACTTCGTAAACATTATAACAGACGTGCGTTAAAGGCACTGGGTATCACATTCTCCGTTATACTTTTGGGAGTTGGAACACCATTTATTTTAAGTCAGCTTAACGCGAAAGCACCGGTAGTGGCGAGTAACAATGCCCCGGATGTAATAAAGATAACTGAAGTGCTTCTACCCCCACCACCTGAACCACCACATGCACCTAAGCCACCGGAGCCAGTTAAAGCAGGAACTCCACCGGCAGCTAAAACCATACAAAATACGGTGCCGGATATTGTCCCTGACAACCTTGTAAAGCCCGATGTAAAACCACCGGATATTAAAGATTTTAAAGATGCAGTATCCGGTCCGGTAACTAATCCCGGTGAAAACGGTATTGTAGCGGCCACTTCCACTAAGCCACATACAGGGCCTAATGGTATCCCTGCAAAAAATGGTAATGGTTCAGATATTGCTAATGAGGAGCCCAGAACATTTACTGAAATAATGCCTGAATTCCCAGGAGGCATGGCTGCTCTGCTTGCCTTTGTACAAAAAAATCTTCGTTATCCAAATGAAGCAAGAGAAGATGGAATTGAAGGGAGAGTGATTGTTCGTTTTGTAGTAAATACTTTAGGTGAAATTGAAGGCGCTAAAATTATGAGAGGTATAGGTGGAGGTTGCGATAAAGAAGCTTTGCGTGTAGTGAATGCAATGCCGAAATGGAAGCCAGGCAAGCAAAACGGGCACAATGTAAAAGTATATTATACCTTGCCCATTACGTTTAAACTTCAATAAAAATCTGCGAAATCTGCGGGAGATAAATTGCCCGCAGATTACGCAGATAAACGCAGAAAAAAGGTCTTTAATAAGCCATAGTTAGCTTTTCTTTTTTGATTGGATTGCTGCCTTCATATTTTACAAAGAAAGCAATCCATATAGACCTGGAAAGCCTCATAAGCAAGGGTTGTACAAGAATGGTAAGCCCTATATTAATACCAAGCCACCAAAATATCCGGTCATCTTTTATAGAAACACCTACAAATACAACCCAAAGTATAAAGCTGATTATGCTAAATAATACAGACAATCCATAACTAACGAAACCGGTGCCATAATAAAATCCTACTTCCAGTTCAGTTGGTTGGCCGCATACGGCGCAGGTTTCGGGCATCTTGGTAATCACTTTCAGTTTGTATGGATTCTGGCTTGTAAACAAGTTGCCCTTTCTGCATCTTGGACATTTATTAGTCAAAACGCTTAATAGCAGGTTGGGTTTATGTTCTGATTTTTGCGCACACATAGTGTTGTTATTTTTGAATTTGCTCTAATATTGATTTTCTAAAAGCTTCGGGAGTAATGCCAGCTTGCTTTTTGAAGAACTTGGTGAAATAGGAATTGTCTGTAAAATTGAGTTGCCATGCTATTTCGCTAATACTCATGTCCGCATTGATGAGTAAGCGTTTTGCTTCCAACAATACTCTATCTCTTATCACCTCTCCTGCCGGTTTTCCTAACAGGTCATTGCATAAGGCGTTCAGATGATTAGGTGTGATGTAAAGCAGTGCTGCATACTCTTTGGGCAGCTTAAGCGTGGTGTAATGCTGTGCTACAAGCTTTCTGAAATTGCGAATTACAAGATCATTATTTTTTGCTGCGATTTCAGTAGCAGGTGCAGTGACATTTCTGTTTACCAGGATGAATAATTCGAGCAACTTTAATCTCTGCATATCTATAAACGAAGGTTGCTTTTGCTGGTCTTCCTCAAGTATAATATGAAGTAGTCCTGCAGCATCTTTTGCAATAACTGGGGGGAGATCAATAACCGAGTTTCCCGCAATGCCTTCCAGGAAAGGAAATTGTTCTATATATTGGTCATTTCGAAGAAGAGTACTGATAAAAGCTTCAGAGAAATTCAGCACATAACCATCCACATCTTTTTCAAATTGCCAGCTATGCACCTGTCCCGGAATCATAAAGTAAATCTGGCCTTTTTTTACAGGAAACCGTTCAAAGTCTATGGTATGAAACCCTTTGCCGGACGTGAACAGGACAATATGATAAAAGCTATGCCTGTGGGGAATCAACAGGTTAGGGTGGCGTTCCAGGTAAGCACCAAAAGGCTCGATGATAAGGTCGTCTTTATCTTTATGCTCTTCCTTTTGCAGTGAGCAGATATTGATCAATGGTATCTTTTTATTCCCTTTCATCTTAAAGCAAAATTATGATGTTACTCATTATTGAAATGGTAACAGATGTATGTTTTGTGGTACTTTTTACTGATTATGTAATTTAAGCAAAAGATGACAAATGAATAAAAAGACGAAGGGCTGCTTTTTTAAGCAGCCCTTCGTTGTAGACAAGTTTATCTTATTGCATTCCACCTGGAGGTGGCATCATACCGCCACCCGGAGGTGGTGTCATCCCACCCGGAGGAGGTCCAAAGTCCCTGCCTCCTCTATCGCCTCTGTCTCCTTTTCCTTCAACATCTTTCATAGATGCGCCACCCTTAAAGAAGCGCAGGTTGTAGGTGAACGTAAGCATAAAATACTGTTGCAATACATTGGTCTGGCTATATTGAATGTAAGCATCTGTAACTGTAGGAACCACGCTGGTATTTTGTTTCAGCAGATCGTACACTGTAAGTTTGATCTCTCCTTGTTGTTTCTTAAATACTTTTTTAGCAAGGCTCATGTTCCATAACAAATAGCTTTGGTTAAAGCCTGCTGACAGCCCTGAATAAAATTGATGATTCAGTTCGGTATTGAACACAATTCCTTTCCAGAAAATGTAGTTTAAAGAAAGCCTGCTGTTCTGATTGAAGTATTCGTTATTAGCAGAAGCATTCAAAGTATTGCGTACCAGATTATAAGTCGAATTGGAAGAAAGAGTAAAATCAACTTTTTCACTGATGTTGCTGCTGATTACAAAGCCAAGACCCAATGTGGTATTATTGGCATAGTTTTTCCGGTTATTGATAATACCAGGAGTACGCACATAAGCAACTGTTCCATTAACGTTGAAATTCGATTTTAATGCTGAAATCGGTAATCCATAAGTGGCAAAACTCCTTACGTTGTAATAACCACCCATATTTTCAGGACGGGTGAATTGTGCCCCAGGAGTAAGTACGATATTGCCGATAGTCATGTCTGTAGTAGCTATGGTCGTATTATTCCCGATATAATCCTGGGTGGCAGTACCGGATAATAACGCAAAGAATGTACTGTTGGCATTGGTATTGGTCGCATTATACCGGATAGCAAGATTGTGCTGATAAGACTGAACCAGGTTAGGATTACCGGAAGATTGTTGTAATGGATTGGTATTATTAACCACATCCTGTAACTGATCCACTGATGGGGCGTTGGTTGAAGTGCGGTAAAATAAACGCAATGTTTTTTTCCGGTCAAAATTATACTGGAGCCTTGCCGAAGGCATAATATTATTAAAAGAACGTTTGATACTATTATTAAAGGGCAAAGATCTCTGGTTGTCCAGATTCGCATTCTGAAAATCTACGCCAACATTGAAGTTGAAGCTGGAATCCATATAACGATAGCTCAGGCCTCCTTTATTGGTAATATAATTTGTGCTGAAAGTATTGCTTAGCAAGCTATCCAATGAGGTATAGTCATTAGATTGCTGTGAAAAGTTAAAGGTCTTTTTGTCCGATTCACTTTGCTGATAATTGAGACCATACTGAACTTGCAAGAAGCTTTTCTTAGACAAGGGCTCAGTATAGTTAATGTTTGAATTTACATTCCATCCATTTTTATGGATATCAGATTCCTGATCCAATGTATCGGTAACACCACCTAATAAATTTTGTGCGAAGAGGTTGGTGGTTCCATCATTCTTATTATATCCGCCATTGGCAAATAACGAAAGTGTTCTGCCTTTCTTCTGGAACTTATGGCGGAACAACAACATGCTGTTCAGGTTATAACCTGAAAGATCACTATTGTAAGTATTCAAAGTCTGGTTCAGCAAATCGGAACCATCGCTGTTTCTAAACGTTTGTCCAAACAGATTTGAACTGCTTTTATTGCTTTGAGCAGAAAAAGTAGGGACAAATAATATTGAATTTGAGGAGTCAATAGTATAATTGAATCTCATGTTGAAACGATGATTGTAGTTTTCAGTAGTAGCGTTGCTATTCTCATTGTATACTTGTCCTGCAAGATCATTTAAAACGTAATCTCTTTGTGTAACCTGGTTGGTTGTATTTTTACTGTTGTTGAAAAAATAGCTTGCTGTCACATCTATCTTTTTCCCCCATTTGTCAGAATAGTTAAGGCCTACAGCGTTTGTTTTGTTGATACCATTTTGAGGTGATAATGTAAAATTGCCTCCACTGCCGCCACCACCAAATGCACCACCGCCACCTCCGCGGCCTCCAAAGCCGCGGCCACCACTACTACCTGAAATGCCAAGCAGATCCTGCGAAGAAAAATTTTGAATATTGATGTTATTACTCTGGCCTATAAGACTGATCCTTCTGTCACCCTGGAAGTAATTGATGTTACCGCCTACATTATATTTATACTCTGAATTTCCTCCATCAAGTTTTGAACTGTCAGCACCAATACCTGCGTATACTTTTCCGAATACACCCTGACGTTTCCCCGGCTTGGTTATAATGTTTATCGTTTTGGAAGTGTTACCATCATCGAAGCCTGTGAATTGTGATTGTTCACTTTTTTCATCATACACCTGAATTTTGTCGATTACCTCGGCTGGTAAATTTTTAAGAGAAGAAGATGCATCGCTGCCAAAAAATGGTTTACCATCAACAAGTACTTTTGCTACCTGTTCACCCTGGGCTTGTGGTGTACCGCTACTTAGGTCCATGCCGGGCATTTTGCGAATCAGGTCTTCTGCATTGGCATCAGGATTTACTTTATATGACCCTGCGTTAAATTGAGTGGTATCTCCCTTCTGCTGAACAGGTGGTGCTTTTTCCACTATTTTTATTTCCGTAAGTTCAGTAGATTTTGTGGTGGCCATTTTAATGATACCAAGATTTAATTCGCCATCAGCTACATTAATATCTTTGTTGTAATCATCATATCCCAAATAAGTGATATTCATTCTATAGGCTCCCGGCTGAATATCACTCAGTGCAAAGTGCCCATCAACATCTACTGCGGTACCTGCAACAAATTTACCGCTATTGTCTTTTAAGGTAACAGTAGCTCCGATAAGAACCTCATTTACATTGTCTTTTACTATTCCCGAAACGGTACGACCATTTTGAGCCAAGGCATTAGTGCCAAAAGAGCAAAGTGTTATAAGTATAAGGAGTAATTTGTAATTGCGCATGGATTAAATTTGGTTAGACCGCCTTTGACTTTGCAAATATCCTATAGTTTAAGATTATGAATACATAATTCTAATTTTACTGCCAGCAATGTTGTTTATCTTCGCAGCCCTCAAAAACAGTACTGTTGGAAGGCGATTAAGTTGACGGTACTGGTATTAATTATTTGTTATTCCTATTTAGATGACTGGCTATGCTGCGCGAAGAAGCACGTAAGACGATTAAACTGGCGCTGCCGATCATATTTGGTGAATTGGCACAAATGGCCTTGCACATTATAGATACTGCCATGGTGGGTGCGGTAGGTTACAAACAACTTGCAGCAGCAGCATTGGTTATGAGTGTAATGAACATTCCATTTGTGATAGGTATAGGCATTACCATTGCGGTATCTCAAATGGTATCAATGGCTCATGGCCGCAGGGATAGTCAGCTGGTGTCTCATTATCTATACAATGGTTTCTGGCTTTGTGCAGTATCGGCGCTTGTTATTTCGCTTGGCCTGGAATTGGGTAAGGATATACTTTTTCATTTGGGGCAGGATAAAGAAGTGGCAACACTGGCAGTTCCTTTTTTACAGCTCATGGGCTGGTCGGTGATTCCCATGATCCTGTTTATGGCTTTGAAGCAATTTACAGATGGGTTGGAATTTACCCGCACGGCTATGTTACTTTCCGTTCTGGCTTTACCACTCAATGTATTCATCAACTGGTTATTGATATTCGGAAATATGGGCGCCCCACGATTGGAGCTTGAAGGTGCCGGCTGGGGGACACTCATTACCCGTACGCTTATTTTCCTGGTTATGGGCATCATTATTTTTACCCATAAAACATTCAGACGTTATATAGCCGTTAAGGGCAACCAGTGGAAGATCAGGATGAAAACCATGAAAGAGCTACTGCACATTGGCATACCGAGCAGTTTGCAAATCGGCATGGAAGCCGGGGCATTTGCTATTTCCGGAATATTGATTGGTACGATTGATCCTGTGTCGCAGGCAGCACATCAGATTGCTTTAAGTTGCGCATCATTTACTTTTATGGTTTCCATGGGGCTGGCGCAAGGTGGATCTATCCGTACCAGCAATGCTTTTGGTCGTAATAACTGGGTCAGTATATCGGCTATCGGAAAAAGTACCTTGATACTGGCATTGATGTATGGTGTGTTCTGCGCTATAGGCTTTACTGTTTTGAAGGATGTATTACCACTGGCTTTTAATAAGAATGAATCTGTAATAAAAATGGCTTCCCTTTTGTTATTGTTTGCTGCTATTTTTCAAATATCAGACAGCACGCAGGCTATTGGTGCAGGATTATTAAGAGGTATTAAAGATGTGCGGACACCTACTATCCTGATTGCAGTAGCTTATTGGGTTGTAGGGATACCCATGGGTTGTTTGTTTGCATTTACATTTAAGATGGGCGCATCAGGTATCTGGCTGGGCTTTATTATCGGGCTTACATTATCCTCTGTTTTTCTTAGCAGCAGATTCCTGCGGTTGACTTCAAAGGCAGCACAAAAGTATAAGTAAGAGACTAACTTTTCCAGCAAAAATTATTTCAATAATTGGTATACCAGTAATGCTGCAAGATAGGCCAGGCCTGTCATATAGGCCAATTGGATCATGGGCCATTTCCAGCTGCGTGTTTCTCTTTTTACAATAGCAATAGTACTCATGCATTGCATGGCAAAAGCATAAAAAACCATTAAAGACATACCTGTGGCCAGGGTATATACTTTGCTGCCATCAGTTCGGCGTGCTTTTGCCATCTTTTGCCGTAAAGGAATACTGGTTTCGTCGGCTTCCCCTACACTATATAAAGTAGCCATGGTACCTACAAATACTTCGCGGGCGGCAAAGGAAGAAATCAATGCAATACCCATTTTCCAGTCGTAACCAAGAGGACGTATTACTGGTTCTATACTTTTTCCAAGAATACCCGCATAAGATTGCTCCAGGCGGTCTGTAGCTTTTTGCTCCTCTTGTTCGACAGTCAATTTACCTTGCTGCAAGGCACTTATGGAATCGTATTTTTTATCTACTTCATCCATTTTTCCAGAAGGCCCGTAAGTAGCCAGCGCCCAAAGTATTAATGCTATAACAAGGATAACTTTACCTGCATCCACAATAAAGATCTTTGCTTTTTCGTACATAGTGATAAGAGCATTGCGCCACCTGGGAGCACGATACACTGGTAGTTCCATCAGGAAAATACTTTGCTCATTGCTCTTCATAACCCAGCTCATCACTTTGGCCACAACGAGCGCCATAAAGAATCCCAGTAAGTAAAGTGCCATCATTACCAAAGCCTGTAGCTTAATAAAACCCAGGTAAGTATGTGAGGGTATCACAAGCGCAATCAGGATCACATATATAGGTAAGCGTGCTGAACAACTCATCAACGGTGTTACCAGTATGGTTATCAGCCTTTCTTTTTTATTTTCTATGGTACGTGCAGCCATCACGGCAGGTATAGCGCAAGCCATACCACTGATCAGGGGCATTACAGACCTTCCGTTAAGACCTACAGAACGCATAAGCCTGTCGGTAAGGAAACTGATCCTGGCCATATAGCCACTATCTTCGAGTAATGTGATGATGCCAAATAAAAGTGCGATCTGTGGTACAAAAACAATAATACCTCCTACACCGGCAAGTAATCCATTTACGAGCAGATCGCTCCACCACACTTGTGGTAATACTGCTGCTACTTGTCCTTGAAGCCATGCGAAGCTTCCCTCAATCCAATTCATAGGAAACTCTGCCAACCAGAATACACATTGGAACATAATGAACAATACAACCAGTAGGATCACATTGCCCCATACACGATGCAGCAAAACTTTATCTACTTCTTCGGTAAACAGTTGCTTCTTTAGCGGACTTTCTTCCACTACTGTCCGTTGCATGATGTTTGCTATACGTTCGTAACGCAACATCACTTCTTCTGCCTGCATTTTGCCTTTATGGAATTCCTTTTTACTAAGTACGTCCCTTATCGCTGCTTGTTTTTCTTTGGTAAGAAATTCAATTTTATCTACACCCGAAGCAATATGTAAGGCCCCATAAATGGTATCTACACCTGAAATAGCTTTTACCTCTTTGATAGCATCAACAGCCAGTGCCGAAGAGGGTACAAAATCACCCAAAGGTTGAAACGATGATTGTTTCAATTGCAGAATTGTTTTCTTCAGTTGATTCAGCCCTTTATTCTTTCGTGGATTTACCACTACAACCGGCACGCCCATTTCCCGCTCAAGCCCTTTTACATCAATAGTTACCCCTTTTTTGCGGGCAATATCCATCATAGTAAGTACTATGATTACCGGAAGTTTAAGGTCTATAATTTGCGAACAGAAAAGAAGGTTTCGTTTAAGATTGGAAGCATCTGCTATAACCAATGTAAGATCTGGCTTATCTTTCCCAAGAGGATTAAGCAGAACTTCATAAGCCACATATTCATCAGCACTTTTGGGATAAAGGCTGTAAGTGCCGGGCAGATCAATAATTTTAGCCTGTAATTCAGGACTGATCATGGCACGCCCGGTCTTTTTATCAACAGTTACGCCCGGGAAATTTCCCACCTTCTGGTTCAGGCCCGTCAATGCATTGAAAAGAGAACTTTTCCCACTGTTGGGGTTACCGGCTAACGCTATCTTATAAGTTGCTGACATGAATTGGCGGGCAAAGGTACTAAATTTGGTCTGCGGGAAAATATTGTCAGGAGAGAAATGACAATTGCCCTATAGAATGAGGAATGTAGTGACAGCTAACCCAAGAAATTATTTAGTCACCGACCAGGCAAAATCCTGTTCTATACCACCAAACAAATTTACTGTGGTCATATGGTCTTCTTTCATAAATTCCATAGTTAAAGCAGCGCTATTTTCCTCTATAAGCATTTCCCTTATGGGCATATGTTTTATGAAATCTACGGCTCCTAATCCATAACGTTTAAAAGCAGCTTCTTTAGCAGCCCAGGCCAGCGTAATTTTATCAGTGCGGTTGTCGCAGATCATTTGTTCTTCTTGCGAAAGGAATTTATGTTGCAGGCGAAGAATTTTTTCCTGTAAAGTTTGCACATCAATACCAATCTCTTTTTGCTCGTCTATGGCTACACCAATAAAAGGGAAAGAATGTGAAATGGAAAAATGAAGCTCCTTTCCAGGTAGAAAAGGTTTCCCAAGATGGCTGATCACAATATTATTCAAATCTAATCCCGGTGCTACCTGCATTAACAGGAAGCGCCCCCCAAGGTGTTCGAGGCGGCGCAGCTCACTTTTTTTATCAGATTGCAGGCCGGTTTGATTGCTGAAAAAATCTTCCGGCTCTTCAATTTTCCAGATTGCACCGCGGGCATGATCGCCCTGTTGCCATTCTTTATATATCGGCATGGCGCAAAGGTACTGGTTTTCAGGATTTTCAAGGAATGGCACTTTCGGCGCTGTAATGCGGGTACAACCTAAATTTATACTGATTGATTTCTTCTGTAGCCCTATCAGTATTGTTTTGCGATCTGCAAAATTGTATTTCGTACATTTGCTTTTTAAATACTACAGTTATGTTGAAAACAGGAAGCACCATCGTAAGCATATATACCGAAATGACTCCAAACCCAGAGACCATGAAGTTTGTAGCCAACAAATTATTATATCCGGGAAAAAGCATTGATTTCCCTGAAGAAAAAGATGCTACGCCGTCTCCGTTGGCACAGGAATTATTTGGATTCCCATTTGTGCGTGGTGTATTTATAGCTAGCAATTTTGTTACCCTTACCAAAACAGCAGAAACCCTTTGGGAAGAAGTAATTCCTTCTATCCGCCAGTTCCTGAAACAATACCTGGAAGAAGGCAAACCTGTAATTCATGAAGATCAGGTTGTGGTAAACGAATCGGACTATGTTCCCAGTGCCGATGATAAAGACGTGGTAGAGCGTATTAAAGAAATGCTCGAAAACTACGTGAAACCCGCTGTAGAAATGGATGGTGGAGCAATAAGCTTCCGTGGTTATGATGATGGTGTGGTAAAACTAATGTTACAAGGTAGTTGTTCCGGTTGCCCATCTTCTATGATAACCCTGAAATCGGGTATTGAAGGTATGATGAAACGTATGATACCTGAAGTGAAGGAAGTAGTAGCTGAAGCTGAATAATTTTTATACGACAGAACTTTAAATATTAAGAACGGCGATCTTTGATGAAGATCGCCGTTCTTAATATTTAACCCTATAAGGGTTTAAAACCCT
>JBAZWL010000010.1:0-140107 GCA_041660405.1 Taibaiella sp. | reverse complement strand
TATCCGGATGGTCAAAAATAGCCGACACACTTAACTTTTCGTATCCCGCCTTCAACTTTTTATTAATCCTTTTTAACTTAAGTTAAAAACCTGTAGCGAAATACCAATGAACTTTGTTTAAGAAACTAAAAATATAACATCATGACATCAACAAATCAAGTCCATTCCAGCCAGGTTGCTGAAACTGCCAGATCATTACAAAAATTATACTTTTTGCGTGCCGGATTTTCCATCGTGTGGGTTATTCTCGTAATGGCATTGGCTAAAACAAATACTACAATCGCAATAGCCCTGTTTATTATCTATCCTGCATGGGATGCAATTGCAACTTATTTTGACATCCAGGCCAATCCTACTGCCGTTAATAAGACTCTACAGTATATCAATGCAATGATCAGCATATCCACTACGATCGGTGTAATACTGGCTCTGCAAAAAGGCATTCCGCAAGTGTTGATCATTTTTGGTGCCTGGGCAATATTAACCGGCCTCATTCAGCTGATCTTAGGCTTGCGCAGGCGTAAGCAGCTGGGAGGTCAATGGCCAATGATCATTAGCGGGGGCCAGTCCATGTTGGCTGGAGGAGTATTTATCGCGATGGCGCATGCTCCGGATCAAGGTATTACAACCTTAGCAGGATATGCCGCTTTCGGTGCATTCTACTTCCTGCTCACCGCATTCAGATTGTCTAAAACCATCAAAGCCGCACGTGCCAGTGCTTAACGCTGACAGGCAGACTGGTAACGATGTAGATAAAGGCCACTATGAACATGTCGCGGTATTTACACCTGGTTATCTTTTAACCGCTTTCTGATCCGGCTTAAGGATGGATTCGTGATGCCAAGGAAAGAAGATATATGATAAGCTGGAATTCGCTCAATGATATTAGGATGTTCTTCTAATAGCCGGAGAAACCTTTCTTCATGAGAGAAGAAAATAAACTCTTCTGTTCTAGACTGTGCATAAGCAAAAAATGTTTCCGCCAGTAACCTGCCGAACTTTCCCCAATTCAGATTCCTTTCATATAAACCGTTAAGGTCCCGATATGAAATGAAAATGATGTCTGAATCTTCCATGGCTTCAATAAAATACCAACAGGGATTTTGCGAGATGAAACTTCGGAAGGAAACCACAAACTGGTTTTCTGAAAAAAAGAATAGATTTTTTTCCTCTTCAGTCTTGGGGTCACTGTAAAAAATACGAAAAATCCCCTTTACTACGAGTCCGAGGTCGTTGCAGACCATACTTTGCATGTTAAAGAAATCACCTTTCGTGATCTTTCGTGACTTCCAAAACGGCAGGCTTTCAGCGATATCCTTATCTGTTAAGCCCGCAAAATTTTGCAGGTACCGGGTTAATATTTCATTTTTATTAATCATTACGAGATGCTTTTATGAGTCTAAAAAGGTATACCGCCTTATCCTCTTCAGGACGGTAAACGGAACAAAGTTCAAAATCGGTAATCCATAAAATTTTAACTTAAGTTAAAAATCAGGTAAACCCATTGAAGATGGACAAAAACAATTCGTTATTTAATAGCCATCGTTTAAAGTTACAAAGCGGGAAGTACCCACTTTGTTCTCTCAAATCGTCTTAGCAGGACAATTTTCGAATCTTTTTATAATGGATTTGAGACGGCTCTTATAAAGCTATTTTGACTATCAATATTTCTTAAAATATTTATTTACAGCCTCCATACGATTATCTGCATGGAGCTTTTTATAAATATTATGGACATGCCACTTCAAGGTTTTAGGACTGATAAAACACTTGTCAGCAATTTCCTGGTAACTATATCCTTTTGCAAGGAATTTTAAAATGTCTTCCTGCTTTGAGGTTATTTTATATTCCAAACGGGCCGGTCCATTATCAGTTTCCTTAGGTAGGGCGTTCAGTATTTTCTTTGCGATGCAACTACTAATAGGCCTTTCTCCATTATACAGTTCCTTTATCGCATCCAGGATCTGATATGGCTTGCTTCTTTTTACAATATAGGAATGGGCTCCGGCTTTCAAGGCCTCGAAGATGCTTTCGTCCTCTTCATATACGGTACATACCATGAATTTAACTTCGGGCACCTTCGGCCTAAGTTTCAGGATACATTCTATACCGCTCATATCGGGAAGGCCTATATCCATCAACACAATGTCAGGTTTTTGGGCGATAATCTCCTTTATGGCCTCATTCCCATTCCTGATAATGCCAAGGCATTTCAATTCAGCATCGCTGCTTACAATCGTATTCAAGTAAATTTGGTGGTCCAGTTGATCTTCCACTATTAATACGCTGATCATGATTTTGATTTATTATAAGGGTAGGGAGATATGCACCTGGGTACCGGGTTGCTTGGCTTGCCATTGTATCTTCCCATTCATGATTGCTATATTTTTTTTGATATTGTTCAAACCGTAGCCCGATCCTGCTGTATCCTTGTGACTGCCGTTAAGTCCAACACCATTGTCGTTGATGCTGATGTGAAACATATTTGCCTGGTAAGAGACATGAAGCTCTACTCTGGTAGCAGTCGCATGTTTTACAATATTATTGAAGAGTTCCTTTACGCAAAGGTAGATGCGCCTCCGATCCTGGCCGGTCACTGGTATTTTATCCTCTGGTATGTCTTCATATAGCGAAAGGGTGATCGAAGCTTCCTGCAGGAAATCGGACGCAAAGCGAAATATATAATCGCACAGATTTCGGAGGTCGTCGTTCTTTTCATTCATATTCCAGATGATATCATTGATCTGATCGTTTAATTGATTGGCCGAGCGGTCAATCATCTCCATTGGCATTGGATCACCTGGCTTTAGTCTTACCAACTCAACAGCCATCAGGGTGGAAGTAAGCGTGCTGCCCAGGTCATCGTGCATTTCCCGTGCTATACGTGATCGCTCTTCGAGCAGCTTCATTTGGCTTTCGTACGCTTCCTGTCGTTGAATACTTTCCCATTTTTCAACCTCCCGTTTCCTTTTGTTGCGCCAGTACAAATAGATTATGCCAGCCAGCAGCAGCAGCAATAAAGAAATGATAATGAAGCTTACGGTGTATACATGCTGCTTTTCAATTCTGCCGTTTTGAGCCGCAATGGTTTTGTCTGCGGCCAACTTTTTAAGCTCTTTTCTATAGGTCAGCAATTGATCATCTTTTTCTATTCGGGAAAGTTTTTCGTCGACAGCAACTTTTTTTTCAAGGTAGGTTAAGGCTGCGGGAATATTATTTTCATGTTTAAGGAGCCCATACTTCAGATCGTAATAAGTAGACTCGTAAATCATTTCAGAAAACTGCAGTGGAGCTTCAACGCTCTCAAGTTCTCCTATGGTGCGCTTTACTCCAGCGAAGTCCCCCTGTTCCAATTGATGTTGGGCTATCACTTCCAATGAGACTGTAACATCATTGAGCGGCCCCTGTTTCCCTTTTGATACTTTTAAGGCCTTTTGCGCAAAAAATACACTACTGTCCGTTATACCCTTGCTCTGATAATAAGTGGCCAGGTTGGAGTACAGTATCGCTTTCGCCGAGGTATCTGAAATAGCTTCTGCCACTTTTCTGGCAGCAAACAAGTAATGGGATGCGTAAGCCTTTCTTGTAGCTGTTGCTTTGTTGGCAATAACGAATCCATTCATCAGTGATAGCACTTTAAGTGCAGAATTGGGTTGCTGCATCACGTGCCTTATCACAGGTTCGTGATAGTCGAAAGCATCATCAAAGTTCCGCTGGTGATAGGAGATACCTGATAATGCCTGACAGATATTGAAGTAGAGTATGGAATCTGAAGGAACCGGCAGCTCACTCAGGGCCTTGAGGTAATATGTTGATGCTTTCTGGTACTGTTCCTGGTGAAAGTAGTATGCGCCCTCGCAAACATAGGCCATACACTTCAGGCGTTCATTGCCTGGAACACCCGATAGTTGCCGGGCACTGTCCACATATGTTTTAGCAACTGCTGTATCAGACAAAAGGAAAAGGTGAATATTGGCAGCAGAAAAATAGAAATCCATCATGCCATTGGCATAATGATTCCGGTCATTGATCTCTCTGAATTGAGACAAGAGGATCAAAGCGCTATCAGGATTGGCAAATTTAATTTTGTCGATTCGTTTTTTCAGTTGGAGGGCAGCAAGAGAATCGGTTTGAGAGAGACTATCACTTACATTGGGGTTATTGTTATTGCCACAGGAAAATGCTGACACCAGAAACAATAAAAAAAATATCTTTTTTATGCATGTAAATTTAATCACCAAATCAAATTTAGGTACGAGAAAACAGGAATATTGTGTGGATTTCAATGACCAAAATAATCCTTTATAGTCAGCTGAAACCAAGATGTTTAAACTAATAGAAAAGGCTTGCAGGCCTGCATATTTTCTCATGGTACCTCTACTTAAATCATCTATTCCATAAATGTCACAGGATAACAGATGTACCTATACATAGATAATTCACTCATCATACTGCTATTATATAAATAATACTTGTATTTAAGATTCTGAATTAATCTTTCAACCATCTTCGGCTTGTGTTTTGCAAGGTGCTAAAGGCATAACACTTTAAGATTAGCCTCTTTTGACATCTTCCAAAAAGAACCGCATTTAGCTTATCGTTTTCTCTTTGAATTTTAATGGGATGCTTATGGTATCGATCGTTATGGGGCTACCACTACTTAAGTAGTGGTAGTTGCCAGAATCTGTTCATTTTGAAAAACAACCATACAAAAGTAGTGGCAGCAAATTCCGTGTTCTGCATGGTATTTGTTTTCCTTTGTATTAGCGCCTGGTCAAGGAAAATGCGTGCTTCCAGGGATTGATCAAGTATTCTTTAATCAATAACATAAAACCCAACTCATGACAACAAAAGCTACGTTTAATCTGCTTAGACAAGCGCTATTTCTGCTTTGTCCTGTCCTACTACTCTGCGGCTTCGGAGCACGCGCTCAGCTCAGCAGTAATGTAACGATCACCCCACAGGCAACCCCCACCAATCTTACCCCATGTTCGGGACAGGGCACCTTTGTGGTGAGGGTATCCAATATCAGTGCCACAGCTATTACCGGCCTAACCTTCCGCGACTCTATGCCGCCAGGTATCAACTATGTTGTCGGCTCAGTGAGTGGCACCGGCGTAACCTTCGGCACTACTGTTTCCCCTAATGTAGTTACGTTTAATATTGCCAATATTCCTTCCAGCGGTTTTGTGGATGTTACCTTTAATGCAGCTGTGAGTTGCTCGGTATCCACCAATTCAGCGAACATTAAGAATACCTACAATGTGGGCTGGGGCACGTTTTTTACAAGCCCTTATGTAACGCCAACCTACCCGCTTTCCTTTCCTTCTTTATCTATTTCTGTGGATAGCCCCGCAGTCACGGCATTTTGTTATACTCCCTTTGTACGTAAGATCACGATATGCAATGGTGGTTTTGGTTCAGTGGACTCGGTAACCCTGGGTGATGTGGAAGGCAATACCAGCGTAGTTGTCGTTGGTTTCAGCAAAGGCACCGTTACCGGGGCCAATACCAATAATGCGAAAACCGTACTAAAGGCCGCCGATTTTGCTACCATAGGCAATATGGATGGCAAACTGGACCAGAATGAATGTATTGTGGTATACGATACACAGAAAGTGGTGGGCTCTGTGAGCCCTATTACGGGTACTATCCGTGCGGACTGGGGTTGCAATACCAATACCTGTACCAATAGTGCAACCAGTAATGTATTTGCCATAAACACTGTTACCAGCAGCACCGTAGCTCCTGTGCTTAGCCGTACGCTTACTACCCTCAACAATGGTACGGATAGCTTCGGCAATATTTACGGGCGTCCTATTACCTATAGGGAAGTGGTACGGAACACCAGCTCGGTTGTTGCCGTGGGTGCCCAGACCTATCTGGCAGTAGTAGGGTTAAAGTACCTTGTAACGGACTCCATATGGGCTTCCAAAAACGGGGCGCCACGCTACCATCCTGCCTACTATGTTAATTACGGTAACAACCCTTACGGGTTTAGCGGAACGCCGGCCCTACAGATGGGCAATGTTCTTGCACCAGCTACTTATACCGGGCACGACCAACCCAATAACACCTTTTTGTCCCTGGGTGACCTGAACCCCGGCGACAGTGTAGTAGTAACCTTTGAAGTAAGGACAGCAGGGCCAGTTACAAGGGTGAGTGACCTCTATATTGGTTGTGGTAGCTCTTACAATGGTAACTGTTACAACGCAAATGATGGCCCCAGCATCAGCGCTGCTGTAGATGCCGCGACAATTTGGGGCGGTTGTCCCGCAGGTTTCTATCCCGGTGCTGCCATGGGCTTTAGCCAAAATGTATACAACGGGCAAAGTGCTACACCAGTAAGCGAACCCAATGCAGCATCAGGAGGGTTGCACCTGGCTCGTTTCAGGGGTTTTAGTTTTGTGGATAGCAGCGCCATTTTAAGTAACAGTACGGCTTGTAAACAATACTATGACGTGGATACCGTGAAACTGCTGATGACTGCAGGTGTAATGGACCTTCCTTTCTACACGGATAAGAGCAAATTTGTGATCAAGCTCTATACCAACGGTGGTATAAAATGGGATGGTAATTTAAGTAAGGTATATGGGCGCCTCAGCAGTTGGAGCAATACCAACTGGCAGGCCAGCCAGGTAGTGGATAATACGACAACAGATAGTACGATACTGGTAGTCTTCAAGCGCGACAATTGTCCTGTCGCTGTGCTCAGCACTTTTGCCAGCGACCCTTATAACTCCTACAGGGGCGGGCAATTCAGGCTGAATATGCAGTTTGTCAATACCTGCCCGGGATCCTCGCAGAAGCAAATATACATGACGCGAATATATGACATTGATACCACGAATACAGAACCAGCCATAGAGGCAGGCCCGACTACCTATAAGGCGTCCTGGTATAGTTCCTGCGGTACGGCTTGTGCCGATGGTTTACAGATAATAAATTACAGTCATGCACGCACTACCTTAGGGCAACCTGATAATAATAACGATGGCATTGCCGATACCAGTGGTGCTTTGGATATGACAAGAGTAAAAACCAATCTCATTACCTGGGGAGATACTTTACAGTTAAAATACAAAATGGTGGTGAAAACCACCCAGGCAGGTGGTGTACCGTATATGTACCTGAAAAGTACTGTTGATTATACTCCTAATCCTGCTGATATTACTAACGGTACTATTGCTAATAATTTCCTTAAAAAAATAGCCCCCCAGGTAAAACTGACAAGACCGGGTGTCGGTACCTTTACCGGTACAGGTAGCGCAGCACCGGTAAATATTGCCAATACCTATCTGCTCAACTTATCCGTACAGGGCTCGGGTGGTATTACATTGCCAGGCATCACAGCCTACCAGGATGGCGACACTGTTGAAGTAACCGAAAACCTGGTGTACTGGACCCCTCATACCGGCTGGGTCGTAACTACCTGGAATTTCCTGCATACACCCTATACCAGTACAGTAGCTAATCCATCTGCAGCACAGCAATACAAATGCGATTCCATAACCTGCGCCAATTTCCAGTCCATAGATATGGGATATAACGCAACACCCAGCAGACTGTCTGCTACCGACTGTGCCGATAGTGTGGTTTCGCGGGTAAGCATTGTAGCCTCAACCGCTTCTGCGAACTGTGGCTCCACTTATTTCCCGGGTGAAGTGAGGAATATCCTCACGCCTACGCTGTTCAAAATGGTGATACCGTCCGCCAGCAACTGGTCGTTACAGCGTATCAATCTGACCTGGGCTCCTAAAATATTGGGTACGGGCAGTTGTTCCAACGTGATCAACAATCAATTATTACCGGTTTCTTTATATAACTTTTCCGGTGACACACTCATCATGAATTTAAAGCAGATTGTGCAGTTTTATGGTTATGATATTACCGTAAATAACCTGTACTCCAGGGCTATTATCGATTTTTCGATGAAGTATACCCCACCTGCATCGGAACAGGGATGTGCCAAGGATCATGTTTTTCCGCAAAGTAATTTTGCTATGCCGGTTACGTTTTCTGCCAACTGTCCGTTAGACAGTACCAGTATACAGAATATTGCCTATAGCAATACTTGGCTCTTCCTGAACCGGCCTATGGCAACCAATACGGTTACTTTACCTGCAAGTAATGTAGTAACGGTAACCCAGCCCAATGTAGTGATACCGGTAACCTATACAAAGGGGGGTAACTCCGGTACATGGGTGCCTAATGTTTTTGGCAATGATTTTATGGCTATACCTGATCGGCCCGGTATTTTTGTCGATAGTGTAAAGGATAATGTAACCGGTGTCAGGATTATGCCTGTAGGCAATATCTACAATGTAGCCTACCTGGCACCTGGTGCTTCGCGCAATTACAGCGTCTATACACATATTAATCTTTGCCAGAACGACACCCTTTTTATGTATGCTGACCGTACACCATGTAGTGGTTTGCCAACAGATTGGGCAAGTTATGGCTGCCAGGCCAATGCCAATAAAATCGGCTTCCGGTACCTGACCGCAGGTGGTGAACTGCAGATGCAGGATAGCTTATACAGTACACAAAAGGACCTGTGTACAGCCGATACCGTGCAGTTTAATGTATTCAACAGCCAGACACAGGATGCCAATACAGTGAAGGTCAGCTTTACCTTGCCTGCCGCTATGGAGCTGGTACCGGGACAAACCCAATTGAGGATGGGCAACGGCTCTTTTGTAACCGTAACCGACCCGGTTTTGAATGCCGGTGTGTATTCCTGGACTTTACCGGCAACAGATACCTTGTATAAAGTAAGTCTTGCTCCGGCCAATGCCATGAGCCTGCGTTGCGGGGTAACCACAGTCTGTGGTTATATATCAGGTTCCCAGATTACCAGCAGTATTGCCGGCACTGTGGCCTGTGGACCGATCACGAGCCTCACAAATGCCAATCCACTGCCGTTAAATATTAACGGAGCACCTGCACTTAGTTATTTCAGCAATGTGCAGGCCACTGTTCAACCGGTTACAGGTTGCGGCCCTACCTCTTCATACGATTACCGTATAGCCATGTACATCAGTGGCGGAACTACTTTAACATCGGATAGCGTGAAAGTAATCCTGCCAGAAGCATACAGTTATGTATCCTATAACCCTGCAGCACCTGGCTCTGTACATGCACCTCCCGGCGCTCCTTCGATCAGTACCTTAGGTGATGGTGCTACCCAGTTAACCTGGAAAACGACAGCAGGTATCGTCGGAGGCGATAGTATCATCTTTACCTTTAAGTATGAAGAAGTATCTGAAGCGTTGAATAAATGTGAGTCTTCACCTGCACGCAACAGCATTGTAAGCACTTCGATCAATTCATCGGCTTTCTGTGCCGCTACCGGTACAAGCTGTGGAGTTGGTATTGGCAATGGGGTGGATACGGTAAGTATGCAGTCGCTGAAACCAAGTATTTCCACTACTACAAGTACAGTTGTCTTTGGCAATGCTTTTGGCGCACCTTCCCCGCTTACCAATTCTTACCTGCATATAGCAGGCACCTTGTCCAACACAGGTAGCGCAGCAGTTGCACCAGGCACCAACATTATCATGGAACCCTTTATGGACCTGGATAACTCCGGCACCATAACACCGGGCGACTATGCCTTTGATCCGTATGTGTATAGCGGAGGTATTACCATAGGTGGTTCTGTTCCTTATGACTATACCGATTCCATCATCAACTCTGCTTGTCCTGCCTGTGGTGATAAAAATGTGTTACTGCGATTCAGCAATAATCCATCACTACCGCTGGCTTCAAGTCAGTGCTTATGCGACAGTGTTATCGTTGCACCGGCAATCACCAATACCATTCCCCTGGACCTGGTATTGGGAGCGCTGAAATGTACGCTCCGGGCTTGTAACCAGGCCATGCTTACGTGGAACACTTACGAGGAAACAGGAACAGACCTGTACTTTGAAATACAGGCAGGCACCGATGGTATAGCATTCCACACGATAAAAGTAGTAACCGCCAAAGGCATAGCCGGCAGCAGCTACGAACAAATAGTGGATATGCTTTCAGAGAAAACTTACTTCAGACTTGTCATGCATACCAATGGCAGAAAGGTTTATAGTAAAGTACTGACCATAGAAAGTGATTGCTGGAAGAAGGGAGCAGTAACCGTTTACCCCAATCCTTTTACCAATACTGTATATATCAAAGGTGCCAGAAAGGGCAGTGAAATAGTATTGATGGACATTACCGGCCGCACATTGCTGACCCAAAAGGCAAATGGCAATGACCGCGACCTGTTGCATATCGATCACTATGCCAGCGGGACCTATATGATAATGGTAACGGACGAAAGCGGCATAACTACGACGATCAAGTTGTCGAAGAACTAGTCTTATAATAAACAAGATACCCGCAAGCTTTTAAAGCTTGCGGGTATCTTAAACCAAGAACAAAGTGCCTTGCTTACAATTAATGGCATAGCTAAAACTGAACTCTGGTGACTGAATCAATATTTAAAGGCTGGATAAAAATTTTGATCTATTTCTGCATGTTTGGACTTTTGGCCTTTTTGGCTTTATCCAACAATATGTAAACAAATGACAAAAGTGTTTTTTTGCACTCAGCTTAAAGTTAATTGTGGAATACTCGTAGATGGTTTATCTCACAATGTTGGTTTAATTGGTAAAAATCGGACGGCTTTCCAGCCGTCTGATTCATTTTACTTATCAGGCAAGTGTATATGATCCGGGTACAAAAAGGTGAGTGTCCAATACGTTTAAGATCATCAAAGAAAACTAAGATAAATGAACCGCCATGTCTTTTGAATGAAGCTTGCTGAATAGACTTTATCTTATGCTTCATTCGGTTTATAGACACATAAGTCAGCAGTACAGGGGCGCACTTTTTAAGTGCGCTTTTTTATTAACTGTAGGGTACTTAATCGGGGGTAGTTATATCAATAAAAGTGTTAGTCCGGAAGAACGCTTTCAATTACTATTAATTCTCTGAAAAAAATAACGAAAATAGGGTGGAGGTATTTGTTAAAAAATTAAACTGGGTAAGAGATTCACGTTCGAAAAGTAAAAGACAAAAAAAGAGAGATCATACGATCTCTCTTTTTTATTCTTGTGTCGGGAAGACAGGATTCGAACCTGCGACCCCCTGGTCCCAAACCAGGTGCGCTACCGGCCTGCGCCACTTCCCGATCCGGTTGTTACTCACTGAACTTTTCTTAAAGAAAAAATTTCAGCGGTGAGGGCGGGATTCGAACCCGCGGTACAGTTTGACCCGTACGGCAGTTTAGCAAACTACTGATTTCAGCCACTCATCCACCTCACCATTTGTTATAAAAGAACTTCTTTCGCCCGTTAAAGGAGTGCAAAGGTAATGTCTAAGTTTTGAATAAAGAAATAATTTTTACTGATTTTTCATAATTATTTTTTCGCCATTGCTTGATACTCATTACATAGCTGCAAGCTGAACCTTCTGCTGTATCTCCAGCAACTTTTCTCTGTAGGAAGCATCCGTTTCCATCAGATTTTCAACGGTCTGGCAGGAGTGTATTACCGTAGTGTGATCTTTTCCTGTAAAGTGTTCCCCAATAGTTTTTAAAGAGCTACGGGTAAACTTCTTGGCAAAGTACATGGTGATTTGCCTTGCTTGTACAATCTCACGTTTACGTGTTTTGGACAGCAGGTCATTGTATTGAACATTATAAAAGTTACAGACCATTTTCTGTATATCATCTATGCTTAATTCTTTAAACGAAGCCTTTACAAAATTCTTCAATACGCGCTTGGCCAGTTCAAGATCTATTTCTTTTTTATTCAGGGTAGCCTGGGCAAAAAGTGAAATGACAGTTCCCTCAAGATCACGCACATTGTTCTGTACATTATAGGCAACATATTGTACTACTTCATCCGGAATTTCAAGGCCTTCATTGCGCATCTTCATTTCCAGGATAGCCTTACGGGTATCATAATCTGGTGATAGTATTTCTGCGTGTAAACCCCAGCGGAAACGGCTCAACAGTCGCTCTTGCATACCATCCAGATCTTTAGGCGGCGTATCGCTGCTCAATACAATTTGTTTACCGTTTTGATGCAGATGATTGAATATAGCAAAAAATACATCCTGAGTTTTTGTAGCACTTACAAACAGGTGAATATCGTCCAGCAACAAAACATCTATAAGCTGATAGAAGTGAATGAAATCATTTACTTCCTGATTTTTAGAATGATCAATAAACTGGTTGATGAATTTCTCTGTACTTACATACAATACAGATTTATTAGGATGAAGCCTTCTTACTTCATTACCTATCGCTTGCAACAAATGTGTTTTACCACAACCTGTTCCGCCAAATATCATTAAAGGATTAAAAGCAGTAGCTCCTGGCTTCTGCGCTATATGCACACCGGCTGTACGGGCAAGCCTGTTACATTCCCCTTCAATATAATTTTCAAAGCTCAGGTTAGGATTTAATTGCGGATCTATCTGTACTCTTTTCATGCCCGGAATTACAAATGGATTTTTGATCTTTAAAGGATCTTCCATAACGTAATCCAGGTTCACATAATTATTTTCTTTGGACGCTTTTGGATGGGCACTTCCGGGCAATTGGATAGTGGCCGGCTGCTGCTGACGTTGTTGAGTAGCTTCCATTTGAATGCGATATTCCAGTCTTCCTTCGCGGCCCAGTATTCTCTTAATTGTTTTTCCCAGCAGTTCTACATAATGTTCTTCCAGCCATTCGTAAAAGAATTGACTTGGTACCTGAATAGTCAGTACATTATTAATCAATGCTGCTGCTTTAATGGGTTCAAACCACGTTTGAAATGCACGCCAGTTCACATTATCCTTGATAATGCCAAGACATTTTTCCCATGCCGCTACAGCGTCAAGATTTGAAGCAGAAGAGTTTTGTTGGGATAGATTCATTCGTTAAGCAATAATATTTTCCTTGGTTCAAATATATATTTTTCTCTCTGATATCGACAAGTATTCCTTTGATTATTGGTATAATCAAAATTAAGTCCAACTTACATTTTTTTACAATGAATTTTAAAAAAAAATCAATGCCTGAGGGGGAAATCTTCATCTTTATATGATAATAAAAAAGAGAAGATTTTGTCTCTGCTTTTTTTTCTTAGCAAGGCAACGAAATTCTCAACATTTTGTTGAAAAAAAAAATCTTTAACCTATTGTTTGTTTCATTGGAATTACAGTTTGGGCATTGGAGTGTTTGGCATTTTTTTTGCTGTCAACTACAAAATCAAGTTTACCTAATCTGGCATTCGTTTAAGCCATTTAATTCACAATTATTTCCTTTCCTGACATGTTTTCGATTACTTCCTGACAGTTGCATCCATGTTTAAAATCAATATCATAGTTTCAGGGCTTATATACAATCACTTAGCTTTTCCTGCAACACTTTCAGGCTATCACAAATCCAATTCCCTCATCTTCCGGATGTATTTTAACTAAATTTTATTCCCTGAAGTTAAGCACTGTAATGTTATAAAGAAGCAGTTTTCTGACTATAGTGTTATTTAAAATGTTTCATGTAATAAACAATCCCATTTTCGTCTTCAATTACCAGTTCATCGGGGGTTAATCTCCACACTTTGATCAAATGTTCCTTTTTATTTTTATCGTCTGTCACCAGATCAGAGGCTTTAATGTCTTTTATTGAATACAGAGCTTCTCCTCCAATAAAATTAGTAGTAACAGCACCATAATAATTACCCGGCTTTTGCATATCAAAAGTGAGTGTCTTGATCAATGTTTTATAATCAACTTTGGCTAAGGGTCCGCTGCGGCTACTCCTCTTATAAGCTTCCCAGTTTCCGTTAAGCATATTCTTATCAATAGTTTCTACCGGTGTTGCAGGAAGATCAATGTTTGCCTTACTCACCACTGCATCAGCGGCCGACACATCTTTTTTCTCCCTGGTAAAAATGTGTATGAATTCTTCATCCCGCAATTGTATTTCTTCTTTATCATTTTTCATAATGCCATACTGCAGGTCTCCCACCTCAAACAAATCATTTGAAATTTGTCCTTTGTATTGAAATGAACCCCTTCTTATATTCATCCCATCTTTGCTGACGTCTGAAAGTCTTAAGGTATCCGTATAGCTTACCGTTTTATTGGAAATGTCCGTTCGCTTCGTTTCTTTCCATCTGTCAGATAATGTTTCCTGCGCATTAAGCGTACCGCAGATACCGGTAATTACAAGAGCGAAGATTGCTTTTTTCATAATTATTATTTTAAGAGTCAGCTGCAATAAAGTTACTTCCCAAAAGGAGGCGCAAAATTCATGCCATAATCTTTTAACTTTGACAAATTAGAACTTTTAAATGGCTTACTTTACAAAACTTAATATTTTTAAATGATAAAAAAATCTTTAAGCCTGCTTTGCGGGACCTTAGCTTTCTTACTGGCATCGTGTAATAACAATTCATCGGATGTAGCCGGAAGTATACCCAAAGGAGATATTCTCAAAGCAAACCTGGATACAACAGTGAATCCGGCCAATGATTTTTTTGACTATGCCAATGGTGGTTGGATAAAAAGCAATCCGATTCCAGATGAACAAAAAAGCTGGGGTATTGCCTACCTGGTTCAGGAAGACCTCTATGGCAGGTTAAAAACCATTAATGAAGATGCGGTAAAAAAAACTTCCGGTGCTATATCGGAAAAAATAGCTGCCTTCTGGAAAAGCGGTATGGATTCCATCACGATCAACAAGCAAGGACTTGCCGCGCTCAAACCAGAACTGCAAATGATAGATAATATCAAGACCAGGGAAGATGTACTAAGCGCCGTAGCTGAACTGGACAAGAAGGGAATCAATTCTATGTTTTCCAGCTATATCGGACAGGATGATATGAATAGCGATAAAATGGCGCTCATGTTGTCGCAAGGCGGACTGGGCCTGCCCAACAGGGATTATTATTTTAATACAGATGAAAGAACTAAAAAGATACGTGATGCTTATCCAAAGCATATAGAGCGCATGTTTAACCTGTCTGCTATTGCACCGCTTACCGAAACTAAAGGTAAAAGTGAAGGCGTTATGAGGCTGGAAACCAGGCTGGCCAAGGCAAGCCGCAAACTGGAAGACCTGCGTGACCCGTATAAAAACTATAATAAATATGCTGTTGCTGATCTTAAGAAAATAACGCCAGGCATAGATTGGCAAACGCTGTTGCCCTTAATGAATATTAAAAACCTGGACACTGTAATTGTAGGCCAACCAGAGTTTTTCAAAGAAGTGAATGCCGCATTGGCTACTGAAAATATTGAGGTATGGAAAGATTACCTTAAATGGTGCTTGCTGAATAATATGTCGCAATACCTCAATGCCGAACTGGAAGAGGCTAACTTCTCTTTTTACGGACAAACCTTAAGTGGTGCAAAAAAGCAAAAGCCACGCTGGAAGCGGGTATTGGATGAAGAGGAAGAGGCTATGGGCGAAGCACTCGGACAGCTTTTTGTAAAAGAATATTTTAATGCCACTGCAAAAAAACGCTACAACGATATGGTTGAAGATATACGCGATGCACTTAAAGAGCGTATAAAAAAGCTGGATTGGATGAGTGAAGGCACCAAACAAAAAGCTTTAGTAAAGCTTGCTAAAATGAAGAAGAAAGTTGGCTATCCTGATAAGTGGAAAGATTTTTCAGCTATGCAGATAAAAAACCAACCTTATATACGAAACGTAATAGCAGCAAAGGAATGGTGGCATAACTACAACGTAAATAAGCTTGGAAAACCTGTAGATAGAGAAGAGTGGAGCATGACTCCTCAAACCTACAATGCGTATTACAATCCATCGAATAATGAAATTGTTTTACCAGCCGGAATCTTTACCGTGCCAGGCAAACGGGATGAAGAGCTGGACGATGCTCTTGTATATGGCTATGCTGCAGCATCGACTATCGGCCACGAAATTACGCATGGCTTTGATGATCAGGGAAGGCAATACGACGAATATGGTAATCTGAAAAACTGGTGGACCAAAGAAGATGAAGCGAAGTTTAATGCCCGTGCAGCAGTGATGGTGAAACAGTTTAATAATTATATTCCTGTAGACAGTATACACATTAATGGCAGTGCTACATTGGGTGAAAACATTGCTGATCTTGGCGGCGTACTGCTGGGTTGGGATGCCTTCGTTAAAAAGGATCAGTATAAGAAAGGGGAATCCATAGCCGGCTTGAATCCTTCGCAACGTTTCTTCCTGGGGTATTCGTTGGGTTGGTTGTATAACATCAGAAAAGAATCGCTTGCGCAACAGTTATTGACTGATGTACATTCCCCGGCCAAATATAGGGTTAATGGGCCATTTTCCGATGTAGATGCATTTTATAAAGTCTTTAATGTACAGCCTTCCAATGGTATGTATTTGCCGGACAGCCTTCGGGTAAAGATCTGGTAAAAAGAAGCAAAGATTTTCAGGAACGGCACCGTTAATTTGGTGCCGTTTTTTTATGCTTTAGAAATTTAAAATAACACCTTGACCTTCATCCAATAAGATTGAGAATATAGATTTTTCGGGATTTTATATTTGATTTTGATAAACTACTCCTTTACTGGTTTAACTATCAGTGTTGTATGTCGGTTATAATTCAAATGAATCTGACCTTTGCTTCACCAATTTTTACACCAAAATGCCTTCAGTTAGATTGATAGTTAAAAGTATCTTATTCAGCTCTTTGCTCGTGCCGGCAACCGCCATTACTGCACAGGCACAAAGCTGTACGCAAACCGCATCGGGCAGTAATATAAATGTTACTAGCGGCGAGGTCGTTTGCGTTACTTCCAATCTTACGGCAAATGTAGATATAGCAACCGGTGGTACGCTAAATGTACAACCGGGAGTTACATTGACTATTCAGAATTTCAATAATTTTAACGGTACACTTCTTAACAACGGCACCGTAATAGCAGGGAACATTAACTTCGGAAATGGTGGCGTTTTTACCAATTATAACAAGGTTATTATAAACGGTAACCAGAATTATAATGGCACTGCAATAATTAATAATGCACAGCTGGCCACTTTTACTATCAACAGCACTTTCTCTTTAGGAAATTTATCCGTCATTAATAATAACGGAACTTTTATTTCAACCAGCGGAGATGTAAGCTTCAACTCGGGAACCATAAATAATAATGGCCGTTTTGAAGTAAGAGATGGAAATTTTAATCCTAATGGAACGGTTGTAAACAATGGTTTTTTTAAGGTAAATAATTTCATCAATCTTAATGGTGGCACGGTTTACAACAAATGCCGTTTTATTGTAGGAAATGGTTTTAATGTAAATAATACCAATCTTATCAATGAAGGCCTCATATGGGTTACCAACGCTTCATCCGGTAAAGTGCAGCACAATTCCGGTACTTGGATGAATACTATATTGGGTAAAGTGCGTGTGCATGATTTTATAAATAATGCTACCATTTCAGGAAGCGGTGAATTTTATTTCACCGGCGATACCAGGCAGCAGGGAACGTTTGCAGGTTCTTACAATAATACGGACAGTGCTATTAAAGTTTTCGATGCCACTTATGCGCCAAATGTTACCGGAAGTGTTTTTGATTTTGGAATGCAGGGAGTGAACGTAGTGCGGTCTGTAACTCTTGTTCCGGCTGATACCAATAGCTTCGGAAGTATTTGTGGACAACAGACTTTTAGTTTTACGCCTCTGCCTTTGGATTTACTAAAGTTTGATATCGCTCAACAAAATGGGACCGCACTGTTGAGTTGGGAAACAGCTAAAGAGTATGGTGTTAAAGCCTTTGAAGTGGAGTACAGCAATGATGGTTCTTCGTGGAATAAAATTGGCGATGTAAAAGCCAGTGGAAACTACGATTTTAATAACTATCGTTTTACACATTATGATACGAAAGCCGGCTCAAATCTTTACAGATTAAAAATGGCAGACATAGATGGAAAATTTACTTATAGTCCTGTTAAATCAATAGTTGTAAAAAATAATAACGACAAAGGAAACGTTTATCCAAACCCGTTTTCAGCAACATTGAACCTCGAATACAGGAATACAATTGAAGCTAATAACGCTACTATTCAAGTAGTAGATATTGCAGGGAAAGTATTAGAAACGGTAGGTTGGAATATGTCCGAGGGATTGAACAATAAAGTATTGAATGTAAACAAACTTTCGGGAGGAATATATTTCCTGATTGTAAGAAATAATATTGATGGAGCCATTTTGCTTCATGAAAAAATAATCAAAAACTAAGTAATTAGTTTTTAAAGACGGTGCCATAGTTTTGGTGTTTGGTTAACGCGGCCCCTTTTCTAAGGGGCCGCAAATTTTTTAAAACCATTGTAAAAAACTTTAAAGGTATAAATCATAAAAGCCACCGCTATGGTGGCTTTTATTAAAATAGGGAAAGAAAATTATTTCAGTAATTCATCTGCAATTTTACGGTCATTGCTCAATCTCGGAGTTTTATTTTGACCGCCCAGTTTGCCAACAGATTTCATATAATCTATAAAGGCATTTTTTTTCATAGGTCTTATCTTCAAAGGCTGTAAAATAGCACCACGGATCAGGTCATCATAGTATATATTCTTCTGACGTAACAGCTCATCCACTTCAAGCGCAAAGCCAGGAAGATTATCCGGTGCCTGCTCAAATTCCACAAGCCATTCATGAAAAGGAAGTTCATCTGTTGTCTGGATCATTGGAGCAACAGTGAATTCTATTATTTTGACCTGGTGTTTTCCTGATGCAATCATCATCGCCTGTTCTACTTCTTCGGCTATTACATGCTCTCCAAAAGCGGAGATGAAATGTTTAGTACGACCGGTAACCACAATGCGATAAGGGTCAAGGCTCACAAACTTAACGGTGTCACCAATATTATAACCCCATAGCCCTGCATTACTATTTACAATCAAAGCATAATTTTCGCCAACCTTTACTTCCTCAAGTGAAAGACGGGTAGGGTGCTCATTAAATATCTCCTGTGCCGGAATAAATTCAAAAAATATACCGGAATTTGTATTCAGTAAAAGGCCTTCTTCCGTTAAAGTATCCTGGAAGGCAAAGAAACCTTCAGATGCCGGGAAAGTCTCAATGGTATCTACTTTTCCTCCGATAGAATCCATCAACTTCTGTCGATAAGGCTCAAAGTTTACGCCACCATGCACCAGCAGTTGCAGGTTAGGAAACAGTTCTTTTATCTTTCTTCCATCAGCACGTTCAGTAAGCCAGTCGAAGTACATCTGCATCCATGGCGGAATACCGCTGATGAGTGTCATGTTTTGCTGTATCGTTTGGGTTACTATTTTTTCCAGTTTGGTTTCCCAATCTTCTATGCAATTTGTTTCATAATCGGGCAACTGGTTTTTCCTAAGGTAACCGGGAACATGGTGGTTCACAATTCCGCTAAGCCTGCCGGTAGGAATGCCCGCAATTCGCTCCAGGGTAGGCGATCCGGAGAGAAAAATCATTTTCCCGTCTGCAAAAGCGGTGTTGCCGCTTTCTGACATGTAGCACAGTAAAGCATTACGGGCGGTATTAATATGATTGGATATGGAATCTTTACTGATAGGAATATATTTTACACCGCTCGTTGTACCGGATGTTTTGGCAAAGTATAATGGCTTTCCTTTCCACAGTACATTTTGTTTCCCTTCCTTTATCTGATCAATGTAGGGGCTTATAGCCTCGTAATCTCTTATGGGAACGGCTTCGCGGTATTCATTGTAAGTCTTTACATCAGCCAGGTGGTGGTCGTTCCCAAAGATAGTTTTAGTGCCATGTTTTAATAATTGTTGCAAAATATGCTGCTGGTCGGCAACTGCAGTTTGCATCGACTTTTGCACTCGTTTATGAACTACAGATGCATAAGGTTTTGCCAGGAACGATTTTATCTTCATTATTTCTTTATCAGTAACGTAGAAACAAAGATAATGCAAAGTAGTTCAAAGAATTCCGACTAATCTACAGGTTTCAACACACGGATTAAGCATAATTTCATGATTATGCGGTTAATAAATTTGCCATGCCCTCATTTTCCGTTAAACTTGCATACTTAAACCTTGAAAGCGGGAATTGAATTCATGAATATAATATATTGGCTACTTTGTATTTTAATTGGTCTGCTGCCAGCGGTACTGATTTACCGGAGCGACCGCAGGAAAAATCTGCCTGTGAAATGGCTTCCTGCTTTACTAAGATTTCTTACCTGTTTCTTTACAGCGGCGTTATTGCTTGCCCCTGCATTTCCTTCTACTAAAACAGATGAGGAAAAGCCATTGCTTTTATGGCTGCAGGATAATTCAAGTTCTATGCGCCATGCTTTGGGCAAAGATTCTGTTGCCTATCAAAATAAGGCTAAGCAATTGTGGGATCAATGGAAGAATGATTATACTTTGGTTCCACTGGCTTTTGGCGGGGACATTAATAAGGACAGTTTATTTAACTATAAACAAAGAAGTACGAATATAGCCGCAGCATTACAGGCAGCTACAGAACAATACCAGGATCGGAATATTGGTGCTATAATATTATCATCAGACGGAATATTTAACGAAGGTCTTGATCCTTTGTATGCGCCATTAGGTGCTGCCATACCTATTTTCACGATAGGGCTTGGCGATAGTACCCAACCTAAAGATATTAGTGTAACCCGTGTATATGCTAATAAAACGGTAGCCTTAAATAGTAATTTTGAAATCATAACAGACATAAGAGCGGATAAACTTAACGGCGCTAATGCAGAGCTTTCCATATTGCATCAGGGGAAAACCATTGGTCGTTCTGCTTTGAAAGTAGATAAAGATCGTTTTACAACTTCTATACGTTTTGAGACAAAGGCAGATGTAAAAGGATTTCAACGGTATACCGTATCGCTTCCACAACAGGCGGGCGAAGAAAATACATCGAATAACAAGATGGATTTCTTTGTAGAGGTAGTAGACGAAGAAACTAAAGTACTGATACTTGCAGCAGCGCCGCACCCCGATGTTGCAGCTATTCGTGAAGCATTGGAAAGTGTGCCTCAATATAAAGTTACTGTAGTTACGGGAGGTGAGATTCCTGCGCTGAATTCCTTTAATCTTGCAATTGCCCACCAGGTACCTTCTCTGTCCGGTATGCAGCCGGAGTTGGGTAATATTCCGGTCTGGTATATCTTGGGCAGGCAAAGTAATATCAATGCATTCAGTCAAAAACAATCTTTGGTAAAACTATCGGGTGGGGGCAATACTAATGATGTGCTGCCTGAATTGAACACGGCTTTCAGCTATTTTACTTTAGCTTCCAATATCAGGGATGTAATGGCTAAAATGCCACCCCTGCAAGCTCCTTATGGAAATTATTCCGTTACCGGAGATGCCCAGATATTAATGCGTCAGAAAATAGGTAACATTACTACCGATTATCCCTTGTGGATATTTCGTAATGGAACTGTTCCCCAGGCAGTACTTTGCGGTGAAGGGTTATGGCGCTGGAGATTGTATGAATATAAGAATTCAGGCAAGCATGATGTGGTTGATGAGCTGATCAGGCAAACGGTAAGCTTGCTTAGTGTAAAGAAGGATGCACGGCCTTTCCGGATGTTTATGGATAAATATATTTTCAGCGATAATGAGCAGGTAAATATTTATGCCGAACTGAAAAATGATAACCGTGAATTGATCAATACTCCGCAAGTCAATATGTCACTGGCAGACAGCGCGGGCAAATCTTTAAATTACGTATTGGAAAAAAGTGGAAACAGCTACCGCATTAATGTAGGCTTGCTTGCGCCGGGTACTTATACTTTTAAAGGTAAGGTGAATTATAATGGCAAAAATCTCGAGTCTGAAGGTTCTTTTATAGTTGAATCTGTACCACTGGAGCAATTGCGCACTCATGCTGACTATGAATTATTGTCCAGGCTTTCCATCCAGTCCGATGGCAACTTTTTCACTTATTCGAATATGCAATTGCTTACCGACAGCCTTAAAAAGAATCCAACGGTGAAGCCGGTCATTCATGCAGATAAAACTTATACTGATCTCATTGACCGGAAATGGCTTTTCTTTTTAATATTATTGATTGCTGCAGCAGAGTGGTTGCTACGTAAATACTGGAATGCATAATAAAGATATTATGCTGAACGTTTTTCATAATGTGCTTAATTCAGAAAAAGGATAAATATCTTTGTTGCAAATCCGTAATCTTTTATTTACAAAACCCGGATTTTAATCATCACAACTGATCTATGTTTAAAATATATGCTTCTGTCATTGCTATATTGATCTCAGGCGCCGTGCAGGCACAGGATTCGCTGTGGACGCTGCAGAGAACCATCAAGTATGCAGTAGATAATAACCTTGATATTAAACAAAGTGTACTGAATGAACGGCTGGCCAGGTTGCAGCTATTGCAAAGCCAGCTTTCGCAGCTGCCCAATGCTTCTGTAAGTGGAGATATAGGTCGCAGTTATGGTCGGTCTATTGATCCTACTACCAACCAGTTTATCAATCAGGGATATACCTTTTCCGGTCTGAACGGCAATGTGGATGTATTGCTTTTTGGCTGGTTTCAGAAACGCAATACTATTTCCCAGAATAAATTTCTTAGCAAAGCAGCGATAGCAGATGTAGATCAACTTAAAGATAATATATCGCTGAATGTAGCCACTGCCTTTTTAAGGATATTGATGGCAAAGGAACAAATCAAGGTTCAGGAAAATCAACTTAAGTTCAGCCTGAAGCAGGAGGAGCAAACTGAATATTTTGTAAAGGCCGGAAGATCACCTGAACTTGACCTGGCTCAAATGCAGGCACAGGTTGCAACAGACAGCTCTAATTACTTTACAGCTGTAGCCAGTTATCAGCAATCTTTGCTGGATATGAAGGCCATTATGAATTTTGAAATATCGGCACCTTACACGGCCATAGCTCCAGATGTAAACAATATCCCATTGGCGGAATTGGGTACGCTGGATCCGGAGCAAGTATACCTTCAGGCGCATGATCATTTTGGGTCGATACGAAGCAGCCAGTTGCGTATTGATGCTGCACAAAAAAGCCTTGCTGTTTCCCGTGGCGCTCTATATCCGCAATTATCCTTAGCCGGGCAGTTCGGTACCAATTATTCATCTACACTCAAAGAGGTGACAGGGGCACAGTTTATCCAATATACACCTAATGGACAAATTGTAGATGTAAACGGAACAGCTTACCCAGTGAGTGAGCCATCCTATTTTTTGGCTACAAGAACAACACCATTTGGGGATCAGTTCAGTAACAACTTCAGGCAAACGGTAGCCTTAAGCCTTACCGTTCCTTTGTTTAGCGGATGGACTTCGAGAACAAATGTAAATCGTGCCAAAGTAGATGTTCAAAGTAAAGAGCTGACCATGCAGTCTACGAAGCTCAAGCTGAAACAGGATGTGTATAAAGCCTATTATGATGCTAAAGTTGCTATACAAAAATACTACGCGGCAGCCCGCGCAGAAGAAGCATCAGGTAGAGCATACGCATATGCACAAAAACGATATGAACTAGGCCTGATGAATGCCTTAGAATTACTGACCACGCAGAACAATTCCTTAAAAGCAACGTCGGATGCACTATCTGCTAAATACGATATGTTATTTAAACTGAAAGTAATTGACTATTATCTGGGCAAAGAAATTAAATTATAATTATATGCTTACCTAAAAAAATATTTAAGTTCAAAAACCTTAAGAGGAATATTTCCGGAAGGATATATTCCTCTTTTGTTTACGAACCCGAATAGAAATATGTTTTGCTTAAATAATTATTGAACTTTACTTTCGTATCATAATTCAAAGTTTTGATGAAAGAAACATTGCTGAAGGCGATTAATGAGGCAGGCTTACTGATACAAAAACATTTCAACGGGCCTTTTACTGTTTCCCACAAAGAAGGCGTAAATAATCTTGTTACAGAAGTGGATCAGGCTTCCGAAAGGCTTATCACCAAAATTATAAAGGAAGCTTATCCTGACCATGGAATTATTGGCGAAGAATATGGTGAACATGATACACAGGCCAATTACAAATGGATCATAGATCCAATAGACGGCACGGTCAACTATGCGCATGGTATTCCGCTTTGCTGCATTAGTATAGGATTGATGGATGGTGATAAAATGCTGATGGGTGCAGTTTACAACCCTATGATGAATGAATTGTTCTTTGCCGAAAAAGGCAAAGGTGCATTCTTAAATGGTTTGCCGATACAGGTTTCTTCCAAAACGGATTTTGGTAAAGCCTTCCTGGTAACCGGTTTTCCTTATCATTTTCCCGAAGGTAAAAATCCTTTTAGTATATTTGAAAGGTTGGTGACCAGTGGTATTCCGGTACGCCGGTTAGGCTCTGCAGCATTAGATCTCTGCTGGGTAGCCTGCGGACGTTTTGATGGTTTTTGGGAATACAACCTAAATCCATGGGATGTAGCAGCAGGTTATCTTATAGTCGAAGAAGCCGGAGGAAAAGTAACCGATTTTATGAATAACCCATATACCGTTTGGGATAAAGAAACGCTGGCTACAAATGGTATTATGCACGAAGAGCTTAGGCAGGCAATTATAGCTTGAGGTTAATAATATTCAACTTTCAATATTGCAAATTAAAAACTTACAACTGACCACTTACAACTGACCACTAAAAAAAATCAAACAATGACCAAAGTAAATATCATTAATCAATCTCACCATCCTTTACCTAAATACCAGACACAAGGCTCTGCCGGAATGGACCTTTGCGCATTCATTCCCGAAATGATTACCCTGCAACCTATGGAACGTATCCTGGTGCCTACGGGATTGTTTATAGAATTACCTCACGGACACGAAGCGCAGATCAGGCCCCGTAGTGGAATGGCTATTAAAAAAGGCATCACAGTCATTAATTCACCAGGAACGATTGATAGCGATTACCGCGGTGAAATTAAAATTCCGATCGTTAATCTTTCGGGTGCAGTACAAACCATTGAAGACGGCGAAAGGGTGGCACAGATGGTGATTTCAAAACATGAAACCATTGGCTGGAGCGAGGTAGAGGCTTTGAATGAAACAGATCGTGGCACCGGCGGTTTTGGACATACAGGCGTAAATTAAGAATAAAGACGTTGAACATATTCCCTTTTAAATTGTAACGGCTTTAATCATTATTTCAAAATGAGAATGAAAAAAATTGCTTTATTAACCTCTGGAGGAGATGCCCCGGGTATGAATGCTGCTATACGCGCCATAGTACGTACAGCATTATACCATAAGCTGGAGATCTATGGCATTCGCCGGGGTTACCAGGGAATGATCGAAGGCGATATTTATAAAATGGATACTACGTCGGTTTCTAATATTATACAGAGAGGTGGTACCATACTTAAAACTGCGCGGAGCAAGGACTTTATGACTGTTGATGGCCGCAAAAAGGCTTTTCAACATCTGAAGAAAAATGGTATTGAAGGCTTGATCCTTATAGGTGGCGATGGAACATTTAAAGGAGCTAATGTTTTTTTTAATGAACACTCTTTACCGGCCGTAGGTATTCCGGGTACTATTGATAATGACATGGCGGGCACCGATTATACCATAGGATTTGATACAGCAGTTAATACTGCTGTAGAAGCTATAGATAAAATAAGGGACACAGCAGAAGCGCACGACCGTATGTTTATTGTGGAAGTCATGGGCCGTGATGCAGGTTATATTGCTTTGAATAGTGGTATTGCCTGTGGTGCTGAAGATATCCTGGTGCCGGAATTGAATACCGATTTTAAAGCTATGTTGAAACGTATCAGCAGCGATAAGCGTAGAAAGAAGCTGGTTAATATTATTGTGGTAGCGGAAGGTGACGACTTTGGTGGTGCAGAAGCGGTACGTAAAAAAATTATCGAAAAATTCCCTAATATGGAAGTAAGGGCTACCATTTTAGGGCATATTCAGCGTGGTGGATCTCCGAGTTATTTTGATCGTGTACAGGCCAGCCGTATGGGCTATGCTGCAGTCAATGCTTTGATTGAAGGTGAGACCCAGGTCATGGTCGGACTGGAAAACCAGGAGATTATTTATACGCCCTTTGCAGAAGCTATAAAACAACACGCGCCATTGAATATGCAAATGATGGAAATGGCTAAAATATTGGCTTCATAGAGACGTAATGCATCAAACAATATTGTAGTAGAGACGCGCAATTGCGCGTCTCTACTTTAGTTTAGAGCGTTTCAAATCCAGTAGCAACGTAATCATGTGCGCACTCAATCCATCCGATCTTTTATACCAGGCATACCGGACAGCGGCTTCATTAAAGAAATAATATTTCAGGAAAGATGCTTGTGGAGCATACCGTAAAGTAATACCTGTTTTAATACTGGTAAATGCAGATAAATCATAATCGGAAGTATAAAAAGTTTCGTCTTTTACATGTTCTTTGTAGGGCTTGAAATATTCAGAAGCCGTTTGCTGATAAAATCTTACATGTGGTGCAATAGTCCATTCAGGACTAACTTTCACAGGAACTTCCAATGAAAGTGTATTACTCCATATGCCAAAATTATCCCAGTAGAATCGATAATATGACCGGATGATAATACTGTTTGTTGCAAAAATATTAACCTGAAAGCCGACCGGGATTTTCCAGCGTTGCTGTGGCAGGTTCTCTACTTTTGGTAAAACTACTTCTTTAAAATATACCCTGTGAAATGGTGTTGGCAATAAACCGTTCTGATAAATCAATCCCGGTGTAAAAGCAATGTTCATCCTTTTATTCACGATCTGAAACAGTGAAAAATTTAAATTGTAAGAGTTGCGTTTATAATTGTCGAACCATTCTTTATAGCGCAACTCCGAAGGATATACCAGGCCTACCGGTTTATAGTAATCGTCATCAATCCTTCCCCAGCGCAAATCATCGTAATAATATTGGAAATTAATTTGCAGCTCCCTTGATGCATCGGGATTAATATGGGATATGGAAACACCCAAAGGCAATGAGGTATAATCTGATTCAATAGAAAGGCCGGTATTAACTCCGGCTGTGATACCACTTTTCCCCAACTTGCGGCTATAACCCAGGCTGACATGGCTTCTTGCATCAACACGTGAAGCCGAGCTGATCACAAAATCGATATTGTCTGTAGAAGCAGAAGTGATTACATCTACACCTGCATTAAAAGTTATTGTGTTTACAGTATCAGGCTTATGGGTAATCGTAACTTCAGGTGCGTAAACGGTTAGTTCTTCTGTGCCTTTGCCTCCGGTCACAGCCGAATGGTTTCCATCCTGTATATAATAGGAAAATATAGCCTGTACTGTTGTTTCTTTTAATTTCTGTTTTTTATAAACGGTTTCATGCTGCTCCGATTGTGCAAAAGAGCAAAATGATTTCATGAGTAATCCAAACAGCAAGTATTTCTTTTTCATTAAAATTTTACGAAACGTCGGTAAATAAATTATATGCTAATTGCAACCACAGCCACCGCTTGATTTTCCGGTACCACCACCGGAAGCGCCTTCTCTGTAGGTTTGCATATTCTCGTCAAATTTTTCAACATCCAGTTTCCCGGCCTGCATTTCAGCGTCGTTGAGGTAAGCGCGCTGATATGGTTTCACAGTACTACAGGATACCGTTGTGAGCGTAATACTCATCAGTAAACTGATGTACAGCATTATGCTGATATTGTTTTGACTACGGGGCATAAGTATTAATTTTTTCAGAGGTAAATACTTTATTCTGTTCATCAATGATCACACAATGAACATGTGGTAACTGGTTAATAAAATTCATACCGACTTCTACACCCATAATCGTAACAGCGGTGGCCAAAGCGTCAGAAAGCTCTGCACTAGGACTTACAACGGTTACACTTTTTAAAAACCGGGCAGGCAATCCGGTAGCAGGATCGATGTTATGTGAGTAACGAATTCCCCTATGATCAAAGAATTGTTCATAATTGCCGGAAGTAGCTACAGATGCATCATTCACAGGCAACCACATAATAATTTGTTGAGGATGATCAGGGTTGGCAATACCCACTTTCCAGGAAGATCCATCGGGTTGTAGTCCCCAGGCAGTAAGATCACCGCTTGCATTTACCACACCCGAAGTTACACCGGCATTCATCCATAATTTTTTAACGCAATCGGCAGCATAGCCTTTTCCGATAGCCCCGAAGCCAATACGCATACCTTTTCGTTTCAGGTATACTTCATGGTTATCCTGAAGATCAACATGACGATATCCGGTTATTTGAAGTGTTTCAGCTAATACTTGCTTATCAGGCCAGGCAACTGTTTTGTGCTTAAAAGAATATAACGCTTTCAATGCGCCTGAAGTTATATCAAATGCGCCCTGTGTAAGACCAGACAAATGAATACAACGTTGTATCAAAGCCCAGACTTCTGTTTCAACTTTGACAGGAGCTATTCCGGCGTTCAAATTTATTTTGGCAGTTTCGGAAGTATCGCTGAATGCGGTGAGTAAGTATTCCAGCCTTTGTATCTCTGCAATACCACTGTTCAGCCACGAGTTGCTCTCTTCCTCTTCACCACAAAAAATCAACTCAAAATCAGAACCCATAAGCCTTTTACAGGCCTTATATTTTTTCATGATAAAGCTTTAATTCCTGCTGCAGTTTTTCGATCAGCTGTTCTGGCTTTCCATAATTGGCCTTTATAGTTCCCAGCTCCTTTTGGTCAGGAGTAATCAGGATCATTTTAGGAAAAGCACCTTCTTTATTATAAATTTCTGCAAGCCGTTCATATTGTTTTGCCAGTAATGGATCCAGTTTTTTCTTTTGAGGAAAATCCGCCTTCAAAACTACAAGACTCTCGTTGGCAAAATGGATAAAAATATCTGTAGATAATACTTTCCGGTCTAGTTTGATACAAGGCAAACACCAGTCTGAACCCTCAAACACGAGTAGTATAGGCCTGTTAGTTGATGTTGCCCAAGTAAATGCCTCATTAGGATCATGGGTCACCTGGGCATTAACCAGGAAAGGTGTACAAAAAAACAGGGACACTAAAATATGCTTCAACATAGATTTATGTGTATAAATATTGCGTAAATGTAGGCACCTTTTATAGGTAAATCAAATAACGAAAGGTTATTTCGTGTTATTATAATTGAAAAATAGTTATCGGATTATCAACTAATTGATTAAGTCAATTGTCAATAGTGCTTATCTTGCAGCTTAGATATGAGTTTGGCCACATCATACCAATCTGTTAATAAAAGATTACAATCCGAGTACCTGGAACCCGCATGGGGATGGGGTATCAGGGTAGCTGTGTCTGTAACCTTACCTTTATTGTGGGGTTTTGCCTTTGATAAAGGTAGTGGGGCAGAGTGGATGGCTATTGCTGCAGAATGCGTTTCTTTTATAGAGCTTAAAGGCAATGTCGGACAACGTGTAAGGTTATTATTAAGCGCTTCCCTGCTTTCTATTTTGTTTTGTATTGTGGGAAGCATTGCAGGCAATTTTATATGGGTCAGTCTGCCCGGAATGTTGATAGTCGGCTTTCTGAGCGGTTTGTTTAAAAACCTTGGTGACCGTGGCATGGGGCTTGCCCTGAGCGTTTACATCTTTTATATTATCACCAGTGCGTATCCGGTCGATTCTTCTACTGCACTATGGAGCCGTTGTGGTTGGGTTGCTCTTGGGTCTTTATGGACTGTAATTGTAGGTCTTTGCAGTTTTTTGTTTATTCGTATCGGTACTCCTTACAGGCGCACTATTGCTGCCATCTGGAAATCGGTAGCTGCGCTGGCACATGTTACCGGTAAGGGGTGGGATGGCAGGGTTACCCGTAGTTCCATCAGGGAAATATACCTTAAGGAAAAAGACGTACGGACTGCCATAGATAGTTCCCTTTACTTGTTTGAAGAAACCACAGACCAGGTTAGTAAAAGCCAGAAAATAAAGTATGCCCTGGCACAAAGCAGGCGTTGCGCTTCATTGGTAAGCCTGCACATTATCCAGATCAGTGAGACTGCCGAGCAGTTAAATAAAATGGTAAGTGACCGTAAATTCACGGTGCAATTCTATAGTTTGTTCCGGGCGTTGGAGCAGATAGGGGAACGTATGGAAATCTACCTGCTTACCCTTAAAGTGGAAGAACGTATATTGGTGAATTCGCGGATAGAAAGGTTGCGGAAAATATCCGTCTTTATATCAGAATCGCCGGAGGCCCAGGAGAAGGGTATTGCTGAACTGGTAAAGAAGATTCTGGTACTCTCTGAACGGGTGGCAAAACTGGTAGAAAAATCCCTCGAACTGCTGGCACAGCCGGGCGAGAGAAGGGTGTATAAGGCTTATTCTTTTACGCAAACTCTCAATATCCTGCATCCTCGCTATGTCAAAAATAATATGCGGCAGCTATTCAACCTGGATAGTATTACTACCCGTTATGCTTTGCGTATAGGTGTTGCCGCATTCCTCGGGACATTGTTTGCTTACTTTTTTTCCGGCCCTAATGGCCTCTCTGTTTTTCTTTATAAAAACTATGGCATTCCGGTGATCCAGTTACGCCATCATGGTTACTGGATACCTTTTACGGCTATCATTGTATCCCAGCCTTACTTCGGTGCTACGTTTAAAAAAGGACTCGAAAGAAGTGCCGGAACCATTGCCGGAATTATAGTAGGGTCGGGTTTTCTGTTATTGCCTTTCCCCGCATTGGCACGATTTGTGCTGGTATTTTTCAGTTCTATTTTCCTGATCTATTTTTTAAAGAGACAGTATTCCGTAGCAACTTTTTTTATCACCTTAATGCTTATCGGCCTGCTTTCTATTGATCCGCACTTTGATGCAGGATTAATGAAGACCAGGATTTTTAGTACGTTGGTGGGAACAGCATTGGCTATATCAGCAGGCTTTTTATTGTTACCATCATGGGATAAAGATCAGCTACCTAAATTATTGGCACAAGCTATCTCAGCCAATTTCTCTTATTTTCAATCTACATTTTACCGTAGCGAAGAAAATATTCCCTGGACCAAATTGAAAAGAATTGCCGAATCCCGTAACAGCAACGCTTTTGATTCCTTTACCCGCTTTATGCAAGAGCCGGTACGACGTAGAAAAAAAGGCTATGCAAACTATTATTACCTCCTTACACACAATGTAAGGGTAACGCGCGAACTCAATAATTTTCATAGTGAAACGGAGTTGGGAGAAGAAAAAATACCGATAAGGGAAAAAGAAAAATTCTACCAAATGCTGTATCAATGCGATGATCTTTTCCGCGAAAATATACAGATCATGAAAAAAACAGGCAATGATTTTATTGAAGATAAATTGCTGAAATCCTTTCCTGAAGAAGGTTTCAATAGCCTGCAACCTACGGAAGCCCAATTGGTATTTGTAGAGAAAATGCTGATAGAACTCAAAGCAATCAGTGCCGGACTACATGGTCCTCAAATAGAAAGTGAAGAGAAGGCTATAGAAGAAGTATAGTAGGGACGCATTGCATGCGTCCACGGAGTTGTTGGACACACATGCAATGCGTCCTTACAGCAATAGCAATTCAATAACATTAAATATGCATGGTGTATTTAGGTTCTGACTATCTTTAGGGTAAACATAAAAACAAAACAGAAATGAGAAAGCTTTCATCTTTATTGCTCGCCCTGATGCTGATGGTTTCAGGAATCTCCTTTGGACAAGCTACCCAGTCTGCAACCAAGGCCAAAGTAGTTACTACTCAAAACAAAGTAAAAAAAGAAGTAAAGGAAGTAAACAAAGAGGTAAGGAAAACTACGCCTGTGGTAACATTGAAAAAAGACGGAACACCTGATAAAAGATATAAGGCCAACAAGAAACTAAAAAAAGATGGTACGCCCGATAAGCGCTATAAAGAAAACCAGGCGTCTCCTGCAGCAGCACACTAATATTTTTAAAACCGGCAATCGCCGGTTTTTTTTCTTTAACCCTAATCCTATAAGGGTTTTAAACCCTTATAGGATTTCTAAGTGTTTTGAATAATAACAAAATCACTAAAAACAATTGTCATAATCCTGTCTTTTTTTTCTTTTCTCTTTTTTATGAAGTAAATTTGCGGACAGTTGGAAAAAGAGAATTTTAAATCTTGATTCGTCTAAATTATTTTTTTCAGTTTCCTTCACTTTATTAAAAATTTTTAAATATTTTATTTTAAGAAATGGCTTTCGACTTAGATCTCATCCAAAAAGTGTACGCTGAAATGCCGGGTAAAATTCAGATTGCCCGTCAATTGCTTGGACGTCCGTTGACCCTTACGGAAAAAATCCTTTATTCGCATCTGGATAAGCCCGCTACTACAGCTTATGAGCGTGGTAAGGCTTATGTAGATTTTCGCCCGGACAGGGTCGCGATGCAGGATGCAACGGCGCAGATGGCGCTTCTTCAGTTTATGACTTGCGGGCGTGATAAAGTAGCTGTTCCTTCAACTGTACACTGTGATCACCTGATCCAGGCCAAAGTTGAAGCAGATAAAGATTTGCAGGTAGCTGTTGACTCCAACAAAGAAGTTTATGATTTCCTGTCTTCCGTATCCGACCGTTATGGCCTGGGTTTCTGGAAAGCAGGTGCAGGTATTATTCACCAGGTAGTTCTGGAAAATTACGCATTCCCCGGCGGTATGATGATCGGTACCGATTCTCACACGCCTAACGCTGGTGGTCTGGGTATGATCGCTATTGGTGTAGGTGGTGCCGATGCTTGTGATGTAATGGCTGGCCTCCCTTGGGAACTAAAAATGCCAAAACTGATTGGTGTACATCTTAAAGGTAAACTGAATGGTTGGGCTACTCCTAAAGATATTATCCTTTGGGTAGCAGGTAAGCTTACAGTAAAAGGCGGTACCGGTGCTATTGTTGAATATTTTGGCGAAGGCTCATCTAACATAAGCTGTACCGGTAAAGGTACCATTGGTAACATGGGTGCTGAAATTGGTGCAACAACTTCTACTTTCGGTTACGATGAATCTATGGAGCGTTACTTACGTGCTACGGGCCGTGAAGCTATTGCTGATCTTGCCAACGGAATCAAAGAACATTTAACGGGCGATCCTGAAGTGTATGCAAATCCTTCCCAATATTTCGACCAGGTAATTGAACTTGACCTGTCAACACTTGAACCATATATTAACGGACCATTCTCTCCGGATCTGGCTACACCTATTTCTAAAATGAAAGACGCTGCTGCTGCCAACGGATGGCCTACGAAATTGGAAGTAGGTTTGATCGGTTCCTGCACCAACTCTTCTTACGAAGATATAAGCCGCGCGGCTAACCTGGCTGAACAAGCTGTAGCTAAAAACCTGAAAGCAAAAGCAGCTTATACTATTACTCCGGGTAGCGAACTGGTACGTTTCACTATTGAGCGTGACGGATTCATCGATACCTTCGGAAAAATCGGTGGCACTGTATTTGCCAATGCTTGTGGTCCTTGCATTGGTATGTGGGCCCGTGAAGGTGCAGATAAAAAAGAAAAAAACACAATCATACATTCTTTCAACAGGAACTTTGCTGCACGTCAGGATGGTAACCCGAACACTTTTGCGTTTGTAGGTTCTCCGGAAGTGGTAACAGCATTGGCTATTGCCGGTGATCTTACTTTTAACCCATTAACCGATACATTAACTAATGAATCAGGTGAACAGGTTAAATTCGATGCACCAACTGGTTACGAATTGCCTCCAAGAGGTTTTGATGTAGAAGATGCCGGCTTCCAGGCCCCTGCTGAAAATGGAAGCAGTGTAGACGTAAAAGTTTCCCTGGAATCACAACGTCTGCAACTATTGGAACCATTCCCTGCCTGGGAAGGTACAGACCTTAAAGGGTTGAAATTGCTGATCAAAGCAAAAGGTAAATGTACTACGGATCATATCTCTATGGCTGGCCCATGGTTGAAATTCCGTGGTCACCTGGATAATATCTCCAACAATATGCTGATCGGTGCTACCAACTTCTTTAATGAAAAAACCAACAGCGTTAAAAACCAGCTGACCAATGATTATGCCGGTGTACCTGATGTACAGCGTGCATACAAAGCACAAGGCATCGGTTCTATAGTGGTAGGTGATGAAAACTATGGTGAAGGATCAAGCCGTGAACATGCTGCCATGGAGCCTCGTCATTTAGGGGTTAGGGTAGTACTGGTAAAATCATTTGCCCGTATTCATGAAACCAACCTTAAGAAACAAGGTATGCTGGGTGTTACGTTCAACAATAATGAAGATTATGATAAAATCCAGGAAGATGATACATTTGATGTATTAGGTCTTACTGCATTTACACCAGGTGTTCCGCTTACTGTAGTCGCTCATCATAAAGATGGTACCCAGGATCAGATCTCTGTAAACCATACCTACAATACGCAACAGATCGAATGGTTTAAAGCCGGTAGTGCTTTGAATATTATCCGCAAAGAATTCGGAATGGCTTAATCCATTTTGAATAATATCCTTTTAAGAGCAGCGAAATTATTCGCTGCTCTTTCTTTTTTAGCCACACTTACATGTACGCCATTTATCATGTAAATACTTTATTTTCGCAAAAAAATAATATTAAATCAATATGATGAATCCTGGAACAGCCTTAAAATTTTCCCTGTGCCTGTTTTGCACAATATTCTTTAGTAGACCTTTGCAAGCACAATCACCTAACACTTTGGCTTCTGCAGTACAACAATCACTATCCACACAAGAAGCCACCAATTATGATTTGTTTACATTATCTTCCCAGCGTGACGTAACAGTAGACGGAGAAATCAATAATGTTATTTATCTGAAATTGAACAAAGCTGCCTTAAATACACTAAAAAGTGCAGCTAGCCCTTTAATTTCTTTCTCGTTACCATTGAGGGATGGCAACCATGCTTTTACCTTATATAGCTACAACATTCTCGACGATGGCTTTAAAATTTATGAGCGTGGCAGTGATGGAAAGAAGAAAGCCGTTTCAATTGAGACCGGAGTTTTTTACAGGGGGATCCTGACAAACCAGCTCAATTCATTGGCAGCATTTACTTTTAATAACGATGATATTGCTGCTGTGTTCAGCACACCCGAAAGTGGAAATTATAATCTGGTACTAAACTATGCCAATCCGGGTATCAACAAGGATAATTATCTTTTGTTTCGCGAGGCAGATATTAAAAACAAGAGAACAGCAAAGTGCGGTGTAACTGATGCCATGAATAAATTCAATCATGATGCTGATAATAATTCGGCAGCAAAGGGTACTTTTGGTGGTTGTCATAAACTAAGGGTTTCCATGCAAGCAGATCATGAGCTGTTTTTAGTTAGAAACAGCAATATGACCAGCTGTGTAAATTACCTGACAAGCTTATTCAATGTCATTTCAACACTATATAATAATGAAGGTATAAATGCTGTAATGTCTGAAACAGTAGTAAACAGTACTCCGGACGGCTATACTTATGGAGGTTCTGATGAAGTGTTAATTAAATTTGGAGAAGAGACGCAAAGTAATTTCATTGGAGATATTGCTCATTTAGTTTCCGGTTACAATGAAGGCGGATGGCCTCCATTAGGTGGTCTTGCCTGGCTGGATGTTTTATGTCAGACTCCTGTATTTGACCAGGGATCGGGAGTATGGTATGGTCCGTTTAGTATGGCAGATAACGAAGTATTGAATACCATTCCACAGGTTCCGATCTATTCTTGGGATGTTGAAGCCTCTACTCATGAAATTGGTCACAATATAGGTTCCCCACATACGCAAAGCTGCAGCTGGCCAGGTGGAGCTATTGATGATTGTTATCCTACTGAAGGTGGTTGCCCATCTGGCCTGAGCCCTGACCCAACTGGCGGTACCATTATGAGTTATTGCCATCTTACTTCTTACGGTATCAATTTCGCATTTGGCTTTGGTCCTTTACCTGGTAATCTTATTAGGTCAAAAATAGCAACCAAACCTTGCCTGAGCAGTTTTCAGCCATTGAAAACGCTTGCTGTAACAAATACGACAAGAATTGCCAACCGCCAATGTAACGATGGTTCCTGGACTTATTTCTATTACGATAACAATACAGCTGCTGAAGCTGATGATGAGTTATTATTAATGATCAAAGCAAATGGTCAAAGCATTGGCAATGTTGATGCAACCGGTATGGAAGTTAAGATGACAACAACTGCGGGATATGCTACTAATATTGGCAGAACGGTTACTGCACCTTATGCACAAAGCAGCTGGAAAGAAGCGAACCGTACCTGGAATGTAACCCTGGCCACTGGTGTAGCACAACCAACAGCTCCTGTAAGTATTCGTTTCCCTTTTACCAACCAGGATTTCCTGGATATTAAAGGCTCTATACCTGCACTAAGTCAGTCAAGCCAATTGTCTGTAGTTGCATTTAGCAACCAGAACGCAGCTAACAATCCATCGTCTGCTCCGGCTAGTGCAGTGAAATATTATGCTAATGCAACTACTGCTGATGCTACTCACTGGAATCTGGGATCTGAAACTAACTATAGCTATGCTGAATTTGTAAGCAACTATGGTATTTTTGGCGGTAGCCTGGGTGTAAGGGCTTCTGGCTTAGGTATCGATGATAACTATGATCAGAACCAAATCCTTGAGGTTTACCCTAATCCGGCAACTAATCAATTAAATATCACTATTCCTGAAACAGTAAGAACTTCAAAGAATGACCTGATTGTATTTGACCACTTGGGTAGAATGATTCTGAAAAAGGAAAATATAACATTAACCGGTGGAAGTATTCAACTGAATATAGAAGCATTGTCTTCAGGAGTGTATAGCATCCGTTATTCAAATGATGGTTCTTCATTTAATGCGAGGTTTGTAAAGAAATAATAAAAGGCAAAATTGATTCCACAAAACAAGGAAGAAGTTATTGCAAAAAGTAATCCCGAAAGATTTAAATCTTTCGGGATTACTTTTTGCAATAGGATAAAATTACATCGGTTTCAACACTTTGGGATATTTTATTTCCGCAAGCAGGCAAGGTTCCTCTTTACCGGTTTTATGGACAAGCCTGAAGGTACCTGGGTAGGCCGATTCAATTTTTGCAATATAATTGTGAATTGTAGTAATGATATTATTGGGCGCAGAGAATTCAGCATTGGCTCTAATGCTTGCCACAACCAGGTATTTTATATTTTCTTTTTTGAGTTTTTCCAATAGCTGGTTTGCGTTTAGATTCGTTGGGAAAGAATATATACCTACGAAGGGCCTGCCACCACTATAAACCGTAAGAGAATTAGGTTTTCGAGCTGCTATGGGAATGCTATCCGGGATGTTTTGTTTTATCCAGCTTCCCATTTCAAGATAACTTATCCAATCGTTTGTATAGCCATAAAATGGTTGTGTTCTGATATTTTCCGCGAACACCGGAAAGGTTTCACTTATTTTATCGGAAGTTCTTTTAATATTTGTAATTAAGAGAAAAAATAAGATAATGGATACACTAATTATGCTAAAGTGAGGCATATTTTTATTTAGTTTTTCTAATAATGCCAGAATAGAATAAAGGGATAATAAAAATAATAAAGGCACAACTATAATGATAATTCTCCCTTGATATATAGCAGGTTGTAAGGCAAAGAAAGTACCTGCACATATTGCAGCGGTGTAAATGCCTATAAAAAAAATGTAATTATTCTTTTTATAGGCGTGTATCAGTCCATAAAGAAGAAGTAATACAAAACATATGGTAATAGCAGTTAATGAGGAGTTGGAAATGTTGAATCCGAATTCGTTGAGTGTGATCTGTGACAAATAGATTTTGCTATTGGCTAAGAACCGATCAATAAAACCGGAAAACGTTTCCATCCCGTGTTCATGATGATAAAGATTCTTTGCCATTACCTGGTCCCATTGACTTATAAGTGTATTTCTTGTGAAGGCTAACCTTAGAAAAATTTCGTATGGAATCTTAAATATTAAGAAAGAAAGCATTGCCCAAAATGAATTCTTCCACTCTTTCTTTAACAAAAAGTACACGCATAATCCTACAGGCGCTACAATGGCAATATTCTTACTAATAGAAATAAGCAAGGACATCAATCCTACAACAAGCCAATAACGATTAATATTTCCGGAAGTATTTGTCTTAAGTTTATTTATTAAAGCGAAAACTATCGCGATGTAAGCATATTGAATCATCATGAAAAAAGCTTCAGATAGATTGGAGCTGCTATAATATTGGATCGAGCAATTGATCACAGAAAGAACAAGTACCGGGTAGAGCGCCCAGCCACTTACTTTATTCTTTAAAGAATATGCCAGGATAAGAAAACCAACAAGGGCACAAAGGAAGGAAAAGCATTTAAGAATAACGATTTGCGTTCCAAATATAGCAACTGGTAAAGCCAATACAACCGTGTACAGGCTAGACCTACCCGTTGGATAAACTCCTTCATGAACAAATTTGTAGGCTTCTATAATATAATCCGCATCGTCGCTCATCAGGAATAATTTAGCATCGAATAGCAGCACGCCCGTAAGAATGAATAAAACGGTTAAAATTATAAAGGGCAATGGTACTAAATATCGGGGAGTTACTGCATCCAGTTCAGCTTTCCAATCTGCATTGAAATGGGTATTCTTTCCAGTATCCGTTTTCTTTTGGCTTTTATTAAATGTTGGTTGGGAACCGGAATTCATCTTCGATTTCATATAAATTATATTTTTAATAAATTATGGTCATAACAGGTACGTGAATAAGACAGGCAACAATTATCAAAACCCTTAATTGATTTTAAAGGTTAATTGTTTGATGTATAAGCTATTATTAGGCTTCGGATTATAAAGGTATAAGATGGAAATATCAATCAGCAAAAGAACGCCAATGCAAATCTCTTTCCTGATCACAATTTTTGTATTGAACTTTCACATTCAATAGGTTTTAATTTAAGATGACCAATTTGTGTTTGTCCTGTAAAAATGTGACTTCTTCATATGAAAAAATCCGGTTTTTTGATGAAGCATCGCTTTTTATGCAGGTAAGCCATTGTATATTATTTATGACAATAATAATATAGTTTATTAAGAAAGCTACCTCTTATCCGAGTGGTTAAAAACCGAACGTTGAAGAAAAGCATACAGCCTCATTTCACCATGTATCCTATTAAAGATAACCTGCTGATCAAAGGCCTGAATGGTCCGGCACTGATAGCATTATTGAGTCTTTATGGTAGAGTAGTATTACTGCTTAATAACTTTACCGATACTTTCTGATAATTACCTGCTACAGAGATTGAAAAAAGAAAATGCAACATTGAAAATTCAGATAAGATCTTTATTTTATCTGGTTGCGATCGATAAAGAGCCGGTCGAATCCAATCAGGTACTGGTTCGAAAAAGTATGGAGTTGTTTGTTGCGTCATCACAACGAAAACAGTTTAGATAATCAATATGGCAGCACCTTCCATGCTTCACAAACAGTGGGAAGGTATGGGGCGGACAATATTCCAAATATATTCAGATAGGAAATAGGAATGCTTTTAAACCGGAAGAAGAATTGAGCTGCCTGAGGAAGGATACATTATCGGGTTACAAGATTCAATTCTTAATAAGCAGAAGGCTTTCCGTTACCCGATAAAAAAAGCGTGGCCGAGGGCCACGCTTTGCGAAAATTATTTTGAGACGACTAAGTACACTATCTACCTACAGCAAGCTTAACGCCTTGGTATTCGTATTCGGAAGGTGTAGCATTAACTACGGCTTCTTTTTCTTTAATAGAGTCTGCAGAAGCTGTTGCCAACTGAACTGGCTGCGTAGTTGCTTTATTCATTTTAAGGAACTCTTCCCTTATCAATTCATCCTGCGAAATCTTAGGCGACTTATTCAGCCATACCGATTTTGCCAGATAGCTTTTGTTAGGGTAGTAAATATAAAGACAGGTTTTGTTCTTTATAGTATTAATAATATTCTTTGCTGTAGCAGCCGGCACTGCAGGACAACCCCAGCTACGGCCAAGCCTTTTATTATCCCGGATATAGGAATCGCAAACATAATCTGCACCGTGCATTACGATTGCTCTGTCGTACGCAGCATCATTGTAGCCGGCATCCATTCCATTAAGCTTAAGAGAATATCCATTGTCACCAATATAAGTGTCTTCAGTTACATAAAACCCAAGACTGCTCTGGTGAGAGTTTTCAGTATTGGAAAATTTCATGGCAAATTCTTCTCCGGTACCTTGTCCATGAGCCACCAGGCTATTAATAAGTACACGGGAATCTTTAAGGTCGATAACCCAAAGACGTTTTACATTAGAAGATAAACTGAAGTCGCAAATACTGATAATCGGATGATCCTGGTCTAACTTTCCGGCATCCTTAAGGTTGAGGTAACCTGTATAAGCTTTGTAAAATACTTCGCGCGATAGCGGTTCTGACTTACCGAAATTGATCCTGTTGTAAATATTATCTGCCTTTTGCAGAACACTTACTTTGGAACTGGTAACTTTTGAAGTTTCTTCCCCTTTAACTATTTTCACAAAAAATGAAGACGCACACATAACCATCATCAACAAACCCACTCTGATTTTTTGCATAGATTCTAATTTAATTTTTTAATGTTGGAAATTTCGAACCGAGTTGTTCAAAAGTATTAATTTATATTAGAAGAACCAAATTATGAGCCTAATCTATTCATAGATAAATATGATTAATTTAATTGAAATTCTGAAGCAAAAAACCTTCCTTTTATGACAATAATGTGACAATTTCTCCATTAAGTCTCCAAAATCTGCCAGGTTAGTTTTATTTATATACATTATGATAATATAAATGCAACTGGATTTTATCTTGTCGCAACGATTAAAAGGTAATTTTCTATCCTGAACATTGCATTTTCTATCTTAGCTTTGCGACCAACAGAAAATTGTTTCATGAGATCATTCCAGGATATTTCTTTGCTGTTTGAACAGCACCTGAAAACATCTATACCTTTTCCTGAAAACCAGGAAAACCTTTATGAACCCTGCCGTTATTTACTCGAAGCCGGGGGAAAAAGAATTCGTCCTGCTTTGTGCCTTATGGCCGCCGAAATGTTCAATGGCATCAATGCAGACGCATATAATGCAGCAATGGCCGTGGAATTGTTTCATAACTTTACACTTATTCATGACGACATTATGGATAAAGCGCCATTACGGAGAGGAAAGCTAACGGTCCATGAAAAGTATGGTTTAACAACAGGAATTTTATCGGGCGATGTGATGGGCATTTTTTCCTACCATTGTTTGGGTAAGGTTAATCCAACCTATTTACCGCGAGTTTTTACTATTTTCAATAAAACAGCCATTGAAGTATGCGAAGGCCAGCAATGGGATATGGATTTTGAAGTAAAAGATGAAGTAACTATAGATGAATATCTGAAAATGATTGAATTAAAAACCTCTGTATTACTTGCTGCGAGTTTGGAAATGGGCGCCATACTCTCCGGCGCTTCCGATGAAGATGCACATCATTTATATGAATTCGGGAAAAACCTCGGAATTGCTTTCCAGCTTCAGGATGATTATCTGGACACTTTCGGATCGGAAGAGAAAATTGGTAAAAAGCCAGGTGGCGATATCAGGGCCAATAAAAAAACATTCCTGATGTTGAAATCGAGGGAGCTTGCCAATGAAGGAGCATTAATGGTAATGGATGAATTGATACAAAGGGAAGAAGAGGAAAAAGTAGAAGGTATCAGGAAGATTTATCTCGATTTAAATATAGACAAGCATAGCAAAGACATTATAAATCAATATTCTGAACAATCATTTAATCATCTTGAAAAAATCAATTTACCTGAAGAAAAAAAACTCCCTTTGAAACAATTAGCACTTTGGTTATTGAACCGGCAATATTAAAAGCTTGCAATGTCAATTTGGCAAAAAATAAGTTTGGCAAAATAATTGAACAATATAAATAAGATGAGCAGGTTTAACCCCTTCAATAAAAAAAAGAGTATGACCAATAAGGAACAAGAGCTTCAAAATGAAGCAGATAGCAACAACATAGCTAATGAGCAAAATATAGATGATGCTGCCATAAATTTCAATTCTGATGATAGTTTGGCAGGAACTACACATTTAAATGACGAAATGACGAATGAAGAGGATGAAAAATTGCAGCAGCTTGAAAATCAATTAAAAGAGTCAAATGATAAGTATTTACGCCTGGTAGCGGAATTTGATAATTTCAGAAAACGTAATGCTAAAGAGCGCATTGAATTAATTAAAAGTGCTGGCGAAGATATTATCAAGTCTTTATTAGACGTGGTTGATGATTCTGAAAGAGCTGCTAAGCAGTTAGAAACCTCCGAGGATCTTGCTTTAATTAAAGAAGGTATTAATTTGGTATTCAACAAGTTAAAAAATACTTTACATAATAAAGGCTTAAAAGCAATGGAAAGTAAAGAGCAGGATTTTGATACCGAATTGCATGAAGCGATTACAGAAATTCCTGCACCGACCGAAGATTTAAAAGGTAAAGTAATAGACGAAGTGCAGAAAGGCTATTACCTTAATGACAAAATTATCAGGCATGCCAAGGTAATAGTTGGTAAATAATTATGGATAAGGAATTGATTGATACCAAACCTTTTGTAATTGATTGTTTGAAGCAAAAATTGGCTTTTGGCAATAATATAGATTTGGAAAAATTCCTTAAAAGTAAAGGCGTAGCGGATCAATTAATACCTATTATCCTGGCAGAAACAATAAAAGTGGAACAATGCAGGAAAACAGCCAAAAGCAGGATGTTGGAAGGCGGCGTGATTACAACAATTGGTTTAGGAGGTATTGCTTATGAAACTGTAAATGAGCGAAATAGTATGGTATGGTTGTTGTGGAGTATAGCAGGATTAGGCATATTGGCTAACGGATTGTTGAAGCGGAAAAAAATAAAACAGTACAACTAATTTATAAAATCTGTCCCGGCTAAGGGAGCAGGATGTATATGAGCAAGAGAGATTATTACGAAATACTTGGTGTCCAGAAAGGTGCATCGGCCGATGAAATTAAAAAGGCATACCGTAAAGTAGCCATGCAATATCACCCTGACAGAAACCAGGGGGATGCTGCTGCCGAAGATAAATTTAAGGAAGCGGCAGAAGCTTACGAAGTATTAAGCGATGCATCCAAGAAAGCCCAATACGACAGATTTGGCCACGCCGGAATGAGCGGCGCTGCAGGTAATGGCGGCGGTTTTGGTGGCGGCGGTATGCGTATGGAAGATATTTTCTCCAATTTTGGAGATGTATTTGGTGATGATATGTTTGGCAGTTTCTTTGGCGGAGGCCGTCAAGGTGGTGGTAATCGCAGAGGCTCCCGCGGATCCAACCTGCGTGTAAAGTTGAAAATGACTTATGCCGAAATCGCTAATGGTGCAACCAAAAAGATCAAAGTAAAGAAACATGTGCACTGCAGTACTTGTAATGGCAGCGGTGCAAAAGATAGTAATTCAGTTCAAACTTGTAATACTTGCGGTGGCAGCGGCCAGGTGCGTAGAGTGCAAAGCACTTTTTTGGGACAGATGCAAACCGTAACTGCTTGCCCTACCTGTCACGGCGAAGGGTCAACCATTACGGCTAAATGTACTTCATGTAAAGGAGAAGGCCGCGTTTTTGGCGAGGAAACCATAACCATAGACGTACCGGCAGGCGTGCAGGATGGCATGCAATTGAGCATGAGTGGAAAGGGTAATGTAGGGGAGCGTGGCGGCATGCCCGGCGATCTTCTTATCCTGATTGAGGAAGAAAAGCATGCTGAACTGGCCCGTGATGGTAATGATGTGCAATATGTATTACCGCTTTCTTTTTACGATGTAATATTCGGTACACAGGTTGAAGTGCCTACCATAGATGGTAAGGCCAAAATTAAAATTCCTGCCGGAACGCAAAGCGGCAAGATTTTCCGCCTGAAAGGAAAAGGTTTCCCTGAAATTAATAGTTATGGTAAAGGGGATCAGCTGGTGCAGGTAAAAGTATGGACGCCGCAACATCTTAACGATGAAGAACGTAAAGTACTGGAAAAACTGAAAGATGCTCCTAACTTTGAGCCCGGAGAAGAAGCCAGAAAAGAAAAAAGTTTTTTTGAGAAAATAAAAGATGCTTTTAGCTAATTAAGGGTTAGCAAGTATATAGCCGGATAACTTTTGTTATCCGGCTTTTTTTATTGATGCCCCTGAATAGGATATTTATTTTCTCGCAACGTCGCCACGACGCTGCGATAAATAAGGATTAGGTTTGATAGTCAAATCTTCTGGAAATGAGGGGTGAGGGAATTACACCAACACCTGTGGCAATGATATCTTCATTAGCCGTGCTTCGTCCTGATCCAGTTCAATGATTCCATTGATTAAGGAGAACATATCTTTTCTTCGGTTGCTTTCCAGGATGAGGCTTATCATGTTTAGCATAATCTTCTTTTGTTCCATATTCAGGTTGCTGAACAGTCTTGGTTGTGCTTCATATAATGCAGTAATTACTCTTTGTAACCAGGGCTTTTTGGTCAATTTATCATAGTCCGTTTTATATATCGGAAATATAGCTTCCTGTTCGTATTGCTCCATTAGTTTCGTAGCATATATGCGTAGATAAGGCTTCCTTTTGGCTTTCAGATACTCATTAATGTTTTTAATTAGAAACTTATACTCTGGAGCAGATCTTGCTTTTCCAAAAATATCAGCCTGCACCTGGTCTTCAGTACTTTTAAAATCGAAGTCGTTGAAAAAAGAACTCTGGATAAAAACACTGTGATAAAACTCGTCACCCTTTTTATTTAGCGTAGTATAATCTTTAAATACTTCTTCCCCGTTTTCATTAAGGAAATAATATTTCGATAGCTCTTTATTCAATGGCTTTTTCCACTGAATAAATTTTACGCGGAACAAGGTGTCCGTTTTTTCATAAAAGAATTCCAGGTCTTCTTCAGCATCTTCAATATTTTCTGAATAATCGAGCGCAATGCCATTGACGAAAATGCGATAGCTCTTTTCCTTGTGAAGCTCAAGAAACCAGCAGAATTCCGAAATCAGGAAGGGTAGTATTATAGACTCCATTTCTTCCTTAGAAATGCTGATGTGCTGAAAAGAAACCTCTGTACCTGTTGTTACGTGAGTAGTGGAAGACAAACTTTCGGTTTGATAAGCATTTAATCCGTTTGTAGAAATTTGTATGGAGCCACCACAAAGCTGGCCTTCTTTTTTGTACACGGTAAGCCACCGGGCAGTATAGGCAAAGGTGAAAAAAGTTAACCGGCCCACACCATTTTTGCCATGCATCAGCGAGGTATGTTTGGGCGCAGAAAACGGAACAGATTTTTCTGAATCATAGAAAGGGTTGAACTTGGCTTTTATTCTTTCCATGTCAATGCCATTGCCGTTATCAGAGATGACCAGGTGTTCCATATTGCCCAACTCATTGAAGCCGTAATTGATATGGATGGTATCTGCACCGGCATCAAACCCATTCCATATATACTCCGCAATGGCTTGCCTGGGTGTGTAGTGCTTCAGTACTTTCTGAATACCTTTCGAAGTGATATTTACATTTCCTGCCATAAGGTTGAATATTGGTGTTTATGTTCTTTAAAATTGATATAGAACAAAGTTAAAAGCCCGGTACGCCAAAGCCCGGCGGAGCTAAATATCTTTACCAATTAAATTACCATTACCTTCACCGCTTTGCCGGCAATCTGCCTTACGCTTCGTCAATCTATCTTTTTGCTGACAATCTTTAATGCCCTCATTGATACTTTTATTGATCAGAAAGTAGGAACCGCTGAACATTTCTTGAGTAAAGAACTCGCCCTAAATCTCAAGGAAAACCTGGTAAAGCTTTACGGAGAAAAACTATTATACGCTGCCGGTACAGGTAATGAAACGCTGGCTGTGCAAAACAAACTGGTAAGGGGTGATGTAATCTATTGGCTCGACCGGAAGCATAATGATCCTTTTGAGAATAGCTTTTTTGATCTGATGGATGAGTTTGTGTTGCACCTTAATCGTACCTGCTACACCGGCATTACTGGTTTTGAGTTTCACTATACTTTATATGATACCGGTAGCTTTTACCGCAAACATATTGACCAGTTCCGGAATGATAAAAGCAGGCAGTATTCCATGATCATGTACTTAAATGAAGGTTGGAAAGACGGTGATGGCGGTGAGCTATGCGTATACCATGAAGGAGTGGCAGAGACCATAAGTCCCCTGAATGGTAAAAGTGTGTTTTTTAAAAGCAGCGAACTGGAACATGAGGTACTCCTGGTAAATAAACCCAGAATGAGTATTACCGGATGGCTAAAGGTTAATTGATATAAATCCTAGAGACGCGTAATTGCACGTCCAAGATCTGTATCTAATATGACACAATCTTGTTTTCAACGCAAAAAAAAGACGCGCAATTGCGCGTCTCTACATTGTTTAGATACAATTTGGAATAGACAGAAATTGTACGTTTCTACGTCAATTCCTTCATTAATTTGTCGAATGCTTCTTTTAGGGAGGAAAGTTCCTGTTCCAGGATACTTACACGTTCTTCCAATTCCTGTTGTGCATTTTTATTGGAATGATAATGAGCAGGAATAGCCTCTTCTGCAAGTTCGTTGTATACACCTAGCAGATGAATATAGCGTGCTTCTTTCTGTCCCGCCTGCCTCGGCAATTGTTTAACAAAGGGCGTATCTGTACCAGATAGTTTTTCCAATACAGCTTGTACCTCATCAAGCGAATCAAACTCGTATAACCTGCCTGAATTGGTATTCAATTCACCAGGCGTTTGCGCACCTCTTAACAGTAACATACAAATGACAGCAAGTTCCTGGGGTATCATTTGATATACGAGAGCAAAGTTGTGTTTATATTTTACTGTACGGCTGGTACCGCCAGTTGCAGTTGCAATGAGTCCTTTCTTTTTAAGTCTGTCGAGCGTGAGTATTACTGTTTGCTCATCATATTGTACTACAGGCCTGCGCGATGTTTTTTGATTACAGGCAGCGGTTAAACCATTTACGGTCATGGGATAATATTCAGGAGTTGTTCTTGCTTTCTCCATTAAGGCGCCAAGTACGCGAATTTCCTGATCGTCCAAAACCGGTAAAGTAACTTGTTGTTCTTCCATAATTAAAGATAGGGAATGAAGGTAATAATGAGCAGTTTGCTAAAAATTACCACAGCATTTTTTTCAAAAAAAAGGAGCCCTGAATATATCCAGGACTCCTGTGTTTGGTTTATTGGTTATTAGACTAATAATTTCTTTTGTTAAACTTTTTCAAACATATCCTTTGCAAGGATAAACGAAATTAACATTTTATAAATGATTTTGCAACATCATTTTCAAAATTCTTCAAAATTTAATCTTCTAATGCACTAATAGTTTTAGTTTGAAGGACTTAGTACAATTAAATTTATGCTGTATGCAAAGCTTCTTTCAATATAGAGAAAGAGCGCAGCCTGGCTTCCATATCATAAATATTACTGGTCATCATCAATTCGTTTATTTCAGTTTCTTCAATAAATGCATGAAGCTTTTCTCTTAAAGTTTCTTTACCACCTATAAAAGTGCAACTGGTCATTTGTGCCACAGCAGCCCTTTCCTGCAGATCCCACAGTGCATCCATACTTTTTACGGGTGGTTGCAATGGCCTTCTTTTATTGGTAATAATACCCAGGAACATCTGGTAAACGCTTGTGGCCAGATATTGCGCTTCCTCATCATTCGCTCCAGCTATCATATTAACGCAGGCCATCACATAAGGTTGTGTTAATTGTGCAGAAGGTTTAAAATGTTGACGATAAATTTTTATAGCCGCCCTGAATTGTGCAGGTGCAAAATGGGCTGCAAAAGCATAAGGTAAACCCATTTCGGCAGCAAGGTAAGCGCTGTCGGTACTGGAACCTAGCACCCAGATTGGAATATCGGCACCTTCTCCGGGAAATGCTCTTACCCGTGTTTGTTCACTGGTATTGCTGAAATAATGTTGCAATTCTTCAATATTCCTGCCAAAATTATAGGAACCATCTGCAAAGTTTCTTCTTAAAGCCATAGCGGTGGCTTGATCTGTACCGGGAGCTCTGCCCAATCCTAAATCAATACGACCGGGATATAATGTTTCCAGGGTACCAAATTGCTCGGCCACAGCCAGTGGAGAATGATTGGGCAACATAATACCTCCCGAACCTACTCTTATAGTACTGGTATGACCGGCAACATGTCCTATTAGCACTGCTGTTGCAGAACTTGCAATATTGGCCATATTATGATGCTCTGCCAGCCACAACCTATTATAGCCTTCCTGCTCTACATGCCTGGCCAGTTGCACAGTTCGCTCTATAGCTAAAGTGGCGTTTCCACCTTCGGTTACTACGGCAAGATCTAATACGGATAATGGAATTGAATTCATTGGAGAATTGCTTTTTCGTTTTGGAAAAGCAAAGGTAATGTAGCCAGGCTGCAACAATATTAGCGATGATAGATGTATGAATAGGAAGAAATGATAAGAAGCAATACTTGATCGCTGATACCGTATATTATATTCCTATCAAATATCTTTATTGGCAGGGATCTGATTATGGCCTACATTTGTGTTTTCATGGTGATAGGGTTTATAGGGGCTGGTTCATTCTTGGGCTGGCTTTCTTTTTTTAGTGGCTCCTTTGTAGTTGCAATTCATCACATTGTAGTACGCCGCTAAAGCCTATAAAAATTAAGGTTGTCTTTACACAAGCTCTGTTACCTTTGCGCCATGAAAAAAGCAATATTATTCCTGTCTTTTTTCCTTTTTGCATTTTACAGTAATGCACAAGGACAAAAAATAAAATCATACAGTGCAGATGATCTTGTACAAAGAGTATCTGATAAAGACACTATTTACATCGTAAATTTTTGGGCCACCTGGTGTATACCTTGTGTTAAAGAGCTTCCGTCTTTTAATATGGTCCACGACTTATATAAAGGGAAGCCTGTAAAAATATTGCTCGTAAGCTTTGACTTTAAAGAACAGTATCCCGCAAAACTTCAGGCCTGGGTCAGCAAAAAGAAACTACATCCGGAAGTAGTGTGGTTCAATGAAACAAACCCTACAGAGTACATACCTAAGATAGCATCTGAATGGGAAGGTGGCCTGCCGGCAACATTAATGATCAACAATAAAACCGGCGAACATAAATTAAAGTCAGAAGAAATATCGACTGATGAGTTGAAGGAATGGATAGAAGCTCAGCTTAAATAGCAGAGCAATTAATAAATACTTACATTTCAAGCAAAAAGGCTACAGTTTTCGGAAAGCTGTAGCCTTTTTTGTACTTTTGAGCCGTATGCGTAATATCAAAATTATTGAAGTACGATCGGAAATAGGTGCAGGTACCAGAGGCGCTAGTCTTGGCGTTGATGCCATTAAAGTTGCAGCCCTGGATTTTATGAGCAGCCTTTTTGTAAATATTCCAACAGAAGTTATTCCCGATGAGAATAAACTACTTTACGAACCTGTTGAATCTCCCTATGCTAAACGTATCAAAGGTGTTTACACCATGTACGAGCGTATTTCCCAATCGGTAAATGAAACATTGAAATCGGGCCTTTTCCCAATTATTCTTGCAGGTGATCATAGCACAGCCGGTGGCACTATTGCCGGTATTAAAATGGCAAAGCCAAAGGGTAGGTTGGGCGTAATCTGGATTGATGCGCATGCTGATATGCACACGCCTTATACCACGCCTTCCGGCAATATGCATGGTATGCCGTTGGCCGCATCTCTGGGTGAAGATAATGCAGATAATAAAACGCATAAGCTGGATGCCAATACTATAGATTGGTGGAATAAACTAAAGAACATAGGTAAGATACAACCGAAGGTTCACCCGGAAGATATTGTATTTATAGGCTTGCGTGACTATGAAAAAGAAGAAGAAGCTTTATTAAAAAAGCACAATATAAAAGTAATACCGGTACAGGAAGTCCGCAAAAAAGGTGTGGAGAATATAGTGCGTCAGGCATTGTTGCACCTAAGCAATTGTGAAGATATTTATGTATCGTTTGATGTGGATAGTCTTGATAGTTCTATATCCCGTGGTACCGGTACACCGGTTAGCAATGGTCTTCGTGAAAAAGAAGCTGAAGATATCCTGGCTACATTAATGCAGAACCATAAAATCTGTTGCTTTGAGATTACAGAAGTAAATCCTACCTTGGATAAAGAGAATCTTATGGCAGAAATTGCCTTTAATATTTTGCAGAGAAGTGTCAACCTTTTGTTGGTCAACTAGATTTTGAGATTGTATGAAAACGTTTGATGTCCCGGTTCATTATCGCAGTCCGCTAATAACGGCCATTAAAAATAAGCGCAGAAAAGAGGATAAGCTAAAGAAAGATTTTAGCCCTACTGTTCTGGATATTGGTAGCCTGCAAATTATACTTGCCAGGCACTTTGGCTTTTGTTATGGTGTGGAGAATGCTATAGAAATTGCCTTCCGTGCAGTTACTGAAAACCCGGGCAAAAACATTTTTTTACTAAGTGAAATGATCCATAATCCGCAAGTAAATGCAGACCTTATCGCTGAAGGTGTGCAGTTTATTATGGATACTTATGGCAGGCAATTGATTAGCTGGGATGCAATAACAGAAGATGATATTGTGATCATCCCTGCATTTGGTACTACACTGGAAATAGAGGAAATACTTAAAGAGAAAAATATTGAGCCTACGCAGTATAATACCACTTGCCCCTTTGTGGAAAAAGTATGGAACAGAAGTGAAAAAATAGGTGATGATGGATATACGATAATAGTACACGGAAAACCCAAGCACGAGGAAACACGTGCTACATTTTCCCACAGCAAAGCACATACACCTACCGTAGTAGTGAAGGATATGAAACAGGCGGAAAGGCTTGCTATGTATATCACCCAACAGGAAGAGGCAGAAAAATTCTATGAAGAATTTGATGGTCAGTACTCCAGGGGATTTAATGTGAATAAAGACCTGGAACGTATAGGTGTAGTGAACCAGACCACCATGCTGGCCAGTGATACACAAGGTATAGCCGATTACCTGAAACAAGTAATTACAACACATTTTCAGTTAGACGAAATCTCTGTTAAAGATCGCTTTGCAGATACCCGCGATACGTTATGTTATGCTACCAACGACAACCAGACTGCGGTAAGCGGTATGCTGGAAAAAGATGCGGATTTTGCATTGGTGATAGGTGGTTATAATAGCAGCAACACTTCACACCTGGTGGAGTTATGCGAACAAAAACTGCCTACTTATTTTATAAACCATGAAGACTGTCTTATTGATCCGGAACATATCCGACACTTCGATCTGCACGCGCATAAAGAGAAAGTATCGCCCTTTACAATGTCGCTTCACACACCTTTAAAAGTATTGATCACTTCAGGCGCGAGTTGTCCGGATTCTTTGGTAGAACGTGTAATTTATAAGCTAAGCGAGCTTACCGGAAATAAAGAAGCGTTGGTTGATGTGCAACAACAGTTAGATCAATCCTGATATTTTTGTCGTAAATAATCGTACTTCCAATAAGTATATAAAGCGTTTATCCGGGCAATTTTTATGCCAGCATTCCCATCAAGAAATCCTCCCTGGAAAATATATTCTTTTATAAAAGTAAACACCGGGGAAAGTATCCTTTTCCAGTAAGGGCTTTTTTTATTAGCAGTGAAATACTTCAAAGCCGATAGCCTGGCATAGTTTTTATTTTTGACAAGGAAAGATTCATAATCGTCGGCCGTATAATGAAGTAGTATTCCCGGCAATTGTTTTATAATCGTATCCTCTTTTTTTTGCAAAGACTCGTGTACTATTGCATTATCCCACTGTGTATATTTTTTATGGTACAACCGCAGTACACGATCCCTTCCCCAGGCACCATGCATTATTTTTTTTCCTTCGAAAAAGGAAATCCGTTTTATGGAAAAAATCTGATTTTGAGCAAGATCGGAGAAAGGTAACTTCAGCAGTCCAGCCATCAATTCCCGATTAGGAACCTCATCACTGTCAAGCGATAATATCCAATCGGCTGTCGCTTTAGTGGTCAGTTCATTTTTGGTAATACTATATCCCTGCCAGGTTACAGAGTGGATTTTTGCATACCCCAAAGCATTAAATGTTGAAGGAACAGCGCTTATATCGCCATCATAACCAATAAGTATTTCTATTCCATTGGAGTGAACGGCCTCAATAATTTCTTCCAGCTTCTTATCCAATCGATTAGAAACAATACAAACAGATAAACTGATGGGTTGCTGACTTCCTTCCTGATTTCCTGCAAAAGTTTGACTCAAAGAAAATTTGATTTATAAACTCAAAAATACTCCTTTATACTTTATACCTGATCTTGCCTTTTCTTAAGAATGGCCATGGTTAACCTGCTTATACAGACTAGTTTATTGTTTTCATCAGTAATCCTGATATCCCAGATATGTGATGTAGCTCCAAGGTGAAGTGGCAAGGCAGTTGCAACTATATTCCCATCCCTTTTAGGCCTGACATGATTGCAATTTATTTCCATGCCAACACAAACCTGTTTTTCATTGTTAATACACATCGAACTGGCCACACTCCCTACCGTTTCAGCAAGTGCGGCCGAAGCTCCGCCATGTAAAATGCCATAGGGTTGATGTGTATGTTGATTAACAGGCATTTTTAATTTAAGATAGTCCTCACCGATCTCAATAAATTCCATGCCTAATGTCTGGGCCATGGTATTATTACCCATATCATTTAATTCGCTTAACGTATAATCATTTTTGTACCATATAGACATGCAAAAGGGAATTTTATACGATTCGAAGGTAATAATCCTAAACGAATTATCTATAGTTTAAAAACACTGCAATTAAAACAACCCTTTTTTTTTAAATGTAAAAAATATGAGTGTAAGATTATTATATTTGCAATGCACTTACTAACCAATTAATAAAATGTACTATGCTTACAGTTTTAATTGCCGGAGCAGGCAAATCGTCTGCCCATTTGATTGACTACATGCTTTCCAATGCCAAGCAAAAATGGAGAGTGATTGTGATGGACTCCAACCCGGAAATGATTGCAGAGAAACTTGGAGGAAACCCTAAAGGCGAATCGGCGGTAATCGACATCAACGACGACCATGCGAGGCAAAATCTGGTAAAAAACGCAGATATTGTATTGTCCCTGATGCCACCTAATCTGCACTATCTTCTTGCTAAAGACTGCATTAAGTTCAAAAAAAACCTGATTACGTCTTCCTATGTATCGGAAGAAATAAAGGCGTTGAATGAAGATGCAAAGAAAGCCGGTATTGTTATGATGTGTGAAATGGGGCTTGATCCCGGCATCGATCATATGTCTGCCAATGCTATTATCCATGGTGTTCAACGTATTGCCGGTTCTATCCAGAGCTTTAAAAGCTATTGCGGCGGCTTGATTGCCCCTGAAAGTGACGACAATCCATGGCACTACAAAATAAGCTGGAACCCGCGTAATATTGTGCTTGCAGGCAAGCAGGGAGCAGTTTGGCTCGAAAACGGGAAACAACACGAAGCCCATTATGAGCAACTTTTCTCCGGAGCTAAAAAGGTAAAAGTGGGTAGTCTGGGTTCACTTAGTTATTATCCCAACAGAGATTCCCTGAAGTATCTTGACCTGTATAATCTACCTGATGTTAAAACCTTTATGAGGGCTACTTTACGTCACCCTTCGTTTGTAAAAGGTTGGGATCTGGTCATTAAAGCGGGTCTGGTGAATGAACAGGATGGATTTTCGGCTGATAACAGTTCTTATGCAGATTGGACTGCCCATCTTCTGGGTGTTGCCAACGATGCAAAACTGCGTGAAAATTTCAAAAAGAAATACGAAGCAGACGATAAGGAAATGAAACAAATGGACTGGCTCGGATTGTTTGACAACAGAAGGATCAATGGTGTTGGTAAATTATCTTCTGCAGATATTTTACAGACTTTATTGGAAGAACGTTGGAAAATGAAGGCGCTTGATAAAGATATGGTGGTTATGCAACATCAAATTGATTACGAGCGTAGGGGAATTTTGGTGAAACTGACCAGTACTATGATTGTAATTGGCGATAACCGTCAACACAGTGCTATGGCTAAAACGGTAGGTTTGCCTATGGGAATCCTGGCTAAGAAAATACTGTTGCAGGAAATCAGCACAAAGAATATTACCGGTGTTCAAATTCCTGTAATGCCTGAAGTATATGTGCCTGTGCTTAAAGAATTGAAGAAGAACGGTATTGAATTTACGGAAGTAATAGAATAGTCCTTTCCGGTTTGGAAGATATATATGGGGCTGAAATTTTCAGCCCCATTTAATTTTGCTGTGTTTAAGCGATGATAAAAAAACTCCTTCTTTTTGTAATTTGCTGTTGGGCTGTTCAGTTTGTGCGTGCCCAACAAGGGATTACTACTGACCAATCCATTGATGGGTTCAATCTGCGTTCTATAGACTTTAAAAAGTCATGGGCTATGCAGCAGCAGGCACTTGCCCACGCCAAAGCGACACATAATAATGCAGCAGTAGTAAAGGCATATGCATTGCTGTCTGTCAGTTGCCGCACCAATGAAGACACCTTTCAAATGAGAGCTTACCTGGACTCAGCCATAAGCCTGGGAAAAACTACCAAAGATGAAGGTTTTGTCCATTATGCACATGCCCGCTACCTGAAATATACAGACACTTATAAAGCAACTGCTGATAATTACATTAAAGCGCTAAAAGCATTCGAGCAGCAAAGAAATTATGTCTTTGCCACATTCTGTGCTGCAGATATTTGTCACTTGTTTCTTGCACCATCAGATAGTAGCATTGCCAAAAAGTACAATGCTCTGGCACAAAAGTTTGCCGGTCTTGCCAATACACCCAATGCTTATTTGTATGCTGGCAGATGTAATGCCGATTTTCTTGTGCAGCAGTTAAGAATGAACATAAATGATGAAGCTGTAAAAAAAGCAGTAGCCTCATATCAGCAGGTAATTGCAAATGCAGAACACACACCATCAAAGATTTTCAATAAGGATGAATTGGCATACTGTTACCTGAACCTGGCCGACCAGTATCAAAGAAATCGATCGCTCTTTCCTGATTCCCTCTTTTTGGGTCCATTGCAAAAAGCAAGAGAACTGGCACTAGCCTACAATTTTAAAGTTGTTTTCCGGAATGCTTATGGTATGATGGGTGATTATTTAGTTAGCAAAAAAGATTTTGCTGCGGCAAAGAAAAATTACCTGCAAGGCATCGATTATACAAGAAAATCAATGCTTGGTGATAACAGTTCGATTCTGGCATTTTACCTGGCGTTAAAGAGAGTAACGGCGTTGCAGCAAGATTGGCAACAATACCAATACTTTGATTCAGCTTATGAAAGCCAAATTGATAAACGGTTTGACGAATCCATAAAACAGGCCGTGCATGAAGCCGATATAAAATTTGAAGCGTCGAAAAAAACGCAGCAAATAAAAGCTTTGCAGCAGGAAAATGATTTTGAGAGAAAGAATAAGTTGCTTTTCCTGTTTATCGCTGTTTTGATTTTATTAGTCGCTATTTTTATGGTACGCTCTTTTTATTTTAAGATGAATTACTCACAACAACAGGAGGCGGTACTGCGCATAAAAAAAGAAGTAACAGAAAAAGATAAAACGCTGTTGGAAAATAAATTGCTTCAAAGCCAGATGAAGCCTCATTTTATATTTAATACATTGGGTGCCATTCACGGCATTGTATTACAGAATAAAACACAGGAAGCTGCTGCACTTATCATTCAATTTTCCAGGCTCATGCGGAAAATGCTTGAAAATACACAGAAGGAGTGGGTAGTATTTGAAGATGAAATAGAAATGCTGCAACACTACATTGCTTTGCAGCAAATAAGATTTAATCATCGTTTTACTTTTGAATTTTTTACCAATGATATTGATAAGCACTTATTAATACCTCCTATGCTGATACAACCTTTTGTAGAAAATGCTATAGAACATGGCTTTAAAAATCTATCTGAAAATAGAGCAGGGCAATTAAAAATCGAATTTTATAAAATAAACGATGTGCTATTAAGTTGTACAGTTACAGATAATGGCACTGGCAGAAAAGAAAAGGTGCAGGCAGTCGAACAGGATCATACCTCGATGGCTACACAGCTTACACAGCAACGGTTACAATATTACGAAACCACTAACCCTGGCGTGGGTTTACAGATTACAGATCTGTTTGAAATGGAGCAAGCTGCCGGTACCCGTGTCACTATTTTATTGCCTTACCAAAATGATTAAAGATGTACACTGCCATAATAATAGAAGATGAGATTGCTTTAAGGGAAACATTGTTGTTACAGTTGCAGCAGCTAAGCACATCATTTCCGATACAAGTTGTGGCCACAGCAGCATCAGTAAGCGATGCCGTGGAAAAAATAAATAACCTGCAGCCACAATTGCTGTTTATGGATATAGAGTTGCATGGGGGTACCGGGTTTGAGGTATTGGAGCAAGTACAGCCCTATCATTATAAAGTAATTTTTACCACTGCATATAGCCAGTATGCATTAAAGGCGTTTAAGTACGCCGCTATAGATTACCTGTTAAAACCTTTTGACCAGCAAGATCTGAAAACTGCCCTGCACAAAGTTTTAGACAATAGCGCTACACTATCTCCGCAGCAGATACAAATTGCTGCCGATGCCAGAAACAATCATTGGAAACATCTGGCATTAAGCACTACTAAAGGCATACATCTGGTAGCTATTGCAGAAATTATAAGGGCAGAAACTACCGGTTCATATACCACTTTTTATCTGCAGGGGCAAAAGCCGGTAATGGTTTCCCGTTCATTAAAAGAGTTTGATGATATACTTTGCCCACCACAATTTTTCAGGATACACCACTCCCACACTATACGTATAGATGCCCTGCACTTTTATGCAAAAGAAGGCATTGTTACCATGAAAGATGGTACCCAACTACCTGTGGCCCAACGCAGGCGAGAAGAGTTCGTGGCTCTTCTGAAGAACAAATAACCTGCAGTTACAAACTGCCACCCATCATTTACCAATTGCTGTAGTTATTTTCGGACGTGTGAGTGTTCCTTTGCAAAAACAAAATTTATATGAGCAACAAAACACTTTCTATCATTTCGTACATCACTATTATTGGTTGGTTAATTTCTTTTTTTGGCACACAGGGTAAGCAGAGGGAAGGCTTGCTACAATACCACCTTAAACAAAGCCTTGGCCTGGCAATCATATCCATTCTGGTCAGCATCATTATTACTGTTGTAGTTAGTATGGTGAGTAGCCTTGCGGTATTGGGCTATGTGAATTACATATTCATAGTACTCACTATTATTGGTATCATCTATGCTGCCAACGAAAAGCAAGCACCATTACCACTGATCGGAAAAATGTTTGAAAACAAATTTTCCTTTATCGGATAAAAATTCGCCGGACAGAAAAGTATTTACATCGGGAGGGCTTTAGAGCAGAATGCTTTTAAGCCTCCCTTCTTCAAAATGAAAAGGCAATTAGATTAAAACTAATAATCGTCTTTTAAAAACAAATTCAAAAGTCATTTTCATGCGTTTTATTAAAATTTATTTACCAGTATTGGTTAGCCTATTCATCAGTTATAACTCTTTTGCACAAACGCCGTTTACTTGCAGCACGCCCACTTACTTTATGACAGCACAGATGGGTAGTGATATGGAGGGCGTAGACAGTATGCGGGCCTATCAGCTTGATCCGACAACAGGGCAGGCAACCAGGCTTTCTGACGATTTTTACCCGGGGCATGGGGGTGTAGATGGAATCGGCTTTAATGTAACCGATAATTTTATCTGGGGGAAAAAAGGATATAATGGAGCAGATACCATTGTAAGAATTGCCAGCGACTGGACCATTACAAAATTTGGCATTACGGGAATGCCTGCAGTACCATTCCTTTCCTCGTTTGAATATGCAGGGGCCATAAATACGTCCGGCGTATATTATTTGCAGCGTGCTGACAGCACTGCACCATGCACCAGGATAGACCTGAATCCATCTTCACCTACCTATTTACAATTGATTGATACCCTGTCACTAGGTCTCGGAGTGGTTTTCGATTGGGATTTTAACCCTATAGACGGCAATTTGTATACTGTTTTGCCCAACAGGTCACTCATACGTATCAACCCTTCCAATGGGTCATCTATTAATCTTGGAACAATATCGGGTGCTGGTGTTTCGAACAATTCATTCCCGTCCCAGTTTTTCGATGGCACCGGAGCATTATACATAATCAGGGAGGATGCCTTTGATTTTATCGATAGTGCCCAGGCAAACATCTATAAAATAGCCAATGTAAGCACAGGAAATACTGTGGCGCAATATGTTGGTAATTTAGGCTATGATGATTATAATAATTATCAAGATGCAACACGCTGCCTGTCGGTCGCTTTGCCACTTGAGCTATTAAGTTTTTCCCTTTCTGATGCAACATGGCAGGGCGTATTGTTGAATTGGACAACCAGGGCAGAAATGAATGTAGATTACTTTGCTGTAGAGCGCAGTGCTGATGGTCGTACATGGGGAAAAATTGGCAAAGTACAGGCAAATGGAACAGATACAAAATTGATATCGGCTTATTCCTTTCATGACAAAGAGCCCTTAAAAGGTCATAACCTCTACCGTTTAAAGATGACGGACAGGGACGGAACATATACCTATAGCCCTGTTCGTAGTATTGGTAATACCCTGCCTGAAAGTACGAAGATTTATCCTAACCCTGCAACAAACATAGTAAACATAGAAACTGCTGAAGGCAGCAGAATAGCAGTTTACAATATGATGGGGCAATGTATGAATGTCCCTGCAAAGAGCAACGGTAGTTTAAGCACATTGGATGTATCCGCCTTGTCAGTTGGTCAATACATTATACGCGTCATAGATAATGTTTCCAACAGTTCAAGCTACAGGCTTACCATTGTAAAATAAGCTGTCAACCTCTACTGAAAAAAACAGTGAGGAACAATTTCTGAGGTACATCGACCTGCTGCCCTAGATAAGCGGTTTCATATTGACAATGTATTACCCAGATAGCCAATTACCTCTAATGCTATAATCAACAAAATCCAATCGAAAATGAAAAGGACTATGCTACCAACCTGGGAAACATGTAGCAAAATTCACCCTGACAGAAGGACACCTTTAGAAAGATTCATTCATGACTTTCAGACCATTGAGAAACCTCGTGAATTTCGGAAACAACTATCGGATGTAATTGAAAAGGAAAAGCAACGCATCAAAAGACGGATAGAAAACGGATTCGAGTAAAGAAAGGGCAGCTCATCAGTCGCCCTTTCTTTATGATACTATACTAAATTTCGATTAAAGATTTCCTCGTTTTGCCTGCTCCCTTTCTATGCTTTCAAAAAGCGCTTTGAAGTTACCTGCCCCAAAACTCTGCGCACCATGGCGTTCGATAATTTCAAAGAAAAGGGTAGGGCGATCTTCTACCGGTTTGGTAAAGATCTGCAGCAAATAACCCTCTTCATCCCTGTCTACCAGGATACCCAGACTTTGCAGTTTAGCCATATCTTCGTCAATTTCACCTACACGCTCAGGCAACATTTCGTAATAAGCCTCAGGTGGGGCACTCAGGAACTCTACACCACGTGATCTCAATTCGGTTACTGTTTTCACAATATCTTTTGTGGCCACTGCAATGTGCTGTACACCTTCGCCTTCGTAAAAATCAAGGTATTCTTCGATCTGCGATTTCTTTTTACCTTCTGCAGGTTCATTGATAGGGAACTTGGAGAAGCCATTACCGTTACTCATTACTTTACTCATTAAAGCAGAGTATTCCGTATTGATTTGTTTATCATCAAAAGAAAGAATGTTTACAAAACCCATTACATCCTCATACCATTTAACGGTAGGTAACATCCTGTTCCAGCCTACATTTCCCACGCAATGGTCGATGTACAAAAGACCTGTTTCGCTTGGATTGTAATCGCTGGTTATTTTTTCGTAACCTGGCATAAATGCACCGGTATAGTTTTTACGTTCAATGAACATGTGCACCGTTTCACCATAAGTATAGATGCCGGACATTTTCACTTCGCCAAATTCATCGGTCAATGTAACCGGCTCCAGGTAAGGTTTACCGCCACGCTTGGTTGTTTCTTCAAAAGCGCTGTAAGCATCATCTACCCAAAGGGCAAGTACTTTTACACCATCTCCGTGTTTCTTTACATGTTCTGCAATTGGATGGTCGGATTTTAATGCAGTGGTAAGCACCAAACGGATTTTACCTTGCTGAACCATGTAAGATGCTCTGTCTCGCACACCGGTTTCCGGACCAGCATAGGCTACGGTTTGAAAACCGAAAGCGGTTTTATAATAGTGGGCTGCTTGTTTGGCATTACCTACATAAAATTCAACATAATCGGTACCGTTAATGGGTAAGAAATCCTGCGCCTGGGCTATTTTTTCAGCAAATGTTTTGCCTTGAACTGTTGACATGTTTAGTTAGATTTTGAAATGTTAGTTATTAGACTTTAGATTAAAGAATCAAGAGCCAAGATTTAAACATTGTCTTGATTCTTATATCTTGATACTTGAATCTTTAACTCCACATAGCCATCACCAGTTTCTTAAGCCTTTTTTTGACCCTGATGTAATTAGAGTTGAGATATTCGGTTTCCAAAATTATTGGTTTATTGTATTTATGTATAAATGTAAAAGGCTAATATTTCTAATGGGAAAGCTCTCTTTCGTGCCAGTCGGTTGGATTACGCGATGTATGAAACACAGCAATAATCTGAATTAAATTTTTAGTCAAACAATAAACAATACAAAACGGATATTTTTTCACAGAATAAGCTCTTGTATTAGCTTGTGCAAAGTGATAATAATCAGGGTTGTTAATTATTTTATTGAACGAATTATCAAGTTCTTTTAAAAATAAATCCCCAAGTCCTGCCTTTTGTTCTTCATACCAAAGATATCCTTCTAATATATCAAGCTCTGCATCTTCAGAAACAGTAAGTTGAAAATTACTATTTCGCATCAGATCGAATTCGCTTTTTTACATCGTCCCAAGACGAGAATTTCGTTTCACCATTTCTATAACGCTCCAATCTTTTGGCCAACACCATTTGTTGAGCTTCGGTAAGGCTTGCACTTTCATTTTTGATTTCTTTAATTTTAGAAATCGCATTTTCATCTTTCGTTTCGATTAGCCATTGGATCAATGACAGCCTTTCAGTTTCTGTAATCATGTCATTAAATTTAATGAATATTATGCAAAGTTGATTGCAAACAAATTTACTCCGCCCAACTCATTATGTAATGTTCATCCTCAATTCCCTTAGCAGCATCAGTCATCATCAACGGATGGAAGGTATCTACCATTACAGCAAGTTCACCGGTTTCCGTTTTGCCGATACTTTTTTCTACTGCTCCGGGATGTGGCCCGTGTGGAATACCTCCGGGATGTAGGGTGATCATACCGCGTTCTACATGTTTACGGCTCATGAATTCACCATCAACATAATACAGTACTTCGTCACTATCAATATTGCTGTGGTTGTATGGTGCCGGTATAGATTGCGGATGATAATCGTATTTACGTGGAACAAAAGAACAGATCACAAAGTTGTGTGCATCGAATGTCTGATGTACAGGTGGTGGCTGATGTACGCGGCCGGTAATCGGTTCAAAATCGTGAATACTTAAGGCATAAGGATATTCACAACCATCCCAACCTACAACATCAAACGGATGAGTGCCGTACCATATCGGGTACATCAGGCCTTTCTTCCTGATGTTGATCAGGAATTCTCCTTTCTCATCATGTGTTTGCAGGTTTTCCGGTTTACGGATATCACGCTCACAATATGGAGAATGTTCCAGCAACTGGCCATTTTTACTCATGTATCTTTTAGGAAAAGTAATAGGACTAAAAGAATCTACAATGAACAGACGGTTTGCTTCTGTATCAAATTCAATCTGGTAAATAGTACCGCGTGGAATAACCAGGTAATCTCCATAAGCAAATTTCAACTGGCCATATTGTGTTTTCAAAACACCGGTTCCTTCGTGTATAAAAATCACTTCATCCGAATCCGCGTTTTTATAAAAAGTATTTTCCGGAAGCCCTTTCAGAGGAGCTGCCAGGGAAATATGAACGTCATTATTAAAGAGTACCGTTTTTTTACTTTTAAGATAATCCGCTTCTGGTTTTATTTTAAAGCCTTGATAGCTGCGATGTTTTAAGATATTGTCGGTAGAAGCTTTTGGCGAAACATCAACAGGCTCTTCGGTTCTTATAATAATAGTAGGTGGGTGAACATGGTATAACAAAGAATAATTGGAGGAAAAACCTTCGGTACTGAAAAGCTGCTCGGAATATAGGTTTCCGTCAGGTTTTCTGAACTGTGTATGTCTTTTATGCGGAATACTTCCAAGACTGTGATAATGCGCCATGTTTTTTTACAGAATTATAGCTGTAAAGGTAAAACTATTTGCGAAATATAGGGTGACCGATCACTCGTATCACCCTATATTTTGTATAAAATTATCTTTGGTAGGGACGCATTACATGCGTCAAACATTGTGGACACATGCAATGTGTCCCTACTATTCAATATCAATGCCCCCCCTTATAATAATACATCACTTTCAAATAGCATTTTATTTCCTTGGCGTAGCTCTGAAACACTTGAACCTGTACTATGTTTCTGCAAAATGGTGTCTTCTAAATCTTTAATTCTGTAAATAAAATTAGTTGTATCACTAATGGGCATGTGAACCGTATAACAATAGCGTTTATCCGGTTTATACACACATACAATGGAAAGAAAAACGCTATCCTCGTCAGCTATTTTTGACATAAAAAGATAACGCCTCATTTCTTGATTACTATAAGTAATGTAATAGTATTTCCCTACATCCACCATATCTCTATTAAAAATTACTTTATACACATCGTAATTGGCCATTTTATAAATTTTCACATGGTCAATATAATCGCGTAATGGATCATGGACTAAGATTTCACTAACGTTACTATCTTGATACTTCAAAATAATGTACTTTTTCTTACTCAAAGATGAAGAATCAATATCCTTTAATTGTCTTACACCCTTTTTGTCTATCATAGAAAAATCTTCAAACATTGAAGGTTTTTCCAATCGAGTATTACACTTAAAAAAAGAAAGTACACTAATTCCTATAAGGAGTATTATTGAAAATTTTCTTATCATCGTTTGACGGCTTTTTATCGAAAACATCGTTGAAGGACTTAACACCTTTATTAATTGCACCTTTAATTTCATCGACAATACTTTTTACAGATAGAACATTAAAGCTTCCATCATTATTAATTGATAGTATCCCAACTGGTTTGACTTCTCCATTTACCGCCATTCTATACCAGACACCGCCAACTGCTTGGTTTAATTCATCTACACCAGCGGTGTGTCCCCTAGTAGGATCTGGATGCATTTGGAGTACATTTCCACTAAACATACCCTCTTTGATTATTCCGTAGCCTGCATTGGCATAAACAGGTCTATTCAATAATGCTGCTAGACTTTTTAGCGCAGGTCTTTTATCTAAAGGCCTACCATAGGGGCTCTCTTCTACATAAGGAGCGCCTTCAAAACATCCTAACAGGATAGCACTGCCATCGCTTTTAATGTACTTCCCTACCTGTTTAATCCTTTTATCATATTGGCCACTACTCAAAGTATAGAAACCACCGAAAAATGAAAGGGCCTCACCACCACCTGCTCCGTGACCTCCAAACAATAAATTTTGATAACTTTTATTCTTTTCGTGCAAATCGTTTAATAGTTCATCCCAAGATTCAACAGTAATGACATTCATACCTGCTTTCATTGCAAAATTATATTCTAACTCTATATCCTTATCTCTAACAGATGGGAATACTATAGTGGCAGTATAATTGGGGTTAAATCTTTTCCATTCCATCCCATTCCTGTCAACTCCATCTATTGGCCTATTTAAAGCAAAACTGTATGGTGAATATCCTGGATACTTTGCTGCCAATGGATCAATATTCAATGCAAAAACGACAGGGTCAAAGTTGTAATTGTTGTATAGGTTTTGTTCTGAGGTGAATGCTGTTATCTGTTTAGTTTTAGTATTGAATAAAGTATTGCCATAACGTTCTGTTGTTTTGTTGGTGTGCCGCTCATCATACAACCCCCATGATAAAGTAGCTTGCTGTATTATTGCTCCGCTTTTGTCTTTAGCAAGCTTTACGGGTGCAAGTTCTATCTTTTCTTTATTGTACAATTTCATTAGGGTGTTCTTCATTTGCAAAGGCATTTCTCTGTATCCTAAATCGTAAAGCTGTGCCAGTAGATTTTGATACTCTTTAAAATCCTGCTGCGTTTGCAATTGTTCAATAGCTTTGTGCTGCTCTGTAAGGTTGTTTTCGAAATACTCACTTTTGAGTAAAAGTGCGTTCAGGTTGTGGCTGTCGTATTGCAAAGCTGCTTGTGCGCATTGCAATATAAATTCATCGTTGGTAGTATTGAACTTATGTTCATAACCTTTGGCGAGGTACACCAATGCGAGCGCTATTTGTTGCTGTGGTGTTAGTTCCCGTTGTGCTATTCCTTTTTCTATAGCTTTATCGGTAGTGTAAGTAATGGCACTAATCATGCCTGTACCTGGGAAATATTTAGATCCTAATTCAACATTATATTTTACGCCCTTTTCGTCATCATGCGTAATATAAATGTGTGAAGGTGCGGTACACAACTGTGCACCAGATTGTAATCTGTCCGCAAGTATCTTAAATAATGACGCAAGTGCAAAACAGTTCCCCTCTTTTTCATCGTTTAAATGAATGACCTGCGAGTTTGCCCAATCATTGCTTGCCATTGGGTCGCTGTAGGAATAGGTGTATTTTTTGTGCGTATAAATATCTGTACTATCTGCAAAAATGATGTTTTGGGTGATATAGGTATAAATAGCCCAATTGGTCAATGCTTTTTTGTATTGCTGTATCAGTTGCTCTTTTGTTATCAACAAACCGGGCTTTTGCTTTATTGAGGTTTCATTGTAATGGGCGAGAACCAGTTGTTGAACGTTTTGTATGTGATAGTTGATTACCTTGTCCCAATCCGTTTCCTTTACTTCGTTATTATACCAGGCGTTCTCCATGAGGAAAACAGCCTTTTCATAGCTTGGCATATCTTTGCCATTCAGCATGTTTTCCAGTCCTGTTTTGGCGTTGTAATAATATTGTTTTTCACCACTTTGTGCAAAGGTGGTAAATACGTTGAATACAATAGTAAGGGTGAGTAGGGTGGATTTCATAATCGTAAATTTAAAAATTATTTATCGCATTGTTATTATTGTACTGTTACAAAAAGGTTTCGTTTGGTTTTGCCTGAAAGGCGCTGTTGTTTTTGGATACCTCTCTTTAATTCCGCTTGTTGCACTATATCATTATACAGCCCCTCGGGTAAATCTCTATAGCCTAGTTCCTTTATATAGGCTTCATTTTGCTGGTACTCCTTTTGCAAATTGTACGCCCACTCGTCATTCTTTATTTGCTCCAAATCGGTTATGTGATGTAAGGCAATGTATTTAGCCAACCAACCTTTGAGCAGGATGCTATATACAAAGTAGGCATAAATGTTATTGTTCTTTGGGAAATAAAAATGTGATTCCCAAAGGCAATCCTGTATAAACTTTCCATCATCATTGGGCATATTACGGGCATATTGGATAGCAAGGTCAATCATGCAGTTAGCCACAATTTTCTGTTTACTAAGTGTGTCTAAGTAAATACCCGAACGAACGGCATCCGGGCTAATAAAAAGATTTTCCTGGTACCACAAATTGTTGATGCGCCAATTGTTGGTAGCCTCGTAATTTATGGTTTCCCCACTGTTGTCGATGTATTTAACTAAGGCGTGTTGTGGTGCAAAACTTAAATATGCGGGTGTATTCAGTTTTTCGGCAAGCAACAAATATACCATCGGCATACTGTTACATTGCCCACCCCCTGTGGCAAGGCATTTTGTTACAAAGAAATTACGGTGATCGTCCTTTGCTTCATAATCTTCAAAGTCATAAAAGAAAGGGAGATGCCCTGATTGCTGCATGAATATTTTACCGTCCTGTGCGGTATGTGCTTCAGCTATGGTTAGCTTTTCAGACATGAACTTTTGAATAGCTAAATGTTTATCATCATTGTTATTGATGTCGTACTTGTTTTGTTGCATCCACCTTTTAATAAAGTCTGCTGATTTGTTGATTATATCGTCATATTCTTTGCGTGTAAGGTAAGAGTTGCCGTAGGCATTTTCCGTAATGTAAAAGGCATCAGCCAATGAGGGGTTAGCGTTATTGGCTAATAGGTTTTTGAGTTGCAATAAAGCATTGTAGAATATAGCTAGCTCTTTTTTACATTGTGCAGTATCAATAAGCCGTATCGTAGTTTTGGGTCGTTGGGATTCTCGCTTGTATTTAGCTACTTCCTGGTTGATAAGGTCAAGTTCTTTTTGCTGTTGTTTTAACCGCTCTTGGTCTTGTTTATTAATGTCGGAAGCTGTTACGTTGGGGTTCGGCAATGCTATAACCGTCCGTGTGGCTGTATTGATAATTACAGGCTTGAATGTTGTAGATTGAGGTGTTTGCGGCAATGCAGACAGTTGCCTGCCCTGTGTAAAGGCTGTAGAAGAAATTAATATGCCATAGGCCAACAAAAGCACTATTCGCATTCTTTTATAGTTTTTATTGCAGTGTTTGGTGCGGCTAAGATAGCGTAAATGTTACAATATCATAGCAAAAATCAAAGCTATCCTATTGCGCTATATAGTCTTTGTCTGGAAATAATTTGAAAGAAAAGAGGCCGCTCCTGAAATTTCAGGAGCAGCCTTTTGATATAATAATGTCGTACTATGATTCGGTTGGTGGTGTTTCCCCACCCGGATCATCATGGCGGCCGCCAAGGTCTATTATTTTACGGGCGTTGGCATATTGGGAAGCGAAGGTGGTATTTTCAAATATATTAATGAGGCTATCCAGGTCGTATAGTATTGTTCGTATTTCTGCAATCAGCTTGGGTACACTATCGTTGTGGGCTTTGCGGGTAGTTACCAATACGCGTGGCTTGTTGGCAATTGCTTCAAACTCGAGGGTGAGTGTATTCAACTGGGCAAGGTCTTCCTGGGTAACCATGTAAGGGCCAAGTTCGGTTACTTTCTTTGCCATCTGTTTATATACATCACGCAATTTGGCTATGGCTTCTTCATCGTGGCGATTGGTGAGGCTGCTGCGACTTATACGTAATTGGTCGTGGAGGGTTACATTTTTTTTATCAAGGGCATATATACTGGCTCTTTTGGCTAGTTTTACGCCTAATTCAATGGCTTTGTTGGCGGCTTCATGTTTATCTTCCGTAGCACCTGTCGTTACTATTTTGGCCTCGCTGCTGACTATTGCCGATTGGCTTAGTAATTGATCCAGATCTTTGGCACCCTGTGCAAATCTGCCTACATGGCCCCATGAGGATACATTGTCATTGAGCACAACATTTACAGTGCGTGCCATGCGCAGGAAATTTTCTTCTGAAGTAAGCATAGTTTAGATGTTTTTGATGGTTAAAAACTCAAGGTACTATTGATTATTTTAATATTTTATCCCATAAATATGGGTAGGAAACGCATTAATATAAGCTCGGCAATGCAAAACAGTCCCTTGAAGTGGTAAAAGGCAGTCATGGAATGGTAAAAGGTATTTCAGGAACGATAAAAGATACTTTTGGAAGGCTGCAAGACACCTTCGGTATGGCACCTCGTCAGGTTGGAACGATATAATGCACCTTTGGAACGGTAAAAGGGGCTCTTGGAACGCTGCAAGGTATCTTCGGTATGACACCTCGTCAGTCTGGAACGGTGCACGATGGTATCGGTACGATAAAAGGTGCGCCCGGCACGATACAAGAAAGTTTTGTTGACACAATTCTTCCTTTAAAGAAAAAATGCTGAACCTTTTAAAAAAGATTCAGCATTAGATTTTTCACTAAAAGAAAATTTACTTACTTGTCAACCGTATTATCGGAACAATAACTTCTTCCAGAGACACACCTCCGTGCTGGAAGGTGTTCTTATAATAGTTTACGTAATAGTTGTAATTATTAGGATAACACAGGAACACATCCTCTTTTGCAAAGATGTATTTTGAATTTACATTCGGTTGCGGCAAGCCTGCTTCATGCGGATTGGTAATAGCAAATACATCTTTCTCCTCGTACTGAATATTACGGCCATGCTTGTAACGCAGATTGGTAGTAGTCGTTTTATCGCCTACACATTTGCTTGGTGTTTTTACACGCATAGTACCATGGTCGGTAGTGATGATCAGTTGAATGTCTTTGTCCGCTATCTTTTTCAAGGCACGAAAAAGAGGGGAGTGTTCAAACCAGCTTACGGTTAATGAGCGGTATGATACTTCGTCGCCGGCAAGTTCTTTCAGTACTTCCATTTCTGTACGGGCGTGCGAAAGCATATCCACAAAGTTGTACACGATTACGGTAAGATCATTCTTCAGGTAGTTATGGAAATTATCTTCCATTGTTTTACCATCTTCGTTATTGGTGATCTTGAGGTAATCCCACTTAATATTATTCAGCTTCAGGTGTTTTAGATTATCACCCAGGAATTGCTTTTCGTATAAATTTTTACCGCCTTGTTCATCATCATTTTTCCACTCAATAGGGTAGTTCCGTTCAATTTCTACTGGTAGCAAACCGGAGAATATAGCGTTACGGCTGTACTGTGTTGAAGTAGGCAGAATGCTGTAGAACATTTCTTCTTCCTGAACCCTGAAAAACTGGCTGATAATAGGTTCTATGGATTTCCACTGGTCGTAACGAAGGTTATCGATCAATACCATGAAAGTGGATTTCCCTTTTTTAATATGTGGCGCTATTTTTTGTGTAAACAAGGTATGCGACATCACCGGTGTATCACTTTTCTTTTCCTGTATCCAATCGGTATAATTCCGGGAAACAAACTTGAAAAATTCTGTATTGGCTTCAGCCTTCTGACTATTGAATACTTCCTGCATTTCAGGGCTATCACTTTTGCTCATTTCCACTTCCCAATACACCAGTTTTTTATATAGGTCTTTCCATTCTTCCACACTCGGATTATTGTTCAAAGCCATGAACAGATTACGGAAATCTTTCTGATACTCGATGGTTGTTTTTTCGGAAACTAATCGTTTACCATCCATTATTTTCTTCAGGGAAAGAAGAACCTGGTTAGGGTTAACAGGTTTGATCAGGTAATCGGTGATCTGCGAACCAATGGCTTCTTCCATTATGTTCTCCGCCTCGTTCTTGGTTACCATCACTACGGGAATAGTAGGGTAGGTCTCTTTGATTTGCGATAAGGTCTCCAGTCCGGTCATGCCCGGCATACTTTCATCCAGAAGAATAACATCGGCCTGGTTGGTTTTTAGATGTTCCAATACATCATATCCATTGGTAAATGGTTTTACTTCGTAACCTTTATTTTTCAGGAAAAGGATTTGTGATTTCAACGATTCTATTTCATCGTCTACCCATAGAATTTCTGCTTGCATATAATTATTGTTGTGCTTCCGGCATATCATTGCCTTTAGCTTTCTTTTTAAGTAATAAATAAATGTATGAAGTAAAATTGGGGAATAGCAGTAACAAATTTAAGATTGGGCTAAACTACAACGAATTAAGCATAAGCTTATTACTTTAACAGAAGTTTTTTTCAATTAAAAGGTAGATAACCTCTATTTGTCGGTAAAGCAATCCTCGTGGAAGATAATGCAGCATTCCAGACAAAATTTTCCTCCCATTTTTGCATTGTGCTTATTCTGTATATTTTTGCGCACATTTTAAATTTATCCCTACATCATCATGAAATTCGGCATTGTAGACAAGATATTTTACAACGAATATCTTTCCGAGCATCTATGCTCATCCTGTAAACAAAATTTCTCTACCAAACTGATTTGCTATTGTAAAACATTTGCCACTGGCTTTGCCTGGTGGGCCTGGAATAAACAAGGCTATATCGAATGCACCAGTTGCGGTGCTGTATCGGATATTAAATCTACTCAAGTCCATGCAAAGGGAATCCGTTCTGCATTCTCGCTTAAGAGTCTTCCACTTTATTATTTTTTGCCCTCCATATTGATGGGTACTATTGTTGCCTTATTGCTACTTGGTATTACCATCGGTGTTGTCAGCAAAGCCACCACAACCGGGCACGACCGGTTTGAAGGTGTATGGGCTTCAGAGGCCGACAAGGCAGCCTTGTTTGTTTTTGCTGATAATACTTACACCTTTATCAATAGTGACACTATCGTGTTTGGCAAATACAAATTTGATAAGAAAAACGACCACATCGGGTTGATGATCCAGGGCCAACGCAATGATCTGCAAAGATTGGAGGACGGAAAGGGCATACAACTGCACGTTGCGCAGTATGAATATGTTTCCTTTAGCAAGGTTACCTCCCGCTTAAGGGGTAACAGCCCTTACAGAAAGGAGTACAATCAATGGCGGATGAAAGCCCGGCACCCGGAATCTCCTGCCGAAATCAAAGCGCGGGTTATGGGTTATCTTAATTATTTAAAACAACGCTATCAATGGGCCTTACAAAACGAGTTGAGTTATTTGCCTTACGAGCTGTACTCGCCTATATTAATGGCCCAGAATGGTATTGCGATTGATAATAGCTCGAAGCAATCATGGCGCCCCATTTTTTATTCAGAAGAAAACTGGCAGACTGCAAATACCTTTTTAAGTAAAACATTTCCGAGAGATAGAAAGTATAATGAAAAGGAGTCAAATGTATTCATCAGAAACCTGGAATGCATTACGTTTTATATTGAAAATGCAGAAAAGGCTTCTATAGAGTAGTACCGGTAATATTCATTTAGAAGCAAAAGTTTAGAAAAGAGCGGGGAAAATGGAGGTGTTGAAAATAATTATTCAATATTTTTATTGAAAATCAATTAATTACAGCGGTGCGTCAAAAAAACTTAATGAATTGTTTGGTAGTTTTCCACACTAAAATTACCTTTGCGCTCCCAATGCGGAAATTATGTTGTAAAACATAAGCATCGGATAACGAATAATCATTCAGCAAAAAGCAAATTTACAATGTCTCTTAAACAATTGAGCTACAGGACCCAGTCTGCTAACGAAACTATCGTTAAGCGTGAATGGTGGGTGGCTGATGCAACTAACCAGACTTTAGGTCGCTTCAGTTCTAAAATTGCCGCGGTTTTACGTGGTAAAAACAAACCTTACTATACTCCCCACTTTGATTGTGGTGATTATGTAATCGTTGTGAATTCCGGAAAAATCATTTTGACCGGTAACAAATTGGAAGATAAAGATTACCAACACGTAACTGGTTACCCAGGCGGACAAAAACACGAATCAGCAAAGAATTTGTTGAACCGTCGTCCAAATGCAGTAATCGAGCGCGCTGTAAAAGGTATGCTTCCTAAAAACCGTTTGGGCCGTGCGATGTACAAAAAACTGTTTGTATACGAAGGTGCTGAACACGGACATAAAGCACAACAACCAAAAGAATTTAAATATTAACCCCTAGGCCCTTTTAGGGGCATAATAACTTTCTAATTAAATGGAAAAACAGAAAAATGCTGTAGGTCGTCGTAAAGAAGCTGTTGCCCGCGTATATTTAAACAAAGGTACCGGTGAAATTAAAGTGAACGACAAAGAATACAAAGCATACTTCACACTGATATACTTACAAAACCAGGTAGAACTTCCATTGAAGACTATCGAAGCTTTGGATCAGTACGATATTAATGTAAATGTTCAGGGTGGTGGCCCTAAAGGACAGGCAGAAGCAATCAAATTAGGTATTGCCCGTTGCCTTTGCGAAGTGAATGCTGAATTCCGTCCTGCGTTGAAAAAACAAGGCTTATTGCGTCGCGATCCACGTGTTGTTGAACGTAAGAAATTCGGTAAAGCTAAAGCACGTCGTAGCTTCCAGTTCTCTAAACGTTAATCCGGTTATTATTACTCTGCAAAGAGTAGTAATGAGGATAAGCTTATTTTTTAATTATTATCAACTCATTCAATTTTCCAACAATGGAAGAAAATAAATCATTACATCAGCAATTGCTTGAAGCCGGGGTTCACTTTGGTCACCAAAAGAAAAAATGGAATCCTAAAATGCTTCCATACATCTTTACCGAAAAGAACGGCATTCATATCATCGATCTGAACAAAACTATTGATGGATTGCAGGAATCTGCAGCAGCATTGAAATCTATCGCAAAAAGCGGTAAGAAAATCATGTTCGTTGCTACTAAAAAACAAGCTAAGGAAATCGTAGCAGAAGCAGCAGCTAAAGCTAACATGCCTTATGTTACTGAACGTTGGTTAGGTGGTATGCTTACCAACTTCCAGACTATCCGTAAAAGCGTTAAGAAGATGCAGAGCATCGAAAAAATGCTGAACGATGGTACTTTGGACAGCGTTACAAAGAAAGAGCGTCTTACTTTGGACCGTAGCAAACAAAAAATGGAAAAAGTATTAGGTGGTATCGCTCAGATGGGCCGTACTCCTGCTGCTATCTTCATGGTGGATATCAGTCACGAGCATATTGCTCTTGCTGAAGCAAAACGCCTTGGTATCACTACTTTCGCAATGGTAGATACTAACAGCGATCCTACTAAAGTTGACTTCTCTATCCCATCTAACGATGATGCTACGAAATCAATCGCTATCATCACTAATTATTTGATCGCTGCTATCATCGAAGGTATCGAAGAGCGTGCTTCCAATAAAGAGCAGGAACAAGAAGAAGGCGAAGAAGAATTTACAGAACGTACTCGTGGTCTTGACCTTGACGAAGAAGATAAAGATAAGAAAGCAGGTGGTAAACCTGGTGCTGGTGGAGCCGGTCGTGCTAAGCGCGGTCCAGGCGGTGGAGCTGGTGCAGGTGGTCGTAAACCAGCAGGTGCTGGTGGCCCGGCTAAAAGATAATCTTATATCTGGCCAACTGTTCACAATTTTCATAAAGAACCGTTCTCTGAAAAGGGAACGGTTCTTTGTTTTGTAAGGAAATTAATTGATCAGATAGTACAAGCCATAACGCCATTAAAAAAAGAATCAAAAAAATCTGCAGTATTAAAAAGTATCGGAGTGGATAAAGGGATATCTTTGACCAAATCGAGAGAGGATGTTGGAAGAGAATAAGAAGGGCCAAGTGATCATACATTTGTAAGATTTAGGGTAAGATCAATTAATCTCTGATTTAAATTACTTTTAGTAACTCTTATAATTAACTTAAAATCAATAATGAATAATAAAGTTTCAATGATAAGCCACCCGGGAATTCTTATCGGTTTTGCTATTCTGGTCCTGATTATGTTACTGTTGGATCTTGGTGTTTTCAACAAAAAGAGTCATGCTGTAAGTAACAAAGAAGCAGTCACTTGGTCGATTGTCTGGATTTCATTGTCCATGATCTTTAGTGGTGTAATATACCTCACTTTCCGTACAGATTCTCCTGAACTTGCCTTTGAAAAATTTACCCAATTCCAATCGGCCTACTGGATCGAGAAAGCATTGTCTGTCGATAATCTCTTTGTGTTTATCCTTGTATTCGGTTTTTTCAATGTGCCTAAAGAGGTACATCATAAAGTGTTGTTCTGGGGTATTATCGGCGCGTTAGTGTTCCGGGCTATATTTATATTTACCGGTGTGGGACTGATCAATGTAACCTACCTGGCGCCAATGACGTTTATGGGTATGACTCTGCATATCAATATTGTGCTGCTGATATTCGGTATTTTTCTTATTTACGCAGGTATCAAATCTGCATTTGCTAAGGAAGATGATGGGGAAAAAGATTTTACTAAAAGTCCGGGAGCCAAACTGGTGCATCGGTTTTTTAAAGTAAGTAAGAACTTTGATGGAGATAAATTCTTTACCATTGAAAATGGCGTTAAGTTAGCCACTCCATTGCTAGTAGTTGTGGCCGTTATCGAATTTACCGATCTGTTATTTGCTGTGGATTCTATTCCTGCAATTTTCGCTATTGCGCCCGATGATCCGTTTATCCTGTATACTTCCAATATTTTCGCGATACTCGGCTTGCGTGCGCTGTACTTCCTGTTAGCCAACTTTATTCATATGTTCCGCTTTCTGAAGTACGGTCTGGCCGTAATTCTAACTTTCATAGGTGTAAAAATGGTTATTGGCCAAAATGAAGCCTGGCATATTTCATCACCCATTTCATTAGCTATTGTGGGTGGTGTATTGATTATTGCTGTTTTGGCTTCGTTATTATTGCCGGAGAAAAAGGAAGCAGGAGAGATCGCAAAATAAGAAAGGACCTTATTATTGGAAAGCCGTAGAGATGTTGAAATCTCTGCGGCTTTCTTTATATAGTAATTATTTCTTGCAGCGATGCGGCGTCACTGCGAGAAATAAAAATGTCACACTACTTTACAGGTGGCCTCACCGGAATATGTAATGAAAGTTTAAACGCCTTATTGATCTCCTCAATAAAATGCGTAGCGAGCAGGGGAGATTCCAGTTCTACGTTTTGGTGTACGAAGAAGTACAATTTCTGTAATCCTTCTTTGCGCCATTTTTTGATCCGTTCTATCCAATCATCCAGGCGATCTTTATCCGTAGGATGATTGGCGCCAACATACCGCACAAAAGCCACGGGACTGGTAAGCCGCATATGTAGCATATCACGGCGACCGGCAGTATCCACTATGATATTAGCCATGCCCAGTTGTTCCAACTTCAAGGCCTAAGGGAATACCTTTAGGGAAATTTTCCAGGGTAGCCTTCAACCGTTCAAAATCTTTAGGTTTAAAGTTATCGTGCAATTGCATGAAGGCCATACCCAGTCGATCATCGAAGGCTGCTATAGCGCCGCAGAATTGTTCTACAGCTTCCTGCGCATTGAGCAATCGTTTGAAGTGTGTGATGGTATTGGTGAGCTTCGGGAAAAATTTAAAACCTTCCGGCGTTTTATCTTTCCAGGTTTCTACCTGTTTCAAATCGGGCATACCATAGAAGGTAGCATTCAGCTCTATGCTGTTGAACTGTTGTGCATAATAAGTAAGCTCGTCCTTTACACCACGTGGATAAAATCCTTTCAGATCGCCACGGTTCCATTTGGCACAGCCCACATAGACCTCAAAGGGTTCATTGCTCTTGGCTGCTTTCAATACTTTGGTTGTTTCCGGTGCATCTTTAGGTAAGGTAAAATCTATCGCGCCGGGATCGGCAACTGTTCCGAATTGCATAAACGTTATTTTGTAAGGAAACACAAAATAAGGAAAAAAATGATCTGATAGGACCGCTTCATTTCACTGATGTAATAACCTTAGCTTTTCTTGATCTTCGAGATAATCTTACCAGTAGATTTAGTGGGCTTGTCTATGCCCTGTATTGCAAAGTCTACCGCAGCCTGTATCAGCGTTTTTACTTTGCTGTTGCGGTAATCGCTTACTTGCCTTACTGGAATATGGCGTATTAAATTGCCTGTTCCTTCCAGTAGCTTGTGCGGATCTTTGAGCAAGGTTCCTTTATTGAAACCCAGATTGAGGTGGTTACTGTAAATGGGTATCATACAAAAAGCATCACCTAGTTTTTCTGAAATGGAAAACACTGTGGTTAAGGCATGTGTATGGTACAATAGCTCATTGCTATCAGGATGTATCTCCAGCACAAATGATCTTAGATCACAAAAGAGATCAATGAGGCTTTGTTCCTTAAAGTCCAGCAGGAAGCGGAAGTCTGGGTGAATGGGTTTAGGGTCGGACATTTATAAATTGGCCTTTGGTGTATTAGTTGTGTGTCAATTTTAGCTCCAACAATGCTACATTTAAATTCCTGTTTTGAATCGGTAATTCAGGCGCATCCGGCGTTTTATAATTTTCTATAAACGCAAAGCCGAACGATTTGTAGTACTCAATAATTTTGAGGTTGTCTGCCCAGGTATCCATTCTTACATATTGCAGGCCCTTCGATTGTGCAAAGTCTTTAGCCCAATCCAGCACTTTTTGAAATTGTTTTTGCCCTTTGAAATTTGGATTTACTACAATCCGGTGCAGGTAAATAGCATCATTGCGATCTCTGTCGCGCCATATAAAAGGATCGTTATACTGAATGCTGAAGATGCATAGGATATCGTTGCCCTGTACAATTTTATATTGAAGTCCGCTTGCTATATCCTTTTCTAAACTGGCTTTGTCTACATCCTCCCAAACTTTATAACCATTCCTTCCCTGTAATTCCATGGCCTGTTCAAAAAGCCAGAGCACATCGGTTAGATCATTGTTTGCAGTGTTGATGATTTTTGTGTTATCGGTCTGTGTATGGGTTGTCATTTGAAAAGACGTTTACTTTTTCTTCGCTGACAGTTTGATCATTTCTTCCAGCACTTTCATATCGATATCTTCCAGCTTATTAACGTAAATGCAACCACCGTCTGTTTTGTGTTTGCCTAATTTCTGCAAAGTTTCCTCCCGTTGTGTACTATCAAGCTGAAGATACAAAGACAGGTTTGCCTTTCGTGGTGAAAAGCCGATCACAAACCAATCTACTTCTCTACCGCTGGTGGGACTTTTATATCTTTTATTCCCGAAGCCAATCAGGGAGGCTCCCCACATTTTAGGTTTTTCTTTTGTTGCCTTTTCCATGAGCTTCAGCAAATGCAAACTGTCTTTGCGTTTTGTTTCGCTTTCCACTGTGTTTATAAAATCTTCAACACTTGCAGTAGTCTCTTTTGTCTTTACTTCTGCTAATTTAGATTTAGCCATGAGCATTCATTTTTGATAGATGGAAAAGTCCTGATTCTTTATTTACTTTTTAAACCTGCAAATCATCCGGCCGCTTATCCTTGCCTGCGTACCATTTCGTTGACCCATATCGGGACAAAAGGCGAAGTGCACCCTTTGGATACCGGGTAATCTCTATAGATGCCCAGCTTTTCTCCAATAGCAAGCGCGCGGTCGCGATACTGCGGGAAATTAATCCCGATCTGACCCAAGGTAGTATTCATGGTCCATTGTACTTCCGGCGCAGCTTTGGGCATTTCTTTTTCTATTCTGTCGAGCAGGGCAGGGAGGTCCAGCCCATCTGGGTTACGGGTTACACGTCCTGCAGTCAGGCTCCATCCGGCACGGGCACGCATGGTATCTTTCGACTTCATCCATGCTGCCCGCAACAATTCGTTATCCGGATAAGGTTTTATAACATAAGCATACAACCAGTCGGCCACCTGGATAAACTTTTCGGATGATACCATCCGGTTTATATCCTCATGCGATAATTTTTTAAGATCAATAATTAAAGTTGCCAAAAGCCTGGCTTCGATAATTGCTGTATCCCAAAGCTGTAAGGCCAGCTGGTGGTCTTTTTTGATCTTGTTTGCAACCGTCCGGATATCACCCATTTTAACGCCAAACTGGTTTTTGCCGGCACCATGTTTGATGTTATGCGCAAGCATTGTTTCATTACTAAGCGCTTCAAGTTGTGCGAGTGTTTCTTTAAGGGTCATAATTAACTATTTCTTTATCACAGCATTAATCCTCCAATCCTTTCCCGCTAAGAATTTGTGGTATATACTTTTCCACTCTCGACTCGCGGGTTTTGGATTGCTTGGCCTGGCCAAAATAAAAAAGATAGGCTCTTTGCCTTCCTGGTGTCAAGGCTTCAAAGGCAGTTTTCAAGGCCTTGTTTTTATCCAGTTTATTTTGAAATTCTTCAGGAACAGCAAAGTCTTTGGTCTTCTTCAGCTTCACGTTCAAGCCAGCTTTTTCCACTTCAATAGCTTCATAAATATAAGCCTTAAGGGTGGGGGCCAGCTTTACTATTTCCTTTAGATTAGTAAATCGTATTTGCCGTGCCGACTGTACATTTTCTGTTTGCTGAATTAAAATACCATCGGGATCATGCATCAATACGCCTTTGAAAAACAAAAGCGCACAGTACTCTTTAAACACATGGATCAGTACAATATTGCTACCCTGATACATATAGCACGGGCATCCCCATTTCAACTCTTCCATCAGTCCGCAATCGAGAACGATTGTTCTTAATTGCTCGATCTCTTTCTGCCATTTTTCATTTTTGTCGAAATAGAAATCAACCTTAGGATTTGTATTCATATCGTTCTTTTACTAGTTAACTAAAACCGCAACCTTTCGCTCCGCGGGCCTGAAATACCAGGACACCATAGTCAGGACAAGCAACAATACCGGTCCGAAAAAATCTTTGCCGCCATCTCCATGGACCGCGTGTGAATATATGGCTCCCACCATGATAAAGAAAAAGCCTGCATAAGCCCATTCCTTCAGTACCGGGAATCTAGGAATAAGCACGGTAATTACACCCAGAATTTTAGCAATGCCTAACAGCGTCAGCAAATAAACAGGGTAGCCCAAATTTAAGATTAAATCTGCTTCTTCTTTCATTTTAAATAGCTGCACCAATCCGGTGGCAGTCATGCCTAATGCAAGCCACAGTGTGGCGATCCAATAAATGATCTTGTTTCTTTTTGTCTGTGTCATGATGTTTTATTTTAGTTTGCTTACAATTTTTTCCAGTTCGTTATGTGCCCAGTTGACACCTTGTTTAAATGGCAGTTTAAGGTTCTCATCCCTGTGGGCATTCGAGCGGTATATCACATGCATGGTGAGCTTGCTGGTATCTTCTGTAAGTGGTTCAAATTCCAGGAACTCCAGCGTTGCATCGTAAGGCGCATTCATCATTTCAAAAGTGCGTGTGATCTTCTGGTTGGGCGTAAATTCGTGGATGGTGCCGTTGGCGGCGAATACTACATTGCCATTGCCGTCTTTGGTTTCCAGATGGTAGCCGCCATGCTTTTTGTTTTCCATCTTCAGCACTTTGGTGCCCATCCATTGTTCCAGCAGTTCAGGCTCTGTATAGGCTCTGAACAATAATTCCAGGGGCAGGTCAAATTCTCTTGTAATGACCAGGTCTTGCTTGCCTTCTTCGGCGTTTACTTTTGTTTTGAGTTCCATAATAGTTGTTTTTATTTTTAGTTGTCACCCTGAGCGTAGTCGAAGAGTTATTTTTTGTTTTTGTAAGTTTTCATTATGGATTCTAATTTGTTGAACCGCTCATCCCACATCTTGCGAAAGGGCTCGATAAAGTCTGCTATTACCTTCATCTTTTTTGGATTTAAGTGATAATAAATTTCCCTTCCCGTTTGTTCCTGTTTCAGCAATTCGCATTCGGTGAGGATCTGTATGTGTTTGGATATTGTTTGCCTGGAGGAGTCGAATTGTTCGGCTATGGCTCCCGGCGTCATGGCTTGTATGGCCACTAAGGTAAGGATGGCCCTACGTGTAGGGTCGGCTATGGCTTGAAATACATCTCGTCTGAGTTCCATTGTGCAGCTATTTGACTGCAAATATAAGTGCAGCTATTTGACTGCGCAAATATTTTTTAGAAATTTAACAGAAGAGAGAACATTATAACAGCCCCATTGTCGTCCATAGGTACAAAGGATCTCTGCGTGTTAAGAGATCCTTCGATTGCTGCGCAGGTCTCTGGATGACAATATTATTGTAGAAAATAGTCTCACAACAACCCCATTGTCATCCCGGAGGGATCTACACAACCTGCAGTAGTGCTACAGATAAGCGATGTGTAGATGCTTAGGTAGGGGAGATAAAATGCTATACCCGTTGCCCGAAAGTCAGCAAATTATTGTCAGGGTCAAGCATTGAAAATTCTTTTTGTCCCCAGGGTTTTACTTGTAAGGGCCCTGCGGGGTGTATGCTTAGTTTTTTGTCCAGCATTTCCTGGTATAGTTTATCAATATCATTGGTGCGGATATATACCTGTCCATAGTTTTCTTTTGGGTCAAGTGTTTTAAATTCAAAAAAGTGAATTTCTATATTGTCCTTAGCCACCATTAAATATTCATCATAGTCAGCGCTTCCTAATTCCTGAAAACCTAATTGATTCAGGTAAAAGTCTTTGGTGGCAGCTTTGCTGCGCATGGGTAATTTTGGGTTGATAGCTGTTAGCATAGTTTGTGTGTAATAAGGATCGAATTATTGTATTCTGAACGCAAAGCTAAATGCTTCTTGCCATTTTTCCTTTTATCTAAAACTGTTTTGGTTTCTGCTTTTGCCCGGCAAGTTCTGCTATTTCGTTAATCCGGTTTTGCCTGGTTTCTGGTCGTTTGGCAAGTATGAGCCATTGCAACATACCTTTCCTTACAGACTTGCTTAAACTTAAAAAGAACTGTTTCGATCCCGGTTGGATTTTGAACGCTTTTTCCAGGTCTTTGGGTATTTTTAATTCATCTACACCATCCATAATAACCCACGAACCATTTTGCTTTGCTGTTTCTATGCTTTCATATCCTGCTTGCATCATAAGACCATCTGCAATAAGTTGCTGAACCTTTTCCTTATTTATTTTCGACCAAATACTCTTGGGCTTTCGCCTGCAGAAAAACTGCATGAAAGTATCTTCGTCAATAGGCCGTTTGGTACTGTCGATCCAGCCAAAGCAAAGCGCCTCATCAACAGCTTCGCTCCAGGAGAGGCTTGGGTTGTTGGATTTCTTTTTATGATAAACAAGCCAGACAGATTGTTTTACACTATGGTTTTCTGTTAACCATTGTCTCCAATCTTCCTGGCTTGCCGGGCAAAATGTTTCTATTTCCTTTTCCTGCATGATGGCAAATCTAAACAGGCTTGATGACAGCCCTATGTCAGGGAAGGTTTCTATTCTGAGAAAGGGGTAAAAGTTTTTCCATCGTATCTATACAAGCCCGTGTTCCTGGTGCCTATCCAAATATTTCCTTTGCTATCTTCTAGCATACTCCAAACTGAATATTTACTGATACCATCTTTTGTAGTAAAATTTTTAAAGATTTTTCCATCGTAACACCAGATTCCTCCTACATTTTCAGAGTTATCATTATCTTCTCCGCTGAACCAGATATTTCCGTTTCTATCTGATAAAATAGGATTTCCAATGCCAACTTTCTCGGTAAAATTGGAAAAAGTTTTTCCATCATAACGAAAATTACCGTACTTCCTTCCTGCGAACCAAATGTGTCCGGCTTTATCTTTTATCATACCACGAATCCAACCATCCCCATTCGGTTTGGAACTTGTAATTGATTTTCCATTGTAGCGACAAATACCTTCCTCACCAGGTAGCATTCCCGACGCAAACCAAATAATGCCATCATCACCTTCCAAAATACAATCAACCATTTTGAGATGAAGCCCCTCTTTATTAAGGACACTTTGATTGTCTAAAAAACGGGTGAAGAAAGTTCCACTGTAACAATAAACACCATCACCTGTGCCGAACCATATTGTTCCGCTTTTATCTTGAAATATACTCCACACGGTATTCTTGGTGGACCAGTCCGTATAATAATTGTTATCGCCATTTACAGGCGCAAAGTTTTCACTGATCGGAACACGAACAATGTTTTTCCCGTCGTAACGACAGGCCCCGTTGGTAGTTCCAAACCAAATGTTCCCCAATTTATCTTCCAGGATACACCAGACTTTATTACTACTTAAACCATCTTTCACTGTAAATTGTGTAAATGATTTGCCATCATAGCGATATACTCCTTCTCCTGTAGTGCCAAACCAAAGGTTTCCTTCTTTATCCTCCAATCCACACCGAACATTGTCTGATGGGCCTGAGCCTTGCGTTTTAATTAATTTGGGCTGCCCGCCCGGGATTACATTTTGCAGCCAGTCATTATTTTGCTGTCCATTACAGGAAGTGGCGAAAAACAATATGATCAGTAGAGTAAAGGTTTGCGTTTGTAAGAAATATTTCATCATAGTTGAATTGTTATTTGAGGTTGTTCACTCTGGACAATGTTATGGAGAAAAACAAAGCCTATAACAACCCATTGTCATTCCGGAGGGATCTACACAGCACCACAGTTTTATAAGCGATGTGTAGATGCTTCCAGCATAGCTTGTCCCGAAAGCTTTCGGGGACAATGGGGTTGTTATTGTTTCGCCATCGTTGGTGTTTTCACCTGCAACGAATGCTTATGCGTCGACGACGGCGAACTACTTTGCGACCACCATATTTTTCCATAGTTTTGTATTACTATACGTTCCCACTATGAAAAAAGCTATTATAAATTTGTTTTTAATCATTCTGTTCGCTGAAACGTCCCTCAATCTTTTAAATGATTATGATATAATCACCGCACTATTGAAGGGGGCATTTGAAGCTGTAATTATGACCCTGATTGGTGGCGTATTATATGTAATCAAATTAAAGTTCCCCCCAAGCTAGCACTGGACTTTTTCGCCGTTGTTGGTGTTTTCACCAACAACAATCAGCAGATTTCTTTTTTATTCAGAAAAGCTAGTAAAGGTATGCCCATCGAAACGGCATAAACCTGTGTTCCTGATCCCGGCCCAAATGTTACCATCGCTGTCATCTACAAGGTACATTAAAGTGAAAGTTTTTCTTTCGCCTTTTTTATAAATGCATTATCAAATCCGGCATTACCAAAGTACTCCAAATCATTTTTCAAATCTTTCATTAACGCTTCTTCGGTCTTACTTGACTTTAAGTATTGTTGATACAGCTCAATCGCTTTGGTAAAATTATCTTTAAAGAGATAAGCGTGCGCTAAATTTTTTAACAGGGAAGAGTCGGTAGGCTCGATGGATATTCCTCTTGACAAAAAACGAATTGCCTTGTCATAATCTTTGTTCTCTAAAAGATGACGACCAAAAATGCCAAACTGTCCTTGCTTTGGTTGGAGTGTATCCATATCAACAACCCGATGAGCAGAGGCAAGCGGTCCGCCGTTAAGCGTTCGCGTAAAACCGCTTACTTCTCCCGCATTATTGAAGATGAAAGATTTTACCGTTGGGAATTCCAGGTTACGAAAACCCTGCTCAGAAGTGAAATACATTTTACTGTTTATACCTACAATCCACATATAAAGACCATCTTTTTCTTTCTTTATTTCTGAAAATTGTCCTTCGGTTATGTAATCACCAACATACTTTGAGATCAGTGTTTCGTTTATAGGCACGGTGGCTATTTGTTCGGGTTTTGCAAAACCTTTCCAATCATATACAAGTGCTACGCTGTTGAGCAGCTCTAATATAATATTGCCTTCATCCGAATTGACAAACATGGCGACGCCATTCCCTCCTTCAACGCTACCATAAAATAGTCCCCGGAATCCTTCATTGCCAGCGTCATGAAAGAAATATTTTTCTCCATTACGTTCACCAATAAAAACGCCCATCGCAGAAGATTGGTCAATATAGGGTGTTAGATGCAACCGGGTCATCTCCTGGTTTAAAACCTTCGAAGATTTTCCTGCATATGCCAATTGTGTTTCAATGAGATAATTACAAAGTTCGGTCGGTGTAGTCCATAGTCCCAATGGTGCCTGCTCGGGATACACGTTAAATCTGCTTGCAACTTCAACACCATCTTTTGAATAACCCGTAGCTACTTCTTTTTGTCTGGCGCCGGCAGGTGGCTGTTCTGAGTAAAAACTATGTGCCATTCCCATGGGTTTAAGTACGTTATCGTACATGAATGTAGTGTAACGTTGCTGGCTTACATCTGTAATAATGAGTTGGGAAATTATGGTGCCTCCACCTGAATATTCAAATCGTAGTCCCGGTTCAAACATAGATCGTACCGGTGGCGTGTTGGCGGGTGCTGCGCCATCTAAAATTTCAGGTATCGTAGGCAACTTGTCTTTTTTGCTGTAACCAGGAAAACCACCATATACAGATAAGCCCCCGGTGTGGCTGAGCAAATTGGCCAATGTAATTTTTTTCCCTTTCGATAGACTATCGTAAGGAAATTTCCATGATCTTAAATATTCATTGATGTCTTTATAAAGATCCAGTTTGTTTTCCTGCGCTAATTTTAATACGCCTACTGCATTTAACGACTTACTAATGGAGCCAGGCTTAAATAAGGTTGCTGTTGTTACGTGGCGTTTTTCTTTTTCATCAGCCCAGCCATAACCTTTAGCCCAAACGATCTTAAAATCTTTCACAACAGCTATACTTAGTCCTTTCACATGATAATGTTGCATCCTTTCCTCAAGATTGTAGGGTTTGCCGTCAATAACGATCCCTTCCGAAAGATTGTTTTCAACCCGGACTATTTGTTCGTTTACAGCTTTGGAATAAGGTTGCTGTGCAGTGGCTGCTGTCAGACAATGAAAAAGAATGATAGAAAATATGCTTTTTTTCATGATGTTTTTTACGATTGAAACTGTAGTAAAAGAGAAATAATTAGTTTTAGATGAAGCGCATTGCAGATGATGTACCAACCGGCTCATGGAAAACCAAAGCTATTGGTAATCCTTTCTACACAGATAAAAAGAGTGTAAAAAGGTTGTAAAACATTGTAAATAATGTGTAAAATGTATTTGCAATAGGAGATTTTAGGATTAATATTGTAGGGTATGAAGCATTTGTACTCTTTCTTATTGGTTGCCGTTTCATTAATCATATTAGTGTCCACTCTGGCATTTATAAATTCAAAAAAAGAGTTTCGGGATAAGCATCTGGAAGTTGTGCTTCGTAATATCGGGCATCAGTTGTTGCTTCATTCCAAAGATTCAACATCAAGGATATTACCTGTAAAAACAATAAATGAACGTACCTACCAGATTTCTTTTGAAAATAGCTTTGATTTTACGCCCGACACTTTGATGCGTTTAGTGCAGCAGCAATTGGCAAAAACGAATATGCCAAAGGATTATATAGTAAGTGTAAAGGACTGCAATGAAAATAAAACGGCCTTTGCATATGAAATAAACACATTCACCGGCGATTTGAAACCCTGTGGCGGAAGGAAGCAGGAGGCAGGGTGTTATTATATTCAAATTGAGTTTTTGGCTGAAAAACCTTTTAATTATGCCTGGCTTATCACTGCATTTATTCCCATAGCTTTTACCGGTTTTTATCTGAATCGCAAACAAAATAAGCGGGAACTTGAGCGGCGGAAAGAAAAAGAAAACCTGTATGATGAAGAATCTGTGCCCGGTAATGACAAAAGAGTAGCGGGTACCCTGGAATATAAACAACTAGGGAAATTCAGATTTTACGATGCAAAAGGTATCCTTTGCCTTAACGATGAAACGATTGAACTTTCTGAAAAAGAAATCAAGGCATTAAGCATATTTGCATCAAACCTAAACAGGGTAGTGGAGCGGGACAGGTTAATGAAAGAGATATGGGAAAATGAAGGTGTTTTTGTAATTACCCGAAATGTGGATGTATTGGTATCCAAACTGCGTAAAAAATTAAGTGGCGATTCGTCAATTAAGATCATAAACGTACATGGTAAGGGTTATAAATTTATGATCATGGACGTTTAATTCAGAGGGTGGCTATAGGCAGATTTTCAGTTCCATATATTTCAACGGAGTCTTTCATTTTATCAACTTTGAAATATAAGAGCCATGAGTATTTCTTATCCACAATAAAGAATTCCTGGTGGGGTTGGCCTGAAGATAGATAGAGTAATTCCCTCAGAGGTTCATATTTACAATCATATACCCTAAAATCCGTTGCCAAGGGAATGTTTACAAGAAACAACCAAAAATTGATATCAATATCCAGTCGCGGAAGCTCATCTGTATAAAGCTGCTTAATAGTGCATGTTTTCAACAGGCGGCCGTTCCTTATTAATGTTTCCCGAGTCAGTGAATTGTGGAAGTTGAGCCAGGTTGAATTAAGTAAGCGAACGATTATCTTCTCAATTATTTTATTTCCTTCTCTAAATGGATCTTTAAAAGATGAAGGCGGGAATTTATTTTTTACTCTTTGAATTTTCTCTATCCAAAACATCCGATTTGTAGTTTTTTTCGCTTTTGGTTGGTGTTACCAACAGCAATCATTCGTAAATATACCGCAACACTCTTAAACTTCCATATACAGCTTAACTCCCTGACTGATAAGCCCCTTTGTTACCAACAGTAAATATAAATAGCGCAATATATAAATTGGCACAATATTTGCTTATATCCCATTATATTTTCATGAATAAAAATTAAATGATTATGGCGATGATGCCCCAAATGAACCGTCTTAGCGATGGTGAAGCACAGACAATACGTACTGCGCTGTTAGAGTCAAAGAAAATGTTCAAGCCCTATTTTATAGACTTGACCGACGAAGAAAAGAAAGGACGTACCATGGCCGAAGGTCGTGAAGGTCTGGTAAGACTGGTAGCCAAAATTGCCCTGGCACATGAAGAAAGCCTTGCCCGTAATGATAGCGCGGGAGAGCTGGCCCAAAGACTGGACTACGATAGCAGCCTGGAAGAGTTGCGACAAGAACTGCTTACCCTGTTAGAAATGGTAACGGAAACACAAATGACCAACGGAATATTGGCCATGCGCATGAACGACCGCTTTATTAAAAACCTGCAAGCCGGACGCGACAACAATGCCGGCCTCGACCTGGCCTTGCGCGAAGTGGATGAATGGAATAAACGCTTTGCCAATACGGGCGGCGGTAATGGCGACGGTAATATCCCTCCCACAGCAGGCCCAGACGCCTGATTATCTTTATATAGATAATGTTTCTCAAAAATCCTTTCTCCTTAACCGGGGAAAGGCTTTTTTTATTGCAAATTTGATCCGCAATCTTGTGTCATTACGGGCTTGACCCGCAATCCTCGCCCAGGATCGAACTGGGATCTGAAGTTTATAAGCAGTAATATTTGTCGTAATTAGCCCTTTAGCGTTGCTATTTGATAGGCGTGCCTATGGTTTTGGTAGGCGTGCTTATCTCTGATCAAGGCGTTCCTACTTTCGGCTTAGGCACGCCTATATCTAACGCTACGCAGGCCTGCTGTGAGAGTAGGCGATCCTACTTAGAACATAAGCGCGCGTACCAAAACACAAGGATATGCCTATATTTTTGATAGGCGAGCGTAGTAAAAGGGTAGGTATGGCCTATAAAATTAGAAGGTATGCCTACAAGAATAGTAGGCGCGCATATGGTAGGTAGTAGGAGCACCTAGGTTTGAGGTAGGCGGGGGTAGGAGGGCGGGGTATTTTTAATCGGTAATTGAAAAATCGTAGCGAAACGCTACGACTAGAGGGGCTCGTAGGTTTTATTTAGGAGGAGATAGTGTGAGGGTTAGGAGGTCGTACGGTAGACTCCTACATAATCAACAATAGCAATTAAAGAGTCGTAGCGAGACGCTACGACCAGAGAGGAGGGAATCCACCTATAAATCCTCAATGTAAATTTCGTCTTCATATTCGTCTAATATATCTTTATCAAGAATATCTAGGAGTTTTTGTACTATTTGTTCATCTCTTCGAGTAGTGGTTGGTTTTGTATCAACGTCTTCTTTAAGCTTAAGCTTAGCGTATGCTTTGAGAAATAAATTGTTGAAACGATACAAATTAGAGTTTTCGTCATAAATTAAAATTTCGGATCGCTCTACAGTACATAAGTCATTCAAGTTTTTTTCAGCGTCCTTTTTTTGTATTCTTTTCCCTTTTAGATTATAGTATATCTCGTCAAAAGAAAATTCATCTTTCTCTAAATTTAGACAAATAATAAGTAGTTCTTTAGGTATATTAGTTGGAGTACGGTTAGGAATTTTTATGGATTTATCAAATTGTTTTTTTAAAGTATCTGACTTTTCATCTACAAATTTTTCTATCGCTTTTTCCAAGTCATGTAGGTTTATTGCGGTCAATTGCTTAGCCGTTTCATTAATGCTTTTATTGAAGCATATATTTAAACATAGTTGATGGCATATTGCAGGTAGACCACAAGAGTATTTCACTATCCTCCTTTTAACATCTGCGCCAAATTTTATATTCAGTAATTTCTCACCCGATGTTATTATCTCCTCTATTTCTTCGTCATTCATATAAGGGATGTAAATCTCAGTAACCCTATCTTCCATTTCTTGATTATACTCTACAACCTCACGTGCTGTACCAACAGCACCTAATGCTATAATCTTTAATTCAGGATACGTTTCAGACATGTCTTGGAAGATTTTCATTAGCCCTGATGTTTTGGATTTGTCTGTCCCTTTTATTTTATGGAAATCTTCTAAAACCCAACATGATTTAGATGCTCCAAAAAACTCGCCAAGACGCCTACCTGTTAGTTGAGGTGGAATAATTTGCTTGTTTGATGTTTGTTTTTGATCAGTGTATTCACCTAATTTTAAAGTCGCTTTGATTTCATTGTAAGTAACTGAAATTTCTGGAGAAATTTTGAATCCCCTTGTCTTTGCTGTTTCAGTATAAACTTTCCCTAATTGGTCGAATGCATCAAGAATTATACTTTCGTAACTCATACCGTCCATGCATCTGGTTGTAAAAGAGTTTTCATAAGTTTGCCTCAACTTATTAACAAGTAGAGTTGTTTTGCCGCATTTTGTATGGCCATATAAAACAATTTGTTTCCCAGGGGTATTTAAAGCGTCAACTAAGTGATTATTAATTTTGTTAGTCCGTTCCACAAATGTTTCTACTGCTGGTCTTGAGGGAGTGAAGACTTTATTTGCTGCTACTTTTTGCATAGGTTTTGCTTTTAGCTTAGCGATTTGTTATAATATCTTTTTATTGTAACAAACGGTAAAAAAGATATCTAACTTCAATTACATTTTTCCGCCGTTGCTGTGTTTTCATCTGCAACGAATTAATCCTGCAATGCTTCCTAAGTGTCGTTGGAATAATACTTATTTACGCTTGAATATTGTAATGATGTCTGATTGGCTCTTGTTTGCCAAGTAGCTTTTTTTTACACGTTCAATGATTTTAGGATCACTAATTCCATCAGCTTTAAGCGATTGGTCTAGCCATTTATTAGTCAAATCTCGCTCGATTTGAGGATCCAATTTTTCAACTTCAGCATAGTAAATTCTGTCAAATAAATCATTCGGGAAAACCCTTTGCAAGTCTGCTATTGTAAAATAGTGTTTGAAGTAATCATTATTATTTGAATCGTTAGGGTTATTAGAGTAGAACTTTTCGGAATGTACACTAACAAAAACTAATGTTCCATTAGACGATTTTTGCGTAATAATATCTCCTATTTTTATACAATCTTCCAAAGAAAAAAAATGAAGAATATTAGAAAAAATCATCAATGAATATTCTTTATCTGGCAATCCGTCTTGAGGGAAAACTCGATTCAAAAAACTCCAATTTCCCAGTTTTGAAGAAGTTTCACGCTCAACTCGCTTTTTTAACAAATCAAGTTGAATTTGTTCATTGTCAATAGCAATTAACTCCCTATCAGTAAATAAGAACTCTAATAAAAATGGTGATTGACCACATCCAACATCGACTATCGCACCATCTATTAGCTCATTACTAAGGTTTCATTTGAAAAATTTTCAAATACTAATTGCCAATACATTTTCATAGAATCATCCATATGTTTGGGGTTTTTCGTCGTTGATGGAGTCTTCACCGCAACGATTAATCCTGCAGTGCCTATGTGAATTTATCATTCTTTATCATCAGTGTGATTTGATTGTGTTGAAACTCGTCGGAGAATCTTCATGTACGTCTGTTCACTATCCTTATTATTCCAGACCGCTTTAAAATGTTCTACCAAATTTGGAATGTCCGTATCTATCGTCGATTTCCAAAGGTTTTGACTGTATTCATACACCCGAAGCATATTATCTACGTCAAATATTCTTCCAGTATCTGTAGACTTCACTAAAGCAATTGGCAAATCGTGAGCCATTCTAAGTCCTAATTCAAATAGTACATTAGGATTATGGTCTGTTAAATCTGCAATTACCAAATCAGCTTCCAATAAATCATTTATAATTGTGGATTGTATAACATCAGAACCTTGTTTATTAGCCGTTTCTACATTAAATCCAGCTTCAATGCCAGCTGGAATTATTAAATTATCAAGGACTTCTTTAAAAAAACCATCTGGCCTTATTTTATTGCGCTCCACAAAAGGCATTATTACAAATGCTTTTAAACTCCCTTTCTTATTCTTCTTTGCTTCGCCAACTAGAATAGTAGGTTGTTTTTTAATAGTTACATCCTGCCCACTTAATGGATCTCCATTATCAATCCCTAACTCCTTGCAATTCTCACTAAAAACGTTTGAAAATTCTTCATGAAATTCAGGCGCAAGTTTAAATTTGCCTTCTAAGGTGTTACTTAAATATTTCATTTCAGGAAGTTGGCTTCCTTTATAGTAATTAAGAACTTCTTTAAATATTTCAATCTTTAGAAACGCTTCAATTTTTAACCTCTTTTCAATCTCTGGATTGGGTGCATAAACAACTGAACGTCCAAAATCTGTCAGTGAAATTTCAAAAGAATCCCTAGTTCCAACTGTAAAGCCAAAATCGCGTGAAGCTTGAGAAATATAAAAGAATTTAGTAGTGTCTCCGATCCCTATTGCTTTTCTTACTTCATTAGATGCCCATGGATTACCACCGTTTTTTTCCTTTAATTTCTGTGCTATGACAAGACATTTTTCAACAGTAATAATTGGATATGTTCTTTTAGGTTTCGAGCCTTTCTGATTTGATTTAGTGTCAACTTTTTTTAAAGAATTCTTTTTAGGAGCTGCCCTTTTTGCCGATGCCTTTTTTTTGTTAGCTTTCTTTCGGGCTATTTTTTTTGCTACTGAAGAATTTGTTTCATCGGGATTTTGTTCAATTATTTTTTCCATTGTGTAGCTGTTTTAGTATACTATCTCAAGGCAGTCAAATCTAGTTGTTCTTTCCCCTAGATTTACCCGTAGAAACACCTGTTTATCTAACAAGATGTTTCTACGGATGGCACTAAAGCTATTGTTATCTCGGCCGCTCCTTATCCCCCCAAGCAGACATAGTATCCAACACCTTCTTCAACGACCGGCCTTTACCGCTAAGCTTATATTCTACCCTGGGCGGTACTTCGGGGTAGGCCATACGATCTACCAGCCCGTCTTGTTCCAGTTCCTTGAGCTGTGCTATGAGCATACGTTCTGAAATCCCGGTTAACTTTTTGCGGAGTTCATTGTATCGTAGTTTTTCGTCGGCCAGCAGAAAGCCCAGGATACTGGCCTTCCATCGGCCACCCATTACAGACAGGATATAGGCCATGCCACATTCCCTGTTCAGGCGGGCTTCATTAATGGAGTTGGTTGAGGTCTGTTTGCGCATATACTTACTTTTTTGTCAGTACCATACAATTTGGTACGTTCTTTCACAGGAGCAAAGAACAGTATAATTTCGCATAAACAATAAGACAGCAATGGAAAAATTAATTGGCTTTATACATTGGGGAAGTTATGCTTACTACGTTTACATCTTTGGCTATGCCTCCCTCTTCAAGGTGTTCCAGAAGCAGTCCATGATGGACGGTATGCTGAGCATGGGATTTGATAAAACCTGGACCCTCGCCATCGGTATAGCAGAGTTGCTGGGCATACTCACCGTTGTGGCCGGGCTTTTCCAGCCCCGCCTGAAGATCATCGGGATACTCTTTTTAATGCCTTTCGCGATTGGCGCCTTTACCGCACACATGGCCCACAAGGAGTATCATCACTTTTATAACTCCCTCCTGGTATGCATTTTTACCGTGGTATTGTTGTGGACAGACAAACATTTTAAGATGGTGATCAGTGCATAAGGTACAAAAGGGTATGGCGTGTTCCACTATTCCTCTACCTTTTTATTTAGCAGCATTTCCAAAGTGTTCAGTTTCGAAGCCCAGAAATCATCGTAGTAATTGATCCATTCCTGTAGCTGTTTGAAGCCGTCGTACCGTAATATGCAATAACGTTCCCGGCCAATATTCTGAATGGTAATAAATCCTGCGCCATCCAGGATTTTGATGTGCTTGGAAACGGCAGGGCGGCTCATGTCAAAATTTTCGGCCAGGGCATTAATGGTCATACTGTCTTCCGACAACAGTTTCAATATCTGCCGCCGGCTGGGGTCGGCTATCACCTGGAAGGCGTCTAATGTTGCGGTGGCCATACTAAATGAGTTTTAAGTGCTTCAGGATCCGGAGCAACCGTTTCACGATCTTTATCCAGCCACGGTTCATGGCGAGGTACGCTATAAAGTTTTTGATGCCTTTGAAGCCTTTATGTTCCAGTGTTAAAATGGTTCCGTCAGCCGTTGGCACCAATGTCCAAACGACAACAGAATCCAGCGAGCCACCTTTCCAGGAATAGGAAAGTTTTTCGTAAGGCTGTGCTTCCAGCACTTCACAATACACATTGCCATCAAAACCGAATTTGGGTAAAGGCTTTGTCTTAAACTGAAATTTCTGTCCGACCACAGGCTGAAAATCATGGGGTGTCATCAGCCATTGAGCCATCAGTTCGGGTACGGTCAGGTATTTCCAAATGGCTTTAGGAGATTGTGGAAAGGTAAATTGATGCCTGATATCTCTTTGCATATTATGTAACTTTGAAGTTACGCAAAAGTATAGGTAACTTTTGGGTTACGCAAATTTTTTGGAGAAAGTTTTTTAGAGGAGTGTTTCTTGGTGATAATTATAATTTGAATTATTGTATTGGATAATAATTGATTATAGCTAATTATCTAAAGTTTTTTTATTTATAAGAGGGGGATATTTCCCCCTCTTATTTATGCTAATTGGATTAACTCCCATGTAACAGCCTTCCCATCATAAGGTGACATTTTGTTACCCTTAGCAATCGGCGCTGTTGTACTTGGCGTGCCCTGTACTTTCCAAACACCGCTTTCTGGACAGATTTCACCTGTTTTGGCTGTCTTACCTACTGCCATTTTCATAAATTTATTTTGTTCCTGAAGTATGAGAGCAGAAACTTTCTCCCTTTGTCATTGACATAGCAAAGATGCCACCGAAGGTGAAACTTATCTATACCTAGCCCTAGGTATTTTGAAGCTTTGGTTTTAAAATGTCCTATAATTTATATTATGTTAAGTAAAAAACAATGACAATTACACTACAACCCTTTTCCCTGCATCTGCAAAGATTGAAGCTTCCATGTGCGGGCCCTTTCTTTAAACAGGAAGCTCCAAGAAGCATGAAGGCCGCAAGGATTACTATAAAAAATAATTAACTGGACATACAGAGGCTATTTTTTCTAATTTGCAGAGGATTTTAATTAACCTGCAAAAAGATCAATGGCAACAAGAAAAGAACTGACTGAAGTGGCCAAAGTTTTCTTTCGTCTGGGCTGCATTGGTTTTGGTGGCCCGGCGGTACACATTGCCATGATGGAAGAAGAAATTGTGCGTAAACGCAAATGGCTATCTCCCGAACATTTTCTTGATCTTGTAGGCGCCACCAATTTAATACCCGGCCCCAACTCCACCGAAATGACTATGCATTGCGGACATGAACGAGCAGGCTGGAAAGGATTGGTCGTAGCCGGATTATGTTTCATTCTTCCTGCGGTTATCATTACCGGAGTATTTGCCTGGGCCTATCAGCAGTATGGAAAGTTGCCCGCAGTTGAGCCTTTCTTATATGGTATCAAACCAGCCATTATTGCGGTTATTGTCTCCTTGATGATCCGCATGGGCAGAAAAGCTTTGAAGTCTGTTGAGCTGGGCATTATCGGAATACTGGCCGCAACACTGGCACTCATGGGTTTTAATGATATTGCTATTTTATTTGGCGGAGGTGCTTTAAGTGTACTATTATATCTGGCACGAAATCGTTCAGGCACTATTAACAGCGTGCTCCCTTTTGTGTTGTTGCAGGCTGTCCCTTTTTCCGGCAACACATCAGGCTGGAAATTATTCTGGATCTTCCTTAAAATTGGCGCTATTCTTTATGGTAGCGGTTATGTATTGTTTGCATTTCTGGATACAGAGCTGGTAAGTACTGGCCTATTAAGCAAGCAGGAATTGATTGATGCTATTGCTGTTGGTCAATTTACACCTGGGCCTGTGTTTTCTTCTGCTACTTTTATTGGCTGGCAAATTGCAGGATTGCCCGGTGCTGTTGCAGCAACAATCGGTATCTTTCTACCCTCTTTCCTGTTTGTGGCTTTACTCAATCCACTCATCCCAAAGCTTCGACAGTCAAAGCTTATGTCTGTTTTTCTTGATGCAGTTAACATCATATCTGTAGCCTTGATCCTTGTTGTTTGTATAGAAATGGGTCATGCTTCTATTACGAATTGGCAAACAATTGTTATTGCTATAATCGGTTTTGCAGTGGCTGTTATTTTCCCGAAATTAAATAGTGCTTTTTTAGTGTTAGGTGGTGCATTGGCAGGTTATTTATTGCATCTTCTATTTGCATAAAACGGTATTGAGCGGTGCACACAGAAGGCTAAAGCTTAAATACAAAAGGATTCCGGATCATCAGACCCGAAATCCTTTTGTATTTGTAAAGCGTTTGACTAAACTATACCGGTTCCAGCGCAAACGCCGCCAGATCGGAAGCATCCTGTCCTGCTATATAATTGCCATTGGTTGTCAATGACGCTACATACAGCGATTCTGCAAAGGCTGCTTTAGCTTCATTGGCACACATACCCAGCAATGTAGCCGGTGCAAACGATTTGGAATACACACTGGCAATATCACGCTCATAATTCACCACGGCGCCGTTAAACGTACTGCCTATTACCATACCACCGGTATTGGTAGCACCGGTTTGTACCGGATCGCTACAGGTTCCTTTCTGTATATGGAAATCAAAGGTGGCAAAGTTATGCGGATGATATGCCCTGAAACTGATGCCAATATCAGAACCCGGTTGATATTGCACAAAGCCACAGCAATTGCTGGCAGCAGGCACACCTTCCACGGTAAGCTGATAAATTTCGGCTTCGCAAGGTTGGTTATCAATACGCATTACCATATGGTATGCCCTTGCTTCAGTCGGACTGTTAAGGATCAAATGACTGTCGGGTGCGTTTACAGATGGCGAGAACGTTGCTACATGCGGTACCTGGAATAGGTTACGCGGCAGGTTAGTTACTTTCACGCCCAGTTTGTTATACAACTCCAGCTTGAATTCATACAAACCATCATCCATTTTGCTGGAATCAAATACTACAGATGCCGTATCGTATCCCCAGCCTGCAGCTTTTTCCGGAGCATTTACAGGCGCCGAAGCCGGGCTGTTTGGTGGAATGTAAAACAGGTTTTGTGTAGCACCTACGGTTACAGGTCCCAATGCAAAGCTTTTATAATCTATATGCGTTCCGGTACCATCCGTATATTCAAAGGAATACGATTTGGAAACAGGATCTTTCATAACGGTCCACGGCTCCAGATCCGTGCCCAGGAAGGAATTGCGCAATTTGCGATAGCTCCACCGGTAGTAGGCAATGTTATTATCCGGCAGGCCACTACCAAACTGTACCAGGAAGTACATGCTTCCACCAAACGGACGACGATAGTCCCCTACCGCATTGCCGCGGCCTGGTACCGATACATCGCTCAAACCTATACGGTTAAAGGTTTTCCCCTGGATTATAGCAGTAACATCAGTTTGTTGTATATGGCTTACACTGGCACCATGGCCCACTGTTTTTACCCAAACTATATCGCCTATCAATGGTGTATTGCACCACCAAAGTACTCTTGGATCGGTTACTTTTATTTTTAATGGTGTGCCGCAAATATAGTCCCAGTAAGTATTACAAGGTATTGGTTTGCGATAGATGGTAGTCCAGGCACCGTCAATAAAATGTTCTACCCAGAAATACAGATCAGGTTTGGATTCACAATCGAAGTAAATAAAGTTCTTATCGATACGGCCAAAATTGTCTGTGTAAAAAGTAGCAATTTCTGTACTCTTATAGAAGTAAGGCCATATCCAGGGTATGTTGCAGAATATAGGACGGAACAGGACAAAGTTCTTTTCTACGGCTTCGCGGATCATACCTACATCTCCGGACAGCAATTGTTTGCGCGCTGTGTCCGGCAAAGATATATCCCCCATGTCAATCCCTTTAGCAACAGGCTGTGCTATTTCAGGACGAATGGGTACTTTCAGCGCAGGATTAATCTTAAGGTTAAACCTGTTTTTAAGATTCGGGATCTCAATATTCTTCAACGGACCAGGATCAGGAATCGGGATTGGAATTCTTGGTTTGAGAATGATTTCCGGAATCTGTTTAATGATAAAATCCGGGATGCGTGGCAGCAACCAGCTGATCTTATCGATCTCACATACATGTACTCTTGCATTGCACAAAGGTTTTTCCTTAGTGATACCGTCCATGATGAAATCCTTTACCACATCCAGTCTCAACCTGCATATTTTGAAACACCAGAGCCGGATCAGGCTTTCGGGAATGGGCAAAATGGTGAGATTGCCTTTACTGTCTGTTTGTAATACCGGTTCATAGGCCCTGTATTTTTCAAGATCAGCAATGGTGGCCACTTTTAGCGGGCGTTCCTTGAATTCGGGTGCAATAAATACTCTCAGTTCAGATATTTTTTCTACATCTGTGCTGATGGTTGCGGTGTTTTTTTCGACCGGTATGGTCTGAAGGAGTTCCCCGCTGCGGGAAAATACAAATGCGGTAAGCGGGGTTTCTGTTTTGGGCGGTTTTTCGAAGCTCACAGGCAAAATGATCCTGCGAGGCGAACTTTTGGAAGTTGCCATTTTCTAGGGTTTATGGGGTTTATAAAAAAAGAATGTTTTTGTCGAAACTTATTTTAACTAAACAACAGAACAAACTTTTCAAGGGTGGTGTGAGCAGGTAGGTTGCAACCGGTGACCTGTGGACACAAAAGTAAATGCAAATAACATTGATTGTTCACCCTTTAACATTACATATAGAATAAATACGTCTTTTTACGTAATATGAAGTAGCTCGTGTTTCATGGCTTAAAGCTTAGCTGATAAGCAATATCTATACAGGTTAAGCATCTTTTCCCTTAAATAATGGTACCTTTGCGCACTTTAATTGAAGGGATGAAAAGCAGAACACTAAAACAGAATAAGGTAAATATCATAACATTGGGTTGTTCCAAAAACCTGGTGGATAGTGAAGTATTAAGCGGCCAGTTGCGTGCCAACGAAATCCTCGTAGCACACGAGAATGAAAAGTTTGATCATAATATAGTGGTGGTGAATACCTGTGGCTTTATTGATAAAGCAAAGGAAGAATCCATCAATACGATCCTGGAGCAGGTTGCTTTTAAAGAAGCTGGCCGCCTGGATAAAGTATATGTTACCGGCTGTTTGAGCGAGCGTTACCGTGGTGATCTTGCTAAAGAAATTCCGGAAGTAGATGCCTGGTTTGGAACCATGGAACTTCCTTTTATTTTAAAAGAATTGAATGCTGATTTTAAGAAGGAGCTTTTGGGTGAACGTATGTTGAGCACACCTAAACACTATGCCTACCTCAAAATTTCTGAAGGCTGTAACCGTACCTGTTCGTTCTGTGCTATTCCGTTGATGCGTGGCGGGCATGTTTCCAAAACCATTGAAGAGATTGTAACCGAAGCAAAACACCTGGTGAAAAACGGTGTAAAAGAAGTGATGCTGATCGCACAGGAACTGACTTATTACGGACTGGATATTTATAAAAAGAGAATGCTTCCCGACCTGATGAAACATCTGTCCGATGTTCCCGGCCTGGAGTGGATCCGCTTGCATTACGCCTACCCTTCCAAATTTCCGATGGAAATATTGGATGTAATGAAAGAACGCGATAATATCTGTAATTACCTGGATATGCCGTTGCAACATTGCAGCGATCCCATGCTGAAAGCCATGAAGCGCCAGATCACCAAAGCAGAAATGTACGATCTGATCTCGGCTATTCGTGATAAAGTTCCCAACATGGCTTTACGTACCACCATGATTACGGGTTTCCCTGGTGAAACCCGCGATGATGTAGAAGAATTGAAATCTTTCCTCGAAGAAATACGTTTTGAACGCGTAGGTATCTTTACCTATTCTCACGAAGAAAATACTTCTGCCCACGAACTTGAGGATACACTTTCTTCTGAAGAAAAAGAAGCCCGTGCACAGGAGATCATGGAAGTGCAACAGGAAATTTCTTATGAAAAGAACCAGGAATTAATCGGCAAAGAATTTAAAGTGCTGATTGATAAGATTGAAGCTGGTCGCTACATTGCCCGTACTGAATATGATAGCGTTGAGGTAGATAATGAAGTAATTATTCATTCTGAAGAAGAGCTACCTGTCGGCGATTTCGTAAACGTAAAGATCACCAAAGCATTTGATTACGACCTGGAAGCGGAAGTGGTGTAATATCTGCTGCAGAACCCTATTTTTTCTCGCAGCGACGCCGTGTCGCTGCGAGATTTTTTTATAAAAAACATCTTTGTGACTTAGTGTCTTTGTGAGCAACATTTCCCATATTACAGAAACCTGCATAAATTCTTTATCAAAAATGCAAAAAAACTATACAGGTATTGATCTGCACCCGTTTTTAACAGGATTTCTTTCTTTACTTTGCAGTCTGTTTCGAAAATAGATATTATCCTTACAATTATAGTATAAAGATGGTTTACAACGTGATCGGACTCATGTCCGGAAGCTCTCTCGATGGATTGGATATTGCCTTTACCCAACTGACAGAAATCAGTGGTAAATGGGGTTATGAGATACTGAATGCAGAATGTGTTCCTTATCCGGAAGTATTGGCTGCAGATCTCAGGAGGGCCCATACTATGTCTGTTCCTGAATTTTTAAGATTGCATACCAGTTATGGGCATTATCTTGGCGAGCAGGTGAATCATTTTATCAAAAGAAATAACCTGCAACACAAAATTCATTTCATATCCTCTCACGGACATACAGTATGGCATGAACCATCAGCGAGAACCACATCGCAGATCGGTGATGGCGCTGCTATAGCCGGCTGGACTTTGTTGCCTGTGATCAGCGACTTGCGCAATATGGACGTAGCTCTTGGCGGACAAGGAGCACCTATTGTTCCTATTGCGGATAAATTGTTGTTTGCTGATTATGATTTTTGCCTGAATATCGGTGGCATTGCCAATGTTACGATCAACGCCGAAGAGCTGGTTGCTTTCGATATTTGTCCTGCCAATCAATTACTCAACCATTTTGCAGAAAAACAAAATAAAGAGTACGATGATAGAGGTAGCATGGCAAGGTCGGGAAACAATAATGATGCCGTACTTGAAAAAGTGAACCAGGTAGCCTTCTATAATCTTACTATACCCAAATCGTTACATAATGGTTTTGTAACGGAAGAAGTACTGCCCCACTTCGCATCGCTCGATAACCATAGTGATGCGCTGCATACCGCTGCCAGGCATATTGCTGTTCAAATTGCAAAGGCCATACTACCCTATCAGCATCCTTTGCAAACGCAAAAAATGCTGGTTACCGGTGGCGGTGCCTTCAACGATTTCCTGATGGAAACCTTGCAGGAAGAATTAAATAAAAACGGAACTGTAGAACTTGTAATCCCCGATGAGCAAACCGTCAAGCATAAAGAAGCAGTAGCTATGGCTTTGATCGGTACACTGCGCTGGAGAGAAGAGATCAATGTGCTGCATTCCGTAACAGGCGCACAACGTAGCAGCGCAGGTGGCGCTATGTGGTTACCTCCGGTGGATTAATTTCAAGTCAAAAGTAAAAATGTAAAATTCAAAACCAATTTTTGGCTTTTGATTTTTACATTTCGATTTAAAATTTTGACTTTTTACTTTTGAATTTTTACTTAAAAAATGGAATATAACTTTAGAAATATAGAGCAAGCTGCCAAACAATTTTGGAAAGATCAGCAGGTATATAAAGTAACCAATACTTCAGATAAACCTAAGTATTATGTGTTGGATATGTTTCCGTATCCCAGTGGTGCCGGTTTACATGTAGGCCATCCTTTGGGTTATATTGCTTCCGATATTTTTTCCCGTTATAAAGTCATGAAAGGCTTTAATGTATTGCATCCTATGGGTTTTGATGCCTTTGGATTACCTGCAGAACAATATGCATTAGAAACCGGCCAGCATCCCGCAGTAACAACCGAAAAAAATATTGCCCGTTATAAAGAACAACTGGACAACATAGGCTTCAACTATGACTGGAGCCGTGAAGTACGTACCAGTGATCCCAAATACTATAAGTGGACACAATGGATTTTCCTGCAATTGTTTCAAAGCTGGTTTAACAGAATTACTCAAAAAGCAGAACCGTTAGAAGGTCTGATTGCTATATTCGAAAAAGAAGGTAATCGGTTGCATCCTGCTCCGGGAGCGGATACATTGACATTTACTGCCGAAGAATGGATTACTAAAACAGAAGAAGAAAAACGTGCTATACTGATGCATTATCGCCTGGCCTACCTGGATCATGCTGTGGTATGGTGGTGTGAGGCTTTGGGTACTGTATTGGCTAACGATGAAGTGGTAAATGGTGTAAGTGAAAGAGGCGGGCATCCGGTAGAGAGAAAGAAGATGCGCCAATGGTTCCTGCGTATCACCGAATTTGCTGACCGCATGATTGACAGCCTCAACAACCTGGAATGGAGCGAGGCTATGAAGGAAATGCAACGCAACTGGATTGGAAGAAGTGAGGGAGCAGAAGCTGAATTCAAAATTCAAAATTTTGCTTCGCAAGAGAATAGTTCAAAATTCAAAATTCAAGTCTTCACTACCCGGCCTGATACTATTTTTGGTGTAGACTTTATGGTGCTGGCACCAGAACATGAACTGGTAAATAGCATTACTACACCGGAACAAAAAACTGAAGTAGATCAATATGTAGCTTATGTAAAGAGCCGCAGTGAACGGGAGCGTATGGCTGAAAAGAAGATCAGTGGATGCTTTACAGGTGCTTACGCTATTCATCCTTTTACCGGCAGGCAAATTCCGGTATGGATATCAGAGTATGTTTTGGCTGGTTACGGTACAGGAGCTATTATGGCCGTACCTGCTGGTGATGATCGTGATCATGCATTTGCAAAACACTTCAACATTCCGATAACCAATATTTTCGGTGATCTATATAATGGCGAGGCTGCTGTTGCCGATAAAAATGTAACTATAAGTAATAGCGAATTCATTAGTGGTTTAGGTGTAAAAGAAGCTGCCACAAAAGTGCTGTCGTTACTTGAGGAAAAGAATATAGGCACCCGTAAGATCAATTATAAATTACGTGATGCCGGTTTCAGCCGCCAACGTTATTGGGGTGAGCCCTTCCCTATTGTATATAGGAACAATGTACCTTATGCAATAAATGAGCCTGCAGCAAATCTGCCGGAAGCTTTGCAACAAATACCTTTGGAGCTACCACATGTAGAACATTATAAGCCAGGACCTGAAGGTGAAGGCCCATTGGCCAATGTAACCGATTGGGTATATATTAAGGATAACAATGGTGAATTGGTAAAAAGGGAAACCAATACCATGCCAGGTTATGCTGGTAGCAGCTGGTATTTTCTTAGGTATATGGATCCTAATAATGATGCCACTTTTGCTGATAAAAACATAACTGATTATTGGAAGCAAGTTGATCTGTATATAGGTGGGACGGAGCACGCAGTGGGTCATTTGTTGTACAGCCGTATGTGGACGAAAGCTTTGCATGACTTAGGTTTTCTAAGCTTTGATGAACCGTTTAAACGGATGTTGAATCAGGGGATGATACAGGGAAGTACGAGGTATGTTTACAAGTTTTATTTTACCAATCATGGTGAAATAATTGAGGGAAAAACTCTCTATATTTCGAAGAAATTTATTGCAGAGTTCAATGAAGAAATGAATAATGGAAAGCAAACATTTTCAATATTCGATGAGATTCGGAAACAACATCCCAACTTCTTAATATGGAAAAAGGAAGATCGCATAGACTTTAATTACTATGCAGTTCGTGTTGATGTAAGCTTTGTTGATGGTATTGAACTTGATAGAGAAGCATTCAAACAATGGCGCCCAGAATATGCTGACGCAGAATTTATTCTGGAAGATGGCAAATACATCTGCGGCAGCGAAACAGAAAAAATGTCCAAATCGAAATACAATGTTGTCAACCCTGACGATATTGTAAATCAATATGGCGCCGATACTTTCCGCATGTATGAAATGTTCCTTGGTCCTATCGAAATGAGTAAACCCTGGGATACCAAAGGCATTGAAGGGGTACATCGTTTCCTGAAAAAACTGTGGCGCTTATATAATGATGAGCAAAAAGGCTGGATCGTTACGGATGAAAAAGCAACAGATACAGAGTTGAAGACCTTACACAAGACCATTAAGAAAATTGAAAGTGATACCGAAAAATTCTCTTTCAATACAGCGGTAAGCCAATTCATGATTTGTGTAAATGAACTGACAGAACAGAACTGTCACAAGCGTGAAATACTGGATCCGTTAGTCAGGATTCTTACCCCTTATGCACCACATGTAGCAGAAGAATTGTGGAAACAATTAAGTAACGAAGGTTCTGTAATACATGCTGCCTTCCCGCAATGGAATGAAAAATATACTACAGAAAACAGCAAGGTGTACCCGATAGCCGTAAATGGTAAAGCCCGTACTGAGCTTGAGTTTGCCCTGGATGCGGAACAATCTTTTATTGAACAGGAAGTACTGTCCAATGCCGTTATTCAGAAATGGCTGGAGGGTAAAGAGCCTAAAAAGTTCATTTATGTTCCTGGTAGAATGATCAATGTGGTGATATAAAACACCTAAGATCTGACAGGTTTCAGAAACCTGTCAGATCTTAATAAACAAAGCCGGCCTTCATGGCCGGCTTTGTCGTTCGATATCTTATCTGGTTATTGCGGTTGCATCCAGACTATTTTCACAGATTTATCTCTTCCCGTACGTTCGCGTTTTAATGTTGTAAAAATATTATGTTCGCGGTCATAAGCAGAGACAGTAAACAAGGCTATATCCCTTTCCTTTTTACTGTCTTTGTCCATAAAGACCAGTTGACGCTTCGGCATTTCGGTACCTTTATTTATGGCGAATCCATATGCTTCGCAGTCTTCCAGCCCTTGTATCGTGGTTACCCGTTTTTTGTCATCGATCTTCTCTTGGTTCTTTTCAATATCATTGATGAAAACGTAGTTTTGATTTTTTCCGTTCAGGTAGTAAAACGATTTGTATTGTATCCCCCAGCTCAGACTTATAGCCGACTCTTCCCGGTAAGAATAGTACATCATATCCGGTAAAGAATATACTTTTTGACTTTTGGGAATATAGAAAGCACCTTTTTCCGTTCCGTCTTTATCATAACTGATAATCCCGATATCATTCAGAAAAAATGTGTTTCTGGTGGTAGTAGTAGTGCGGCTGAAACCTGAACCGCCAAAGCCGCGGTTGCCTCCCATGAAATCACTCGTGGTATAGCTTTTCATCATATTTTCCTCAAATATGATCGTGTAACTTCCATCATCATTCACATAAAGATTTTGAGGAATGGCCAAAAACTGATCCTTCTTTTCAAAGTGACGGTTAGCAATTCGGTTGAGGCTTGCAGAACTGAGCATAGTGGTTACAGGGCTATTGTTCCCCTTTTTTAATACAGTTCTGTATGCCTTGTACTCACCGCTTTTAGAACCTTTAACCGGTCTTACGGAAAGCAAAATGTATTCATCGGTTACCTTATTGTAACGCACCAGGGCGCCATCAATCTGGGCAGCGCCCGGATAATTCAATTTACTCAACTCAAGCGATTTAGAACCGGCGCTGAGTGTCCCCGTTAACAAACTACCATTCTGATCTCCGCCGGAACTCCTGGTATTCATACCTACCGCTAGTGCCACTACTTCTTTATCACCCATAACAGTCATATCCTGAAAGGTCAGGTATTTGTACTCGTCGTTGGGTGATTGATAAAAGGCCCGGCTTATTTCCTTATGGTCTTTGTTATAGTGTACCAACTCAATACGTTCATTTCTATCATTCGCAAATGAGTTGAATAATGCTACCGCATAGTTATCACTTTCAGGATCTTTTCTCACATAAAAATCCGGCATGGGCACTTTACCAAAAAGCATGGCATACCCTTTGCCCATATCCATTTTCTTTAAGGTGCCTATTTCCTTTTCATCTACCAAGGTTCCCTTTTGCATATCAATAAGGAGCCGGTATAATACAGGCGTTTTATCTTCATATTCTCTAATGAACAATGCTATATTCCCATTAATTTCATAAGCACCAATGACATCACCGCCCTTTAATTTCCCATAGGCCGGTACAACATTTTTTACAACTTTCACTTTGTGAGCTGGATCGTATATCCTTGCATTAATACCATCTTTAATGGTAATGTGCAGATAAACTGTACCTCCATCTTTGGCTGTAATAATTTTGCAGAATCCAGTTTCTGGTTCCTCGAACTCGGTACTATTACCGATCACTTGAAATTGTGCATTGATCTGGCCCAGGCATAGGAATGCAGCCAGGCAAAGGGATAAGAATTTAGACATATTTTTTTATGGTTTTAGGAAATCGAGCCCCAAGATATAAATTACCTTTCTTATTTCTAAATTTTGAAAAATGTTTTTTACAATCGCATAAAAAAAGACACTTTTAAGTGTCTCCTTATTCAAAAAAATGTTGAAAATATCAGCTCAACTTTCCTGGTACATACCCTACCCCTTTAAAATATTCCACTTCTTTAAGAAGCTGTTTCATTTTTAAGGCCGTTTGAATTTTAGCAACCAGAGAAGTAATCGGCGATAAAATAAATATGGCGACAAATAGCAGACGCTGAAAAGCTTTGATCACTTTCATTCGCTCCGGTGTACCTGGTTCGCCTTTGCTCTTTGCACGCTTAGCCCATTTTGGAAATTGGCTAATACCTCTTTTTTCCAATACAATTAAACCCGGCCTTAAATGAATGGCACCCAGGTGCAACAATTCTTTTTGAAGCTCGGCGGTTTTATTTTCTTTTACAAATCGCAATATAGGTTTCCCATATTTCTGTGTGCCTTTAATATCAGCATCAGATACACCCGCAGCTGGCAAACGTTTTGAAGCTTCCTTCTGCCCTTTAAACAGCCAGCGGACAATGGTCAGTGTTGAAATTAGATTGGCATGTTTATCTTCCAGCACAATATTGCCGGCATGCTTTGCCCCTACTCTATCCAGTTCTGCTTTTACTTTTTCCTGCGCGTTAAGCCACATATTACGGCTGCCAATTACAGTAATTACAGGTTTGCCTTTCAAGGCATTTGCCCATTCGCTTTTAAGGAAACTATTGGCAGGAATTGACGGATGAAGGAACCAAGGTTGATATCCGAATATGACCAGGTCATAATCTTTGGCCGTAAGCTCCGGCATGGGTTGTATTGTGGCAGGTTCAAGCAATACCGTTTCAGGCATTGCATCAAAGAAGCTATCCGCTTTCCAGGGAAAAGGAAAAGGCTTTACCGGTTTAATTTCGGCAAAGTCTATCTCGGCCTCGGTTTTTATATCTCTTACTACATGGTCCAATATCTCGCGAAGCTGTCCACTTTGCGTAAAATAGATCACAAGGATGTTCATATTCAAATAGGCTTTTTAAAGGCCAACAAAGATAATCGTATTGATGGCAATTAAAAATCCTATTGTTTGTGGTATTGTATTATTCTTTATGTTTTGTATTTTGCTTTGCCATTAACCTATAAACCTACCTAATGACAACGCGCAGATCCTTTCTCCGTCAGGGGATTTTAGTTGCCGGCGGACTTATGCTTCCGGCCTCATCATTTTCCAACTTTTTCCAATCCGGTAAAAAGAAAGTTATCGTTATCGGAGCCGGTTTCGCCGGGTTGGCTGCTGCATGTAAATTGAAGGAAAGAAATTTTGATGTTACCGTACTGGAAAGTAAAGGCCGTGTTGGGGGACGGGTATTTTCACATCAAGTGAATAAAGATCTTGTAATAGAATTAGGAGCAGAATGGGTAGGCAATTCTCACAGTCGTATCCATGAACTTTGTGATGAACTGAAACTGGAATTATTCAACAACCAGATGGATACAAGCCTGCTGTACAAAGGGGAATATAAGCCAGCCGGTCAGTGGAATTTCAGCAACGAATGGCAATCGAAGTTTAAGGGAATGCTGGAAGAATACAAACATTTTAAGGATGAAGATAAACAACGCCTGGACCGTATGGACTGGTGGCGCTACCTGGTAAACAATGGCTGTGACGGCCGTGACCTTGATATACGCGAATTGATGGACAGTACCGATTTTGGCGAAAGCATAAGGCATGTTTCCGCATATGCTGCACTTGCGGAGTATGCCGAAAGTAGTGAGAAAAATGAAATGGATAAAAAGATAAGAGGTGGAAATTCCATGTTGTCGCAGAGGCTTTCAGAGCGTTTAGGTACTGAAAAAATATTATTAAACCATGCTGTAACCCGCATTGAGCAAGGCGATAAAGTGAAAGTGTATTGTGCTAATGGAAAAATGTTTGAAGCGGACAAAGTGATTTGTACGTTGCCGACATTTGCCTTGAAAAAAATAGATTGGTATCCTCTTCTTCCTGAAAATAAATCTGACGCTATACACGAATTGCAATATGCACGCATTAATAAGCATGCTATGTTGTTTGGTAAACGCTTCTGGAAAGAGGAAAATTTTGATCTGGTAACGGATCAGTTACCCCATTACTTTTATCACGCCACACAGCGGCAACCCGGTGAAGATGGTGTACTGATATCCTATAGCATTGGAGACAAAGCTGCCGTGGTGGCCAATCAGAGCGACCAATGGAATTTCATGAATGTACAGGAAACATTGCAACCTGTATTCGGAAATGTTCAAGATATTTTAAAGCAGCAGTTCAATTATTATTGGGGCAACGATGATCGTTCTCATGGTGCATATGCACTTTATGGCACAGGTCAGTGGTTCCGTATAAGGCCTGTTTTAAAAGAACCTTTTCTTCATACGCATTTTGCAGGGGAGCATCTTGCCGAATGGCAGGGTTTTATGGAAGGCGCTATTAATACCGGAGAAGCAGCTGCAGCCGAGATTTAAACATTATTATTCCATAGCAAACAGCCATCGCCATAACTCAGAAAACGAAAGTCGTGCTGCAATGCATAATCGTATATATTCCGCCAATCATTACCTACAAGCGCTGATACCAGTAATAACAAAGTAGATTGTGGTTGATGAAAATTTGTGATCAACCCATCAATAACCCTGAATACATATCCGGGTGCAATAATGATCTGTGTTCTAGTGATTAACTTGCTCATTTGATGGTTGTGCATATGCAACTTCAGGAATTCAAAAATTTCCGTCGCTGTAAAGTCACTATTATTATCATAAGGATACCATTGTGGCACGGCAACTCCATCCAGGTGTTCTATATCATTTCTTTTTAAACGTACTCCAATCCAGTAAAGGCTTTCCAGCGTTCGGGCAGACGTAGTGCCTACAGCAATCACCGGTTTTTGCGAATGCAGTTGATCAATAATTTGCTGCAAAAATCCTGATGTTACTTCTATCCATTCTGCATGCATGTCATGATCCTGCATGGTTTCACTTTTTACCGGTTTAAAGGTTCCGGCACCCACATGTAAGGTTACGAATCCGGTAGCAATATCTTTACTTGTTAATTTATTGAGCACATCTTCAGTAAAGTGCAGGGCTGCTGTAGGTGCTGCCACACTACCCTCTTCCCTGGCAAATATGGTCTGGTAACGGGTTTCATCACTTAGCTCTGCTGCACGATTCAAATATGGAGGTAAAGGTACATGACCGGCAATATGTAAGGCTTCTGCAAAGGAAAGATCAGTATTCCAGTTTAATTGCAACACAAAATAACCTTCTTTCTTCTCATCTATAATAGCAGTCATAACCAGTGGCGCATTGCTTTTATCTCCCGCCACTTCAAGAGATAACTGCTGGCCATCTTTCCATTTGGCAGCGCCACCTACCATACATTTCCAATACACAGATCCCCTCTGCAACATTGCGGTCTGCACATCAGGATATCGTTCATCAGGCTCCAGGCAAAAGACTTCTATCTTGCCACCAGTAGGTTTTTGAAACAAAAGCCTGGCATGAATCACTTTAGTCTGATTAAATACAAGCAGGCTTTGATCCGGTATATGTTGCTCCAGATGTTGATAAGTATCTTCAGAAAGACAACCGTTTTTATAGATCAGTAGTTTGGACTGATCCCTATGTGGTAAAGGATAACGGGCAATTTTTTCCTCGGGTAAATCGTAAGTAAAATCTTTTATCTGAAGAGAAGAAGGATGCATTTTTTTCTAAGTGGTCAGTGGTTAGTTGTAAGTGCTCAGTTGCAAAATTGAATATTGAACGTTGTGCATTGAATATTGAGTCTTTAAAAATAACGTTCAATACTCACCTTTTATTGATTTAGAAAAAAACAGAATACTTCTTTGGGACCATGGACGCCGGTTACAAGGGTTTTTTCTATATCTGCAGTGCGGCTTGGGCCGGTATTCAGGTTTATCATGGATGGTAATTGGTCATTGTATTTTTGCTTCAGCAACTTAAGTCCATCGGTAATATCTGGCACTATTTGATGCGGTTGCAACACCACAATATGTACCGGAAAATAAACCGATGCTACCCTGCCATGGTTTTGCCGGCTGCTTAAAAGAATACTTCCTGTGAGGGCAATAGCAGCTTCACAGTCTGTAATGCAAGCCTGTGCTTGTTCATGCAAAGGATTGAATTCTCGTACAAAAGAAAGTTTATGATTGACCAATAGAGAGAATAATGGCTTATGAGCACACAATACTTCAGTCCAGTTGCGGCTTTCTGCCAATACCCGCAGGTTTTCCATCAAGTCTTCCTGTGTATTACAAAAAACAAAGTGGCCGCCTGAACGGGAAAATTCTGCTGCAAATGTTTCTTCCAGTGTCCCTTCAGATAATCCTTGAAATAGAGAAGATACATTTACCTTTTCCGCTTCCGGAAAAGGCATAGGTAAAGATTCTTCCTGCAAGGCCATGCGTATTTTTCGCAGTATATTTTCTTTTGCTTTGGATGTTTTAAAGGTTTGCATAATCTGCTTATTACAACGAGAGCACTAAGGTACACAAGTTATTGATTATGGAATCGGGGATGAAATTTTTCCAATGTTTGCCTCAGGAAATTACGGTCAAGATGTGTGTAAATTTCTGTAGTAGTAATGCTTTCATGTCCAAGCATTTCCTGCACGGCTCTCAAGTCAGCGCCGCCTTCTACCAGGTGTGTAGCAAAACTATGCCTTAATGTATGCGGATATATGTTTTTTACGATACCTGCTTTTTGTGCGGCCTCTTTAATGATATAAAAGATCATTATCCTGGAAAGCCCTTTGCCACGCCTGTTGAGAAATAAAGTATTTTCATGTCCCTTATCCGGCTTCACTGTATTTCTTATCGTATCCCGGTAAATGTTTATATACTTTATAGCTTCATCACCAATAGGAATCAGTCTTTCTTTATTGCCCTTTCCAATTACTCTTATAAATCCTACATCAAGATACATATTGGTAAGCTGAAGCTCTATCAATTCTGTAACACGAAGGCCACAGCTATACATCACTTCCAATATAGCCCTATTACGCTGACCTTCCGGTTTGCTATGGTCTATACCGGTAAAAAGCAATTCCACTTCGTCTACACCTAACACATCCGGTAACTTACGTTGTAGTTTGGGTGCTTCAAGTAGCTCCGTTGGGTTGGTAGATATGACTTCCTCCATAACCAGGTAATGAAAAAAAGCCTTGATACCGGAAATAATTCTTGCCTGCGATGTAGCAGCAAATTCCATTTCATGTATCGACTGCAGAAACTTTTGTAGCTGGCCAAGGTCAACTTGCTCCAATGCAATAGACTTATTTTCACTATTCAGAAAATTGGCAAGCATCTGCACATCCCGCAGGTAAGCCTCTACTGAATTTTTTGACAGTGATTTTTCGAGTTGCAGGAAAGCTTTAAATCCCTTCAGGTAAGAGGTCCACATTTTGATATTACTTATTCATGCGTTTCCAACAAATCGGTTTCCCTTATTTTGTCCAGCCAATCACCCAGATTTTTAGCATCATCTTCTGATAACGCTGCTGCCAGTTTAGCATTCACCGTTTTGGCAAGATCATCTGTACTGTTGATTAGTTCCAAACCTTCTTCAGTAAGTTTCACATCGATCATCCTGCGATTATTGGGGCTGCTATCACGGGTAACAAGATTTTTTTCCACAAGCTTTTCCAGGATACGGGTAACATTGGACGTACGGTGTATCATCCGTTCCTGTATGGCGCAAGCGCTCATCGGATTTCCTTTTTGCCCTCGTAATATGCGCAGCACATTGAATTGCGGCGCTGTAATATTATATGGTTTCAACTGCTGTTGCATATGGGCTTCCATCCAATTGGCAGTAAAAATTATATTGAGATAAGCCCTTTGGAAATTATCTGAAAATTTTTGCATTTTTAATTCCTCTTCCAGTTTCATGGCAAACACTTAATTATATCGTACGTTTGTAATGGTCAAAATATAATTTTGATCTTGTAGCATTCATATTTATAACAATCACAAAAACTATCGGTTGTTATAAAGTTTACATATTTTAGTAATATGGCAACGAAAATAAAACAAATAACCAATAAATACTGGACTATTTTAGTAGATGCCGCTACAGGCTTCTCCAATGATAAAGGGATGAAGCTTAGTTCTGCTTTGGCTTACAGCACCATTTTTTCCTTGCCGCCAATGCTATTGCTCATTATTATCCTTGGTGGTACTTTTTATGGTAAAGATGCTATCCAGGGCCGCATATTTACGGAGCTTCACGACGTAATCGGAAGTGAGACTGCAATGCAACTTCAGAATGTAATTATTAAATTACAATCGCAAAAGAATAGCCTGTTAGCCACAATAGTAGGGGCAATAGCTTTGGTGATAGGAGCAACAGGTACTTTTGTTGAAATACAGGATTCCCTCAATATGATTTGGGGTGTGAGGCCAAAAGCTAAAAAAGGATACATAAAATTATTACTGAACCGCGTTATTTCATTTTCCATGATTGTTGGCCTTGGCTTTTTGCTCATCGTTTCTCTTATTGTGAATGCGTTACTCCTCGCTATGAGCTCATTTCTATTAAAAATGCTACCCGAATTACCCATCAATGTATTAAGCTTAGTCAATACCGTTGTCATTTTCTTTGTAATCAGCTTTCTTTTTTCTGTTATTTTCAAAATGCTTCCTGATGTACGGGTACACTGGAAACAAGTGTGGCCCGGCTCTTTCGTAACTTCTGCATTATTTTTATTAGGCAAATTCCTGATTGGTATTTATATAAGCAGCACAAATACTGTAAGCTTATATGGTGCTGCCAGCTCAATAATCATATTGCTGCTTTGGATCTATTTTTCTGCTGCTATTCTTTATTTTGGAGCTGAATTTACCAGGGCTTATATAGAATATCATGGCAAAAAGATTATGCCCAACAGCTATGCAGAATTCAGTGAAAAACGTTTACTCCAACATCTTAAAGAAGAACATAATCTGTAAAAATAATATCCGGAATATTTATGGAATAATGAGTTAATAAGGTCATTAAGGTAAATATTTCCTATGGCTGATATCCAGATTAATTCAAAAAGAAATGGGCGTAACCATGCTACTCCGCGCATAGATCTTACGCCAATGGTTGACTTAGGTTTTCTACTCATCACTTTCTTTATGATGACGACAACTATGCGCGAGCCAAAGTGGATGGATATTCAAATGCCTTTCACCCCAGCACCTCCAGGCGGTACTGCTTATTACGAATCATCAGCTATTACTTTATTACCGGCTAAAGACCATAAGGTCTTTTACTATGAAGGAAAGTTTGATCCTTCAATACAATTGCGTTTAGCTAATAATGAAACAGAGTTACGTAAGGTGCTGATGCAAAAACAGCAAGCTCTATTAAGCAGGAAAAACCCCGACGAAAGACATCTGCAAGTGCTTATTAAATCTCACGCTACCGCAACGGTACAAGATATTATAAGCCTGTTTGATGAGATGGATATCCTGAAGGTGAAAAACGTTGCTATGGTTGATATTTATCCTTCGGAAAATGAAATGGTGAATGGTCTGATCCGGTAGGGACGCATTGCATGCGTCCTCTTATGTGATGGACGCATGCAATGCGTCCCTACCGGATCCAATTATTTTTTCCCCAGAAAAACAGGAAGTATACTGAGTAAAATGCCCGAGCCTATTAATATGCAGAAAGGCTTTGCAATGCCCAACAAACCTTTACCTCTCAATATAATTTCATTTACACCTTCAAGGCTCCAATGTAGCGGCGAAATCATGGCAACTTTGCGCATAGCGTCCGGCAATATTTCAACGGGTACCCATACTCCACCCATAGCGGAAAATAGCACCACAGATATAGCGCCGAAAGGCATGGCCTGGTTTGCTGTCTTAAATATACTTCCGATAAAATATCCATAGTTAACAGCTGCAAAAGCAATAGCAAAAACTACAGGTAATAATGCCCAGGGATGTACACCCAAAGTAAGTTTTGGCAATCCAAAATAAGGCAGTAAAAATATACCGACAAGCATCATGACAAAGAATTGTAGCATGCAGACCATCATATAAAAAACGATCTTTCCGAGGCCGACTCTTTTTGTAGCTGTAGGTATAAGTTGTATGCGTACAGCGCTGCCTTCATCACGTTCCCGTATCATATTACCTGAAATGGGAACCACAATGAGAAACATACCAAAAATAGCCCATGCAGGCACATTGTGCTGTACAGAATTCATAGAAGGACTGATTTGAGCACCCTTATCCAGGCTTTTCTCATGTACCTCCAGTACATTCATCGCGGTCATGTCAATATGAGCTTCAGCAGTACCGCCATTCATTTTGCTCATTCTTTGCATGAGTATCTCAATCTTCACCTGCGTAATGTATTGGTTTAAAGCATAGTTCAACGCACTGCGAAAAGAAGGCTTAACTACAGGGTCGAACACCAGTTCAATAGATGGTGTATCAGCAATTGCCTTAACCGGGAGGCTACCTTCGACACCCATCGTTTTTGCCATTTCATTGGCCAGTTTATTAGAGGTATTTACCAGCGATGCTGTCGCATTTTCCGGAATGATGATACCTAATTTGTATTTCCCTTCTCTAAGATTAGCTTTGAGATCGGCCTCTGTCAGTTCCTTTTGATGTAAGGTACTGATTACAATAAAGCTTTTATTTTTCTTCAGACCTTCTATGATCTTGTTACCTACAGATCCTTTATCATTATTGGCAACCAGTATCTCAAATTTCATTTCCTGGTAATCCCGATATGGTGCATCCTGCACCAGAGCCATAACAATGATCAATGCGGCCGGCATAATGAGGAGCAATAATAATCCTCCCGGATCACGCATTAATAATAAAAGTTCTTTTCGTATAGTTGCAAACACGGTAATAATAAGTTGTCAGTGATAAGTGATCAGTTGTCAGTTTCAATTAGGCGTTATTTTCATATGACGGTTTAATAATTTATCATGGGAAAATAAACATGCTTTGAAAACGGATACCAATAAAGAGCGTGGCCGCAAAGATACTATCGCGTTCTTAATAAAACTGGTAATCAAAACCATACGATACAAAATAAAAAGGATGCTGCTCTTAAATGTTAAGAACAGCATCCTTATATAGATGATTTATAAAAACTAATTAGCTTATGGAAGTAAACTGACCTCTGACTGAATACGTTCAGGGCATCCGTATTTATTACGTGATGAAGCGCACGATTGCATAACGAAGCACAATACAGCAACTAAAATTGCTACGCTCCAGAATTTGTTCATTTTTCTCATTTCCAGAATTGATTTAAATTAAAATAGTTATTGCTACTTTGGTGCAATGATAAATAAAAATTCCGTTTAAAAAAACGGTTGTTATTTTTGCACAAATTTAATACAAAATATTATAATGTACATACATTTTATTGCTATCGGCGGTGCCATCATGCACCAACTCGCTATAGCATTGCAAAATAAGGGTTATAAGGTAACCGGCAGCGATGATGAAATCACTGATCCTTCCAAATCTAACCTTGCTAAAAAAGACCTGCTACCGTCCCAATATGGTTGGTTCCCGGAAAAGTTAAACAGTAATATTGATGCAGTTATCCTCGGAATGCATGCAAAAGGCGATAATCCGGAGTTGATCCGGGCAAAAGAATTGGGTTTGCCGGTATATTCCTTCCCCGAATACATTTATGAAGCCTCAAAAGATAAAAAACGGGTAGTAGTCGCCGGCAGCCATGGTAAAACCACTACAACTTCCATGATCATGCACGTATTGCGTGACCAAGGTATCGATTTTGACTACCTTGTAGGTGCACGGGTAGAAGGTTTTGATCTTTCTGTAAAAATTTCTGATGCCCCCCTGATAATTCTCGAAGGCGATGAATATCCTGCTTCTGTATTGGAAAAAAGACCCAAAATTCATTTTTATCATCCTCATATTTCCGTACTTACGGGCATAGCCTGGGATCATGTCAACGTGTTTCCTACTTATGCGTTTTATAAAGAACAATTTGCCATCTACCTGCGGGATATGTTGGCAGACAGCGCGCTGATCTACAGTGCAGAGGATACCGAAGTGGTAGATCTTGTAGAAAAGGAAGGGCAAAAACTGAAACTTGTCCCTTATGTTACACCAAATTTTAAGGTAGAAAATGATGCAGTGACACTATCAACCTCTGAAGGAAAAATATCCTTACAGATATTTGGTGGCCATAACCTTCAAAATATGGAAGCTGCCCGTAAAGTCTGCAATGCGCTCGGCATTGAGGATAAAGATTTTTACAAATCTATTCAACATTTTAATGGTGCAGCCCGCCGCCTGGAAAAAATCAATGAGCGTGAAAATTTCATTGCTTACAGGGATTTTGCCCACGCTCCTTCCAAATTAAAAGCCACACTTTCTGCTGTTCGAGAACGCTATCCTGATCATTACCTTATTGCCTGTTTTGAATTGCATACCTTCAGCAGTTTGAATGAGCAATTTTTATCACAGTATGCTAATAGTATGGATGCCTGTGATCAGGGAGCCGTATTTTTCAGTGCGCATGCATTATCGCTTAAAGGCCTGCCACCACTCGATCCTGCAGAGGTGAAGCAACATTTTGCCAATGATGCCCTCACAGTTATGAATAAGAAAGATGATCTTCATCAATGGATACAGGATGCCATTCATATAGCCGATAAACCTGTGTGTTTGTTGTTGATGAGTTCCGGCACTTTTGATGGTATGAATTTTGAATTTTAATAAAATAGTTAACCAATAAAAATGAATAAAATACTGGTCGCCAATCGTGGCGAAATTGCTTTAAGAGTAATGCGTTCCGCAAAAGAAATGGGTATTAAAACCGTTGCGGTTTTTTCAGAAGCAGATCGTAATATGCCTTTTGTTGCTTATGCCGATGAGGCTGTTTGTATAGGGCCAGCACCATCAGCACAATCTTATTTAAGAGCAGATAAAATTATTGAAGTAGCGCTGGAATATGGTGCTGATGCCATTCATCCGGGTTATGGTTTCCTAAGTGAGAATGCTGCTTTTTCTAAATCCGTTACCGATGCAGGCCTTATATTCATCGGGCCATCGGCCTACTCCATCGAAATTATGGGTAGCAAAATAGCCGCTAAACAGGCAGCCCAAAAATTTGATGTGCCCATGGTTCCGGGTACAGATAAGCCTTTACAGAGTTACGAAGAAGCCAGAGAAATTGCTGATAAAGTTGGGTATCCTATTTTGATCAAAGCCTCTGCAGGTGGCGGTGGTAAAGGGATGCGCGTGGTGAACAATGGAGAAGAACTGGAAGAGCAGATGCGTATGGCCAAAAGCGAAGCCTTGAGTGCCTTTAGTAACGATGACGTTTTTATTGAAAAATATGTAGCCTCTCCCAAGCATATCGAAATACAATTATTAGGCGATCAGCATGGCAATTATGTTTACATTTTTGAAAGGGAATGTTCTATTCAACGCCGCCACCAGAAGCTGATTGAAGAAGCTCCTTCTTCGTGCATTACTCCCGATATACGCAAGGCTATGGGCGAATGTGCAGTGAATGTAGCGAGGGCATGTAAGTATCACGGAGCAGGTACCGTTGAGTTCCTGGTAGATGATAATTTGAATTTCTATTTTCTGGAAATGAATACCCGCCTGCAGGTAGAGCATTGCGTTACAGAAATGATAAGTGGTATAGACCTGGTAAAAGAGCAGATCCGTGTGGCAAAAGGTGAAAAATTATCTTTTGGCCAGGATGATCTTAAGATCAATGGTCACTCGATAGAGCTTCGTGTATGTGCCGAAGATCCTATGGATAATTTTATGCCCGATACCGGAAGATTGAATATCTATGTTCGTCCGCAAGGGCCGGGCATCCGTGTGGATGATGGCTATGAGCAAGGTATGGACATCCCGATTTTTTATGATCCTATGATTGCTAAACTGGTCGTTTGGGGCAAAGACAGAAATGAGGCTATTGACCGCCTGTGCCGCGCTGTAGATGAATATAAAATACAAGGCATACAGACTACTCTTGCTTTTGGCAAATGGGCAGTGAGACAACCGGCCTTCGTTGAAGGTAAATTTGACACTAATTTTATCAATAAATATTTCAAACCAGAATACCTGTTACATGAAAGTGAGGATGAGGCTGAAGTAGCGGCCGCGTTAGCCAGCGTATTATGGGATAAAGGCAAAAAAGAAATACAGGCTCCGGCTCAAAACGGGAAGGTTTCGAAATGGAAATTACAGCGTAATTAGAAGGGAACAATGGGAAATATTAAGTCAAAGCGCAGGATTATTTCCCTGCGCTTTTTCATTATTATTTTTATGAAATAAATTTTAGCTTACGAGGCAAATGAATTAGCTTTAATGTAGCATTAGATAGAGTGCTGAAACTGATTTTATTTTGATTTTAATACGCTGTTTATGAACGAAGACAACGATAATGCGCAACCCAACGAGGACGAGGAAAAATTTAGTGACGACCCTGAAGAGCAATTAAGAATTGAAAATGATTTATTAAGGTTAAAGTTGCAAGCAGAAACAGGGGCCGACCTGCATCACCTGGAAGACGTGCCGCCGGAAGTAGAACATGCATTTTTAAACAATATCCTCGCTTTTGAAAGGCAATTGGACAGTGTAGAAGAGGTAAGTATTTTTAAAATACTGGGCGAGCCTGCTGATTTTCGCAATGAATCAGAATTGGATGAAGAAGAATTGGAAGCAGAGCTGGAAAGACTTATCGAATTGATGTCCGAAAACAGGATTGAAGTTGATTATGGAATGGAATACCCGGCAAGGCTTAAATATAAGTTCATCACGGAAGAGCTCTTCCTCCACGAGACGCAAAGATTTGACATTCCGGATATGGTCAACCACTATATCTACGAGGAGTTTCATCCTAATCATAAGTTGACTATTGAAGGTATAGCAGAAGATTTCCTGGAAATGTGGCTTTCAAAATCTATCGATGAAGAGAGCTTTATTTTCGGTAAAGAATTTATGTCCAAAGAGCATGGTATTTATGGTAAATCACAATTCTTTGGCATCATCCGTAATATTTTTGATGCTTATCTTTCCTTTGATAACGGGCAATATAAAATCGTTAATATTTCTTTTGATGAAGTGAATGACGGAACAGAAGTTAAAGGCCTGGGCTTTGCCGAAGGCATGATCCGATATGAAGCTACATTAGAAAGCAAAGAGGTTCAGCATATCGATGAGCCCTTCAAAATCTATATGATGCAGGCCGACATGGATTGGGAAATTATGAGTATGGTTATGCCCGGACTGGAATTATAATATCAGAATGTTTTAGTATTAAAAAAGTATGCAAGAGAAAATAACAATTATCGGCGGTGGTAATTTAGGTACAGCAATAGCCGAAGGGCTTATCAGTAACGGCTTTTCAAAACCACGGGATATTATCATTACCAAAAGGAATACCAGTACCCTATCCTACTTGTCGGAGCAAGGTATCACAGTAACCGATGACAACGCTTATGCTATTAGCCAGGCTAAATGGGTAATATTTGCTGTGAAACCCTTCCAAATCAAGGAAATTCTTACCGTGCTTAAACCACAGCTGAATCCTGCGAAACACATATTGATCAGTGTGATTACAGGAGTGTGGATAAAAGATATAAAAGAAATATTGGGTAATGAATTCTCCCTGTTCCGAGCTATGCCCAATACTGCCATTGCCATTAGGGAAAGTATTACCTGCATCTGCAGTAATAATGCATCAGAGCCGGACATAGCTTTTATCGATTCATTATTCAACAACCTGGGTAAAACCGTATTTATTGAAGAGCAGCTTATGGATGCTGCTACGGTATTAGGTGCCTGTGGTACTGCTTATGCAATGCGTTATATCCGTGCCAATATTCAAGGTGGTATAGAAATTGGTTTTGACGCGAGGACAGCTTCCTTAATCGCTGCTCAGACTGTAAAAGGCGCTGCAGAATTGTTACTTCTCCGCAATACACATCCTGAACAGGAAATTGATAAAGTAACTACACCTAAAGGTTGTACTATTGCAGGCCTTAATGAAATGGAACACCGTGGCTTCAGCTCATCTCTTATCCGTGGTATTGTAACCAGTTACAAGAAGATAACTTCGGATATGTAGTAAAAGCTCTTATAGTTTATCCAGCTTAAAATATCCGATGTGCAACTCATCTTCGGGAAGACCAATTTCTTTTTCTCCTGAAACAGATAAAGCATAATGTTGCTTGTAAACCAGGTCCAGTATACCTTTTACTACGTATATGTCATCTACATCAATACCATATTTATCGTCAATATGTGAAGTTGCCCCTTCAAAGCCATAGTGTTTGTAGAAGGCTGTTTGTTTTGATTCCTGAATAGCTAGGGCTGCATCAGGAGCTGCAGCTAACATTTTGTAATGGTATTCTTCAAACTCTCCGGGTTTATAACCACCCAGATTCAGAAAAAATAATTTCATCGCGCCTTCGGGACTGGCTTCCGTTATGCCATTTGCAGGTATAATGGTTATTGCATGCCCATTCACGTTGGTTACTCTTCTCCAGGCATCAATATGTATTTTCCCTTCAGCTTCAGGCCAAAAGTCGACCATTTGCGGAATAAGATCTCTCATATTGGCACCAATACCAAAGAATACATCATGTTGCTCGGTAAACCTTCCTTGGGGTGTGCAGCCAATAATGGCCATGTGCAGGTATAAATGTTCCATGACGTAAAAATAAAGACTTATCCGAACAACAATTGATAACATTTTTATGAACAAATGTTTGTGTAACATGTTTAATATTAAAGCAAGGCTGAATTCACTTCACACAAAAACACTTTTATGAAAAAATCGATTGTAGTATCTTCTTTATTTCTTATCGCCATTATGTTTGTGGCCTTCAAGAAAGGAGACAAAAATGCAGGTCTTTATAAAATAGATCAGTCGAAATCGGAAATGACCTGGGTTGGCAAAAAGGTGATTGGTAGCGAAAATGGTACCATTAATATTAAGAATGGTTCTGTAAATTATAACGGTAGCACAATTACCTCTGGTTCATTTACAATTGATATGAATACTATTAAAACATCAAGTCAGGAAGGAGAAAATAAAGGCAAATTAGAGAACCATCTTAAATCAGCTGATTTTTTTGAAGTAAGTAAGTTTCCTGTCAGCACATTTAAAATTAAGAAGGTGGTAAAAGGAAATGGTGATAACGCAACAGCTACAGGAGCACTTACCATTAAGGGTATTACCAGAGATATTACATTTCCTGTAAAGATGAGTGTGATGAATGGCAGTATGGAGATAACTGCAAAAGATATTAAAGTGGACAGGACAAAATATGGTGTAAAATTTGCTTCACAATCACTTAAATCTACTGTAAGCGACAAAGCCATTAATGATGACTTTATTATAGGCTTCACGCTTATTTTGACGAAATAGCGCAAAAAGAAAATCTTGTAAAAATGCCCTGAAACAATATTGCTTCAGGGCATTTTCAATAGGCTAAAACTTACAAAATATATTCATCATTTATCGGTTTCACGGGTTCCGGTATGTTTACTTCTTTAAGCATTTGTAGCAAATTGATCTCAATATTCCTTGTAATCTGGTTGAGCGGCACAGACGCTGAATTGCTATTGAAAGGGTTTAATAAAGTCATACCATTGATCTGCGTGGAAACAAAAACAAAACCAATAAGCCAGCTCATAAAAACAGACCAAATACCCATTGGGCCGCTAAGCACCAGTGCAACCGATACAATAAACAACCAGATGAAAACTTTAGTATAGTAGTTATAAGTTGTTGGGAAAACAGTGTTTTTAATGCGCTCTGCCATGCCCATTTCATCTGTAAATTTAGTCAGTAAGGCATCCAGTTGCATAAAACGGAACCCATCAATGTATCCTTTGTCATAAAGTTGATTCAGCTCTTTAGCCTGTATCATCAATATAGCATTATGCACATTGCTGTGTTGCGATACCTCATCTACTTCTTTCTCATTGAGATAGTTTTTGTACACAAAATCGTCAGTGCCTCGTAAAGCACCTTTGAGTGCGTATAAGAATCCTATGTGCCTGGTGATCATTCTGCTTTGTATCGCAAGCTTTTGGTGTTCTTCTATATCATTCAATTGTACATAGCTTATAATACCTCTTGCCCAGGAGCGGGAATCGTTTACCAGCATACCCCATATCTTACGGCCTTCCCACCACCTGTCGTAAGCCTGGTTATTATTGAACCCTATAAAAAAAGCAATAGCCGTTCCTAAAACGGTAGGAATAATAGCCGGTATTTCCAGGTGATATTGGATAAGATTATCGTGAAACAAATACGCAACAGTACTGGACGCGATCATGATCAGGTCTATCTGCCAGGTATTTTTAATGATCCTGCTCAATCTTATTCTTGTGGCAATATGCATATAGGAACGATTGAAACGGTTTTTTCAGATATCTTTATTTTTGTTCAGCAATATCGGTTGTTCTTTTTTTCAAAAGATAATAAATAGGAATACCGATAAGCACAATAATGAGCCCGGGCCAGGTGAATTGTGGCTTGAACCAGATTAGCAAAAGACAGAAACTGATACCCAGAACAATATATGAAGCCGGCAATAACGGATACCCAAATGCTTTGTAAGGACGTTCGGCATTGGGTAATTTTTTACGAAGAATAAAAATACCACCAATAGTAAGTACGTAAAATATTACCACAACAAAAGAGATCATATCCAACAGATCACCGTATTTACCGCTAAGACAAAGAATGGCAGCAACTACACATTGTGCCCATAATGCCCATTGTGGTACACCATGTTTGTTTAATTTTCCTGCACTTTTAAAGAACAAACCATCTTGTGCCATAGTATAATAAACCCTGGAGCCGGCCAGTATAAGGCCATTGTTACAACCAAAGGTTGAGATCATAATCATTACCGCAATCAATGCTGTGCCAATGCCACCAAATATAACGGTAGAAGCAGTTACTGCTACCCTATCCTTCGCTGCATGCGCAATTTCATCCATAGGTAATACAGCGAGGTAAACCAGGTTGGCAGATACATAAATGATAGTAACAATAAGTGTACCCAAAAACAGGCTAAGGCCAATATTCCTTTGCGGATTCTTCATTTCACCTGCGATAAAAGTTACATTGTTCCAGGCATCACTACTGAAAACTGAACCTACCATAGCGGCTGCAATGCCACCCAGCAAGGCCGTTCCGGCTATTGGAGTTACACTAAATCCGGCGGCAGGATTACAACTATCTATTAAGGTTGCCTTTGTAGCCATCCATGCATTGGTCCAGTTCGCATGCCATACTTCCGGCTTGAACATTACAAAACCTGCAATGATCAGTCCAAAGAGAGAGAGTAATTTAGTGGATGTAAAAATGTTCTGAATCCATTTTCCACCCTTCACACCACGGGTATTGGAATAGGTAAGCAATGCGATAATGGCAATGGACATGATCTGTGCAGAGCTTACAGAAAAATAAGTAGGATTGTTGCAGGCATCAAGTCCGGTCGGTATCTGAAGCAATTTATTGTCTTCACTCAACTCCGGTATCAGGTAGGCGGCGAACTTAGAAAATGCCACGCCTACTGCTGCTATGGTGCCTGTTTGTATAACTGCAAAAAAACTCCAGCCATATAAAAAGGCAATCAGTTTGTTATATGATTCTTTTAAATAAACATATTGACCGCCTGCTTTGGGATACATACCACTCAATTCTCCATAACTAATGGCTGCTGTCATAGTCATCAGTCCGGTAATTACCCATACAGCTATCAGCCATCCTGCGCTACCTACATTGCGGGTAATATCGGCACTTACAATAAATATACCGGAGCCGATCATAGAACCCACTACCAACAGCACACCGTCTATCAGGCTTAGTGAGCGTTTAAAATGTCCTTGTTCTTCGGTAGCGGGTTGACTGTTCGGTATGGGCATGTGTAGTTTTATTTCGACCCAATATCCGAAAAAAACATGGAAAATTTATTAGGGTAATCATAAAATGTAAAACCGGTTTGTAGAAACAAACCGGTTTTGTATTATTGACTTACTAGCTTTCAGACGTAATCATCTTTTAGCTCACTTCCACAATCAGGAATTTAAGATATTGGGTATTAGGCACATTCCATAAAATAGGATGATCGGCAGCCTGTGTTTGCCAGCTTACCTGCCTTATGGTTTTGCGGGCATCTTTTGCAGCCATTTCAATGGTTTTCAGGAAAAGCTCTGGTGGCACCAGGTTGGTACAAGAGGCCGTTACCAAAAATCCACCAGGCTTCAACAATTTCATACCGCGAAGGTTTATTTCTTTATAGCCCGTTACTGCTTTCTGTATATTTTCCCTGCTCTTGGTAAATGCAGGTGGGTCAAGTATTACAGTATCATATCGCTTACCTTCTTTTACCCATTGTTTCAATACATCAAAGGCATTTACATGTTGAAACTTGCAGATGTCCTCATAGCCATTCAACTCCGCATTGCGACGAGCGGTTTGTATGGCAAATTCAGAAATGTCGAGCCCCAACACACTTTTAGCACCATATTTGGCTGCATGCATAGAGAAGGTTCCGGTATAACAAAAAGCCTCTAATACATCTGCACCTTCAACTACCTGGCTTATCGCTCTGCGGTTATCCTGTTGGTCAAGGAAATATCCAGTCTTCTGTCCGTTTTCAATATCTACATGGAAATTTAAGCCATTTTCTTTGATGATAATTTCGGTATTGAATGGTTCGGTAAGAAAACCTTTTTGTTGCTTCATACCCTCCAGCTCACGCACAGGTACATCATTACGTTCGTAGATGCCTTTCGGTTTAAATACGGTCTGCAATGCTTTCACAATAGCATCTTTCCATCTTTCAATGCCTAACGACAAAGTTTGGATAACAAGATAATCGTTGAATTTATCAATGATAAGTGCAGGTAATTCGTCTGCTTCACCAAAGATCAGGCGGCAGTTTTCTATATAACCTAATTTTTTACGGTAGTTCCAGGCTTTTGTGATCCTGTTCAGGAAAAATTCATCATTGATCTGTTCCTGCTGGTTGCGGGTAAGTAACCTTACTTTGATTTGCGATGCAGGATTAATATAACCACGTCCGACAAAGGAACCGTTGGAGGAAAAAACATCAACGATATCACCGGGTTCATAGTTGCCATCCTCATCACCAATCTCGTTGCCAAATATCCATGGATGCCCGTCAGCAATACGACTGCTTATTTTTTTTCTCAAAAAGATTTTTGCCATTGCGCAAAGATAGTGTTTCAAAAGGCAAGGGGCAAAAGCGATAATCAGGGAGAAGATGCAGAGAACGAAGAATTATATTTCTCCGACGATTTCTATTTTATCCGATCTGGAAAGGCCACCTGGATTACATCCTGGCTTACCTTCCGGAATGGCAACGCCTAATTTTTTGTAATAATCGACCCATACCGGAAAATATTCTGCAGATCCTGGTTTTTTAAAAGTCATAGGTTCGAGCTGGAAGAAAGGTTTATTATGATTGGCATATTGAAAAGCATCATAAATCAGTTCGGAGCAATAATATTTCCCGTTATCATAAATAAAAGCATCGTCATAAGACTTGCCAATTTGTTTTACAGAAAAAGTTACAGCCTTTTTAATGAAACGGGTATATTGTTTTTTGACCCTGCCTACATACATTTTATTGCTCGTCCGTTTCAAAAAAGAATCGAGTGGAATCATACGTACACCAATGCCTACAGCCTCTATCACGGTTACGGTTTTACCCATCCTGTTTACCAATCCTACATGCGAAAATTTATTTCCGGCATAACCTTCTGTTACCTGTTCAATGGCATCGCACATATCCCCGCAATCCAGGTTTTGAAAGATAAGGTCACCGGACTCAAAATTGAATTTTTCTTTTTCCTGACTAAAGGCAAAGGAATTTATGAACAGCAACAAAAATATAAGACAGTATTTCATAAAATAACTTGAGTAATTATAATTTTAAACGTTCCATAAGCTGATCTACTCTAGCTTCAACTACATCATCAGGAATCAATGGTGGCGCATGGTGTGGTTTTATTCTTGCATCTATGATTAATGGTCCACGACAGCCCCAATGTTTGTGTTCTGTAAAACTATCAACACCATAAATATCATGCGAAGGATTGCATCTGGTAAATGTAGCCCAAAGAAAATTATTCAGATGGGCGGCCATAAAATCGCTATCATCACAGATAATAATCAATGGAATATTGTTCAGTCTGGTTATATCTTGCTTTTGCAATAAAACATCATTCAGCGTTGACATTTCTATCGCAGCTTTTTCATAATTATGGAATGAAGAAACTTTGACTGCGACCACGCCCGGCATTACCATTCTGGCATTTTCAAAACCTGGAATATTTTGAAAAGCATCCGGCACTGATGTAGCCAGCTCCCGTAGCTGATCTCCATAGGCTGCAAATACAACCTTACTACCGGAATTCAATCCTGTACCGGAATAGTCCAGCGTATCAATAGTCGTATTGGTATGAAAATGAATATCCCTTTTGAGGTCTATCCGTTCCAAAATGTATTGTAGAAAGGCAGCTTCATTATGGGAATTTAAAGGTTGTTTGTCTTCTGCTGTAATGAATAAAAATTTCGCGAGGCTCAATTGCCCCGTGCCCAATATTCTGTTTGATAAAGTAAGAATTTCTGCAGGTTGCTTGTTGTTCAGATATGGTGTGTAACGCTCGCTGCCAATAGCAAATAATAACGGATGAACACCAGCAGCATCTACAGCATGCACTTCTTTTACACCCGGTATTTCCTGTCTTATAGCATCATCGGTAAGTTCATGTATTAATGCACCAAATGCAGTATCCTCCTGTGGTGGACGGCCTACTACGGTAAAATTCCAGATTGCATTTTTACGGGCATACACTTTATGCACCTTCATTAATGGAAAAGGATGCTTGAGACTATAGTAGCCTAAATGATCGCCAAACGGGCCTTCCGGCTTATTGGAATGTGGATCTACTTCTCCGGTAATAATAAAATCAGCATCGTTGCTGATTGCAAAACCATCTTCATAACTATATCGAAATCTACGCCCTGCAAGCATTCCGGCAAAGGTCAATTCACTAAGACCTTCGGGCAAAGGCATTACTGCTGCAAGCGTGTGAGCAGGATGTCCGCCTACAAAACAACTCACTTTAAGCGGAATGCCCTTTGCATTGGCCTTCGACTGATGCACACCAATACCTCGATGTATCTGGTAATGCAATCCTATTTCTTTATTCAATTCATAATCATTGCCTGTAAGTTGTATGCGATACATGCCCAGGTTGGCATTCATGATACCGGGTTTATCTGCATCTTCAGTATAGACCTGGGGTAAGGTTACAAAAGCGCCCCCATCCATAGGCCAGTGATGCACTAAGGGAAGGTCGGATATTTTTATCTCTTCAAAATCAGAGGAAGGAAATGATCTTTTAGAAGGCAAAGCTTTGAAAGCAGCTAATGCCGTACCTATATTTTGAAATGGCTTTTTTAAAGCAGCCATCGGATCATTGCGTAATGCAATAATTTGCTCTACTGATTTCCAGGTATCCCGAAAAATAAAACGGCTTCGCTCTGCCGTTCCGAATATGTTGGAAGCTGCTCTAAATCTGGAACCCTTTACTTTTTCAAAAAGCAACGCCGGACCTTTCTTCGCATGAACCCTCATGTGTAGCGCAGCCATTTCCAGGTAAGGATCGACTTCTTCTTTTATCCGTACCAGATGTCCGTTTTTTTCAAGATCAATGAGGCATTCTTCTAAGTTGCGGTACATTTTTTTAAAAGTGGTCAGTTGTAAGTTTTAAGTTGGCAGGTGGTAATTATTGAACATTGAATGTTGAATATTGAGTCTTCAATAAAACCATCAGTATTACTTTGTTTTTATTTCAGTACCGGAACTACCATATATCCTTCTTTTCGCAGTAAAGAAATAACGCCTTCATCTCCCCATAAATGGCCGGCACCTACAGCAACAAATGTTGATTGTTTTTTTGCTAATGCTGCTATGGCTGGCACCCATTTTTTGTTACGGTCAAATAATAAAGATTGAAGGTCATCTTTATAATCTGGTGACTCCAGGAATAATTGGTACAACGCCGGAAGATCCTGCTTTTTATACACGCGAAGCATTTCGCTATACGTGTTTTTAAAGGAATCTATATCTTCGGCTATTTTCAATACCGAATGTGCGATGCTATCAATATTCATCGTTTCGATCACCTTCATTTGTTCCTGCACCGTTTCCAGTCCTACTATTTCTTTTTGCTGCTCCTGTGCCAATCCGGTAATATTACCTTCGTAAGAAGCAGGTATGGGGCAGGTTACAGCCTTCAGGTATAAAAAACTTACCAGTGCAAAAGGGCTGAATTGTTGCATCATTTGCAAAGGCACCTCATTTTTTGTAGCAAAGTCAGTAAGTCTTTTATATTCTTCTTCTGTGTAAAAATCTTTTAGTTTTTTCCCATCGGTCAACATCATGCCGGAGGTCATCTGGGATTGCAACGTAGGGTCATCCATATCCATTTCGAAAGCAACTTTTTTGCTCTCTTTCAATGCCTTTTGCATAGCTGGTGTCCACACATAATCCGCCTGGCAAATGATGTGAATAGTACCAAACAGGTAAGACGGTTTTGCCAAACCCTTTCCGGTAATTTTCCACAGCAATGATTTATTATTTGTTACTGCAGGCTTTGTTTTCGCTTGCGCAAAAAGAGATGTAAACCCAACAAGCAAGCTGCAACAAAGTGTGATCAGTTTATACATGCTCTTATTTTATTTGAGGTGTAAAAATAAGGTATTCGCCAGGAACCATTAATGGCTGTTTCCGAGTAAGGTGATCAGGGCAAAACCAATACCCAATAGTACAGACGACCATTTCTTCCAATTCATATCGTGCGACTTGGTACCACTTTCAAAGAAAATAGTAGTAGCAATGTGAATAAAGGCACCGGCAATAATAGGAATACATAAGTCTACAAAATTGTGCACTATGCTATATCGCGCTCCCAGGGCTGCAGTAAGTATACCCGCAACCGGTGTAATGGCAGAAAAAATAATTAGTAGTAACCAAGCTTTATTTTTGTTGGCTTTGTTACCAGCAGAGATCAATGAGGTAATGAGCATAGCTTCCGGCAATTTATGCAAAGCTATTGCGGCATACAAGGAAGGTAAAGTGGCCTGATCTGAATAATGAATACCCAACGGTAAACCTTCGCTGAAGGCGTGAATAGCAAGTCCTGCAAACACCGGCAGTATTGGAACGTGATGATGGTGATCATCAATATGTGCATGCCCATGCTCTACCCCATGGGTAAAACGCTGTATCATTTGTTGCAGGAAAAACCCGCAAAGAATAAACATACCCGCTTTATGCCCCGCTTTTTCCATAGTTTCGGGTACGAGGTGCAGTAGTGTAATGCCCAGCAAAAAGGAACCGGAAAAAGCAAGCAGGTATTTCATCTTTTGCTCATTCCAGCTGCGGTTCCATAGCGGGAAACTACCGCCGGCAACTGTTATCAGAAAAAGAAAGAGATTGTATATCAGGAACATGTTTTACTAAATGGAGGGCAAAGCTAAAGCAATTTTCACAAACAACGCAACATTGTTGCATTTAAAATCATTATCTTTGTGTCATGAACGGCGTGGAAGATATACTGCAGAAACATAACCTCAAGAATACCAAACTTCGTAAAGCGGTACTGTCCTTATTGATGAAATCGGATAAGGGATTGTCGCACCTCGATCTTTCCAAAGCACTGGACGTGGAGTTTGACCGGGTTACCTTATTTCGTACCTTACATTCATTCGAAGAGAACGGTATTTTACATAAGATCATCGACCTGAATGGTACGGCCAAATATGCTTATTCCCTGCCGGAAACATCGGCAAAAGAACATTGCCATGCACACTTTATCTGCCTGAAATGCGAACAGGTTTTTTGTCTGGACGAAATATTTCCGCTGGATGAAGTTAAGGTTCCAAAAGGTTTTAGTAAAAAGGCTATAGATGTACAGGTAAAAGGCTTTTGTCAGAAGTGTAACGTTTAGTCTTTAGTGATAAGTGGTCAGTGATAGTTGCATTTTATAATTTTTATACGCTTATTTTAATTTCCAATTTCCAACCTATATGGCTTCAATAAGTATTGGCGATGCGCTTAGTGGTTTTTTAAAAAGTGCCAAGTGGCAAACCAAGATTCACGAGATACGCATGCAGCGTGAATGGGAAAAGATAATGGGGGCTACCATTGCTAAGTACACCCGTGATGTAAAGTTGAAAGATGGCGTTCTAATTATATCTACCGATGTGGCTCCATTAAAGCAGGAGCTGCAGTTTGGCAAAGAGCAGATTATTAATAATGTCAACGAATATTTTAAGGAGAAGGTGGTGAAGGAAGTGGTGATTAAGTAAAAACTAAATAGGTAAGCATTAAAAGAATTTTTAAATTTGCAAGAATAATATAGATAGTATGGAAAATAATCAGATAGAACTATTAACATCTTTAGCAAAAAAGATAAAGTCGCAGAAAAAGGACAGAACTAAAGTTGTGGCTACTTTAAAATCAGCAAAAATTCTTACCTCAAACGAAAACTTCACCAGTCATTATCAAAACTTAAAAAAGGTGGTTGCCGTATCTAAATAATGTACGATAACAGACCTAATTTAATGTTGGGATTTCATGGTTGCGATGAAGCTGTCAGAAATGAATTAGTTATTAATCCTGATTTCGTTAAGAAAAGCCAGGAAAATTTTGACTGGTTAGGACATGGCTTCTATGTTTGGGAAAATAATTATAAAAGGGCTTTAACCTGGGCTGAAGATAAAAAGCAAAGAGGAACCCTGAAGAAGCCCTCAGTTGTTGGCGTGGTTTATCAATTGGATCATTGCTTAGATTTTACAGATTCTGCCTTTATAGATATACTATCAACTTATTACGCTTTGATGAAAAGTGCCTTTCGGGTAGTCGGAAAGGAATTACCTCAAAACAAAGATTTAATTAAAGATGAACATCAAGATTTAATTTTAAGAGAGCTAGATTGCGCTGTTATCGAATACATGCATCAGAAAATTTCTGAACAAATAGATCTGGATTTATCTACAAATGGCTATAGCAAGCTAAAACATTTTGATACTGCCAGGGGTGTTTTTACAGAAGGAGGCCCTGCGTTTGAAGGGGCAGGTATTCAAACTAAAAATCATATTCAAATCTGCATTAGAAATTTAAATTGTATAAAGGGATTTTTCATACCCAGACAAGAGATTAAGTTTCCTTAAAAATAAAAATAGCGGCTGAAAATATTCAGCCGCTATTTTTTATGATAAGATATTACGCTTTACTTTCCGCAAAATACTTGTGGAAGAAAGGAATAGTTTCAATGCCTTTGTAATAATTGAACACATCGTATTTCTCATTTGGAGAATGGATGTTATCATTATCCAGACCGAAGCCTAATAATACTGTTTTCAAACCCAACACACTTTCAAACAAGGCCACAATAGGAATACTTCCGCCACCACGGGTAGGTATAGGATCTTTGCCAAAAGTAGCTTTGATTGCTTTTGCAGCAGCCTGGTAAGCCGGAGAATCTGTAGGGGTAACTACAGGTTCGCCACCATGATGCGGGGTAACCTTTACCGTAACACCAGCCGGAGCTATTTTAGTAAAATGAGCGGTGAACATATCAGATATTTCTTTGCTCACCTGGTTAGGTACCAGGCGCATAGAGATCTTTGCAAAAGCTTTGCCAGGCAATACAGTTTTAGCTCCTTCGCCAGTATAGCCGCCCCAGATACCGTTTACATCCAAAGTAGGACGGGTACCGGTACGCTCCAGAGTAGTATATCCGTTTTCACCCCAAACTTCTTTTACGTTCAGTTCTTTTTTGTATTCTTCCAGGTCAAATGGTGCTTTGTTCAGCGCAGCACGCTCTTCAGCTTTCATCTCCAATACTTTGTCGTAGAAGCCAGGAATAGTAATGTGATTATTTTCATCGTGCAATGATGCGATCATTTTGCACAATTGATTGATCGGATTGGCTACTGCACCACCGTATACACCGCTATGCAGGTCACGATTAGGGCCGGTAACTTCTACTTCCATATAAGCCAGTCCACGAAGGCCGCTTTCAATAGAAGGGTTTTCCATACTGATCATAGAAGTATCGGAAATCAGTACGATATCTGCTTTCAGTTTCGCTACATTCTGCTCCAGAAACAGACCCAGGTTGTCCGATCCTACTTCTTCCTCACCTTCTATCATCATCTTCACATTGCAAGCCAGGGTATTGGTTTTGTTCATCACTTCAAATGCTTTGATGTGCATGAACATTTGTCCTTTATCATCGCAGGCACCACGGGCATAGATCTTACCTTCTTTAATTACAGGTTCGAAAGGGCCGCTGGTCCAAAGATCCAACGGATCGGCCGGTTGTACATCGTAGTGACCATAAACCAATACTGTAGGCAGCGATGGGTCAACGATTTTTTCACCATAAACAATAGGATGCCCTTTGGTAGGACAAACTTCTGCGGTATCGCAGCCGGCAGCCAGCATATGTTGTTTTACGGCTTCGGCACAACGGGCTACATCTTCTTTATATTTACTGTCAGCACTTACCGATGGAATACGTAACAGTTCTAATAATTCATCCAGGAAACGGTCTTTGTTTGTTTCAAGATAATCTTTCCAGACTTGCATGTGTTTTACGTTTTTTAGAGGCTCAAAAGTAAGTGAAATGATTTAAAAATCTTAAAATGATAGGTTTAGCTGCTTAAATATTGTTTCACCACATCGTAATGAGCGTTTTAATAACTTATATAATGGTCAAAGCTATTGTCTCTGCAAAGTTTCACTAAATTCAGGGCGTGCCTCCGGCCGCGCTATCCGTTACTACTCCTCGCCGCTATAGATGAAGGATATTGCACACGATCAACCGCTTTTTAACCAACAGTTCAAATAACCCGAAACAGCGGCTGTGGGGTATCCACTACTATCGCTCACGCAGGGCCTTGCATATTTATTAGCGGTTATTAGCACTAAATCAACTAAAAAGTGCCCACTTATCCTTGTACATGGTCACCCCAAACATATTACAACCGATCACACATAACCCCACCTGACACCTGGTCAGTTCCACGCCCTACATGACAGGTTCCCTATTACACAAGAGCATGTCCGCATCATACAAGACCCGTTCCACACCCTACAAGGCCTGTCCCCTGTCGCACACGACCCGTTACGGGGCATAAATTACCTATTCCAAGGCATACATGACAGGTTCCCCGTAATACATGGCAGGTTACACACGACACCAGATAAGATAACCTATCGTACACGATACCGTCCGCATCGCACATGATGATGGTACAAGTCGCACAAGATCCGGGCCGAATAGTACAAGAAGAAGTACAAGCGCTACATGATCCCGTCCATGGCGTACATGATGAGGGTACAGGTCGTACAGGACACCATCCGCAACATACATGACGGCGTACATATGGTACCTGATGATGTCCGCAGTGTAAATGATACTGTCCGTACAGTACCTGATGCTTGCACGCATAATACCTGATGCTGTACGCGTAGTACATGGCAGGTTCCAATAGGTACCCGATTTTGCACTACCGGTTACTTTCAAAACACCAGTCATTGAGCGTAGTTTTTTATCTTTGATTCATGTTTACCTCTATCAATACGTATATTCAGAAACATTGCCCTTTTTCCGAAGAGGAAATCCGGTTTTTCAATTCACTCTTACAATATAAAGAGATACCCCGAAAAACATTTTTGTTACAGGAAGGAGAGATCTGCAATTTTGAATATTATATCAATAAAGGTTGTATCCGCAATTATTACCTGGACGAAAAGGGGGATGAAGTCACGCTACAGTTTGCCATTGAAGGTTGGTGGGTAAGTGATATTGCCAGTTTCCATGAACGTAAACATAGCCACATGTTTATAGAAACGCTGGAGCATTGTGAAGTACTGATGTTATCGTGGGAAGCCAAGGAAAAACTGCTTAGCGAAATACCTAAATTTGAAAGGATATTCCGCCTCATGGTACAGCGCAACTTATCCAGTCTTCAGGAAAGATTATTTAAAACCATTGCAACTACTGCTACAGAGAAATACCTGGATTTTCTGGAACGCTACCCCACTATACCACAGCGCATAGCACAACATTATATTGCTTCTTACCTGGGGTTCTCTCCCGAATTTCTAAGTAAGGTTCGAACACGTCTTGCTAAAAAGTAATTTATCGAATTCTAAAGAAAACGTATTTCTTCTTATTTCTTGTCCTGGTTCAATGTTTAGCAGTTGAAGTTGTCCGAATTTTACATCATAAAACAATTTGATCATGGACAATACAATTTTAGGTATCCACCACATTACAGCTATAGCCGGAGATGCTAAGCGCAATTTTGATTTTTATACCAAAATACTTGGTTTAAGATTCGTGAAAAGGACCGTTAATTTTGATGATCCGCATACATATCACTTTTATTTTGGCGACGAACAGGGAACACCCGGAACGATCCTGACCTTTTTCCCCTGGGGAGATAAAGTAAGGAAAGGCAACCGTGGCGCTGGAATGGCCACAGAAATTGGTTATTCAGTTCCTGAGGGAAGTCTTGATTTCTGGATGGATCGTTTTGAGAAAAACAATGTGATCTATAATAAACCGGCCGTAAAATTCGGACAAAAATACCTGACCTTCCTGGATCCGGATGGCCTTAAGCTAGAGTTGATTGAAACACCATCAACAGACGATCGTAAGCCTTTTGAAACAGAAGAGATCAAAGCAAACATTGCTACTAAAGGCTTCTTCAATACAACATTGACCCTTAATAGCATCAAAGCAACAGCGCTGATCCTTACCGATGTATTTGGCTACAAGCTCATTGCACAGGAATCTAACCGTTATCGTTATGCTACCGATGCTATTGGAACAGCTAACGTTATTGACCTGGTTGAGTTACCAACTGAACCACATGGAATAGGTGCTGGCGGCACCATACATCATATTGCTTTCAGGGTTAAGAATGACGAAGTTCAAATGGAATTCCATAAGAAAATAACCGAGTTGGGATTGACTATCACACCCCAGATAGATCGTAATTATTTCCACTCGCTGTATTTCCGCGAACCAGGCGGTGTATTGTTCGAGATCGCTACGGATAATCCAGGATTCACTGTTGATGAACCTTTGGAAGAATTAGGTACGCATCTGAAACTGCCAGCTCAATATGAACCACAGCGTAGCACCATTGAAAAACACCTGGTAACGCTTTAATTGTTTCAATAAAAAATAAGATTATGGATTTTCAACCGCTTAAATATATTTATCAGCCTTCGGAAAAGCCCGGAGCGTATACTTTACTCTTACTGCATGGTACCGGTGGCGATGAGCATGACCTCTTACCTGTTGCCAAACATTTTGGTACTGATCTCAATGTTTTGAGCCTTAGAGGGAATGTATCAGAGCATGGTATGCCCAGGTTTTTTAAACGTTTGGGTATGGGTATTTTTGATGAAAAGGATCTGGAATTTCGTACACATGAAATAGCTGCATTCATCAAACAGTTAGCTAAAAAAGAAGGCTTTGATATAAAAAAGATCATTGCCCTTGGTTATTCCAATGGAGCTAATATAGCCAGTAGTCTACTGTTACTTCATCCGGGGTTATTGAGTGGTGCTATATTATACCGGCCTATGCAGCCTTTTAAAAATTTCCCTGAAGCTAATGATACAGAACATACTCCCGTATTCATGAGCAATGGCTTGCAGGACCCTACCATCAATCCTGAAGATACACTGAATTATGTAAAGCGGATGGAAGATGCAGGCTTTAAGGTAAACCATCATAATTTACCTTATGGTCATAATCTTACACCGGAAGACCTGAAATTATCTGTAGATTGGTACGCTAAAAATTTTTGATCATGGAAGCTTATAAAGTAACCCGAATTTATGCTGATATACATGGCGACAGCCATTTTGAGGATATCAATATTCCTTTGGAAGACGCAGGGCCTATCGGTTTCTTATCGGCACCGCAACCTGTAGGCACTATTTTGTTCCGCAAGGTTATAGAACGGTACGATTATGATTTTCATAATGCACCTGCACGGCAATACATTGCACTTATGGACGGTGAAATTGAGATCGAAACATCTTTAGGCGACATAAGAAGATTTGTACCCGGCGATGTATTACTGGTAGAAGATACCACAGGCAAAGGCCATCGAAGCCGGAACCTTACGGAAGCAATACGTAGTTCTTTGTTCATTACCTTGCCGTCCTGATAAAATTATGATTTCATGCAAGTAAAAGTTGCTCTTGCAAATACTTCCTGAATGTTATAATTTCAGAAAAATTTTTAGCATGACAGATAAGTTTATGTTCTGCATTGGCCTGGTTATTGTTATTTTACTATTGGTCATGCTGGCTCAAAAAATGAAGATCGCCTACCCCATTGTATTGGTGTTAGGCGGTCTGCTATTAAGTTTGATTCCAGGATTACCGCAGGCCAATATTAATCCTGAACTTATCTTTATCATCTTTTTACCACCGCTGTTATACGAGGCAGCATGGTACACCTCCTGGAAGGAATTCTGGCGGTGGCGCAGGGTCATTACAAGCTTCGCGTTCCTTATTGTGCTCATTACCTCCTTATTGATAGCGCTTGTATCCAATGCCATCATTCCTGGCTTTACAATAGCATTGGGCTTTTTACTGGGTGGCATAGTGTCTCCGCCCGATGCTGTTTCTGCTACATCAATATTAAAGAATGTGAAAGCCCCCAAGCGTGTCAGGGCCATTCTGGAGGGAGAAAGCCTGATGAATGATGCTTCGAGTCTTATTGTTTTCCGCTTTGCACTTATTGCTGTCGGTACCGGCCAGTTTGTATTTCACCAGGCAGCCGGGAGTTTTGTTTTAGTTATTATAGGTGGTATCGCCATAGGGATTTTAATAGGCTTGCTCTATTACGTTGTACATAAATGGTTGCCTACGAATACAAATATAGACGTGGTGCTTACTATTACAGCTCCTTATGTCATGTATATTGTTGCAGAGAAATTTCATGTTTCCGGCGTGCTGGCAGTGGTGAGCGGCGGGCTCTATCTTTCTGCCAGAAGCCATCTGTTCCTCACGCATAGGAGCCGTATGCATGGAATTAGCGTATGGTCTTCGCTTGGCTTTGTACTCAATGGCCTGGTATTTATGCTTATTGGCCTGGAGCTTCCGGTTATTGTTTCCCAATTGGGCAATGTAAGCCTGGGTGCTGCAATTGGTTATGGTGTATTGATCACGGTAGTATTAATGATTTCCAGGATTCTCTGCACCCTGGGCGCTTCTGTTTTTACAGTATTCATCAGCAGATATATTACCACTGCCGATAGCAGACCAGGCTGGAAAAGTCCGCTCATTATCGGTTGGTCAGGCATGCGTGGCGTGGTATCTCTTGCTGCTGCCTTATCTATTCCCTTGTACGCAAGCGAAGGTGTACCTTTTCCGCAACGCAATCTCATTCTGTTTATCACTTTTACAGTTATCTTACTCACGCTGGTGGTGCAAGGTCTTACCTTACCCTTACTTATTAAATGGCTTAACCTGGAAGATCCTGATCATTATGCTCCCCTGGAGGAACAGGATATGCTGATGAAAAAAGAACTTGCAGCACAAAGCGTCGCCTTCCTGGACAAACATTATGACAGCGTCATGAAGAATAACGATGCTTTATTGCAATTACGAGTCAAGCTTGAACGCGAACAATCTATCGCTGATCCTGAAGTGGGATTAATGCAGGCAGATTTCAGCAAAGCATACCTTCATCTTTTGGAACAACAACGACTATGGCTGATAGAGATGAATAAAAGAGCAGAAATGGACGGGGATATTATCAGGAGGCATCAGCAGCTGTTGGATCTGGAAGAAGAAAAGATAAGGGTAAGATACCAGGAGGCGTTATAATTGTTTTGTACCAGGCTAATTCTTAAATATTTCAAAACCGTATTGGGCTGTATTCCAGAATGTGTCCAACGCAATCATTCTGGGCTTGAAAAAAGTAATTAATTGTGGCCAGTCGTTTTGATTTAGAATATTAACCTGTTCGATACACTTACTTATTCTGCTTACGGGCTTGCCATATTCATCTATGGTATGCAACTCCCAATTCCAGTCCTCTAGTAGGTGTTCGTTCAATATTTTCTTCAATGCTGCAAATTGTTCAAACATCAATTCCTGCATACCCGTGTCCGGTTGCGACATTTCTATCATAATACAGGCCTTCTGCTGATCGGCTAGCATTTTAAAAGATAAATGTTTGATACCCGTCTTATAATTAATCCAGTTGATCTTCAAACCATCAGCAGATAGATGCAACGCCATATATTGTCCAAAAGCTTTCCAGAAAGCTTGTTTGATCTGTGAAGCTTGCTCTTTAGTGTACAATGCTTTTCAATTTTGGGTCAAAAGTAATGGCTTATTTGCGAATAAATAACCGCTTCATTTTTAGCAAAAAATAGGGGCTGAAAATTTCAGCCCCTATTTTTAAAATTTTGTTTATCCTTATGCTTCGACTGCCTTAGCTGCTTTGCGGTATACAAACTCATGGCAGATATGACGACGGCAAAATCTGCCCGGTACATCTGAATTACAAAGTTTAATATATAAAGTGCGTGGCACACCAAAATATTCATAACTGCTTCCGTTTGGAAAATTCAGTTGTAATATTTGTTTCTCGTAAGAGAAAGTGACCATAGCTGCAGAAGCAATAGTTTCTGTGTATTCCGGTAAAGATTGCTCAATGGTTTCTGGCGCTATACTTACCAGGAAATGATAAGCTTCGATAAGCTTTTTGCTTTTTTCTTCAGCCGATGCAAGCTCTTCCTCGTTTTCCTGGAATTTATCGGGATGCCATTCTTTCATCTGCGTTCTGTATACCGTCTTCAGGTCTTTCAGGTTGCTTTCTTTGGAAACATTCAATAATTTCCTGTATTCAGTTATCCTTTTCATAATTTGTTTTACGCATAAGGAAACTGATTTTGTTTGCCGGTTACAGCTCCAACCTTTCCCTTATATAATTTTTAGTCTTGCTTAAAAGTTTGCAAAGGTACGACTATTAAGCTATTTTTTAACGAACCATATATTAAACTATAATTAATTGCTTATCAGAAATTTAGCATCCATTTTACAGCATTTCATATTTTTACTGTGCATTTGGTTTTATAGTAAACCTTATTTTGTAATACCTGTTAATACCTTTTCAAACTAAACTAATGGAACATATGATTTCTAATCCAAAAGAGCTGGTACTCAATTTCATTAAGCTTATTAATGAAGAACAGTTTGATGAAGCCAGAAATCTGGCTCATGACGATATGACTTTTAAAGGAGTATTAGGATCACGCGATGGTGCCGATGCTTACTTTAAAGATATGAAAAACATGAAGCTGAAATATAAGATCATCAAGGCGTTTGAAGCCGAAAATGATGTCTGTGTGTTGTATGATCTGGATATGTCCGGGCTGACTATATTTAGCTGTGGCTGGTACCAGGTTGAACAAGGAAAGATCAAATCACTAAAAGTAGTTTTTGATCCGAGACCTGTATTGGAGCAAGGTAAATAAATAGAACAGGTCAATCCATGTAGAAATGTTCCTGCTCCTCTTTTGCATGTGCTGCTGTAGGCTTCAATACTTTGAAAGGATACTGTGTAGCATAATTATGAATGAGATGTAGCATATAATCATTACCCTCATAAGGTTGCAGTAGCGATTTAATATCGTCTTCGTGCGCAATATCAGCGTATTGATTGATGTATCCCATACCATAAAAGCGGCCTTTCTCTACCCATATACAACTTCTTTCTTCCTCACTCCTACCCTTATCCATTATAGCAAAACTTGGAAGGTTGTGATGTAAATGGTCAAGCGCTTGCTGCACCAGTATATTGTATTCATCAGCAGTTCTTTTTTCTGAACAGGTGCCTGTATTTTCTTCCACAATTCGGGCTGCGAAACATTCCGCAGAACATGGTCCCAGCATGCTTAGTTCTGTACACAGTCCAAAATCCCTTACTAGTTTATGCAACAGGTTACGGGCATCTATCTGGCTGTTAAAAACGTGAATGGCAGACTGGCTCTTATTGTGTTTGCCAACCACAAGGCGGCGATAACCATTAAGGTCCTCATAAGCATATAATCCAAACTTAGGCTCGAAGCGTTTCATGGCACGATTGTATTCCGGCCATAAGCGTTTTATTTCAATGGCTTCAAGCAACAAAGCTATCAATTCCGTTCCGCAACGTTCATATCGTATTGCATGAATATTTCGTAGAAAATGTTGCCTTTGCGGATTGGGGTTATGACCTGTAAAATGCGAGGAAACTCTTTTCCGGATATTCTTAGCTTTACCTACATAGATAACTTTGCCGGTATGATCGCTGAAATAATATACGCCAGGACATTCGGGTAAATTATCAAAATCTTCTCGGGGAAGATTAGGTGGCAATGCCTGTTCTTTTGATTTAATCTTCAGCATAGCTGCTACATGGCCTTCTGTATCCCAGGCCAGAAGCCGTGTAAACAATTCGGCTGTAGCATCTGCATCGCCACCAGCACGGTGTCGGTTACTTAATGGAATACGTAAAGCATCACACAATTTGCCTAAGCTATACGAAGGAAGTCCTGGTTTAATCTTGCGGCTAAGTCTTACGGTACACAGCTTATTAGCCGAAAATTCATATCCGGAAATTTCAAGGAAATGTTTGAGAAAAGAATAATCAAAATTGACGCTATGCGCCACAAAAATCCTACCGGATAAAAGCCTGTAAATATCTTCTGCCACATCCTGAAATGCAGGACTTTCGGAAACCATATCATCATCTATCCCAGTCAGCATTTGGATGGATAGCGGAATTGGACGTTGAGGATTAATCAGCGTTTCGTACCGTTCAATCACAGATGTTCCATCATGTATCAGTATAGCTATTTCCGTAATGCCGCTGCCTGCCGCATATCCACCCGTAGTTTCAATATCCACTATTGCGTATTCCATAATCCTCTTTGCTCTGCTGCTGTTTATCCTTACAAAAGTAAATATAATCAGCCTAAGCTGTAACCAGAATTATAGAAACCTTTTATGTCTTGAAAATGAATTCCTTTTAACAACACAATGGGACATCCCCCTTACTTAAAACAAGTATTCTCGCTTAATTTTGGTGCATCAGCAAATCATAAACACATTTATGCCAACAGATAACACAAAAAGATTCAGTAACAGAGTTGAAGATTATGTAAAATATCGTCCTCATTATCCAAAAGATATTTTGCAATATTTATCTGCTGATTTCGAGCTTTCCCCTAAAAAAATAATAGCGGATATTGGCTCTGGTACAGGCATCTCTACCGAAATGTTTCTTGCTGAAGGATATACTGTTTTTGCAGTTGAGCCCAATAAAGCAATGAGGGATAAGGCAACCGAACTCTTAGGCCATTATGCTTTATATCATGAAGTAAATGGTACTGCTGAAGCTACAACGCTAAAGGATAACAGTATAGATGCAATTGTAGCCGGACAGGCATTTCATTGGTTTCAGCCAGAGCAAACCCGGAATGAATTTTCCAGGATATCAAAGAAAAATGGTATTGTAGTATTGATATGGA
>JBAZWL010000009.1:0-151586 GCA_041660405.1 Taibaiella sp. | reverse complement strand
AAAATTTACTACGGATTAATAATTGATAAGTCTGTCATATAATGACTTGCATAAAAGTTGTTTTTAAGATCTTTTATGCAAGTCATTGTTAAACTTTAACATTTTATTTCGTTAAGTAATTTAACTATTATGCCAATTGCTAAGCTTGTTCAGCACCTGGCTCACCGGTAGTCCCATAACGTTGTAAAAATCCCCGTCAATTTTTTTAATTCCGGTAAGCCCGATCCATTCCTGGATGGCATAAGCCCCCGCTTTATCCAGGGGTTTATATTTTTCTACATAATGGTCAATTTGCATTTCTTGTAAAGGCAAGAAATGCACTTCAGTCGTTTCGCTGATTTCCTCTTTTTTGTTTTTTGAAAAAATAACCACCCCGGTAACCACTTTATGAACCTTACCGGAAAGCTGCCTTAAAATATTTTTGGCATCATCGGCATCTGTGGGTTTGCCAATTATCTTCCCCTCTAGTATTACCACTGTATCGGCGGCTATTATTATTGCATTTTGCTGTTCTGCTTCATTCAAGGTTTCAAACACAGCTTCAGCTTTATTGGATGCGATAAATAACGGAGCTTGTTCCGGCTCCATATCGGCAGGAAAGTTTTCATCAGAATGGGCAGTCCTGATCACAAAAGAAAGTTCGGCCTGTTCTAATAATTGTTTGCGTCTGGGAGATTGCGAGGCCAGTATAAGATGTTCCATATTTAGAGAAGATTTAGATGCAGATTATACTGCAACCAGAAGTACAATAATAGAGAAGCAATACCGGCAAGCATAATGAATTTAAGATATTTGCTGGCTTTTCTATAATGTTGTACGGTAACTTTTTTCGGTAAAAAAATAAGCCAACAGATTAATGGCAGAATAAGTGCTATAAAAATATACACACCCAATACCGACCAGCTTCCGGAAAAAAGTTTCACCGCTGCTACGGTTAAAGGAATAAGTGTGAGGATACCAAAAAACAGTACATAATACGTTGACTTTTGCAGGCCAATCACAATAGGCATGGTCACACAGCCATCTTCGGCATCGCCTTTAAAGTCTTCCATATCTTTTACTATTTCCCGCATCCAGGTAAGCATAAAAGCGAAATAAGTATACACTGCTATTACACCAAAAGGATTGACAAATAACCTACCGTTTACCGTAAGGAAATATTGGAAATTAATATGCGGGTACAGCGCCGGTTCGAATACAGCCAGTATCATAACGGTAAGCCCTGTAAGTAAGGCCACTACTACATTTCCCGTTACAAACTGCCTTTTGAAAGTAGTGGAATAAAACCATAAAAGAATAGTACAAACCAATTGTATGATAACTACATAATAATTGCCCATCTCCCTTGCCAGGTAAAGGGCCAATACAAAGCCGGAAACATTAAAAAAGCTGTGCCACAGTATAGCCGCTTTACGACTGATCACTTTATCTATAATTACCTTTTGCGGACGGTTGATCACATCAATTTTCACATCAAAATAATCGTTGATGATATAGCCGGCAGCAGCAATAAATACGGTAGATAAACTAAGCAATATAAAACGAAACGGCGTAAGAAATACAGGCACAGCACTCCAGCCATTCATAGGATGGATAACGCATTGCCAGATGAACCATTGTGTAAGAAACACAATGAGCAGGTTGCGCCAACGTATCAGTTGAAAAAAAGAAGGAACCGGTTTCATTATTACCTCAAAATTGCAGCAAAGAAAACAAAATTGGGTTAACTTGCCTCAATATTAAATTTTAAAGGGAATGATGCGTTTTCTTTTTGTTACGATACTGACTGCGATGGCCTCCTGGTTTGCCCTGACGGTGATGCCCTGGTGGATTCCCTTACCCATCGCCTTTTTCATCATTCTTATTTGCCCTATGAAAAACGGGCGCGCTTTTTTGGCTACCGGTGCTGGTGCTGCTTTATGTTACCTGCTTTATAGTATTAATACAGATCAGGCTAATGAGCATATATTGAGTACAAAAATGGCCGCGCTGTTTCACCTGCCGTCTTATGTATTCATGATTGTAATTACAACCCTTATAGGCTTTATCACCGCAGGCCTGGGTGGCTGGACTGCGGCTGCATTGCGCAATTTGTTACGACCATATAAATCAAAACAAGAACAATTCGTTTCCAAACAAAGCCAACCTTAATTTTGTTGGCTTAATCACAACTTCACTATGGCTTCATCCGTTCGTCTGCAAAGAAATATTGCATTTCTTGCCATAGCATTATTTATCATAAAAATAATAGCCTGGTGGTGGACGAAGTCCGTTTCGGTATTTACAGATGCCATGGAAAGTACGGTGAATGTAGCCACCGGATTAATAGGCTGGTACAGCGTTTGGCTTGCCAGTAAACCCCGCGATAAAAATCATCCTTATGGTCATGGTAAGGCCGAGTTCATTTCTTCGGCTGTAGAAGGCACTTTGATTATTATTGCTGGTGTTGCTATCATCTACGAAGCCATAAAACACTTAAGCCATCCGCAACAGGTGCAGCGACTGGACTGGGGTTTGGCGCTTTTGGGTTTTACGGCAATAGTGAATTATGCTGCCGGCACTTATGCTATACAAAGAGGCAAAAAAGCAAAGTCAGCAGCATTGCAGGCTGGTGGCAATCATTTGCGTACGGATACTTATTCTACTATAGGTATCATAGCAGGATTACTACTGCTTAAAATTACAAATTGGTTATGGCTTGATGCAACTGTGGCTATTATTTTTGCCATTATTATACTGGTAACCGGCTATAGGGTGATGCGCAAATCGCTTGCCGGTATTATGGATGAAGCAGATCTTACTTTACTCGAAGAACTGATCGCATACCTGCAGGAAAACAGAAGACCTCAATGGATAGACCTGCATAACCTGCGCATGATACAGTATGGAAATGTATTGCATCTTGACGGGCACCTCACCCTACCCTGGTACTTTAATGTACGCGAAGCCCATCACGAAATTGAATTGCTGGACCAGCTGATCCGCAATAAGTTTGGCAATGCGGTAGAACTGTTTGTACACGTAGATGGCTGTGAGCCTTTCTCCTGCAACATATGCGCGTTAAAGGATTGCCAGGTAAGGCAGCATACTTTTGAACAGCGGATTACCTGGACGCCCGAGAATGTGTTGCAAAACAGGAAGCACCACGTGGACACTGAACCTTCCTGAAAAAAGAACTTTTCCAATACTAAAGGGTCTTTAAATGTATGGGGAAGGGCTTACTTCGCCCGGAAATAGGTCGTACCTCGTTTGCCAGATAACAGTATCCCGCAATTGACGGGGTATCATTCTAAACTTTATATAGTCATACCCCATCTGGAAATAGGTCGTACCCCGTGCAACAGATAATGATATTCCATACTTCAACGGGGTATCATTCTGTGTTTTATATGGTTGTACCCCGTCTGGAAATAGGTCGCACCCCGTCCAACAGATAATCAGATATCCTGCCGGACGGGGCGCGACACTGTAAAATACGGGTTGATACCCCGTCCGTGCACGGGGTATGAGCCTATGCTGTACGGGGTGTGAACTCATACAACACGAGGTGAATGGTATATTGCGACGGGTGTAAACCCCGTTCCGGTACGGAATCCGACCTACTTCCAGACGGGGTGCGACCTATTTCCAGACGGGGTAAGACCTATTCTATTCGAATTAAAATAAATAAAAAATTTATTATCAATTAGTTATGCAGTACTGCCTGTAAGGTCAAACTGTTTTTCGACCCCATTGTCATCCTGTAAGGATCTACACATCGCTTATTTGCAATGATGCAGCAGGTCGTGTAGATCCTTACAGGATGACAATGGGGTTGTTACCGGTATATAATGTATTTTTTGAGGGCCGGTTAAGTAAATAAGAGGTCTACAAAAAATAGCCACTCCCCTGGGAGCGGCTATTTTTTGCCTTGCAATAATAATTAATAATAAAACTGCTCGCTTATAATTTTGCCATCCGCTACTACATAATGGCACATTTCATTCATATCCATCCTGCCCATCTCTTTCATGGTTACATCCAGCCCCAGCTCCATAAAGATATGCTTGCCAAAAACTTTGGGTTCATTAGTATAGCCTCCATGCATTTCTACTATTTTGCTTCCAAATTCTCTGCTCTTTTCTTTTATAGCATCTAAACCAACAGCGGTTTGTAACGTACCGGTCATGTCAGGCTCCGTACTGGTTGCAGTGGCTGCATACAGTTCATCTTGCGCTTGTTCATACTGGCCTTGCTGGCACAATTCGTAAAGTCTGTTTGCAATTTCTGAAGTTGTCATTTTTCTTTTGTTTTGAGGTGAAAAATTGATATTCTTAAAATGATCTGGCCGGTTATATAACCGCTACACAAATGTATAGAAACGCAATCCAATTTTTTATCCCCATATTCATGGGGGACTTGTTTGCAACGCTTGTTTTCAAAAAGATAATAATTCCGTCATGTAGTTAGACAGTCATTTCACCCCGACAGGGTTAGATAAATAGGGGCAATATCATTTATTTTTAACTGCCGTGTTAAAAGCCGAACCTAATGTACATTCCTGGTTTCCAGTGAATAAATACTACATTTATCCGTATAAATATTACTTCATGACAAAACAAATACTCTTCCTGGTCTGCAGCTTTTTTTTCCTGTATTCCTGCACCGATCCTGCCAAGGCCCCGACAGTCAACAACAAGGAGCTTGCCGATCTTTTTGAAAGATATTACGAAGAAAGACTAACGCTCTTTCCTATGGAGGCTACAGCCAATGGTGACAATCGCTACAACGATAAACTCTATGCCGACTTCACCGATAGTTACCGTGCAAAGGCCAAGACCTTCTATGAAAAATATAACAAGGAGATCGGCCGCTTTAATCGCGAACAACTTAATGACAAAGACAAGATCGATTACGATTGCTTTGTGTATAATCTGAAAAACAGCCTGGATGGCTATACCTTCCACAACAACTACATGCCTTTGGAACAGATCGGAGGCTTTCATCTAACCTTTGCCCAGTTGGGCAGCGGGTCATATATCCAACCTTTTGCTACGGTAAAAGATTATGATAACTGGCTGCAAAGAGTACAATCATTCGGCCCTTATACAGATAGTGTTATTGCCTGTTTCAGAAAAGGTATAGCAACACATTATGTACTTCCAAAAGCATTGGTTGTAAAAATGATTCCACAAATGCAGAGCATGATCGCTGCTGATGTAAAGCAATCCATTTTTTATCAGCCCATATCAAAATTCCCCAAGGATTTCAGCGAGGAAGATAAGGCAAGGCTGACTGCTGCTTATACAACGGCGATCAATACTATTATCAATCCGGCTTATAAAAAATTAGGTGATTTCCTGGAGCAGGAATACCTACCGGCAACCCGCGCTACATCAGGCATCTGGGATTTACCTGATGGGCAAGCTTACTACAACTATGCTGTACATAATGGAACGTCTACCAGTATGACTGCTGAAGAAATTTATAACCTCGGTCTTTCAGAAGTAAAACGTATCCGTAACCAGATGGATAGTATTAAAACCGCTACCGGCTTTACCGGCGACCTGAAATCCTTTTTTGCTTACCTGGCCGGAGATAAAAAATTCATGCCTTTTCACAGTGCAGAAGAAATCCTTACTGCCTATGAAAATATCCATGTCCGCATGAAACCGCAGCTTAAAAAACTATTTCTGCATGAACCTAAAACGCCTTTTGAAATCAGGCAGGTAGAAGCCTTCCGTGCCAAAAGCAGCTCCTCGCAATACACCCAGGGCAGTGCCGACGGCAAAAGGCCCGGTATTTTCTATGTACTGATCCTTGATCCTAAAAAGTACAATGCGGTAGAAGAACAGATGGAAAGCCTCTTCCTGCATGAAGCTATACCTGGCCATCATTACCAGGTGTCCCTGCAACAGGAAGATACTACCCTGCCTGCCTTCCGCAGGTTTTCCACCGGCGACAATGCCTACGTTGAAGGCTGGGCCCTATATTGCGAAAGCCTGGGTAAAGAGTTGGGACTCTATACAGATCCTTATCAATACTTCGGGGCTTTGGGCGCTGAAATGCATCGTGCTATCAGGCTGGTGGTAGATGCAGGTATGCACGCCCGTAAAATGACCCGCGAAGAAGCCATTCAATACATGACGGATAACGAACAAATATCTGAAGAAGCAGCGACCATAGAAATTGAACGCTATATGGCATGGCCCGGGCAAGCCCTGGGTTATAAAGTAGGCTCCATTACCATAAGAAGATTGCGGAATGAATGCGCCACTCAATTAGGCTCCGGATTCAACATAGGCGCTTTCCATGAGGAAGTGCTCAAATATGGTAGTATGCCACTGGACATACTGGAGAAGCATATGAAAGAATGGGCGGCAGCGCAACAAAAGAATTGATCTGATTAATCCAATAAAAGGAATGGAGGATTGACCGCATTCCTTTTATTGCAATTTTTTCAGCGCAAAGTGCTTATTTTCTTTCCAATTTCATTTCGGATTCAGTGTGGGAATGATTACCAGCAACGTCCTCCTCCTTTGTAGTAAATATGCTAAGTGAATTTCCAGAAATGATGAAGGTTGAAATATCTCCATTCATAGTAAGTTTGTCTTCCGCTATGGAATAGCTTCCGTCCGTTGAAACACTCCCATTAATATAAGTAGCATAACTAGTATAAGTTTTATCCTTCTTGAATTCAATAACGTATTCATTGGGTTCGAGGTTCCGAAAAATATTCGCTGTATCTCCCGAATCCCAAATGGTTTTTTGGATGAAAGTTTTCCCTTCCCATTTCCCGATAATTAACTTTTCATCTTTTTTTTGGCAGGAAGTAATGAGGGAAATACAAGCAATGATAGTGATCAAAAAAGGCAATAATCTTTTCATGGATTTGAATTTTTAAAATTGCAAAAGGATTAGGATTGATTACAAAGATATTATTTTATCTATAATAACTAATGACTTATCAATCCCTTTCTTAATAACAAGATTAGCAACACTACAGCCACTCTATAATCAGAGTGGCTGTAGTGTAACACTCAGAGGTGTTATTTATCTCAAAAAAAGCTTGATAAAAACAGGAGGTGATGTTATCAGTTAAATGCATATACCGCTGTACCTCCAGGTGTGCCCGGAGGATTCCACGATGCTGTTACATTAGCACAGAGCGCACAATTTGAACCGTACAAAGGATAAGTGTAGGCGCCCAGCATGCCTGTGCAAGCTATTCCCACTCTCCATACCTGGATATTAGTACAGGAAAGTGGTTTATAATAAAAATTTCCTGCATTTATATTATTAGGTCCGGGAGGAAATCCTGGAATACTGGCAGCATTAGGATAGTATATGGAACCACCCGGAGCAAGCGCTATAACATTGCTGGTAACACTAAAGCCACATCCTGGTCCGCCCATTATTGAATAATAGACCCAGCAATTGGTGTAATTTCTAACTTGTACTGAGCCGGCTGATTGGGCCATTGCTCCGTAGCTTAAAAAGCTGAACAGTAAAACAAATAATAGTTTTTTCATTGTTTTGGTTTGGTTTTTGAATTAAAAAATGAGATAAACTTTGACACTGCCAAGGGCAATGGTTTTAAAAGTTAACAAATAGTTTAAAGATTAATAAAGAAAAGTATAATCTTAAACTAAAATGAATAAGTATTGTTAAATTAAACTTAAATAAAATATAGTTTATAAAAAGTATATGAAATAAGGGAAGATTTGGAGATGTGCCTGTTAATAAGATATCTATACAAAAAAAAGCACAACTTTTCAGTTGTGCTTTGCAATATGATTCTTTAAAATTGCTTATTCTACTTTTGAGATCTTCAACATATTGGTAGGTAAATGTTCGCTTACCGGAGTACTGCCAGTGTTTACGACTACATCTCCTGTTTTGATCAATCCTTTCTCTTTCAATATGGATATCTGGTCGGCGATAATATCATCTGCACCTTCTTCTTTATCGTAATAAAAAGCCTGAACGCCCCAGCTGAGGCTCAATTGATTAATCAATGTTTGTGTTTTAGTAAATACAAAGAGCGGAGAATGCGGACGGAAGCTGGATAACATAAAGCCGGTGTATCCGCTTTGCGTCATACCGATAAGCGCGTCAGCATGTACATCTTCTGCTATTTTGCAGGCGTTGTAACACAAGGCATCGCTTAAGAATGAAGGTGAATGCGGCTGTGGCACTAAGTTGCGGTTATATACTGTTTCTTCTTTTTCTACTTCGCGCACAATGTTTACCATAGTTTGCACTACCAGTGCAGGATGCGCGCCCATAGCAGTTTCCCCGCTTAGCATTACCGCATCGGCACCTTCCATTACGGCGTTGGCCACATCGGTTATCTCGCTACGGTTAGGACGGGTACGGTCTATCATACTTTCCATCATTTGGGTAGCAATGATTACCGGCTTGGCACGATGTATACATTTACGTACGATCTCTTTCTGGATCATTGGTATTTTTTCTACCGGCATTTCCACACCCAGGTCTCCGCGGGCTACCATTACGGCATCGGATGCTAATATAATTTCACGGAGATGCTGTACGGCCTCCGGCTTTTCTATTTTTGCAATGATCTTTGCGGGGCTTCCTTTTTCTTTAAGCCTGTTCTTTAGATCGAGGATATCGTTTGGCTTACGTACGAAGGAGAGGCCTATCCAGTCTATCTTCTGGCTGATAATAAAATCAAGATCACGAAGATCTTTTTCTGTAAGGGAAGGCAATGAGATCTGTGTATCCGGAAGGTTGATTCCCTTACGTGGAAGTAATATACCGCCGTTGATTACTTTTGCACGTACCAATCCGTCCGGTGTAATCTCTACTACTTTTGTTTCTATTTTACCATCATCCAGCAATATACTCTCTCCTACTTTGGCATCTTTATGGAAATCAGGATAAGAAATATAGATACCATCTTTTGTACCTACAGTAAGTGTATTGGTGAATGTGATGATATCATCAGGCAACAGTAACAGGGAATTATTCTCGATATCGCCTACCCTCAATTTGGGTCCCTGAAGATCGGCCAGGATAGCAATATTAAACGGATACTCATCATTGATCTTCCTGATATTACTGATCACTTCAGCATGTTTCTCATAAGAGCCATGGGAGAAATTAAGACGAAAAACATTGACGCCGGCATTAACCAGGCCTAATAGTTTTTCGAAGGTGTCGCAAGCCGGCCCGACTGTTGCGATAATCTTGGTTTTGTGTAACATTATGTGTTGATTGATATTGTAAAATTACTTTCGCTCAGAATACTTTTATGTTTCCGGCTTGATGGCCGTGATCCCGGTTACATAGAAGTACGCTGCGCTGTAATATAAAATTAAATTTTGAAATGCCTGACCTGATTATACAGAGACAGATTCAAAGTTAACCAATTCTGAAAACTGCTGCATGCGCTTTGCAATATCATTCTGTGAAATCTCCTTCATTCTTTCCGGTCCAAATTTCTCTACGCAAAAGGAAGCCATAGCAGAGCCTACGATAATAGCGGTCTTCATGTTTTCAAAAGAAATATCTCCGGTGCGGGCAAGATGGCCGATAAAGCCACCAGCAAAGGTATCGCCGGCTCCTGTAGGATCAAATACGACTTCTAAAGGTAGCGCCGGAGCAGAGAAGATTTTATCTTCATGAAACAACAAGGCGCCATGTTCTCCTTTTTTTACCACAAGATATTTTGGCCCCATAGCCATAATCTTTTTTGCAGCTTTAACCAGTGAATATTCTTCAGACAACTGGCGTGCTTCACCATCGTTCACCACAAGCACATCTACCATTTTCAAGGTATCCTTCAAATCGTCAAGAGCCACATCCATCCAGAAGTTCATGGTATCCATCACGATAAGTTTCGGACGGTTGCGCAATTGTTTGATCACACTTTGCTGTACAGCAGGAACAAGATTACCCAACATCAGATACTCACAGTCCTGGTAACTTTCCGGTAGTTGCGGGTTGAATTGCTCCAGTACATTGAGGTCCGTTACCAGTGTATCGCGCGTGTTCATATCCAGGTGATATCTGCCACTCCAGAAAAATGACTTACCATCTTTAACTATTTCCACACCTTCAAAAGTTACACCACGAGCTGCCAGCTGGTCAAATTCCTCTTGCGGAAAATCGCCGCCAACTATGGATACTTGTTTGATAGGTTGATAAAAATTAGATGCAGCCCAGGCCACATAAGTAGCAGAACCGCCAATGATACGATCTACTTTTCCAAACGGAGTTTCCAATGCGTCAAACGCCATGGTACCAACTGTAATTAGAGACATTTTATTTTAGATTTGAGTATTGAGATTTGAGTATTAATTGATCCTATTTGGCTTGTTCCAGCTTGATAATTTCCTGCAAGAGTTTTTCTTTATCTATAGGCACTACACCTACTTCTTCACATACCAGGCCACCTGCTATATTTGACCAACACGCCATTTTTTCTGCATCGCCGGTAAGTGCAAAAACCATAGCAGCAACAGCTATTACAGTATCGCCAGCACCACTCACATCAGCTATAGAGCGCCTGTGAGATGGCACAATATTACCACCATATTCGTTATGGTAATACACTCCTTTTTCGGATAGGGTTATGAATGAAACACGATGCTGTAGTTTTTCCTGTAACGCTTTGTGCACTCCCGACAGGGTTTCTTCATTTACCTGATTTAAAGAAATATGCAGGCCTTCTCTTACTTCCTTAAGGTTAGGTTTAAAGATATCAGCTTGTTTGTAAGCAAAGAAATTGTGAAGCTTGGGATCTACTGCAATTATGATACCCAAAGCCTTACAGTGTTTCGTAATTTTCTCTATTACGTTTTCTTTAAGCAGGCCTTTATTATAATCTTCAAAAATAAGTACCTGTGGTTTCTGTATCTGAAGGTAACGCAATGTGGCATCAATAAAAGCATGTTCATCGCGGGTATTCAGTTCTTCTTTCATCTCGGAATCGAAACGAAGCATCTGCTGATTCCGGCTAAGGATACGGGTTTTGGTGGTGGTAATGCGAGCATCGCTTTGCTGTATAAGATCGGTTTCAATGCCTTGCTCATGCAACAGTTGCAACATTGTTTTACCATCGTCATCGTTGCCTATCACACTGGCCACAGATACCCTGGCACCAAGTGCTTTACAATTTACGGCTACGTTGGCAGCGCCTCCCAACCGGCTTTCTGCTTTACGTATAGAAACTACAGGTACAGGGGCTTCAGGAGAAATACGCTCTACATCACCCCAGCGGTAATTATCCAGCATTACGTCGCCTACTACTACTACATGAAGTTTTGAGAATTCCTGAAATATATCTTGTGGCATTGACTTATTCTTTGTTTCCTAAGCTTGCTTAATTAAGGGAGAATGTTATAGGTAATGTGTAATACAAATTCACGGGTACTCCCTTTATGGTACCCGGCTTCCAATCCGGCATGCCTCGTACTAAACGACAAGCTTCGTCTCCACACCCCCCACCAATATCACGTTTCAATTCTACATTTACAACTTTACCCGATTTGCTGACTACAAACTGTACAAAAACCTTGCCTTCAATATTCCGTTTAATAGCCTTTTTAGGATATTGAAGAGCTGAATTCATATACTCTTGTAAGCCTTGTAGCCCCCCAGGAAATTCAGCTAACTGATCTGGAGAACTATATATTTTATCGCCCTCAACCATTATTTCTGTGCCAGGGACATTTTCAGAAGTTTTGCTTTGCTCACTTTGAGCAAAAGTTGAAAAACTGCATGCAATTAATATCGTTACTAAAATCAGTTTATGCATTATGGGTTTTAAAAAAATTCTCGTGGAGATATGAATTAAGAAACAACAAAAAAGCACCTCATCAGTGAAGCTTAAAAGAAACAGGTAAAGTATAGTAAACTGCAGCAGCAACACCATTCTGCCTTCCGGGATTCCACCTCGGCATTTTATTGATTACCCTTAAAGTTTCTTTGTCGCAATCGAGGCTAACGCTATTTATTATTTCAGGATTGCCGATACTTCCATCAGTTTCTACCACAAATCGTGCAATGACTCTTCCTTCTATATTGTTTTTGGAAGCGCTTTTAGGATAGCGTAAATTTTTGGCCAGAAAAGCATTAAGCGCCGCCGGTCCTCCCGGAAATTCAGGAACCTGCTCTACAATTGTAAGTATTTCTCTTGGAATTTTATTTTTACTCTCCTGGGCAAAAGAAATTCCTGCACCAAACAGCAGGAACAACGTACTAATGATAAAAAATCTCATAAATTAATTGATTATTTAAGCGTGCCTTCAGGCAATTCGAACACTACAGGAAGCCTGTAATTTATTTTAATTGCTTTCCCGCCTTTTCTGGCTGGGTTCCAACGCGGCATGCTGCTCACGACACGCTCTGCCTCGGGTCCACAACCATAACCAATGTCTTTAACTGTTCTGATATCCTGGACCAAACCCTCTTCGTCAATAGTAAATGCAATCATCACCTCTCCTTCAATCTTAAGTTTAAGTGCTTCATTCGGATAACGAAGGTTAAGCGAAAGATATTTCTCCAATTCCTGGTCTCCACCAGGAAATTGAGGTTTCTCCAAAGTATAATGAACCGCCAATCCTTTTGTAGAGGTATCCTGCGCCTTAGATTGGGCACACAATGATAGCGATGTAATGAACAGTACAGGAATAAAATATTTCATAGTGGCACACACTTACAGAACCTCAAAAATAACGAATATTTGCCATTCAGCCGCTTAAAAAACCACCACGCTTAATATTTAATCACAAATCCGTAAAGGCAAATTCGTTCACATCAAACAAACCTTTATCTGTAATTTTAAGAGACGGGATTACCGGTAATGCCATAAAAGACAAAGTCATAAATGGAGCAGTGAGCTTGCTTCCCAGCTGTTTAGCGCCATTATCCAACCTTTCATACTGTGCAGAAGCTGTCCAGGCATCTTGATCAGACATTAATCCGGCTACAGGTAACGGCATCACATCACTCACTTCCCCATCGGAAAGGCTGATGCCCCCTTTTTGGTTTATCAATAAATTTACTGCGTTGCAAATGCTCTTATCATCTGCACCTACAAATACAATATTATGGCTGTCGTGAGCTACACTTGAAGCCAGGGCGCCTTTCCTCAAACCAAAATTGCGTATAAAGCCCATAGCCACAGGAGCTTCATTGTACCTGTTCACTATTCCAATTTTTAAAATATCATGTTCTACATCAGGCATAATATTACCATCAACTATTGGGAGTTCCGCCCGGGACATACCCGTGATCAGTTGGCCATCCATAGCATCTATCACTTTACAAGTAATAGTGTTATTCGTTGCAGTAATTAGTTTGAAGTCCTTTACTTCTTTTAGGGCGATATTAAAATTATTGATTTGTTCCGGAGCTTCTGTTTGGATCAAAGTTTTACCTTCAGAAGCTACAAGTGTTCCATCAATATAAACACGATTCATGTTGAAATCTTCAAGATCATTAACCATAATAAAGTCGGCAGGATCTCCTTCTCTCAACAAGCCTACATCCAAACCATAATGCAAAGCAGGTAAAATGCAGGCTGCATGTAGTACATCGTACATATTGTATCCCTCTGCTATTGCTCTTTTCACCAATGTGTTAATATGCCCTTTCAATAATTCATCCGGGTGTTTATCATCACTGCAAAACATTACTTTGTCCGGATGGCTTTTCAATAAAGGAGCCAAAGCCTTATAGTTCTTTGCCGCACTTCCTTCCCTGATCAGGATGTACATACCGGCTGCTATTTTATCTAAGGCTTCATCAAGGCTTACACATTCGTGATCGGTAGTAATTCCGGCGTTGGCGTATGCTTGCGCTTCCTCGCCACGAAGGCCGGGTGCATGGCCATCTACAGGTTTATTATATTGTTTGGCAAAAGCAATTTTAGCCATCACTTCTTCATCCCGATGCAAGACTCCCGGAAAATTCATCATTTCAGCCAGGTATTTAATCTCACTACGGGACATCAATGCGTCTATATCTTTTGCATTAATTACAGCACCTGCAGTTTCGAAAGGAGTAGCCGGCACGCAAGATGGCGCTCCGAAATTAAACTTCAGCGGTGAACGGGCAGCGTTATTGATCATGTATTCCACACCTTTTATGCCACACACATTTGCTATTTCATGAGGATCGCTTACCGTGGCCACAGTACCATGTGTTACCGCTATAGCGGCAAACTGTTCCGGTACCAGCATAGAACTTTCTATGTGTATGTGCGCATCAATAAAACCAGGCATGATGTACTGTTCATTGGCTTGCTCCACACGAAGAATGGATGCTATTTTTCCATAGGAAACAGAAATCTGCGCCGGAAATATTTGACGGTTATGGATATCGACCAACTGGCCGGATATTATAAAGGAGGCTGGCATAATAGAATTGAGATATAATCGAAAATTAAGTTTTTAAAGGTAAAAAACTTATAGCGATCCCAATGAAATAATCGTTATATTCTGTTGAAGTTTAAAGTGGATCTTCTGTTATGTCCCTGGAAAGATAGTCGGTATAATCCGGCAGTTGACGGGCATATTGTTCATCCATGTAAGGAGAAGAAATAATAAAATCGGCAGTGGTGCGATCACAAGCCAGCAGTATATTCCAAGCTACGCTAAGGCGCAGCAATGCTTTTACATCTGTATCATGCGGCTGGGCATTCATAGGATCCCAGAAAAAGATGAGCATATCTATCTGGCCTTGTGCTATGAGGCTTCCTATTTGCTGATCGCCACCCAACGGCCCACTAAAGAATTTAGTGATTGGCACCTTCAGCTCCTGCTCCAGCAATTTGCCGGTAGTACCGGTGGCAAATAGGTTATGTTGCAGTAAAATATCTCTACGTTCCGAAGCCCATTGAAGCAGGTCAGGCTTCCGATAATCATGGGCCACAAGTGCAATATTTTTCTTACTGTTCAATAGCTTAGTATTGCTCATGTTCCTGTGGATTCCCTATTTTTTATGCTGTGCGTACTTGGACTTAAAGAAATTCTGCAATTCAAGAAAACTATTCTTGGGTTCGTTACGGTGTGCAATGAGATGCTTCCAGAAAGCTTCCACAAAAACAAGCATTAGTTGTGTTTCCTTTTCGGGCTGTTCATAGCCCAGTTCCTTAAATGCTTTAACCAGCATAGCATTCAAAGGTTGCATGAAACGTTCATGCTGTTTCATAGAAACATCCAGATCGAGCAACCGGTATTGTAACTCCCAGAATTGAGGCTCTTCCCATACCAGCTTGTATGGAAGTTCTATAACAGTGTACACAAAATCGATCGGATTTTTATCCTGGAAAGTGCCCCTGTTATGCTCTACTATCCGTTTGTATCCTTCCTTGATCACGAAAGCAAGTAACTTTTCCTTATTGCCAAAATGTTTAAAAATGAGTGCTTCAGACACACCCGCCTCCTTGGCGATAAGCTGTGTCGAAGTATTCTCGTAGCCTCTGCCTGCAAATAAAGCCAGGGCACTTTCAGCAATATTTTGCTTTCTGTTCATGAAAAATTATAAACCGGATTTGAAATTAAAAAAAGAGTGCATAAACCCATTTGGGGGTTTCCGCCTTAAAAGTAATACAAAATCATTTTAAAATTGACCCGTATTGTCATGGTTGTGAATAAATATAAGTCTTTGACTAAAAATTATTCTGGAGACATTGAAGCCTGAATATTTCACGGCAATAAGATTTTAAACAAAATGTTTGCAATAAAAAAGTGTAAAAATTCTTTCTTTGTACAATCTTTTTATCCCTAAATAAAAACCTTACAAAATGAGAAAAATTATCCTGGACCTGGCAGTAACACTTGACGGATTTATTGAAGGCCCTAATGGAGAGATAGATTGGTGCATTATGGATGGAGAAAGCAATTTCGGTGATTTCCTTGCCGGCATAGATACTATACTTTATGGAAGAATAAGCTACGATCTTTGGGGCAATTATCAACCTGGAGCAGATGAAGATCCATTTATGAAGGACATCTATAAGGCTATTCACAGTAAGACAAAATATGTGTTCTCCACAACAAAGCAAGATGATGGGAAAGCAACGTTCATTCACTCCAATATTAAAGAAGCCGTAGGGGAAATCGTGAAGCAACCCGGTAAAGATATCTGGCTTTATGGCGGCGGAAAATTGATCACAACCTTTATTAACCTGGGACTGGTTGACGTATTCCAGCTTGCCGTTCACCCCGTTATTCTCGGTTCGGGCAAACCACTTTTTCAGGATATCAAAGATCGTATGAACCTAAAACTTACGGGTACAAAAACATCTGAATCCGGCGTAGTATTTTTAAGTTATTCGGCTGAAAAGAAAAACGAAAGCTAATGTGAGCTGTTCTAAATAATTTATCTTTGATATAGGAGCAGCAACGAATTCAGAACTTATCTCCTTTCTGCCAGGCTGTATTTTGCTGTAAGCATAAGCCGGATAATTAATTACAAATACAGTAAGATGACAATCCATACAACTAACTACACGGATACTTTTATAGCCATTGCAGATGACAGTCCGACTACCCAAGGAGAGGTACCACCTACAAAAGGAGAGACCCGATCTGTAGCTAATATTCAATATGAGATAATCAGTAAACATCCGTATAAATATACTTCTGACGATGTGCTGTTCCAGGTTTATGCTGAACGCAATGACCGGACCAAAAGCGAGTTTGCAAAAGCCAGGGAACAATTTTTCTCTAAGGGGCAACCTTGCTTCCGCGCCTCACCATTGACCAAAAGATATGGTTGGGGAGTACATGCTGATAAAGATGGCAAAATTGCTTTGGTTGGCAGTGAAACCAATGCGTATAAAAAGTTCCTGAACGATAAAAGCCTGAAAGTTGTGAAGGCAATGAAATCGAAGCGATAGCGAGTGCAGAATATCATAAGGTAATAAAATCAATACTGTATGCAATTTGACCATTACACCATAAGACTTTTGAAAGAAGGAGATGCTGCCGCTTACTTTCAACTTATTGAAAGAAACAGGCCAAGGCTGGAAGATTTCTTTGCAGGCACCGTTTCTAAAACGAAAACGTTTGAGGATACATTACTGTTTATTGCGGAGAATATACAGCGAATAAAAGACAGGGCTTACTTTCCTTACCTCATTTTTGATGATGCTAACAATAAAATTGCAGGCTTTATAGATCTTAAAAACATTGACTGGAAGATTCCCAAATCAGAAATGGGTTGCTATATGGATGTAGATTATGCCCATAAGGGAATTGCGACTAAAGCCTTCACATTATTCTGTAATTTTTGCTTCGAAGAGTACCATTTCAAGAAGCTTTTTCTAAGAACTCATGAAAGCAATACATCGGCCAGAAGGCTTGTAGAGCAATGCGGTTTTGAAATAGAAGGGACGATAAGAAAGGATTATAAAACAACTTCGGGAGAAGTTCTTGATTTGCTTTATTATGGGAGAATAAATTGAAAAAAAATCATTAAAGCACATATGAGATTGTACACGTCCAGGCTTTTGAATAATAACCAACAGGCACAATTAATGCAGTTGTGGAACAAAGAATATCCGGAACAATTGGCCTATCACGAATTAAGTGAATTCAGATCTTACCTTGACGGGCTTGCTAACGTCATGCATTTTCTTTTGATTGACAATCATGAGCTGATAAAAGCGTGGGCATTCACTTTTACAAGAGAAGCTGAAAGATGGTTTGCCATCATCCTGGATAGCTCCGTACAATATCAGGGATATGGTACCAGTTTACTCAATACGCTAAAGACAAAGGAACAAATTTTGTGCGGCTGGGTAACGGATCATAATCGATATGTGAAGAAGGATCAAACAAACTACCGCTCCCCGCTTGATTTCTACTTGAAAAATAATTTCACTATTTGCGACCAGGTAAGATTGGAAACAGATAAACTTTCGGCTGCAAAAATCCAGTGGAAAAGCATCAACGTACAATCACAAGAAACATGAGCTCCTTTTCTCTGAGTTTCAAAGCCTGATGTGCCTTTTGCAAAACCATAATCTTCTGTATGTCTTTTTCATGCTGCATTTGCTTCATGTTTTCATTTAATAAACGACGAAGCAATTTTAATTCAAAATAAGCGAAAGTGCTTTCTATTTCAGCTTCATAAATCTGGTCTCCATGTAGCACTTCTATACGATGCTTCTCCTGCCAATTTTGACTGGGTACGTGTTGTATGTGCAACAGGTCTGCGGCCTTTTGACGGATCACTTTATCGGTGTGGCCGGTAAAGTATTTATGATCCGGTATTTGATGGTTGGTTGTCCAGTATTCATGGTATTCGGTAACCATTCTTTTTGCCAAAGCATTCTCCAAAAGCTCCAGGTCAATGGTTTCAAAAAATAATTGCGCTACGGTTCCTTCTTCTTTAAATGGTTTGTTTCCATACTCCAACAATATCCGTAACAATTGCCATTCTTCACTTTGATCTTTTTGGACTACATCAATAATTATGGATTCGCCGGTTTCTTCATCAAAATAAAAAGAAGGATCATCTGCTGGTTCCTGTTGCTGGGTTTGCTTACGATCATTGTGTCTTTGTTCTTGCTGCAGCCTCTCCCTGATAAATTTATTGACCAGGTTTATCAACCCTTGTTCATCAATTTGCAGTTGTGTAGCACTTTCCCTGATGTAATATTGCTGAAGGGTGAAATCTTCCGTTTTATTGATCTTTGAAATCGTTTCAGCAATCTCATTCACCAGCTGCGAGCGTTTCATCGGATCGTTGCCAGCTTCTTTCATACCCACTTCCATGCGGAAGCCGATCACATCACGTTTATTCTGCTCTACATAAGTCTTAAAAGCTTCCGCTCCGGATTTCTGAACAAAACTATCCGGATCTTCGCCATCAGGCAGTAATACCAATTTCACATTGAAACTCTCTGCCAGTGCCATATCCAGCCCGCGCATTGCAGCTTTGATACCGGCAGCATCGCCATCATAAAGGATCGTAAGGTTTTTGGTAAGATTACTGATCAGCTTCAATTGACCTTCGGTAAGGGAAGTACCACTTGATGATACCACATTAGTCACCCCACCCTGATGTAATGAGATTACATCCGTATAACCCTCTACCAAATAACATTCATCCAGTTTACTGATGCTTTGCCTGGATTGATACAAGCCATACAGGACTTTATTTTTTACATAAAGTTCATTCTCGGGCGAGTTGACATACTTAGGTGCATGATCATTCTTTTTAAGAATACGCGCACCAAAACCCAGTATTCTTCCCGTAGCACTAAATATGGGGAAGATAACACGGCCTTTATAGTTATCATAAGGCCTGCCATCGCGAACCTTTATCAGGCCGGCCTTTTCCAGTAATTCCTGGCTGTGACCTTTGGCCAGGGCCTCTGTTACAAAACCGTCCCATTTATCCAGGCAATACCCTAGCCTGAATTGTTCTATTATATTTTGCCGGAAACCACGCTCGCTAAAATAGCCACCACCAATAAGCTGGCCTTCTTCGTTATGTTCCAGGATATTTTGAAAATACGCAGCTGCAAATTCGTTAACGATGCGAAGGCTTTCTTCTACCTGCTGCTGTTGTTTGAATTCTGCCGGCGCTTCTGTTTCATTAAGCTCAATCTGGTAATAATTGGCCAGCCAGCGAATGGCTTCCACAAAGGAAAACTTTTCATACTCCTCCACAAAGGAAACGACATCACCACCTTTACCACAACCAAAACATTTAAATATACCCTTAGCCGGATTTACATTGAACGAAGGCGTTTTCTCGTTGTGAAAAGGACAATTTCCAATATAATTGGTACCACGTTTACGTAGTTTCAGGAACTGGCCTATAACCTCCACGATATCGCTTCGGTTAATGACCTGTTGTATGGATTCGGGTGCTATCATTTCTGTTGCGAAGGTAATCTATCCTATTAAATAAACATTTTAAGGCTGTGCCGTTCCGTATAAAATTTGGTATTTTTGATTGTCGGAAATCCACTAACAATTCGGTAGAGCTTAATGTTACAACAGATTATCAGGTATTTCGTTTTTTTCATATGCATTACTTTCCTTTTTACGGAGCTGGCGCAAGCGCAGATCGTACCCGTAAATCATCCACGTAATCAACAAAAAAGATATGAAATAGACGCGAAAAGGATAGGAACAGATTTCAATAGCAGTGATGCCATGCCCCGTTCCAGGGAGTTTATCAGGATAGATAGTACCTATTATGTAGGCTGGATGTACGAGGGTATGTACAAAGTGAATCATGCGGCGGATTATCTGGGTTATAAAAATGCCGTGATCCCTTTAAAGAAAGCACTTTACCAGTTGGAAAGGGATTATGCCCGAATGCTAAGAACGCGCAGTGCTGATCTGATGACTTATTATCCGGCTTATCGTTTCCATGTGGATTATTCAATAATCGCTTATAATCTTATGGACTGCTACAATAATATTGAGCAACCACAGGATGCCTATAATGTGATCAGGAAAGACCTAAAGTGGAATTTTCAGAATGAAGGATATATGCAGTCCTACAACTACCTGGCATGGACGGTACATCGTAATCGCTTTTATACTTCTTCAAAATATCCTTTTCTCAAAAACAGTATTAAGGAAAATGAAAAGCTGGCTAATGCATACCTGGACTCTGCCTTCCGGAAAATAAGAATAGATAAAGTGCTTAACGAAGCCTTCTTTCCGGGGTATGAAAATGCCGCAAGACAAAGTGTTTATCACTACAAAGCAATCCTGTACAGTTATGCACTCAATATAGATTCTGCCACCAGGTATTATAACCTGATGAGGGAAACACCTATATTTTCTCATAATAATTATGCTACTTTCCTTTCCATCTGTGGCAATTTCCGACAGGCAGAGAAAGAATATGAACTGGCAAGTATGCAGGACGTAGGCGATAAACGTCTTCAGGAATGGGCCTATTATTCTTCCATGATAGACATCTATAAGGCCAATCCCAAACGCGGTATACAGAATATGAAGGACATGATCAAAGCAGTAGGATCTACGCCTGGCTTTGGCTGGTACAATATTGCATTAGCCAGGTCTTGTGCTTATAATGGTGACGTAAAGGAAAGCGAGCGCTATATTAAAAAAGCAGAAGCATTTAAAGAAGTGCACATTGGAACAACGTTGGGACAAAGCCATTACGATTTCAGCATTAACCTCGTAAAATTGATGAATAATATTGAACGTATTCAACAGGTTAAATTTGAGAACAGTGGATGGTGGTACACACCTTCTGCTCTTACCAAGGTAGCACAGGAATCCAGCGCCAAATATCTGTTGCAATATCTTATTGTAAATCAATTTGCGATGAACCCGGAACGCGACCTGGTTATATACCGGTTGTTCTCCACGGAAAGCACAGTATCCTGGGATGAGATATGGTACCTGATGCGTGATTTCAGTACCAATTTTTTTACAGAGAAATTCCAGGCAGAGCTTAAAGATGACCAGCGAAAACTGATAAAGAAATACTTCAAATTGTATATTGCCAAGCTGCAGATGAAAAAAGGTAATTATACTGAAGCGCAAAAGATCTTGTATGATATCCTGAACAATGAAAGAACAGATATTGAATATGAAAAACTTTTTGTAGCCCGTACTTATGAAGCGCTTGCTGAATGTGCAAAAGAGAAAAAGAATACAAACGAATACAATGAAAGCCTGTATTCGTTTTATGTAAATTTTCCGCAGCTGCTTCCCTATTCTGATTTGAAACCAAACCTGCGACTTAACATTATAGGTACTCCGGATCAGAAAGTAATTGACCGTTTAAAGGACTGTAATATTAACTGGATAAAGGATGGAAGTACTCCCGCTGTTGAAGCAACGATTAAATTTTCTATAAGTGGCAAGAAGAAAATTGTGAGCTATTATGTAATGGATAAAAGTGGCAGGGAGATTGTGAAACGGGAGAACTATACCTACACAAAACCTGAAGATGCTGGTGTAATCCTGGCTTACCGGCTATTCAATATAGATCGCAAAACTGCGCAGGAAGAGAAACAATAAATAAACCAGTTGTTTCTTAAACCTATTGCCAACCCATAGAATTTACACAATAGTAAGCTATATTGAGCGATGTGTAGATGCTTACAGCATGAACAATGGGGTCGTGTATTCAATGATATTTTTTAATGACCAAAATAAAATTGCCAACTTTTAAAAATTGGCAATTTTATAGTATCATCTTTCGCTGATCTATCAGATGTTATTCTTCATCTTTAGCAGATTCCTTAGCTTCCTTCATAGTTTTTTTCATTTCTATATTAGCCTTCTTCATTTCTTCTTTAGCTTCATCTACGGCTTTATGTATTTCCTCCCAATCCACATTCTTCATCTCTGTATGCATTTGCTTCATAGCCTGTGCTATTTCTTTTTTTGCACCTGCCATTTCAGCGTCAACTTCAGCATTGATCTTGTCCCATTCAATATCTTTCATTGATTCATGCGCCTCTTTCATGGCATCATCAACCTCCCGCTGAATACCATCCCAATCAATTTCTTTCATGGCCTTACTTGCGTGAGCCATAGATGCTACAACCGTTTTATTGATGTCTTCCATATTAATTTCCTTCAGCGCTTTACCAGCCATTTCCATAGCCATTGGTACCGCTTTCATAGCCTCTTCTAATCCTGTGGTATCACCATACACCTTTCGATAGGTCTTTTTATTACCATCATCATCAATAACAGTGACTGTCTTTTTGCCGTAAGATTTTGTAATCACTTTAGGTTTGGTTTCCTCTTTCTTTTCCTGACCAAAAGCCGTAGCAAAGCAAATCATTGCTGCGATCAATACCAGTACGCTTACTGTTGCCAGCGTTCTTTGTGAATTTCTATTTTCCTGTTTCATAGCAGTCATCCTTTTAATTCGGTTTAATAATGAAGTTTTATTGTTGCCTGTTGCGGCCATTACTGTGTCGGCAACCGAAATACGGTTTTCTTCCAGCAGTAGTAAAGCATACGCATAAGGCAATGGTGTCTTAGTAATTTTGAGTACATAATCATCGCAACGATGCTCTCGTTCTGATCTGATGATACGGGATAAAAACCATGTAGCAGGATTGAAAAACATTAAAGTTTCCATGACCATTTGCAAAAGGTTCCAGAAGTAATCATTGCGTTTGATGTGTGCCAGCTCATGTAACAATATAGTTTCCAATTGCTGTGTATCCAGCTTGCTCATCAGTGAGAAAGGCAGCAGGATAACAGGTTTCAGATAACCAAACATCACCGGTACATTTACCTTTTCGGAGAAACGCAACAAGACATTCCGCCTAACACCGGCCTGATCTTTAAGCTGAAGAAATTTTTGTTGCAGTAAACTATCGGGTAACATTACCTGCTTACGCAAATATTGCACCTGTACTATATTCCATAACATTTTGGCGCACAACAATGATACACCTGCTGCATAAAACACAGCAATCAATGGCATATAGTTTTGAAACAAATGAATATACTTAAAAGAAAAGACCTGGTTCCATGCAGCTAAAACCGAAGCAGGAGCATTATGCTGTACATGGCCGGCAGAAGAAGCTTGTGCCACGCTTGAAGCCATTTGCCATTCTGTAAAAAACGAAAACAGAAAGCCAAAGAATAAAATGCTCAAGGCACAATAAGCTACACCGTACCGGGCGCCTGATTTGTGTTCGGGGACAAAAGATAAGATCATTTTGACCATGAAATAAGCCAGGATTCCTTGCCAGAAGGAATGTAAAACAGCAATACCAAGGGCTTGCAGTATAGGATGGTGAAGATCAATGAATCCGTTCATGACTTTAGCGTTTAGTATGAATGAATGGTTTTAGTTGATAAACTATTTCAGTGTTTTCAGATAATTCCTTATTTCTTCCAATTCTTCTGGTGTAGATTTGTGATGCCCGAGTGCCTGCATGACCAATTGAGAGGCCGATCCGCTGAAAGCGTTGTCTATCAGTCGCTGCAGCAACTGATCCTGTGCATCTTCACGTTTGATAATCGCCTTGTACACATGCGATTTTCCGGATACTTCACGTTCAAGTAATCCTTTTTCAATCATGATCTGCATCAGTTTCAATGTCGTTGTGTAACCTGATTGTTTCCGGGTTTCCAGTACTTCGTGCACGTCCCGTACCGTTGCCTGGCCTTTATTCCAGATTACATTCAGAATCTCCAGTTCGCTTTCAGTTGGCTTAATGTCTCTCATTGCTTTTTCAATTACGAATATATTCGTAGCAAATGTACGATACTTTTCGTAATGACAAAATATTTTTCATTTTTAACAAAAAATAATGCCGCACATGATGCGACATTATGGTTTACAAATAGTTCTAAAGATTGTCCGGTAAACGTTCTGCGAGATAGAGGTACGGTTCAAAAAAATGATGGATGAATACGTTTTCCTTGTTATCCTTATAAAGTTTATAGTACGCTGCATCAGCTTGTAGCACGATGAAATTTCCTGTACGCACATAATCGGTGCTATGATAATAATCAGGTGCTATATAAGAAGGTAAATGTTTGATTACTTGTTTGGACGCCATACGTCCCAGATACTTTTCGTATCTGCGTTGCGCCCGGAGCGCAGGTTTGCTTAAACGATTGTAGATGTACTTTCCAGCCCAGTTCATCGGAAATTTTTGCTTTTTTATCAGGCCCGGAGCAATAGCAAAAACATTGGTTGTGTTGAAATCGTTTAAAGTCTGAACAGAAACAGGTGTTTCCGGTACCCAATCCGCTGTATTCACTACATTATAAGCCCAGCCCCCTTGTGTTGTCGTTTCATAATCGTAGGCAAAGTAGAGATTCCCGGGTTTAGGCGCAGCACTGCAATATGTTTTAAAACGAATGTTGTTGGCTATCTTTCCTTTTTTTTGCAGATCATATAAATATGCAGTAAGCAAATAAGCAATGGCCCCACCCTGACTATGTCCCATAATGATGACATTCTTAATTCCCCTCTGTTGTAAGGAATCCAATTTGGGTAGCATATCTTTTGAGAGATAGGCAGTACTTAACAGCCAGCCTACATGTACAGCAGCTTTGGGATTATCAGCAAGATGGTATTTGAATTTCAGGGTATCATTAAGATGCAATTCCCCAACTGCGGGAACCATAGCAGCATAAAAGTTAGCCAGCCAGCTGGTCTGACTTGCCGTGGTACCTCGGATACTTATTATGGCCACGTTGTCATCACGCATGTAAAGGTCCCATTGATTTTCAAGACCCATTACCGGAGAACGGTACAAGAACCTGGAGCGTTGTGGCTTAGCAATATTTTTCACGTATGCAGGTGAGCCATGCCGTGCGCATACTTTGAGCAATTCCAGATATTCTGCTTTCTCAAAACCAGGCTTCAGGGCTTGCCCACAAACATTTACTGCAAATAGAAGCGATGCAAAAAGGCATAAAAAGGCATTACGCATATTTGATATAAAACAGATTTTATGGAAGAGATAAAACACAAGATAAATACAAATAAGGAAGTATAATATTGAATGATATAAATAATTTCAAAAAGAAACGGGCTGAATAAATTTCAGCCCGTTTACTTAAAAAAATTCTTTCGTTATTCTTCTTTGGGACTTCCCGACTCTTCCCACTCCATATCATCATGTTCACTGCTGTTTTTTACAATACCATAGATAGATTTGGCATGTCCGTAAATTTTGCTGTTGTATTTATTGCCCAATACAATAATGGTAAAGTTATCTTTTATAAAACGATAAAACACAGTGTTGTTTCCATGCCACCATCCATTGTGGTAAATGATTTTATAACCGTCGTTAAAGTTAAGCATGCGCCAGCCAAAGCCATAGTTTTTTGTACCTGCTCTTTCATTAGAATACCCGGTATAGGCCATTCGCAGCGTTTTTTCATTTAGCAATACATTTTTGTAAAAAGATTGGTCCCAACGGTACATATCTTCAACGGTACTGTAAATTCCTTTATCACCATATACACCATCTTCATTTGTTTCTTTATAAACGCTCCAGTTGTATTGGTAACTTTGAGCTACTTTATCGTCAATTTTTGCCCTGTCTGCAGGATCGTATACAAAAGTGTTTTTCATGCCCAACGGATCGAAAATAAATTCCTTCATAAACTGCTTGTAAGGCATTTTGGATACTTCCTCAATAACCCTGGCAAGCATAGCATAATTGGTATTGCTATATTCAAACCTTGTATTAGGTCTCGAATTTAACCTGGGTTTGTTACGGGCTAATATTTGCAGCAAGTCTTCATTATACATGGGCTCATCGCTTTTCCAGTAACGGTTTCCCATTTTTGTATAGTCAGGCAGGCCGCTACGTTGGCTCAGCAGCATAGCAACTGTAATCTCCAGATATGGAAAATCTTTAAGATACTTTTGTACAGGCTGGTCAATGTTCAGGTATTTATTCTGGTGCAGCCACAATACTGCAGTTGCCGTAAAAGGCTTTGAGGTTGATGCCAACTGGCTTGGGTTTTGTGCACAAAGTTTGGTATCAGTAGCTTTGTTGCAGTAGCCAAAATAGCGTTCATACATGATTTTGCCTTTATAACCAACCAGAACACTACCATTAAAACCAGCATTCACTTGTTTTCCGTAAAAAGAATCAAGCTTGTGTATTAGAACACGGCCTTCTGGTGAAGAAGTATCAGTAAAGTCAAGCTTAACGGTTGAAAAAGTATTATCCGGCGGTGCCAGCGGCGGGCTTGCCTGTGCATTCTGTTCGGAAACAGTTTGGCATGCTACAAAAGAAAGAAATGTAAAAAGGACAAAAGGTATCTTAAAAAAGGATCTCGTCATGATTGGTACTTAGTAATAATTTCCGGTAAATATTATCGCGATGGTGACAAAGTTAAGTGCTATATCCCTGAAGCCATCTGGTTTAACTCATTTTTGACATATGAAGTTATATCATCGATAAAATCAAAATAATGCTGGTTCAATTCATAATAATGGGTTACCAGTATTTCGTAAGCTTTATCACTACTGTCCAGATATTTAGCCCTGTGTACAAGACCCTTAAAAGAATTCTCCATTCCCTTTAATGTTCTGTAATTATAAAGCCAGTTATTACTTATCATGTACGGCAGCATCCGCTGAAATTTTTCCGGCAACCACTCATGATGTTGCTGCAGGCTGCTATACACTTCCTGGGCAAAATCTGCCAGGTCTTTTTCTCTTGCAAAATAATGCGGATCATTAGCCAGGAAATGGTCGTACAGACTATCTACAAAAGCCCCGGAGTACAATCTATAATCAGGCCTGAAAAGATTTTTAGCTTTCAAGGTTGCGGGATGAGCATCAGCAAAAGCATCAATCTTTCTATGCAACATAATACCTTGCCGCATGCCTTCAGGAAAGGTTTCTAATATCTGCTTACCTTTTACATAATCGCCAATCATATTACCAGCCAATAGCTCCGGCTTGTTGAATGATAGAAAGGCGTGTCCCAGGTAGTTCATTTTTTTTGTTGTAAGTGGTCTGTTGTAAGTGGTCAATGTTTAGGTGTACAGTTTGAATATTGAGCATTGATTATTGAATCTTACTCACCAACAATTTAACAGTACAGCCATTCAACAATTAAACCATCTCCCTAACTTTTATGCTGAGTCAAATAATTATAATCTTTTAATAAAGTCTGAAGGAAAAAATCAGGATCACCATTCATCTTCACCTGCAACACTTCTTCTATACGATAAGCAACTCTGTACATGTAATTTTCTGATTCTTTGGTGATCTTTCCACTCAACAGGTTGCGTATCCCGCTTATGTCCCTGTCGGAAAGCTTGAGTACTTGCGGATATTTAGGTTCATATGCTGCTGTATCCACTTCCACATAGATCGTTTCCTGGATATCCATTTTGTATTTAGTATCTACAACCACAGTTCCAGCAGCCAGATCGCCTAACCGTTGTGACCTGGATGTTACTGCAATACTGATAACATCGGGCAAAGCTGTCATTCCCAATATCATAGCTACACCAAATAAAGCCATAGGTTCATAAACATATACTACCAGTATCAGAAAATAATTAGGAAGGCAAAGTATCCAGCGCAACAACAACTGCGATAAAGTAGCTGAAGCACCTTCCTTATTCATCACTTTTATACCCAGAAAGAATTTGCCGGGACTTCTTCCATTCATAAATACTTCGAACAACAAATGGTAAAGCAATACCGGCACATAGATCGTAAATATGCTTAATGCCGTTGAAAGCTTATTTTCCATTCCATCATTCCAATCTGCACTGCTGATCACATTTTTGTACACAAAAAAACGCATGATGTAACAATAAATGAAGATCAGCAACAGATCTATCGCCCAGGCAAACATTCTTTTGTAGAACACTGCCAGTGAGAATTCCAGGTCAATATTAAAAGGTGTGGTTACGGTAAATAAAGCCATAATAAAGTGGTCAGTAGTCAGTAGTCAGTTGGTAAAATCTGATTTTCAATTTCGTATTTTCCAATTTCTAATTTCCCTTACATTTCACCTGTGCATCCATTACCGCCATAGCTACCATACTGCATATTTGCCTAACGCTGCTGCCTAGTTGTAAAATGTGCACTGGTTTTCTTAAGCCCAACAATACCGGTCCGATCACTTCAAATCCTCCTACTTCCATTAATAAGTTGTAAGCAATATTACCTGCAGAAAGATTAGGAAAAATCAATGTGTTTACTTCTCCATCAATCAACGGCGAGAATGGATAGCTATCTTTTAGTACCTCTTTATTAAAGGCAAGCGAAGCCTGTATTTCACCATCAACTATAAGATCAGGATCCTTTTGTTTTATTATTTCCAAAGCGTTACGTACCATCATCGCTTCCGGTGTATGACTGCTTCCGAAATTAGAATAAGACAGCATAGCAATACGCGGCTCAATATTAAACTGTCGTACTTCCTTCGCAGTAAGCAACGTAATATCTGCTAACTCTTCGGCAGTAGGATTAAGGTTAACCGTAGTATCTGCCAGGAAAAGCGGGCCTTGAGGGCGTAGAATAATATACATGCCCGCTACTTTCTTAACGCCTTCTTCCATACCGATAATCTCCAGTGCCGGACGTATAGTATCAGGATAGTTACGGGTAAGCCCACTGATGAGCGCATCCGCTTCACCGGTCTCTACCATCATGCAGCCGAAGTAATTCCTTTCCTTCATGATCTTTTTGGCTTCGTAGATATTAAAGCCTCTACGCTTTCTTTTCTCGAAGAACAATTCACCAAAGCGTATTCTTTTCTCCGTCATCTCATCGCTTCTCGGATCAATAACAGGAACATCTTTCAGGTCAATATTATTTTCCAATAATAACTGCCTGATGCGCTTTTCATTACCCAATAAAATTGGATGTGCAATACCTTCATCCTTTACAATCTGTGCTGCTTTAAGCACCTTCACATTATCCGCTTCGGCAAACACAACCTTGCGCGGATCTTTACGGGCAGTATTGTTCAGTACCCGAACAATATAATTGTCCAGGCCAAGTCTTGCAGAAAGTTCTTGTTCATACTTATCCCAATCCAGTATTGGTTGCCTGGCTACACCACTTTCTATTGCGGCTTTAGCTACAGCAGGCGCTACCCGTGTAAGCAAGCGTGGATCAAGGGGTTTAGGAATAATATATTGAGGTCCGAAAGAAAGATTTTTTTCACCATAGGCCATAGTAACCATATCGGGTACAGGCTCTTTTGTAAGTGCGGCCAAAGCTCTTACAGCAGCGAGTTTCATAGCTTCGTTAATACTGGTGGACCTTACATCCAAAGCGCCACGGAATATGAATGGAAAACCTAAAACGTTATTTACCTGGTTAGGATAATCAGAACGGCCTGTTGCCATAATCACATCCGGGCGTGCACTTACAGCGTCATCCCAAGTGATTTCCGGATCAGGATTGGCCATAGCAAATACTATAGGCTGTGTTGCCATAGAACGTACCATGTCGCCCGTTACTACGCCTGCTTTACTCAAGCCAATAAATACATCGGCGCCATGCATCGCTTCTTCCAATGTATTAAGCTTGGAAGATGATACAAACTCAAGCTTCATTTCATCAAGCCCCGTCCTGCTTTCATTTATCACCCCTTTGCTGTCCAGCATCAGCATATTTTCCTTCTTCGCACCCAGCTCAATGTATAATTTAGCACAGGCAATGGCCGCAGCACCTGCACCATTCACTACAAATTTTACTTCTTCAATTTTTTTATTGACTATTTCTAATGCGTTAAGCAAGGCTGCTGCCGAAATGATAGCAGTACCATGCTGGTCATCATGCATTACCGGAATATTCATTTCTGCCTTGAGCCTGCGTTCAATTTCAAAACATTCTGGTGCTTTAATATCTTCCAGATTGATGCCACCGAAAGTAGGCTCCAACGCCTTTACCACTTTTATAAATTCATCGACCTCTTTTACATTAAGCTCAATATCAAACACATCAATATCTGCAAAAATCTTGAACAATACACCCTTACCTTCCATTACTGGCTTACCAGCTTCCGGACCAATATCACCCAGACCAAGCACTGCGGTACCATTACTAATAACCGCTACCAGATTACCTTTGGCTGTATATTTATAAACGTCTTCAGGATTTTTCTGGATAGCAAGGCAAGGCTCTGCAACACCCGGAGAATATGCTAAAGAAAGGTCACGCTGTGTCTTCGTATTTTTGGTAGGAACAACTTTTATTTTACCCGGACGGCCCTGACTATGATAATCCAGTGCATCCTGGGGATCGATTTTTCTTTTATTCATAGAAAGCAAATTTAGTCATTTAGCCGACATAACAATCTCTGTATATGGAATTGGAGCATAAGCCAACAATGCATATTAATATATTATAAAGCTTTGTTTTTCAGTATTAATTCAATATTAAATCAGGTCAAAAGCGCTTGCGAATTTGCTTAATTCATAAGTAGAAGTGATGCTTAATTTCTTACGTAGGTTTTTCCGATGTGTCTCTACTGTATGTGTAGAAATAACAAGCATTTCGGCAATCTCTGCTGCGGAAAGAGAAAGTGCCAACAGTCTTAATATTTCCTTTTCCCGGCTGGTAAGACTCATAAAGAGTCCTTGATTTTTCCGGAAGAAAATATGCTCCTCCAACAATCGTTCCAACTTGGTGGATATATGTTGTTTCGCATCCACAGGCAACGCTATCGTAATGGATAATAAAGGCTTTCCGTCATCATCCTGCATAAAAATTTTAGTTGTACTGAAATGCCATGTCCAGGGATCATTCTCGCTTTTTCTAACTTGCTGAAAATAAGAAGTCATCTCATTTAGGTCATTCTTCTCAATTATGGCAACGACTTTGGGAAAATAATCTGTCGCATCATCTTCATTAAAGTACTGTGCGTGGTACTGCGCATCTAAAGCACGGATCTCTTCGAGTGTAACACCAAAATAATTCAATCCTCTTTCAGAAATATATTCTACAGAAAATGCTGGAATATGATGTACTATAATAACACCGGGAATCTCATTAGCAGTACGGTTCAATTCGTGAAGCTTGCCGTCAATTTTCTTCCGGAGTTCTTTAGATACATTATTCATAGGAGTAGGAATAAATTTGCTTTTTATCCTGCCGGATATTATGTTTTGATTATAGTTATGGAATGGTACAAATATACCTGTTAACGGGTATTAAGCTGATTAAATATTAAGTTTAGTTTTGTAAAATATTAAAAGCCCCTTAACAACCTGTACTCGCCTGACTACATAATGATGTAGCAAACCCAAGAAAAAACGCTGACAAAGCACAAGACTTTGTCAGCGTTGGAAAACCAAGGGAGATTAGAAATTATTCCTCTAGTTCTAATATCTTTTCAAAAATACGGTCGTAATCCTGCTGAACCTTTTCCAGTAAAGCAATACAAGCTTTATAGTCCTGCTCCGTTTTTTGATATTTCTCTTTATTGGAGTAGATATCAGGATCAGCCATTAACTGTTCCAATCTGTTTTTTTCACCTTCAGCTTTACCCAATTGCTCCTCTATTTTCTGAAATTCCTTTTGCTGTTTCTGAAGTTCCCGCTTTTTATCCTGCTGTTCTTTAACATCTACCGGTTTTACTTCTTTTTTTACTTCAACCTGCTTTTTAGGTGCAGCAACTTGTGCATTTTCGTTTTTCAATCTTTCTTTACGCTCATCCTTCCAGGTAGTGAACTCATCGTAAGTACCAGGGAATGAGGTTACTTTTCCCTCCTCAATTTCCCAATATTTATTGGCAGTCTGGCTTACAAAATAACGATCATGCGAAATGAGAATATAAGTTCCCTGGTACTTGTTCAGGGCTTCGATCAGTAATTCTACAGATTGTATATCCAGGTGGTTGGTAGGTTCATCCAATAGCATGAAATTCGCTTTACCGGCAATTACTTTTGCCAGCGCCACACGTGCTTTTTCACCACCAGATAAAACTTTGATCTTTTTAAACACATCATCACCGGCAAACAGGAAGCAACCGAGCAATTGGCGCAATTCCAGTTCATTCTTACCACTGCCACAATTCTTCATTTCTTCCAGGATACTGTTTTCCAGGTGCAGCGATTCCAACTGATGCTGCGCATAAAAACTTGCCTTTACATTATGCCAACCCGTGCGCTCACCATCAAAAGGCTCTTCACCGGCTATGATTCGCATCAGCGTTGACTTTCCTTTACCATTCGCACCTACCAGGGCAATTTTATCGCCACGCTCAATTTCGGCATGTGTATTCTTCAATATCTGCACATCTCCATAGCTTTTCGAAGCATGTTTCAGGTCACAAATAATTTTACCGGGTTGTTTATCTACATCAAAACTGATGTTCATTTTAGGGCCGCTACCACCGGGTAGTTCAATCCTTTCAATTTTATCCAGCTTTTTCATCATACTCTGAGCCTGTTTAGCCTTACTGGCCTTGGCTTTAAAGCGTTCGATAAAGCGTTCTTGCTGATCTATATATTTTTGCTGATTCTCAAATTCACGTTCCAGGAACTCCATACGGGTGGCCTTTTCCATTTCGTAAAAGGAATAGTTACCGCTGTAGCTTATCAGTTGTTGTTGAAACAATTCTATAATACGGGTCACCATACGATCTAGGAAATAACGATCGTGCGAAACGATAATTACTGTGCCAGGATAGCTTTGCAGGTAACGTTCCAACCATTCAATAGAGGGAAGATCAAGGTGGTTGGTCGGTTCATCCAGCATGAGGATATCCGGTTGCTGCAACATTAGTTTTGCCAGGAGTACGCGCATGCGCCAGCCTCCACTAAATTCATTATAAGGCCTTTGTAAATCTTTTGTAGAAAACCCAAGTCCTTCCAAAACCTCCGCAGTACGGTGTTCCATTTCATAACCACCGGCCATTTCAAAATCGTGTAAAGCTTCACTGTATTGCAGCAGAAGCTCTTCATCATCGCCATTGGTTTCCAGGTCTTTCATAATACTTTCCATTACCTTCTCAATAGCAACAGCCTTTTCAAAGGCCGTCATACCTACGGAAAGAATAGAATTATTGGTTGAAAAACTCAAAAGATCCTGGTTGAAAAATCCTATTGTCGTATCGTTTGCGCGTTGAATATTACCGCCATCAATGGTATACTCTCCCATGATAAGCCGTAATAAGGTAGATTTACCGGCACCGTTAGGGCCGATTAATCCTATCCGCTCGTTTTCACCTATTTGCCAGTTGGCTTCGCTAAGCATGGGACGGGCGCCAAACGAAAAAGAAACATTATTTAATGCTAATAACATATTACCTCACCCCACCAAAGCAGAGTTATTTTTAAAATGAGGTGCAAAATTAATCTATTTCAAGGGATAATGGTGGTGCTTAAAGCTTAAGTTTATGTTTCATTAATTCAGGCTTAATAAAAAAGTGGATGGCAACAAGATTTACCATCCACTTTTTCTGAAATAAACCAACGTTTATCTAATAGCTATCTGCTTTGTTACAAGACCTTTGCTAGTGTTAATCTTCAGGAAATAACACCCGTTAGTCAATTGTAGATTTTCAAGTGTTGCTGAACCAGAATCGTTTTTATCCGTAATGGTTTGGGTTAACATTTTTTGTCCTAATACGTTGTAAATTTCAATGTCCTTTATATCCAGGCTGGCAGTTTGAATCGTGATCTTTTCGCTGGCAGGGTTAGGATATACTGTAATTTCACGAGACAGGCCTTCGTTATCAGCAATACCGTCGGGGTGCTTGATTGAGTGCTATAAGTAGCAACATAAACGGTTTGCGGCGGTATCCCAACTATCTCCGTTTGTGTTGAGATCAAGCTCATTAGCATTCTATGGACATTGGGTGCCAACCAGTAATAATGAGTAATCAAAATTTGCATGGATTGACTGCCAACTGTTACAGTAGAGTTTTCCACAATTTTTTGGCGCAATACATTAGTGTAGGTCCCTGCAGGCGTTTTTAAAGTTCCGTAAGCGTCAATAGTACTAGTAAGCGTTCCGCTTCTGGTTCCGGAAGAGGTGCCATAACTATAGCTGTCTGAAAAAGTCTGCCCGAAAGAAACAGGAAATTGCATTACTTTCATAGGATTGGAAAAAACTGCATCGCCATCTGCACCCATACCCTTTTCACCAACCTGCTCCATCATATTTTGTGTTTTGTTATAGTAAACTTTAGCACCGCCAACATTATTAAGTTTCACTACTTGGTTCGCACCAGCAAACAGGCCACAATCTGCATCTCCCGGACAAGCAGCAGTAGCATAATTTATAGTAGATTGAGCGACTATATTACTGAAATCCCAACTAACATTGGCACCACTGGCACCTGGCTGCGCTATAGCCGTCTGTTGAGAGGAAGCATACTTATACTCAAAGGCTGAAAGCGATGTGTAATTAAATTGATTTGCCTGAATAGTAGGTTGTGCAATAGCAGAGGCAGCTGACAATAGTGCAGCTATACTTAATAATTGTCTTTTCATTTTAAATTTTTACTGTTATTTTTTTGAATTTGACCGCAAAGTATACCGTAAATATGCACGTCGGCATTTTTCCTTATGAACGGTAGGAAATATTTGTTTAACGGTATTTTATAAACTGATAATTCCTGATTATTGCATCAATATTTACAACAACATTCTACATTCGCAGGCAAAACCAATTTTCATGTATCGCATATCTTTAGTACTTCTGCTTTGTACCGCCATAAATCCCAGCAGTTTCTCACAAGAAGTTAAAGCCTGGAAAATCAGCTATCAGACTGTGTTTGAAATGAGTAAAAGTGACAAGCCAATGTCTGCGGAAGACAGCATGGGCCTGATGTTTCTGCAATCGATGACCGAATCCAAGAAAGGCTTGCCATTAATTATTTATACTACAGGTAACAAAATGAGGATTGAACAAAATGGAGCGCTTTCAGCGTATGTTCAAGTGAGTAATAAGGCCGATTCTTCGTCTTATATTTTATATGACGAGGAGAAAAGAGCAGAACAAATGCCCATAGCCTCGCCCAAAATATATAGCTCTGATATTGTAAATGATTCTTTCGTAATTGTGAGTAGCGACGACTTTGAGTTAACATTTGTCAATGAAACAAAAACTATAGCCGGAATAACTTGTAGCCGGGCAAATTTTGAACATCCATCCAAACCTGAGTTAGGTGTGCTTAGCATATGGTACAGCAAGGAGATACCAGCTGTATACTGGGGAGAGTATGATTACCTGATGCGCTTGCCTGGTGCGGCTTTGGCCATAGAAACAGAAACAAAAGGAATAATTGCCGGAATAAGGGCCATAACCATTGAACAAGCCTCTGTACCGGAACATATATTTATCCCGCCTGCTGATTACAAAATCAACAACTGGGAGGACTGAACAATGACAGGCTGATGGAATATTTTACATTTTATTGCCTACATTTGCCCTGTTTTATAAATTCGAAATACAAATCAATTTCTTCTCTTATGGCATACGATGTGATCGTAATAGGCAGTGGTCCCGGCGGATATGTTGCCGCTATCCGTGCTTCTCAATTAGGTTTCAAAACAGCTATCGTTGAAAAAGAAAGCCTGGGCGGTATCTGCCTTAACTGGGGTTGTATCCCTACCAAAGCTTTATTGAAATCTGCGCAGGTGTTTGAATATATCAGCCATGCACAGGATTATGGTATAGAAGTAGGCGACTCTAAAGTTGACTTTGAAAAAGTGATTAAGCGTAGCCGTGGTGTTGCCGATAAAATGAGTAAAGGCATCCAGTTCCTCATGAAGAAGAACAAGATCGATGTGCTTGTTGGGCATGGCAAACTGAATGCTAAAAAAGAAGTAGAAGTAACCGGTGCTGATGGCAATGTGACTACACACCAGGCTAAACATACGGTATTGGCTACAGGTGGCCGCAGCCGCGAATTGCCTACATTGCCTATTGATGGTAAAAAAATCATTGGTTACAGAGAAGCGATGTCTTTACCGGCACAACCTAAATCCATGATCGTAGTGGGTAGCGGTGCTATAGGTGTTGAGTTTGGATACTTCTACCATACTATGGGTACCAAAGTAACTATAGTTGAATTCATGCCGCGCATCGTTCCTGTTGAAGATGATGATATCTCTAAAGAACTGGAAAAATCATTCAAGAAGAAAGGTATTGAAGTAATGACCAATTCTTCTGTTGAAAAAGTAGATACTTCAGGTGCCGGTGTAAAAGCTACTGTGAAAACAGCTACAGGAGAGATTACCCTTGAAGCAGACATTTTATTAAGTGCTGTGGGTGTTTCTACAAACCTTGAAAATATTGGTATCGAAGCATTAAATATTGCTACTGATAAAGGTAAAGTAACAGTAGATCCTTACTACAAAACAAACGTTGATGGTATTTATGCCATTGGTGATATCGTTCCTGGTCAGGCTTTGGCACACGTTGCTATGAAAGAAGCAGTGATCTGTATAGAAGCTATTGCAAATAAAGAAGGCAAATACGGCCACATGCCAGAACATCTGGATTATGGTAACGTACCAGGCTGTACTTATTGCACGCCTGAAATTGCTTCTGTAGGCATGACAGAAAAACAAGCCAAAGAAGCAGGTTACGAAGTGAAAGTGGGTAAATTCCCATTCTCTGCAAGTGGTAAAGCCAGTGCAGCAGGTGCTAACGAAGGTTTTGTAAAAGTAGTACTGGATGCTAAATACGGCGAATGGTTAGGTTGCCATATGATTGGTGCGAACGTTACCGAAATCATTGCTGAAACCGTAACAGCTCGCAAACTGGAAACTACTTACCATGAGCAACTGGATACTATCTTCCCTCACCCTACTATGAGTGAAGCGGTAAAAGATGCTATTGAAGTGGCTTTAGGTGAAGCGATCCATCTTTAATTTTTTTAGAAGTTTTATATTTGAAAATGCCTTCCGGATTGGGAGGCATTTTTTATTGCAGGAACATTCCAACCTTAACCAGGATTTCATCATCTTTTAAGGTATGAAAAGATTATCCACGATTTCCATAAAAGAACCTTGTACACAAAGCTGGAATGAAATGTCTCCTGATAGCTCTGGTAGATTTTGCGCTTCTTGTCAAAAGACCGTAGTTGATTTCACTAAATTTACGAACGAGGAATTGATTTCCTATTTCCAACAACGGAAGAATTTTGGTTGTGGGAGGTTTACAGAAAACCAGCTATCCATTTCCATACCTCAAAGACCGAAACGCTTAACGTTTTGGACCGTGAATAAGTTTGCAGCTGCCAGCCTGATTGCAGCTCTGGGTTTCTCTTTCAAGGGCAGTGCACAAGTAAGGAGTGTCACACCGACACATAGTATTTCTGAAAGAGTGGCCAACAACATTGTTTCAGAAAGATTGATTGTAATAGGTGGTATTATAAAAGATGAACAGAATGAAGGTGTCCCAGGGGCTTCCGTAGAGGTTCAAGATTTAAGCATTGCTACAATAACAGATCTTGATGGGAGATTTCAATTATCAATCCCTCAATCCTCCTTAAAAAACGGTTTCTTTTATTTAGAAGTTAAATCCATTGGGTACGAAGTTCTCATCAAAGCAATTAATCAAAGAGATTACTACTCTTCTGTTTCTATTGAGCTGAAATTAAGCCCCTCATTACTGGGAGGGATATCCGTGTATCGACCAACCAAATGGCAACGCTTCAAATGGTGGGTAAAAAACAATTTCCTTAATTAAATTCATTTCCTCTTCCACTTCTGTGCAATAGCTAGCGCAGTTTCAATCATATAAGGTTGCCAGGCTTCTACATTCCAAGCTGTACGGGCTATTGCGGAATTATGGAGACGATGCAAAGCTTCATCATAACTTACTGAAGTTTCCAGTATATCGGAGAGTAATAATTGTTGTTGATAAAGCTCTTGATCCTCTACTGTCCCATTAAATATTGGCGGAATTGCAGGCAGAAAAGTATTTATTTTTTCAGAAGATTTCCTTTGATTAAATGTTGAAACAATTTCCTGCATCTTCACGAAATCATGATAAAACCCTTCCCGACTTTCAGGTGTATTCAAGCCTGCTCCTAATTGCTCCATAACTACATATCGTAACTGTGGACAAAGTGGGATAGCTTGTTGCAACAATTTAAAAACTTCAACAGGAACGGTATCATCATGCGTATCTCTTCTTATTCTTCTTTTGCTATCCAATGCAGATAGTTCCCAGCTACCTCCGGATATATGGATCTCTCTCACCCTATCTAAGGGATATAATTTGATAAGGTCTTCAAAAGCCATATCAAAATTATGAAGCTGGCAATACAGGTTGTGCAGATCAAGGATGATAAATCCGTTAATGGGTGTAATTAACTCTTCCAGGAAAGCTCCATGCCTTTTTACTTCATCCAAAGAATAAGAAAAAGCAAGGTTTTCCAAACCTACCGGGCAACCGCACGCATCATGTATACGAGCCAGTCGGTCGCGGCCAATAGCCAGTGTGGAAGCAGTATACGGAATACTTAACGGAGCACCATGATGGAAATCAGCGCCGGTCATAAAGCCGAAGTGCTCGGTGACATGATCAAAAAAATATCGTTTGCTTACATTGCGTAAATGTTGTAACCATTCCTGTTGCTCCGACATCCATTTCCCGGAAAACAAAGAGAAGAAAACACCATGCCCTATGAGCCGTCCTTCTTTGCTGAAAACGTCAAGTAGTTCTTCAAACCAGTCCGGTACCTCTTTAACTTTAAACAAAGTATCAAAAGACCATTCCAGGGCTTCCACTCTTTCTTCTTCCAATAGCGGTAAGGATGCAGACAAAATATCTGCATCCAAATTACAGGCTATGGCGGATCTTATTTCCGGCATAAAAATCAATTTTAACCCATTCCGCAAGCTGGACAAGAAGCAGGATCAGGGTTTTGAGGTGCAGGTTGCTCACTGGCCTGCACTTCTGATTGTGGTTTAATAACATCCTGGTTCTTTTTGGTGCAGGACGAAGCTGTGGTTTGTACCGCTACACCCACCAGTATAGCACCAAGCAATGTTTTAGAGATTTTCATTTCGCAGTGTTTTTTCAAAAGATTAAAGAATAAAAGAACATCCTGATAATATAGACGCGAAAAAATTCTGCTTTCTTATAACGCACAAAAAAAATAATATTCGGGTCTACTATGGCCAAGATAGAATCCAGAGACCCGTTCAAATTAAATGCAAAACCATGGTTTTACATTTGAATATTCCATCTTTTCACCTTAAAAAGTAAGCCCTCACCTTTTCGTAAAACACAATTTGCTGATAACAGTTAAAAATTTAATTTTGCAACCTGTTTGACCCAAGGGTCGTTATTAAAAATTTCAACCAGTTTATGAACTTCCAACTTTCCGAAGAACAATTAGCCGTGCAAAAGGCAGCGCGTGATTTCGCTCAAAACGAATTACTGCCAGGCGTTATCGAACGCGACGAGCACCAGAAATTCCCGACTGAACAAATCAAAATGCTGGGTGAACTAGGCTTCATGGGTATGATGGTTGATCCTAAATATGGTGGTTCCGGAATGGATGCTGTGTCTTATGTATTGGCTATGGAAGAAATTTCAAAGGTTGATGCTTCTGCTTCGGTGGTGATGAGTGTAAATAATTCCTTGGTTTGCTGGGGATTGGAAACTTACGGTACTGAAGAACAAAAACAAAAATACCTTGTACCCCTGGCTTCTGGTCAGAAAATTGGTGCGTTCTTATTAAGCGAGCCGGAAGCAGGTTCTGATGCCACTTCTCAACGCACTACTGCCGAAGATAAAGGCGATCATTATGTATTGAATGGTATCAAAAACTGGATCACCAATGGTAATTCAGCTTCAACATATCTTGTTATTGCACAAACCGATATTGCTAAAAAACATAAAGGCATCAATGCTTTTATTGTAGATAAAAATACTCCCGGTGTATCTGTGGGTGCAAAAGAAAACAAACTGGGGATTCGCGGAAGTGATACACACAGCATTTCTTTCCAGGATGTGATCGTGCCTAAAGAAAATCGTATTGGTGAAGATGGTTTTGGTTTCAACTTTGCTATGAAAACCCTTGGTGGTGGTCGTATTGGTATCGCTTCCCAGGCATTGGGTATCGCCAGCGGAGCATTGGAACTGGCTTTGAAATATTCCAAAGAACGTAAGGCTTTCGGAACAGAGATTATGAACCACCAGGCGGTTGCTTTCAAACTGGCTGATATGGCTACACAGATAGAAACTGCCCGTATGCTTTGCCTTAAAGCAGCATGGCAGAAAGACCAGGGCATGGATTATACCCTTTCCGGCTCGATGGCTAAATTATATGCTTCTGAAATTGCGCAATCTGTTACCAGTGAAGCAGTTCAGATCCACGGTGGGTATGGTTATGTAAAAGAATTCCATGTAGAACGCCTGATGCGCGATGCCAAAATTACCCAGATCTATGAAGGTACCAGCGAAGTACAGAAAATCGTGATCAGCAGAACCATTTTAAAATAATTAATCTTTTCATTTTTACCCTTTTAACTGTAAAAGCACACGACATTTATCAATAACAACCATATTCTGGAAAATTTTATTCCCTTTCAAGAAAAAAAGTTGTCGGATAAGAAAAAAGTTATACTTTTGCAGTCCAAAAAAATATTAAAGTAACAGGAATGCCTACTATACAACAATTAGTTCGTAAAGGACGTACTCAGATCAAAGCAAAGTCAAAATCACCAGCACTGGATGATTGCCCTCAACGTCGCGGTGTATGTACCCGTGTATATACTACTACTCCAAAGAAACCGAACTCGGCTCTGCGTAAAGTGGCTAAAGTACGTCTGACAAACAAAATTGAAGTTATCGCCTATATTCCTGGTGAAGGGCACAACCTTCAGGAACACTCTATCGTACTGATCCGTGGTGGTCGTGTGAAAGATCTTCCAGGTGTGCGTTACCATATTGTACGTGGTGCTTTGGATACTGCGGGCGTAAAAGACCGTAAACAAAGCCGTTCTAAATACGGTACCAAGAAAGAAAAAGCTAAAAAATAAGCAACGCTTAGTTTTTAGTTAGCAATTTTTACAAATTATTATGTACTAAAAGGCTGAGTAAAGTTTTAATTCTTGAAGAAATACAGCCTGAAATTTAAAAATTAAAAATCGATGAGAAAAGCGCAAGCCAAAAAGCATCCTTTGGCCCCAGATCCAAAGTTCAATGATAAACAAGTTACCCGTTTCGTAAACACTATGATGTGGGCTGGTAAAAAAACTACCGCTTTCAACATTTTCTACGATGCCATTGATAAAGTTAGTTCAATGACTTCTGAAGAAGGTTACGAAATTTGGAAAAAAGCATTGCAGAACGTTACTCCATCAGTTGAGGTTCGTAGCCGCCGTATTGGTGGTGCTACTTTCCAGATTCCTTCTGAAGTACGTGCTGATCGTAAGATCTCTTTAAGCATGAAATGGTTGATTCGTTTCAGCCGCGATCGTAACGGTAAAACAATGGCTGATAAATTAGCTAACGAAATCGTTGCAGCAAGCAAAGGTGAAGGTGGTGCTTTCAAAAAGAAAGAAGATACACACCGTATGGCAGATGCGAACAAAGCATTCGCTCACTTCAGAGTATAACCTTTACGATAAAAATTTTAATATTAAAAGCCGCACTTTCTGTGCGGCTTTTTTCATTTGCTGTAGTCTCCTCTGTCCATGTATTACTACAGACTGCCATAATCACCAGATTCAGTACGGTCTTTTTGTTTTTATAATTAAAAAGTAAAATATCAATTCGTGTATCACAATAATTGTATTAAAATATTAACTTTTGTAAGTTATTAACAATCAACTAAATGAAATTTCACCCCCACCCCTTACACCCCCTCCCCCCACCTCAAACATAACAGCGGTCAGCTAAAAGGTAAGAGTGATCACCTTAAACATAACAGCGGTTGGGTAAAAGGTAAGAGCGGTCACCTCAAACATAACAGCGGTTGGGTAAGAGGTAACAGCGGTCGCCTCAAATATAGCAGCGGCTAGAAAAAGAGTGGGTATGGCCGGGTCTATTCAATAATCCGTGTCACTGACTAATTCTTAAAATAATCGAAACTCTGCCATGCAAAAACTTATGCAATCGTTTGCATTAATATAGGTCATCATTTTAAGTTTCGTTATTTTTTTCGCTTCAAAATAACTATTTTTGAGCGTTCAAAAAAAACCTGATAATAAAGAAACTATGGCTGAAGTAATACGTATGCCGCTACTTAGCGACACGATGAAAGAAGGCGTGATAGCGGAGTGGCATAAGAAAGTGGGAGATAAAGTAAAGGCGGACGATGTAATTGCTGAAGTTGAAACAGATAAAGCTACTATGGAAGTAATGCCATATGTAGAGGGTACATTATTGTATATTGGTGTAGAGAAAGGTAAAGCAGCTCCCGTGAACGGTATTATTGCCATAGTAGGAAAAGAAGGCGAAGACTATAAAGCATTGCTGGAAAGTGAAAGCAAAGGCGGCGGTAACGCTCCTGTCGCTGAACCAGCTGCAGAAAAACCTGCTGCAAAAGAGGAAAATAAAAAAGAAGAAACGCCTAAAGCTGAAGTTAAAAAATCAAAACCCAAGTCGGGTGATGCTACAGTGATACGGATGCCTTTGCTGAGTGATACCATGAAAGAAGGTAAAATTGTAAGCTGGCTAAAGAATGTAGGTGATATAGTAAAAGCTGATGATGTACTTGCCGAAGTGGAAACCGATAAGGCAACGATGGAAGTAATGGGCTATGTCGATGGTACGTTATTGTACATTGGTGTAGAAGCAGGACAAGCGGCACAGGTTAATGGTATTATTGCCATTGTGGGTAAAGAAGGCACGGATATAGAACCTTACCTGGAAGATGATGCAACCGAAACAGCAAGCCCTGCAAAAGAAGAAGGCAAGCAAGCTGAGGCTGCACCGGCTGCAAAGAAACAAACAGAATCAACTCCTGAAGAAACAAAATCTGTTTCAGATGATGAGCGATTAAAAATATCTCCCCTTGCCCGTAAGATGGCAAAAGATAAAGGAATTCAACTACAGGAACTGGAAGGTTCGGGAGAAGGCGGCAGGATCATTAAACGTGATGTTGACAATTTCAAACCCAAACCTGCTGCTCAACCTGCAACTGCGGCTTCAGCAGCGGCCTCTGTTCCTTCATTTACAGCCGGCCAGGAAAGTCATACCGACAAACCGCTATCACAAATGCGCACCGTGGTGGCACGCCGCCTGAGCGAAAGCAAATTCAGTGCTCCGCATTTCTATCTGCGCATGACCATTAAAATGGACAAAGCAATAGAAGCAAGAACTGCTATGAATGAGGTAAGTCCCGTTAAGATATCCTTCAACGATTATATCATCAAAGCATGTGCTATGGCATTACGTAAACATCCGGGCGTGAACAGCAGCTGGATGGGTGATTTTATCAGAGAAAACCATCACATTAGCATTGGTACTGCCGTTGCTATCGAAGACGGACTCATAGTACCGGTGATTAAATTTGCCGATCAGAAATCACTATCCCAGATATCTGCAGAAGCAGCTGAACTGATCAAAAAAGCACGCAATAAAAAATTACAACCGCAGGAATTTACCGGTAATACCTTTACAGTATCCAATCTGGGTATGATGGATATTGATGAATTTACTGCAATCATTAATCCACCAGATGCCTGTATTCTTGCCATTGGTAAGATAGAAGCAACGCCGGTTGTAGAAAACGGTGCTGTTGTGGTACGCAATCTGCTTAAGTTAACCTTGAGTTGCGATCACCGCGTGGTTGATGGTGCTGTAGGTGCGAGCTTTATGCAAACGCTCAAAGCTTACCTGGAAAACCCGGTAACGATGTTGGTATAATTTCAGACGTAAGACATTAAATGTAATAAGTTTAGAAAACAAGATAAAGCATTATGAAGGGCCGGAGTTTTAATAACTTCGGCTTTTTCTTTTGAAAATTTGACACAAACACCACATGAAGAAAAGATTCTCCATTCTTAAGAAAATATTTATTTCACCTATTGAGGAGTTTATACACGATAGCCGGTCGGTTGGTATTACTTTATTGATATGTACAGTTGTTTCCCTTATCATAAGCAATACCGGTTGGGGCAATGCTTTTGTTGGTTTCTGGGAAAAAGATATCCATTTACCTTTTGAAAATATTCACCTGCCGCATAGTGTAGCGCACTGGATCAATGATGGTTTAATGGCTGTATTTTTCCTGCTTGTGGGTATGGAGATAAAAAGGGAATTGCTAACAGGAGAACTCTCCAGTCTGAAAAAATCAATATTGCCGGTACTTGCAGCTATTGGAGGAATGCTCTTCCCTGCCCTGCTTTATTATGGATGGAATACGAATTCCGGATTTCCACAAGGTTGGGGCGTACCTATGGCTACCGATATTGCTTTCTCTTTGGGCATTCTTTCTCTACTGGGAAAACGTGTGCCTTTATCCCTGAAAATATTATTGACCGCGCTGGCGATCATTGATGATTTAGGTGCCATTGTAGCCATTGCTGTTTTTTATACCGATCATATAGATTGGATATATCTGGGTGTTGGTGGTGCGATTCTTCTTGTACTTTTCCTGATGAATAAATTCAACGTCAAAGTATTGCTACCTTATTTCATTTTGGGACTGGGCTTATGGTATTGTTTATTCAACTCTGGCGTGCATGCTACGCTGGCGGGAGTACTCCTGGCTTTCACCATTCCAATTAAAAAAATACACATGCTGGAACATAAACTTCATGATCCGGTAAGTTTCATCATCCTTCCTTTATTTGCTCTTGCCAATACCGCGATTATTTTTCCTGCTGAGATCAGTATTGCCCTAACCTCACCTATTAATTACGGCATTCTTTCCGGGCTTATTATTGGCAAACCTTTGGGTATTGCACTTATATCATATTGTGCTGTAAAATTGAAGCTGGCAACACTTCCGGAAGATCTGAACTGGAAATATATTATTGGTATGGGTATGCTTGCCGGTATCGGTTTTACCATGTCCATCTTTATTTCTATGCTTGCATTTAAGGACTTTGAAGCACAAACAACTGCTAAGCTTGCGGTATTGATTGCATCCTTCGTTTCGGGAGTTGGAGGATTTTTATTTCTAAAAGTTACCTCAAAAGCCAGCTAGGTTAAGCGACTACAAACCATATTAATAGCCGGCAACCGATGTTAAATCACTTCCCATCAGTAAAGAATTTCCGTTCCTTTTCCTGGTCAAATTTATTTTTATTAAAATCACCGGAAGCACCACGGGCTATAGATAAAGTTTGCCATTCCTTATTACGAATGAGTTTGGCCAGATATACGATTTGCCCTACATGATAAGCATAATGCGCCACTTGTCTGGTAACAGCTTCCAGCACAGTATGTCCTTCATTACGGATATAAACGATATCCATCATCTTATCATTCGATAAAGTATCCAATGCCTTGTAAACACAGTTCCATCCTTTCTCCCAATCGGCCAGCATATCTGCTTTTGAAGTATAGCTATCTTCAAATTCGGCATCGCGGTTACGCCATTCCTTCTCTCCATCACTGGTGAGAAAATCGGTAAAGCGCGACAGCATATTGCCCGACATGTGATGTACCAAAATCGCTATACTATTCGATTCTTCATTGGGTAAAAAATGTATTTCTTCCTCGCTCAATGCCGCCATTGATTTATCGGCAAGGCCTTTATAATACTGAAACATCTTACGGCTTATCGCCAGGAAATTTTCGGAAGCATTCATATTAAAGAGGTTTTATCTCTGGCTTAATGATAATTTCAAAACCGACAGAATTAGACAGAAAACACATTTCATGTGCCTTGTGATGCAGATCTGCAGCCAGTTGCCGGGTTTGCTCGTCTTTAATGGTTACCACAGGGCGTAGCTCAATTTTAGTGAATTGTCCGCTACCATTTGCCCCGGTCACCATTAGTCCATAAGGGTTGTCGGTATAAGCTTGCACAATTATTCCATGATCAGCGCAGAGGTGCAAATACCAAAGCATGTGACAGGAAGCAATTGAAGTCAGGAACATATCTTCAGGATTATACTTGGTGGTGTCTCCTTTAAAATGCGGATCTGATGATGCTTCAATATTTATTTTCCCATCTACCGAAATAGTATGACTTCTGTCATAGTCGGTATAGCCGGAAGTGCCGGTGCCCCGGTTGCCGGTCCACTCAATTGTGGCAAGATATTCGTGGTTCATATTATTGTTGTTTTTGCTGGTAAACTGCGCCTGGCCTGCTCATTAATCTTTCGGGCCAGGGAAACATTTCAAATCCGGATTGACGATACAATCCGTGTGCATCCTGAGTAGTGAGCAGGAATCTCCTAAGTTCGTATTCATCTGCAAGCCTGCAAAATGCATGCATCATTTCTTTGGACAATCCCAATCCACGATGTTCTTTCAGGATAAAGATGTCGGCTACATAAGCAAAAGTAGCCCTGTCGGTTATCATGCGCCCAAAGCCAACCTGGTTATTTTGACTATCGTAAACGCCAATGCATATGGAAAATTCCATAGCCCTGCGTACCGTCTCAAATGGAATGCCTTTTGCCCAATAACTTTCCTGGTCCAGGTAACGGTGCACTATGTCTGGTTGCAGTCTGGTTTTATCAGATGAAAAAAGGTATCCATTAAATTCAAAATCGGAAAATATAAGTTCTTTTTGTGCAGCCATGTACAAATTTAAAAATGATAAGTGAATACTTAAACGCGGATCAAAAACATTTTACTTTTAGTATGATAAATATCAAAATTTAATGACAAAATAAACTAAATTAATAAATCAGGGCTTTACAACGTTCATACCAAATCGTTATCTTTGTGCCCGTTCATTTATTTCTTACTCAAAATTTCCATTTAATATTATGGGTTATATTAAAGACCTATTTAAGGAAAAAGCCGATGCGCTGAACGGTGATATCAAGAAGATGGTTGCAGAGCACGGCGATTACAAAATAGGAGAAATTACCATTGCACAGGTATATCAGGGCATGCGTGGCATGACCGGATTAATTACAGAAACATCTTTACTGGATTCTAATGAAGGTATCCGTTTTCGCGGTTACTCTATTCCTGAACTACGTGAAAAGTTACCTAAAGCTGAAGGTGGCACAGAACCCTTACCCGAAGGTCTATTCCATTTGATGCTTATAGGCGAATTGCCTAGCCATGAGGATGTAGAGCACCTTTCCGCTGTATGGGCACGCCGCTCGCATGTACCGAATTATGTTTTTGACGTTATTGAATCCCTTCCTGTAAATACGCATCCTATGACCCAATTCAGTATTGGTGTTATGGCTTTGCAACGTGAATCTATTTTTGCAAAAGAATATGCAAAAGGCATTAGCAAAAAAGACCATTGGGATTATGTGTATGAAGATACCATGAACCTGATTGCCCGCCTGCCACGTGTTGCTGCTTATATTTATCGCCGCAAGTATAAAGGTGGTGACCACATTCAGCCAAATGGTATGCTGGATTGGGCCGGCAACTTTGCACACATGCTGGGCTTTGAAGACAAAAGCTTCTGGGCATTAATGCGTTTGTATATGACCATTCACGCTGATCACGAAGGTGGTAACGTGTCTGCTCATACTACGCATCTTGTAGGCTCTGCATTAAGCGATCCTTATTTGTCATTTGCTGCAGGATTGAATGGTCTTGCAGGTCCTTTGCATGGCCTTGCCAATCAGGAAGTAATTCGCTGGATAGAGGAAATGCAGAAAGAGCTGAATACAGAAAGCCCATCCAAAGATCAGATCGCAGAATACATTAAAAAGACTTTGAAAGAAGGCAAAGTAGTACCAGGTTATGGACACGCTGTACTGCGTAAAACCGATCCACGCTTTACTGCACAAATGGAATTTGGTAAAACACATTGCCCTGATGATCCATTGGTTCAAACGGTATGGAATGTGTATGAAGTGGCGCCTCCAATATTGGAAAGTACCGGTAAAATCAAGAACCCATGGCCTAACGTAGATGCACACAGTGGTGCATTGCTGAAACACTACGGCCTGGTTGAAGAAGATTTCTACACCGTATTGTTCGGTGTGAGCCGTGCACTTGGAGTATTAGCCAGCCTTTGCTGGGACAGAGCTTTAGGCTTGCCATTGGAGCGCCCTAAATCTGTAACTACTGAGTTCCTGAAGAAACTGGTAGTAGGTGAAGTAGTCGAAGATTAATGAAACATAATAACAATAGCCGTGGAAAATTTCCACGGCTATTGTTATTTAGCATAGTGTCAAAGTTCAATGAATAGATCACCAAATATCTGCTCTTCCATACCTACATAGCTGTAATGTAATGGCAGGAACCACCGGATAGAGCCCATCAATACTGCGAAATTATCTTCGCTTGTAAAATTACTTTTCGTGATATTAAATACGATATCCTGAGTCGTTTTGCCATCAACTGTTCTCATCAGCAATAATACCTTTGGCGTGGCAACACCATTACTTTTAAGATACTCTTTTAATATCGCCCGGGCATGTAGTGGTAATATTTCCTCCGAAGGATGGCCAACCAATACTTTTTCTTCCTGCTCAATAACCTCATGTTCTTTATGCGTTGCAAAGGAATGCACCGTTGTATAAAAAGTATTGTTCAGATGCAGGTTTAAAATATCGCCATAGGTCAGCACCCAGTCTGCACCTGTTCCGGAAGGATTGATTACAACACCCAACCCATTTTCCAACAAAAAAGCATCCTTCATATGCTCTATCACAAAACATTGAAATTCTATCCCTGGTTCAGGTAGGAAAAGTTGAAAATACGGATAACCATCGGGCCCGGTGATCACCTGCGGATCACCACACCTGAAGCTTGCGCCAGGTAAGCATTCCAAGAACAGATCGTTCCAGGTATCATTTCTTTGTGCCTGAGGGGTCTGCACCAGTTTGAAAATGGTATCCGTCTTAGCAAGATCTCCGAGATAAGGCTGCTTGTCCGCTTCTTCCATGATGTGGGTTTAATGGTAATGATTAATCTTTTTTATCTTCTTTCTTCTCCACTGTTCCATCAGGATTATAATATACCCAGGTACCAAAAGGCTTGGGGCGATAAGCTTTCACTGCAATCTTTTTCCAAACTTTCTTTTCCGTTTCCGGATCTTCTACCAACACTCTGTCTTCGGCACTATAAGGTTCCGCCTTAAAAAAACGCTCTTCTTTTATTTTACCATTATTGTAATAAACAGTTTCAGTTCCGGCTTTGCAATAGGCTGTGCTACCATCTTCGGCAATAACAACCAGGATATCATATTCTGCTACTGGCTTCCCGTTCATATCAAAAAATTGCCAGTGCCCGTAAGGTTCATTGTGAAAATAATTGCCGGAAGCTTTCATTTTGCCTGATGCATAATATTCAATCCATTTACCATGCCGGGTAAATTCATTATCACCTTCGTCAGTATCACCCTCTTCCAGCACTGCGCCTTCGGTATTGGTAAGTTTATAGTAACCATCATCACTCATAGAAACCTGTAAGGTATCACCAACGGTAAAATGATAGCCTCCGCCCTGCTCATCCTGCTCCATAGCATCTGGATGAGAAAAATAGGCTTCGTAAAGGCGGTCCGTTTTCTGGGCAAACGAAAAGATAGCAGAAGCCATTAAGGCTAATGATAAACAGATTTTTTTCATGAGGTCAAAAGTAAAAATCAGATTTAGATTTTTCCATTCATTTCTAAAATATATTTTTTGAACCCGTAGGGACGCATTGCATGCGTCCTTCGTGAGGCTATTGCATGCGTTCTATAAGAAGAGATATTACACGCGCCGGACGCATGCAATGCGTCCCTACCCGTAAATGCGAAGGAGCTATCCAATTTTCATGGATAGCTCCTTCGCTATATTTGTCGTATGATTATTTGATATAACCCAGTATTTTCAACATACTCTGCGGTGTCTGCTCTTTGGCATACAACCAATCTTCAAGCACACCCTCTTTGTTATATTCTACTACAATATGTTTGGGAGAAGGGATCATACAATGTTTGATACCACCATATCCAGCCAGTTGATCCTGGTAAGCACCTGTATGGAAGAAACCGATATAGAGCGGCTCCGCGTTCCTTTCCTTACTTACCTTAGGTAAAAACACAGCATTGATATGTTCTTCCGAAGTATAGAAATCATGACTATCGCAGGTAAGCCCGCCAAGATGGACTTCCTGGTATTCTTCCTCCCACCGGTTAATCGGCAGCATCAGGAATTTTTCACCAATACCCCAGGTATCAGGCAATGTAGTAATGAATGAACTATCGATCATATACCATATCTCACGATCATTCTGCATTTTTTCATCCAAGACACTATATACTACAGCTCCTGATTCGCCTACAGTAAAGGAGCCGAACTCTGTATAAATATCCGGCACCGGAACTTTATTGGCCTTACAGACTCTTTTAATAGTTAATACTATTTCGTTAGCCATGTATTGATAATCGTACTCGAAACCAAGACTGTGCTTGATCGGGAAGCCACCACCAATGTTAACGCTATCCAATTCAGGACATATCTTTTTTAACTGGCAATACAGGTTGATCACTTTATTCAGCTCACTCCAGTAGTAAACATCATCCTTCATGCCTTTATTCATAAAGAAGTGCAGCATTTTAAGCTGGAACTTGTTGTTGCCTTTAATCTTATCTACATAAAACTCGAGAATATCTCTGCTGCGAATGCCTAGACGGGACGTATAAAAATCGAAAGTAGGCTCTTCTTCTGTTGCTATGCGCAATCCTATATTTACAGGTTCTTTGGAGCGGATCAGTTTTTTATAATCGTCAAATTCGTTCTTGTTATCCAATATCGGAATCACATTCTTGAATCCTTCGTTAATAAGGCGGGCTATATTGCGGGTATAAGGTTTTGTTTTAAAACCGTTGCAAATAATGCGGGTATCCTTGGTGATCTTTCTGCGTTTATACAACTGCTTTATGATCTCAATATCGTAAGCAAATGATGTTTCGAGATGCACATTCTGCTTCAGCGTTTCTTCAACGATAAAGGAGAAATGTGAGCTCTTGGTACAGTAGCAATAGTAATAATCGCCATCATAACGATGCTTTTTTATGGCATCGTTAAACATCTTTTTAGCTTTAGCTACCTGTTGCCCTATTTTAGGCAGATAAGTAAGCTTGAAAGGCGTACCATACTTGTCAATAAGCTTTTTAATATCAACTCCGTTAAATTGAAGATAATTGTCTTCAACATTAAATCCCTCTTGCGGGAAGTGAAAGGTCTGATCTACCAGACCACTGTAGGTGTTGTTCATTTACGTGTAGTAAAGGAAGATTTTAAGATTAAGCAGTGTAATAATGTGTTGCAAATGTACAGTACTTTCAAATAAATCAAGGTAAATTTTAGCTGTCGTATCGTTAACATAAGAAAGCCCCATCCGCGGAGGGACAGGGCGTTTCTATTTCAGAACTAATATTATTTCTTTGCTCCTTTGTAATCGTACATAATCACATATTCCACTCTGCGGTTTTGTTTTCTACCTTCTTCTGTGTTGTTACTGGCAACAGGGTTTTTAGGTCCAAGGCCCCAGATATGGATCCTGGAAGTGTTCACCTTATCGTTTACCAAAACATCGCGTGCACTTTCTGCTCTTTTCTTCGACAATTGTTCATTATATTCTGTTGTACCTGTAGCATCTGTGTAGCCGGTAATTAATACATTGGTCTTATCATATTTATTAAGAACATTTGCCATTTTTGTCAAAATAGGGAAATAATCTCTATTCATATCAGCTGAATTTATTTTAAACAACACCGCTTCAGGCAAAATAACTTTTACTTTATCGCCATCCATGGTTACCTGGGCTTCAGGCATTTCTCTTTTCAGGGTTTCATAAGTGTCTTTCAGGTCTTCGTGCTGCTTGGCAAGTTTTTTAGTTTTGCTGCAGGAAGCCAGACCTAAGGTCAATATTACTGCACATACAAGGGTGATTACTTTTTTCATTTTAGTCTCGATTTTTGGTAAAAAATGTGTATCAAAGGCTATATTACCAAAAACCATGCCATTCTCCAATAAATGGAAATTATTTTTTGAAAAAGCATAATGCCTTATTGCTTTCCTTAAAGTAATTGGCCTTAAAATAAATCTCTTTACTCACTAAACCTTCATTAATTTCGCGTGCAACAACTGAAAATACTTAAAATAATACTTTTTCATGAAGCGCGCGTTTGCTCAAATTCACCTGGCAGTACTATTATGGGGATTTACCGGTGTTTTGGGCAAAGCCATTTCCCTTACTGCACCGGTGCTGGTATGGTACCGCATGATACTTACAGCAGCCATTATTGCCATCGTTATCACCCAACGTAAAGATTGGGTTCCGCTTACCAGAAAAGACCTGGTAAAAACGGTAGGTATAGGCATGATGTATGCTGTACATTGGGTTGCTTTTTATGCTTCTATAAAGTATGCCAATGCTTCCATCGCGATGGTATGCCTGGCTACAGCCAGTGTATTTACTGCCTTGCTTGATCCTTTGCTGAACAAAGGAAAATTTAATGCTGTGGAGATACTTTTAAGCTTTATAGCTGTGGCAGGCGTATATTGTATCTATGCTTTACAACCCGATGATAAAGGTAACGAACACGCTATGGTCAACTTTGAGCTAGGTGTAATACTGGGTGTAATAGCTTCTATTATCAGTGCTGTTTTTACTGTTTTAAATAAACCGCTTGCCGAGCAGTATCCGCCACGCACACTGGTCTTTTACGAAATGGCCAGCGGATTAATTTTTCTTTCCATACTCGCGCCGTTTTACCTGGTCCAGAATCCACAAACAGTATTGTTGCCTCAAGGCATGGATTATCTCTGGATATTTTTATTAAGTTATTGCTGTACCGTATGGGGGCAATCGCTGGCCATGAGTGCGTTAAAAAAACTTACTGCTTTTACCATTACGCTATCGGTAAACCTGGAACCGGTATATGGTATCATCCTGGCTTTCATCATTTTCAAAGAAAACAATCAACTGGGTATGGGATTTTACCTGGGTATGGGATTGATATTTGCATCATTGATGATGCAGGTAATATTATTGGTAAATAAAGGCAGGAAGGCGCAAAAGGTATTGGCTCAATAAAATCTTTTAGGTTTATAAGAAAGAAAAAGAGCTTACCAAGGTCTGGTAAGCTCTTAACATTTAACCGAAAATAAACTTCAGGGGGTACCAACATCTGTTTTCATGGGTCTGATGGTTTCCTGAATCTCCTTTAGTGATGATGGGCATAACAGCTAAAGAAAATAAAGTTTATTCATAGGGGCATGGGCGGTGACAGGTTTTAGTTTTCGGTAGATGTTTGTTTTATAGGGGCTATGCGTGATTACTTTTTTCAGGTTAAAAACAGGATCAATTATTTTCCCTGTTTGATAATGCAAAGGTAGATTGCCGGTATGCTTCGGGCAAAGGTTTACGCCTGATTCTGCATGGGGAAATTTCCCCTTTTTATTTCAGGGATTCTGCTGGTTCAACTCTGTATTAATATATTAATTTTGCCCTCTAACCAATATAATGCTACCCAATATGTCTCTTACCCCCACTCAGGCAGCACAGATATTAGCTGCGCTTGCCGGCAAAGTCGACAATGCTACTTTAGCAGTTGTAAAAAAGCTACTGGAAACTGCAACGATCACTAATAATTTTCCTCCGGGCGATACCTATCAACAAATAAAAAGCTATAGCCAACGGCTGCTGGCACAATACCAAACCCTGGGAACCGGTGTTGCCACCAGTAACCCACATGACGAAACCATGGTAGTATATATGGAACCGGACAAATTAAAGAGACTGTTCATGTCGGTACCTTCGGATGGTTATATTGCTGCATTGCCAGGCATCCATCATGGAACGGGGAATGACCATCTGACTATATCCTTACTAGGCACCGATAAAAATATGAACATCCTACCGGAGCATATTTCAGGGGGAGTATGTGGTGAAGAATCGTGGCCCAACCTGAATGTAATGAGCAACCTGGATCTGGTTTTACCCAATCTTTAAAAAGCCTGATACCCTTTCCTCATGCTGTGGAACATTTATATAGTACTGATCTGCCTGAACCTGCTTACTGCCGCAGCCAGGTGGAGGTATTTAAGCAAACCGGTCAAAATGCTATCTGCATCATTATGCTGGGTACTTTTTATCGAAGTGCTAAGGCACAGGTTTGATAAGGAAACGCTATGGTTTCTTACGCATGTTAACCTCTCCGTAGAACTACTCTTTCAATTTGCTTATTACTATCTGCTTTTGCCTAAAAAATACAGGAGTTTTTTATATATCGGACTTACCTTTTATTGCACTGCCTTGTTTGTTACCTGGAATGTGAATCGTTCTTTTTTCATAGAGGGCAACTACTTAGATGGTGTGTTCCTGGGTATATGTATGACCTTGTGGTGTGCCCTATTCTTTTACGAACTGGTACATAAACCCATGCAGTATTCCTTAAAATCTGATGGAAACTTCTGGGCTAATTGCGGCAATGTTTTATTTTACCCAGGCACCTTATTGCTCTTTGGCCTTGGCCACTATATAGAACGTATAAACCCCGAACTGTGGCGGAATTTAAAAATGTTGAGTTTTGTACTTAACCTTATCCTTTATGCGTTGTATCTTGTTGCCCTCTACCAGGACAGGAAACAAAAGAATAAATTTATTGCCGGGAAGCAGTCTGCTCATCCAATCAAACTATAAACCTTTACCGCTCTGTGTCACAGCAAGCCAATGAAATATTGATAACCATACTGGGTGGCTCGGCCATCCTGTTATTTCTTGGTCTTACGCTTATATTCCTGATCATTGTTTATCGTAAAAAACAGAAAGAATATTTTTACCAGAAGGAGCAATTGGAAGAGAATTTCAGAAAAGAATTATTGAAAGCACAATTGGAAACACAGGAGCAAACTTTCCATAGCCTTTCGCAAGAACTGCACGATAATATAGGGCAGGTGCTAAGCTTAGCCAAGCTCAATATGTCGGTAATAGAGCTGAACAGCAAGGGAGAGATGGATGAAAGTATCTCTCAGACCAAAAGCTTGCTGAATACGGCTATTAACGATTTGAGAGATATTTCCAAAACACTGAATACGGACTATGTAAAGGAGAAAGACCTGGCAGAATCTATTAACCGGGAATTGGGTATGTTGCGGCGAACCAGGAAGTTTGAAGCCAGTCTTGAGGTAGAAGGCCAACCGTTCTTTATCAGTGCGGAAAGAAGATTGATCCTGTTCCGCATTATACAGGAAAGTCTGAACAATATTGTAAAGCATGCCGGGGCAACATTTATCACGGTGTCCCTTCATTACAAAGCTGACGCCTTACTGATCCTGATACAAGATAATGGCAGTGGCTTTGATACCGTATTAACGCCAAAGGGTGTAGGACTGTTGAATATGAACCACCGGTCGGCTATGATTGAAAGTACTGTAACGCTGGAAAGCAAGCCAGGTAAAGGAACTACGGTATGTATTACGGTTGCAAAAAAAGAAAACAATACACATTAAAAACACATCATGATTTCAGTTGCACTGGTAGATGACCATCGCTTGCTAAGGAGCGGGCTAAGTAATTTCATTAAAAGTAATCCGGAGTTCAAGGTAGTGTTCGAGGCTGATAATGGCCTGGACCTGCAGGAGAAGATGAAAGGCAATGCCCTGCCCGATGTAGTGTTGATGGACATTAATATGCCACTTATGGATGGCTACGAGGCTACAGCATGGTTGCATAAAAACCATGCTGCGGTTAAAGTGCTGGCTCTGTCTATGTATGATAATGAGGAGTGTATTATAAGAATGCTGCGCCGTGGTGCCAAAGGTTATTTACTGAAAGACACTGAACCCGATGACCTGATCAAAGCCATACGGGAAACTTACCATAATGGGTTTTATTATACACCCTTGGTAGCCAAACATATTGCCTACCTGATTAACGATGCTGACCCAAAACAAAATACCACTTTAACAGAGCGTGAAACAGAACTGCTGCAACATATGGCCAGTGAGCTGACCTATAAAGAGATTGCGGATAAAATGTTTCTAAGTCCCAAAACGGTAGAAAACCACCGTGAAAAGATGTGCGAAAAACTACAGATCAAAACTCGCGTAGGCCTGGTGATGTATGCTATAAAGAATGGCATAGTGAAGGTGTGACGGAAGTGGTCAGTGGTATTGAGTAGTTTTAATAGTAAACAAAAAATTCGGCCACTCTAAACAGGGCGGCCGGTGTACCATAAAACAAAACTAGAAACAACAAACACCATTTAATCTACTTGCAATACCTCTGTTAAGACAATTTATTAATATATAATTAAGTTTAGCATAAGGGGCAGCAGCCAAATGCTGCTGCCGTACCTCCTACGGAGATTGGTTCTGGTTAGATCTCTTTCACACACACATTATTTACTCACTCCAGATGATTCAAAAATACATCGCGTTGAATAATAAATGTTACTTTGTCCCATATAAATGTAGCTGCATAAGAATGTTACGGTTATTGGCTTTAACTAGATAAGGGCATCTATATTTAAGACAAGCATCCTGCTTTTTAATACTATATATGTAGTAAAATATTCGCAAATCATTCTCTGACCTAATCCTTTTTTATTACACAAAAACACCCTACCTACCCCCCAGACGAGGTACTACCTTACTATGGAGGTAGGTCAACCTCGTTGTATAGGTAGGCCGACCTCGTTCCAAAGCAAGGTAATACCTCATAGATCACGAGGTATCACCTTGCTATATAGGTAGGCTGACTTCGTAGTCTACGATGTAGTACCTCGTAGATTACGAGGTACTACTTTGCTATATAGGTAGGCTAACCTCGTTCGGAACGAGGTGGTACTTCGTTGTGTAGGTAGGTCGACATCGTTGTATAGGTAGGTGTACCTCGTTCCGGTATTAGGTCAGGCTATATTTTGGATGGCATGTTTTAGAATGGACACAAAAAAGCCGCTGACGTACAACGGTTTATGTTTTTTTTGTTTTTAATCTAACCTTTTCTTTGCACATCAGGCAAGCGTATGCTCCAGCGCAGGCTGTCTGCATCAGAGAATGTAATGTTGTCCAAATAAAGAACCCCGCAACGGTATATTGCGGGGTTTTATTCATTATAAGAGTATTATCTTATTTCTTCTTCGCTGCTTCTTTCTTAGGCGTAGCTTTTTTGGTTGCAGCCTTTTTTACTACAGTCTTCTTTAAAGCTGCTGTTTTCTTTGTTGCTGCTTTTTTGCCTGCTGCTTTCTTTGTCTTTTTATCAAATGCTGTAGGATCAATGTCGATGATCATTTTCTTCACTTCCTCGAGCGATACATTGGTAAGATCTTCGGCAGTGTATTTTTCGCCATCTTCTTTACGGCCGAGCTTCAGCATTAGCTTGCCAAAGCGGATAAACGGACCCCAACGGCCATTTTCAATAGCTATCTTTTCTTCAGGCCATTGCTGTATGAAACGATTTGCTTCTTTATCCAGTTTTTTACTTACCAGTTCATCAATATCGCTTTGCTTCAGGTTGTCAAAATCGTAGGCTCTTGGTACATTAATAAAGAGGTCTTCCCATTTGATAAACGGACCAAAACGGCCTTTACCTTTGCTTACCGGTTTGTCTTGATAATAACCTATTGGCGCATCAGCTTCCTGCTTTTCCTTAATCAATGCTATTGCTCTTTCCATATCCACGGTTAATGGATCTTCCGTACGAGGAATGGAAATAAACTGCTCTCCCCACTTTACATAAGGGCCAAAACGGCCTGCACCTACACTTACTTCTTTCTCTTCATAATCACCTAATGTGAAAGGTAACTTGAACAGATCAAGCGCTTCTTCAAGCGTTATGGTTTCAATACTCTGGTTGGATTTTACTGTAGCAAATCTTGGTTTCTCTTCGTCTTCCACACTACCGATCTGTACCATAGGACCAAACCTGCCAAGACGTGCTGCTACCGGCTTTCCGCTTTCAGGGTCAGTACCTAATATACGCTCTCCTTTGGCGCGTTCTGCATGCTCCATAGTGTCTTCCACTGTTTTGTGGAATGGCGCATAGAAATTGCCGATCATATTATTCCACACCGTTTTACCGGCTGCTATCTGATCAAATTCATGTTCGATATTAGCCGTAAAACCATAATCCATTACCTGGGTAAAATGTTCGTTCAGGAAATCGGTCACGACCATACCCAGATCCGTAGGGAATAGTTTATTCTTTTCAGCACCGGTATTTTCCTGCGCTGTCTGCTCTGTTACCTGGTTATCTTTCAATCTTAATATTCCGTACTGGCGCATCACACCATCTTTATCACGCTTCTCTACAGAGCCTCTTTGCTGTACTGTGCTGATAGTTGGTGCATAAGTAGACGGACGGCCAATACCAAGTTCTTCCAGCTTTTTAACTAAAGAAGCCTCCGTATATCTTGGCGAAGGACGACTGAAACGTTCTGTCGCTTTAAGCTCTACCAATGGCAAGCTTTGACCTACAGCCAATGGTGGCAACATGCCTTCGTTTTCTTCTTCATCCTCATCATCCTTGCCTTCTATATATACTTTAAGAAAGCCATCAAACTTCATCACCTCACCAGTAGCGGTAAGCTGGTCGGGCATTGTAGAAATACCAATTTTTGCCGTTGTTTTTTCCAGGCGTGCATCGGCCATTTGCGAAGCAATGGTACGTTTCCATATCAGTTCATACAATTTTTGACCATCAGCATCGCCAATATTGCTCAGGGTCATTTCTGTAGGGCGTATAGCTTCGTGGGCCTCTTGTGCAGATTGATTTTTGGTTTGATACTGACGGCGATGATGGTATTCAGCACCGTATTGTTTCAGGATAGCGGCCGCTGCATTTTCCAAAGCTGTTTCAGAAAGGTTTACAGAATCCGTACGCATATAGGTGATATGACCATTTTCATACAACTGCTGTGCCAAACGCATGGTGCGGGAAACAGAATAACCTAATTTACGACTCGCCTCCTGTTGGAGTGTAGATGTGGTAAAAGGCGCTGCCGGTGTACGTTTACCCGGACGAACCTGCACATCTTCCACTTTAAAAGTAGCATTGATACATTTATCTAAAAATGCTCTTGCCGTCTGGCTGGTTTCAAAACGTTTACCTTCTGCTTTGAAATTTACCGTACGGCTATTGATATCTTTTGCTTCAAAAACGGCTTCCGTTTTGTAGCTGCTTTCTGATTTAAAATTATTGATCTCACGCTCGCGCTCCGTGATAAGCTTAACTGCTACTGACTGTACACGACCTGCAGAAAGTCCGCGGCCGCTTAGCTTACGCCAAAGTACGGGTGATATTTCGAAACCTACGAGCCTGTCCAATACGCGGCGTGCCTGTTGCGCATTTACCAGGTTCATATCTACCAGGCGTGGCTGCTCTACTGCTTTTTGAATAGCAGGCTTGGTAATCTCATGAAACACAATACGTTTGGTAGTAGCAGGATTCAGCCCGAGTACTTCACAAAGGTGCCAGCTGATAGACTCTCCTTCACGATCCTCATCCGTAGCCAGCCATACTTCCTGTGCATTCTTAGCTTTTGCCCTTAGCTCTGCTACTACTTTTTTCTTATCGTCTGATATAATATAATTAGGAGTAAAGCCATTATCGACATTAATGCCCATGCCCTCTTTCTCCAGATCACGGATATGCCCAAAACTTGATTTTACTTCAAAATCTTTACCCAGTATTTTCTCGATAGTCTTTGCCTTTGCAGGCGACTCAACAATTAAAAGGTTCTTAGCCATGCTTTTACTATCATCGAACCTGCCATCCAGGTCCGCAGATTTTTTACTTTTAAACTTAATTTTAATGAAAACAAAACATTAACGATTTGTTTTCGAACGCTGCAAGATTACGTTATATTTTGGAAAAACGATCTATTGCACAAAAATATCATCTGTTCAATAACAATTCCTTTATTTTTCTGAAAGGCAAAAAGCCGCAGGCAAACATGCTGATTCCTGCTACTCCTGCAATAACGAACAGCTCCATCCAAAAGCCCAAACCACTCCTGCTCATTGCATAACAACAGATAAATATAATGAGCATGAAAACAGGATAACGCAGCACCCAATTCCAGTCAGCCTTTAAATGAAGTATTTTTTTTGCCAGGAGAATATTGGCCACAGAAAGAAAACACTGTGTAATGCAACAGGTAAGCGCCCCACCCCAGGCACCGTATAAAGGCACCAATATAAAATTCAACACCAGGTTCAATAGTACTGCTATAAGTGAAACCAGGATTAAGGATTTGATATTACCATTAGCGGTAAGCAATGTAGCATACACATAGCCAATACAATACCCTGGGAAGGCCGCCATGAGTAAGGCAAACACTTTACCATCATAAGTTGAGGCCATATCTTTTAACTGCAGGTACATAATCTGTTCTCCGAAAAAGAAGGCAACCATCATTGCTGTAATGGCTACAGGTAACAACAGATTTACACTAAGCTTTACAAGTGGCTGTACTGCTTCCTTTTGTGCCAGCATGCGTCCAAATAAGGGCAGCAATATCCCTGCAAATAATACACCCGTTACATTATTGGAAACATCCAGGAAGCGGTAAGCTGCGGCATATACACCAGCTTCATACTTACCATCGGGCAATAATCTTTCTATAAGAAATACATCAGACCGGATATAAACGGCCATTAAAAATATGAGTAAAGCATACGGGAGACTATGCTTACAAATAACCCATACTTTTTTCAGATCATAATGGCCCCAGTCGAGCTTTGTAAGACGGATACATATAATAAAAGCAATGACAGCAGTGAACAGGTATGCCGCGATCTGGGCATAAATAAACCATTCAATTTTAAAAGTGCCGGAAAAGAAAGGATGGAACAGCAGTACCGAACAAATAATGATCATAAAAAAACGATCACTTACAGAAAGGATGCTATCGGTACGAAACCGGTGCATAGCGGATACATTACTTCGCAAATACAATAAAAATGAATTGAGCACCTGCACGAAACATAAAGTAAGGAGTAGAAACAGCGAATAGCCATGATAGCCCAAAAGCAAGCCCAACAAACATACCAGCACTACATACCCCAGCGATAAAATTCCTTTTGCAATGATGATATTAGGGAAAAGGCTTTTCATAGCCCCCGGCGATTGTGCCACTGTACGATTGTTATAGCTCTGCAGGCCAAAGTCGAGCAACACCTGGAAAATAATACTGAAATTGAGCAGCGCCACATATTGCCCATACACCTCATGCCCTACTGCAATCTGCACATTACGATCGATACCGAAAATCCAGAGCGGCTTTACGATAAGGTTGACCAGTATTAGAAAGAAGATATTTTGTACGAAAAAGCGACGCATTTTTAATTGGCAAATGAGCTAATTAGCCAATGTGCTAATTGCTATGAGATAAAGTTCTTCCACTCTTCCTACCTACCTCGGGCATTACAAATGGGCCTTTAAAGAAAACTTCATAGGCTCATTACCTATGAAGTTTTCCCTTACTCTATATTCTTTATTTTTAAGGATCTTAAGAAAGAATCAGGATTTTGATAAGTATTCATAATCTGCAAAACAAAAATCTTATGTCCTTGCTCAATATAAAAAATCCAGTAGTTGCGTACCAACTTAATCCTGACGCCTTCCATATCTGTCACTAAACCAATAAGGGGCTCTACCGCTATAAGTTGTAATGCCTGGTTAAAGAGGCTGTTCAGTTTTCGGCTGTAGTTTTTGGATTTATTTCTATTGTTCCAGTAATTAAATATTTCTTTCAGGTCATTTAATGCCTTCTCAGTCCAGACGACGCTTCTTTTCATTATTAATCCAGCGTTTCGTCTCTAAGCATTTTATCTATCATCCTTTTCGCTTCCTCATCAGTGTAAACTTTTCCCGTTTTTATATTTTCCAGGCCTTCTTTTACACCTTCTTTTTGCTTGTGCGTAAGATAGATAGTTTCTGCCTCACTTACAGCAAAATCCCTTTCAAGTAAATGATAAACGCTACTGAGCATATTTTCATCTTCCTCGTTCCTGATTTTTTCAATCAGAATTTCTTTTTGCTCTTTTATGTTCATAACACCTCATTTTTATAAAATAAAGTTACAAACTATTTCTTCAAAGCAAGTATCGAAAAATCTGTGTCTACTTTTTTAATGGTATTGACCAGTTTGCCCATCCCTTCAATTTCCATTTCCACTACATCTTCGGGTTGCAACCATTGTACTTTATAATTGGGATCATTCAGCAAACCCGTGCCATTCAGTTCCAGGAAGCAACCTGTACCTACAGTTCCGCTGCCAATTACATCGCCTGGAAATACATCAACACCATAAGCACAACGTTCAATGATCTCTGCAAAGGTCCAGTCCATATCACCCATATTACCTTCACTTACCTGAACGCCATTAACCTTACAAGTCATTTTAAGGTTGTATGCAGCACCGGTATGTCCTTCTTTAGCCGAAATACGATAAGGTTCCAATTCATCTGGAGTTACCAGCCATGGCCCTATCACGGTAGAAAAATCTTTTCCTTTTGCCGGACCGAGATTCAATAACATTTCTTCCATCTGCAAACGGCGGGCACTCATATCGTTCATAATGCAGTAACCGGCAATATAACTATCTGCTTCTGCAGCTTTGATGTTACGGCCTTTTTTGCCGAGTATCACGGTAGCTTCCAGTTCAAAATCCAGCTTCTCAAAATGATCGGGCATACACTCAATATTGCCCGGCCCCTGAATAGCATTATGATTAGTAAAGTAAAAAATAGGATACTGATCAAATTCAGGAATCATATCTACCTTACGGTTGCGCCTTGCAGCTGCTACGTGCTGACGGAAAGCATAACCATCGCGGCAGGAAGTAGGTCTTGGTACTGGTGCAAACACCTCAACACTATCGTACGGGCGGGAGTTAATGGTTAATGAACCTTGCTTAATGTTTGCTTCTATTTCTTTAGCTATCGGAGCCAGGCGTTCCCAATCTTCCAGCATTTCCATCATAGTATTGGGCAGACGAACATCTGCTTCACTAAGGTTATACAATTCGCCGGCAATTAAAAAAGCTACCTGCTCTCTGTTATTGTGTTTATACGTTACGAGTTTCATGTTTTTTAGTTGTAAGTAGTAAGTTTTAAATTGGCAGTGGGCAATTGGCAATTTAAAAGAAATGACTATTGAAAATTGAATATTGATAGTTGAATATTGATAGTTGAATATTGAATATTTCTTACTCTTTTTCACACTTCTTAATTTCACATCTTGATACTTGATTCTTGATACTAATGTCCTGATACCAAAATCTAATCTTCCGTTTTCTTAACACCATGGTATTGAGGATTGTTCTTACCGGTAGCAAAATTAATACCCAGGCTTAAGATAAGTTCGTAGGTACCAAAGGATTGATGCGCTGTTCCCTGGTACACTGCAAGATTGCTATAGCGGGCATAATCTACTTTTTGTGCAAATTCGAGATAAGCATATTTGAGCACGGTAAATCTTAAAGCCGTTTCCACACCTGCATTCCAGCCACCCAATTGAAAACCGGGATCATTATCTTTTCCGAAAAAAGCATTTTCTACATGTGGTATCACTGGACCTATGCCGGCTTTGGTAAGCAAGTCGATTTTAAAATATTTATTATCGGTATGATAAATTTCAAATCGCTTTACCAGGTTAAAGAGCAAAAAGTTAGCGCCATTATTCAGAAAATAATAAAACCCATTATTACCAGAATAATCAATGTGCTTGTCTACTTCTTCACCGGCAACGGTTCCTTTAAGATGCGCCTGCTGACCATCAGTGATAATGTATTTGGTATGGTCGAAGTTGATCTCAAAAGCAAAATCCTGTTTCTCATTGAAGAAGTAACCCAGGCGGTAATTGTATTGTGGTATTGTAAGCGCTTTTTGAAATAAGCCATCGTCCCAACCTCTATGGTCGTGCGCCTTTACACCTTGCAATTGGTAATCGCTATTAAGAGCGGGCTGGCTGACATGAACTGTAGACTTTGTATACCATTCCGTATTGTATCCCCAACTAAAGTATAAACTTCCGTTACCTACAATGCCCAGGTAGCTTTTTTTCTTATGCTCCTGTGCATGAAGAGCGATAGCAGGAAGTAAAAAAACAAAGCATACCAGCCGTTTCAAAAATAAAGATCGCATTATTAAGATTTTAGCGCGGCAAAGGTAGGGCAATATCATCTTAAAAATCATAGATATCAGTGATTGCTGTAATGGTTAACCTCCAATCTTAAAAGACGCCCCCTTAAACAGATTGATCAGAAATAAAAATATAATCACAAGACATAACATTGTGGCCACACCTATAAAATAGTATTTAGAATTTTTGATTCTGACACCTTTAATGATCAGCGACACGCATATAAATAAAATATGGAGATAAGAAAATACCACATATGCCAAGCCTTCAACCAATCCTTCCAGATATCCATCAAGAAGGGCCGATACTGCAAACCAGATTACAGGGGGTAAAATTATGCCGCCTGCCAAAGCCAAAATCAGCAGATTACTACCCCGATTCATAACTTTTACAAAAAGGAAAACCTGGAGTACAAAACAAATAATAAATACAACCATGAAATGAAGTGAGAAAAGATAAAACTACAAAATAATATCGGCCGGTATCCGGGGGAATAAAAAAAGTTGCCAGTATTTAAGTGGCAACTTTCCTTTATATCTATTCAATAATGATTATTTCCGCACAAGCCATTTGCCTACCTCTTTCATACTTATTTTCTTTCCATACATAAGGATACCCGTGCGATAAATTTTTCCGGCCATCCAGCTTGTACCCAGGAAACCCAGGATCAATAGTGCTGCCGAAGTAATCAATTGCCAGGCGGGTACATCCCCGAATGGTATTCTCGCCATCATTACAATGGGTGATGTAAGCGGGAACAGGCTACCAAATATAGCCAGCGGACTGTTAGGGTCCCTGATGGCAGAAGACATAATCCCAAAACCAAGAATAATAGGAATGGTAATAGGCAATGTATATTGATTGGATTCCTGTGGGTCTTCGTTCACCAGGCTACCCACAGCGGCAAATAATGCAGCATATAGGAAATAACCGCCCAGGAAGTAGAACAGGAACCAAAATGCGATCATGAACCAATTGGTATCTTTTAGTAATTCTATTAAACCCGCCATTTTGCCACCACCATTGGAAAGTTCATTCATAGCAGCGGGATCCATACTTCCACTCACAGCCATTCCTCCGGTCATCATAGGTATACCAATAGCTGCAAACACTCCAATTAATGCAATCCAGATAAGCACTTGGGTTAACCCAACCAACGCCACACCTACTATTTTACCCAGCATCAATTGAAAAGGCTTGACAGAGCTTACAATAATCTCGGCTATTCTGTTGGTTTTTTCTTCCATTACACTACGCATTACACTCATACCATAAAACAACATGAACATATACAACAGAAGGCCACAGAAATATCCGATAGCTATAGCAATTTCATTGCTTGATTTTTTGCCGTCTTTTATATTCTCCGATACCAGCGACACACTTCGGTCCTGTATGGTTTTCAGTTGATCATTATTGATTCCGGCGGCCTTCATCCGTTCATCTATTATAATGTCGTTGAGGTCGCCTTTGATATCTCCTTCGGTTTCTATTCCGATCTGTTCGTTATAAAACAGGCGAAAGCTAATATCCTGCTGGTTTTTATCAAAAGCCTGAACGTATAACAATGCATCAAACTGGTCTTTATCCAGGTTCCGGATCAAGGAATCGCGCTGGCCTTTCAGAAAGCTGTATTGTACATCCTTTGTACTTTTCAGCTTATTTTCAAAAACTTTGCTTTCGTCAAGTACTGCTATTTTTTTTGTGCCGCCCGAACTCACGGCAATTCCGCCTATAAGAGCAGCCAGACCAGCAAACAGGAATGGGATCAATAAGGTAAGTATAATAAATGAGCGTTTTTTTACCCTGGTGAAATACTCTCTTTTTATAATGATCAATGTTTTTTTCATTGGAAAATGCTGATTAAGTTTAAGAAAAAATAAAGTGTGGCCTGGCTTATGCATTCATAAAAGCCCTGGCTGTTGAAGTGCCTTGCACCAGCCTGATAAAGATGTCGTTCAATGAAGGCAATATTTCTTCAAAAGAAAGGATCACAACACCCTGATTGATGAAATGCTGTAATACACCATTAGAACTTTCCTGTTCATGAAGATGGAAAACGATCTTATTACCTTCCTGTTTCAACACTTGTATAGATTCAGGCAAGCTCACATCTGCTCTATCCAGTGTGATGCTGAATACATTTTCCTTAAAGTCCTGTTTTACTTGCTGCACACTGCCATCCAATATTTTCTTACCCTGGTTTACCAACACAATCTGATCACATATTTCCTCTACCTGCTCCATGCGATGTGTACTGAAAATAATGGTAGTCCCTTCCTGTGCCAGGCGGAATATTTCATCTTTTAATACATTCGCATTTACCGGGTCCAGACCACTAAAGGGTTCGTCCAGTATCAGCAGCTTAGGATTATGGATTACCGTGGTTACAAACTGCAGCTTCTGGCTCATACCTTTACTCAGGTCTTCCACTTTTTTATCTGCCCAGGTGGTCATATCCAATCGCTGAAACCATTCCCTGGTACGCTTCTGTGCTTCTGCTTTGGAAAGTCCACGTAATTGTGCCAGGTATATAGCTTGCTCACCTATTTTCATTTTCTTGTACAAGCCACGTTCCTCAGGCATATAGCCCATCTCTCCTATATGTTTTATCGGATCAAATTTTTCCCCGTTGAACAATACCTCACCGGAGTCCGGGTAAAAAATTCCGGTTATCATCCTAAGTAAAGTACTCTTGCCTGCGCCATTGGGTCCCAACAGGCCAAAGATGCTACCTTGCGGAATATCAAAGCTAATATCATCCACTGCCTTTTGAGTAGCGTAATATTTCTTCAGGTTCTTAATAGAAAGTAACATAGGAAATCATCTGGTTTAATTATTGATAAAACTGTTTGGTATGCTAAAGTATCAATCTTTTAATAAGGCGTAAAAATACAAGCCAGGACAGGTGTGCCAGTCTCTTTTCGACAAACTAATGATTAATGAAGACCAAAGTACGTTTATTATCGTCGTCAATGGTGAATTGTACTTCCAGGTAATGCACAGGCAATAACCCCGGTGCCCGCTCTGCCCATTCCACTATACACCAACCTTCGTTTTGCGCCAGCATATCCTCTATACCAGCTTGTATTGCTTCTTCTTCATCGTGCAGGCGGTACCAATCGGAATGGTAAATTACTTTTTCCTTTCCTTCTTCGTTAACAAAATGATACTCATTGATCAGCGAAAAAGTCGGACTGCTTACTGCATCTGTTACCCCCAGGAAGGCGCACAAGGCACTGGTAAACGTAGTTTTACCTGCGCCAAGACCACCATTAAAAGTAATCACTTTAAATTCACTGGCATATTGCCAGAATTGCTGCGCAGCTGTTTGAATATCGGATAAAGTATAGGAAATTTGCATAAAGTAAGGACGCAATTTAATCAATCTTCGTCTTACAAAAAATTCGACAAAACGGAAGTATTTACACCTTACTCCGTGTTGTCATTTATCGACATATTATGTTTACAGAGCTGGAAAATAAATTAAGCGAGAAGCAAATAAGTCCTACGGCCATGCGGCTGCGGGTATTGGAATATATGCTGGAACAGGCCAAAGCCTTAAGCCTGGCAGACGTAGAAAAAGGGCTGCAACATACCGATAGAATCACAGTGTACCGTACGCTCAAAACGTTTGAGGAGCATAGTCTCATTCATAGTATTGAAGACGGCACAGGAGCTACCAAATATGCAATTTGTGATGACGCCTGTGAACCCAATGGCAAGCATCATGATCTTCATGTACATTTCTATTGTAAACTTTGTGAAGAAACTACTTGTCTGCCTAAAACAGCTATCCCTAAATTGCATTTGCCAGAAGGATATTTACTGGAAGAAATGAATCTGACGGCAAAAGGGGTTTGTGAAAAGTGTAATGCTAGATAAATTTATAAGTAATCAGTCCTTCATCTCCCGTTATTAAACAATACAACAATTTAACTACCTTTGCACACTTCAAAATTGTAGTATAAAATGTTTGATAATCTTAGTGAACGGCTCGACTCCGCCTTTAAACTATTAAAAGGCGAAGGACGGATCTCCGAAATTAATGTTGCCACCACCGTAAAAGAAATTCGTCGTGCATTGGTAGATGCCGATGTAAACTATAAAATTGCCAAAGAATTTACCGACAGGGTAAAAGACAAAGCATTGGGTGAAAAGGTTTTAACAGCCGTATCTCCCGGTCAGCTCATGGTTAAGATCGTTAAGGACGAACTAGCCGAACTGATGGGTGGTGAAGAGGTTGAACTAGACTTGAGTGACAAACCTACCATTATCCTCATAGCAGGTCTGCAAGGTTCCGGTAAAACTACCTTCTCCGGCAAATTGGCCAATTACCTGAATACCAAGAAAAGCAAAAAGCCATTATTAGTTGCGGGTGACGTTTATCGTCCTGCAGCAATAAATCAGTTACAGGTATTAGGAGAGCAGATTAAAGTACCGGTTTACACCGAACCTGAAAATAAAGATGTAGTTCAAATTGCGCTGAATGCTATAGCCCAGGCCAAAAGAGATGGCAACAATATAGTGATTATAGATACTGCAGGCCGTTTGGCTGTAGATGAGGCTATGATGACCGAGGTTGCCAATATCAAAGCTGCGGTAAATCCTAAAGAAATCCTCTTTGTTGTGGATTCTATGACAGGGCAGGATGCAGTAAATACAGCCAAAGCCTTTAATGACCGCCTGGACTTTACTGGTGTGGTATTAACCAAACTCGATGGTGATACTCGCGGTGGTGCAGCTCTTTCTATTAAATACACGGTAGAAAAGCCCATCAAGTTTGTGAGCATGGGCGAAAAGCTCGATACGCTGGATGTATTTTATCCGGAACGTATGGCGCAACGTATCCTCGGTATGGGTGATATTATCTCCCTTGTAGAGCGTGCGCAGGATCAGTTTGACGAAGAAGAAGCCAAGAAAATAGAGAAAAAGATCCGTGCCAATAAGTTTGATTTTGAAGATTTTAAAACACAGCTCGGTCAGATCAAAAAGATGGGTAACATCAAAGACCTGCTGGCTATGATACCCGGTGTGGGCAAGGCTATTAAAGATATTGACATCAGCGATGATGCCTTCAAAGGTATTGAAGCCATGATCGATTCTATGACTCCTGCAGAGCGTCGCAATCCTGATCTTATTAACCCTGCCCGACGCAAGCGTATTGCTACAGGAGCAGGTAAAGATATCAGTGAAATGAACGCGTTCATGAAGCAATTTGAACAAATGCGCGGCATGATGAAACAAATGAACAAATTCAAAGGAATGGGCATGGGCATGCCAGGAATGGGTATGCCGGGAATGCCCGGCATGGGAAGAAAATAATTTTGCCGAACAGCAAATACAAAAGACCGGTTCGAAAGAATCGGTCTTTTGTATTTATTTGACAATAGCAATCCACACACGTAGGGCGCATTGCATGCGCCCTAGTACGAATAATGAAGGACGCATGCGAAACCTTTTATATTGGACGCATGCAATGCGTCCCTACGTGTGATATATCAAAAGTGAGGACTTGCTCATGTACGCGTTTTATTGATATAATCATTATTCCTATCAATGAATGACAGTTCATTAAAATGCATACATTTGCCCCGTTTTCTAAAAATATTCGAAAAATGAAAGAAGTAGTTATTGTATCCGCTGTGCGTACACCAATAGGTAGCTGGGGCGGATCATTGAAAGATTTTTCCGCTACGCAATTGGGTGCAATTGCTATCAAAGGCGCCTTGGACAGGATCAAGCTGGATGTTAAAGAAGTAGATGATGTATTGATGGGTTCGGTAATGCAAGCTAACTTGGGACAGGCTCCTGCGCGTCAGGCAGCTAAATTTGCTGGTTTGCCCGATGAAGTAAATTGTACTACTGTAAATAAAGTGTGTGCCAGTGGCATGAAAGCTATTGCACTGGGAGCACAATCCATTATGCTGGGCGATGCTGAAGTGGTAGTTGCCGGCGGTATGGAAAGTATGAGCAATGTACCTTTTTATAGTCCGAACCTTCGTTGGGGAAACAAATTCGGTGATGTAAAAATGATTGATGGCCTTGCTAAAGATGGACTTTTGGATGTATATGGCAATTACCCAATGGGTAACTGCGCTGAAAATACAGCTTCAGAAATGAAGATCAGCCGTGAAGACCAGGATGCTTTTGCGATACAAAGCTACCAACGTAGCCAGGCATCAGTAAACGGTGGAAAATTTGACAATGAAATTATTCCTGTAGAAATACCGCAACGTAAAGGTGATCCTATTCTTTTTGCAAAAGACGAAGAGCCGTTCAATGTGAAATTTGATAAGATCCCTACGCTTAATTCTGCCTTTATTAAAGGCGGTTCTGTAACTGCTGCCAATGCTTCTAACATGAACGATGGCGCTGCTGCTGTAATCCTGATGAGCCGTGAAAAAGCTGAATCTTTAGGATTGAAACCATTGGCCGTTATCCGTGGATATGCTGATGCAGAACAAGCTCCGGAGTGGTTTACTACTTCTCCTGCCAAAGCTGTACCTAAGGCGGTAGCCAAAGCTGGTCTTAAAATGGAAGATGTGGAGTACTTTGAATTGAACGAAGCATTTAGCGTAGTAGGCCTGGCCAATTGCCAGCTGATGAACCTGAAACCGGAACAAGTAAATGTAAACGGTGGTGCTGTAGCTTTGGGTCATCCTTTAGGAGCAAGTGGTGCTCGTATTGTGGTTACTTTGCTTAATGTATTGGCACAGAATAATGCTAAGATCGGTGCTGCCGGTATCTGTAATGGTGGTGGTGGTGCCAGCGCTCTTGTTATCGAAAGACTATAATTAAATACTTTTTATTGTGCAAAGCTGCCCATCCAGGGCAGCTTTTTTATTTTCTCAAAAATCAGATCAAGCTATGATATAATTTTTAATTTTACGCTTATAAATCTATAAACCAACCATAAAACCCAATATGAAAACTTTTACCGTCCTCATTATGCTCTTTTGTTTCCTCCCTTATATATCCAAAGCGGAGGAATATTCACCTAACCGATGGAAAGAAACCAGCAGGATCAACGAGAAAGAGGAGCAGCTAAACTATACAGATACGGTATTCATGCTCACCACCGATAGGAACCTTTTTGACATCGTAATTGGCGGTTATGCTTACAGGGGCACCGTTGATGGTGATTCATTGAATGTAAAAAAACGCACGTTCCAGGTCATGCTGAATGAACCGGAAGAGGTCAGGCTCCGCTTTAAAAACCTGACCCATATTTTTACCCGCGAACTTAAAAACTATACCGCCTCTGATGCTGAAAGTTTTGCTTCAAAAAATACAATACCTGACGCTCCCACAAAAAAGATAAACTTAAAACAACTGAACGGCACTTGGCTGGTTTATAAAAAACAGCTTCGTGAAGGTGTAGAGGCAGATATAAAGACTATTATGTACATCAAAAGGCTGGACATTTATCGCCAGGTAAAAAAGGGAGCAAAGGGCAGCCTGGTAACGACCACCAACCTGGCTATGAAAGTAAAGCATATCAAAGGCTCATCTATCCGGTACATCAATACGTTCAATCAGGCCCATAGCCTCAAAATATTGAAACAAACAGCCAATGAAATTTTACTGGAAGATGAACATCAAGTGATCTATTTCCTTAAAAAACAATAACCCGGCGTTACTTCGACAACCCTGCAATTACATTTACAGTAAGGGCTACAATTACGGTATTAAAAGCAAATGCAAGAAGACTATGCAGCAATGTCATTCTTCTTAATTTGCGGGAAGAAATGGACACATCAGAAACCTGGAAAGTCATACCGATTACAAATGAATAATAGGCAAAATCCAGGAAATCCGGATGTTCTCCATCAGGAAATTCAAGCCCACCAGCATGTTTGTTACCATCTTCTTTATGATCAGCATAATAAATATGTGCATACCGCACCGTGAAAATGGTATGCACCAAAACCCACGATAAAATTAATCCGCCAAAGGCACACAGTAATGTAAATGATACCTCACGGTAGCTCTGACTTTTATCCAAAAGCAGAAGTAATACGGCTAATAAGGCCGCCAGTGTTGCAATTAATGCAATAATAAATACCACTACCCTGCCTTCGTTTTGCCTATGGGCTTCGTTCCTGATCTGCTGTGGACGTATGGTGAAAAAAGTAATCCAGTTGAGCAGGATAAAGAACAGGCAAAAAGCATCCCATGAAACCAGGAGATGAAGCAATGGTTTATCTATAGAACCGATGGTAAACAGGTAAGTAATAATAGACATTACTGCACTGATTATCAGCTTATGGGATGCATTCAAACGGTTGATTAACGACATGATTATGTAATTGAAGGCCAAGTTAATCATTTCACAGAACACTATGAATTCCTGAAATTCTTCCTTATATTTGCCGTTTCCAACAACTACTACAAAGTAAATGAATATTATATTCCTGTTAACGCTTGCATATTTGATCGGTTCAATTCCAACAGCAGTATGGGTCAGTAAAAAAATATATGGTTTAGATATTAGAGAACATGGAAGCGGCAATGCAGGTGCAACCAATACGTTCAGAGTATTGGGCAAGAAAGCTGGCATTTGGGTAATGATTGTAGATATGCTTAAAGGCTTTGCAGCAGTTAAATTATCGTATTTATCCTTACATGTACCGGGCTCCGAGCAAATGATAAACCTCCAGGTTGGCTTAGGTCTTTGTGCAGTAGTGGGCCACATTTTTCCTATTTGGGCAGGTTTCAGAGGCGGTAAAGGTATTGCTACATTATTCGGCATGATCCTCGCTATACAATATTACGTTGCGTTCAGCCTGATTGGTGTATTTCTGATCATGCTGTTTTTGACCAAGTATGTTTCTTTAAGTTCTATTTCGGCCAGCGTTGCCTTTCCCGTGCTTATTCTTTTCATTTTTAAAGATAAATCTCCCGAGATTTCCTATAAACTATTTGCCATTGCCACAGCATGCATGGTAGTGCTTACACACCATAAAAACATCAGCAGGTTACTGGCCGGCAACGAAAGTAAAGTGCGCCTTATTAAACGCAATAAATAACGAACATTTCCCTTTATACTAAGGTCTTTTATCTGAAGGTAAAAGACCTTATTTTTTTGTACAACTATTGCATAATCACTCCTTTTTTACTATTTTGTTCTAACATAGAGTTAATGAATCTGAACAGTGCGTGCTTAAAGATGTTAATAAGAAAAATCACTGCTAACATGAACCGCAAGACATTTTTTTTACTCCATACAGTACTATCTCTTTTGCTCATCATTACGATGGAAGGCTGCTTTAAAAACCCCGTAACCGGCCGCTCCTCGCTCAACCTTGTAGATGATGGTACGATAAATAGTTTATCCACACAGCAATACGCGACATTTCTGGCACAGAACAAACCTGTAAACGGCACAGGAGACGCAGAAATGGTAAAAAGAGTAGGTAATAAACTGGCCGCAGCTATCAATACTTATTTTGCGGGTAAAGGGCAATCCAGTCTGCTTTCCGGCTACAAATGGGAATTCAACCTTGTGAACTCTCCCGAGGCAAACGCATGGTGCATGCCTGGCGGAAAAGTGGTAGTGTATTCCGGCATAATGGCTGTGACCAAAAGCGAAGCAGGCCTGGCTGTTGTAATGGGGCATGAAATAGCGCATGCCATAGCCAAACATGGCAATGAAAGAATGAGCCAGGGATTGGTGCAGCAATTGGGTGGCGTGGCGCTGTCGGCCGCTTTGTCCAGCAAACCTGCCGAAACCAGGGCTTTATATAACTCGGCCTATGGCGTTGCCTCCAATGTGGCAGTCATTCTCCCTTATTCCAGGAAACATGAAAGCGAGGCCGATGAAATGGGGCTTATCTTTATGGCTATGGCGGGTTACGATCCCAATGAAGCGGTAAGCTTCTGGCAGCGCATGGCCAGCCTGGGCGGAAGTAAACCACCAGAACTATTAAGTACGCACCCCAGCGACCAGACAAGAATCAGCAATCTGCGCAATATGGTCCCGAAGGCCATGCAATACTATAAAAAAGATAAACCCTGAATGGTACACCCATTTTTTAAAATATCACCACTGAAGCGGCTGCTAAGCTACATTGTACCCGTTACTGTTGCCAACAGCACCGGCAGTCAGAATAAATTCCTGGAATTTATTCTGTACCGCAATCAATGGCAACTGGCCACGGAAGATGCATTGTATTCGGATGGAGACCGGTACCAACCCTATCGAATCGCATTTAAAAACGTACCCAGACAACGGTTGGAAAAAGTTTCTGATTGCCTCGTATTGGGTACAGGCCTGGGAAGTATTGTACAGATATTGTGGGGAAAATATAAATGTAATGCACATTTTTCACTGGTAGAATACGACGAAAAAATATTGCAATGGGCTATGGAAAGCCTTGCAGCAAAAGGGATTACCAAAATAGATCCCTACTGCGACAATGCTGCAGACTTTGTAAAACATCATGAGCAACAATATGACATGATTTGCATCGATATTTTTAGTGGAAGAGAAGTTCCCTCCATTTTTACGGAAAGGGAATTTTTAGAGCAAAGTAAAAAACTCCTAAAACCCGGTGGAATATGGATCATGAACTATATTATCAATGATGTAAAGGAAACGATGGATTATCTCCGCAATGTAAAAGAGATTTTTCCGAATGTTGAGGTTATTGAAAAAGAGCAGAACAGGATATTGATCGCTATGTAAATATCGATACAGTTAGCAGTTGGCAAATATTGCAAATTGCCAACTGCCAATTAAAAAGCGCTCCGGATGATTTCCGGAGCGCTTTAATATTTTCGTGTTGTTTGTTTTGTAGGGACGAAATCTTATCCAAGATAGGATTTCAACAATTTGCAACGATTGGTAGTACGTAATTTGGTAATAGCTTTATCCTTAATCTGGCGCACACGCTCACGGGTAAGGCCAAAACGTTCACCGATATCTTCCAGGGAAACAGGATTTTCAGTTCCTATACCAAAATAAAGCATCAGTACATCGCGTTGACGGTCGGTAAGAGTACTCAGGGAACGGGTAACTTCCGTGCGAAGGGAATCGCAGTGTTCAATCTGGCGGTCCGCCTTAAGCGCATTAGAGTTCTCTAATACATCCAGCAAGGTATTATCCTCACCATCGATAAAGGGAGCGTCCATGCTCACGTGGCGAGCAGCAACGCCCAATGTGGTTTCTACCTCTTCCAGGCCAATTTCCAATAAGGTTGCCAATTCCTCTGAAGACGGTTCGCGTTCGAACTCCTGCTCCAGCATTGAATAGGCTTTGCTTATTTTGTTGGTAAGCCCTACTTTATTCAAAGGCAGACGTACAATACGGCTCTGCTCTGCCAATGCCTGTAAAATAGACTGGCGGATCCACCATACTGCGTAAGAAATAAATTTAAATCCTCTTGTTTCATCGAAACGTTGAGCGGCTTTGATCAGCCCCAGGTTTCCTTCATTTATAAGATCACTTAATGAAAGTCCTTGATTCTGATATTGTTTCGCTACTGATACCACGAAACGTAAATTCGCATTCGTCAATTTCTCCAATGCCTTCTGATCACCTTGCTTAATTCTAATCGCTAATTGCACCTCCTCTTCAGGAGTTATTAAGTCGACTTTACCAATTTCCTGGAGATATTTTTCCAATGACTGGCTCTCCCTGTTGGTAATCGACTTTGTGATTTTCAATTGACGCATTGACATGAGTGTGTGTAGATTTTTGGTTACAAATGAAATAATTTTATTCAATTAACAAATAGGCAACATGTAAACAAAGCTAAGGATTCGCATCTACGAATCCAAAAAAAATTAAACAATTCTTAACAGGCCATGAGTAAGGGTTTCACAACTATTTGAAATAAATAAAAAATAAAACAGCAAAAAAGCTTTGAAAATTGGATGCTTTTTCTATTATTGCAACCCAATGACAATAAAGTAATCTAAAGAGCATTTAAAATATGAAGAGTAAAAAATCTATGTTTACGGTTGAGTTCCCTGTACGATGCTCCCCGGCTATACTATATGAATTTCTATCCACTCCAAACGGCCTGCAGGAATGGTTTGCAGAGAAAGTAGACCAGAAAGAAAACACTTTTTATTTCAGTTGGAATAATTCAACAGATGAGGCAGACAGACTAGCTTTTGAAGAGAATGAATATGTGCGCTACCGCTGGGAATATTATGATGACGAAGAATACTTTGAATTCAGGATATCTCAAAGCCCGGTAACTAATGAAACCATTCTTCAGATTACTGATTTTGCAGATAAAATTGATATTAAGGATCAGCAACAGCTTTGGAATACACAGGTAAATGATTTGAAACATCGCATTGGAAGCTAAGCCATATAAGCGATCATAATAAATACCGGTTTTCCCCCGTTTAAAAAAACAGAGCGTATCTCCATGATACGCTTTATTTTTGCACACAACTGACAAATGACTGTACATATTTTCATCCATGAACCTACGCCTTAAGAAATTAGATCTCCTGATATTACGGAGTTTCATGGGGCCATTCGTGGTCACCTTTTTTATCGTTTTGTTTACCCTTACCATGCAGTTCTACTGGCTGTATATGGATGAACTGATCGGTAAAGGATTTGGTGTGCTGGTGACGGTGCAATTGATGGTGTATATGTCGGCCACACTCTTCCCTATTGCATTGCCTCTGGGCATTTTGCTGGCCTCTATTATGACCTTCGGAAGCCTGGGTGAGAACTTTGAACTGGTCGCTATTAAATCGTCGGGCATTTCGCTATATCGCTTTATGCGGCCACTTATCGTGTTTATAGGTGCCATATCTGTGCTGGCTTTTTTCTTTAATAATTATGTGATCCCGGTTACTAATCTTAAATCCTATTCGCTGCTGTACGACATGCGCAATCAGAAGCCGGCCATGAATATCAGGGAAGGTATATTCAATAAGGATATCGATGGCTTTTCAATACGAGTAGGTAAAAAAGGAAAAGACGGGCAGACGATTAAAGACATCATCATTTACGATCATACTTCAGGAAGAGGAAGTGATAAAGTAGTATTGGCCAAAGATGGTAAAATGTATCCTTCAAAAGATAAACGTTACCTCATCTTCGAACTAAATGATGGCTGGCGCTACGAAGAAGACAATACCGAGAATACGCATAAACAGACCCGCATGCATTTTGGTAAATGGTACAAGGTATTTGACCTTTCCAAATTTGCATTTACCCGTACCAAAGAAGAATTGTTTAAAGGTAACAATGAGATGATGAATGTGGGGCAACTTACTGCTACCATTGATACCATGAACAATAAATTAAAACTCGGTATCAAAGATGTAAACCGTTATCTCAATCCGTATTTCACCTTGTATCAGAAAAGGAAACAGGATTCCGTTATGCTTAAAAATGTGACGGCTGGTAAAGGGAAGATCACAAAGTATAAAGCCAGTTTCTTCGATGTCATTCCCGATTCTTCAAGGCAACATGTAGCCCAGATTACGGAAACGAACCTGCGCAATGCACAAAGACTTATTAACATTGTTTCGCTGGATACCAAACTGAAAAAGGAAAACCTGAATCAATCCCTGATTGCCTGGCATAAGAAATTCACACTTTCCTTTGCCTGCATGTTGCTGTTCCTTATTGGTGCACCGCTTGGGGCTATTATCCGCAAAGGTGGACTGGGTATGCCTGTGCTTATTGCTATTGGCTTCTTTATTGTTTATTTTATCATTTCCAGCACAGGAGAGAAACTGGCCCAGCAAGGAGCAGTACAACCCTGGTATGGCATGTGGCTTGCCAGTGCTATTTTGCTGCCGATAGCATTTATCATTATGGCCGCCGCCCGCAATGATTCTTCTATATTTAATAAGGAAGCTTATGTACGGTTGTGGAGGAAAGTTAGAGGCTTATTCCGCAAGGCAAAAAAAGAAAAACACATTTAAACTTCGTCTTCATTCATGAAATCATACAGCCTGTACCCATTCAGACAATATAAGCCGCTTGAAGGAGCAAAGTATTTCATAATGCCTTTCCTGGTCTGGCTTATAGCCGGCGGCTTCTTTTTATGGCAGGAACAGGAACGATCTGTATACAAGGCTATAAACGAGCAACACACGACTTTTAAAGACCTTATATTTCCATACATTACGCACATAGGTGAAGGAACGATTATTATTACCTGCCTGCTGCTATTATTGCTGATACCACGGCTTCGCACCTGGAAATTTGCGTTGGCCATGATAGTATGTAACATCTCGCCATTTCTCCTTACACAAGCTATTAAAAGCCTTATAAATGCTCCGAGGCCACTTAAATATTTTACAGATACATCGTGGATCAACAGAGTAACCGGGCAACCGTTAAACTATGACTACAGCTTCCCTTCCGGCCATAGCGAAGGTTCTTTTGCATTTCTATGTTTTCTTTCTTTGCTATTACCTAAACGATATGCATGGATAGGCGCCATACTCTTTATGGTGGGGCTTTTTGTAGCTTATTCCAGGATCTATTTATCCCAGCACTTTTATGTAGATGTGTATGCGGGAAGCACTATTGGCACACTTTGCTGCCTTATTGCCTTTGGTATTATTAACCCTTTCAAAGATAAAGAGACTAATAAAATGCGTCTTCAAAATGAAGAACTTCTGTAATGATGCCTCCGTTTACCAATAAGCTTAATACATCAAACCGAAACTTTACATATTGTGGTTTATCCAGGCAATAATATTCGGCGGCTTGCTTCAGCAGGTTTTGCTTGCGCTGATTTACTGCTTCTTCAGGAAAGCCAAAAGCATAGCTGCTTCTGGCTTTTATCTCTGTAAAAACGAGTATGTCACCACACAAGGAAATGATATCAATCTCTTTATGAGCATAACGATAATTGGTTTCCAGAATAATATGACCTTTATTCGTAAGATAAGTACAGGCAAGGGTTTCACCTTGTTTTCCTAATTCATTGTGCTTGCTCAAATGATGTATTGTACAGTAAAATTAAATCTTTGCCTTACCTAAAAACACATACTGAATAAGGTTAGCACCCATTTGCAAGGCCTGTTGCCTTTTTTCAGGGCTATCGTTGTGTACTTCAGGATCTTCCCAACCGTCACCTAAATCGCAATCGAAAGAATAGAAACAAACCAACCTTCCTTTATAAACCAATCCATAACCATGAGGTTGTTTACCATCATGTTCATGTATCTTAGGCAGGCCGTTAGCGAAATTATATTTTTGATGATAGATAGGATGTGAAAACGGCAGTTCTACAAAGTCAAGTTCCGGAAATACCTTCTTCATCTCCGGCCTTACATATGGGTCCAGGCCAAAGTTATCATCAATATGAAGAAAGCCACCACTCTCAAGATATAGTCTAAGATTTTTCGCTTCAGCATCGGTAAAGGCCATACGACCATGACCTGTGGTATGGATAAAAGGGTAGTTGAAAATATCAGCACTACCTACTTCGACCTGGGCTTCTTCGGTGGAGAAATTGGTTCGTAAATTTTGATTGCAAAACTGTGCGAGATTTTTAAGCGATGTAGGGTTCGCATACCAATCTCCGCCACCACCATATACCAGCAAAGCCAGTTTCATGTTCTGGGCCTTGATGCTGGCAGTACACAACAATACCAGAACAGGTATCAATAAAAACTTACGCATAGTTCAAAGCATTAAATACAGTACACACATACAATCCTGCTGTTTCGGCGCGCAGCCTATTGGCTCCCAACGATACAGCTGTAAATCCGTTATCAAGACATAAAGTTATCTCTTCTTTGGTAAAGTCACCTTCGGGGCCAATGAGGGCAATAGTGTTATGCCCGGCCTTCATTTGGGTAAGCAAAGAAATACGCTCCTCGGTATCCAGACAATGGGCAATAAGTTTTTGTTGTGTTTCTTGTACTATTCCTGGTATTTTCTTCAATGCAATAGGTTCATGTAATATTGGGAGGTAGCATTGTTGTGACTGTAGCATGGCAGCAGTCAATATTCCATTAAGCCTGTCTGCATTGAATTTTTCTTTCTCGCTCCGACTGCAGAGCAGTGGATAAATTTCTTCTACACCCATTTCTGTAGCTTTTTCCAAAAGCCATTCATTGCGACTGTTATTCTTAGTAAAAGCTATTCCTAATACAAATCGATAGGGCCTTGCAACAATAGTTTCTGTGCGATCGGGCCGAACACCGCAACGTTTGCGGTCTGCAGCAATTATGGTTACCAGTATTTTTTTTCCTTTACCATCAGTAAGCATCATTTGCTCACCTTCCTGCATGCGCAATACTTGTATGCAATGCTTGGACGTTGGTTCGTCGAGGGTTATTGTTTTTTGTTTTTCATCCAGCAGAGGATGATAAAAGAATGGAAGCATCTTGACCTTTTCTAATAATTAAATCTATACTCCAGCCTTGTATTTTTTTCAGGCTGTCCTTCTATTTTTTCATATTCCTGTATCTGGAAAATACGGTCAGGAATATATTGCAGCTTTTGGCTCATCTGATGTCCGTCTTTCACACTTTTTGTTTCCATATAAATGGATCTAACCCTGTTATTGTAAGCATCGGCAGAAATATCCATTTTCTGAAGGTATAAATCAGGATTAATTGCTTCATAGTACAGATGGGTTGTTTCTGTAGTTTCATCATTAAAAGAATCAAACCGGTATAAACCAAGAAACTTTTTATCACTGATATCCGCAGCATCAAAAGGGGCCCTCATACTAAACCAAAGAGCGCTATCCAATCCTACATAAGCACTGTCGGCCTTTCCATTTACGATGTGCATTTTCAACAAGGTATAGGGGCTACCCCGGCGCGTCTTCCATTGGTCATCAAAATATTCACGGATGGAAAAATATCTTTCGCTGGTATCCACAACCTGTACCGGAACGGCAGGTGTTGTTTTTTCTTCAGCAGAAGAGGATTTTTGCTTTTCTTTGCAGGCAAATAGAGAAAGGCAGCAAATACATATCAGGAATGATCTTAATCGCATATATTTTTTTGCATTAAAAGGCAAATGTAACAAACCTGATTCTTTATTTTTCCTTTATCTGCATATATCAAAACAAATAAAAATGAGCGAAGAACGTACGGAGATTGCTTCCCTGGGAGAATTCGGATTGATTGACCACCTGACCAGAAATAATGAAACCCGCCAGGCCAGCACCATATTGAGTATAGGAGATGACGCCGCAGTGATTGACCAGTTTGGCAAACAAACCGTGATATCAAGTGATATGCTGGTCGAAGGTATTCATTTTGATCTCATGTACACACCGTTGAAACACCTTGGCTACAAAGCAGTGGCAGTAAATCTTTCGGACATCTGTGCCATGAACGCTACCCCTACGCACATCACGTTGAATATTGGTATCAGTAACCGTTTTTCTGTGGAGGCGCTTGATGAATTCTACAATGGTGTATATGCCGCATGCGAGCATTACAATGTTGACCTGATAGGAGGCGATACGGTAAGTTCACAGAAAGGACTTATCATAAGCATTACAGCTATAGGAGAAGTAACTCCGGATAAATTTGTAACCCGCAGTGGTGCTAAGCCACTTGATCTGCTCTGCGTTTCAGGTGATCTTGGCGGAGCTTATCTTGGCTTGCAATTATTGGAACGGGAGAAGAAAATATACCTGGATCATCCGGATATTAAACCAGATCTGGAAGGACGTACCTATATAACAGGCCGCTTACTGAAACCGGAAGCAAGGGTTGACATTATAGAATGGCTGGCCGAAAACGAGGTTACGCCAACGGCTATGATGGATGTAAGCGATGGTCTGAGTTCCGAGATATTACACATTTGCAAACAAAGCAATACCGGCTGCGTGTTATATGAGGATAAAATCCCTTTCCATGATGAGACAAAAGAAGTAGCCTATAAATTTGAAATAGATCCTACAGCTTGTGCATTAAGTGGGGGCGAAGATTATGAATTGCTCTTTACCATAAAACAAGAAGATTACGACAAACTTAGAATGCAGGAAAAAATAAACGTGATCGGCTATATGACAGAACCTTCAGAAGGCCGTAACCTGGTAACCCGCAAAGGGAATAAACATGAACTTGTTGCCCAAGGTTGGGTGGCGTTTGGTAAATAATTGCTTTTACACATCTCCGTAGGGACGCATTGTATGCGTCCACCACTATTGGACGCATACAATGCGTCCCTACATCCGACAACTAATTATATTATAACAAACGAGGCTGTCTTTTGGACAGCCTCGTTTTCTTAGAAATATTTTTCGTAAGAATTACCCCTTGATTTTCACCTTAACTTCCATGCCTGGTTTCACCTGCATAATACCCGTAGTGAGCACGGTATCGCCAGCCTTAAGTCCCTGAAGGATCTCTACCTTTTCCACCATTCTTTCGCCCGTAACAACGGTCACCATTTCTGCTTTTCCATTGCGTAATACAGCAACTTTTTTATCACGCGTAGTAGGAATAATACTTTGGGAAGGAACTGTTATGGCTTCATTACTTCGATTGAGCTGGATAAACACATTTGCAAATGCACCTGGCACCAATTTATGATCAGGATTGGGCACAAGAGCACGCATAGTGATCGTACGGGTAGTTGCATCCGCTCCCGGCTGAATAGCAGCAATAGTTCCGTTCATGGTATCGCTGCTGCCGGTAACGGTAAATCTTACTGGGTCACCGTTTTTAACTACACCGTTATACTGTTCGGGAACAGGGAAATCCAGTTTGAGTGGATGTATCTGTTGAATGATGGTGATCAATGTTGTAGGAGAAACTATTGCGCCCACACTTACATTGCGCAAGCCAATAACCCCTTCAAAACTGGCCCTTACCTGCAAACGTCTTAGCAGCGATTGGTTATAGGCAATATCAGCATCTATTGAAGCGATTTGTGCTACAGTGTTATCATACTCCTGTTTACTGATCCCGTTAATAGCCAATAATTCGTCCTGACGGCTTTTGGTAATGACTTGCAACCTGCGTTGTACATTAAGTTTCTGAATCTGGGCTTTAATATCATTGTCATAAAGCTGCACTAAAAGATCCCCTTTATGTACCATGGAACCTTCCTTAAAACGAATTTCGGTAACACGTCCTGCAACTTCAGCATATACATTGATGGCTTCGTTGGCAAGTAGGTTACCGGTACTTTGATATTGAGATATTAGCTCCGCAGGCTTAATAATTACAGCTTCGGCCTTTAATTCCTGTGGGCCTTTATTTTGCTCGCTCTTTGCATCTTTCTTTTTAGAACCGCAACCAGCAGCAAGAAACATCATTAAACCAAGAAATGGAAGCATACCATATATAAGATGCCTCCGTAGAATGTATCGAAAATTGTAACGTAGCGTTGAGGACATAAATTGGGCGTCGTCTGGGGGTAGATAATGATTTGGCGGGTTATGACTGGTTACGAAGCTTAGGGTTTAATGCGTCACAAAAAAATTATTTACATTTCTTAATGTAGAGATGTGCAATTGCACGTCTTTTACAGGCATGAGACGCGCGATTGCGCGTCTCTACGGGTGATAATAAAACAATTATTTACCTTTCTAACGCCTTCCAAAAAGCAAACTGCCTATCCGGACATGTGTGCTTCCTTCCTGTATCGCAATTTTATAATCACCGCTCATGCCCATGGAAAGAATCTTAAAATGATCTTTCCCTAAAAAATAACTCTGCCTGGCAAGGTGGAACAACGCTTTAAGGTTTTTAAATTCTTTGGCTATATGTTCTTCATTTTCGGTAAAAGAAGCCATGCCCATAAGCCCGTCTATACGCACATGCGCCAATTTATCTTTTTGCGCTTCGTAATATTCCAGTAATTCAATCATCTCTTTTTCATCCAACCCGAATTTAGTTTCCTCTTCAGCTATGTGAATTTGTAAGAGACATGGAATAATCCTGTTATTCTTTTCCCCTTGTTTATTGATCTCAGTAAGCAGGCGAAAACTATCTACACCATGAATCAGGTGAACAAAAGGCGCAATGTATTTTACTTTATTGGATTGCAAATGGCCTATAAAATGCCACCGGATATCTTCCGGCAATTGCGTTTGCTTCTCCACCAGTTCCTGAACATAATTTTCCCCAAAATCACGTTGACCAAGCTCATAAAGGGCTTTAATATCTTCTGCAGGTTTAAGTTTGGATACCGCTATTAATGTAGTGTTCGTTTCAGACAGGCTATTGGTTAACTGGCTGAATGCTTCAGGCGTTATCATTTAAATGTATTTTTCAAAAAGGAATTACTTCTTGTCTATATCCACCACCAACAAGTTCGCAGCAATTTTATCGGATAACATTACGGCAGGTTTCTTATCAATGCTCACCATAACGCTATGATCAAATGGTAGGAACTCATTAACCACAAGGCTTGCACCAATATGTAATCCAAACCTTTCCAGATGCTGCAAAAACGCGGTGGATGTATCTTTTACCGCTACCAGCTTTAATTTTTTACCCGCTTCAGATTCTGACAAAGTAGTATTGGAGGCCGGTTTGATTTCACCAGCGGCATTGGGTATCGGATCTCCATGAGGATCGAACATAGGGAAACCCAGGAATTCATCCAGGCGCTCAATCAATTTTGAGGAACGTATATGTTCCAGCTCTTCTGCTACTTCATGTACCTCATCCCAGGAGAATTTCAATTTTTCATGAAGAAAAACTTCCCACAACCGATGCTTTCTTACGATCTGCAGTGCAACTGCATTACCGGTTTTGCTTAGTTGCGTCTTTTTATACTTTTCGTAATTGATTAATTTCTTATCGGAAAGTTTACGTAACATATCCGTTACCGTTGCAGGCCGGGTACTCATCCTTTCTGCTATATCATTCACAGATACATCTTTATTTATACTTTCCTGTTGCAGGTAGTAAATGGCTTTAAGGTAGTTTTCTTCCGTAAAACTTAATTCAGGCATAGGGCGAAAGTAACAAGATTCGAAGGCTTAACCAAAAGCAGTAACAGAATAGGCAGATCATGATTTATGACTGATAATGCAAGTTCTAAAAATATTGCTAAAATCTAATCCTTCCTGTAGTTTTAGTTAGATTTGCAATTCACAATCAGGCTATCCTATAGTTATTCTGCATGCATCTGCATGATAGAATTAATTGCAATTGCCGCTGTATTTCCGTTTATGAATAAAATTTTCAAAATTACATTACTGGTTATAGCCTGCACGTTTTCAGTATCTACTGTTTCTCATGCACAGTTCTGGAAAAAGATCTTCAAAAAAGAAGAAAAAAAACCAGTAAAAAAAACCACTGCAACCAAGTCAACTAAAAAAGAAGAACCAAAATTAAAAAAGCGGATCGAACCTGAATATCCGCCATCGGAAAAGAAAAATGTTTATCGCATTGACGTTTTACTCCCGCTTTACCTGAATGCATTGGTGCAAAATGGCAAGCCGGTATATAAAAAAGTTCCTGATTATGCCATGGGATCTATTAATTTTTATGAAGGTATGAGCATCGCTGCTCAATCTTTGAAAAATAAAGGGATGAGGCTGGAACTATACGTTCATGATATTACCGATCCTTTGGAAAATATTGCAAAGCTAACTACCAATAAGAAACTGGATAGTGCCGACCTGGTTATAGGCTGGCTACAATCCACCGATATTCCTGCTGTTGCCACTTATGCCAAAAAGAATAAAGTAAATTTTATTTCTGCGCTTTCTCCTGCAGATGCAGGTACAAAGGACAATCCATATTTTATCCTGCTACAACCCACACTTGAAACGCATATCAATCAGCTCATAGCCTTTTCCAATAAGAAATTCAGTAAAAATCCGAAGTATATATTGCACACCAATAATACCAGTGGAGAGAAGGAAGCCTACACGCAATTAAAGAATGCTTTGATAGAGGATAAAGACCTGAATATTATTGATTGTTCCAAGTTTAAGTTAAAGACCGATACATTGGCCAAAATCTTCGACAGCACTAAGGTCAATGTTATTTATGTAAGCGTTCTGGATATCACCAACGCGGAACAGATCCTGAATGCATTGGCTGCAATGCCCCGTGCGTATAGGTTTGAGATATTTGGCATGCCTTCCTGGAAATCATTAAGAGGGCTTACACAACCAAGCGAATACATGGCCTTGAGTATTCATTATACCACACCTTTCTTTTATGATCCTACTACGGGAACGGGAAGATACATAACAACAGAATACAACAATACTTATGGAGGAACACCTTCAGAAATGGTTTATCGTGGGTACGAATCTTTATATTGGATGAGTAATTTATTAGAAAGTCATGGTACCGTTTTCAACAAAGAGATTACCGATGTAAGTGCAGCGCCATTTACCCGTTACGACATTAAACCTTCCTGGTCAAAAGAAAACGATTTTCAGTACCTGGAAAATAATAAGTTGTATATACTCCACTATCAAAATGGTGGGTATGTAGTAGAGCAACAATAATGAGTGGTAAGTAATAAGTGATCAGTATCGAACATACTCAACAAATAATTACTGACTACTTACAACTGACCACTAATAAAAAAGAAAGAAGTCAAGTTTTTAAAACTTGACTTCTTTCTTTTTTATTTTTATTATGCTTCTTGTTCTTTAAGTTTCACTTTACCTTCAGCGCCTATTGCTTTCTTTTGAGCAAGATATGGATAATGATATTGTTCCAGAAACTGCTTTTTAGAATCCCTGTACGTTTCAACGCCGCCAATCATGTGCAGCATGCGAACATAAACATAAGCAAGATCAAATTGATAAGGTAGAAATCCGGAACGCGCACTTGCAGGATATAAATGGTGATTGTTATGCCATTCGCCAGCTACATAGCCCGGCCATATCTGGTTAATGGACATGTCCTTACGATTATGATCTATACCATCTACACGTTTATCTTTTCCTTTGCCATGGCCTTCATAATTAAAAGTACGTACACCCGCGGTCCATACAAAAGCGGAGCCAAAAATAGCACTTGCCAATCCAATACCCTGGCCACCTAAAAGGTACTCGCCTACAAGATATAAAGCAGCAAACCAAAAGCCCCAGTTCAGGAACCAGCTTATTAATACCCGGCGGGGGTGATCAATACTTCCCCACTTTTTATATTGCTCGTAAGTATTAGGTGTTACTCCGGTGTGTTTCATTAAATGCACCACGCGTGTGTAATCTTCTTCGGAAAGGTTGCGGTTGATTGGCTGATGATTGGCATCGGCCAGGAAGCAATACAGGAAGCCTGCATTTGCGTTATATGGATCCCCCGGTTCATCAGACTTTGCATGGTGAACGTGGTGGGAAACAGCATATACTTCTTCAAATACTGTTTTAATAACCAGATGCTGGGTAACAAAGCGCCAGAAATTATTTTTAAAAGTATAAGCACCATGCGTACAATAGCGATGATACCAGATGGTACCATGCGTACCCATTAAAATCATGCTATATACAAAGCCGGCTGCAACAAACCACCAATTGAAATGATAGAAAAAGAAAATAAAGAGGAAAGGCAATAGGCACAACAATTGTACCCAACTGGTAAAGGTCATCCAGTTTTTCCTGGTCCTGAAAATATTTACCCTGGTAAGAAACTCTTTTAAGATAGCTTTTGGAGTGGGTTTCACAAGATTTCCCGACTCATCCTGCCAACCGTACGAAGGCGGCTCCAACACATGATCAAATAGTGCCATAAAAAAATTTAGAAAAGATAAATAAACGACACTGGATTAACCAAATATCAATTTTAGAAATTGGGGTAAAGATAAATATTATTTGGTGAAGTGTCAACTAATTTGCAATTCCCGATATTAGTATGACAATTGAAAACGTTCTTACCCTAAAATATATTTTATGGATGGACACGTTAATATCTTTCAAAGTTTAAAACGCTTCAAATATTTCCTGTTAAACCAAAAGCAATTAGCATCAAACCACCTGTATAGGGTGATTTATATAATAGGCTAAGTTCTATCTTTGTCAAAATGTACCTGTACTAATTATGAAACAGTTTTTTAAGTTTTTCCTGGCCTCTTTACTTGCTTTATTTGTAGCCGGCTGCTTGTTTTTCGTTGTATTCTTTATTGTAATTGGATCCATTACACGTTCTGTAACCAGCGCCATATCGAAAGAGGGAACCTCGAAAGTTAAAGGCAACTCTATTTTATATATTGATCTTACACAAGATTTCCATGAACTTGGTGAAAGCAACTCCCTGGCTATCTTTACGGGAGGTTCCAGCCAATCAACAGGTCTTATAGATCTGATGAAGTGTATTAATTATGCCAAAACAGATAAAAACATTAAAGGCATTTATCTTAAAGCCGGTGGCTCGCCAAATGGCCAGGCCACTTCGCAACAAATAAGAGAAGCACTTAAGGACTTTAAAACGAGTGGCAAGTTCATTTATGCCTACGGCGACTTTATTCCACAAGGCGATTATTTCATCGCTTCAGTTGCGGACAGCGTATTTATAAACCCTTTGGGATCTGTGGAATTAAAAGGTCTTGCATCCAATCTAGTGTTCTTCAAAGGAGCTTTGGATAAACTGAATGTGCAACCGGAGATATTCTATTGCGGCCAGTTTAAAAGTGCAACAGAGCCTTTCCGTATGGAAAAAATGAGCGAGCCCAACCGTAAACAAATTGCAGCCTTGCAAAGCGATATCTGGAAAGAAATGCTGGCTGCTGTAAGCGAACATACTCATGCAGACACTGCTACTGTTAATTCATGGGCACAAACGGGTGCTATTCAAACAGCCTCTGATGCCGTAAAATATAAATTGGCAGACGGTACGAAGTATAAAGATGAGGTGGAGCAACTTTTGAAAAACAAAACGGGCAAATCTGCCAAAGACAAACTTAGCTTCATTTCTGTAGATGATTATATAAGTAGTATTCCATTTAAAGCAAATGATAATCAGATTGCCATACTCGTTGCAGAGGGAGAAATCATAGATGGGGAAAATCAAAGTTCTTCTTACCAGATTGCTTCTGAAACCTTTATTAAAGAGATCAGGAAAGTAAGAGACAATGATAAGATTAAAGCCGTGGTGATGAGGGTAAATTCCCCTGGTGGCAGTGCTTTGGCTTCAGAAGTTATTTTGCGTGAATTGCAACTCTTGAAAAAGAGAAAACCATTAGTTGTTTCTATGGGCGACCTTGCTGCAAGCGGTGGATATTACATTTCCTGCCAGGCCGACAGTATTTTTGCCATGCCCAACACTATTACCGGAAGTATTGGCGTTTTCGGCATGATGTTCAATACACAGGCATTTTTCAACCAAAAATTAGGAGTGACTTTTGACGGTGAAAAGAATGCTCCTTATGCTGATTTTCCGAACATGAATCGCCCTATGACGGAACAGGAAAAGAAATTTATTCAGAACGGCGTAGATACCATATACATGACCTTCAAAAGCAGGGTTGCAGCAGGTCGCAAAATGGATGTGGCTTACGTGGATAGTATTGGACAGGGAAGAGTTTGGACAGGCACTGCAGGGTTGAAAAATGGTCTTGTTGATGCTATTGGCGGTCTGGATCGCGCAATAAAAAGTGCAGCATCTATTGCCAAACTAACAGATTATAAAACAGTAAATTATCCGGCAGTAGAGGATAAAATGGAAAAACTGATGCGTATGTTCAATAAAGGAGCCAGCGAGAAATTAATGGCAGAACAAATTCTGGAAAAAGAATTAGGTAAAGAATATCGTTGGTTCAGAATGTTGCGTATGATGCAGGAACAAAAAAATCATATTTGGATGATGATGCCTTATGTTCCTGAAATTAAGTAACTTATCACTTTTAACTAAGAATTTACATTCCGGACACAATATCAGCTTAAACAGTTTGGCACAGTTTTTGTCTATAGTTATTAGAGGGTAGATCTTTAGAAATCATTGTTAAGTATAGATTATGTCTATGGCATTTTTTTATAATTTCTTGAAGAATATTATGGAAATACCAAAGCACTTATTATATTTGCAATTGAGATTCGATTTTTGATTACCCTAGATCAGTCAGTCTTTAATGTTATAAACATTTACAACTATGAAGCTAATATACAAATTATCTTTTTTACTAACCCTGATAGCCTTTACAGGCTTGGCTTCAACAGAAGTTTTGGCTCAGAGCAGTGAAAAAACAATTATAACCAATCAGGATAAAACAATAACTGTTTACCCTATTCCGGCAAACAATATTGTGAATATTCGTTTGTCTTCTTCTTTAAGAAACGAGATTGATAAAATTGAAATCGTTAGCCTCATTGGCCGTAAATTGACAGAACAGCCTATTATTGATAGAGGTACAACTGATATCACCTTTAACAATTTATCAGAAATGCCACAAGGTATTTATATGGTTGTTGCCAGGGATAAATCCGGAAAAATTATTCAGTCCGCTAAAATGGTCATTAACAGATAATAGAGTAACCGCCATTTATGGCAAATCAAAATTTTTAAAACGGAAGCCCATCAAAGGTTTCCGTTTTTATTTGTATATTAGATTTTCAGATCATTATTTATGAGTACGCCACTTTTATATACGAAATCAGTAGACGAGGAACAGGAGAAAAAACTGATCTTAAGGGAATACCGCGCTTTATTACGGGCACTAAAGTCAAGAATCAAAAAGGGAGATAAAAAAATTATCCGACGCGCTTTTGAACTGGCAGCTGATGCCCATAAAGATATGCGCCGCAAATCAGGAGAACCTTATATTCTGCATCCATTGGCAGTAGCCCGGATAGTAGTTGAGGAAATCGGCTTGGGTGTTACCTCTGCTTGTTGTGCTTTAATGCATGATGTAGTTGAAGATACCGAAATTACCCTGGAAGATATTGCAAGCGAATTCGGCACTAATTTTTCCCGTATTATAGATGGCCTTACCAAAATATCAAACGTAGTAGATATTAAGGCCAGTGCCTCCATGCAGGCAGAGAACTTCAGGAAAATATTACTCACACTGGCTGAAGACCCGCGTGTGATCCTGATCAAGCTGGCCGACCGCCTGCACAATATGCGCACGCTTACCAGCATGAGCAGGGAAAAACAATTGAAGATCGCCTCTGAAACCACTTACATTTTTACGCCTTTAGCCCACAGGCTTGGTCTGTACGAAATCAAGACTGAGCTTGAAGATCTCGCGTTGAAATTTACTCAGCCCGATGTTTACCTGGATATCGTAAGACGATTAAAGGAAACAAAAAGGGACAGGACAAAGTATATCAATGAATTTATTAAGCCGGTAAAAGAAGAACTGGCGCAGCACGACATTGATTTCGACATTTACGGCAGACCAAAATCTATACATTCCATCTGGAATAAAATGCGGACAAAGCACGTAACATTCAACGAGGTTTACGACCTTTTTGCGATACGTGTTATTCTCAATTCTCCGAAGGAAAGGGAAAAAGAAGATTGCTGGAAAGTATATTCCATCATTACCAATTATTACCAGCCCAGTCCTGAAAGGTTGCGCGACTGGTTAAGTATGCCCAAAAGCAATGGCTACGAAGCACTGCACACCACAGTGATGGGACCAGGTGGCCGTTGGGTAGAAGTGCAGATCCGTACGGAAAGAATGAATGAGATAGCGGAAAAGGGACTTGCGGCACATTGGAAATACAAAGAAGGAACCAATAACGAAAGTAAGCTTGATGCCTGGCTGAAGCACATAGGCGAGGTATTGAACAACCCGGATACAGACACACTTGATTTCGTTCAGGATTTTAAACTGGATCTTTTCACTGAGGAAATCTATGTTTACACGCCTAAAGGAGATATGCGTGTATTGCCCAAAGGCGCTACAGCACTGGATCTGGCCTTCGATATTCACTCTGAATTGGGCGCAAGGTGTATTGGTGCAAAAATCAATTACAGGCTTACACCCATAAGCCAGGAATTGAAAAGCGGTGACCAGGTTGAGATCATTACTTCATCCAAACAAAAACCTTCGGAGGACTGGCTCAATTTTGTAGTTACTGCCAAAGCCAAGTCCAGGATCAAATATTATCTCAGAGAAGAAAAAAGAAAAATAGCAGAGGACGGTAAAGAAATATTGATCCGTAAACTGGATCATATGGGTTTGACACCAAGCATCCAAAACCTCAACGAAATATGTGCTTTTTTCAAACTCCCCTCCCCGCTTGATCTTTATTATGGCATAGCAGTGGGGTCGCTGGATCTCAAGCCCCTTAAGAGTTTCACCGTTACCGGCGATCGTTTGTTCCAGCCACAAAAAGAAGCTAAACAAGAGCACAAACCAGCTGTACACCACCATCACGAGCATGAAAAAGAAATTACAGCCAAGGGTGCTGAATTGATCATTTTCGGTGAAAGTTCGGATAAGATATTATATAAGCTGGCTCAATGTTGCCAACCTATTCCCGGCGACGACGTTTTTGGTTTCATTACTTCGGGAGAAGGTCTTAAAGTGCATCGTACGGATTGTCCTAATGCAGCTCAACTCATGGCCAATTACGCCCATCGCATTGTGAAAACCAAATGGGCCAAGAACAAAGAAATTTCCTTCCTTACCGGGGTTAAACTTACCGGTCTGGATGATGTAGGTATTATACAAGGTATTACCACGGTCATTACCGGCGAACTGCATATGAATATGCGATCCATCAGTATCGATTCCAAAGATGGTGTGTTTGAAGGTACCATTATGGTCTTTGTACACGACAGGGAAGAGCTGGATGAACTTTGTCTGAAGCTTGGCAATATCAAGGGCATTACTAAAGTAGAAAGGATAGAAGCCGGCGATGAGTAAAAACAGTATGCAGTTGGCAATTGGCAATAGTTCAATACTCAATGTTCAAATTTTGCCAACTGCATACTGCCAACTTTAATAATGACCATTGACTACTGACCACTTATTAAAATGATTTCTTCTTCCATACCTTTTCCTCCGGTGAGCTGGTGGATATATGCCTGCAAAGTGAAAAATGTAACTTTTGACCTTGCAGAACATTATCAGAAAATGAGTTACCGTAACCGGTATTACCTAGCTGCTCCTGAAGGAAAATTACTCATGAGCCTTCCGCTGGAACATGGCCGCAATCAAAGGATTCCGGTTAATGCTGTGAAACTTTCTGACCGGACGGACTGGCAAAGCAATCATTGGAAAACGATTGTTTCCCTGTATCGACGTTCTCCTTTTTTTGAATATTTTGAACATCAATTTCGCCCTTTATTTGAACAAAAATTTGAGCAGCTACACGACTGGAATATCGAAGGCATCAAACTGGTAAATAACTTACTGAAACTAGAATTGACTTTTTCGGAAGAAGCAGAAAATTATATTAAATCATACCCCGAAGAGATTGTAGATCTAAGGGAAAAATTAAAGCCACAACAAGAGCCTTTGATTGCTATACCTCAATACTACCAGGTCTTTGAGGAACGTGTTGGTTTTATACAAGATTGTTCCATACTCGATCTTCTTTTTTGTGAAGGCATGCATGCGCGGGAAATATTGCGAACGGTTTCGTAATCTTCCCAAAATCCCCAAACGTAAGAAGCCGGCAACTTATAGTTACCGGCTTCTTTATAAAAATTATTCAGACTACATTTTCCATTGTTTGCTGGCAAAACGTTCGCTCACTACAAGCTCCTTGCTACCTGGAGTGTATTTGTAGAAACCTTCACCGCTCTTAGCACCCAGGAAGCCCGCCTGTACCATATTGCAAAGCAATGTAGCAGGAGCATATTTCTGATTGCCAAAGCCCATGTGCAATACATTCATGATAGAATAACAAGTATCCAGACCAATGAAATCAGCCAACTGCAATGGTCCCATCGGATGAGCCATACCTAATTTCATAATAGTATCAATTTCTTCCACACCGGCAACGCCTTCCTGTAAGGCAAGGATGGCTTCATTGATCAACGGCATTAAAATACGGTTAGAGATAAAGCCGGGATAATCATTTACCACACAAGGCACTTTATTCAGCATCTTGGTCAGGTCATAAACCGTTTGTGTAACTTCTTTCTCTGTAGCATAACCATTAATGATCTCTACCAGGCGCATAACCGGTACCGGATTCATAAAGTGCATGCCCACTACCTTACCGGGACGCTTGGTATGAGAGCCAATACGGGTAATAGAAATAGAAGAAGTATTAGAAGCAAGAATAGTTTTTTCAGGGCAAAGGCGATCCAGCTCCTGGAATATTTTAATTTTCAGATCAATGTTTTCGGTTGCAGCTTCTACTACAAGATCAGCATCCTGTACCGCTTCACCCATATCAGTATAGGTAACTATATTGGCCAGGGCGTTATTTTTTTCTTCTTCAGTCAGCAGATTTTTTGCCATCTGGCGTTCCATATTACCACCGATCTTTGCTACCGCCTTATCCAGTGCTTCTCTGGAAATATCTACCATGTGTACTTTGCAACCAAATTGTGCAAATACGTGTGTGATACCGTTACCCATTGTTCCGGCACCAATCACAGCAACCGTTTTGATATTGGCAAGACGTGCTTTTGCCGTCTCGTCCAATCCTAAAGCTTCTACCTTCACTGTTGTTGATTTTTCTTTTACTTCAGACATGAGAATTTATTAAAAAATTTTTAAAAACGCCTAAAGGTAATTATTTTTTAATAACGGCTTAAAATGTAAAAATCCATAACCTGTGAACAGCTTTTAGTGAAAACATTAGACAATAATTTACGTATTTCAACCTATGCAAAAGTTAACTTAATAGTTTTAAGGAAAAGAAAATGGTTAAAAAAAGCAAATTATTAATGGAATTTATACCTTTGCGGCCATGAATCGTAAAAATCTCTTATTCGTTGCGGGTTCTTGCCTGCTTTTCTTGGCATCTTGCCAAGGTGGAAAAAATCCAAATATTGCCGGTAAATGGCAAGCTACAGTTATCGAAGTTCCTACGCAGGATTCAATGGTAAAAGCCCAGATGAAAATGCAGATGGAACAGATTGATGCGCTGACTACCGTCGATAGCGGTATGATCAAACGTTTTGGTACTGCTGATCTGGAAACCGTTAAAAAAATGGCTAAGGAAGAAGTAAGCAAACAACCTGACCAAATGAAAGAACAAATGAAAGAAGCCGCTGCTGATTTTTCATTTGATCTGATGAAAGATGGTACTGCTATTACTTTCGGTAAAGCAAGCTCCGATACTGCACGTTGGTACTTTGGTGATGATGGTAAAAAATTATTGCTGGATCCATTTGAAAGCAAAAGCAAAAATGGTGGCATGCAAGGTCAGCAGGTTATGATTTTTGACATCATTCACGCAGGTAGCGACAGTCTACGTTTACGTGTACACCAACCAGTTGGTCAGGATGTATTCGTAAATTTACGTCCAGCAAAAGAGGGTGCTAAAAAAGCAGAAGAAAAGAAATAATTATTGAAAATACCAAACGAAAACTACGCCTTTTTACGCAAACGATAGGCGTAGTTTTCGTTTTCTTTTTCGGTAGAATAACTTACTTTTACCCCCTCTTAAAAATCAAGATAACAACATTATGGCAGAAATAGCTTTTCGTCAGGCGCTACGTGAGGCGCTTAATGAAGAAATGCGTCGGGATGAACGTGTGTTTTTAATGGGTGAAGAAGTGGCGCAATACAATGGTGCATACAAAGTGAGCCAGGGTATGCTGGACGAGTTTGGTCCGCGCAGAGTAATTGATACACCTATTGCAGAGTTAGGCTTTACCGCAATTGCAGTAGGCGCTGCATCTAACGGGTTACGTCCTGTAGTTGAATTTATGACCTGGAACTTTGCTGTATTGGCTTTAGATCAGATCATGAACCATGCTTCTAAAATGCTTTCCATGAGTGCAGGGCAATTTGGTTGTCCTATCGTTTTCAGAGGGCCAAATGGTTCTGCGGGCCAGTTGGGAGCACAACACTCTTCGGCATTTGAAAGCTGGTATGCTAATATTCCCGGATTGAAAGTAGTTTCTGTTTCCAATCCTTATGATGCAAAAGGGCTTTTGAAGTCTGCAATACGCGACGATGATCCGGTAGTTTTCCTGGAATCGGAAGTGATGTATGGCGATCTTGGCGAAGTTCCTGAAGGCGAATACCTGATTCCACTGGGTAAAGCCGCCGTAAAAAGAGAAGGGACAGATGTTACCATCGTTTCATTCAATAAAATGATGAAAGTGGCGCTGGGAGCTGCAGAAGAACTGGCCAAAGAAGGTATCAGTGCTGAAGTAATTGACCTTCGCACGATTCGTCCTTTGGATAATGAAACCATTATTAATTCTGTAAAAAAGACGAACCGTCTGGTTATCGTGGAAGAGCAATGGCCATTTGCTTCTGTATCTTCCGAGATCACGTACCGTGTTCAGAAGGATGCATTTGATTACCTGGATGCGCCGATACATCGTATTTGTTCTGCAGATACCAATATGCACTATGCTCCCAACCTTGTAGCAGCTTATCTGCCCGATGTACCGAGAGTAGTGAAGTTGGTTAAAGAAGTGATGTATATCAAAAAATAAAACCATTTTGAGCTTATACAGAAATGACAAACTGATAACGGTTTGTCATTTTTTTTAGCCCTATGCTTACAGCTACAATAAAATATCTTATTTTAGCGTTTACCCAAAGAATTGCATTCAAAATCATGTTTTTATATTGTAAAAAGGCCCTTCTTATTTTATTATTCATTGCCGGTACTGCCAGGGCTTCTGCACAGGAGTTTTTTCAGTCCAAAGAATATGGGGTATTATTGGGTGCTTCTACCTATTTTGGCGATCTCAATCCTAATTACGGTTACAAATATATTCGTCCTGCTGTAGGTGCATTTATGCGTTACCACTTCAATCCCTACATTGCTTTGCGTGGCGCGGTAAATTATACCAAAGTAGGTTACGACGATCAATTTACCTCTAACGAGTTTCAGCAACAACGCAATCTTAGCTTTCGCTCCGATATTATTGAAGCCAACATTATGGCTGAATTTAATTTCTTCTGGTTCGCTACCGGTGACCCACAACATAGATTTACGCCTTATCTGACTGGTGGTTTCGGCGCTTTTTATTACGAGCCCTATACTACCTACAACAGCATTCGTTATAACCTTAGACCGTTGGGTACAGAAGGGCAAAATACAGCAGAGTTTAAAGACCGTAAATACAGACCTTATAGCTTTTGCATTCCCGTTGGTGCAGGTATAAAATACTGGCTTGGACCAGGCGTTAATTTTAGCTTCGAAGTAGTCAACAGATTTACACTTACCGATTATATGGATGATGTAAGCAATACCTATGTTGGTCTCGATCATTTTCCATACAATGCGATGAATCCCAGTGTAGCAGCGTCTTTACAAGATCGTTCGATAGCTGTAGATGGTGAAAAGCTTGGTCGTGCAGGCAAACAACGCGGTGATAATGCGACTAAGGACCAATACCTGATGGTTCAATTTTCGCTCTCTTTCCAACTGAAAACATACAAGTGCCCTTCTCATCTCGAAGGTGTGTGGCAACCGGAATAGTCCTACCTTTGCGGCCTTTTCAAGGTTATAATCAATCAGTTTTTTTTCACAATGGCTGCAATTTTTGATATGGATGGTCTGTTGCTCGACACAGAACCACTATGGGGTATAAGTATGCTTAAAGTAGCAACACACTACCAAGTACCCATTGGCCCCGATTTTTTCAAACATACCACCGGACTAAGAATTTACGAAGTAACAGAATACTGGCATGAAAAATTTGCGTGGCCCGGAAATGCTACAGCACAGCAATTGGCGGAAGATATACTGGACGATATTATAGCAAGAGCAAAAACCGATGGTGGCATTATGCCCGGTGCGGAAGAATGCCTGCAATGGTTTAAAGCTAATGACGTTAAAATAGGGCTTGCTACCTCTTCTCCAATGCGCATGCTGAATGCTTTGATCGATCACTTCAAGCTGCGTGATTATTTTCAGATCTTAACCTCTGCAGATACAGCCTTATTTGGCAAACCTCATCCTGAAGTATACCTGCAATGTGCTCATGCACTTAATGTGGCATCATGGAATTGTGTAGCGCTGGAAGATTCTGTAAATGGAATGATATCAGCAAAGGCAGCAAGGATGAAAGTAATAGCGGTACCAGAAGAAGCTGCTTATGACAATCCTAAATTCGGGCTTGCGGATGTAAAGCTTAGCTCATTGAAAGCGTTCAATGCTGATGTCTGGCATTCTTTACAATAGCGGCTACTTGCATTTCTATTCCGGAAGAATTACTTTTTCTTTGCTTTAGGTTTTACAAGATCATACGATTCGTCGATAAGGGCTTTCAGCTCCCGCGCAGGTAAGGTTCCATCTATAATCACCGTATTCCAATGTTTCTTATTCATGTGGTAGCCCGGAATAATGCAATCGTATTGTTCCCTTAATTCAATAGCATGATCGGGATCGCATTTGGCATTAAAGCTTAATGGATTGGAATTAAGTCCCATGAGCAGAAAGATTTTACCGGCCACTTTAAATACCAAGGTTTCCTCGCCAAAAGGAAATCCTTCTTCTGCATCTTCTTTGCTCAGACAATATTCCCTTATTGTTTCAATATTCATATCGTTATGTTTTGTTGATCTTTTGCAGTAAATAATCCAGGCCAAGCAATTCGCCACAAACCGCTACAGCATTGATGCTTACACCAAGTACACCATGCAATCCAATGTTCTGACCGGTGAGTAACAGGTTAGGCATTTTGGTCCTGACCGGAACGCGGGTTTGGGCAGGATTATTTACATCAGCCATAATACCATAAATACTTCCATCGGGAGAGCCCATATAGTCGCGGAATGTAAGCGGAGTGGCTATCTGGCTAGCTTCAATGCTTTCTTTAAGCTCAGGATAACGTTGTGCTACAGCATTCATAAGTTTCGCAGCTTTCTCTTCTTTAAACTGATGATATTCTTCTTCCCTTGAAGAAGGCTGCGCAGTAATATTACGGGTATGATTCCAGGGTTCCAATTCATGAGGATGCATATAAGTCAGCACAGCTACCGTATCCGAATATCCGGGCCGTTGTGCATCTTCACCAAAATACAGAGCATAATTGGGAGGCCAATCGTTCGTTTTATAATCAACAGCCTTATAACTATCAGTAGTTCGGTTCCAGTAAATATTATGATTACGATGTTTAATTACACCTGGTTTCAACACAATATTTACCATAAAAGCAGAGATAGAATTATCTGCTGCTGTAATCCTCTTTCTATACACCGGCTTTATCAGGCTGCTGTCTGTCCATTGCAGTACCATGGCGGGATGCACGTTGGCAATAAATTGCTTGCCTGCATAGCTATTACCCACTTCTGTTATGGCATGGGTAATCCTTCCATTAACCTCTTTTAGTTTTACAACCTTTTCGCTACGATAGATCACTCCTCCGTATTCCTGCAATTTTTTCCAGAGTAATTTTGATATCTGCGAGCTACCACCCAGACATTTGTAGGCACTATCTATATAACTTTTGTTTACCAAAGCATGCACATAAAATGGTGTTTTATCTCTGGAACCGGCATAAAGCAAATTGTTGCCCATAAGCACATGCTGCAATCGTTCATCGGGGATATTATTCATCACATCGCCCATGCTCCAATCGCTCACCTGTTCTTTTTCAGCTACATCACCATTACGCAAATTATACAATGGAAAACTATCACTTACAGTACGCAGCATATCTTCATAATACTGAAGCGCTTTTTTCGAATCTTTAAAATAAGGCAATAGTGTTTCCGTAAAATGTTGAAGACCTTGCGCATGCGGATATATTTCGGCATCATCTCCAAAAATGATTCTGTCAAAGCCATGTTCGTCCAGTTTTTTCAATCGCAGATCGTCCATAATGCCGGCATAACGGAAAATGCTGTTCTGAGTTTGCCCTTCATCCAATGCGCCTATATAATGCACGCAACTATCAAAAACTTTTTTTTCAAAAGAGAAGGTTTGAAGACAACCACCTACTTGTTTATTTTGTTCTATCACTGCAACGTGCATTCCTTCCTTTGCAAGAAGAACTGCGCTGAGCAAGCCACCCAGCCCCGAACCTATGATCAGAACATCATATTGTTGCATGAATAGTGTGTATAATTTATAATGGAATTGCGAAGATTAAATTATTTTTCCACATATCAAACGCTAAAAAGTTGATAACTATAATAACATTAAAATAATAGGAAAATGAACCGATTTAATCCATAACTTTAGAGTACTGGTGATAAGAAGCCAGCGAGCGCTCATAGATCTTTTATGTACCTTAAATTGACTGACCTTGACAGAAATCATCATTAACCTGGAAACAGTAAACCCAATTGAATTCTTCGGAGTAAATAACAGCAAATTTGACATTCTGAAGAAGAAGTTCCCGATGCTAAAAATATTATCACGTGGTACACAGATAAAACTTGCGGGAAAACCGGAAGAAGTAGAAACCGCGCGCGAAAAAATTGATCTTATCATTAAATACCTTGAACGAAACGGACATCTTTCTGAAAATTATTTTGCCCAGATACTTGGCGATTCAGAAGATGAAAATGGCGATGGTACCGGAGAACATGCCAACATTGTAGATGGCAACGACGTGCTGGTATTTGGCCCCAATGGTAAAGTAATACGTGCCAAAACACAGAACCAGAAAAAACTGGTAGCTGTATCTGAAAAAAACGACATCATATTTGCCATAGGACCTGCCGGTACAGGTAAAACGTATACCGCTGTAGCCCTTGCTGTAAGAGCATTAAAGAATAAAGCAATTAAGAAGATTATTCTTACCAGACCTGCTGTAGAAGCCGGCGAGAGCCTTGGATTCCTGCCGGGAGATCTTAAAGAAAAGATCGACCCATATCTGCGTCCGTTATACGATGCACTGGATGATATGATACCGGCAGATAAACTTAGCTATTTCATGGCTAACCGTGTAATAGAAATTGCACCACTGGCTTATATGCGCGGACGTACGCTCGACAACGCTTTCATTATTCTTGATGAAGCCCAGAACGCTACAGACTTGCAGATGAAAATGTTTCTGACCCGTATAGGGCCATCGGCAAAAGCAATTATTACCGGCGATATTACCCAGGTCGATTTACCAAAGAATCAAAAATCCGGCCTTGGCAGAGCAGTTCGCATCCTGAAGAATATACAAGGCATTGCCCACATTGAATTGAGTGGTGCTGACGTAGTTCGTCACCGTTTGGTGAGGGCCGTAATTAGTGCTTACGATAAAGAATTTGAACGCGAAGAACAGTTGGAAGAACAACGCAAAGAGCGCCGTTCGGCTATTATAAGTGCGAAGGTAGAATAGTAATTTTTTTAATGGCTAAAACTTAATAGCTTTTGGAAAGGTAACCTTTTCAAAAGCTATTTTTATAAATACAAATAAAGCGTTGTCTTCTATATCACCTTATTTTTCCATCTCCCCGAAAACAAATAACCACCTGCTGTAAGCAGCAAACAGCCCCAGTACACAAACTCTGAAAACCATGCTACATGCAGCGGCGCCCTTAGTCGTTCTACCACAATAGTAATGTACACTACATAAACAGATACACAGAACACCTCAATAACCAGATTGATCAATGTGTTGCCGGTACCAATTACGGCATTGTAGAAAATGGTAGAAATACACATGATCATAGAGGAAACAGCCAGCACGCGAAGGCTTTTAATACCCATTTCAATTACAGATACATCGCCTGTGTAAGCACTTAAAAAAGTAGATGGGAACAGGAATAGAAACAAGGAGATACCAATGGTATATATAAAACTGATACGGATCGCTTTTTTTACAAGCGGTATGACTTCTTCCTGCTTACCCTGCCCTATAATATTGCTTACCATAGTATTACAAGTCGAAGCCAGCGCCCAGGTTCCTATACTTACAATGCCCAGTACGCTACGCAGAATATGCGATGCAGCCAATTGTGTAACACCCAGATGCTCTACATAAATATAAAAGATCTGCCAACCTCCAATACTGAACACATATTGGAGAATGAGTGGTGCAGATACTTTTAAGGTTTGCATTGTGATTTTAGAATCGAATTGCAGATAACTGATCACAGGAAATTTGCGGTGAAGCCCTTTGAGAAAGAACAGGGCATACATAACAAAGCAAAAAATAACTTCGGCTGCAATTGAAGCTACAGCAGCGCCTTTCAGACCCATTTGGGGCATACCCCATTTACCAAATATCAGTCCGTAATCGAGTAAGACATTAACCACATTGGCAAACAATGCTCCATATATCAGCAGGCGCGAGCGGTTGGTAGCAATGTAGAAAGCATTAACCATTTGCGTAAGCATCAAAAAAGGCAAGCCCCAGATACGGAGATATAGAAAGTCGATAGTATTATAAAAGATGGCATCGTCTTTAAGGCTATAACCAAAGAGTAATGGTGTAAACCAAAAAGACAACATCATCAGCAACAATGAAGTCAGGGCCGAAAGAAAAACACCATTGATAAACGTACGGCTCATTCCTTTCATATCATTCTCACCTGCCCTGCGGGAAAGTAATACCATAATGCCATTGCTCAGGCCAAAACCGATATAGGTAAGCAATAAATAAAATATACTGGTAAGGCCATTGACCACCAGTTCCATTTGTCCCAACTGTCCCAGAAAAACAGCGTTGGCCATAAAGCTGATCTGCGGAATAAGCAGGGACAACGAAATGGGCGCGGCCAGTTTCAGGATTTGTCGGTTGGTAGCAGTATATTGCATTAAAGCGCTTTCGGTTATTATTTGATCGCAGACAAAATTATTCTATTAATTTTGCGCCAGCGCATTTTGTGCTAAAATGTTTCCATAAAATATCCTGTTACGGAATATGCCTCTTTTAAAACACGAAATACTGCAGCCGGTACAGCATTTCAATATGCACGACGACCCGCTTACCAATATTGAAACCGTTCACCTTGTAATATGGGATAAAGGTCTTTGTGTAGCCGGTTACGATCTGCAAGGCAATGTGCTTACTGCCAAAGTGTATAGTTTCAGTCACTGGAATATTGCAGCTATTGAATCTGTGTTTGTAAATGAGCCATTGGTAGCAGGCCCACAGCCTGTAACCCATATCTGGATAGCAGAAGAAAGAAACCTGATCGTACCACAGCATTTGTATACATTAGAAGCAGCGGTACAATGGATACATCAGTTTCATTTTATAGAAGCCAGCGAAACGATACATGCTACCACAGTGCACCAGCAATTGCAGGCTACTGTCGTTTATCCACTTCAGGATAAATTACATAGCCTATTGCATAAATATTTTGCAGAAGGCAAAATAGACGCGATATCCGGTATGATATTATGCCAGGAAACCCTTGCAGGACAAGACACAGCCGACATAACTTTCCTAGATAAAAAAGTGGTGCTTACCATTCGCTGCAAAGGAAAACTCGTAAACCACCAGGTAACGGAAGCTACCGACATCAATAACCTGGTGTATAAGATAGCCTCTATATGCCAGGAATATGGCATCAAACAGGCCGAACTTAAAGTAAGCCTCTCGGGCTTGTGTATTCCGGTAGAAACAATAGCTGAGCTGAAGTCCTTCTTTCCTGAAATGACAGTTCCCGGTTCTGAACAATTCTCTTCATTTATCTTATTAAGCAAACTGATTTCATGCGTATCATAGGTGGCACTCATGGCGGCCGTAAAATTCATCCGCCTACCAATATGCCTTATACCAGGCCAACTACAGATATAGCCAAGGAAGGATTATTCAATATACTGCAGAACCTTATAGATTTCGAAGGTATCAAATCGCTTGATATTTTTGGGGGCACCGGTAGCATCAGTTATGAGCTGGCCTCGCGTGGTGCCGCCGATCTTACTATTATTGAGCGGGATAAAAACATGGCTGCTTTTATTCGTAAAACAGCCGGCGAGTTTGGCTTTAAGAATATTAAGCTGTTACAAGTAGAAGTATTTAAATTTTTGAAGCAATGTGTGGATCAGTACGATTTTATTTTTGCAGGTCCGCCTTATGCTTTGGTAGAAATTGATATGATCCCGGATATTATCTTCGAAAAGAATCTCTTGAATAAAGATGGTGTTTTCATACTGGAACATACGCCCCGAAACAATTACGAAGATCATCCACATTTTTTACGGGTAAAAAATTATGGTACTACTTTGTTTTCTTTTTTTGGATTTAAAGAGGAGGAGTAATTCATTATTAATGGTTCATGAAGATACGAACCATGACGAGAGCGTTGTTGTATTTAACTTTAGGAAAGTTTGAAACTTTCCTAAAGTTTTAAGGACGAAGTCAGCACCAATTAATCCAGCAATTCCACATCACCTTCATCTAATAGGTTCAGATTTACAGAATCGGCGCCGGCAATACCTTCTACCGAGCCTCTTATGTGTGCAGCATTTAATAATACCTTTTCCAATTGCTTTTCTCTCGCTTTCCAAAGGCGTTCCATAGCATCACGTTCCTTTTGTATGCTTAGTTTCATGCTCATAAAACCTTCGCGTATGGCTTTCCACTGTTCGCCAAATTCGTGACCGGTGAGGTAGTCGTAAAGCATCACCATTTTGTCGCCTTTATTCTCGCCACTCTTCCTTACATCGGCAACTTTAAGCAAACCATTACGTAATAACAAAGCCACGCTTCTCACCTCAGCAAAGGAACAGATATACACGCCATCCTTTTCGCCAAAGCGGTCCATATCCTTGGGGAAAACCTGCGTTACAATCACTGCTACATCGGCGCCCAACTGACGCATATCTGCCTTTAATTTTTCAATCCAGTCAAGCGCGAAGTCCTTGGTGCGCTTACTTTCATAAATGATCTTTCCCACCTCGCTGCCAAAACTATTTCGCACCGTCTGGATACAATCTGCACCTCGTACGCCTTTGCCCACTTCACTTACCAGGTCAAAAGGGAAAGTCGCCTGCAACATTTCTTCCAGCAGCAATTCCTGCACCTCGCCCTGCATCTGCATACTCCCCTGCTCTGCCTTGCGCTTCATTTCATCTACCAGTTTTTTCTGGTCTTCAATTTGCTTTTCCAGTTCTTTAGTACGTAATTGATATTCCTGGTCTTTTACACTCATCCGTTCCGCCTGTTCAGCAGTGAGTTGCTCTTTCAGCTTTTCCCGTTCGGCCATTAGCTGCCGTTGTATTTGCAGCTCCATTTCTTCTTCTTTTATTTTAAGTGCTTTTTCCTTTTGCAAATATTCTAATTCCTTTCTACGCGATTCTTTCAACTTCTCTTCGTTTTCCTCAGCCGATTGCTGCAGTACTTTCAATTGGTTTTCAAAATCTGATGCCAGTTTTTTACGCAGCGATTCTTCCAGCTGTATATTCTGAAGTTTAAGTTCATTCTCCAGCCTTTGTTGAAAAACGGTTTCCTGTTGCTCCGCTATTTTTTTGAATTCTTCATCCTTTTTCTGCAGCTCTTCTTCCTTCGATTTTTTAAAATCCATCATTTGCTTACGCAAAGCCTGTTTTTCTCTTTCTATATTTTCTTTCAATTCATCGTTCAATGCTTCCTCCAACGGATATTCCGAACCGCAATTGGGGCATTTTATCATCGTAGCCATACCTGAAATTTTTATTGCCCAATATTACAAAAGGAATACGACATAGTATGGCGTAGAAACATAGTATGATTGAATATTTCTTACCCATACAATCTTCAGGATATATGAACTATTGGTTTTTAAAATGAATTCTTACCTTGCGACTCAAAATTATCATTGCAATATGCAACGTATCTGTTTATTTCCCGGTTCGTTCGACCCTGTTACCAAAGGTCATGTGGATATTATTGAACGTTCGGTCGGTCTGTTTGACAAATTGGTTATCGGTGTGGGGATCAATTCCAATAAACAACCTATGTTTACTGCCGAACAGAGAGTAGGCTGGATACAGGATGTGTTCAAAAATGAGCCTCGTATCGAAGTCACTTCTTACGAAGGGCTTACTGTGAACTTTTGTAAAAAAATAGGTGCTCAATTTATTTTGCGTGGCGTACGCTACGTAAGCGACTTTGAATATGAAAAAGCAATTGCTGATATGAACCGCATGCTGGAACCCGGACTGGAAACGGTTTTCCTTACCAGTTCTCCACTATATTCTACAGTATCATCCACACTGGTGCGTGATGTGATTCGTAATGGTGGCAAGGTTGATATGTTTGTACCCGAAGAAGTAAAGTGGTAGATTTTAAATGAGTAGAGCCGCAATGCATTGCGGCTCTACTCATTTAAGCAAAATAAAATCCGTTACCATTTCTTCCCCGACTCCATCAGTATTTCCCTGATGGCCTCGTACGACTGATGCACATAAGTACCCAGCTTCTTTTCTGCTACCCAACGGGCTTCCAATATATTTTCTTCTTTTTGTGGATGTAATTCGAATGCTTTTTTAGTCTTCATGTTATACCAATGCGTAGTCTTCAAAAGCTCTACCCCGCCCTGGGCATATACATGGTAGGTTTCACAAATCTTATCGCCGAGTTTTAGTTCCGGAATTCCGGTCTCTTCTATCACTTCCCTTACCGCACATTCTTCAATATCTTCACCGTCATCTCTTTTGCCTTTGGGTAAGTCCCACTTCCCTCTGCGATATATCATCAATATGCCGCCATCAGGGTTGGATACTACACCACCTGCAGCTTCTATGGATTCGTAGGTTTCATTAAGGCTTTTTATTAAAGCATCTGTAGATATATCTTCAATAATTACACCCAGGCTTCCCGGCCCGTAAAGATGCTGCTGTGCCAATCGGAAATTACGTGCAAATGCCCCGGTCAACAACAGGTAACCTGCAGCTATAGCATGTTTAGCAATGTACTGTTCTGCCGAATTGGTAAGTATCAGCGGGCGGTTATTGATATATATTTTGCGAAAAAAAATCATGGTTCTTTGGAGGATTATGTTTTTCCTGAACTATTAAGATTCAATTTACGAAGGTATGGAATGAAGGGCCTAAAAAAAATTATAATACCTTTTCCCTATTCGGAATTAGTGTGTAATTTGCGCCCTCATGAGCACAGCATCCATCTTCGCAGAAAAATTGCTTCACATAAAAGCATTAAAAATCAGTCCTGATCAGCCTTTCACATGGGCCTCCGGCTGGAAATCTCCGGTATATTGCGACAACCGAAAAATACTAAGCTACCCACACGTAAGGGATTATGTAAAGAGCGAACTCGCCAACACGATTATGGAAAATTTTCCTGAAGCAGAATCTCTGGCTGGTGTTGCTACCGCTGGTATTCCTCATGGAACGTTGGCAGCAGACTTGTTGCGTCTTCCGTTTATCTATGTGCGTAGTAAACCTAAAGGGCATGGGCTTACCAATCAGATAGAAGGTGTATTAACCGAAGGTCAGAAAGTAGTCGTGATAGAAGATCTGGTATCTACCGGTATGAGCAGCCTGGAAGCTGTAGAAGCCTTGCGTAGTGCCGGAGCAGACGTAATTGGTATGTGTGCTCTGTTTACTTATGGTTTTCCTCAGGCAGAAGAAGCTTTTGCCAAGGCTAATGTTAAACTGATTACTTTAAGTAATTACAATGCTTTAATGGAAGTTGCTGCTACGCAAAACCTTATTCAGCCTGCAGATATGGAAAAGCTGGGTCAGTGGCGTGTAAGCCCTTCTACTTGGGAACAATAATCTTTAAACCTATAAGGTTTTAAAAACCTTGTAGGTTTGTCTAGTCATAAAAAAAGGAGATACAAATTGTATCTCCTTTTTCTTTCCGGATAATATCAGATTAACCTTCTTGTGTTGTTTCTTCAGTAGAAGCAGCATCATTGTTTTCAGCATGAGCTTCTGTTTCAACAGGAGCAGCCGCAGCAACTTTAGAAGCTTGTTTTTCTTCAACACGACGTACAGATTCCTGGGAAATGCTGTGACGTTTTTCTTGCTTGTGCTTACGGTGAGTTTCTTCACGTTTAGCAACCAGTTGTTCGTGTTCAGCGTTCCATTGTTCAAATTTCTGATTTGCTGCAGTTTCGTCAAACAAACCAAGAGCAACACCGCGCATAAGGTGTTTCATGTACAATACACCTTTGAAAGAAAGGATACGGCGAACTGTGTTAGTAGGCTGTGCACCTTTCTGTAACCAATCCAGTGCTCTCTCGTTGTTGATACGGATAGTAGCCGGAACGGTCAATGGGTTGTAAGTACCTAATTTTTCAATGAATTTACCATCGCGTGGTGATGTGCTGTTAGCAGCTACGATGAAGTAAAACGGGCGCTTTTTAGACCCGTGGCGTTGCATTCTGATTTTAACCGCCATAGAAATGGAAATTGTTTTTGGGTAAATAAATAAATTCGGACTGCGAAGTTAAATGTATTTTTTTAAAAATGAGTTACTAAAAACGAATTTATTATCATTTTTTTAAGATGATATAAAATGGAGAAATTATAATACCAGGTTATCGATCAATCTTACATCTCCAATAAAGGCTGCTATAAGCGCTACCATTTTCCTATTCGGTTCATAATCATTTAATATTTCAAGCGTAACTGCATCTGCAAGTTCAATGTAATCGGGCTTGAAACCTTTTTTTCCCAAAATATCAAGGCATTCCTTTTTTACAATGCTAAACTGCTGAATCCCTTGCTTGGCTTGAATAGAAACCAGACATTGATACAAAAGCCCTGCAAGATTTCGTTGAGGTTCGGTCAATCTTCTGTTTCGGGAACTCATGGCCAGGCCATCGGCCTCACGCATGGTAGGTACAATATGCAACGTAACCGGAAGCTGTCTAATTTCAATAAGTTTTTCAATAACAGCACATTGTTGATAGTCCTTTTGTCCGAGATATAATTGTTGGGGTGTAATAATATCAAGTAAACGTTCCACAACCTGCGCCACTCCTTGAAAGTGCCCCGGACGGTAAGCTCCTTCCAAAATGGTTTCCACATAACCCAGGTCATACTGTTTGCTCATTTGCTGGCCGTCAGGATACATTTCAGAGACCTCGGGTAAGAATAATACGTCGCAATTTGCGCCAGTAAGCATTTCAATATCCTGCTCAATTGTACGGGGATATTTCTGCAGGTCAGTTGCATTATTAAATTGTGTAGGGTTCACAAAAATGCTGCATACCGTCACCTCATTTTCGTTCTGTGCAAATTTTATCAGGGAGATATGCCCTTCATGTAAAGCGCCCATGGTAGGGACAAAGCCTATTTGCTTACCTGACAACCTTTCTTTATTAAGATAAAGTTGTATTTGTTCTATCTTTTTAAAAATAAGCATACTATAGATAATAAAGTGAGTATTTAGGGGGAATAAAATACATTGAAACTATAGAGCAATTCAGTAATTTATAATTATTCCGTACCTTTGCCGCCAAACCTACGTGAAAATGATGGTAATTTCCTGTTTTCTATATAGAATTTCTGAATAAACAGGATGCCATAAGATTCATGAACGCGCGCAAAAGGATATATTTTTTTAAGTTAAAAAGCATGTTCCCTATTACAAAGGGAATATGAATTTTTCAAACAACTTTTTCTTTAGGAAACAACCAACTTGTTCATGTCAGTACAAAGTAAAAAGCGCATACTCATTATTACTAACGAGCTTTCCCCTTATCTTGAAATCACAGATTTTGCTGCCATTTTAAATAAACTTTCCGTAAAAACTTTTGACTCCGGTATGGAGATAAGGGTTATTATGCCCAGGTTTGGTATTATTAATGAACGCAGACATCGCTTGCATGAAGTAGTAAGATTATCGGGAATTAATGTAGTAGTAGATAAAGACGACCATCCATTACTGATTAAAGTTGCTTCTTTACCCAATGCCAGATTGCAGGTTTACTTTATGGATAATGAAGATTTTTTCAAGAGAAAAGCCGTCTTCAGAGATGAACAGGAACACTTTTTTGATGATAATACCGAGCGCCTGATCTTTTTCTGTAAAAGTGCCCTGGAAATAGTGAAAAAATTTGGCTGGCCTCCTGATGTGATTCATTGTCATGGCTGGATGACTTCATTGATCCCTATGTTCCTCAAAACAGCTTATAAAAAAGAACCGGTATTTGTGCATTCCAAATCCATATATACCGCGCAAAAAGCACAGTTTAAAGAATCATTAGGTGAAGATTTTATTAAAATGGTGATGAACAGTGCTGCGTTGAAAGATAAAGACGTAGAGCCGTATAATAAAAGCAATAACGAGGCGTTAGTGTATGGCGCCAGCAAATATGCAGATGTAATTATACACGGAGAAGAAGGTATTAACCCTGAAATAATATCTGAATTTAAGACCGGCAAAGGCAAAAAAGTAATTCCTTATAGTCCTGATTGGCTTGAAAATATTGATCCGTTATTCGAACTTTACCAAAGCTTATCTCAAGATTAGAAATAAGAATTTATAACAATAGAAAAAGAAATCGTTGAAGACTACATTTCATAATCATTTAAAAGCCTTTACGCTCTGCGCAGGCTTTTTTTCATTGGTTGCCTGCAAAGAGAAAAGCACAATCAAACCGGACCTTGTTCCAGATGTTGATAATATTAACACTTTTGAGGTCAATGACCTTGCCATTTCGGTAAAGAATACCCATTTTGACTCTTTAATAACGGACAGTTATGGCTATCCGTTAATGGCTATAGGCGGTATAACAAACGACCCATTTTTTGGAAGGATTATGGCTGGTGCGTATATACAATTTATCCCGCCTGCGGCTAACTTCACCTTCCCTACCGGCGTTGTAATGGATTCTACGGTTATTTCCCTTCCTTATTTGAGTTTCAGCTATGCGGATACCAACCGTACCGATAATAGCCATGCTCTTAAGTTAAGGGCATACGAAATAACAGATAACTTCGGCGACACCTCTGTAAAGTATTATGCTATTAGTAAACTTGCTTATAATCCATTGCCTGTAGGTACCGGAACCATTACTATTAAATCACTTTATGATACTGTGAAATTAGCAAGTGGTGATTCAGTTAACCACCTTCTACGCATGCGGGTTGACGGACTTAATGACCGGTTTAAGAATATGAGTCCTGCTGATCTTGCTTCTACTACTGCGTTTCTGGCACAATTCAAGGGAATATATTTAGCACCTGACACAACAGTAGCCCAAAATACATTGGCTTACTTTGGCCTGACCACCGGTAGTAGCACTGGCATAGCTAATTACGACAGAGCTCAACTGGAATGTTATTACCATACCGCTACTGATCCTAAATTGCTTAAAGCCTTCTTTAAATTCAACACTTCCTATAGCTCCTTTTTCAATGGTATTTACAGAAACTATACCGGCGCACCTGCTCTTACTTATTATAATAGCCAAACCGCCAATCATGATTCTTTGCTGATGGAAGGTTATCCTGGTTTCCGTGCCGACCTGACTATAAAAATAGATAACAAAATACCACCTTCCGTAATTAATAAAGCCACAATAACATTAACCGCTTTAAAAGTAGGGGATGATAACCGCTTTAGTGCCCCTCCTCAGCTAATCGTAACCGCTGTAAATGATGACGGAACAGAGCGTGTAGTTTCAGATATGCTGAATAATGATGGCACCGCCAATGAAAGTGGTCCGGATTTTATAGGTGGCGCAGCTACCAAGGTTACTATTAATGGCACGGATTTTGTAAGGTATACCTTGAATATTCCAAGAGAAGTTCAAAAAGCGATTTCGGCTGGTAAAACAGAATTAAAACTTAGATTAGCTTCGACGGTTACTTATCCGGGATCATTCAGAATGGTAGTCAATGGCCCTAATAGCAGCAATCAAGATACCAAATTAAAATTCAATGTCATTTACACAAAACTTAAATAATTACTATATATGTGTGGAATAGTTGCTTATGTTGGACCACGTGAAGCCTATCCTGTCCTGATTAAAGGATTGCAACGACTGGAATACAGAGGGTATGACAGTGCCGGTGTTATCATGATGCAGAATAGCTCCTTTAATCTGTATAAAAAAGCAGGAAAAGTAAAAAATCTGCAACAATATGCAGAAGAGCATGACATTTTAGGCAATATTGGTATTGGCCATACACGCTGGGCCACACATGGTGTTCCTAATGATGTTAATGCACATCCCCATCTGTCACATTCCGGCCGGTTTGCAATTGTGCACAACGGCATTATTGAGAACTATTCTTCCCTGAAAGAGCAGCTCAAAAAAAGAGGCTATAACTTTGTTTCCGACACAGATACTGAAGTATTAATCAACCTTATTGAAGAAATTCAAAAACAGGAAAACGTAGCGCTGGAAGATGCTGTTCGTATTGCACTGAATGAAGTAGTGGGTGCTTACGCTATAGTAGTATTAGATAAAGAAGACAATAATACCCTTATTGCTGCCCGCAAAGGAAGCCCGCTTGTAGTAGGTGTAGGTAAAGATGAATTCTTTATTGCTTCTGATGCTTCGCCAATTATTGAGTATACTAAAAACGTAGTTTACCTCGATGACCAGGAATACGTAGTAGTAACCCGGGATGGCAAAATGCAGGTTAAGACCCTGGGCAATATTGAAAAGACTCCGTTTATCGAAGAGCTGGAAATGGATCTTGAAGCGATAGAGAAAGGTGGGTTTGAACATTTCATGCTTAAAGAAATTTATGAGCAACCTAAAGTAATTGCCGATGCAGTAAGAGGCCGTATGAATGCTGACGAAGGCTGGATCAAACTGGGTGGCATTACAGAATATATTAACAGGATTAACCAGGCCAAACGCTTTATTATAACTGCGTGTGGTACATCCTATCATGCAGGTTTGTTGGGTGAATATCTTATTGAAGAGCTTGCGCGCGTACCGGTAGAAGTAGAATACGCTTCAGAATTCCGGTATAGAAACCCGATTATTACAGAAAATGACGTGGTTCTGGCCATTTCCCAATCAGGAGAAACAGCCGATACCCTTGCTGCTATTGAAATAGCTAAGGAACGACAAGCCCTTATTTATGGTATTTGCAATGTAATTGGTTCCTCTATAGCAAGAGCTACACACGCTGGTTCTTATACTCATGCCGGACCAGAAATTGGTGTAGCTTCTACCAAAGCTTTCTCTACACAAGTAGTAATCCTGACTTTACTTTCCTTACAAATAGCACAGCACAAAGGAACAATATCGACTTCTTACCTGCGCCAGGTGTTGTATGAATTGAAAAATATTCCTGAAAAAATAAAGCAGACCTTAAAGCTTGATGCACAGATTCAAGAGATCGCTGCAAGATTTAAGGATGCGACCAACTTCTTATATCTTGGTCGCGGCGTAAATTTCCCTGTGGCATTGGAAGGAGCATTGAAGCTGAAAGAAATATCCTATATCCACGCGGAAGGTTATCCTGCCGCTGAAATGAAGCATGGCCCAATTGCTTTGATAGATGAGGATATGCCGGTGGTTGTATTGGCTACCAATGCCAGTGCACACGACAAGATCGTTTCCAATATCCAGGAAGTAAAGGCGCGTAATGGTAAAGTAATTGCAGTGGTAAACGAAGGTGATACAGAAATTACTGCGCTGGCAGATTACACCATTGCTATACCGGAAACAGAAGAAATACTAAGCCCTCTGTTGACCGTAGTTCCATTGCAACTATTATCATATCATATAGCATTGATGCGGGGAACCAACGTGGATCAACCACGTAATCTGGCAAAATCAGTAACAGTAGAATAATTTTATATTTCATTTACCCAAACAAACGGGATCGGATAGAAGCCGGTCCCGTTTGTTTATCCTGTAAAAGGCATCCTTATGAAATAATTCTTCAAATATTTTTCAAATTTCCATTTTTCGATTAATTTTTTAATTACCTTTGCACTCCCAAATAAAATAACATGCCGAAAGTAAAAACACACTCAAGGGCTAAAAAAACTTTTAAAGTTACAGGCACTGGCAGGATCACTCGTCGTAAAGCGTTTAGAAAGCACCTTTTGACAAAAAAATCTGCAAAACGCAGACGTAGCCTTGATGGTTCTGTGTTCATTCACAGCGCAAACCTGAAATTGGTTAAGAGAATGTTGAACATGAGATAAGCATTTGCTTACTCGCACGAAAAAGTACTAAATTTTAAAAACAATAAATTATGCCACGTTCAGTAAACGCTGTAGCCTCGCGTGCTAGAAGAAAGAAAATCCTTAAGCAAACGAAAGGGTACTACGGCAAACGCAAAAACGTTTATACGGTAGCCAAAAACGTATTAGAAAAAGGCCTTGGATACAAATATGTTGGTCGCAAATTAAAGAAGCGTGAATACCGCACTTTATGGATCGCCCGTATCAATGCTGCAGTACGTGAAGAAGGTTTGAGTTATTCCGTATTTATGAACAAGCTTAACCAAAAAGGTATCGAGCTTAACCGTAAAGTATTAGCAGATCTGGCTATGAATGAGCCTGAAAGCTTTAAAAAACTGGTAGCTGAAGTTAAATAAGCAGCTCCAAACTCCTCTCGCACTTGCGGGAAGTATTATATAATATTAGTAAAAATTACTCACAATGGAAGCTATTGCGTTTGTACACGAGCAATTCAATACCAAAAAAGAAATGCCTGTTTTTAAAGCAGGTGATAATATCACGGTAAACTACAAAATTGTAGAAGGTGCCAAAGAACGTATTCAGTCATTTAAAGGTGATGTGATTAAGCGTCAAGGCCAGGGTGGTACTCAAACGTTCACTGTCCGTAAAATTTCTGATGGTGTTGGCGTTGAGCGTTTATTCCCTTTGTTCTCTCCTAATATTGAGTCCATCGTTGTTAATAAGCGTGGTCGTGTACGTCGTGCAAAACTATACTACCAACGTGAACGCTTCGGTAAATCTTCAAGAATTAAAGAGAAGAAACAAGTTACTACCACTAAATAAAATACTTTTAATACAAGTAAAGCCCCGTAATATATTACGGGGCTTTACTTGTTATGGCTAATACTCATAAAACGGAAGAGTCCGGTAAATCAAACAGCGGGTTGGATATTACATCTGATCCGCTGTTTCTATTTTATCATATATCAAAATAATATTACTCATACTGCTTTTCCTGATAAATTATAGATGAAAATAATTGATACGATATTAACAAATTGATAAGTTTTGGTTAAATTTGGGTAAAATTTTACAAATTTATTAACTTATTAAAAGGAGGTAGATTCGACAGCTTATTTAGACATTTTTAAAATTTAACAGTGATGATTAGAGAGAGATAAGAATTCTTATCTAACGGGGAGCGTACCGAAAATCCTCAATTTAAAGAGTAGGTTAAAATAAAGAAGAAAATATGAAAAAAAACTACCCTTTTAAACGATTATGGCAAACTGGAAAAGCGCTGACTATAGCCACTGCTTTTCTTGCAACTGCTGCTACCAGCCAGGCGCAGGTCAGTTCCTACACTTTTTCGCAAACGAATGGCACATACACCCCGATTACAGGTGGGACTATTCTTGCCCAAAACAGCGGTACCACAACTTTTGATACAGATGGATGGCCCGTTACGCTACCTTTTTCATTTACTTTTAACGGCAATCCCTATACTTCCGCTTTTGTAAATTCCAATGGTGGAATGACATTTGGAACGACTACCAGTACCGGATCAGCAGTCATTTCTTCTTCGACCGCTTATTCCGGGGCTATTGCAGCAATGAACAGAGACCTTTGGGGTATGTACGGCACTGCCGGTACCAGGGTTCTGGGCGATTCTATCATTACCGGTGTTACCTCATTTGTTGGCCTTACAGTGGGCGCTACCATCCAGGGAACAGGTATTCCTACAGGTGCAACTGTTGAAGTAATTAACCAGGTTGCCGGAACAATTGAAATGTCAGCGGCTGCTACTGCTAATGAATCTGCTTCATCAATCCGCTGGCCATCTGCAAAAGTTTTGACACAAACACTGGGCACCGCGCCCAATCGTGTTTTTGTGATTGAGTGGAGTCAATTCGCAGATTACAATTTCTCGGGATTACCGAATAACACAAATCTGAATTTCCAGGTTACACTGGAAGAAACCACAAATAAAATAAATGTCATTTATGGTACTAACACTACATTAAGTACTACCAGCCGGACCCAGCAAGTAGGATTAAGGGGTGCTGCTAATACTGATTACAATAACAGAACCTCTGCTACAAGCTGGAGTACAACTACTGCCGGAGCCTCGAATTCAGCTACTGTAACCAGGACTAACACCATTACCCCAACTTCAGGACTAACCTTTACCTGGTCACCACCATTATGCGTGGTACCAGGAAATGTAACCGTTCCTACCGCCAATATTACGACATCAACTGCTACTATTAATTGGAGTGTACCTTCTCCAACTCCTGCAGATTATCAATGGGAAGTACGTTCTTCAGGCGCTGCAGGAAGTGGTGCAAGCGGCCTTGCTTCCAATGGAACCTCGCTTACTAACACAACTTCAGCCTCCGGGCTAGCTCCATCCACCACTTACTCTGTATATGTACGCTCCAACTGTGGTGCCAACGGAAACAGTAGTTGGACTACTGCTGTAACATTTATGACATTGTGCGTCAATTTCACTGTGCCTTTCACGCAGGATTTCAATGCAGGTGCAATGCCAATATGCTGGGCCAATTCTAATACATCTAATAGTACATCGACTAATTCATTTTGGAAATTTACAGGATCTAGCGATTACGGTACTACACCTGCAATTAATGGCAGGCCAGCAGGAACCTATGCCTGGGTCGATGCTTCAAGTCCTTATGTGGACAGCGTTACACTGACTACGCCCAACATCAACTTAACAGGCTTAGCAGCACCATATATACAATTCGACTGGTTCAAGAACAATACTGATCCTTCCTCTACTGCTTTGAATAATGTATTCAGAGTAGATGTTAATAGCGGCACTGGATGGGTCAATGTATTTTCTAACTCAACTAATAGTACAAGTTGGCGCATAGTAGGCATTACTTTACCGGCATCTTATGTAAATGCTACTATCCAGGTACGTTTTGTAGTGAATAAAACATCTTCCAATAACTTTTATGATGATGCTCTTTTAGATAATGTCTCTGTAATCGAAGCTCCTTCGTGCTTCCCGCCTACAGCACTTACTATACCTTCTGCTACACTTACGCCAACATCTGCCAGCTTTAGCTGGACTGCACCTGTTACAGGCACACCTTCCGGCTATGAATGGGAAATAAGAACTTCAGGACTACCCGGCTCCGGTGCTACCGGACTTGCCGCCAATGGAGCCTCTGCCACTGTCAATGCATCAAATGCTACGTTAACAGCCAATACTGCTTACACACTATATGTGCGCTCACAATGTGGCGCCAGTTTTAGTGATTGGTCCGCTGCACAGACATTTAACACACCTTGTGCAGCCTATACTACCCCGTTCCTGGAGACTTTCGAAGGCACTACATTTGTTCCTACATGCTGGTCACAGGCGAGCGGTTCATTAGCAGCACCAACAGTGTTTGGTACAACCAACAATTATTGGAATCAGCAGAATTATGGCGATGCTTCTGTAACGGTAAGTACATCTGCCAATAAAGCTGCAAGGATTAATATATATACTACAAATCGCAGAGACTGGCTGATTACTCCTCCTATTAATTTGGGGGCTGCTCCCAAGCAACTGGAATTTGATATTGCGTTGACGGAATATAACAGTGCTACTGCCTCTATATTAGGTGTTGATGATACGGTAGCTGTAGTGATTTCTACAGATAACGGAGCTACATGGTCCAGTGCCAATATATTGCAACAATGGGGAAGTACTACACCTATTGCAAATGGGGCAGGAAATCATGCTATTATTAACCTTAGTGCGTATACTGGTGTAATTAAAATCGGGTTTTATGGTGCAAGTACTGTTTCCAATGCAGATATTGACATCTTCATTGACAATGTAAAAATTGATGTGATTCCCGATTGCCAGGTACCGCTTAACCTGGCGGCCAATACCATTACCACCAATTCAGCTAACATTAGCTGGTCTCCTTCCACATCTACTTCTCCTGCAGGTTATCAATGGGAAGTCAGGACTTCAGGACTGCCAGGCTCGGGTGCTACGGGTCTTGTCGCCAGTGGTAGTACTACAACACCTACTGTTACAGCAAGTGTAGCCGGCCTTCAGCCTGTTACCACTTATTCTGCTTATGTAAGAACTTCTTGCGGAAGCTCTTTCAGCGCCTGGTCTTCTGCATCTAACTTCACGACCTTATGTGCTGCTTATACAGTACCATTCCTGGAAACTTTCGAAGGAACTACTTTTGTTCCTTCATGCTGGTCACAGGCGAGTGGTTCATTGGCAGCACCAACAGTATTTGGTACGACCAATAATTATTGGAATCAACAAAACTATGGCGATGCTTCTGTTACAGTAGGCACATCTGCTAATAAAGCGGCAAGAATTAATATTTATAGTACAAGCCGCAAAGACTGGCTGATCACACCTTCCATAAATTTGGGAACTACACCAAAACAACTGGAGTTTGATATTGCATTGACAGAATATTATAGCAATATTGCCGCAACGTTAGGTGTAGACGATACTGTAGCTGTAGTGATTTCTACGGATAACGGAGCTACATGGTCCAGTGCCAATATCTTACAACAATGGGGAAGTACTACGCTTATTGCAAATACAGGTAACCATATAACTATTGACCTTACTCCATATACAGGTGTGGTTAAAATAGGCTTTTATGGTGCAAGTACTGTTTCCAATGAAGATATTGATGTATTTATTGATAATGTTTCTGTTGTAGCCAATACTTGTCCTACCGTGAATCTTGGCGCAAATGTTGTTGCTTGTAATACAGGTTCTTTCTCACAAATATTGAATGCAGGCAACCCTGGCGCTACTTATCTTTGGGATAATGCAACAACAGCTCAGACAAGGACAGTTACTACCGCTGGCACTTACTTTGTAGATGTAACTGTTGGTACCTGTACAAGAAGGGATTCTATAGTCATTACACTTAATCCGCTTCCCGTGGTGGCTTTGGGTAATGATACTGCGATATGTTCAGGAAGTACACTTACCCTGAATGCAGGAAATGCAGGTGCTACTTATCTATGGAGTAATGCCAGTACAACACAAACTACAACCGTTTCTGCAGCAGGCACCTACTATGTAACTGTTACCGGAACCAATACTTGTATCGGCAGAGATACTTTGGTACTCACCATTAACGCTAACCCGGTAGTTGATCTGGGCAATGACACTGCTATCTGTACAGGCAATACCCTTACATTAAATGCCAGTGCAACCGGCACTTCCTATCTTTGGGATGATGCTTCCACTTTGGCAACCCGCGATGTTACTACTGCCGGTTCTTTCTACGTAACAGTAACTGATGCTAATGCATGTACCGGAAGTGATACTGTAAGTGTAACAATGTATGCACTTCCTATAGTCGATCTGGGCAGCGATACTTCAATTTGTAACGGCACTACCCTAACGCTTGATGCAGGTACTGCAGGGACAACTTATTTATGGGATGATGCATCAACTGCACAAACACGCGATGTAGCAACTGCCGGAAACTTCTATGTAACCATTACTGATGCCAATGGATGTAATGCTGCAGACTCTGTCAATGTAGCTATTATAGCACCACCTATAGGTTCTATAAATATAACAAGCAATGGTAATGGCGCATTTACGTTCACGGTAATCAATCCTCAAAATGTAACAAGCTCAGCCTGGAATTTTGGAGATCAGACCACTGGAGCCGGCTCTACGGTACAGCATACCTATACCGCTAACGGAAATTATACCATTACACTGACCCTTACCGGTGAATGTGGTGATACCGTAATCACGCAAACGCTTAACGTTGGAACGGTAGTAGGTATTGACCAACTGGCCTTAGGTAATGATGAGCTTATGTTGTACCCTAACCCGGCAAAAGCTACGCTGAACATTACGAATAAGAGCGGCCTGGATATGAAAAAGATATCAGCCTATAACATACTAGGGCAATTGGTTTATCAAGCTCAGACAAACAGTAAAGATAACCACCAGATAAATATTTCAGGCTTTGCTTCAGGTGTTTACACTTTGAAGATTGAAACTGAAAAAGGAATAGTAGTCCGGAAGTTTGAAGTACTTCAATAATAACGGATTATTTAAATGTAAAAAAACACCCGGCGATTTTTGCCGGGTGTTTTTTGCGTTTGAGCGTTATTGTTGATGATCAAAAAGTCTGCAATATTCTTATAAAGATTTTTAAAAAAGAAGAAATAAGACTAGCTGCCCTGGTTTACAACATGGTTGTGTAGATTCCTTCGGAATGACAATGGGGCTGTTACTGGGATGTAATGTAGACTTTTTGAGGGATGGGTATTTATATTTAAGTACATCGTAATTGGTAACTTAGGATCTGCACCGATAAAACACGCCCTCCTGTTGTCTAGAGCTTTGGGGAGGTGCAACTGCTTTAAAGCAAGAAAACATTAAAGCTTTCACTCAAAGTTAATAGGCTTGAGCAGCTTTAGAAATAAACCTAAAGCCAATCCTTTTAAAATCGTATCTCTTTTTATTATTTGAAAATCAGCAATTAATGCATAAACAATTCTACATTAATTTAAAAAGAAAAACGGATAAAAGTTGATGCTCAACGATTATCCGTTCAAAATATTTGTTTGGAAAAAGCTTATGCTAAAGCACTTACTTTCTTTGCCAATTGAGATTTTAAATTGCTCGCTTTGTTTTTATGAATAACATTGCGTTTAGCTAATTTGTCAATCATAGAAATTACTGTTGGGAGTTGCTCCTGAGCCGCGCCTTTCTCTGTAATTTTCAACATTTCACGAATAGCATTACGTGTAGTTTTACCGTAGTAACGATTACGGTCACGACGCTTAAGACTTTGACGGGCATCCTTTTTGGTAGCTTTATGATTTGCCATTTTCTACTAATTATCTTTTTGTTCTTTTTATTAAGGATTGCAAAGGTATGAAAAGATTTTTAATTCTAAAACTTTTTTTACAGTTGCATTTTTGATGATGCTTTTTCTAATGCCCCTAATTTTTCCAGGAATATATCCAGTTTGTCTTTAGGAATACGGAAATTATAAAGATTCCCGGTTTTATATGTTTCCAGGTAATCAAAATAGTCATAATTCCATCTTCCTAATTGGCGGCGATCTATAGAAAGCATATTGGATACTACTTCCAGGTCCAGAGGAGCTTTTATTCTGATAATGGCCATCCTCTTAACTTCATCTTCGGTAAACTTAGACAACAATGGATTCGATGGTTTTTTTGTCTTTGCAAGTCCGGCATTGGTTACATTAAGCGAACTCCAGTCGAAATTACTTGGCATTCCCGGTAGCAGGAAATGATTGAGACGCTCCATTATAGTAGCAGTCGCAACAAAAGCCAGTACGTGATTCTGGGTTTCTTTTGGAAGATATGATTTAATGGACCAAAAATCATCTTTGCCGGTACGCTTCATAGCATTGATAACAGGGCGTGGGCCACTATTATACGCTGCCACCACCAGCAACCAATCATCCAGTTGATCATATAAATAGCTCAGGTATTTAGCTGCAGCATGTGTAGACTTAATAAGGTCAGTACGCTCATCACGACGGCCATTTACAGTAAGCCCCATCAGTTTTGCAGTAGGTGCCATAAACTGCCAATATCCTACAGCTCCAACAGGAGATCTTGCATTCTTATTCAGTGCAGATTCTATTACAGCAAGATATTTAAGTTCTTTAGGAATAGAGTGGGATTTAAGTACTCTATCAATAGATTCGAAGGTACCGGTTCTTCCACGGCCGCTTACAGTATTCAACCTTCCTCCAAAATTGGTCATGTATTTCTTTACATAATCAATCATATAGGTATTCATGTTGCCATAATAATCTGTTTCGCCGGCGAGTGGAACGGATTTAAACTTATCATTGGTTTCCATTACTCTATCCAAAGGACGGGAAACAGAAAGATTAGAAGCAATTGCAACCTTAGACGGATTGATAATATCCTTATTATCCTTGCTACCTTTTTTAGTCTTTTGAGGATCCTGATTATTGTTGATATTAATAACCTTATTGCTGCCATTCATTGCAAATGGCATCGCTCTTGAAGAGAGACTATCCAATGCTGCAGATTTGGACGTAGAAGCGTTTACGTCTTTAGTTTCTATCATGGCAATTTTCTTGCCATCACTACTTAAGTTTACTTTGGGGCCTTGCGCCAATACAAGCGAAGGGGACGCTACTAAAACTGAACAGAAAAAAGTTTTCCATTGCATGGGCTAATTAAATTTTTAGCGGTTACACATGCAACCGGATTTATGTAAACCGGCTGTTTAAATTCGTGTGTCTGTGTTTTAAAAAGCAGACAAAGCGGCTTCACAAAATAATAAAAAATTAATTTTGCTATAGCTAAACAGAAAATAATTGCAAAAACTATTGGAAGTTTATGCCGTTGGTTGGTTGGAGCCTGGCGTTGTAGTTGTACTTGTAGTATTGGCGGAAGGAGTTTCCTTCATACCTGTTTCAATTTCTTTTTTTATACCATCCTTGGCATCATTAAATTCACGGATACCTTTACCTATACCTTTGGCCAGTTCCGGAATTTTTTTACCACCAAATAATATTATTACCACCAACACGATCCACAACCACTCCATGCCACTTGGCAGAGATAACAACATTACTGGGTTTATTGATAAAATAGCCATTAAAAAACGTTTTATAATTAAGCGATAAGACAAAGATAAACTTTTCTGAAAGAAAACCCAGTTTCATTTCCCGATTTAACGTCTGATTGTGGATTTTTTTATACAATCCGTGCGTAGTTGTCTGGTTATCAAAAAAGGAAACCTACCTACATATTTGGGGGTGGAAATAAAAAAATAAGAAAGTTGATGAAATGTTAAGAAGTTGAATAAACGAAATTATATTTGCCGTCAAAATATATCATAAAATATTCACCAATGAAATTTATTATTGCTTTGACCACTATTTTCCTGGCATTACAGCTATCCGCTTATGCACAAAAGGAAAATATTGTGGAAAATGAAGCATTGCTAAAAGAATATCTTCAAAAGAATAAGTTTGACATTGATTCAACCGCCCAGGCAATTATCCTTTACGAACAAGGCTCCAGCTGGCTTTCTGATAATGTACTGGAATATCGTATTGAACGGACTATAAAATTTTTAGGAGATGATGCAATAGGCGATTTGGGAATCATCAATATTCCGTACAATTACAGGTCTGCTGTAACCAAGATAGAAGGCACCACATACAATCTTGAAAATGGAGAAGTAACAGCACTGCCCCTGAATGAGTCTGATATTCTAAAGGAAAAAATGAATGAAAATATTACGGTATCCAAATTCAATCTTCCAGGCATAAAGAAGGGTTCAATTGTTCATTATTCGTATTCTATTTTCAAGCATGAAACCTTGTTAGTACCGGATTGGGATTTTCAAAATGATTACCCAACATTATATTCGGAGTATACTGCAACCCTCCCTTCTTATATTTCATACAATTACCTTGAGCGGCTGGGTATTCCTATGAAACCGGTAAAAAAGAAAAAAGAATTGAATGATTGTGAAAGCTGCTCATACTTTGAAAATTATGGAGGATCTGAAAAAACGACTAACATCTGGGTAAGGCGAAATATTCCGGCTTTCAGTAGTGAACCATATATGAGCAGTGCTGAAAATTTTCGGGAAAGGGTAAAAGTCAATGTGCTCTCTATTCAAAACAATGGCTATAAAAATAAAATTTTCAACAACTGGGAGGACTTCACCAAGAAGTTTTTCTATGGAGATAAAGATTATGGCGGACAGGTTTTTTCCGGCAATAATTTTTTAAAAGAAAAGGTTGAAGCACTAATTGCAAATCAGAAAACAGAATTAGAAAAGGCACAAGCCATTTTTTCCTTTATAAGAAACAATATAACCTTTACAAGGACAGAACCAGGTAAACAGCCCACGCTTGACATTAAAGAAATTTTCGCCCGGAAAAGGGGAAGTGCTGAAGGCATCAATCTTTTGCTGACAGCAATGCTGCGCAAAGCTAACCTTGATAGCGAGCCGGTGGTATTAAGCACCAAGGCAAACGAGCGGTTAAATATGGTTTACATAGATCCAGGAAATATAAATTACATCATCAGCAAGCTTGTCATTGACAAGCAAGTCTACCTGCTTGATGCTTCTAACAGGTATAATCCGTTCAATGTTTTGCCCTATGATTGTTACAATGGTTATTGCAGAACAATAACAGAAGATGGCGGAGCCGCACTTACTTTGAATCCCGATAGTATAAAAAATAAAACTACAATTATTGCAAAACTATTGCCCTCGTCAGACTCTTCAAAATTGATACTTAAACTGGATAAACAATATGGCGTATTCTCTGCGATCGCTTATCGCAATTTATGGGATGGCGATACGGATGCAGTAAGAAAAAGTATAGCAAAAGAATGGGGCGTCGGTAGTTCTGCAACTAATATCACCAACGTTTCAGTTAAAAATCTAACTAATCCTGACTTACCGCTTCATGTCCATTACGAAGTGCAGTTGAACTTTGATCGAAAATCAGGAACCGTATATATGGATCCGTTTTTCAACAAATTTTTTGACAAAAATCCATTCCCCTCGGATACAAGAAAGTACACGGTAGAAATGGATTACCTGCAGGATATCAATTATATTTTTCATTTCGACTTGCCCGCAGGCTATGTTGTGGACGACTATCCCAAATCAACCATTATTCAATACGGGAATAATCAGCTTCTTCTTATGAAGAATATTATGGAATACAATGAAGCTTTGCATGTATTTTCTTTAAATAGCCGATTCACCAGTAAAACAACATTGTTCCCGGCAGAAGACTACGAATCCTTAAGGACTTTCTATGGAAATGTAATTGAGGAGCAAAGCAAAAAACTAATTATTAAAAAAGTAAACTAATGAGTTTGCTCCAGTTTCATTTATTTCAAATAAATTGGGGTCTTTAAGTACACCTATCCCACCATGAAAAAATTATTATTCATCCTTTTAGCTTCAGTAAGTATCACTTCAAGCTTTGCTAAAGATGATATTAAATATTACCCTGTACATACCATTCCTGAAAAACTGAAACAAAATGCACATGCTATAATCCGGTATGACAGAACTGAAGTTAAAGTAGCAGACTTTGATAAGGTAATTTATAAAAAGAAATATGCTATTACTATCCTTGATGAAAAAGGCAAAAAGTACGCGCCTTTAGTTGAACGTTATAATTTATTGTTGAAAATAGACGACATAAAAGGACGTCTTTTCGATGCTTCAGGAACTGAAATAAAATCGTTTAAGGAAAGAGATGTAGCAGACTATTCCACTTATGGTACAAGTTTTGTTTATCATAGTGATTCTCGGGTAAAAAGCTTCGATTTTAATTATTCAAAATACCCCTATACCGTAGAGTATGAAGTGGATGAAGTGATTAAAACAACATTCTTTTTGCCTGATTGGGAGACCCAACCTTATTATGACTGTGCAGTAGAACACACTGAATTTTTGCTGACTTTCCCTTCCTCTATCCCAGTAAGATATAAAGAGTATTTAATGCCTGCTCATGTAGAAAAATCATCTGCTAAAGATAAAGGCGGGAATGAGGTTCTTTCCTGGAAGATAGATAATATTTATGCCTACAATGAAGAGCCTTACTCCAAAACCGGAAACCATACTGCACCTACTGTAATACTTGCTCCGGGCCAGTTCGAGCTGCTTAAATATAAAGGCGATATGCAGAGTTGGAATAGCATCGGGCTCTTTATCTATAAACTGAATGAAGGTCGGGACATATTACCCGAAGACAAAAAAGCAGTGGTAAAAAGCTTGATCGAAGGCGAACAGGATGCCTATAGCAAAGTGCAAAAACTATATGCTTATATGCAACAGAACACCCGGTATGTAGCCAACGAATATGGCATAGCAGGCTGGCAGACCTTCGATGCCATGAATGTGGCTAAGAATGGCTATGGAGACTGCAAAGGGCTTACCAATTACCTTAAAGCTTTGCTCAAAGAAGCAGGTATCAATTCTTATGTTACACTTGTAAATGCAGGTGAAGATTATTATAAATTAGATGAGGATTTTCCCGCCAATACTTTTAATCATGTTATCCTGTGTGTGCCGCTGCCTAAGGATACCATTTGGGTAGAATGTACCAGCCAGCAATTGCCTGCAGGATATCTCGGGAGCTTTACTCAAGGCCGTAAAGTACTGCTAACCTCCGAGCAGGGTGGCTTTCTATGCAGGACTCCATCTTATGATAAGAGTAAAAATTTCATCGTCCGAAAATCAACTGTACAGCTGGATAATACAAGTAGGCAGCAGCAAATAAAGGTGGAAAACCTGTACAGTGGCCTCATGCAGGATGATATAGAATATTTCCTTAAGACACAGCCTGACAATAAGATAAAAGAAATGGTGAATTCAAAATTCCCCTTTCCTTCTTATAGCGTAACTGCATTTAATTACAAATATACAGGAAGCCATGTCCTGCCTTCTATTGCAGAAAATGCAGAATTAATGGTGTCGGGTATTGTTAACGGCACACAGAAACGAACATTTGTAAACATGGGCTGGATGAATAATCCTATGAAGGAAATATTTCAAACCGAAACACGTACGCAACCATTTGTACTCAGGGAATCCTTTAAAATTATAGATTCTGTGATGCTCCATATTCCTCTTGGCATGGAAATAGAATCCCTTCCGGAAGCCGTAAGTTTTAAATATCCTTTTGGAGAGTATCACATTAAATTTGAAAAGAAGGAAAATAATATATCACTAATCAGAATCTATGAGCAAAATGAGGGTGTGTATGATGTAGCAGAATATGAACATTACCAGAAGATGTATAGAACCATAAATTCAAGTAAAAATAACCTCAATGTAGTGCTTCTGAATAAAGCTTCTTAATGGAAGATTATGGAAAAATCCGGCATAAGTGTCATAGTTTAAAAGCTATGCGTATGCCGGGTTTTCTTTTAGTGATCTGTATCCTTGCCTCCTGCAACAGCTCCCGTATTAACGAGCAGCAAGTTATTGAACAAGTAACCCTCCAACCTTTGCCCAAAACCATAGGCACTATTCCGCTGCCTGATGGCTATCAAAGAATAGCTACTGTTAATGATAACTATACTACTTTTTTAAGATCTATATCATTAAAAAGGGACAAAACAGTTTACTTATTCAATGGCATTAAGAAGAGCAACCAGCAAGCACAATACGCTGTAATAGATATGGATGCGGGCCACAAAGATCTGCAACAATGTGCGGATGCTGCAATGAGGATAAGAGCAGAATACTTGTTTAGTAAAAAAGATTTCAGTCACATCAGCTTTAATTTTACCAATGGATTTACATGCGACTTTGAGCACTACGCCCAAGGTTATCGCATAAAAACGAATGGCAATATTTGCAGTTGGGTAAAACAAAATTCTGAAAGCTACACATACAACACCTTTCGCCAATACCTTGATGTAGTGTATACCTACGCAGGAACCAAATCGCTTCACCAGCAATTAGAGTCAATACCTGTTACTGCTATTCATCCGGGAGCAGTTTTTATACAGACCCGTAATCCTTACGGCCATGCTGTTACGGTAATGGACATAGCTTATAATTCACAAACTAAAGACACTATCTTCCTTTTAAGTCAAAGCTATATGCCGGCACAGGATATACACATCCTGGTTAACCCAAATGATGAAAAGATTTCACCCTGGTATTCTATAAAATTCGGCAATGAGTTGCAAACTCCTGAATGGACTTTTACTAAAAACGATCTGAAAGAGTTTTAGTGTTTAATAACTACCTTACATATGTAAAAAGCCGACGAGAATAATTCTTGCCGGCTTTTATATTTAACTCTATAAGCTATTTATTACGCTTCCATATTTTCATAAATAATAGCAGCACCCTGCCCTACTCCAATACACATAGTAGCCAAACCGTAACGAACTTTACGACGTTTCATTTCATGTAATAATGTAGCAGAAATACGCGCACCACTGCAACCCAGAGGATGACCAATAGCAATAGCCCCTCCATTTACATTCACAATTTCCGGATTGATCTTCAAATCACGAATCACAGCTAATGACTGTGATGCAAAGGCCTCATTCAATTCAGCAAGGCCAATATCATCAATTGTCAAGCCTGCACGCTGTAAAGCTTTTTCAGTAGCCGGAATAGGGCCAATACCCATAATAGCAGGATCTACTCCCGCAATAGCACGGCTTACAATTCTGGCCAAAGGTTTCAGGTTATACTTTTTTACTGCATCTTCTGAAGCCAGGAGCAATGCTGCTGAACCATCATTAATACCACTGCTGTTACCAGCCGTAACGGTACCATCTTTTTGAAACGCAGGTTTCAATTCTCCGAGCTTTTCTACAGATGACATTCTTGGATGCTCATCTTTTTCAAAAAGAGCAGTTTTACCTTTGCCCAATTCAATAGTAATGGGCACAATTTCATCGGCAAACTTACCGGCTTCATGTGCTTTCTGGTATTTATCCTGGCTTTCGTAAGCAAATTGATCCTGTTCTGCACGGCCAATGTTCCATTGCTTTGCTACATTCTCCGCAGTCTCACCCATGGTATAAGGATGATACATGGCAGATAATTTAGGGTTGATAAAACGCCAACCCATAGTAGTATCAAACATTTGCTGACCGCGGCCAAAAGCACTTTCAGACTTGCCCATTACATACGGAGCACGGGTCATACTTTCCACACCACCAGCTATGAACAATTCGCCATCACCACATTGAATGGCACGGCTTGCATCCATAATGGCTTGCAAGCCAGAGGCGCACAAGCGATTAACCGTATTACCACCCACAGTGATAGGCAAACCCGCCAACAGTGCCGACATGCGGGCCACATCACGATTATCCTCGCCAGCCTGGTTAGCAGCACCGGCAATTACGTCTTCAATAGCATTTACATCTACAGAAGGATTTCGTTCAACCAATGCTTTGATCACATGAGCAAGCATATCGTCAGGACGAACTGTGCTTAAAGTGCCACCGTATTTACCTATTGGGGTACGGATGGCGTCGATTATATATACGTTATTGGACATTAGATTTGAGTATTGAGATATGAGATTTGAATTGGTGAGATATTACCAATCATCCTTTCCTTTGCCGCCACCTGTCTTAATAGCTTCTTCCAATTGCGTAGCAATAGCCAGTAGTTTTTCATTAATTTCCTTCCTGATATGTTTAGCAGGCTTATTATTCCTCTGTACTTGTTCATAATTTACTGTTTCTACTATGCCATCGGAATAAGCCGCCTGTACAGCAATGTTATCAAAAACAAATTTATACCGGCCATCTTTAAACTGTAAGTTCAATTTAAAATTGACAAGACCACTTGTAATAGCCCAGTTGAAACCACTTGCAGCTTTCAAAACTACAGTTGCTGTATTTGCTATGGAAAGATTAGTTTCATCAAACTGAATGTTGTTATCGCTGGTTTTAAAATTGGAGATAATCCATTTTTTTGCCCTGCTAAACATTTCCTCCTTAGTGACGCTTTCAACATTTACCACCTGCTCGTATGCATAACTACCGTTGGCTTCATTCTTTACTACAACTACTTTATATTCTTCTTCTTTATCTTTTGCCTGAACTACTTGACTGATCATTAATAAAGACAACGCTACTAACAAAACTTTTTTCATGGTTGGATTTTTTTGACTTTTTACTTTTTAATTATTATTTAATCACTCCCAATTCCTTACCTACCTTAGTAAACGCTGCAATCGCAGTATCCAAATGATGCTGTTCATGCCCCGCTGATATTTGCACCCGAATACGGGCCTGACCTTTAGGCACTACCGGGAAGAAGAAACCAATTACATATACACCTTCTTCCAGCAAACGTGCAGCCATCTTTTGCGCCAATACTGCATCGTACAGCATTAAAGGGCAAATAGGATGTGTGCCTGGTTTAATATCAAAACCAGCTTCCGTCATTTTGGTGCGGAAATAAGTGGTATTGCTTTCCAGTTTATCACGCAATTCAGTCGTCTCACTGATCATATCCAGAACGGCAATAGAAGCACCAACTACAGAAGGGGCAACAGTATTACTGAACAAATAGGGACGGCTACGCTGACGTAACATTTCTACCACTTCTTTTTTACCGCTGGTAAATCCGCCGGATGCGCCACCCAGGGCTTTACCCAAGGTTCCGGTTATGATGTCGATCCTACCCATTACACCACACATTTCATGTACACCGCGGCCAGTCTTACCCATAAAGCCTGAAGAGTGGCTTTCATCAATCATGACCAAAGCATCGTATTTATCTGCCAGGTCACAGATCTTATCCAGATCCGCTATCGTTCCATCCATAGAAAATACAGAATCCGTTACAATCAGGCGGGTACGAGCATCTTTATGCTCTATAAGGCGTTGCTCTAATTCAGCAAGATCTTTGTTTTTATAACGGGCACGTTTTGCTTTGCACAAACGAACACCATCAATAATGGAAGCATGGTTCAGCTCATCAGAAATGATCACATCTTCTTCGCCCAGTAAGGGTTCAAATACACCACCATTAGCATCAAAACAAGCTACATAAAGAATAGTATCTTCTGTACCCAAAAAGGTAGCGAGCTTTTGTTCCAGCTCTTTATGAATATCCTGTGTACCACAAATGAACCGTACCGAGCTCATACCATAACCACGTTCATCGATTGTTTTCTTGGCCGCTTCCAATACTTTTGGATGCGAGGACAAGCCAAGATAATTGTTGGCACAAAAGTTCAGGACTTTTTTACCATTTACCAGGATCTCCGCTCCTTGTTCGGAGTCAATACGACGTTCGTTTTTAAACAAACCCGATTCCTTGATTTCTTCAATTTCTTTTTGAATACGGGTATAAAATGATGTGCTGGACATATTAAAGGTTATGAGTATTAAAAAAACAGGTGGCAAAGCTAAGAAATAGTTACAAACCATGTGCTTAATCCGAAGAACCTAAGCAGTTATGGCATTGTTGATGATTATTGACCTTTATTCAAATGTTATATTTTCAAATAAGGAAAGAAAAAATTTCCCATTACTATAATAAAAATATTAATTTCGGACTCCAAAAAACTGCTATATGAAAAAAACACTCACTGCAATTTGTTCAGCAACAATGTTGCTGTTTGCCTGCAATAGTAATACTGCAGACAACAAGGAGGTATCTAACGATACTGCCACTACTTCTACTGAAACAAAAGACGACACCTGGAAACCTGTAGATTCTGCAACAGCTATGAAAGCCTGGATGGACTACGCTACACCAGGCGAGCCACACAAGGCGCTTGCCAAATCTGATGGAAATTGGACTGCAGAAACCAGTATGTGGATGGAGCCGGACAAACCTGCTATGACCAGCACAGGAGAATCTACCAATAAAATGATCCTGGGTGGTCGGTATCAAATGGCTGAACATAAAGGAAGTTTTATGGGTATGCCATTTGAAGGCATGGCTATTACCGGTTACGACAATCATAAAAAGAAATATGTAAGTACCTGGATAGACAATATGGGAACCGGTATTATGCAAATGGAAGGCACCTGGGACGAAGCTTCCAAAACCATGACTATGGAAGGAAAAATGGAAGATATTACCAGAGAAGGAAAATATTGCGAGATGAAAGAAATCTTCAAAATAATTGATGATGATCATCATGTAATGGAAATGTATGGCCCTGATCAAAAGACCGGCAAGCAATATAAAACCATGGAGATAAAGTACACACGCAAAAAATAATTCAAAAATCAATTTCAGCGAAGCTCCGACATGCATGTCGGAGCTTCTTTTTTTCTTAATACAATTGCAATCTTATTCCCAATAGGCAATACACAATGGTTTCATCGCGTTTTTGTACTTTCGCCCTTCAAACTATATTGCACTTAGATGTTTTTGAAAAAAATAATTTTAATATTTTGCCTTGCTGCATTTCCTTTTATATCTGAAGCCCAGCAGAAATTTACCGAAGGTATCATCACTTATAACATTACTATTAGCGGAAAGGTGCCTACAGCAGCCAATGAGCCCGCACTCACCGAAACCAAATCGGGGACGATGACAATTAGCATAAAAGGCGATAATATCAGAGAAGATATTAAACTGGAAGATGGCTATATACATTCGCAGATCAGTAATTACGCAACGGGGAAAGAAATTATTCTTCAGGCCATCAATACAATACATTACGCCATTGAGATAAATCTTAAAGATCAACGCAAAAAAAATACCGCCTATTACGGAGCTGAACAACAGACTGGTAAAGGCAGAAGAAACATTGCCGGTTTTGATGCTCCCGAAAGTATATGGAAGTATAAAAACGGAACTTCATTGACGCTGTATTATATTAATGCTTATGAGTTGGATCATCCTGAAATATTTGATCAGTTTCCGGAATTGAAAGGCATACCTGCTATGTACGACATTCCGATGAGCAATGGATTTACAACACATTTTGAGCTGAAAAGTATTCAGGCTGAACCTGTAGATAATGTCACCTTCAGGGTGCCGGAAGGCTACCGTATTATCAGTCGTAAAGAGTATGATAAATTGCTGCGCTAGTATTGTATATTTGTCAAAAATCGAGTTTAGATTACTAACCCTTAAAATTTGCAGATATGCGCTGGAGAGGAGAACGCGAAAGTGATAATGTTGAAGACCGCCGTGGAATGAGTGGTGGCGGTAAAGTTGCTCTTGGCGGTGGCCTCGGAGCCGTAATTGTATTGGTGATAGGCCTGCTGACCGGTAAAGATTTTTCGAGCCTGCTATCTACAGTTCCGGAAACCAATACTACGCAAACCAGCGATGGTCCAAGAGCGCCACGTGCTGACGATTCTACCGCGCAATTTGTACGGGTAGTACTGGCAAGTACCGAAGACGTTTGGAACAAAATATACAGTGATAACGGACAACAATATACCCTTCCTAAACTTGTAATGTTTGACGAAGCAGTTGAAAGTGCTTGTGGTGGGGCCTCTGCGGCTATGGGGCCTTTTTATTGTCCGGCAGATCATAAGGTTTATATTGATCTTTCTTTTTGTAATGAACTTAGGGATAAATTCAGGGCGCCTGGCAATTTTGCAGTGGCTTATGTGGTTGCCCATGAGGTCGGCCATCATATTCAAAACCTGATGGGGATTAATGAGCAGGTACAACGGCAACGCGGCAGGTTAAGCGAAGCAGATTATAATAAACTTTCGGTTAAGCTGGAATTGCAGGCCGATTTCCTGGCAGGTGTCTGGGCTAATCATGCAAACAAAATGCGCAACATACTGGAACCGGGTGATCTGGAATCGGCTCTAACAGCGGCTAATGCAATTGGCGATGATAAATTGCAAAAAGAAGCACAAGGCTATATTGTCCCCGATGCTTTTACCCACGGATCATCCCAGCAAAGAATGTATTGGTTCAAAAAAGGATTTGAAACCGGCGATTTGAATCTGGGAAGGTATCAGGATATTAAGTAAATAGTGGTAAGTAAATAATAATTTTAGTTGTGTTGAATATAGGTTGCGGACTTAAACTTGAGATCTGTAATCTTCCAAATAGGAACAATGTCTATCAAAGTAGAACAGTTAAGTAAAGTTTTTGGCGGGCAACAGGCCGTTAATCATATTTCGTTTGAGATTGGAAGTGGTACGATTGTTGGTTTCCTGGGGCCTAATGGTGCCGGTAAGTCTACAACTATGAAAATGTTGAGCACTTATATTACACCTACTTCCGGTAAGGCGCTGGTATGTGGTTATGATGTTATTGAAAAGTCGATGGAAGTGCGCAGGCAAGTAGGTTATCTACCGGAAAGCAATCCCTTGTATTACGACATGTATGTACGTGAATACCTGGAATTTGCTGCAGGCGTACACCAATTAGGCAGCCGTAAAAAAAGCCGGATAGATGAGATGATCGCTATGACTGGCCTGCAAAAAGAAGTAAAGAAAAAAATCGGTGCTTTATCTAAAGGATATAAACAAAGAGTAGGCCTTGCCCAGGCCATGATACACGATCCCAAAGTATTGATACTGGATGAACCTACCAGCGGTTTGGATCCTAACCAGATTATGGATATCCGGGATCTTATCATTAGTTTAGGGAAAGAAAAAACGGTGTTGCTTTCTACCCATATTATGCAGGAAGTGCAGGCCATGTGCAGCAGGGTAATTATTATCAATAACGGGAACATTGTAGCTGATGATGCCATTGGCAATATACAATCTGCGGAAAAAGCTAGTGCCGGCTTGTTAGTCGAGTTTGATAGCGCAATTCATGAGGCGGATCTGAAAAAACTATCACAAATAAAGGCGCTGAAAAACGTGGAACAAAACCGTTGGATATTAGAAACCAACCAGCCCGAAGCCTTACGCAAAGAGCTTATGGCCTGGTCATTGAAAAATGATATTGGTATCCTTTCCTTACAAAACAGCAGCCAATCTCTGGAAGATGCTTTCCGCGATCTTACTAAAGGAAAGAAATAATATTCTGCTATAAAAAATGTCGGCGATCTTTAAAGGATCGCCGACATTTTTGTTTTCCCAACTTTTTCTAGAGTTCTATGGTTCGAAAAACGTCTACTATTATTTTGTCGCGGCGACGCTGCGAGAAAATAATAGTAGACATAACTTCTTAAGGTCTTAATCCAAACTTTAGAAAACGATTTTATTACTCCAAGCTGGAAGTAACTGATTCTTTATTGATTTTCTTTACAAGACCTTGCAGTACGTTTCCAGGGCCGCACTCCGTAAATTCTGTAGCCCCATCAGCAACCATATTTTGTACCGTTTGTGTCCAGCGAACAGGGGCAGTAAGTTGGTTGATCAGGTTCGTTTTAATGTCTTCCGGATTAACGTAAGGTTTTGCATCTACATTCTGGTAAACAGGGCATACCGGCATTTTGAAATCTGTCTGCTCAATAGCTTCCTGCAATTCTTTACGGGCAGGCTCCATTAAAGGAGAGTGAAATGCACCGCCTACCTGCAATACCAAGGCACGTTTTGCACCGGCAGCTTTCATGGCTTCGCAGGCTTTATCGATGCCGGCAATACTTCCGCTGATCACCAGTTGTCCGGGGCAGTTGTAATTGGCAGGCACAACCACTTCGTCGGTAATGCTTGCACAAACTTCTTCTACCTTAGCATCTTCCAGGCCAAGTATGGCAGCCATAGTTGATGGATTTTGTTCGCAAGCCTTTTGCATTGCTGCAGCACGTTTTGCAACCAGTCTCAACCCATCTTCAAAAGACAATGCGCCTGCAACTACCAATGCTGAAAATTCTCCCAGGGAGTGACCAGCAGTCATATCAGGCTTCAATTCAGGATGTACCAAATAAGTAATAACAGAATGCAGAAACACGGCTGGTTGTGTAACATTGGTTTGTTTCAGTTCCTCTTCTGTTCCGGAAAACATAACATCAGAGATGCGGAAGCCCAGAATATCGTTGGCTATTTCAAAAAATTCCTTCGCCTGTTCACTTGAATGATAAAGATTTTTGCCCATACCCGGGAATTGTGCTCCCTGGCCAGGGAAAATGTATGCGTGCTTCATATTTCGATTTTAAAAGATAATGATAACAGTTTTCCCTTGAATATTTCGTTTCCTTAAATATTACTATTTTTAAAATAAATATTCAAAAGGAATTGCAATGATACATCTTAGAAAGGAATTGTACAAAGGATTCACCCATTTGCCTTCGGGAAAATTGTATTTTATCCACAAATTCCCAAAATTCATTCTTTGAACGTATTTTTGTAGGAATTACGGGGTTATACTGCCCGTTAACCAGTGTAAATAATCCTCAAATAATAGCAGATGAAGTTTACGTTTTATGGCCATGCCTGCTTTGCTGTTGAAGTTTCAGGCAAAAAATTACTTTTTGATCCATTCATTACGGGTAACGAACTGGCCAAAGATATAGATATCAATAAGATAGAAGCGGATTATATATTGGTATCACACGGACATGGCGACCATGTGGGGGACCTGATGGCTATTGCAAAAAATACAGGTGCTACTGTAATTTCCAATCCAGAAATAACGAGCTGGGTAGAAAAACAAGGCTATGAAAAGGTGCATCCGATGAATTTTGGTCCTCGTGATTTTGATTTTGGCAAAGTACATTATGTACCTGCAATGCACAGCAGTGGCCTACCTGATGGTAGCTACGGTGGCAATCCGGGCGGTTTTGTGATCAGGACACAAGAGATCAACTTTTACTATTCGGGAGATACCTGTCTTACCATGGATATGCAGCTGATACCCCGTTATGCCAAACTGGACGTGGCTATCATGCCGGTTGGAGGTAATTTTACGATGGATGCAGAAGAAGCAGCGGTAGCAGCGGAATTTGTACAATGTGATAAAGTTGTGGGTGTACACTTCGATACTTTTGGCTACATTGTGATAGACCATGATAAAGCCATTAATATTTTTAAGCAAAAAGGAAAAGAATTGATATTGCCGGAGATTGGTAAAACGATTGAGATTGGAAGATAATAACCCTGTAAAATGATTACATCATGATGATGATATCATGATGATATAAGAAATAAAATGGCGAAGATAATAGCAATAGCAAACCAGAAAGGTGGAGTAGGTAAAACTACCACGGCAATTAACCTTGCCGCAAGCCTTGCGGTACTCGAATACAAAACATTATTGATAGATGCTGATCCGCAGGCGAACAGCACTACCGGCAATGGTTTTGATTTAAAGAACATACAGGTAAGCCTTTACGACTGCATCGTGAATGAGATGCCGGTATCGCAGGCCATGCTGGAAACAGAAATACCTAATCTTCACCTGCTACCTTCACATCTTGACCTGGTGGGTGCGGAAATTGAATTGATCAATCATCCTAATCGCGAACACGTTTTGCGCCACGCGTTAGAAAAAGAAAGTAAGAATTTTGATTTTATCATCATTGACTGCTCTCCTTCGCTTGGCCTGATTACCGTAAATGCGCTTACTGCAGCCAACTCTGTGGTGATACCGGTACAATGCGAATATTTTGCATTAGAGGGCCTGGGTAAATTGCTCAATACTATTAAGATTGTACAAACCCGCATCAATACCGAACTTCAGATTGAAGGTATCCTGATGACTATGTACGATGGACGTTTACGTCTAAGCAACCAGGTAGTTGAAGAAATCAAAAATCACTTTGAAGAGCTGGTATTTAATACCATTATTCACCGTAATACTAAACTGGGTGAAGCCCCAAGCTTCGGTAAACCAGCATTAATGTATGATATGGATAGTACAGGTGCTGTGAATTACCTGAACCTTGCTAAAGAGATCTTGCAGAAAAACAATCTGACCAAGATCAAAAACGAAGACAAAATATTTGAACCTGACGAACATGGCAACAACAATTAATACTGCTGATCAGGTGAAAGAAAACGCGAACATGACGAATTCAAATTCAAGCAATAAGAAAAAAGCATTAGGGCTGGGCATCAAGGCTTTGCTTAACAATATAGATGAAGAGCTGAAAGCTACTGCTGAGTCTATTCCTGCGGGCAAACCAGCAGCTGCAGTGGTGGGAGGACGTATTCCTATCGAACAAATAGAAGTAAATCCAAAACAGCCCCGTCACGATTTTGACGAGCAGGCGCTGAAAGAATTATCAGAAAGTATTGCCTTACATGATATCATACAGCCAATAACCGTTGCCAGAATGGCCAATGGTAAATACCGGCTGATATCCGGTGAGCGTCGTTATCGCGCCTCCAAAATGGCCGGCCTTAAAGACATACCCGCTTATATCCGCACTGCCGACGATCAGGAATTATTGGAGCTGGCATTACTGGAAAACCTGCAACGTGAAAACCTTAATGCAATAGAGATATCCTTGAGCTATAAAAGGCTGATGGATGAGTGTTCGCTAACGCAGGAACAAGTAGCTGACCGTATGAAGAAGGAACGCAGTACGGTAGCCAATTATCTTCGTTTATTAAAATTACCCCCTGATATACAGAAAGCAGTACGTGATGGCGCATTGAGTATGGGCCATGCCCGCGCTATTATAGGTCTGGAAAATGTAGATGAGCAATTGTACGTATATCGTGAAGCTACACAAAAAGGTTTATCCGTAAGGCAGGTAGAAGCGCTGGTGAAAAATATGTTGCAGGAACGCAGGCCTATGGAGAAAACACCAACTACGGTACAGAAACTCCCCCCGGCTTACAAACGTATTGAAGATAATATGGCTTCCCACTTTGCTACCAAAGTGCATCTGGACCGGAAGAAAAATGGTAAAGGCACTATTGTAATTGATTTTTATAACGATGAAGACCTCGAGCGTATTATGGATGCTATGAAGATCTGACCTTAAGATAAATTTATAAAAGAACGCAGCGGTTTACCAAGGTGGACCGCTGCGTTCTTTTTATACCAACCAGGCATTTCGGCAAGCTAAAAGCTAAACATGACAAGGAAAATAATCAGTAAGATATCAGATTTACACCATTACTGATTATAAAAAGTATCCAATTTTTATAATCCAATCTCGCAGCGTCGCCGCGCCGCTGCGAGATTAATTGAACTATTTTATATTTAAATTTGGCATTAGAGCAAATTGCATCGATTAATTGACGCAAAGTAGCCCATCAGGGCGTAAAAATGCATTTTCACTCGACAATCTGGCGCCGCCACTTGACAATCTGGCAGCGCTAGTTCGCAATCAGGTGTCGACAGTTTGCAATCAGGCGCCGCCAGTCTGTAATCAGGTCCCGTCAGTTTACAATCCGATGTCGTCACTTTACAATCCGATAGCGCCAGTAAGCAATCGGGCGTCGCCAGTTCGCAATCAGATGCAGGAAGAACGCAATCAGGTGACGACAGCCTTTAATCAGCTGCCGGCAGTGTGCAATATTTTCGGGTTTGCACGGAGTATTTTCAATTCACCGAGCTTATTATTGGGGGCCGAAAGCACAAGCCTGCCCAAAGAACATTACTTTGCATGAGCATACATCAACTCGATAATGCCAATCACATCTTTTCCCTCTTCAGCTCCGGTCATCACAGGCATATTGTAGTTCAAAACATCTACCACATTCTGAATCACTTTATCGTGATTACTCATGGAACCTTTATACAAACCATAATCATTTTCCTTCGCAACAATATTAATATGCGGAAGTTCTTCCCCCTGCAGGCATTGGTATTCCAGCGTATTCAGGTACTGCCCGCCAATCTTTAATGTTCCATTTTGTGCCAGTATCGTTATGGAGCCTTCCATATTTTTTTCATAGGCACAGGTAGAAAAGTTAAAATTGATTATCGCACCATTTGCAGCTTTCATAATAAAGTTGCCACTATCTTCAAACTCTGTATTATGCTGATGAGCAAAGTTGTCCAACAAGCCGGAAGCCTCCGTGATATTGCCATTGAGGTAATACAGGATATCAATAAAATGACTGAATTGTGTAAATAAACAACCACCATCTTTTTCCTTTCTGCCACGCCATTCACTTTGGGCATAATAGTTATCGCTCCTGTTCCAGAAACAATTTACCTGCATCATATAGATCTTCCCCAACCTTCCGGAGGTAATCAGTTCTTTAACCGCTGCTACCGGTGGATTGTAGCGATTTTGCTTTACCGCAAAAATAACTTTGTGATTACGGTCTGCTGCGGCTATCATCGCATCGCATTCCTCAACACTCATTGCCATAGGCTTCTCTACCACTACATGTTTACCAGCATCCAATGCAGCAATAGCATGTTCAGCGTGCAGATAATTAGGCGTGCAGATACAGATCACATCTGCAGTTGTAGCAGAAAGCAGGTCTTCTATCTTTGGGTAAAAAGAAATTCCTTTATTGGGAAGCCTGTCCACCACATCAGTATCCGTATCGCAAATGGCTACAAGTTTACATTCCCCATTGTTCATAATGTGTTCTGCATGCCTTCTACCTATATGGCCAAATCCTACTATCGCAAAGTTTATCATACTGGTTAAGTATCGTCTATTTATTTTTAAAAAACACTTCTATCTCATCAATAGAAGTAAATACAGGAAAGCCTTTTGCGAGAATAAGATCTCTTTCCCTATTGGCTCCCGGGCTTTCTGCAAGCAATAATAATCCTTCGCATTTATCGATCACCGCTAACGAAATATCCATTATAGATTTATATCGGTCTACTTTTGAAGTCATATTTACAACAGGTAAAGCAGCATTCATACCAATCAAAGGTATATGCCCCAGCTCTAATAACCGTGCGGCGGCGGCATTCATTTTATCAAGATTGTGCTGCCGCTCCGTTTCGCTGGCAGCAGAGTATGGGCCTGCTACACCAATGATCATATCATTTAAATTTAATGTTGTGAACAAAATCAGGTGGCAAAGATAATTCCTGTAGGGTAAATGCGGCATAAGCTTTCATCATTAAGAGATCTGATAGCCGATATAACCAATGAAGTATCAATTTCCGGAAAACGTAAGGTAAGATCCTGAACGGATATTTCCTGCTCCTGGCGAATAATAGCCAATACCTGTTCTTTCAGATCTGTTGGCTGTTCTGCTTGTTTTGCGTTTCGCTTGCAAGCATCGCAGCCACCACAAGGCTTATCATTCTCTTCACCAAAATATCGGGAGAGCAAAATATTTCTGCATACCTGCTCTTCTGTAATGTATGCTATCATTTTTGCGATCCTTTCTTCATGGGCTTCCCGCAACCGGTTAATACGCGCCATGTCCAGTCGTAAATGATTCTGACTAAACCGATCATGCATCCAGTACAATGTCCCACCTGAAGTCGCGGGTTGATACTCTATAATACCTAGTGATGCCAATCGTTGCAAACCAAGATCCAGTTGCGCTTTCTCAATACGCATCAATTTACTCACTTCAAATTCCCTGATCACGGTTGGGAAATGAAACACGCTACCATACAGCCTTAACAGGCTGGTAGCGATATGAGATAAAGCCGGTTCATTTTGTTCCAGGTAGTTTAAAGTACTTCTATCCGTAGTAAACTGAACCAATGTCTGTGTATTTGCATTTTCGTTCCATTGCCAGAAACCTTCCCTGTCCAGTAAACGAATAGCACTTAAGGTTTTCAACATTTCCAGTTGAAAGGTATGCACAAAAGCAACTGCATCAAAAGGCTGAAACTGTTCCATACCCTCACCCACAGGCACTTTCAAATAATCACCTACAAGCTGGTATACTTTACGAATATATTCTTCAGGTGGATAATTAATTTCTGTTGACTCCTGTAAGCGCTGAATATCTTTATGATTGTAAAATAAAACTGCGTGTGCCTTCTGGCGGTCTCGTCCTGCCCTGCCCGCTTCCTGGTAATACTCCTCAATATTTTCAGGGGCATCATAATGACCTACAATGCGCACATCGGGCTTATCAATTCCCATACCAAAAGCAGTAGTAGCGCAGATCACCTGCTCATGACTTGATGTCCATTTTTCCTGCATCAGTTCCCTTTCTTCTCTGGGCATACCGGCATGATAAATGCCTGCATCTATACCTTCGCCTTTAAGCTGTATAGCCGTTTCCACGCAACGTTTGCGGCTACGGCAATATAATATTCCGCTTCCCTTTTGAGACTTAAATAAGGTATTGGTATCCGCAGGTTTATTTTCTGTATATCTGATATGATAAAGGAGGTTTTCCCTTACTACACTTTGCTTAAATATCGCAGGATCTTTGAGCCGCAATTGCTCCATGATATCCAGCTGCACTTTTTCATTAGCAGAAGCTGTCAAAGCCAATAAAGGTACCTTGGGAAAGATTTCCCTTAGTGTGTCTATCTTGCGGTAAGCCGGCCTGAAATCATGCCCCCATTGAGAGATGCAATGGGCTTCATCCACAGCAATCAGGTTGACTTCAAAGCCTTCGGCATAATCCAAAAAACTTTCTGTCTGCAACCGTTCCGGAGCTACGTATAGCAGCTTGAATTCATTGCATGTAGCACGATCCAGCACTTCATGTACTTGGCGGGAGGTCATACCGGAATGTACAAATGCTGCTTCTATACCTCTTTTCTTCAACTGCATTACCTGATCCTGCATTAAAGCAATCAGCGGACTGATCACCAGGCAAAAACCATCTTGCGCTATAGCAGGTAATTGATAACATACTGATTTACCACCACCGGTAGGTAACAGCGCAAAGCTATCTTTGCCATCCATTACCGCAGTTATTATTTCTTCCTGCAGCGGACGGAAAGTGGTGTAGTTCCAATATTGTTGTAAGAGTGATTGCAGCAAGGCATATAAATTTCTAAGAATGACTACAACATCAAATCTAAAATCACAAACACCGCAAACACAATACTGGCAATACCATTGGTAGTCATGAAGGCTATATTCACTTTGCTGAGATCATTAGGTTTTACCAATAAATGTTGATAAATAAGCAATCCGGTAAACACGGCAACGCCAACCCAGTACAGCATTCCAAACTGCCCCAAATATCCGGCTGCGATTACAAATAGTGCTGAAAAAACATGAAGTATATTACTCACCATGAGCGACCTGTTCTTTCCTAATACTGTAGGTATGGAATGTAGTTTTTGTCCACGATCAAAATCTTCATCCTGCATGGCATATATAATATCAAAACCGGACACCCAGGTAAATACCGCAAAGGAAAATAACAACGGAAGAAAACTAAAATAACCGGTAACAGAAAGATAAGCACCTATAGGAGCCAAAGCCAGCCCTGTGCCTAATACAAGATGGCATAAAGCAGTAAATCTTTTGGTATAACTATAAAACAGAATTACAAATAAGGCTACAGGCGAAAGATAAAAACAAATAGTATTGATAAAATAAGTGGCTGCTACAAATAGTACACAATTGACTATAGTGAAGGCCAATGCATGTTGTGGCTTGATCACTCCTGCGGGCACTTCCCTTTTTGCAGTACGTGGATTAAGTGCGTCAAACTTACGGTCGAGGTAACGATTAAAAGCCATAGCCGCACTTCTGGCAAATACCATGCATAGCAACATCAATACAAACAAATGCCAATGAAATGTTTGTTGCTCATAAATAACAGCCAACGTAAAACCGATAAGCGCAAAAGGCAAGGCAAATACAGTATGACTGAATTTCACCAGGGAAAGATATTTACCTATAGTTGTGGGCTCCTTGGGCATGGCCTGTACATTATTCATAGCACTCAATTTTAAAATCAAAACACTTATTCCACTTCTGCATCAAAGGAAATAGAAACTTTTTCCTGATTGGCGTTGGAAACTATAATTACAGATTTATGGTTTTTCCCTTTGCGACCACTAGTATTGAACTCTACCATAATTTCACCATCATTGCCAGGGAGCACAGGCTCTTTGGAGAATGAAGGAACAGTACAACCACAAGACGCTAAAGCATCAGAGATCATCAAAGGTTCTTGCCCCACATTTTTGAACTTAAATGCATGTTTTACTTTTTCCCCTTCTTTCACTTTTCCAAAATCAAACTTGGGTTCCAACAAATAAATATTTGTTTTAGGCATTTTCTTTACCAAAGCCTCACGGGCATTACGCTCTTCCAGATCGGTTGCGTGCGGAGGAGGATTACCAATGCCATACTTATTGAATAGTGCACGGGAACTTACACCGGTAAGCTCAATAATAGCAATAGTAAAAAGAGATAAGGTTAATATAGTAAGCAGGATTGTTTTAACCTGTGCATTCATTAGTATTAATTTTATTTTTGGTTGAAAATTTGCCCAGGCAAAGGTAATCGGAAACATTTATAAAAACACTTGTTCCATAGCCCTGGCTTTAAGCCTCACTTCCTCCCATTCCAATTGCGGATCACTATCATAAGTAATAGCACCACCGGTTTGGTAAGATAAATATTTTGTCTGTGCATTGTACAATAAACTCCGGATCACGACATTAAAATCAAAATCGCCCTGCGGAGTAATATAGCCAACAGCTCCGGAATACAGGCCTCTTCTGGATTGTTCATATTCTTCTATCAATTGCATCACCATCATTTTCGGTGCGCCTGTCATACTGCCCATGGGAAAGGCGTACTCCAATATTTGTTGATTAGATATTCCAGGTCTCACTTCACCCGCAACAGTGGAGATCAATTGATGTACCTGCGGAAAAGAATATACACCAAATAATTCCGGAACACTTACTGATCCTACCTTACAGCTCCTGGCAAGATCATTTCGAACCAAATCCACGATCATTACATTCTCCGCGCGCTCTTTAGGATTCTCGTATAGTGCCCGTTTCAATAATTCATCCTGATCAGCATCTTTACTTCTTCTTGCAGTCCCCTTTATCGGTTGTGAAAGAATAGTATTTTGATCTTTGTATAAAAACCGTTCAGGACTGGCACACATCAACCAAGAATCCTCGTTACGATACAAAGCTGCAAATGGTGATGGATTAAGCGTGTTTAGTTTGTAGAAAGTATGCCAGGGATCCAGTTGCTGATCTTCGGCAAAAGCTTCGGTACAAAAATTCATTTCGTAACAATCCCCCTCTTCAATGTGAGATCGTATTTGCTCAACACATTTTATATAGCTGCCCTGATCAAAACGATATTGCCAGTGAACCTTATTGCTATCACCGCTTTCTGATACAGTTGAAGATGCCTCTAATACCTGTTTCAACACCACTGATGCATCCTCATGTAATGCCGTTACATGAAGCTCATTTATACCAAAAGGAATAAACACAACTACCTGTGGCCTGAAATAAAAACGATCTTGAAATCCTGTTTTATCTTTATGACGGCTGGACAAAGAAGGTTCGATCTGGTTCTTATAATCGTAAGCCAGATGCCCGAAAAGCCAGTCATTTCCGAATGCATCTATAGTATCAACAAAACCTGCAGAACCAGCACCGGCAATCATTTCGTACCGGCTAGGCCCATGGTTATACTGGTTATTATCAAGATAAGAAAAAATGCTGAACGGCCTTAGCCAGTTCAGCATTTTATTCTTTATAGTCTGCAATTCTTCTTTCTGAAAAGAATAAGAAATAACATTGCGTTCAGACATTCTGATTGTTCAGATTAATTAAAAGTCATCATCATCGTCATCATCAAATCCGCCACCACCAAGATCATCAAGACCTAAATCGCTGAAGTCGTCATCAAAATCATCGGCACCTTTCTTTTTGGGTGCACCGGTACTTCCTTTTTTCGATTTAGGAATGTCGAATTCTTCAAAGTCAGGATCTTCGTCAGCGAATTCATCTACTTCCTTAAAATCGTCATCATCTTCTACATCGTCATCATCATCATCTTCTTCATCATCGTCATCTTTACGGGACTTTTTAGGAGCAGCTTTTGTCGATTTAGCGCCAGCTTTCTTTTTGGGAGCATCATCATCAAACAGCCCATCATCATTGTCCTCCAATTCATCATCATCTGTTGTTTCCTTTGCGCTTTTCTTAGGCGCTGCTTCTTTTTTGGAAGGAGCGGCTTTCTTCACGGCCGCTTTTTTTTCTGAGTTAGCTTTCATAGCACACGAACTATTATCAGGTTTCTATAATTTTTGTGATGTAAATTTTTATTAGTTTTTTGGTTTGACAAAATTTTTCTCAAAATTTTATTGATTCTTGATATTGGTTATTAAAAAAGTTTCAATAATTGATCCCTTCCGGTACCATTTGAGATAAATTGTATCCTGGTTTGCAGAAAACCTTCCACAAATCTACAATAGTTTTTAAAAGTTTCAGGCAGTTCTTCAGGAGATTTACATTCACTCATGTTAACATCCCAACCCTGAAAAGTTTTATATACCGGAGTTATTTGCCTGTCGCAAATATCGAAAGGAAATTCTTCTGTTTCATTTCCATCCATATTATAAGCGGTAGCCACTTTTATTTCGTCAAAATCGTCTAACACATCCGCTTTGGTAACAATCAGACTGGTAACACCGCTCAACATACACACATAGCGTAAAGCTACCAGATCCATCCATCCGCAACGGCGTGGGCGCTTGGTTACTGCACCAAACTCATGGCCTGCAGCACGCAGTTTTTCACCAACCTCATCATCCAGCTCGGTAGGGAAAGGTCCGCCACCTACGCGGGTACAATAAGCTTTGGTAATACCATATACTTCTCCTATCCTGGAAGGCGCAACACCAAGCCCGGTACATACACCAGCCACAATAGTGTTGGACGAAGTTACAAAAGGATACGTTCCGTAATCCACATCCAGCATGCTGCCTTGCGCGCCTTCTGCCAATACTTTTTTACCATTGCTGATGTGGTCATTCAACCAATATTCACCATTCACTATATTCAAAGAACGAAGGTATTCTACAGCTTCAAAGAAATCTGCTTCCCATGATTCCCATTCCGGAACATCATCATAAAGGCGCAGCATATCCAAATGCTTGCTACGAAGACGCTCATAACGTTCGTTCCAGTTGGGTGCCAGAATATCACCTACACGTAAACCATTCCTTCCCGTTTTATCCATATAGGCCGGACCTATTCCTTTCAGGGTAGAACCAATCTTTTCTTTTCCTTTAGCATGTTCAGATGCAGCATCCAGAGCACGGTGCGTAGGTAAGATAAGGTGAGCTTTGTGGGCAATAAAAAGATTGTCGGCCAGGTTTAAACCCAGTTTTTTCAATCCTTCAATTTCCTCCTTCAAGGTTACCGGATCTATAACTACTCCATTACCAATAAGGTTCAAAGTTTTTTCATGAAACACTCCGGAAGGTATAGTACGAAGTACTACTTTCTGGCCATTTACATACAAGGTGTGACCCGCATTGGGGCCACCCTGGAAGCGTGCAATGATGTCATAATTTGCGGCCAGATAATCTACTATCTTACCTTTACCCTCATCGCCCCACTGCAGGCCAATTAATACGTCAACCATGTTGAATTTTTAATGCGAAAGGGCAAAAATAAAGAAAGGTTGCGGGTTAAAAACAAGAAATTTTAGTTTTTTTATTTCCCTTTTTTGTTTATTGGTGATTACATAGGTAGTTATTCCGTCGCTGCAATTTTTTTTGCAACATTTACATTACTTTGCATTCAGGAAAACATTCCTGCAAAAATTCCTATTTCAAATAAAAATTAATCAATCCGGTTTTCGGCATGAATAAGATGAGAACAACAATGCTAAGTTTCCTTATAGCAGGAACTTTGCTGGCATATGGCTGCAATTCAGGCACAAAAGATATTCAACAGGAGAGTGATACTGCAACAGCTGAAAACACAGAACCACAGGTTAAGGTTCCTGATTTCAATGCCGATTCTGCCTATTCCTACATTGCGCAACAGGTAGCCTTCGGGCCTCGTACACCAAGCAGCGAAGCCCAGTTAAAGTGTGCAGACTGGATGGAAGCCCGTCTAAAACCTTTTTGTGACACGGTTTATCGTCAACAAACACAATTGTTAGCCGGCGACAAAAAAACAAAACTTCGCTGTATTAACCTGATAGGCGTAATACGTCCGCAGGCAAAAAGAAGAATATTATTCCTCGCTCATTGGGACAGTCGTCCCTGGGCCGATCGTGATCCGGTCAATAAAAATAAACCCGTAGAAGCTGCAGATGATGGTGCAAGCGGTGTTGCGGTTTTGATAGAAGTCGCCAATGCCCTGAAAAATACGCCGCTTACTGCTGATGTTGGTGTTGACATTTTACTTACCGATGTAGAGGATTATGGCAAAACAGAATGGGGTGATAGTTCATATGCTTTAGGCACTCAATATTGGGCTAAAAACCCGCATGTACCTGGCTATACAGCACAAGGAGGGATTTTGCTGGATATGGTTGGTGGTAAAAATGCACGTTTCCCGTTGGAAGGTAATTCACGTCAGTTTGCCGCTAATCTGCAAAATGAAGTATGGGCAGCAGCAAACAAAGCCGGCTACTCCTCTTTCTTTGTATATGAAGAAGGCGGAACTATAACAGATGATCATGTTCCGGTAAATGAAATTCTTAAAATTCCGACTATCGACATCATTGATTTGCCAGCCGGCTCTATGACTGGCTTCCCCGCCCATTGGCATACCTTAAATGACAATATGAGCATCATTGATAAAAACACTTTAAAAGCTGTAGGTCAGACTTTACTTCAGTTTTTGTACACACAATAATTTTTCAAATTACCAGGCAACCCTATAAGGGTTTAAACCCTTATAGGGTTAAAAAAGGCGCACAAAGTTTGTACGCCTTTTTAAGAATTTGTAGGGACGCATTGCTAGCGTCCAATAGTGGGGGACGCTAGCAATGCGTCCCTACGGAATATAACGCTTTAACGAGTCCAGAGCAACATCGCCATACATAACCTTAACGAGCCTCCTGTTCTTATCATAAATATTGATTTGCGGCAGCATCTTATACAGATACAAACGATCCACCGTAGATGCACTATCAATCCCTACTTTTATATCAGAATGTTCATTTATTCCCGAAGCCTGGTAAAAACTAGGTAAATAGGGCATCATAGCTGGCCCCGCCAGGAAAAGCACACGATTATCTTTAAAAACTTCTTTATTATCGTTTACCAATTTTGCCATCTTGATACAATGCCCGCAAGTAGGATTGAACAAAAAGAGGAAAAAATGCTTTTTATTTTCGAAATCGGAAGCTGAATATTCGTGTTTAGAAGAATCAATTACCCTCATAGGTGGCAATATTGAACCTACTTCACGATAGGATACTTTTACTTCTTCTTTTTTATCCTGTGCAATCACTACAGATACAAGAGCAATAGCCGCACAGGCGCTAAGAAATATTTTTTTCATTTTAGAATGATAATTTAAACCAGGGTATCCCCGAACTTTACGAATTCAAATGTAGTGCAAAACAAATATTTTCATGCCAGCCGCGCCCAACAATAACATACCATTAGCCGAACGCCTTCGCCCCAAAACACTGGATGATTTTACCGGTCAGCAACATCTTGTAGGTCCGGGCAAGGTTTTACGAAATATGATCGAGGCACGCCAATTGCAATCTATCATTTTCTGGGGACCGCCGGGAGTAGGTAAAACTACGTTGGCACAGATCATTGCTGCCCAAATGGATATGCAATTTTTCCAATTAAGCGCGATAGAAAGCGGCGTAAAAGAAGTGCGTGGCGTAATTGATCTTTCGCGTAAAGCAGGCAAAGCCATCCTGTTTATTGATGAGATACATAGGTTTAATAAAGCGCAGCAGGACAGTTTGCTTGGAGCGGTAGAAAAAGGGATTATTACTTTAATAGGAGCTACTACAGAAAACCCATCCTTTGAGGTGATCAGTGCATTGCTGAGCCGTTGCCAGGTATATGTGCTGGAAGCTTTTTCCGAAGAAGAATTAAAAGAGATCATCCATCATGCCCTGGTAAAAGATGAATGGCTGAAGCAACAAAATGTAACCATACAAGAATGGGAAGCCTTAATACAGTTAAGTGGTGGAGATGGAAGAAGAATACTGAACCTGCTGGAACTGGTAGCGCAAAGCCTGCCTGAAGGCGATAAAGTTGTTACTAATGAAAAGGTGCAACAGATCGTTCAGCAAAAAATGGCTTTGTATGATAAAAGTGGCGAACAACATTATGATATCATTTCTGCATTTATAAAAAGTATACGAGGCAGCGATCCCAATGCTGCAGTATACTATCTGGCAAGAATGATAGAAGGTGGAGAAGATCCAAAATTTATTGCACGGAGACTATTAATACTTGCCAGTGAAGACATTGGCAATGCTAACCCTAATGCCTTGCTGCTGGCTACTTCCTGCTTTCAGGCGGTGGAAATGATAGGTTATCCGGAATGCAGAATTATTTTATCACAGGCTGTTACTTATCTGGCTTCTTCGGTAAAAAGCAATGCTGCTTATATGGCTATTAATAATGCCCAGGCTTTGGTAAAACAAACCGGAGATTTATCTGTCCCACTACACATACGCAATGCACCTACTAAATTGATGAAAGACATCGGTTATGGCAAAAGTTATCAATATGCGCACGACTTCCCGGGTAATTTTGCAGAACAGGAATTTATGCCGGAACAAATTTCGGGGATGACTTTGTACGAGCCTGGCAATAATGCATCAGAACAACGCCTTCGGGAATATTTAAGGCAATGCTGGAAGGATAAATATGGTTATTGATCTCGGATGTATGATGTGATGATGTCTGATCTAATCCATTTATGAACAATGTATGACTGGCCTAGTATTTATCAGGCTTTCTACTGGTATGCCTTACTCTTAGCACCCTGATCACTTCTTCGTGAATTCTAAATGATATGCGAATATGATGTTTTTCAAAAGCACGATAAGTTCCATCGTTATTGCTTTTTAGTTTGTCCGAAGCATATATTTCCGGATTTCCCTTCGCCTTTTCTACAGCATGCATCAGATCGTTGATTACTTTAGTCGCATTTTTCGCAGAATGGTGGTCTAGTATATAATCGTAAATTTTCTTTAGGCCTACCTGAGCACTATTCGTCCATACAATTCGCATATCAGTATTACCAGCCTTTTATCTGCTTTAGTAAATCTTCATGCGAAATGAAAGAACCTTTTTGATATTCGACTTCAGCTTCCTGTAATTCAATATTATACAATTCTACTTCTGCATATTTGGCTGACTCACTTCTTGATTTTACAAATGCCTTAATTACACTAAGCAAGGATTCTTTTTCCTCCGTTTGTAGTAATGGAAGCATGGACAGAATTTCTTTATCTAGTAGCTTAAGCATGATTCTCCTTTTACACAAAAATAAAGCTTTTACAGGAAATCATTTCTTATAGTATTGATTATCCGCAATGCATTCCAATACCTCATCAGGCACCAGGTAACGGATCGATTTGTTTTCGCGGATCTGTGTGCGAATATGTGTGGAAGATATTTCTAAAAGTGGTGCTTTAAGTACAGACACATTTTTATGAAGACCTTCTTTATCTACGATGAAACCTGGTCGTTCAAAAATAATGATCTTATAGAATTCCAGGATTTTAGTGTAATTCTTCCAACGGGAAAGGTTTTGATAACTGTCGCTACCCATAATCACGCTGAATTTTTCCAAAGGAAATTTTTCGCTGAGATAGGTCAGTGTATCAATAGTGTAGGACGGTTTTGGAAGATGAAATTCTACGTTACTTACCCTGAATTTATTATTGTTTTTAATAGCGAGCTCTGCAAGGTGTAACCTGTCATACTCGTTCAGCAAACTGTGCGATTCCTTAAGC
>JBAZWL010000008.1:0-168605 GCA_041660405.1 Taibaiella sp. | reverse complement strand
TATTGTTAATCTGCAATAATCGGGAAACAAACTGACTGTGCAAATATTCCACAATAATGAGCAAACCGGCACCGGAAGCGGTTATATAGAAAATAATAGTGTAGAAATGAATGCGAACATACTTAATGCTGCCATGATAACATATAATCTGCAATTATCTGCAGATGGTAATGAGATGAATGGTAATCTGACTGCAGTTGCGCAAGGCAATACCAATACAGTGGTGACCTGGTTAAAAAGAATCAACAATTAGTGTGATACGTTGTTACAGGCAATTTTATCTTACTATAAAATGTTTTTCTTCTTTCTAAATACTACGCATCTATAATTAGTTATCTGGCCGATTTATGGTTTATCTCCCCCATTCCATTTAACTTCTGTATTTTTGCAAGCGTATTTTTTCATATTGTCACCTTTAATAATGCAATTACCGTCGGGTAAAAAAATATACTTCGCTTCCGATTTTCATCTAGGTATTCCGGATAAAGCTACGAGCAGACAGCGCGAACTGTTGCTGTGCCGATGGCTTGATATTATTCGTCAGGATGCAGCATGTCTGTATCTTGTTGGCGATATATTTGATGTGTGGTTTGAATATAAAAATGTGATCCCAAAGGGCTACACCCGCTTTCTGGGAAAGCTTGCAGAGTTAAGTGACAGTGGTATTCGTATCGAAGCCTTTACCGGCAATCATGACCTGTGGATGTATGGTTATTTTGAAGAAGAATTGAATATCCCGGTGCATCATAAGCCACTCGAAATTGAAGTGAATGGAAAGCGGTTCCTCATAGCACATGGCGATGGGCTGGGGCCTGGAGATCATGGTTACAAATTTTTGAAAGGTGTATTGCGTAACCCTATGGCTCAATGGCTGTATCGCAGGCTGCATCCGGACACAGGCGTAGGTGTTGCCAATTATTTCAGCAGAAAAGGGCCGAAACATATACAAGCAGAAAAAGAATTTTTGGGTGAAGAGCGCGAGTGGCTGATATTATATAGCAAAGACAAATTGAAAGAGAAACATTACGATTATTTTATTTTTGGCCACAGGCACCTTGCGCTTACTTATGAATTGACACCAGATAGTTTATATCTAAACCTCGGGGACTGGATTACATTTAATAGCTACGCCGTTTTTGACGGTGAAAAATTACAGCTTAAGTATTTTAATCCTGAGCCTTAATTAATAACCCTTTAGCCAACTTTTCGGAGATGGAAAGAACATTGATATTAATCCGACACGCCAAATCTGATTGGGGCTCAATGAGTCTGAAAGATTATGACCGTCCGCTAAATCAGAGAGGAAAAAAAGATGCTCACGAGATGGGCAGAAGGCTCAGGGAAAAGCATAATATCATTCCTGATCTTATTATTTCCAGTCCTGCAGTACGTGCAGCCAGCACTGCAAAGTTGATAGCAGCTGAAGTAGGTTACGATCCTGAACAGATCCGGTGGGTCGAAAAACTTTATCATTGCCCTGCTGAAGTTTTTGAAGAAATAATTACAGCAGGAGATATTGCAGATGATATAAAGACCGTTTTTATCGTGGCACATAATCCCGGTATATCCCTGTTTGCCCATTATGCCATTCCGGCCTTGATCCTGGAGGATATGCCTACCTGCGGAATCGTAGGACTTACCTTTAACGCAACACACTGGAGCGACTATGCTAATACAAAGCACGTTCCTTTATTTTTTGATTATCCTAAAAACCAATAAATTATTTTTCGTGCCAAAAGCTGATTTTACGACCACACTGATTGATCTTTTTACTAAACATTTTGGCGATAAGCCACAACATATTACTTTACTACCACCTTCGGGTTCCGACAGAAGGTACTTACGCATGAGCAACGAGCAGCATTCCGCTGTAGGTGCTTTTAATCCGGATAAAAAAGAAAATAACACCTTCTTTTATTTTAGCCAGGTATTTGCAAAACACAAAATGCCTGTGCCTGAAATACTGGCCAAGAGCCGGGATAAACAATATTACCTGTTGCAGGATTTAGGTGATACTTCCCTCTTCGATATTTTAGGACAGGAAGGTTTTACACCAAGAGTAAAAGACCTTTTTAAGAAAAGCATTGACAACCTGGTGCGCTTTCATTGGGAAGCCGGAAAGGAAATCGATTACTCTCTTTGTTTTGCTGCCAATGCTTTTGACCGTAAGCAGGTACTTTCCGATTTATTGTATTTCAAATATTACTTTGCTGACCTGTTAAAGATACATTACAATAAGCCTGCGTTGCTGGAAGAACTGGAAGAATGGAGCCGCAGTTTGTCTTCAGCGCGTCCGCAAACCTTTATGTATCGCGATTTTCAGAGCCGCAATATCCAGGTGTTGAACAATGAGGTTTACTTTATAGATTACCAGGGTGGCATGCAGGGTATGCCTCAATATGATCTTGCATCGCTTTTATGGCAAGCAAGGGCACAGTTGCCTAACGATTGGAAAAATGAACTGGTTAATTATTATTTCGATGCACTGAAAACATTACCCGAAACACCTAATTTCCATGAGATGGAATTCAGGAAGATATACCTGGAATGTGTATTGCTTCGCATTTTGCAAACCCTTGGTGCATATGGGTTTCGAGGCTTACTCGAACGCAAGCCACACTTTATTAAAAGTATAAAGCCTGCACTGCAGCAACTGAAATCTTTCCTGGAAACATATGGACACATTCCGGCTTACAGCGAATTGCGACAGGTGTTGGAGCAGATTGTAAAGCCAGAGATTACGGAGCAGTTTGACGGATTGGATGAAGAGCTTATTGCAGCATCAAAACTGAAAGTAAATATTTATAGTTTCTCCTTTAAGAAAGGTATGCCGGAAGATGTAACCGGACATGGTGGCGGTTTTGTTTTTGATTGCAGAGGAATACTGAATCCCGGACGCTTTGAAGAGTATAAAACCATAACAGGCAAAGACGTTGCTGTAAAAGAGTTTTTGCAGACAAAAACCCTGATGCCTCAATTCCTGGAAAGCGTATTTGCAACAGTTGATATTTCTGTAGACGATTATATCCGCAGAGGTTTCGACCATCTTACCGTTTCATTCGGATGCACTGGTGGTCAGCATCGGTCTGTATTTGCAGCAGAAGCACTGGCACTACATCTGCAAGATAAATATGGTTTGAAAGCAGAAGTATTGCATCTGGAACAGGAAGCACACGAAATGAAACGCAGATAAAGCTGCTATTACTAATAAACGTCTGTAGAGACGCGCAATTGCACATTTCTACGAAGCAAAAGATAAGGGCAGCTTGTACAAGCTGCCCTTATCTTTAAAATATATTGGAACAATTATTAATCGCCAAGACCTGTTAATCTGAATATCCAATAAACAATTGCAGCCATAAGCGCACTGATTGGAATAGTTATTATCCATGCCCACAACAGGTTAATGGTAACACCCCAACGCACCGCTGAAAGTCTTTTAGTAGCACCAACACCTATAATGGAACCGGTAATGGTATGTGTAGTACTCACGGGTATCTTCAACATTTCAGTAATAAACAAAGTAAGCGCTCCGGCAGTTTCAGCGGCAACACCTTCAAACGGTGTTACTTTAGTAATACGGGTACCCATTGTTTTAATAATCTTCCAACCACCACTCATCGTTCCTAATGCAATAACCGTATAGCAGGATAATGGCACCCAGTTAGGCATTTGCTCAAAGTTAGTAATCTGTCCCCCGGCTATAAGCGCAACGGTAATAATACCCATTACCTTTTGCGAATCGTTACCACCATGACCTATACTGAACGCTGCAGAAGAAACCAGCTGCATCCTTTTAAACCAACGCTCACTTTGTGCATAGTTAAGACTGCTGAAGAATAAAGAGAATATTGACATGGCGATCAGGATAAACGCAATCAAAAGCCATTTTACATTCTCACCATAAACTATTGTGTTTACAAACTGGGAAGCAAAACGAGGCTGATAAGTAGTTTCAAGCAATTTGGTCCCGCCCTTTCTTAACACGGTAAAGGCGATTACCTCACCTTTTTCATGTGCCTTGAGAGCAGAGCTGAATGTCTTGTTATCTTTAACCGGCGTTTCGTCAACTTTTAATACTACATCTTCTTTCTTTAACCCCATCATTTGTGCAGGGGTTTTATTTACTACTTCACCTATTACAATACCTTGTTCTGCTTTCTCAATTTTCTTTGCGCCTAATATCTTTGAGGTATTGGTTTCAATACAATTAGATAGCATAATAATGGCTCCAAAAATAACCGCAAAGGATATCAGCTTGGGCAGAAAGCTTTTCCGGAAAGAGTTCAGGAACCAGACTGAAATAATAAATGCCATAAGCATACCGATCAATGGTGCCAGGAAAATGAAGCTGGCGATCTTGGCAATAGTACCCAATTCAATGGCTGCGAACCCGGCGTGTGCAATAGCAGCCCCGGCAAACCCACCAATAAGCGTATGGGAAGAACTGGAGGGAATACCAAACCACCAGGTAATAAGGTTCCAGGCAATTGCGGCAAGAAGCCCGGCGCAAATTACAGGCAATGTAATATAGGCTATGCCCGCAGCATCATGACCATCTTTTACCGTTTTGGCAATGGTATTGGCCACACCATGATCTTTAAATATAAAGAAAGCGACAAAGTTGAATAGTGCCGCCCATAATACTGCCTGAAAAGGCGTAAGTACCTTGGTAGATACTATCGTGGCAATGGAATTGGCTGCATCATGAAAACCATTAATGTAGTCGAATATAAGTGCCAGTATGATAATGATAATAAGTAAAGTCATAAGATAACGGAACTATTAGCTAATGTACATATACAGTTACTACAGCATCTTTCATTCAGGCTGAATAGTGTATGGGTACAGCTTTTGAATTAAGCGTATTTAATAATGATGGATTCAATTACGTTTGCTGCATCTTCGCATTTGTCCGTAATGATCTCCATATCCTGGTAGATGTCTTTAAGCTTTACCAATTCAATAGCATCAATGCTTGAAGCAAAAAGCTTAATGATAGCGTTGTCCAGCAAATCATCCGCCTGGTTTTCAAGACTGTTTATCAATACGCAGGCCTCTGTAATGGCACGCAGGTTTTTCATGTTACGCAACTCGTGTAAGGCTCTGTCCAGGGCACCGATTGAGTTTTGGATCACAATAACCATGTCTTTCATAAATACATCGATCTCCCTTACCTGGTAGTTCACCATCTTTTTGGAAGAAGCATAAATGAAATCGGCAACATCGTCAAGGGATGTTGCCAGGTAGTGAATATCCTCACGATCAAACGGCGTAATGAAGTTTTGACCTAACTCAACAAATATCTTGTGGGTAAATTCATCATTTTTATGTTCACCATCTTCCAATGCGCGTAGCATCTGGGTTCTTTTGGTTACATCTGTTTCCTCAATAGCGGCCCGGAAGGCAGCACCCATTTCTTTAAGATTAGTGCCTATTTGTTCAAAAATGCTATAGAAAACCTTGTCTTTAGGAAGAAACGCTTTAATAATGGAATTTAAACCCATGATGTATTTAATATTAGTTGAATAATTTCGCCGCAAAATTACTTTTAAGGTATTGGAAATAATAGCATTCGGCAATCCTTAATAATTTGGTAACGTTGAGAAAAATGGTGTTGTTAATATTGGCGTAACATTAAGTTCACTCACAGGTAACATTCAACTAATGAATTGGTAACATTAGATTTAGACTTTTGCACTCAAATTCTATACTTTATTGTTATGCGTAATTTATTATCATTGTTGCTCTGTTTACTGATTGGTTCACAGGCATTTGCCCAAGGCAAGGTCGCCGGTACTGTTACTGATGGTTCTTCTTCAGAAGCATTGATCGGGGTGTCCATATCCCTTTTTGAAAAAGGAGGAGAAGTTCCCAAAGCCGGAACCCTTACCGACATAGACGGCAATTTTTCTTTTGAAGCACAGCCCGGAACTTATGAAGTAGAAATTAAATACGTAGGGTATCAACCAAAAAAAATTGCAGATATCCTGGTAACTGATAATAGGACAACGAATGTTGCTGTTACCATGGACGAGCGCAAAAATACCGAACTCGATGAAGTTGTGATTCAGAGTACTTTGAAAAAAGAATCTGTCAATGCACTATTTACCATGCAAAAGAATGCCGCATCAGTATCCAGTGGTATCTCTGCGGATCTGATCAAACGATCTCCTGATAGAAATACAGGTGAGGTGCTGAAGCGCGTAAGCGGAGCCAGTATACAAGATGGTAAATTCGTAATTGTCCGTGGTTTGAGTGACCGTTACAATTCGGCATTGATCAATAATACCATGATGCCCACTACAGAGCCTAACAGAAAGGCTTTTTCATTCGATATCATACCTTCCAATCTGATTGACAATCTTGTTATTCATAAAACAGCTACTCCCGAACTGCCTGGCGATTTTGCTGGTGGTGTTATCCAGGTACTAACCAAAGATGCGCCTGAAGAAAACTTTTTGAATTTTGGTATTAGCTTGGGGTACAATACTGAATCAACTTTCAAAGATTTCAAATCTACAGAAAGAGGAAGTACTGATTGGCTTGGATTTGAAAGTTCTGACAGAAAATTGACACCTTCATTCGGTGATAATTATACTTATTACAAGGGACAAACGTTAGCCAACCGTATCAATGCAACCAAAGAGTTGCCAAACAGCATGAAACAGGTTACCTCTACTGCAGCTCCGATACAAACCTATCAACTGTCCTGGGGGTCTACTAAAAGATTCAAAAATGGACATAAGCTCGGAAGCATCCTTGCTGCAAATTACCGCAAAGGGCAGTATGTGAATATGGATGCACAACGTGCTTCGGTTGACAGGGCAGCAGATTTAAAGGGCGATTATATAGATGACCGTTATCAATATTCAGTAAACGTAGGAGCTTTGGCAAACTTTACTTACATAACCGACAAATCAAAAATAAGCTTCAAAAATATTTACAACAGAATTTTTGACGAGGTTTACTATACCCGCGATGGATTTAGTGTAAGTAACAGTCAGCAACAAAAATTATATTCATCAGTACCATTGGTGAGAGGATTATATAATGGCCAGTTAGAAGGTGAACATGCTTTGGGAAAACGTAAGAGCAAACTGACCTGGAACCTTAATTATTCTAATCTTACAACTACACAGAATGATTTGAGAACATTGTTTTATCAACGTTATGCAGAGTATAATAATACAAACAAAACCTGGGAAACTTTTGATAATACGCCATATAGTTTAACAGACAGAAACAGCCGTAGATTTTTCTCTACCATGAAGGATAATAACTACGGTGGCTCTCTTTCTTATGCTTTGCCTTTTGAAATGTTTGATCAGAAGCAGACATTAAAAGCAGGATATACTGTTTTAAGCCGCAATCGTGACTTCAAATCCAGGATATTCAACTACCAAAGTGCAGACCCATCTACATTTGATGAAGCAAAAAATACATATGGACCTGATTCAATCCTGAATACAGGAAATATGGGTATGAATGGTTTTGTGCTTAGTGAATTTACCAACCCTACAGATGCTTATAAAGTAAGTGGCTTGCTGAATGCCGGATATCTCATGCTAGACAATAAGTTATCGGATAAGGTTCGTTTGATATGGGGAGCAAGATTGGAACAATACACGCAAAAGATAAATACAAGAAATCAATCTGCAGTTGCTTATGAGAAGAAAGATAGCTACCTGGATATCTTACCTTCATTAAACCTTGTTTATAATCTCAATGATAAATCTAACCTTAGGTTGTCCGGATCCCGTACTGTTTCCCGTCCTGAGTTTTGGGAGATTGTACCTTTTAGCTTTTTCGACTTTGAAAACAACTTTAATATTACCGGAAACCCGGATCTGAAAAGGGGCAATATAACCAATGCAGATTTAAGATTTGAAACTTATCCAAGTGCAGGTGAAGCAATATCAGCAACTGTTTTCTTCAAGCATTTCAATACTCCTATTGAAGCTTCTCTTGACCCGGCTTCCAATGAGTCTGACTTTATAACCTATATAAACTCCAAGGCTGCTACAGCTGCAGGTATTGAAGTAGAATTAAGAAAGAAGCTTTCTTTTATTGGTGATGCAAGGCTTTGGGATAATCTTACAATAGCCACAAACCTATCTTACATTTATTCCAATGTAAATCTGAGCAATCTTGATAGTGTGAAAGATAGACCATTGCAGGGGCAATCACCTTATATCATCAATGCTTCCCTTCAGTATTCTAGCCCTGAAACTGGCTTTGGTGCAACTTTGTTGTATAACCGTATCGGAGAGCGTTTAACTTTTGTGGGTAATAAAACAAGATTTGACGTGTATGAAAGAGGACGTGACATTCTGGACCTGCAGTTGAGCAAAACGGTGTTTAAGAAAAATGGAGAAGTTAAACTTACCATCAGCGATATACTCAATCAACCCTATCTCTTCTATCAGAATGTAAATGATAAAAGAACTTACGATCCGGGAGATAAATCCCTGAGCCTGGCCAATGACGCTATCTTCCGTAACTATGTGCGGGGAACAACGTTCACATTATCATTTACATATAACTTTAAGTACTAGTACACAACCCTTCTACAAGAAAAAGACTTGCTGTATAAGCAAGTCTTTTTCTTGTATTTATGATTTCAAACCCAAAACACTTAACAGTTACTTAATCTGTGCTTAATATTTCCGTAATAGTGCCCCGGTATTTTTGCGCAAAATAAAAACAACAAATAGAAAAATGAAAAAGCTACTCTATTTAGCATGTGCAGGGTTATTTGCAATTAGTATATCATCTTGCGGTGATGATAAGGATGATACCCCTGGTCCTATTACTGAAGATCACGTTCTTACGGGAGAAATTTCTGCTGATAAAACACTTACTAACGATAAAGCATGGACCCTTAAAGGGTATGTATATGTAAAGTCTGGTGCCAAATTGATTATTCCTGCAGGAACAGTCATTAAGAGTGACATTATTGAAAAAGGTGCACTGATTGTAGAAACCGGTGGCCAGTTAATGGCTGAAGGCACTGCAGCTGCTCCTATCGTGTTCACATCAGGTCAACCTAAAGGCCAACGTCGTCCAGGTGATTGGGGTGGTATCATTCTTTTGGGTAACGCTACTACAAATCGTGGAACGAATCCTCGTCCTACTATTGAAGGTGGTGTTGCACGTCAATATGGTGGCACTAATGATGCAGATAATTCAGGTACTATGAGATATGTGCGTATTGAGTATGCAGGTATTGCGGCTCAACCAAATTCGGAAATCAACGGATTAACTTTTGGTGGTGTTGGTAGCGGAACAATTATAGAAAACATAATGGTTTCTTATGCTAATGATGATGCTTACGAATTTTTCGGAGGTACCGTAAATTGTAAAAATCTGATCGCTTATGCTTGCTCTGATGATGATTTCGATTTCGATTTCGGTTACTCTGGAAAAATACAATATGGTATTTCAATAAAACACCCACAATTTGCTGATCCTGGTGATGCTTCTAATGGTATTGAAGCCGATAATGATGCAGATGGTTCAACAGCTACACCTAATACTAAGCCTCAGTTATCTAACTTTACGTTCATAGGACCAAATGGTGCTGCTAATACACAAGCTAACCATAACCTGGCTAACCGCTGGCGTCGTAACGTAAACTTTGTTTTACGTAATTCAATCTTAATCGGTCATCAAAAAGGTGGTTTTTCTTTGGAGTCTGCAGGAACTGTTTCCAGCTATCAAAATGGTACTTCTGAATTCAAAAATAACATTCTGCGTGCTGTAACCGCTAACTTTAAATCTGATCAGGCTTCTTTCGATGCAGCAGCTATGGAAACTAAAGCGCTAAGCGAAGGTGTTGTAATTCCTGCAGATATGGATGCAGTAGGTCTTGAAAAACCATTTAGCTGGTACACCGAAAAAGTTGCGCCTAATGTAATGCCAAAATCAGGATCTGTCGCATTGGCCGGTGCTGATTTTAGTGGAATGAACGCTTTCTTTACTACAGTAACTTTCCGTGGTGCTATCGGTACTACAAATTGGACTGCAAACTGGACAAATTGGGATCCTACTAACACAGAATATTAATAAACAATTTTTACCTTTTGAAACCTCCGGATAATACATCCGGAGGTTTTTTCGTTTAACCTGGCAAAGGAGTCCCTTATATTATTCGTACTTTAGCAAAGAATAAAGTTTATTGAATTCTGGTAGAAGATTAAAGAATATGGCAATGCAATTAAAGCATTTTAAAATATGGATTAGGATAGTTGTTCTGGCATTGTTGATGATAGGGTATAATACTCCCATTTCAGCACAGGAAGCTTCTAAAAATATAGCACTGGCAAGACAATACATGCAGAATAAGGAATACGACAAAGCATTGCCTATATTCAAACAGGTATACGATCAGGCGCCTTTTGATAAAAGTGTTTATGACGAGTACCTGGATGCATTAATGCTGGCAGCTCAATACGAACCTGCAGAAGAGCTGGTAACCTATATGTCCAAGATAAGGCGTGATGATCCGGTAATGCTGGTCGATATGGGTAAAGTTTTTGAAGCAGCAGGAAAAAAGAAAAAGGCTGAAGAACAATACGAGCAGGCATTAGCAAAAATAAGTGGAGAAGATTTTCGTACCAGGCAACTGGCAGACGCTTTTTCCAAAATAGAGAACACAGAATATGCTGTAAAGACTTATGAGCGTGCCCGTGTAATGATGCAAAACCCATATTTATACGCTGCAGAGCTTGCTTTGCTGTATGGTAAAACAGGGAATACGGAACAAGCTGTAAATGCCATGATGGATGTGTTAGCTACGCAACCTAATACTATAGATGATATTAAAAGCTCGTTGTTGCAGGTGGTTGATGGTGATGATAAAAAAATGGCCATCACCCAAAAGCAGATATCCAAGAGAATTACAGCCCAGCCTGATAATCCTTACTGGATAGAATTACTAACCTGGATGTATGTGCAAAAAGGGGATTATGAAGGAGCGTGGCAGCAGATAGTAGCATTAGATAAAAAATTAAAAGAAGAAGGCGAACGTGTAGTCAATTTCAGCAAAGGTGTGGCCAAAGATGGCCAATATGCCATTGCACTGAAAGGGTATAAATATGTGATGGATAAAGGATCTTCAGGACCGATGTATGAGCAGGCCTGGGATGGAAAAATCCAGGTATTATTAAGCCAGTTGGAAGAGAAACGTCCTGTAGACCAAAAAATACTGGCTGAATTATTGAAAGAATATAAAGTCTTTCTTGGCGAATATCCACAGTACAATGCATCCCAAATGGTTCGTGATTACGCCATGGTTCAGGCACGTTATGCAGGCAATGTGGATACTGCTATCGTATTGCTGGAGCAAACTATAAATGCCCCCAATGCCCGGCGCGAATTTGTTGGCGAAAGCAAACTGGATCTGGGCGATTATTATTTGCTGAAAGATAAAGTCTGGGATGCCACACTTATTTATTCCCAGGTAGACAAAGCATTTAAAGAAGACCTTTTGGGCGAAGAAGCCAGGTTTAGGAATGCAAAGCTGGCCTACTATCGTGGCGATTTTAAATGGGCACAAACCCAGCTCTCTGTTTTAAAAGCTTCTACCACGGAGCTGATTGCTAATGATGCCCTGTATCTTTCTGTATTGATCACAGAGAATATTCCTGCAGATAGTAATCTTACGCCATTGCTTCGTTTTGCTTACGCTGATCTTTTGTTGTTTCAAAACAAGACAGCAGCATCAGACAAATTATTGGACAGCATAGCTGTTGCATTTCCGCAAAGCGCATTACTGGATGATATTTATATGCTTAGAGCCAATATTGCTACAGAAGAAGGCCGTAATTCAGATGCTATAGCCTATCTCGAAAAGATATTGAAAGATTACGGTAAAGATGTGCTGGGCGACGATGCAGCCTTTAAACTGGCTGTTTTATACGAGGAGCGTATTAAAGATAAAGCCAAGGCTATTCAATATTACGAAATGCTGATTACAGAATATCCCGGCAGCACTTATGTGCAAACCGCAAGGGTAAAATACCAAAAGTTAAAAAGCATTAAAGCCCCCTCTTCTTAAGCCTGCTTAAACTATTCTTTTCTCCGATTGTCTCAAAAACATGAATATTATACGCAGTGCTTTTCTGGTTTTAATTGCAGGGTGCCTTTTTTTTTCTGCACAAGCACAAAATGGCTTTTGCGCGACAGAAAATAAATGTATTCAGGCAGGGGAAAAGTTGAATTTCAGAGTTTATTATAATTTGAGTGCCCTTTGGGTTGCAGCTGGTGAAGCAAATTTTACCACCCGACAAGAAACGCTCAATGGCCATTCCGTATTTCATATTATAGGGGACGGACAAACCTACAAATCTTACGATTGGATATTTAAAGTGAGGGACAAGTATGAAACCTTCCTGGATACCGAAACCTTGCTGCCGCAGAAATTTATCCGGAATGTTAATGAGGGCGGATATAAATTTACCAACTACGTAGTATTTGACCAGGCAAAGAAAAAGGCCTATTCCGGCAAAAATGCCTTTGATGTGCCGGAATGTGTGCAGGACGTGCTTTCAGCCATTTATTACGCCCGCAATATTGACTACAGCAAATATAAGCCTGGGGCTAAAATACCCTTTAGCATGTTCCTCGACGACCAGGTGTACAACCTGTATATCCGCTACGTAGGCAAAGAAAAGATCAAAACAAAGTACGGCACTTTTAATGCTATAAAAATCACACCTCTACTCATAAAAGGAACCATATTTAAAGGTGGTGAAGACATGAAGGTATGGGTAAGCGACGATAACAATCATATTCCGCTCCGGATCGATAGCCCTATACTGGTAGGTAGCATTAAGGTGGATATGATGGGTTACAGCAATCTTAAACACCCGCTCACTTCGCTCATTAAAAAGAAATAGCTTTTGATAATAGCCGGATTTCACTGTTTTTCCCTCATCATTAATGCTTAATTTTGTGGCCTGATCTATTAATTAGAAAGGAAATATCATGGAAGAAGTATTAGTGAACAAAGTAGCGGAGAGCGGTATCATAACTATAAGCCTCGAACAATTTATTCCGGAAGAAAATAATATCGTTGTATTTGATATTAAACCCTTTCTGTTCAGGGAAATGATACTCCGGGAAAAAGATTTCCGGCTTGCCCTTGCAGAACACGATTGGGAACAATACCGTGATAAACAAGTGGCCGTAACCTGCACTGCAGATGCTATTATACCTATGTGGGCATATATGCTTATTTCAGCTGCATTATCTCCCATAGCTTCTTTTGTTTTTACCGGTACGGCTGCTGAATTAACAGCGCAGCTCATATTAAAAAACATTGAAGCTTTGAATATTGCTGAATATGAGGATAAGAGAATAGTAATTAAAGGATGTGGCGATAAAGTAATGCCAGAAGGTGCTTACGTCGCTATAACCAGCAAGTTGAGACCCGTAGTGAAGAGTTTGATGTATGGAGAGCCTTGCTCTACCGTGCCTGTGTACAAAAAGAAATAATAAACTTATGGAAGTGAACGGGTTTTCCTCCTTCGCCAATTTTACTGCAATAGATTTTGAAACTGCCCATGGCAAAATGTGGAGTATTTGCCAGGTTGGCCTGGTGAGGGTTGAGGCGGGAGTAATTGTGAAAGAGCTGGAATTATTAGTGCAACCTCCGGGTAATGAATATCATTGGGGTAATTCAAGGGTTCATGGCCTTACGCGTAAAGACACTGCAAACGCTCCATACTTTGATGCAGTATGGCATCAGGTTGAGCCATATATTACAGGTCAGCATGTAGTAGCCCACAATGCATCTTTCGATTGCGCCTGCCTTGATCAGACACTTGATTTCTATCGTTTATCCAAACCAAAATATCATAATCACTGTACCGTTAAGATCTTCAAACGTAATCTCGCTTTGCTTTGCGAGGAATATGGTATCGAGCTGAAACATCATAACGCTTTGTCTGATGCCAAGGCCTGTGCAAAGCTTTTTATGCTACATCTTGAGGGACAATCCGATGCTATGATAGCAGAGTTGGATGTAAAATACCCTCGTAAAGTAGTTCCGCAATTTTAATTTTTTATAGAGTATATGCATTCCGTCTATCTGCTTACCGGAAGTAATCAGGGTAACCGTAAAGAACAATTAGAGCAAAGTATAGCCGAACTGGAACTGCATGCCGGCACTATAGTCAAAGCCTCCGCTATGTACGAAACAGAGGCCTGGGGCATAGAAGGATTGCCAGCTCACCTCAACCAGGCTTTATTGCTACAAACCAAACTGAACCCTACAGAGCTGCTCTCCGTTATTCACAAGATAGAAAATAAACTTGGCCGGGTGCGCCAGCAAAAATGGGGCGTAAGGGCTATCGATATTGATATCATTTACTTTGACAACATCATCCTCGATCTTCCTCAACTGGCTATTCCCCACCCCTTAATGCAGCAACGTAACTTTGTGCTGGCGCCGCTTGCCGAGATTTCCCCCGATTTTGTACATCCCATCCTACTGCAAACCAACAAGCAATTACTGGAAATTTCTGAAGATAAGTTAGCAGCTAAGCCTGCAGTCTGACATCTTTACAGTTTGCCAACAGCCATTAAGAATCCTGGCTATTGCTTTTAATTAAGAAAGCTTATATTTGTTTCCTTACTATTCTGAGCATTATTTTTAATACAAAGCATGAAAAACATTTTAGCTGTAGTGGCAGCCTCGGCTGTTCTTTTGTATTCCTGTAAGAAAGGTGATAACGAGAAACTGGATGATAACAACAATACCGTATCCGAATATATGCCTACAAAGGCCGGCTCCTGGTGGCTATACGGATCAAATGATGGCACTATAACCCGAAGGGTAGCTACCGGCAAAGATTCCCTCAAAGAAGGCAAAGTATATAACTATTACGAGAATACTGATACCGCAACCCAATACTTCAAACCCGAATATTTCGGCAAGAACGGCGATAAATTCCTGATGCTGGTAGATCTCGATGGTAGCGCCACTAATTATATGAACGTAGTGGTAAATAAAGATAATGCTGTGTTGGGCGACACCTGGAGTAATACCGGCGATATATCCTATTCAGGCATGTCCTTTAACCTCCTGGCCGAAGGTGAAATAACCGGTGTAGGTCAAACCATGGTCATTAATGGTCATACTTATACCGATGTACTCGAACTCAATAATAAACTGAAAGCAAAGCCGGTACTGTCACCCATTTATACAAATTGTGGTACAGCAAAAGCCTGGTTCAAAAAAGGCATAGGTATTATCAAAGCTGATTACGACATCCACATCAGCTCCTTCTATTCCAAGCAATACACCGATTCTCTGTTGGATTATCATTTCGAATAGAGACTTGGTTTTATAATAGAACATAAAACAAAAGCTGCGGAACCAGGTGTTTCGCAGCTTTTGTTTTTAATAAAAAATCGGACGTGTGCTCAAGGAACCAAGCTTAAGGGATGCTAATTACTTTTCAAAAAATCGTCAAATGCTTTTTGACTTTCCTCCAGGGTAAATACTTCACCAACGGTAGCGAAATTATTTTTATCGCTCACTTTAGGGTAAGCGGCTTTCACAAATAACAGCCTGTTATCATCAAAAAATATCCAGCCTGCAATACTCTTTACCTCTTCGGATGATACACTATTACTATTGATAAATTTCTTTGCTTCGGCAAGTTTTTTGCTATCTGCCTCAACCCTATCCATTGCATTTTTTAGCGGCTGCAGACGGGTACTCACAGTATGATCTGGCGGCAGGTCCATAACCACGTCATCGTTTGTAGTTTCACCGGATTGCATTTCGTTGCTTTCCTCCAGTGTCCTGCTGCGGTTGCGGTCAAAGGCTGGCAGTTGAGGTAGTGGTTGAAGGGATGCGACTTCTTTCATCCTGAATTTACGGGTACCGAGATCCACAATGCAATCGTATGTATATCCTTTTTGTATTTTGATATTGCCGCTGTAAACCAGTTCAGCTTTACCACCCTTGCCATCAGCATAAGCTCTGTACTTGTAAACCTGCATGTATTGCCTTTTTCGGGGAATATCTCCGATGGTTATGCTTCGTCCTATTTTTTTAAAGTCGCGGCCATTAATGGTAACAAGCATAGGGCTGCCGTCGCTCAGGCGTATCCTCATTGTGCTTCTGTTACTCTTTTGAGCGTATATTGCTGGTATCGACAGCAATAGTGTCAGTACCAGCACCAGTATTCTTTTCATTGCAGTATTATTTTGTGTTTAGACTATCAAAGCTACATCAGGTTAAATCGTTTACAACGGTTTATTTATTGTATCAACGTAAAAAAGCCCCGGTTAAATATTTAACCGGGGCTTTTAAATTTCCTTTTTATGTTAGAAACTTGATGTAATACTCAATTTAACCCCACTAAAGGCAGGCTCGTAACGGCATACCCCCCCGGCGCAATTGATACCGGATACTTGTTTTACATAAGCAAGCGATATACGGTGGGCACCTTGTGTACGGGAAACAAATATGTTGTAAAAGTGCTGTCCTTTAAATCTTGAGGTTTCGCTTGGTGAGATATTATACATATCAGATACGGCTACACCCCATTTAGGAGCCATGGCATACTCCAGGCCAACAAAGCCCCAGCTACCATCATCTTCTTTTGTATTCATATATTGTGCCTGCAATTTCAGGGAATTCTTACTGTCAATCAGATAAGTAATCTCTGTGAATGGTGTAAACGCTTTCACAATTGTATTCCCGGCTTTACCTTGATAGTAAAGATTGTAATGCATGTATTGAGCCCCCACATCGATCAGGAAATTCTTTACACTGCGAATGTTTGCTTCAAAATAAGCCTCGCGATAAAGCTCCTGACCGTCAAGATCATTAATGTGCGTATAACTCAGATTGAAATCGTAGTCGTCGTTAGGTGAAACCAATACATTTGCATTTCCGGCCCACTCGCCCACATCTTGCGAAGCAGGAGTATAACGTGCCATTAATCTTTGCGGGCGTATTTGCGCTACAATAGGCTGCCAGTTGACCATTCCGCTGTTTGGCGCATTGTCCAGGGGCGAAGTTCTCATTACAAAATTCTCTGTTCTTTTACTTGTAAGGTTAACAGCAATTCCTTTACGGGCGTAACCGAGGGTAGTATAAACGATATTGCCTGGCTTGTCTTTAAAGCTATAAATAATGGAGGTATCGGTAACAGTTGGAAAGTTAATGGCTTCCTTCGTTTTGTAAGCACCTTCTATATACCAGGTAAAGTCGCCGGCAGACAATGTATTGTAAGCAGTGAAAGCATAGGTGTTGTACTTCGGTGTGAATCTGTCTGCTGTATCGTATGATTGTACGCTATTAAATACAGAGGAATAACTTTCCTGATCCAAAGTACGATTCACTACACCAACACCTGGTGTAATATGAACGGTTGGGCTCACATTGTAATCCGCCTCAGCATTAAAGCCTTTAATAATGGGCTTGAAGCGTTCAAATACATTTTTTTGCTGACCGGTAAACGCCTTTAGCGTAATATGTTCGTCCAGTTTGTATTTAAGATGTAAACCTGCCAATGCGTTATCGATCAACAAACCTCTGTCTTCATAAGAACGAAACAGGATACCACTTCCGATCTGGTCATAAATATAACCGCCGGTAATAGTAAGACCCTTTACTTCTTTGCTGATACTCCATGCACCTATACCAAATCCGCTCATGGCTGAATAAGGATCTTTCAGGTTGGAATTACTGAATACATCAACTCTTAAAAAGCCCGTAAACCCATAATTGGAGTATCTCAGACTCAACCACCCTTCACCACCACCAAGGTATTTATTATAAAGGTCGTTATCAGCGCCGATAGCACTATCACGCTGGAAAAAATTGCCGTTAAGCATGAGGTCACCTGAAAATGTGCCGGGGCCTTGCGCCTCAGCCTTTTCCATACCTGCTATACTAAGTGCGCATAAAACTGCGAGGCGTAAAAAATTCTTCTTCATTTGTATTAAACTATGGGTGAATTTTGCATTCAATGCACTGTAAAATTTCGCTAAGGTAATTTTTTTTAATAAAGATTAAGAAAAACTATCCAATCATGTAGCTTTTGAATAAATGACGTGCTTATATTATGGTGAATCTTCTGTTAATCTATACAAATTTTATTTGCTGAAATCCTTAAACCCTATATTTGCAAAGCATCAACAGACACATATTGTGTATATGGTTTGATATCAAACTTTTAAAAAAATTAATTACGATTTCTGTATGAAAAAAATATTCGCGATAGCAGCACTGGCACTATTAGGTATGCAGGCAAATGCACAGGATGCACAACAAATGGACCTGCCCAATACTCCAATTAAAGAAATGAGCGGTGGTTCTATACCCTTCAATCAAACGGTAGAAAAAGGCAAAGTAACCCTGATAAGTTTTTGGGCTACCTGGTGTGTGCCTTGTAAAAAAGAGATAAAAATGGTACGGGAAAAATTACCGACCTGGAAAGCAGAAACCGACTTCAACTATATGGTCGTTTCAGTAGATGATAGTCGTGCTACAGCCCAGGTTAAGAGCTATGCTAAATCTCAAGGATGGGATTTTCCAAGTTTCCAGGATCCGAACTCTGACCTGAAACGTTCTTTGAATTTCCAGAATGTTCCTTTTACGGTAATAGTAGGTAAAGATGGAAAGATCGCTTACATGCAAAGCGGATACGAGGCAGGCGGTGAAGAAATTCTGTATACTAAAGTAAAAGAACTGGCTGCTGCTAAATAATTGCAGCCCGAATAATACTAAACATAAATCCTTTCCTATACCGGGAAAGGATTTCTTATTTTTGCGCCCATGAAGTCATTTCAAGATAAAGACCTGCAATCCTTTATTGGTAATTTGCTCCGTATAGGTGTCATTTTTGCTATGACTATAGTGATAGCAGGCCTGGTCTTATATTTATTTCAATATGGTAGGGAAATGACCGCCTATGGCACATTTGATAAAAACCAAATATTCCGCTTTCCTGAATTTTACCACAACCTTAAGCAGGGGGACAGCAAGGCTATTATGGAACTTGGGGTAATGGTGCTTATTGCCACACCCGTCGCCAGAGTATTATTTACCATGATCGGTTTTTGGCTGGAGAAGGACAGGATGTACACTATAATAGCCTTGATCGTGCTCTGCATTATTGCCTTCAGCCTAATGTTTGGGGTTACTTCACATTAATCCGGAGCAAGTAATTAAGACAAGATTAATTCTATTTCCTTAAAAGCCTCAGCGGGTAATTTTTGCTCCCACAATACGGTATGTATGTGCTGCATAATGGGCATATCTATATTCAGTTCTGCCGCAATTTTCTTCATTCCTCTTACAGCAAAATACCCTTCTGCCACCATACTCATTTCGGTAGTAGCAGCCTTTACAGAATAGCCTTTACCCAATAAGGTACCAAAGGCACGATTGCGGCTGTGCGGCGAATAACAAGTAACCAGTAAATCGCCTAAGTAAGCACTGGTATGAAAATCAGGCACTTCGTTGGATGGATGTACGAGCTCAAATTGTAGTTGCAGAAAACGATACATTTCCCGGTAACAATTGGTATTATAAACACTTAAAAAATTATCGCCGTAACCAATGCCATGAGCAAGGCCTGCACCTACGGCGTATATATTTTTCAATACAGCAGCGTACTGCGCGCCCCAAAGGTCATGATTGGAAGTAGTGCGAATATAATCTGTAGAAAATGCTTTTGCTGTTTGCTGTGTTACCGCATCGTCCAGGCCGGAGAAGGTAAGGTAGGAAAGCCTTTCCTGCGCCACCTCTTCTGCATGACATGGGCCGGTAATGGCCACATAATTTTGCAAAGGCACACCAAAGGCAGTAACAAGATAATCGTTCAGTAACACATGTTGTTCCGGTAGAATACCTTTAATAGCAGAAATGATTGTTTTATTTTTCAAAGCATCGGCAGGAAGTTCTTTTAAAACATCCAATATATAAGCCGAAGGCACACAGATAACAAGGAAGTTACATTCCGCCACTACTTTTGCAAGATCTGTAGTGGGCAATATATTATTAGCTGCGAAAGTTACCGAGGTAAGATAATGCGGATTATGGTGTTTGCGAAGCAGGTGTTCCACCGAAGTTTCATTACGCATCCACCAGTGAATTACGTTTCCATTGTCTGTCAGCATTTTTGCTAATGCTGTAGCCCAGCTACCGTTTCCTATAATGCCAAACATTGCGCTTATTGTCGAAATTTGCCCGAAAAGTAATACCTTAATCGCTCAAATAAAAATTTAAGTTCTGTGGAAATTCGTTAAAGCAGGATCAGTTAATAAACCAGATTTGTGATATTAGATAAAACCACACTACAGGATCTTTCCTTTCTCCAAGGAGAGCATGCTGTATTTACACTCATCAACCGTTGCACCACACAGGCAGGTACCGAAGCATTAAGAAAACAGGTACAGGCACCTCCCAGTACATTTGAAAAGCTGAAAGAACAACAAGATGCTGTACGCTTCTGGATGGACCACCCTGATAGCTGGACCAAACGGGTCTCGAATGGTACTATGGTGATGATTGAAAAGTTTTACGAATCAGCAGATGGCGTAGCCGGAAGAACCAACCCACTGGGGCTATTCATCAATTCCATCATGCAAAAGGTATTTAACCGCAATGCTTATTCTTTTGTCCGCTTCTCCGTATCGCATCTTATCGATTTTTTAAAAGGTTGCAATGAACTGGTACAGCTGGAACAGTATCGGCCGCCAGCAGTTATTCTTAAAGAACTTGAAGCCTTTAAGGAAGTGCTTGCCTTACCATTATGTCAATCGTTGTTACAAATAAATGATGATGCACCACAGGCCCTATTGATGGATATGAGCTATCGCAGCCGTAGGGAAATCAAACATATCATACTACAAATGATGGAGCGTTATGCCCGTCTTGACGCTCTGCAAGCCATGGCTGTGGCAACATTGGAACATGGATGGAAGATGCCCGAACTGTTACCTTCCGAGGCTTTGCATTATCAGGCACAGCAGCTCTATCATCCATTATTGAAAAAGCCCGTAGCTTATGATATTGAATATACAAGGGAGAAGAATTTCCTGTTTCTGACCGGGGCCAATATGTCGGGAAAAAGTACGCTGATACGGGCTATGGGCGTAGGAGCTTTGCTGGCACATATTGGCATGGGTGTACCCGCACAAGCCATGCAGATTAGTTTCCTGGAAGGCATCATTACCAATATGCAGGTGGAGGATAATATTTTCCTGGGTGAAAGCTATTTCTTTGCTGAAGTACAACGTATGAAACTTACTGCGCAAAAGTTAAGTCGAAATCGATATCACCTGGTGTTGATGGACGAACTGTTTAAGGGTACTAATGTACATGATGCTTACGAATGCAGTCGTGCTGTGGTGGAGGGTTTGCTGCGACAAAATGATAACCTTATGGCACTTTCCACACATCTTAATGAACTTTCTGAAAACCTGAAGGATGAGCCTAATATATGGTTCCGGTATTGTTATACACATATTACCGGCGATGGTAAGTATCAATTTACATATCAGCTAAAGGAAGGGGTTTCGAAAGATAGGATAGGATACCTGGTATTGAAGAATGAAGGGGTGCTGGATTTGTTGGGGAAGAAGTAATTTATTGCCTGCAGATTTTGCAGGTTTTTTTCAATAAGATTTTCTTAAAGTAAAGATTCCATTCTTTGTTCTTTCTTTGCGGTTATTAATATTATACAATGACAGCGATACAGGTCCACGATAAAAATTTTGTTCCTTATTTAACAGCACAGACTATAGCCGATAAGGTTTCCCAGCTTGCCTTACAGATCAGTAAAGACTATGAGGGTAAAAGACCGTTATTTCTTGCGGTGCTTAATGGTTCTTTCCTTTTTGCTGCCGATCTGTTCCGCAATCTGACCATTGAAGCTGAAATATCTTTTATTAAACTGGCTTCTTACAAGGGCACAACTTCTACAGGTAATGTGATCACGGCTATTGGTCTTGAAGAATCCCTGCACGAAAGGCATATCATCCTTCTCGAAGACATTATAGATACCGGCAAAACCTTACATGGTTTTATTCCACAATTGGAACATCAGGGGCCTGCTTCTATACGAATAGCAGCTTTGCTTACCAAACCAGAAGCACTGCAATATCCGGTTCATGCCGATTATATTGGCTTTGAAATCCCTAATAAGTTTGTGGTTGGTTATGGATTGGATTATGATGGTCTGGGTAGGAATATTCCGGAGATTTATCAGTTGGAGGAGTAAGGCTTTATTTTGTGGTAAGAGATACCGGTCAAGCCTGGCATCTCTTATACACTTAAAAGCAGCGTTATCATACCTTTCCTTCGCTAGTATTTTACCAAAAGAAAAAAGCCATCATCTTTCCAGACGATGGCTTTTCAATAAAGAAGTGATGCTTACAATTGTACACCCATATTATAAAATACAAAGCTCCAGATATCAGCCGCCTCATCTATCATTTTAGAAGTAGGTTTACCGGCACCATGGCCTGCTTTGGCATCTATACGGATCAGTGTTGGGTTATTACAACCTTGTGCCTCCTGGAGCGTCGCAGCAAACTTGAAGCTGTGCGCCGGCACTACGCGGTCATCATGATCGGCTGTAGTAATGAGCGTTGCAGGATAGCAGGTCCCTTTTTTAATGTTGTGCAAAGGTGAGTATTTGATCAGGTATGCAAATTGATCTTCATGATCACTGCTACCGTACTCTACTGCCCAACCCCAACCTACAGTAAACTTGTGGTAACGCAACATATCCAATACACCCACCTGCGGTATCGCTACTTTAAACAAGTCAGGACGTTGCGTAAGGCATGCACCTACAAGCAAGCCACCATTGCTACCACCGCGTATAGCAAGCTTTGCGCTACTGGTATATTTTTCTTTGATCAGGTATTCTGCTGCACTGATAAAATCGTCAAATACATTTTGCTTGTTTTGCAGCATGCCTGCTTTGTGCCATTCCTCGCCATACTCGCCACCACCGCGAAGGTTGGCTACACAATACACACCACCATTTTCAATAAATACCATATTGGCTACAGAAAATGCCGGGGTAATATTGATATTAAAACCACCATACGCATACAGCAATGTTGGATTAGTACCATCCAGTTTCAGCCCTTTTCTATAGGTAATGAACATAGGCACTTTGGTTCCATCTTTGCTTGGGTAAAATACTTGCTTGGTTTCAAATGCATCAGGATCAAATTTTACATCAGGCTTTCTGTATAGTTCTGATTTGCCGGTTTTAATATCATATTTAAATGTGGTAGCTGGATAGGTGAAAGAAGTAAAGGTGTAGAAGAAAAAGTTATCTTCTTTCTTGCAACCAAAGCCAGAAGCCGTGCCTACTCCGGGCAATTGCAGTTTATGCTCCAGTTTGCCATCGGGTGTGTATTGATTTACTTCTGTGCAGGCATCTTTCAGGTAGCTGGCAAATATTTTTCCGCCACCGGTTGATGCGCCTTCCAATGGTTCTTTTTGCTCGGGTATTACTGTTTTCCAATTGGCTTCGGCAGGACTATGAGGGTCCAGCAATACTACTTTATATTTTGGAGCGCCGCTGTTGGTTTGCAGCAATATTTTGCCGCCTATGTTATCTATCACATTAGCATTTGTCTTAAAGCCGGGAACGATAGTAATAAAGCCATTTGAGCTTTTATCTTTCATATCCTTCACTTTAATCTCGCTTCCATCTGTACCTTCAGATATACTTAATACCAGGAAACGTTCATCTTCTGTAAGACCACCACCTACATAACGCAGCGGATGCTCTTTATCTTCATAGATCAACTTGTCGGCAGTTTGCGGCGTACCTATCTTATGGTAAAACACTTTCTGAAACTCGGTCTTGGCGCTGAATTTGGTCTTTTCATCTTTCGGCCGGTCGTAGCCACTATAATAAAAACCGTCATCACCTGCCCAGCTTATACCCGTGAATTTTACAAATTCAAGCTTTTCATTCAATAGTTTCCTGGTCGCCATATCCATAACGTAAATTTCCTGCCAGTCGCTACCGGATGCCGATACAGCATATCCAAAAAACTTTTGGTTTTTAGAAAACGCAGTAGCCTGTATAGCTACTGTACCATCGGTTGAAAGCTTATTTGGATCCAGTAATACTTCCGGCTTGCCATTCAGTCCTTTTTGAATATACATTACAGCCTGATTCTGCAGGCCATCGTTCTTAAAGAAAACAAACCACTCTCCTTCTTTTTGCGGAGCAGCATAACGTGGATAATTCCATAGCTCGGTAAGACGCTCGTGAATTTTTTTGCGAAAAGGAATTTGATCAAGATAGCTATTGGTTACTGTATTCTGTTCCTTTACCCAGGCCTCTGTATCTTTTGCAGTATCATTTTCCAGCCAGCGATATGGGTCATTTATTTTCTGGTTGAAGTAATTATCCGACTGTTCCGTTTTCTTGGTAACAGGATATTGTAGAGACTGCGCCATCATATCAAAAGCAGTGCATGCGGTAAGTGCAAGCAGGGGAATAATTTTTTTATTCATTATTATAAATTTGCTTTAAAGTAATTGTGATCAAAGATAGATATTGCCTGTTGAAATTACAGGAATTGGTGATATTTGAATTTAGCCATTATGCTAATACTTACAGTTTTTACTTTGTGCTTCTTCCATATCAAGGTACATCAGCTTCATCAGTTTGAATTTTTGCTTTTGTACATTAATTTTTTCGCGGATATAGCGATCAAAGAAATTAAAACACGAGAAGCTGGCATAGGTGTTCGGCTTTTTAAGAATCACCTGGTAACAATCGCGGAAAGACATAATAGACTGATAAAGGTACCTGGGAGAGAATAGTAAGCCAAACACTTTTTTCTTCCCTACATCAAAGGTTTGTACTTTGCGGTATTCAGGAGTAAGCCCTTTGGGGGCGAGGCTTTGAATTGTTTTAGGCATAAAGCAATTCATATCCACAACCAGCGAATCTTTAAGCACTGGTATTTCCGCTTCTGCCCCGGAGCCCATCAATACATATTCATTGTTGATTTTTTTCAGAAATACAAAAACTTGTTGGCCTACCGTATATTGTTCCCAGCGATAAGAGCCTGTACGGCCAATGAATTTAGGGATCCGGATTATTGCTTTCTTTTTACGTTCATTAAAACAATTCAGGTAAAAAAAGCGTTCTTCCAATTTGGTTATAACACCATAAGTAACCAGATCAGCGCCTGTTGCCAGGTCAAACAGTTTTATAGGGTTGTACTGTTGTCCGTTTACTTGCTGTGTAAACAGGCACAACATAAGTATGAATGCGGTTACATACTTGTTTTTGAAGTCTACGTTTCGCTGCAAAAAAGCCTTACACCAATTAATTGTGTTCACTTATTATGATTACAAGGATGAATTGATTATTCTTTGGCTAAAAATAATATAAAAACCTATTGATTTTCCGGTAAACGATTATTTAAGGTAAGTTTTGCTATTCCCGTTCATTGATTCAAATGAGTACTTATTCTTCGTCTGATCAAAGTTGAATTTTTCGATCATAAAGTTTAATTTAGCCGCGCAAAGTAATGATACCTGAATTTGTTGATCTATATCATTAACACACACCTTTGCAACCATATAAAATCAGGCAAATGAAATTATTAGAAAATAAAACAGCCCTTGTAACTGGTGGAAGCCGTGGTATAGGCGAAGCTATAGTTTTAAAATTCGCTGAACATGGGGCTAATATTGCTTTCACTTACCTTTCTTCCGACGAGAAAGCAAAAGCGCTTGAAGAAAAGTTGAATGGTATGGGTATCAAGGCCAAAGCTTATAAAAGCGATGCTGCCGACTTTGCTTCCGCCGAGGCACTTGCTGCAGATGTGACTAAGGAATTTGGTGGTATTGATATTTGTGTGAATAATGCAGGTATTTCCCGTGATAACCTGTTGTTACGTGTTTCTCCGGATCAATGGGATGAAGTGATGCATGCCAACCTTAAATCCGTTTTTAACCTTACCAAACAAGTGATCCGTACTATGATGAAAGCCCGCAGTGGCAGCATCATTAATATGAGCTCAATAGTAGGCGTGAAAGGCAATGCAGGCCAAAGCAGCTACGCAGCTTCCAAGGCCGGTATTATAGGGTTTACCAAGTCCATAGCACAAGAACTGGGTAGTCGTAATGTGCGTTGCAATGCGATTGCTCCCGGCTTTATAGAAACAGATATGACTCATTACCTGAAGGATGGAGATGCAAGTCAATGGTTTGAAAAAATCCCATTACAACGTTTTGGTAAGCCTGAAGAAATTGCCAATGTAGCATTGTTCCTTGCTTCAGATATGAGCACCTATATGACCGGGCAGGTATTAAGCGCCTGCGGTGGGATGAATATTTAGTCATAGTGATCATTAGCTAATGTGCTGATTTGCTAGAAGGACAAATTTTGTCGCTAGCTGATCAGCACATTTTTCAAAGGCGTGATTCTAGAGTAACCGTATTTTACATTTTCAAATTAGCACATTATCAAATTAGCTAATTAACTACCTTTGCCTCCTCAACTAAAAACGTTTTAATGGGAAAGATTCATGCAGCGATTACTGCTGTAGGTGGCTATGTGCCAGATTATATTTTATCCAATAAAGAATTAGAGACTATAGTAGATACTACTGACGAGTGGATTACAGCCCGCACAGGGATAAAGGAACGCAGAATATTAAAAGGTGAAGGCCTCGGTACATCTTACATGGCAACTAATGCTGTTAAAGATCTTCTTCAAAAAAGAAACATTGATCCTGCAACCATAGATCTGCTGATCTGTGCTACTACTACTCCCGATATGCAGTTTCCGGCTACAGCCAATCTTATTGCTTCAAATTGTGGTCTTACTAATGCTTTCAGTTATGATATCAGTGCGGCTTGCAGCGGATTCTTATATGCTTTAAATACCGGAGCACAGTTTATTGAAAGTGGCAGGAACAAAAGAGTGATTGTAGTAGGGGCTGATAAAATGAGTTCTATTGTAGATTACCAGGATCGTTCTACCTGTATTATTTTTGGTGATGGCGCGGGAGCCGTACTCCTTGAAGCCAATGATGAAGGTAATGGCATATTAGATTCAATATTAAAAAGTGATGGTAATGGCTGGGTACATTTGCACCAAAAGGCTGGTGGCTCTGCAAAGCCGGCTTCTATCGAAACGGTGATGGCTAAGGAACACTATATTTACCAGGAAGGCCAGACGGTATTTAAATTTGCAGTAACCAATATGGCCAACGTATCTGCAGAGATCATGGAGCGTAACGGACTTACTGCCGATGATGTAAACTGGCTGGTACCCCATCAGGCCAATCTGCGTATTATCAGTGCTACGTCTGAACGTATGGGCTTGCCCGAAGAAAAAGTAATGCTGAACATACAACGTTATGGCAATACTACCAGCGGTACTATTCCATTATGTTTGTGGGAATGGGAAAGCAAGCTGAAGAAAGGTGATAACCTTATTCTAGCTGCTTTTGGAGGTGGTTTTACCTGGGGTTCTACTTATATTAAATGGGCTTATTAAGAATGTCATTTTGCAATTAGTATAAACAAGAATGGCGACCAGTTTGGTCGCCATTCTTGTTTATAAAATCTGTTATTATTGTTAATTAAGCTTTCTCCATTTCAGCGGCAATCAGCCTTTCCAGGTATGTACGCAATGCAGGAATTTTTACTTTCTGTGTTACGTCAAAAGCAAAAGCATTTACCATAAGGTTTTTTGCCATGGCCTCACTAATACCGCGGCTTTGCAGATAGAATAAAGCATCTTTATTGATCTGCCCAATGGTAGTACCATGGCTGCATTTCACATCATCGGCAAATATCTCCAGCTGTGGTTTTGCATTGACAGTAGCCTTATCGCTAAACAGGATATTATTACTTTGTTGGAAAGCGTTGGTCTTTTGCGCATCTTGATACACGTAGATCTTACCGTTAAATACCGCTTTGGATTGATCCAGCAACACACCTTTGTATAGCTGATTGCTTTCGCCATGCGGCATTTTATGATGCACCTCTGTATGGTTATCTACCACTTGATGGCCAGCAGTAAGGTATAAGCCGTATAAATGGCTTTCTAGGTTTGCTTCGTTAAGATGCAAAACGAGATTGTTGCGAACAAAATCTGTACCGGGTAAGGTAAAAGTATAATTGCTGTAATTGCTATGTTTCTCTTGAATGGCTTCTACACGCTGTACAAAACGCATGCCTTTTCTGCCGGTCTGAATATCATAATGATGGAAATGTGCATTTTCTCCAACAGCAATTTCCGTTACGCCATTTACAAAAATGTTATGGCTGGCATCATCGGTAATAGTGGTTTCAATGATCTCCAATGATGCATTGGCATTGACTATAAGTAAATGACGTGGTTGAACAAAAACAGGCGCACCGGCCAGTAATACATTAATAATATGCAGCGGCTTGTCTAATATAACGCCTTTCGGTGCTTCTATAAACAATCCATCATTATACAAAGCTGTATTCAACGCTACAAATGCATTGTCTTTAAGTGTAGCTATTTTGCCGAAATGCTTTTTAAAAGAAGCTTCATTTTCAGCAATGGTAAAAGGAAGGATGCTTATGTTTTTGCTGTCCGGCAGAACAGAAAGTGCTTCGTTGATCTTACCATTTACCGTTACTAATCTGTATGCTCCTTTATGCTCACCTTTCAACGAATTTTGCACTTCTTCAAGATGTGCGGAAATCAGTTTTGCTGTTTTGTCAAACTCTTCTTTAGACAGATCAGTCTGGATTACTTCCAGCTCATAATCGTCTTTCAGAAATGGCAATGTATTGGTGTATTTCCATTCTTCATTTTTGATAGAAGGGAAACCTAAAGACTTGAAAATATTAAATGCATCCTGGCGTAAGAAACGTAGCTCTTCGTTGCCACTTTGTAATGCGGCAATTTCAAACTTGGCAACCATGCTCTCGTATAATGGCGTTTCCAATTGGTTGATCATTATCATTATTGAAATTTTTCAGTACTCACTAATGCTTTAAAAAAGCATTTCATCAGCAATTATTTTCTTAGTTGACAGCTTCTTCTTTAATCCAGTCGTAGCCTTTCTCTTCCAGTTCCAGGGCCAGGTTTTTATCACCTGTTTTTACAATCTTACCATCGCTCAATACGTGTACGAAATCAGGAACTATATAGTCCAGCAAACGTTGGTAGTGGGTGATGATGATGAATGCATTTTTCTCGTTACGCAATTTGTTCACACCACGGGACACAATACGCAGTGCATCAATATCCAGACCGGAATCTGTTTCATCCAGTATAGCTAGTTTAGGTTCCAACATAGCTAATTGAAATATCTCGTTGCGTTTCTTTTCACCACCGGAAAAACCTTCGTTCAACGAACGGTTTACCAGTTTAGCATCGAACTCTACCAGCTTTTGTTTTTCTTTGGATAAAGCAAGAAATTCTTTCGCAGTCATAGGCTCAAGGCCTTTATAGGTGCGAATTTCATTCATTGCCGTTTTTAGGAAATTAATATTGGAAACTCCCGGAATTTCTATCGGATATTGAAAAGCAAGAAAAACGCCTTCACGTGCACGATCTTCAGGAGACATATCCAACAGGTTTTTACCATCGAGGGTTACGCTACCTTCAGTTACTTCGTAATTAGGACGACCAGAAAGTACAGAAGCCAGTGAACTTTTACCGGCACCATTAGGTCCCATAATAGCATGTACTTCTCCTGGTTTTACTTCAAGGTTAAGACCTTTTAATATTTCTTTTTCTTCTACTCCGGCGTGGAGATTTTTTATTGATAGCATTCTAATTTGAAAATGCGCTAATATGAAAATTAGCTGATTTTGTTTTATTTGTATAACATTCAATTTTTAGCCACTCTGACAATTTGCTAATTATCAAATTTGCTAATTATTTAACCCACACTTCCTTCCAAAGAAATGGCCAGTAATTTTTGTGCTTCTACTGCAAATTCCATTGGAAGTTTATTCAATACTTCTTTGGCAAAACCATTTACAATAAGCTCTACCGCTTTTTCGGTATCGATACCACGGGCATTCAAATAGAAAATTTGATCTTCACCTATTTTTGAAGTGGTGGCTTCGTGCTCCAGCGTTGCTGTATTGTTCTTGGATTCTATATAAGGAAAAGTATGTGCACCACAGCGATCACCGATCAACATAGAATCACATTGGGTAAAGTTTCTTGCATTATTGGCTTTAGCACCGATCTGTACCAAACCACGATAACTGTTCTGTCCGTTGCCGGCAGAGATACCTTTGGAAATAATACGGCTACGGGTATTGGCACCAATATGATACATTTTGGTACCAGTATCTGCTATTTGTTTGCCTTTGGCTACAGCTACACTATAAAATTCGCCGTAGCTATTATCGCCCTGCAATATTACACTTGGATATTTCCAGGTAATAGCCGAACCGGTTTCTACCTGTGTCCAGGAAATATGTGAGTTGGCCCCTTTGCAAATACCTCGTTTAGTAACAAAGTTATACACACCACCTTTACCATCTTTATCGCCAGGATACCAGTTTTGAACGGTAGAATATTTTACTTCCGCATTTTCCAGCGCTACAATTTCTACCACAGCGGCATGCAATTGATGCTCGTCACGCATGGGGGCGGTACAACCTTCCAGGTAGCTTACATAAGCATCGTTATCTGCAATAATAAGGGTACGCTCAAACTGGCCTGTATTGGCCGCGTTGATACGGAAATAAGTGCTTAGCTCCATTGGAGAACGAACGCCAGGGGGAATATATACAAATGAGCCATCAGAAAATACCGCAGCATTTAACGCCGCAAATACATTATCCGAATGGGGTACTACAGAACCAAGATATTTTTTTACCAGTTCAGGGTGTTCCTGTACGGCTTCGCCAAAAGAGCAAAATATAATACCCAGTTTCTTAAGTTCTTCTTTATAAGTAGTAGCTACTGATACACTGTCAAATACAGCGTCCACAGCTACGCCAGTCAACATTTTTTGTTCCGTCAATGGAATACCCAGTTTCTTAAACGTTTCCAGCAATTCGGGATCTACCTGATCCAGGCTTTCGTATTTTACTTTTTGTTTGGGTGCTGCGTAATAAGATATAGACTGGAAGTCCATTTTGGGCATTTCGAAATTCTGCCATGCAGGTAATTCCATCTTCTGAAAGGCACGAAAAGCCTTTAAACGCCACTCCAACAACCATTCAGGCTCATTTTTCTTTTTTGAAATAAAATGAACCGTTTCTTCGTTGAGACCTGGCGGCAGTATATCCATCTCAATGTCGGTAATGAATCCGTGTTCGTACTCCTTACCGGCAATTTCTTCTAAAAAATCAGTGCTGTTTTCCATAATAACTCACCTCATACCAAGGCTATTGCCCTGATTGAGCCTGCAAAGTTACAACCAAAATGCGGCAATTGCTAAGGTTAATGATAAAAGCTTTCTATGTGTGGATTAGAAACGAATTCTTTAGAATAGAATGAGATCTATCAAAAATTGTATCCGATAGTAATGCCACCCCATGGGGTAAACTCGTTGTGGTGTTCATATTCAATTACCGGCGTAAACAGTATTTTGTACTGCATCCTACCGTTAGGTTTTTGATACCGATAGCCGATTTTAACAGCGAGAAAGTTCTCAAAATCATAATCCCGAAGCGGTGCGTCATGCCTTACCTCAGAAAAAGTAAACATCGTAGCGATGCCCAATTCTATATGATGCCGGTTAAAAGAGATTAGTTGATTGATACTCACAGGAAAATGTAAATTGATCCAGCCGGTTGATGGTGGCAGGTAGGCTGCACCTAGCTGAAATGAGATTTTCACATGGGCAAGGTTTACAACATTTCGCTCATAATTAAGAGAATAGGCAGCGCCGAGTCCCATTAATTCTATTTGTGCAGTATTTTTATATTTGAATTTTTCATAACTATATTTATCCTGTTTTGCAGAAGCATGAATTGCAAGCAATGTCAATAAAATCAAAATAGTTAGATTTTTCATGGATCTTAAATATTGGAGTATTAGATAGTAATGTAAAACACTAACGTTAAATATTTCGTTCTCAATATACCTTATCAATAAAAAATGCCCCGGACAGTCCGGGGCATTTCAAAAATCTTTTCCTTCGATTACAACTTGATCACTTCATCAGTCCTTTTATCAAAAAAATAATATTCTGTGAGTTGATAGTTGTTATCGGTGTATAGTTCCAGCCATACACCATGTTTGCGATACCATTTCCATTGCATGGAGCGCCAAAAACCTTTCTCTTTAAGATAGGCGATCAACATTGGATGTGCGTTGAGTCTCAATTTCTTATGACCTTGATTGATGAGGTAATGGAAATCTTTTTCCAGTTCATCTGTAATCAATAATGATGGTCCGATTTTCCCTGTGCCTTTACAGCTTGGGCAAACTTCTGCTGTAGAAATATTGATTTCCGGGCGAAGGCGCTGACGAGTAATCTGCATCAATCCGAATTTGGAAATAGGCAACAAAGTGTGTCTTGCACGGTCGCTTACCATGATTTCACTCATGTATTCAAACAATTTGCGCTTATTGTCAGGCAGCTTCATATCGATAAAATCGATGATGATGATACCGCCAATATCGCGTAAACGTAGTTGACGAGCTATTTCCTCTGCCGCTTCCAGGTTGGTTTTCAGGGCACTTTCTTCCTGATTGCCGTCTGCAGCACGGGTTCCGCTATTCACGTCTATAACGTGCATGGCTTCAGTATGCTCTACAATAAGGTATGCACCACTTCCAAGGTTTACCGTCTTTCCAAAAGCAGCTTTTACCTGGCGGGTAATGCCGTAATGGTCAAAAATAGGTTGCCCGTTATGGTACAGATTTACGATTTCTTCTTTTTCAGGGGCAATGCGGGAAATATATTCTTTGGTTTCCTGCATCATCCCTTTTTCATTTACTACAATGCGTGAAAAACTTTCGTTCAGCAGGTCGCGGAGAATGGATGTGGTTTTTGCCTGCTCGCTCATAATGCGTTTAGGCGGCTTTGCTTCTTTCAGATTTTGCTGGATAGATTTCCATTGTTCAGCCAGATCAATAAGATCGGCATGGAGTTCAGCGGTATTTTTACCTTCTGCAGCTGTTCTTACTATTACACCAAAGTTTTTTGGTTTGATACTTTCTACAATTTTTTGCAGGCGTTTGCGTTCTTCACCAGAGTGAATTTTGCGGGAAACGGATACAAAATTGTTAAAGGGAGTAAGTACCACAAATCTTCCCGGGAAGGAAAGTTCGCAGCTGAGGCGGGGGCCTTTGGAAGAGATAGGCTCTTTCAGTATCTGAACCACTATTTCAGGTTTTTGGTTCAGTACATCTGTAATTTTACCTGTTTTTAATATTTCCTGTTCGTTTTGAAACTTCCCAAAATCGAAACCATCCGGACTGGTGTCCTTCATGGATTGTTGGGTAAATTTCAGCAACGACTTGATATAAGGACTCAGGTCGGTATAATGTAGAAAAGCATCTTTTTCGTAACCAACGTCAACGAAAGCGGCATTAAGGCCGGGCATCAGTTTTTTTACCTTGCCAAGATATAAATCACCAACGGCAAATGCCGAATTATTATGTTCGTAATGAAGTTCTACGAGTTTTTTATCTTCTAAAAGCGCAATTTCCACACCATCAGCCGACGCATTGATTATCATTTCTTTATTCATGATATCTGTTTTGTCGTTCTGTCAATACTGCTTTATGTTTGTTTTCAAAAACAGAACATACGCAGTTTTATTTCGGTACATGCGATAGCCACAACCAAGCTGTTGTCAGGATGCGTACGACATTCAGGAAACGAAAGTTAAGGTATGCAAATCTAAAGCAGCAACTGTTAATAAAACAGAATAGCGCTTCAAAAAGATGCAATTATTTTACAATAACGATGCTTCAGGAAATGCGGGCACCTAAGCAGATAGCAGGGATACCAAAAAAATGTAAACCCGACACCGGCTCATTTGAGCCGGACATCCGGGTTAGCATTTCTTTATAATCGATGTAATATTCAGGCCTGCACCTAAGTGCAAACTTTTATTCTTACTTGGATGTACTATTTCTTTTTGCTCTTATGGCGATTTTTTCTCAAGCGTTTTTTACGTTTGTGCGTTGCAATCTTATGACGTTTTCTTTTTTTACCACTTGGCATAGCTCAAATAATTTTTTGTTGTTAAAAATAATTTTATATAAAGTACTGTAAAGTCTTTCCTCATTTATGTTTCTAAATCCGGAGATTTAAAATGTTTTCATGTACTCATCCAGATCTTTGCTGAAAGCAGGACTGTCCATGATTTTTTTGGCTTCATTCAACAGGTCTTTAGCCATTTGAATTTTACCGGTTCTTTTATAAGCTTCTGCCAGGAACAAACGTGCTTCGATATTATTCTTATCAACACGCAAAATAGTTTGTCCTCTCAATATTGCTTTGTCCAACTGGCCCGATTCTACCGCCATTCTTCCCAAAATAATGTTTGCAGGAATATTGGTGGAATCCTTACGCACAATAGTCAACAGCTGCTCAATACCTTTCATCGTTTCGCCGGTGCCGTTAAAATAGATTTCCGCAAGATCAATTCGCGTAGTATCATTGGCAGGATTCAGCGCAATGGACTGTTGATAACAGCTTATTGCTAGTTCCGACATCCATTGTCTTACATGGGCGTCACGTTCATCGTGAAGTTCCTCCGAAAGCAAATGGGCGGCAAAGTTCAGCTTTTTCTGTGAATTTTCCAATTTTCCGGATTGAGCGAAATAATAAGCCGCTATCGGACGGTTTTTATTTTGCTGCCAAAGCTTACCTAAAGTCTCATAGGCAAGTATTTGCTGCTCTTTTACATTGCCCCGGGTAATAGTATTTTCCTGCCTGCTAATCTCGGCCTGTGCTGCCGGAGATAGCTTTTTCTTTGCCGCAATGAGTAAAGTATCAAATTTTGCAGGTTCCGGAATATCCAGACCAGCAGCTTGTCTTTCGCCCGGTGTACCACCTTGTGCCATTGGGCCAGATGCAGGTTTTTCCTTTTTAGGAGCTACCGTATTACCGCCAAAATAAAGCGCCCCGGCAAAGGCCAACGCAACGGCAATAGCTATATATTGTATGGGTTTCAAAATTGGGAATTTGCCGCGAAGTTACGGAAGCAAATCGGTTTGCTTGGAGGAATCCCTGTCTTTAGCTAATTATTTACCGGAATAGCATGTAAATTAATCCATGCTAACCTAGTCAATTATCCATTCACCCTAACTTCCTTTGCAGCCATGCTCATTTCCTTAATTAAAGAAGGATCTTTTTCTATTGCGTTGCCTACAACGATTACCTGAGCTCCGGCTTTACAATTTTCGTAAACTTTTTCTGCTGTGCGAATACCGCCACCTACTACAAGGGGAATGTCAATATTAGCGCTCACTTTGTTAATCATTTCCGTACTGACAGGATATTTAGCGCCACTTCCGGCGTCCATATATATCAGGTGTTTGCCCTGTAGTTCTCCGGCCCATGCGGTGCATAAGGCTACATCGGGTTTGTTGGCCGGTATAGGCGCAGAGTGGCTCATGTACGAAACCGTAGTAGGCACACCTCCATCTATAACCATATATCCTGTAGAGATCACTTCCAACCCACTGGCCTTAACAACCGGTGCAGAAATAACATGCTGACCGATAAGCAAATCGGGATTGCGACCCGATATAAGAGAGAGATACAATAAGGCATCAGCAAAAGGTGATACCTGCGAAGGGCTTCCCGGAAAAAGTGCAACCGGAATGCTACTTTCTTCCTTGAATCTTTTTATGCAATCATCTACATGAGCAGTAACCATAATGCTTCCACCCATAAAGATGAAATCAACTTCAGCTTCATTACATTTTTCAGCAATCACTTTTATAGAATCCGGGGTTACACTATCCGGATCTATCAACACAGCAAAGGCGTGCTGGCCATTAGTCTTCAATTGTTTCAGTAGCGGGTAAACTGTACCTGGGCCCATGAGCAGATAAAAATTAAATAAACCCCGGAAACGTCGAGATTTCCGGGGCAATATATTAAAGCTATTGCAAACTTAGTTTTTCTTTTTTAACTCATCGCGTATTTCTGCAAGCAATACCTCGGTAGAAGTCGGGGCAGCAGGAGCGGCAGGTTTAGCCTCTTCTTTACGTTTAAGGGCATTGATTGCTTTTACCATTAAAAAGATAACCAACGCCAATAACAGGAAGTTAATAGCAACAGTAAAAAAGCTACCATAAGCAAATATGGCTGTATCGGGTATTTTTCTGGCCTCCTCCAGGGCAGTACCATTTGGCACTGTGCCTTTCAGCACCACATATTTATTATTGAAATCAGGAGAACCTACTACTGCAGATACCAGTGGCATTACAAGATCTTTCACGACGCTGTCTATGATTTTGCCAAAGGCAGCGCCAATAATAACACCGATGGCCAGATCCATGACATTGCCTTTTAGGGCAAACTCTTTAAACTCCTTTAAAAACCCCATAGTGTGTAAATTATAGCTCAAAAATAATAGTTTATTGCCAAATTTCAGTCTTTTAACTATTCAAGCCCCGTTTTGTTCATTGTTTCACAAATCTTTTTGTCCAGAAGCAATTTCTGATGCGGAATAGGGGTATAATTATGATTCGTTGTCTTATTAAAAATGGAAACATTAGAGCAAGCGGTTATCTTTGACAGGCCGATATATGCATTGCACATGGAGTTAACCCATACCGGAATTTTTGAAGTTGAATTTGAGCAGGTTTTTAAATCTCATTTTAAGGCCCTGCACGCTTATGCCTGCACCATATTAAAAGATGAATCGCAGGCTGAAGAATTGGTTCAGCATGTATTTTTTAAATTATGGGAGAAAAAAGAACAGGTAAATATTACACAATCTGTTCAGGCCTATCTGTACCGCTCTGTTTATAATGAATGTCTCAATTATCTGAAACATCAGAAAGTGAAAAAAGCACATCAGTCCCATACGCTTTATACTGCCAGATCTGTTTCCGAACCAGTATCAAAAGGTTTGGTGGCTAAAGAATTGCAGCAAAAAATAAATGAGGCATTGAAACAGTTGCCGGAGCAATGCCGTACTATATTTCAAATGAGCCGTTTTGAAGAATTGAAATACCGGGAAATTGCTGAAAAATTAAATCTATCGGTGAAAACAGTAGAAAACCAAATGGGGAAAGCGTTGAAAATTATGAGAATGCAATTGGTAGAATATCTACCGGTATTATTATTCGTATTGGTAAACATAACGTTCTTGTTTTCTAGCTAAATATTAGAAAAAGATTTTGTGAAGCATGATAATTAATTAAAAAAATGGATGAACTTTTAGTAAAATATCTCTTAGGCGAAACCAATGCTGCTGAAGAACATTCGGTATTGCAATGGATCAATGCCCATCCGGATAACAAACGTTACTTCGATCATTTTAAACTGATATGGACCGAAAGTAAGAATCTGGAACAGAAGAGCACGGTTGACGAAAACAAGGCCTGGGAAAGGTTTAAGCAAAATGTTACCCAGCAACGGGCCATTGTTGAGGATAATGTTATAGCGTTTGAACCCCGTCGGAAAAGTAATATTTATAAAATAGCTGCTGCCGTTGCTTTATTGGTCATTGGAAGCTTTGCCGTTTATTTTTTCAATTATAACAACGGGGATATTGTTTTAGCTTCTGCTGATAAAGTATTCATCGATACTTTGCCCGATGGTTCTGTAATTACTTTAAACAAAAATTCAACACTTGCCTATGCAAAAAACTTCAACACTAAAACAAGGAATGTAAAATTAACCGGTGAAGCATTTTTCAATGTTACGCCCAATAAGCAAAAACCTTTTGAGATTACCGTTGATGAAGTAAAGGTACATGTAGTAGGAACTTCTTTTAATGTCAAGAGTACTGCAGAAGAGACTGAAGTAATTGTAGAAACAGGTATTGTAAAAGTAGGCGTTGAAAACAATACAGTAAAGCTTTTACCCAAGCAAAAAGTGCTTGTTCGTAAAAACAATGCCGAACTTAAAGTGCAAAGCAATCTTGACGATTTATATAATTACTATCATACCAAAAAATTCATTTGCAACAATACTCCGTTGTATCAACTAACGGATGCATTGAGCAATGCTTATAATACCAGAATAATTATTTCAGGAGAGGCTTCCAGGAACCTTCGACTAACCACAACGTTCAAAGAAATGAGCCTGAATGATATTCTTAAAGTAATAACCGAAACATTTAATTTAAAAATAGAACAGAGGGATGGTGAAATTATTTTGAAGTAGCAACGGTTTTGTGAAGTTTGGGTAGGATTAGCATGGTTGGCCGTGCTAATCTTTTTGTTGTTTAATCCGATTCAGGATTAGAACTTTGCGAAGTAATTTGTCATCTGTTTCAGCATAATTTTAATGAATAAACCATACCGCACCACCCTGTTTTTATTAATGAGTATTTTAGCATCATTTGCATCTGCGGGGCAAAATATGCTTCAAAAAAGAGTGACTGTACAGGCACAAAACCAACCGGTAAGAGAGGTTCTGAAATCTATTGAAAAGCAAGCAGGCTTCTACTTTTCCTACAATAACAATATTATCCATAACGACAGCCTTGTAACCGTCTCCTTAAAAAATAAATCTGTAGAAGAAGTGCTTAAAGTACTCTTCAATAATCGCTATCAATATATTGAAAGCAGCGACCATCTTATTATTCAGCCGGCAGTATCATTTCAGTATTGGTATGTAAGTGGTATAGTGGTAGATAAAGTTACGGGGGAGCCTATAAGTTATGCTACCGTATATGAGCGGCAGCAATTGATTTCAACCATGACCGATGAGAACGGAAGATTCCGTTTATCGTTAAGAGAACGCAGGCCTAACGCATCTATTAGTATCAGTAAAGTTTCTTATGCCGATACGCTTATTATGCTTTCTTCCGAACAACCACAAGACATTAGAGTTGGTATACAGCAGGTGAGCTATGTTATAGACTCCATAGTGATCTCAGGCGTGGAAAAGAACTGGCTTGCTGATGCTTTTCTGTCTTCCAAACAAACGATGAACAGTTTGAACCTGGATAATTTTTTCTCCAAACAGCCTTTCCAGTTTTCCCTTACACCTGGCCTCGGTTCGCACGGGCGCATGGGTGCACAGGTCGTGAATAAATTTTCGTTGAATGTATTGGGTGGCTATACAGCAGGTGTGAATGGTTTTGAACTGGGAACACTTTTCAATATTGTAAAGCATGATATGGGTTATGCTCAGATAGCCGGTCTCTTTAATATTGTAGGTGGCAATGTGAGCGGTGTGCAGATTGGCGGACTGTACAACTCCGTATTGGACTCTGTAAACGGTATACAGATTGCTGGCCTCAGCAATATAGTAGCCAAAGACATGAAAGGTATACAGATAGCAGGATTGTACAATCACGCCTTTCATAGTAAAGGGATACAAATTGCCGGGTGGGGAAGTGTTAATGTAAAGAGCTGCAAAGGCGTTGCTATAGGAGGCCTTTTTAATAGTACGCAAAACATGGATGGTGTGCAGATAGCAGGCTTTTCCAACGTAAATGTAAAAGAAACCAAAGGCGTGCAGATAGCGGGTATAGCCAATGTAAGTACCAAAGGAATGAATGGTTTGCAGATAGCGGGATTCGTCAATATCACCAAGAAATTGAAAGGTGTACAAATTGGCTTCATCAATATTGCAGACACTTCGGAAGGCTATAGTATAGGTTTCCTGAATGTTATTCTTAAAGGATATCATAAAGTATCCATCTCTACAAGTGAAATGCAACACCTGACCGTTTCTTACAAATCAGGCAATCAAAGGCTGTATAGCATATTGACTGCCGGCATGCAATTAGACAATAGTAAAAAAGCTTATTCTGTAGGTTATGGTTTAGGGAGTGATCGCTCTTTGGGTAAAGGCTTCTATCTGAATCCAGAGCTTACGCACCAATACTTTTATACAGGCGATGAAGAGCAACAAAACCTGTTGTCCAGGCTTCAGCTTAATATCAAATATAAGTTGGGTAAGTACTGCGCTATATATGCCGGCCCTGCATTCTCCATTCTTTATGCCAAACAAAAGTTACCGGTAGAAGGCTATTCATCTGACCTTAGTAATGGTTATCCTAAGGTGTCTTTTGGCAAAGAGGTAATAGGTTGGATAGGTTGGAACGTAGGCCTGGACTTGTTTTAAATAAAATTCAGAAAATACAATAGGGGTAATACTACAGATTAGTGTCTTAATTCAAAGACATTAATCATGACCCGTAATTTACTTAGTACACTTATCCTCTGGACTGTTTGCACCATACTTGTTTTCTTCTGCTTTGTCATTATTGCAGCTGCGCAAGAGGATTCCATATGTACTACACGTTCTGCCCATGTGGGCTTTATTTTTCCATTAAGCACCAATGGTGTTGATGCTCCGAAATTCAGTAATGGTTTTTCGTTACATGCACTTGCCGGTGTATCTCGCGAGGAGCGTGCCTTCTGCCTTTCCGGTATTAGTTCTATCGTAAAAGAAGATGCCACTGGAGTAATGATCTCCGGCATTTATAGCCAGGTAGGAAATCATGCTAAAGGCGTGCAAATTTCCGGGATGGTAAATGTAATTGGCAAAGAAGCGGAAGGCGTACAACTGGCTGGGTTTGCCAATGTAACCGGCAACGCAAATGGAACGCAGGTTGCAGGTTTCACCAATGTTTCTAAAAATGTAGATGGTGCTCAGATAGCTGGCTTCGCGAATAGTAGTAAAGAGGTTGATGTACAGGTAGCAGGCTTCTCAAATGTAACCAAGCGTTCGGAAGCCCTGCAGCTGGCGGGTTTCATCAATGTAGCACAAGAGGCACGTACACAGGTAAGTGGCTTTATAAATATTGCACGAAAAGTAAAAGGGGTTCAGATTGCGGGCTTTATCAATGTTGCAGAAGAAAGCAATTACCCTATTGGCCTCATCAATATTATAAAAAATGGTGAGAAGCAATTGGGTCTTACTATGGACGAAGCAGGCACTACTATGTTAGCTTTTCGTTCGGGTGGTAAAGTGTTATATGGAATAATTGGCGCGGGGTACAATTTTGATAACGACAATGCCCGTTATGCTGTAGAAGGCGGTATAGGCGCCCACTTTGCTTTCAATAAATATTTCCGGACCAACCTTGAAATTACTGTTGCAACCCTTTCTGATCTGCAATATGATGTGTACATGAAATCATCTACAAAATTGTTTGCAGCATTTAAAATAGCCAACCGCATTGAAATCTTTGCCGGTCCAAGCTTCAATTATCTTGGTTATGAAAGAGGCCAGGCTGATATACGTAACGATAGCTACCTATGGCGTGAACGGAGCAATAATCATTTCAATGGCTTGTATATAGGCGCTACCGGCGGTATACAGGTAAATCTATAGTTCATCACCAATTCTTTAGCATTATTTTCAATTCATTAACCTAAGCAATTCCTGCCTTTCGTCGTCTATATACCAGAAGTGGCGAAATATTTTTAAAACCAACCAGTTAATCATTTTAAAAAACCATTTCGAGTATGAAAAAGTTAAGTGTACTATTTATTTTAAGTCTGCTGCTTGTTACAGTCATGTCATCATGCCGCAAAGTTTCCGGAACCGGGCCTGTAGTCAGTGAGACCAGAAGTGTTTCCGGGTTCTCTGAGATCAAATCAGCATTTTCAGGTGATATCATTATTACACCCTCAACTCATTATAATGTAAAAATTGAGGCACAACAAAATATTATTGATGTAATTGAAACCGTATTGAATGATGGTATTCTTACCCTCAGAGTAAAAAACAATACCGTAATCAAGCCAGATTCAAGGGTTAAGGTTTACATCTCCTCTCCTGATATCAGAGGCATTGTTGTGAGCGGTTCGGGTAATGTACAATTTACCGATGCATTGACTACTACTGATCTTTATTTGAAAGTTAGCGGCTCGGGAAACATTAATATTTTCAAGCTTACAGCTAACAGTGTTGATGCAAATATTAGTGGCAGCGGAGAAATTAATATTAATGATGGCACTGTTGCAGAAGAAATGGTTGACATCAGCGGTAGCGGCTCTATGGATCTTTCCAATCTTGTAGCTACAAATAGCGATGTTAAAATTGCAGGTTCAGGTGATGCAAGAGTATATGCAACCAACAAACTTAAAGTCCGTATTAGCGGAAGTGGCAGTGTGTACTACAGAGGCACACCTTCCGTAGATGTAAGTATAAGTGGGTCAGGCAAGTTAAAATCGATATAAACCTATTATTTTGATACAACGCTGTATTTGTTAAATATACGTTGGCATGAAAACATCATATAATAAAATTTCTGCAGTGCCGTTATGAGTTCTGCGGGCAGGAACAGAGTAGTTTATCTTAAAAAATATTTATGAAGCAAGGTTGGTTCCTTACAGAGTTAGTTTACCGGATTCACGATTTAAACAGTCCTACTGTGCACCAGTTCGACAAACAAATGCGCCTTATTAAAGCCGCATCAGCAAGGGAAGCTTATCAAAGTGCTTTGGTTATGGCTTCTCATGAATTAGACCGCAGAAATATTTCCAAAGAAGACCTTCAATGGGAATTTGCAGGTATTGGTATTCTCCAAACCATTGAGAAGCCTGAAGAAAGTGTTGATAACATGGAGCTTCATTATACTGTGGATACCGAAGGTGCGGCAAGAGCGTATATGATCTCTTTACGGGAGCGACAGGCATCATTACAGATGCAAATCGCACAGACCGCATAACTGTTTTCAGTCGATATTACCAGATCATGCAACGATAAGAGAATTGGCAACAGTTCTCTTATTTTTTTATCTACCGAACAGAAATACACATTCGCCGAACCGATTTATTGTCTTTCCCCAAATTTCTCTAAGTTCGCAGACGGAATATAAGGTAGCTCATTAAGTCTGCTTATTATCCTTAAGTCAATCGTACATTATGTTTCAGCCTGTAGCACATTTCTCCCTTTATCCTTTTAATACTTTTGGCATGGATGTCCATGCTTCTTACTTCGATATTCTTTCCAAAGAAGAAGAATTGCTTCATTTAAAAGAGCAGGAAGCTTTTAAGAACGGGCTTTTAATCCTGGGTGGTGGTAGTAATATCCTGTTTACCCAGGATGTACCTCAATGGGTGCTCCGCAATGAAATAAGAGGAATAGAAGAAATAAAAGAAGATGAAGAATACGTGTGGTTACGTGCTGGAGCAGGAGAAGTGTGGCATGGATTTGTATTGTACTGTGTCAACCATGGCTATGGTGGTGTGGAGAATTTATCGCTGATACCAGGAACCGTAGGTGCATCCCCTATACAAAACATCGGTGCATATGGTGTAGAGATTAAGGATGTCATGGACAGTGTTCGTTTTTTTGATCTTGAAAAAGAAACGTTTGAAATCTTTACTGCCGAGCAGTGTCAATTCGGATATAGAGATAGTATTTTTAAAAGATCATTAAAAGGCAGAATTATCATTACTTCTGTTGTTTTCCGCTTGCGTAAAAAGCCTGTATTTAATGTAAGCTATGGCAATATTCAGCAGGAGCTTGACATTATGGGTATTAAAGAACTTTCTGTCAAAAGTATATCTGACGCTGTTATCCGGATACGAAGCGCTAAGTTACCCGACCCTAAAGAAATTGGAAATGCCGGAAGTTTTTTTAAAAATCCTGAAGTACCGGAAAAAATCTACGATAACCTTAAAGAACAATATCCATCCATCCCCGGGTTTAAAGTATCTGATGGTATTATAAAAATTCCTGCAGGCTGGTTGATAGAACAGTGCAGCTGGAAAGGCTTTCGGGAAAATGATTATGGGGTGCACCGCAACCAGGCTCTTGTGCTGGTTAATTACGGAAAGGCTAAAGGGAAGGATATTGCGTTGCTCTCCGAAAAGATTATGGCATCCGTCCAGGATCGTTTTAATATTGCCCTGGAAAGAGAAGTTCAAATTATTTAAACGAAAACACAATTTTTTCACTGCCGCACCGTTCCTGTTGCGCGATCTTTCTTTTCGGAGGACAAAAAACATTTTTACAAAATTGGAATGATTTTTGCATAGGGGTATATCTATTCCTTGTTGTCCTTTACTCATAACCGAATCAACATTTTTTATTTTATTTTTTTTCATGAAAAATTATATCCTGAGTCTCCTTTTTATAAGTGGTGCTGTAGTATGTTCAGCACAACAAAAAGTAACCGTAGGAGGTGTCGTTAAATCCAAGTCTAATGGCGAAACAGTGATAGGAGCCACCGTTAAGGTAGACACTGTAGCCGGAACTTTAAGTAATGAATATGGCTTTTACTCTTTAACCGTTCCTGCAGGAAGCCATACTATCGAAATTAGTTCTGTTGGTACCCAGCCATCCTATATTGTGGTCAATGTTACAAAAGACACTACGATCAATGTATTGCTTGATGGTGAAAGTAAAAACCTGGACGAGGTAGTTATTACCGGAGCTACCGGTGGCCGCAGTTTAAGCAGCGCTCAAACAAGCGTTGAGAAACTGACGATGAAAGAAATAGAACATATCCCGGTTTTGTTTGGAGAAAAAGATGTACTCAAAGCTATTCAGTTATTGCCGGGCATTAAATCAGCAGGCGATGGTAATAGTGGTATGTTTGTAAGAGGCGGGGCTGCCGATCAGAATCTGATCCTGCTTGATGAAGCGCCCGTATATAATGCATCGCATCTGCTAGGTTTCTTTTCCACATTTAACTCCGATGCGCTTAAAGATATAACAGTGTATAAAGGCGGTATGCCTGCACAGTATGGTGGCAGATTATCTTCTGTACTGGACATTAAAATGAATGATGGTAACAATCAGAATTTTGATGTAAGTGGCGGCGTTGGACTTATTTCTGCTAAATTAAATATAGAAGGTCCTCTGCAAAAAGATAAATCATCTTTCTTAATTACCGGTCGTCGTACTTATGCTGATGTGTTCCTGAAGCTATCTGATGAGTATAAAGACAACTCCCTTTATTTCTATGATCTGAATGCCAAGGTAAATTATATTTTGGGCGAGAAGGACCGTATTTACCTTTCAGGATATTTCGGGAAAGATAAGCTGGGAGCAAGCTTTGGGGATGATCAAGGCTTTGGATTAGACTGGGGGAATGCTACAGCCACTTTAAGGTGGAACCATATTTTCAACAATAATTTATTCTCCAATACTTCCCTGATCTTTAGTAATTATAATTATAAAGTTTCCATTAAAACCGGAGCTTACGATTTTAATATCTTCTCGCAGATACAGGATCTTAATCTTAAAGAAGAGCTACAATGGTTTCCCAATAATAAAAATACAATACGCGTAGGGTTTAACAGCATCTACCACACTATAAGACCCGGTGAAGTAACCTCAGGTGATGAATCCACTCTTTCTTCTACCGCTTTGCAAAAAAGATTTTCCTGGGAAAATGCAGTTTACGCCAGCAATAACTGGAAGGCTGCCGACAAGTTGAATATATCTTATGGCCTTCGCCTGTCTGCTTTTACAATACTTGGACAAGGCGATTATTACAATGTTGATCCTGCCGGAAACGTTGTAGATACTATGCATTACGATAACGGAGCTGTAGTCAAAACTTATTACAATCTTGAACCCAGGCTTTCTGCAAGCTGGCAATTCAACAGCAGCTCTTCTATAAAGGCTTCTTATGTAAGAAATACACAGAACCTGCATCTCATATCTAATTCTACTGCTTCCACGCCAACGGATAAGTGGCTTGCCAGCACTAATATTATTAAGCCTGAAATCTCTGACCAAGTGTCTCTGGGATATTATAAAAACCTTTCGGGAAATAAATATGAGCTGACTATTGAAGGGTACTACAAGGACATGAAAAACCAAATCGATTATAGAGATGGGGCAAATGTATATTCTTCTAACAATGCTATAGAAACGGAGTTACTGTATGGTATTGGCCGCTCTTACGGATTAGAATTCTTAATGAAGAAAAGAACAGGAAGGTTAACAGGATGGATCAGCTACACCTTGTCTAAAACAGAAAGAAAAATTGACGGGATCAATAATAACGACTGGTACAATGCCCGCCAGGACAGAACACATGATATTGCTATAGTAGCCTCCTACCAGTTAAATAAAAAGTGGGTATTGAGCGCCAACTGGGTATATTATACCGGCGATGCCATTACCTTCCCTGCCGGCAAATACCAGGTTGATGGAAAAACTGTTTATTATTATACTAATCGCAATGGCTATAGAATGCCCGATTATCATAGGCTGGATCTTGGTGCAACCTGCAAGCTGAAAGAAACAAAAAAATGGAGCCACGAAGTTACCTTCAGTGTGTATAATGCTTACGGTCGTGAAAATGCTTACACCATTTACTTCCGGGATAATAAAGATGATCCGTCCAAAACAGAAGCCGTTAAGGTGGCCTTGTTCAAGTTTATACCTTCTATTTCCTACAATTTCAAATTCTAGTTTAACCTCATTATAATGAATAAAAATAAAAGTATGCTTAAAACATTTTCTTCCTTAATGGTAGTGGCTGTAGCCAGTATTGTTTGCTTTACTTCCTGTCAAAAAGTAATAGATGTGAAGCTTGATGAAGCAGATAAAAAAATAGTAATTGACGCTGTGATTACAGACCACGAAGGTGGTTGTATGGTGAAGCTCTCCAAAACCAAAAATTTTAATGATAACAATGATTTTATCGGCCTCGGTGGTGCAGTAGTAACCATTAAAGATGAAACAGGAAACACAACCACACTTACCGAAACCACAAGTGGGGTCTATACCAATAATCAATTGAAAGGCGCCAGTGGAAAGACTTACCAGCTATTGGTAACTGTAGAAGGTAAAAGCTATTCCGCTTCTTCCACCATGCCTGAAAATGTTCATTTAGATAGCTTATACCTGAAAACACAGAAATTTTTTGATGAAGAAGAGACCTTCAGCAATGTTGTATTCCAGGACCCGGGGGGTGTTCAAAATTATTATTTATTCAAGCAATTTGTGAATGGTAAAAGAACAGACGGAACGTTTATTATGGATGATGATTTGAGTGACGGTAAACAGTTCAAATCTACGCTGTATCTTTTCGCAGATGATGAGGATAAAATAAAATCCGGCGACATTGTTGAAGTGGAAATGCAATGTATAGATAAAGCCGCTTATAAATACTGGTATAGCTATGATCAGGCTGCATCGGGAGGGGGATCTGCTACACCGGCTAATCCGGTAAGTAACATCTCGGGTGGTGCATTAGGTTCCTTTAGTGCACAAACAGTGCAACGCAAATCAGTTATTGCTCCGTAATTTATAAGCTACAAACTGTTGATATCAAAAATGGCAAACCTTCCGGTTTGCCATTTTTGGTTATTACCTGTTATAACTAAGGCTATCTTTCAATTTCTTAGGCAGCTCGGGTACTTCATGTCTTGGTAAAAGGAAGGAAGTCAGTTCAGCTATTTCTTTAAATATAGCGTGACTGTCTGCTGCAGCCTTGAGGTAGCCCGCGCCTGTACTGCCTCCTGTACCCACGCGCTTACCTATAGTGCGTTGTACCATGTGTATATGGCGGTGGCGCCAAAGCGATAATAATTCATCAATTTCGAGAAGCGTGCTTAGTAATTCAAAAGGGAGATGCAACAAAGGATAGTCACGATACAGCATAATGAAGAATGCATTGCGGCTTGCCTGGCTGCTTAATCTCCTGTCGGCCGGGTAATCTTTTTCATTCATAAAAATCTGATCGAAGGCTGTCAGATTTGATTGTTCCATCGGTGAAAGACCCGCAGCATATGTACTGCGGTATTTATTCCAGAAAGGATGTATCCCGGCTTTTACATCCTGTTCCTGTCCCCAGTAGTCCTTATCTTTACAGAAAGGCATACGTTCAAGCCATTTGTTAAGTAATACCAAAAGTGATTCTTCTGCTTCCGCTTTCTTTACACGGTTTATATCCGTTTCATTCAATTGTGATAAGTAATACTCCTGGCCAAAACGTTGCTCGTAACCAAGCCCCAGAGCGGCTTCAATCATTTTGAACTGTATGCTTTGAAAACCTGATGCGGGTCTGAGCAAATCGCGAAAATCCAAAAAATCCAGCGGTGTCATGGTTTCAATTATCGTGATCTGGTCCACCAGTACTTTTAGAATGCTGCAAATGCGCTTTAACCGGTGTACTGAATTGTAGATATCAGGAGAATTATCCGGCACATTAGGTTGCCTGAAAATATTGCGTACAATATCCAGCTCATGCAACACTTGCTTAAACCATAGTTCGTATGTCTGATGTATGATTACAAACAGCATTTCATCATCGGCTCTGATACCCTCTTTGGCGCTTTCAGGGTGCTGTGCATTCAGTATCCTATCCAGCTGTAAATATTCGCTGTAATAAACCGGGGGTCTTTGTTTCTTTTCCATATTACCTTTTTCAAAAAGCAGGCATTACCCGCATTAATACTTTTGTTTTTATTAGGCGTATCTTCTTTTTCTCACAAAGAAGAAAACAGAACCAAAAATTAAAACTGCAATCACTGGAACACCGATGTTAATAAACTGCCAGGTGGTTCTTTCTTTTTCTACTACTTTGGGGTCCAGTATTTGATTGTCAAATGATTTGTTACGGGCTTCCAAAAGATTGTCCGGGTCATTCATATACTCCATACAATTGAGCAGGAACGTTTCATTGTCAAACCGTACAGATTGATCCGGGGCAAATAAACCCATTTCCGAAGGGCCTACTTTTTCAGCATACTCATTTGATAAAATGTCAGCATCGCTTATCACTACCATTTTCCCCGGTGCAGCAGTTTTAGTTTTCACTTGCAGCTTAAGAGAATCAATCATATCCGCAACTTCCACGGGTTTACGTGTAGCAAATGATGATGTAAAATTGCCTTCCAACAATATAGCACCTGTAAGGTTGTGATGTGGAAAGGCAGCGGGATTAGGGCGTTCAATAGCTGATTCCAGAATTACAGGTAAGGGTGCTGCCTCCATTTTACTATACCGGCTTGACGACAGCAAAACAGTTTTCTTTATGGAAGGATCGTTAGCATTAGTATCTATGCTACTTACGAAGCGGGTAAGTACTCCATTAAGATTCTTAACTATAGGATGATCGCTGCCTGCATTAAGAACCGGGAAATAAATCCAATCAAACATAGTAGCTTCAGCTTTGCCCGTGCGCGCTTCCAGTGGTATGAATGCATGGCTAACCGCATCTTCAATAATATTGCTATTGACCCTTACACCATAGTTGAATAAAAGGTCGCTTAGGTTAAGTTCTATAGGCATAGCATTAAACTGTCCGCCTTTAAGGCTGTCCAGTGTGCCGGTTACCATATTGATACTCCAAAGTACGTGGCCGCCATTCATCACATACTGATCTATCTTGAATTTGTCAGTTTCGGTGAAAGCAGCTGTGGGCCTGTTTATAATTATCGTTTTAAATGCAGGAGGTATAATTTTATTCTGGCCAAGGTTAAAGGTGTCCAGCCGGTAATAACGACTTAACGTTGAAAACATGGCACCGATGTGTCCGTCAAATAATTCACCGTTCCCGGTAAGATACGCTACCGCCGGAATCTCTTTACGGGTAAGCTGATGTATGCCATTGGCCAGGTTATATTCCAGCAATATTTCAGACTTCAATAAAGTCTGACGGTTTAGGTTAAATGTATTCGTTTCCTGGAGAAATACCGGATAGGCAATTGATTTTCCTTGTGCATCTACCGTAGTAACCAATGCCCATGGAAAGATCATTTTTTGTGCAGAACCTTTTTTACCGGCACTTATGGTCACTGGTATGCCACTCATGCGGTACTGACTTAGTATTTGCAATGCAGTGGTGTCTTTACCTACAGGATCAATAACCCGATAAGTAATTTTATTGTTGCTAATGTCCCTGAAGTTACGCAACAACGCTTCGGTGCTATTGGATAATCTTTGGAAGGGAGCAGGTAAATCATCTCCGGTGAGGAATAACAATACTTCCACTTTGCTATCCAGGTGCTTCAACATTCCTTTGGTAGCATCGGTTATGGTGTATCGCTTATCGCGGGTGAGGTCAGCCTGGGAATAGAAAAACCAGGCAGCAATATTCACTGCAATCAATATGATAATTACAGCAATTAGCTTCTTTCCCGGTTTATTATTTTTATGCTTTATTGTTGGTTCTGCTACAGACATTTTTTTATTTCAAATGACTGCAAAAATATTGAAAGCAATGTGTAAAAGCTAATTTTACTTTGAGCCTAAAAAGCGTGTTACTCCAGCTACCAAATCAGTATTTAATGGCAAATTGGGTTGGTTATAAGTTACTATATTAGCCGTTCTGTCGGCTATTGCAGTTTTAAGAATATGATTCATGCCATTAATGACCAGTAATTCTGCCTGTGGGGCTGCCCTCTTCAGCATTTCAGCATCTGCTACAGGTACTTGTATATCAGTAGTTCCGGCCACAATCATTGTAGGAATTTTCAGCTTTTTAATCTCTACCGCAGGGTCATATTTCATCCAGGAAATAAGATAGGGCTGAACCGATTGTCTGAAGGTAACCCGAAGTTCCTGGGGCACATTATTGGTCAGGTTTCCGCTTTTCAATTCATCAATTACACCTGCGGCTTGTCCTGTAGGTATCTGACGTTTAAGTGTATTGGCTATATTTTCGCCGGCCCCACATAAGGAGATAAATGCATTGACGGGAGTTTTTTGCGCTGCCAGCATTCCTATAAGGGAACCTTCGCTATGGCCAATAATATAAACTGCAGAAGCCTGCTTACTGCTCTTCAAATATTGGCAAAGACTGACAGCATCCTGTACATAATCTTCAAATTTCAGTTTGGCTTCATCCGGCTCAAAGTCTTTACTCATACCCGCCAGTCGCTTGTCGTACCGCAGGCTTGCTATACCCTTTTCTGCGAGAGCTTCTGCCAACATTTTATAAGCATTCGTATTCAGGTCTGATCCGCTATTACCATTTCTGTCTGTAGCACCGCTACCAGCAATAATGAGTGCAACCCGTGAGGCATCCGATGCGTCTCCGGGATACATCATGGTTCCTTTAATGGTCCCGCCATTTACCGGCACTGATACTTCTTCCTCTCTAAAACGGGAACCCGGCGGAGGAACTGCTGCTTCCAATTTCTCTGCAGGTGCCGGTGCAAGCAAAAATCCTACCAGCTTATGCTTATCGTTAAAGTTGCAGGCAAAGCCTTGTGTCCCTTTATCAAAACGCATGCCAACCGTAATGGTGGCAGCATTCTTATCTACACCTTCCGGTATATAATAAGATTTATAAGCACCGAACATGGCAGTGATCTGCTTCCAGCCACCTTCTAGTATTTCCTTATTTACTTGTGTATTAGAAGGATCGAAGAAAGTAACCGCTTCCGTGTAGTTTTCTGTGGAAATAGCTTTGATAAAGTTTTGAGCAACTTCTGCATTTATTTGTGCTTTTGCAGAAATGCAAAATAACAGAACAAAGAAAAACATGAGCAGTTTTTTCATAAAATTTGGCGTTTTATCCTGAAATACAACAATAACAAATCTGATATGTTCAAATTTATTGGGGTTACTACCAGGCTTACATTTGACATCTATATGTTATATTCGTTCAGAGTTTATCTATCCGGATATATTTCATTCCGGCAGCAATAGCGGCTTGTACACCAGGATCTCCATCTTCAAACACCATGCAGCGTTCCGGTGGTACGCCAAGTTCTTGTGCCGCTTTAAGAAAAGGATCAGCAAAGGGTTTTCCGTTTTCTGTTTCTCCGGCACATACTATTGTTTCTACCAGACCTGCTATTCCCAATACATTTAAAGTCTTCTCAACGGTATGTCTTCTTCCCCCGGAAACCACGCCTATCTTTATTTCCCCTGCATGCTGCTTAAGATGCTCCACTACGAAAGGTATAGGTTGTGTATGCTCTATATATTCTTCAAAAAAGATGTTGCCTTTTCTGTTTGTAAATGATGAAACATCCAAAGGAACATTGTATCGCTTACTCATTTCGGTTACTACGGCTATAGTAGGCCATCCGGCCAATTCATCAATCAGTGCAGGGTCCAATTCAAAGCCAAATTCGTTTGCAGCTTTTACATAACTGTTTTTATGAGCCTGCATATTGTCTGCCAGCGTGCCGTCACAATCATACAAAAATGCGCCAAAGCCTCCCTGGGTAAGCAGGTTGAGCTTTTGTAGTTTTATATCCTGTACTGTTTTATTATTTTGATCCATCTCTTTCCTGTTGCCATTCATCCCTGTGCTTTCTTAACGGATGATCCTTTGATTTATTAAATATTTTAATTCCATTTTCCCTTCCGGCGCGCAAAGCTCTCTGCTCTTCTTCCGGTAAGTGATATTCTGTTACACAAGCTTCGCTACAACATCCATCATATTTTTCAGCACAATCATCGCATTGGATAAATAACAAATGACAACCGTCGTTTTTACAATTGGTATGCACATCGCAGGCTTTTCCGCATTGATGGCAATGGGCGATCACATCCTCTGTAATGCGCTCACCAAGCCTTTCGTCAAATACAAAGTTCTTTCCGATAAACTTCAAAGGCAGATTTTGTTCTTTGGCTTTGCGGGCATATTCTATAATGCCACCTTCAACATGGAATACATTTTTGAAGCCATTGTGTAACATGTACGCACTAGCCTTTTCACAACGAATGCCGCCGGTACAATACATCACTATATTCTTATCCTTATTTTCCTTAAGCATATCCAGCGCCATGGGCAACTGCTCGCGAAAAGTATCGGAAGGCACTTCTATAGCATTCTGAAAATGGCCTACTTCATACTCGTAATGATTGCGCATATCGACAAATATGGTATCCGGATCTTCAGCCATTTTGTTTACATCTTCAGCTTTAAGATAATGACCAACGTTAGATGGGTTAAAGGTTTCATCATGAAGACCATCAGCTACAATCTGCTTGCGCACTTTCATACGCAATACCCAGAATGATTTTCCATCGTCGTCCACAGCAATATTCAGACGCACACTGTTAAGCTCTGGCGAAGAATTATAAAGTGCTTCCTTAAAGGCTTCGAAATTACTTGTAGGAACACTGGCTTGTGCATTAATGCCTTCATGGGCAATATAAATGCGGCCAAATACTTTGAGGGTCTCAAATTTTTTGTATAATTCATCGCGAAATGCCTGTGGCTCTGCGATTCGAAAATATTTGTAGAAGGAAACTGTAGTACGTGGCTCTGTTTCGGCCAGCATACGTGCTTTCAGTTCCTCGTTGGAGATGCGGTTGTGTAACACTGGCATGGTGTACCTTCCTTTTCTTTTATGAGATTAAAAAATGAAGCTGCAAAGTTACAATATAATCATGAATTTATACTGTAGGGACGCATTGCATGCGTCCTTCCCTCATATTGGACGCATGCAATGCATCCCTACGGGTAAATACAAAGTGTCCTTACACGCAATTGATCGTTATTTTTTCAGTTGGTATAATGCATCTGCCGCTTCTTTCATATTCCTGTCAAATACAAGCGCTTGTCTGAATGCTACGGCAGCGCTATCCGCTTGTTGCATTTTTTCAAAACACAAGCCCTTGTAATAATAGGCTTCTGCATTATTGGGCATCGTATTTATAGCCAGGTTAAAGTGCCTTAAAGCTTTCTCTGTTGCCTTTTCCTGCAAATAGATTTTCCCCAGATGGATATAGGCATTCGTAAAATCCCGGTCTTCTTCAATGCAATAAATAAAAGCTTCTTTTGCCTTTTCCAGCTGGTTTTGGCGTTCATAATAATCGCCAATTTCAAACAATGGATTCGCGTCCGTGGTATCGAGACTAAACGTATATTGATATTGAGTAACGGCAGCCGGATTGTTGGTCGCTTTATACCAGTCCCCCAGTTGATAGGCTGCATCGTAGTTCCCGGCATCTGTGGTTATTATTTCCCTAAGAATATTTATGGTGGCAACTGTATCCTTTTGTGCTGCTTTTATATCTGCCAGGATCATCAATGCTCCCGGATGGCGCGGAGCAGCGGCCAGTATTTTATTGATCTGTTCTTGTGCAGCTTCAATTTTTGCATCAGCAAGATAGGCCTTGCTCAATAACATACGGGTGTTTACATTTCCCGGCATTTGTTCCAGATTATGTTTCAATGTTTTTATTGCTTCTTTAGCCTGCCCTAGTTGCAATTGAAGATAGCCTGCAGTAAAAGTATATTGAGCATTATTTTTATCAAGGCTGATAGCTTGCTGAACATCTATAAGTGCAAGACTATCATTATTGATTTCCGTTAAAGCTTCCGCTCTTCTGTAATAATACTCGGCATGCTCCCGATTCATAGCGATGGAATCTGTATAGGGCTGCACTGCGGGGTTGTGATAAGCTGGATTATCATCGCTGGTTGTGTTATTACCGCAAGATGAAAAAAACATGATTACAACTGATGTAATTACAAGGTATTTCAACATTATTTTTAAAAAGGCTAACTGCTTTAAAGATTAATTATTTGAGTGAGTTACACTCTTGCCCTCCAGGGTATTTCGGTACCACCATTTTTAAATACAATAAAGCGGGCCAATACAAACAGAAAGTCGGAGAGACGGTTAAGATATTTAAGCACATCTTCCGCTACAAATTCGTCATTGTTTTGCATGTGTACACAAAGCCGTTCGGCCCTGCGGCATACACAACGTGCAACATGTGCATGGCTTGCTGCAATATGCCCGCCAGGCAGGATGAATGACTTCATTTGTGGTAGTACATCGTCCATTTCATCAATCCTTTTCTCCAGCCATTCTATATCACTTTCATGCAGATCCGGTAGTTTCATTTTAGGTGTCTTACCGGGATCGGTTGCTAATGAGGAGCCAATGGTAAACAACCGGTCCTGGATTTCCAGTATCCAATTATTGATACCCGGATCTCCCAGTTGATCTGTAACTACGCCAAGAAAAGAATTCAATTCATCGACAGTGCCGTAAGCCTCTATGCGGATATGGTCTTTAGCTACGCGGTTGCCGCCTATTAGCGCGGTGCTGCCTTTATCACCTGTTTTGGTATATACTCTGAAAGCCATGTTTGTGATGTTTTGGATAAATATAATTCAGCTATTCGATCAGTTCAACGCATCATGTTCTACAAGGCCATCTTTGATACGGACAACTCGCTTTGCATGTGCTGCAATATCTTCTTCATGGGTCACAAGAATCACCGTATTTCCCAGGGCTTGAATATTACTGAAGAGTTCCATAATTTCTACCGAAGTTTTGGAATCCAGGTTACCTGTAGGTTCATCTGCCAATATCAGGGAAGGTGTATTGATCAATGCCCTTGCAATGGCCACACGCTGGCATTGCCCGCCCGAAAGCTCATTGGGCTTATGATGTGCCCGTTCTGCAAGTCCTACCTGCTTAAGCATCTCGTATGCCTTTTCGTTTCTTTCTTTCTTTGAAATGCCTGCGTATATCAATGGCAACGCTACATTCTCCCAGGCCGTAAGTCTTGGCAATAAATTGAATTGCTGAAAGACGAAACCGATTTCTGTATTGCGAACTTTTGCTAGTTCATCATCCTGCATTCGGCTCACATCTTTACCATTAAGGACGTATTGCCCTGCCGTAGGAGAATCCAGGCATCCCAGCAGGTTCATCAGGGTGGATTTGCCCGAACCTGAAGGTCCCATTAAGGCAACATATTCATTCTTAAAGATAGTAAGGTTGATTCCCTTCAATACCGGTACCGGCTCTCTGCCCAGATAATAGTTCTTTTTGATGTCTGTTAACGTTATGATCTGGTCCATGAAATGTTTATGCTATAGATATCCTGGCTAATAGCAGCCTGAATCAATAAAGTTCAAATTTATCAATAATTTGCAGCCTTTAGAAATCTTATTGATATAGGATGAGAAAAATATTCTGAAACCACTATGCTTACCTTTCCCAATGCAAAAATAAATATTGGATTATTTATCACTGCAAAACGCGATGATGGATATCATAACCTGGAAACCGTCTTTTATCCGGTAGCGGTTAGAGATGCGTTGGAAATTGTAGATACACCGCAGGCAGATACCTCCATTCACCTTACAGGCCTGCCTGTAGCCGGCGACCAGCAAAAGAACCTGGTATCGAAAGCTTATACTTTATTAGAACGCGATTTCCCGGAAAAGATAGGGCCTCTATCGATACATCTGCATAAAGTGATTCCAATGGGGGCGGGACTTGGTGGTGGATCGGCCGATGGAGCATTTATGTTAAAAATGCTGAATGATCATTTCAAACTCGGACTAGACACCTTACGACTGGAAAAGTATGCCTTAGATTTAGGAAGTGATTGTCCTTTTTTTATCAGAAATAAAGCAGCATTCGCCTCGGGAAGGGGTGAGCAACTCGAAGAAATTGAACTTGATCTTTCTGATTATAGTATCCAATTAATATATCCCGACATTCACATCAGCACTGCTATAGCCTTTGCCGGCATTACCCCTGCTCCTGCCACATATTCTTTACGGAACATATCCTCGTTGCCTCTGGATAAATGGAAAGAGCATATCAGAAATGATTTTGAAATTTCTCTTTTCCCTGAATATCCACTGCTACAGAATCTGAAAGAACAATTATACGCGAAAGGTGCTTTATATGCAGCTCTTAGCGGGACCGGCTCTACTGTTTATGGTATTTTCAAAAAGGGAGAGCAGGCCGAAATCAGTTCTGAAACTGAACTTAAACAACGCTATCTTTTATAAATGAAACAGGCGACCTTCCGGTCGCCTGTTTCATTTATAATCTATTTTTTGTAACCTATCTGATAATTTCAAGCTTTCTGGTTACACTACCCTTGTTGGTCATAATGTAAACTGTGTAAATGCCTGAAGATAATCCTTCTAGTTTAAGGGTATGCTTTTCAATGCTATCTGCTTTCGCACGATAGATGACTTGTCCCAGCACATTATATACAGAAACTTCTTCCATTTTTGCACTGCTTTTATTCAGTATCGTAGCCGATTCTTTAGTCGGATTAGGATATACCATCATTTCAGAATTATCCAGGTTAAGCTGGTTAATACCTAAGATGTGTGCTGACATTGAATCGGCACCAAATCCACAACTACTGGATAAATATAACAATACTATGTAATTGCCTGGGTTAGCATATGGGTGCGTGGCGACCATAGTATACTCATGTGGAGTACCATCACCAAAATCCCATTCATAACCCAGTACGTTTTGTGGATTAACCGGGCTGAATGTAAAGGTATTCAAACCATTGTTTACTATATTTATTCCCTGGGTGGTTGGCAATTGTCCATTCATAGATATGGTAATGGTATCCGTTTTGATACAACCTTCGCCATTCGTTACAAATACATTGTATGATCCCGCAGTGGAAACAGTAATAGAAGATGTGGTTGCACCAGTACTCCAGAAGTATTCTATGCCTTGTGTTCCGGCATCAAGTTTGAGGGTAACCCCATTACAAACAGATGTATCATTTCCAAGATGAACAATAGGGTTGTGACGGAAGATAACGTTTATATCATCTTCCTTACTGCAACCGTATTCATTTGTAACTTCTACAGAGTAGTTACCATTTTGATGTACTGCCCTTACCTGAGATGTGGTAACTCCGTCGTCCCAAAGATAAGTTGCGTTATTAGGCTGAACACCTGCATCAAGTACTACGGTTTCTTCGCCTGGATCTACACATTTATTAATATCTATTCCAAGATCTACAATCGGCACAGGACGTATATGTGCTGTAACTTCTTCCCTTGCACTTTCGCAAGGTCCTTGCATTTCTATTCTTATATTAGGAATAGTGCTGCTGGTCCAGGTCTGGCCACCCGGATTGGTACAATGGTCGCTATTATCAGAACTATTATACATAGATGAACCAGTCCAATCCATTACCACACTGGAGCTTGATCCCCATGATGCATTGCTATGGCATTCTTCCAGGATGATGTTAGAAGTCCCATCCCAATAAAAAGGCGCATCCAGAACGTGTACATTTGTAGTATTACCAATCGGCTGGTATGACGGCGTTGAAAATACAGTTTGCATATTGGTTTCTAAAGGAGCGTTGAGTATCGTCAGCGATGTTAATTTCATGCTTAAGGTAAAATTCTCTACGGCATCACCGGCATTTTCCACTTCAAAACCAATGGAATTGATAAATCCTTCATTAAAACCTGCTGCCGAAAGGTCTGCTGCATTAATAAGCCATTGTACTTTATTTCCGGAGGAATTAAGACAATAGGGAACGTCTGTCCATGAACTGGTAAATGTTCCTGAACCAATTACTGTAGGTTCAGGTTGTGCTACTCCGGTAGAAGCAGCAACATAGTAAGTTGTTGTCGTTCCAAGGAAAGGTGTTTCAAAAGGACTTCCGCCACCCACAGGTTGTGAAGCAGTTGGAGAATCGTACCATTTAACATTTGAAAAACCTCCGGTCACTGCTTCAAGTGTTACTACACCTGGTCCGCAATTGAAGCTATCCTTGGTTGATATCATTACCGGATGGGCAACAATAATAGATTGAACAGGGCTTTCACATATTGTTGCGCCCGCTCTGATTACTGCTTTATAGTAATGATTGTCCGCTATCACCGGCGTAGTAAAAGCAGGATCATTAGCTCCGGCAATATCTGCAAAGTTCACACCAACTGTTGAATCTTGCCATTGAATGCTTCCGGGATAATAATCTGTTGCAGGTACTAAAGTCATTGTAGCTGTTCCACTGTTACAGATAGTATCGGGAATTGCTTTAATAGTAATTCCACCAGGCTGGTTCCATATCCTTACGGTGTCTGCATGGTTACAATTTGTTGTTGTATTTTCTGCAAAAAGATAATACACATGCTCACCTGCATCCGGAGATTTAAAGAATAAAGAAGTTGCACTGTTACCCGCTACGTAAGGCACAGTTGCTGCAGGGTCTGTAAAGAGATCCGAAGCAGGAGCAGGAGTCCATTCATAAGTAGAGTATGGAGTTCCTTGTGGCACTACAGTAATAGGAGCTGTCGTTTCATGACAAATAACATCTGGTGCTGTAACGGTAAGGCCCGGAGATGGTGTAACCGTTGCAACAACCGGAACTCTGGGTCCCTGGCAGGATGCGGTATAGCCTAAGATCATTTTAGGTCTTTTTTCGACTGACTGCCAACCCATGAAAGGAGGATTGTCGCAAATTTGGACCGGAGTCAAATTATCACCAAAACCAAATTGGCTCGCGGCAAATGGCACATCATCATATTTTACTTCGCTATTGTTAGTTGAATTACTGCCGTTACTCCAGCAAGTTTGCACCATCAGCGTACTTCCATCCCATACAAAAGGGGTGGGTACATCAAATACAAATGTATTGATACCTACTGTTGTTGTAATGCTAGCTGGCGTTTTTACCAATTGTGCCCCACTTTCAAGGCTCAAAGGATTAGGATCGAAAGCCGTAGTTCCTGTATTTTTCAAGCTTATAGCAAAACCGTCGTAACTATTTCCCGCGGATACCACATCAAAAGCAAGTGAAGTGATAATAGTGCCAGGTGTAATTCCCAATGCCAGTAACTCTGATGGCAAAATAAGATATTGATGTTTATATCCACCGCTCCAGGCTCCATAAAAGGGCTTGAACTCATCCCAGTTGGTAGTCAATGCTCCAGCCCCTATCGCTTGTGTACCGTTTACATCCGGCGATCCTGCAGTTACATAAAAAGTAGTTGTTGTGGGAACAAAAGGAGTTGTCCATGGACTTCCTGCACCTATTGGTGCCCCACCAGCAGGTGCGGTATACCACTTAAGCTGAGGGCCTCCGGCTGTGCCTGTGGCAGTAAGCGTTAACGTACCAGGTCCACAGCGGCTTGCACCGTTACCAACAGCTGTTCCGGGATTGTTTACTGTTATTTGAGCAGTAGGAGTAGAAGTCCAAACAGGGGCAAGTGAATCTCCATTACACAATACTCTGCATCTGAAATACAATGGAGCAGATACTGTTGTGGATTGTGAAGGAAAAATGTCCGGCGGTGCTATGCTTGTCCACGGACCTGCAGCAGCAGGTGCTGATTGCCATTGGTAGGTAAGATCGGTAACTACTGGCATAGCTGTTGATATACTCAGGTTCACAATTCCACTCAGGCAAACCGAGGTAGGAAATACGGTAGCCGGTCCTGCAACCGGGAAAATAGCACCTGCGCAATTTGGCGGCGGCGTAAAGCGATATATTTGTCCATTTGCCGGCTTAGATCCTATGCCGGTATTAAACGTTGTAGAAGATGCAACCGGAGCTGAACTGGTGTTGTTTAACGTCAAAAAGTTAGGAACTGCGTCACCATCTGCAATACCAATTGTAGCATTTATAGACCAAGACCAGCCACTTATTGAGCCTGATTCTTGTCTGTAAACGTATTCAATTACGTTAGTCGTTTCATACAGTTTAACCTGAAAACTGATCACTGGCGAGCTTGCACTCCAAGTCCAGAGCCAATTTTTAAACTGCATGGTCAATACGCGGTTAGGAGCCGTTCCCGTTACGATATAACTGGCTTCGCCCCCGTCTCCACTAAGATCTTCCCATAAAGGAAATAGAGCAGGCTTTATACTATTAATTTCGGTTTGATCATTCCATGAATAGGAACCATTGGGAGCAGCAAAGCTTAACCAGCCGTTAGAACCCACTACAAAATCTGTATATGGTATACCACAATAATTAAAAGTGAAACCAATTGGGAGGCTTCCCGAATAATCTTCATCAGCCTCAATTACGGAAACACTTGTGCCTCCTGTAATTTCTGTAAAGGTTCCTGCTAAGGGAGTAAAGCTGTAACTGGATGCAGGATAAGCTGCAGCCTGGTAAGAAAGCACAGTTGTTGTTATAAACAACAGCGCAATCCACAATAACTTACCGAAGTAATTTGTAGATTTCATTTTCATGAATTTAGATTAAAGGAAAATATTTGGTCAACGAAGCTAGATGATATTTATGTTAAAACTTAGACACACATTAACTTAAAATGAAATTTAACAAATTATTAATCACAAAGTGACAAATTAATTCTGTTAATGATAATGGAAATTATTAATAAAAATATGTTAACAAATTTTAATAAGGCCTTATGGTGGGTTTGGTTTTGCCCGATGTTTAAACTTACCTGCTGCATCAAGCTTTTTATTTATGGTTCATTTTTTTGATAATGAAAAACACACTTTATTGAAAGACGAGTATAAAATGCCTTTGGTTTGCTTTTGTAAAAATTTTATCATTTCTTGCTTAAAGTCAATTTTTTAATTATTAATATTTTGCATTTAGACCATTACATTTTAAAAACGGAACATTCATAAACAAGAAAAGGGATAGCAAATGCTATCCCTTTTCTTGTAAAAATTCTTTTGTTTAATTGATGATCTCCAGTTTTTTGGTCACCATTCCTTTTTCTGTATTGATCATAACATTATAAATACCTGCTGCAAATCCGGTCGTATTTATTTCAACCTGCACTGCATTTATTTTATCGTTTTTATACACCTGCTGGCCCATCAGGTTCACAATGCTGATCTCCATCATTTTTATGTTAGCCTTATTAGCTATAATCACTTTGCTTTTTGACGGGTTAGGATATACGCTTATTTCCTTTTGTAAAGCAGAAACATCGTCAATGCCGGTAGGAGCACTAATGGTCACCACACGGGTAACGACTACTTCACCACATTCATTCCTTAAGGTAAGAGTAACGGTATAGCTTCCCGGAACGGTATAGCCATGAATTTGCTGGCCCGGCATTCCGTTATCATTTATTTCGTTGGAACCATCACCAAAACTCCAGGTATAGCTATCAATATTCTGGGCACCGATTACATTGAAGGTAAAAGTACCATCACCGTTGTCAATAATGGCAATAGAATTAACCACAGGATCAGGGTAAACAGTAACTGTTATAGTATCCCGATCAAAACAACCATCCGTATTCTGAACCTTTACACTATATGTTCCTGGTTGGGAAACATTAATGGTTGGTGTCAATTGGCCATTATTCCAGATATAGATTGGATCCTGAGGATGAACACCTGCATTAAGAACAATAGTTTCGCCAGAGCAGATAGTAGTATCCTGAGGTGAGATAAGAAGATCATTAATGCCTAATAATGCAGCTGTAATGCTCGCAGCACTGGAATCGTTGACCGGTTTTGTATCTGCAACGCTGTTTGGCATTGAGGTCCATGCTTTGATTAATTTAGGAACTGTGTAATCAAAATTCACATCACCCAAAACCACAGTAGCTTCTGGTCCGGCGGTAGTATTCTCCATATCGATAGCAGTGGACAGGGTAACGGGTGCCTGTAAAACGCCATCGATGCTCCAGTTAACATTTACATTGTTGATGATATTGGAACCATAGTTATGTACAACAGCCGACACTTCCTGTATACCTGAACAGAAAGGCAGTTGGGGTACAGTAATGTCACTTACCCCTGCATTGTTAGGCGAAACAAGAAATTCAAATTGAATGTTCGGACGGGTTGTAGTAGTACCGCCCGCAGTGGGAGGAGATGCGGGGTCAGGATTAGTATAGTCATTATAATAATAAATAGTCTGAGCACCTGTAGTTACGGTAGAATTCCAATATAAAGTACAATTCCAGGAAGCCACATTTTCATCTACAGCCACAACAATATTGCTGGTACCATCCCATACAAAAGGAGTAGCAAGGACTAATTCTACCCAGTTGCCCGGTGCGGGGAAGGTTACTGTTCCGGTAAATACCTGTGACATACTTGCCAGAGGTACCCAACTTGTGTTAGAAGCGAATGTGCTTGTCGCTGTACTTCCCATATAAATAGTCCATCCGTTACTGGCCGCAGTGGTGGTGGTAGAAGAAGAGTTGGAAAAGAACCTGATCTTGGTAATGGTGTTGGAAGAAGGTGCTACTCCACCGTTAGCAGCTATAATTTGTGCAGCAGTGTATATTTGCTGGGTATAAGAATATCCGTAGCAAGAATAAAGCGGGGCTAAATAACCCGATGTTGTTCCTGTACCAACGGTAAGCGTTGAAGTAGGCTGAGCGTAACTGTCAACTGAATTTAGAAAAGGCGCAACGGCGCAAAGCGCAGCATAAATCAGGCTTTTTTTTGTAAAGATCTTCATGTTATAATTATTGGATTTAATATCAAAAATAATAAATAATATTGGACAGAACGTTTTTGTTCCGCCCAATATTTAATATCCCTACTTAATAATTTCGAGCTTCCTGGCCACAGTACCTTTGTCGGTAAATACCTGGATGGTGTACACACCTGATGCAAAACCTTCTAGCTTTAACGTATGTTTATTCTTGCTGTCTGCCTTCGATTTGTAGATCACCTGGCCAAGCACATTGTACACTTCTATCTGCTCCATCTTAAGCGCTCCACGGTTCAGGATCGTTGCCACTTCCCTCGTCGGGTTAGGATAAACTGTAAGTTCATCCATCGTCACGTTAAGCTGGTTGATACCCAGGATATGAGCTGATGAGGAATCGTTTAAGAAACCACAGGTGCTGCTTAGGTGTAATACCACAATATAGTTACCATTATTAGCATAAGTATGCGTCGGGGAAACCTGGTAGCTATGGGCCGATCCATCTCCGAAATCCCAGTCATAACCGATCACATTCTGCGGATTGACTGCCGTAAACTGGAACGTGTACTGACCGTTATTGGTAACATTGATACCCTGTATTGACGGCAATTCGCCCTGCATGTTGATAACTATAGTATCTCCTTTGATACAGCCCTGGCTGTTGGTCACAAATACATTATAGCTGCCCGGACTGTTGATATTGATGATCTGGGAGGTCTGACCTGTATTCCAGAAGTATTCAATACCATCATTGCCCGGATTAAGGGTCAATACCACTCCGTTACAAACTGTTGTATCGTTACCCAATTCCACAACAGGGTTCGGACGCAATATCACACCGATCGTATCGCTTTCTGAACAACCATATTGGTTGGTCACTTTAACATTGTAAGTACCACTTTCACTTACGGCACGAACCTGGCTTATATCACCATTATCCCACAGGAATTGTGGAGTATTAGGTTGTACACCAGCATCCAATACTTCTGCATAACCAGCATCAACACAGATATTAATGTCCTGGCCAAGATCTACTACTGGTACCGGATGAATATAAGCAATAACAGCCTGACGAGCGGATTCACAAGCCCCAACCATGCCTATTATAGTGTGTGGTCTGTAATAAGATGGATAAGGTCCGTTAATAGTACCTCCTGTAGGCGCAGAACAAATATTATCCACATTACCATACTGGTAAATGGCCAGGTTGTTAGGATAAGTATAGTTATACCGATACTTAAGGTTTGCACTATTAGCAAAAGTTCCTGCTGTAGGATTGCTATGACACATTTCAATAATAATGTTTGATGTACCATCCCAATAGAACGGGCCCTGTAACGTGAAGCTGTTTATCGAATTCGGAGTAGGTGTAAAGCTTGCAGCAGTATATACCTGGTCCATACCGGTTGTAAAAGTTGATCCCGGAGCAGCACCAACGGCAAAAGAAGGTGCGGTAGTCAGTTTCATTTTAAGCGATATATTCTGGTAGGTCATATTTACACCGGCAAAGTCAAAGCCAATTGATTTTACCAGGCCTTCGGTATAACCCTGGGCTGTCATTTCATCAGCAGTAATCATCCATTGGAATCTATGCCCTTTATTATAATATAATGGCAACGAAGCAGAAACCATGGTACCTGTGCTTCCTGCTACAACAACATTTGCAGGATCAGGCTGCGGTGTGCCGCTGCTGGCCGCTACATAGAAGGTATCTGTTACACCAAGATATGGTGTAATCCAGGGACTACCAGCACCTACCGGTTGAGAGGCTGTCATGCTTTCATACCACTTAACACCTGAATTAAGGCCTACTGATGCTTGCAAGGTAACAGTACCTGGTCCGCAATTAAAGCTGTCCGCATTGCTAATGAGTAGTGGATTGGCTACTACTATTTTCTTTGTCGGCATCAGACATGGTGTTGCTCCCGCAGATTTTATTACAGCACGATAAAAACGGTTTGCCGTCAATGTAGGTGTAGTATAAATCACGCCTGTAGCTCCGGCTATATCAGTATAAGCTGTACCATTTGGAGATTCCTGCCATTGTATGCTATTAGGTGCATAACCGGTTTGCGGTATAAGTTTAAGCATAGATGTTCCGCTTACACAAATGGTATCGGGAGCAGCCTTAATATAAACAGAATCGGGCTGTACCCATATTTTTACAGTATCTGCAAAAGCACAGGCTGCAGGAGTTGCACCTGTTGCATACATGTAGTAAGTGTGTTGTCCTACTGTGCTGGATTTCATATACACTGTCGGTGCATTACCGGAAACATAAGAAGTTGTTGCAGCAGCATTAGTATAAAGATCAGTAACAACCGGAGTCCAGGAATAAGTAGTATAGTTACTCATTGGACTGGATACTACAGAAATTGTTGTGATTGCATTATTACAGGCAATTGCTGGTGCTGTTTTAGTTACTGCCGGTGGCGTAGTTACCGTTGCTACAACCGGCTGCCTTGGTCCGGTACAACCCAAGGTCATATCAAATTTCATATTCGGGCGGCTGGTACTTGTAGAATTGGTAAATCCTGTTGGTGCCGAACATTGGTTAAGGTTATTATCAGTATGCTGATAATGGCTTGCCTGAAAAGATAGCCCGGTTGTATATTTAACGTTTTTGGTACCTCCCCAGGCAGGACCTGCAAAACATACTTCAACAATCACATTTGAAGTGCCGTCCCAAGTGAATGGAGTACCAAAATTGAATGTATTAACAGTATTGGCCAGCAATTTATAAGCTGCATTAGAATAGCAAGGACTTAAACCAGATTCAAATGTAGTAGTCAGGTCATTAAGTGCTGTAGATTTCATCGAGATAGCCAGATTGAATACAGTATCCCCGATATTAACCGGAATCGTGGCGGCGGTTACAGTACTTACATCAAACCCTATACTGTTTACCGTCCCGGCACCCAGTCCCAAAGCAATTAATTCTGAGGCTTTTACCAAAAATTGCGCCTTGTTAGCCATATAAGTCGGGTAAAAAGGATGGGGCTGACTTGAAGTATAGGTTGTACCAGTGCCAATCCAGGCTGAGCCCGGCGATGTGCCTGAAGCTGCTGCAGCATAAAAGGTGGTCGTGCCGGGAATATAACCGGTATTAAAGCTATTACCATTAAATAATGGCGCACCGCCTACAGCATTCTGGTACCAGTTAACAGTAGAGCCGGCAGGAGGAGTAGCCGTTAAGGTTACGCTACCTGGCCCGCAACGGGTTGCACCATTTACTGTAGGTGTTCCCGGATTATTTACAACTACCTGGTTTGATGCAGTTGAAGTAAGCACTGTGCTGGTTCCATTACATAACATTACACACTTGAAGTAAGTATTAGCTGTTATAGGCGTTGTTGTAGTATAAGTTGGACTTGAGGTTATGGCACCCGGAATATCTGTATATGTTCCTGCGGCAGTAGGGGAAGATTGCCACTTATACGTTATTCCTGTAACTGAAGGCAACGCCGTTGCCGGTGTAAAATTTAAAGTAACATTACCGGAAAGGCATAATGTACCAGGCGATGCGGTTACTGAACCTGTTGTAGGTAAACCAGTAGCAGTGTTACAAGGCAACGCCCATTGCAGTTGTGCATTCGGACGAGGATATTGTCTGCCTGTAGCATTTGGTGGAGCAGTCGGGTCCGGATTTGTGTTATCGTTATTGTAATACAAGGTACGGTAATCAGGAGTCGTAGAGGTGGAAGTCCAGTACATTGTACAATTCCAGTTGGGTTGATTTTCATCAACTGCTACTACAATATTACTCGTTCCGTCCCAGGTAAAGGGTACGGCCAACGGTATTGTCATCCAATTGCCCGCAGTTGGGAAGGTCACAACGCCACTAAAGACCTGCGTCATTGAAGTAGTGGGTATCCAGGTAGCAGCCGTAGTAGCCGCAAAAACAGACGTTGTGGTGTTACCAAGGTAAACAGTCCATAAATTACTGTTATTGGTGACTCCGCCATTGCTTGAAGACGTAGATAAGTGGAAACGCACATTAACAATTTGTCCGGCAGGGGCAACACCACCATTTGCTGCAAGAATTTCAGCAGCTGTGTATATCTGTTGCGTATACGAGTATCCCATACACGATGCTAATGGAGCATTGGTCGTCGTAGTCGTTCCTGTGCCTATTGTTAACGTCTGAGCTTGTGAAGCAAGGCCCGTCAAAATAAAACCAACCAATAAACAAAGATGCGTCAGGAAACCAAGGTTTACTGTGTTGTTTGATGAAATTTTCTTTAATGTAAAGTGTCTAATCATGTCTCTATTTTTAAATTTTAACTTTTTCTTTCTTTTAACATAAAACTGCGGATTACGAATATAAAAATAATTTGGCGGATTTAAATGTCTTTAAAAATAATTTGTTTACTTATATTCAAAATATACAACAAGCATAATGATAACTATTAATTAACTCGTTGATACTAAAAACAATAGGAGCATATTTTTCAATATGCTCCTATCCTTACAAAATGATAATTTTTACTTAATAATTTCGAGCTTCCTGGCCACAGTACCTTTGTCGGTAAATACCTGGATCGTGTACACACCTGATGCAAAACCTTCAAGCTTCAAGGTATGTTTATTCTTGCTGTCTGCCTTCGATTTGTAGATCACCTGGCCAAGCACATTGTACACTTCTATCTGCTCCATCTTAAGCGCCCCACGGTTCAGGATCGTTGCCACTTCCCTCGTCGGGTTAGGATAAACTGTAAGTTCATCCATCGTCACGTTAAGCTGGTTGATACCCAGGATATGGGCTGATGAGGAATCGTTTAAGAAACCACAGGTACTGCTTAGGTATAATACCACAATATAGTTACCATTATTAGCATAGGTATGCGTCGGGGAAACCTGGTAGCTATGGGCTGTGCTATCTCCAAAATCCCAGTCATAACCGATCACATTCTGTGGATTGACTGCCGTAAACTGGAAGGTGTATTGTCCGTTATTGGTAACATTGATACCTTGTATTGTTGGCAATTCGCCCTGCATGTTTATAACTATGGTATCTCCTTTGATACAGCCCTGACTGTTGGTCACAAATACATTATAGCTGCCCGGACTATTGATATTGATGATCTGGGAGGTCTGCCCTGTATTCCAGAAGTATTCAATACCATCATTGCCCGGATTAAGGGTCAATACCACTCCGTTACATACTGTTGTATCATTACCCAATTCCACAACCGGATTCGGACGCAATATCACAGCAATCGTATCGCTTTCTGAACAACCATATTGGTTGGTCACTTTAACATTGTAAGTACCACTTTCACTTACGGCACGAACCTGGCTTATATCACCATTATCCCACAGGAATTGTGGAGTATTAGGTTGAACACCCGCATCAAGTACTTCTGCATAACCAGCATCCACACAGATATTGATGTCTTGACCAAGATCGACTACTGGTACCGGATGAATATAAGCAATAACAGCCTGACGAGCGGATTCACATCTGTTATCATATCCAAGAATAAATTTAGGTCTTTGCGAATAATTAGCAAAAGAAGGCGGAGTTAAAGTAGCACACATATTAGCAGGGGTCTGGCTATCCTGCTGTCCCCTACGGGTAGCTACAAATGTTGTATTATCCATTCTGACTGTACTTCCTACGGAGTTAAATGTACCATTACTCCAGCAAGTCTGAATCAGAAGATTAGACGTTCCGTCCCAAACGAAAGGAGTAGTGAATGTGAATGAATTAATACCTACTGTTGTGGTATGGTCTGCCGGTGCTTTTACTTCGATTGTTCCTGCTTCGTAAGCAGCAGGCAAAGCAGTAGTTGTTGTATTTTTCATACTGATGGCAAAACCAGGATATAAAACATTTCCTGCAACAATATCCAAAGCAAGGGAATTAATAGCTGCACCAGAAGGAATACCGGCAGCTGTTAATTCATCCGCTCTGATCAGGTATTGGTGCTTACTACCACCCCAACCAGCCGAAAACGGCGTTACGCTTTGGGTAGCACTGGTTAAAGCTCCAGCTCCAATAGTTTGTAACCCTGCAGAACCACCGCCACCAGAAGAAACATAGTACGATGTTGTTGCACCTAAAAATGGTGTTACAAATGGAGAACCTGATGCAATAGGCAATCCTCCTGTAGGAACATTGTACCATACTGCAGAGCCATTACCACCGGTAACTGCACTTAAGGTGACAGTGCCTGGCCCACAGTTATAACTATCAGGAGCATTAATGATGGTCGGATTTGCAATTACAACATATTTTTCCGCAGTCTGGCATGTTGCTGCGCCTGCTTTAATAATAGCTTTATAATAAGTATTTTGACCAAAGGATAAAACCGGAGTATTGTAAATCGGATTGGTAGCTCCTGTAATATCTGTATAGGCGGTTCCGGTTGTCGATTGCTGCCACTGAATGGAACCAGGGAAATAGCCTGCAATGGTATCCAATGAAAGTTTGCTTGAACCGGTAACACATATAGTATCCGGTTGTCCTTTAATAGTCACATTAGCAGGCTGAACCCAGATCTTAACCGTATCAGCATAAGTACATCCTGTAGTTACAGCAGGGTTACCGGCCATCATATAGTAAGTTTGTATACCTACATTAGTTGTCCTCATGTATAATGTTGTCGCGCTTCCACCTGCATATGGTGTTGTAGCTGCAGCATTGGTATATAGGTTTGTAACAGGTGTCCAAGTATAATTTGGATAAGGAGGGGTAGGCTGTGTTAATGTAATGGTAGCTACGGCATCATTACATACTACTTCAGGAGCAGTTTTTGTTACTACCGGGCTTGGATTGATAGTAGCAGTGACAGGCACTCTTGGTCCTTCGCAACCACCTATAGCTGATACTTTCCAATCATAACTGAAATAATAAACATTTTGTGATCCGGTACCGCCAAAACCCTGCGACCCTGCAGTGATATTCAACACTGGACAGGTAAACGGATAGGCAACGGTATTAAATCCTTCGTTACGAAGATTGGTAAGGCCGGTAAATGAACCTATACCTAACACATAGTTGCCCGGAGCCAGGTTAAGCGCACCAACCGCTATCATTTTCTTTTCAACACCTGTCCCTGTAATTACCGGTGAAACCGGTGATGTGTATACCAATGCCTGCGTAGTAGCATTCCATACCGCTATGGAGAGTGTACCTGTACCAATCGGATAAACACCTACTGAATCGATATTGCAAGTGTTGGTAACGGTAAAGCGTAGCCCCCATCCTGCTGTTGTAGTAATAAAAGGATTATTCTGTACAAACGCAGGAAGACCTACATTATATGTTTGTAGCGTTGCGTTAGTAACCGCAGCAGCATAGTAAGTTGTATTCTGCGTTAAAAATGGTGTGGTATAAGTATTGGTAGTAGCCAACGGAATGATGTTAGTCAGGTTGGAGAACCACCTGATACTACCGTTGGGAGCTGTAGTAGTTGCTGTCAGATTAACCACACCAGGCCCGCAACGTGCACCATTGGTAATAGTAGGTGTTCCCGGATTGGTGATAACAACCTGCGCCGAAGCTGCTGAATTAAACAAAACTGTAGTCCCGTTACATAAAACCTGCGCTCTGAAGAAAAGCGGGGTGCTCACTGGCGTCGTAGTGGTATAAGTTGTAGCTGTAGTAGGGGTACCAACATTGGTCCATGGTCCGCCGACTGCCGGAGCAGATTGCCATTGGTAGGTTATACCAGTAGTTGGAGGCATAGGCGTAGCAGGAGCAAAGGTCAAGGTTACATTTTGTGAAACGCATACTACCGCTGGTGTAACGGTTGTAGTACCTGCTGTAGGCAGGCCGGTTGCCGCACTACAGTTAACCGGTGGCGTAAATCTATAGATCTGGCCATTAGGTGGTTTAGTTGAAATATTAGTAGTGAATGTAGTAGAAGAACCAGTAGCAGTTGCAGTTCCGTTATTTAAAGAAATATAAGTAGGAGTAGCCGTACCATCACAAATACCGATCGATGCCCCACCCGAACCTCCGGGATTCCCAGCCTGAGCTTCTTGCCGATAAACATATTCGATAACATTTGTTCCTTCATACAAAATAACCTGAACACTTAGATTAGGACCGGCAGCACTCCAATTCCACTCCCAATTCTTAAATTGAAAGGTAAAAACACGGTTGGGAGCAGTGCCTGTAGTCAGGTATGTTGCAGCACCATTAGCTCCATCAATGTCATCCCATAGCCAGAACAAAGCTGGTTTAATTGTATTTAAGTTTCCAACAGTATTGGCTGCAGTTTGCCCCGCGCCTGCTGTAAATACAAGATATCCGTTAGATCCTGCTCTTACAGTAGTATAATCTACACCGCAAAAATTAAAAGTAAATCCAATTGGAATTGTAGCAGCAGGCAAAACATCATCACTCTGAACTGCTGTAAAAGCAGTACCCCCGACAAGCTCCGTAAAAGTTCCGGCTACAGGTACATATCCATAAGATGATGCGGGAAACTGGCCATGGCTTTTTTCATTAAAGAAAAACAAGGGAAAGACCATAAGTAAAAGCAACCGCAATCTGGATTTCCTGGTAGATATAAATTTCATAAGGGTAATTGAATGGTTAAATAAACGATGGATATAATTCACTGGAAGACATCAAAATAACTTCTGCCAGGCCCGAATATTTTTTTCCAAAAATATAAAGCCGTAATAATTAGCAGACAGGTTATTGTGTAAACTCGTTGGTTAACATATCGTTAAATAAACAATCTATCCCTCAAATTGTTCTAATACTACATCTTTATGTAATTACCATATTAGTTCTTCATAAACACTTCTCAATTCACTGAAAGCATGATTATCCCCGGATGTTTTTGCAATTTCCATGCCTTGGGCATAAATATCAATTGCTTTTTGCGTTTCCCCTACCCGTTCGTACAATTTTCCCAAATGATAATATGTGGGGATGTATTGAGGATTACTTTCAAGATTTGATAAAAAATATGATAAGCCGGACTGATCATCTCCTGCCTTAATAAATTCCAGGGCAAGCGCATGAATCAAAAAATTATCTCCCGGCGATTCTTGTAAAAAAGATTTTAATTGTTCTATCCTGTTCATATCAGCCAAAAGTAAACAATATCATTTTACCTTAATCCCGTACGCACTAACATACAATTGCTAAAAAAGCTATTTTTGTCCGCACCAAAAAATAAATCCCGCGTTTATGCAACAACAGGAAGGTTTTAAAAGATTTCTCCCACATTTATTGATTATTGCCATTTTTATTGCAATGAGTTGCGCCTTTTGTTATCCTGCCTTTCAAGGTAAAACATTGGATCAACACGATATGAAAACCTGGCTATGGATGTCGAAAGAAAGCAGGGATTACCATGAAAAAACAGGTGAAAGTGCTTTGTGGGCCAACAATATGTTTGGTGGTATGCCACAGGTTCAGATCGATGCTTATGCTGACAATAATTGGTACAACAAACTGAACCAACTTTTCCAGCTTTACAAACATGGAGAAGCTCCTAATCCGGCCACATACTTTTTTATAGCTATGGTTTGCTTTTACATACTCATGAGTGCACTTCGGGTCAATAAATGGCTTGGAGCTATAGGTGCTGTTGCTTTTGCATTCAGTACGTACAACCCTACTATTATTACTGCGGGCCATGCAACTAAAATGCTGGACATTGCATTTCTTCCGGCTATCATGGCAGGAATTATTATTGCTTATAGAGGCAAATACCTGGCCGGCGCGGCTCTTGCCGGATTGTTTCTTGCCTTTGCCTTTGATTCCGGCCATTTGCAAATCATTTATTACAGCATTTTTGTAATCGCTGCTATGGTGCTGGCGGCTTTGGTTTCTGCTATCAAAAAGAAAGAGTTTAAAAAATGGTCCTTCGCCTCTATAGCTTTGGTATTAGCAGCAAGCTTTGCATTTCTTACCAGCGCATCACGTTTATTACAAACCGCAGAGTATGCACCATATTCTAACAGAGGGGGTGCAAGCGAGCTAACCATTAATAAAAAAGATAAATCTACCGGGCTGGATAAGGAATATGCTTTCTCCTGGAGTAATGGTGTGGGTGAAACGTTTAGCATATTGGTCCCCAATTTATACGGTGGTTCCATAAAAGAAAACATTGGTGAAGATTCTCATTTCGGTAAAAAATTAAGTGATCTTGGTGCATCACCTGATGCCATTGAACAAATGACAAGCCATGCTCCTTTATATTGGGGACCACAGCCATTACTTTCAGGTTCTGTGTATTTCGGTGCTGTAATTTGTTTCTTATTTGTACTGTCCCTTTTTGTGATCGGGAGTAAATATAAATGGTGGCTTGTAGGGGCAGCTTTCTTTATCCTTTGTGTGGGTATGGGGAAAAACTTCGCAACGCTGAATTATTTCATGTTTGATCATTTCCCCTATTTCAATAAATTCCGCTCTCCTAATATGGCTCCGGCTATTGCCTCCGTAATATTTCCGATGCTGGCTATATGGGCACTGAAAGATATTTTCGAGGAAAAAATTACAAAAGCAGAGCTCTTTAAAAAACTGAAATTATCGCTGGCAATCACTGGTGGGCTATGTTTGGTTATACTGATTGCTACACAAACATCATTGGATTATAAAGGCCAACGTGATGATCAGATGGCTCAACAATATGGCCAGGCAGGGCCAGAACTGGTAAAAGCTTTACGTGAAGATCGCTCTTCCGCAGCTACTGGCGATGCTATCCGAAGCCTTATATTTGTATTGCTTGCGGGTGGTGTTCTATATGCTTATTCAAAAGATAAAGCCGGTAAAACAACTGCTATCGCTGCTCTAGGACTTCTGGTTGCCATAGATCTCATTCCCGTTGCACATCGCTGGCTTAACGCAAATGACTTTGTAGAAACGGAACAATACTTTGCCGATAATTTCCAACCCAGCCCCGCCGATGCGCAGATCATGCAGGATAAAGATCCTTACTATCGCGTATTTGATCTATCGTCAGGCGATCCTTTCAGTGATAGTAAGCCAAGTTATTTTCATAAAAGTGTTGGTGGCTATCAGGGTGCTAAAATGCAGATTTATGTAGATATTATAGAATATCAGATCGGCAAATTAAACAGCGCTGTACTGAACATGCTTAATACCAAATACTTCATACTTCCTGCGCAGCAAAACCAACCACCAATACCACAAAGAAATCCTGGTGCTTTAGGAAATGCCTGGTTTGTATCGGACATTAAATGGGTAAAAACTGCTGATCAGGAAATGCTGGCTTTGAATGCCCCGCCGATTAACAATCCGATGGATACTACTGCTGGCAATTTCAATCCGGCTCAAACTGCGGTTTTGCGCGATACGTTTAAAACAATTATTGGCAACTCTCTCTTAGGTAAGGATTCTTCAGCTTATGTAAGGCTTGCCCCTAATGGTTATGGTCCAAGACGTCTGAAGTTTGAGTCAAATAATTCTAAAGATGGATTGGCTGTGTTCTCCGATATTTATTATCCTTTAGGTTGGAAAGCTACCATTGATGGTAAGGAAACACCAATAATGCGAGCCAATTATATATTGAGAGCCATTAAAATTCCGGCAGGTAAACATACTATTGATTTCACTTTCGATTCGGCTGCTTATGAAAAGGGTAAGACACTTGCTCTTGTAGGAAGCATTTTGCTGACCCTACTTATTCTTGCAGGATTATATTTCACTTTAATGAAAAAGAAAGAACCCGAAATATCAGCTGTCGCAAAATAAATAAGAGGAAATATTTTTAAAAGAGCGCACCTATTGCGCTCTTTTTTTGTGGGCACAACACAATAATTTAATTATATTTAACGTATAATCAGCAGCTGGTGAATTTCGATTTAACCATTTATTTACCCGATCATTATTTCTTTATTACGTATAGACAGATGTTGGTAAATCGTAAGATGTAGAATTGGTTTATTCCCTTATATTTGTAAAAACGGTACGCTTATGTTTAACGACGATTCCTGGGACGACGAAGAAAGCGGTTCAATCGAAGATTTACTGCGTGATTATGAATCGATAAAAAATGGAAACAAAACCCGTTTCCTTGATGAAGAAGATTACGAGTATATAATTGAGTATTACTTTCAAAACAATAATGAAGCAGAGGCCATTCTCGCTTGCGAAATAGCCCAGTCTTACTATCCTTATTCCACATCCGTTTTATTGTCTAAAGCCGAGATCCTTTTCCAGGCTCAGAAATATGGTCAGGCCATACAGGCACTTGACCTGCTCGATAGCCTTGATCAGGAAAATGTGGAAGCTGTATTGCTGCGTTCCGATATTTATCTTGCTCAATATAAATTTGAGTTGGCTGCCAAGCTGCTTGAAGAGAAAATGGAAAGCTTTGAAGGGAAAGAAAAGATCGAGATCATGCTCGAACTCTCTGATGTGTATGATGAATGCGAAGATTTTGAAGCCGTGTTCAATATTTTGAAAAAGATATTGGAGATGGATTATCAAAACGAAGAGGCTTTGCATAAGATCAGCTTCTGGGCCGACTTTGCAGACATGCAGCAACAGAGTGTGGAACTGCATTCCAAAATAATTGATGAAGATCCTTATAACGCGTTAGCCTGGTTTAACCTTGGCGCGGCCTTACAAGGACAGAAGAAACATGAACTGGCCATTGATGCTTATGAATATTGTGTAGCGATAGATGAGAAATTTGAATTCGCGTATCGCAACATGGCAGATGCCTATATGCGCCTTCATTGGTATGATAAGGCTATAGAATCGCTGGAGAAAAACCTCGAGCTCGGCAAGCCTGAAGATGTGATCTTTGAAGCAATGGGACACTGTTTTGAAAAGCAGAAAAATTTTGACCGTGCGCGGTTCTACTATCGTCAGGCGGTTCAGCTCAACCCTGCTGATGATGGCATATTTTATAGAATAGGCGAAACCTATACCCGCGAAAAGCAATGGGAGAAGGCCATGAAAGCTTATTCTGTAGCATTGAATCTTAATAAAGAAAACGCCTCTTATTGCCTGGCTATCGGCAATTGCCTTATGGAGCTTGAAGCTTATAATGAAGCACTCGTTTGTTTTATTAATGCGGTAAGGCTTAAACCTGGTAATAAATCTACCTGGGTAGCACTGGCAAAAGGCCTTTATAAAAGCGGAGATTACGATGAGGCACTTACACAGATTCTTCTTGCTAAAGAAACGTTGGGTGACAAGCCGGACTTCGACTATTACCATGCGGCTATACTATTTGCTTTAGGTAAATCAAAAGAAGCGTTGCTCTACCTGGAAAATGCACTGGAAGAAGCTCCATCAAAGCTGAAGCTTATTACAGAAATCAATCCCGAAATATTACAGCGTAAAGCAGTGGCCGACCTGGTTGCAAGGAGCAAACGAAAAAAATAAATCTATTGGAATAACAAAGCGGCCAGATAATATCTGGCCGCTTTGTTATTGGGTATAAAAATAATTTCGCTTAATTTACTTTTACAGAGAATACATAATCTCTCATTTTCTTTACTTGCTCGGTACGATCCATTTTATTCAACCTATTATTTTCCGGAAGGCGTATTCCTGCTGATTTAGGAAGAGACTGTACCAAATCTATTAAGGCGTCTGAATGTACAGCAAATGTAGTTCCTGTAGTATTGCTTTGCTTACCGGTAACTACTCCGATCACAGAACCATATTTATCCAATACAGGAGATCCGCTCTGTCCGGGATTTGCAGTCATTTCCAGCTGGTAAGAATGTTTATCACCTTCATAGCCATTCTCGCAGGAGATATAACCTTCGTTATAAACCACTTCATCTTTAGGATAGCCTATAGAAAATACACGCTGTCCAAGTCCGGATACCGGTTTAGAAATATTATAAGGCAATGGTGATTTACTAAAGCGGTAACTTTTATCTTCCAGTTTAAGAATGGCAATATCAGCATTAGGATCACGAGCCACAATGTATGCCTTCATATCGCCTTTGCGTGTTTGCACATATATCGAATGTGCATCTTTAACCACGTGATAATTGGTTGCTATGTAGCCATCATTAGTTAAAGCAAAACCAGTACCGCCATAAATGGCAATTTCTTCTTCGTCAACACTTATAGGCTCACCACCTTTATTTTTATTCAGGCTATCAATAATCTTCGACTGTGAGTTCTTGATGTTATTAATTTCCCTTTTCAATTCTGTAAAAGTCTTCTGATCTACTTTACTATCTTTTTTGTTCATAAAGAACATGGTAGTAAGAGAAGAAAACAAAATAAGACCCGCCGCTGCCGCAGTAGTACGAATATATTTACGGAAAGGGATTACTGTTTCTTTAGCCGTTTCGGAGACATCCTCATTTGCATTCCACTCTGATTCAGCGTTTGCTACTGATTGTATCAGATTGCGGATTTCTTTACGTTCTGCTCCGGATTCAAAAGTCCTTAAAATATCTAAGGTTTGCTTCCAGGCACGGTATAATTCCGGATCGGCATCCAATGCTCGATTCATCTGCACCAGCTCTGCTTCGCTCAACGTTTTGTTGAGGTATCGCTCGGCCCATTCATTTATATTATGTTCACTGATCATGGTCTTGTTTCCTCCTTTTGGAATGTTATTAAAATAACCTCCTCATTAATTTAACTTTTCACTTGTATACCTGAAGCAAAGAATATTTTTTTCAGGCGGGTAAGGCATTTATATTTTTGTGTTTTAGCATTTTCGGCATTGGTATAGCGAAAGGTTTCCGCTATTTCCTGCATGTTCTTTTTCTCTTCGTAAAATGCTTTTAATAAAGAACTGCAAGGTTCGCCCAATTGCGTCAATGCTTTACTCAATTGCTCGTATTGCTGCTCTTTTTCATTGTGCTGCTGCAAATCATCATCATATGTCCCAAAATCTTTTTCTTCGTCGCCATCTGCATTAAACGAGTAATAATTTGCAGCCCTTTCTGCTTTTTTGAACCATAATCTTTTGCTTATTGCAAATAAATAAGTGCTCAATTTACAGGTAAGGCAAAATTCAGGTGATTTGGCTTTTTCGTAAAGTACCACCAATGCTTCCTGAAATACATCTTCCGCATCCGCCTCCAATCCACCCCGGCTTAATATCCACTTAGTTAAAACATTATGGTATAGCTTATATATCGCCGCTACCGCCTCCCGGTTACCCGCTGCCAGCCCTTCTAATAATTCCGTATCTGTATAAAAAACCTTCGTCACGTATTAATGCGATTATAATGGAAAAGTAACCCAAAGTTGCGACAAAAATATTTTTTTAAAAAATCGGGTTACCTTTTTCAACTTTTGGTATTAATCCCCAAATAACATTCAAAAACAATTAAAATTCAACAAATGAAAACTTTAAAATTAGCAGCTTTCGCTATCGCTCTTGGTTTCTTCGCAGCATCTTGCGGTGGTAACACTGAATCTACTGAAACTCCAACTGATACTGCTGCTGTAGCTCCAGAAGCTCAACCAGAAGTTGCTCCAGCTCCAGAAGCTACTCCAGCTCCAGTTGATACTGCTGCTGCTGCTCCAGCTGCTGATACTGCTGCTAAAGCAAAATAATTAAAACGGCCAATTGTTTTAATTTTACTATAAGCCGTTCATATGAACGGCTTATATATTTCCCCCTTCTTTTATAATTTCCTTCGTCCCCTTTCGGAAATTTATTTCATTTTCCCCTTCGTACAACGAGTTTTTCTTTTACCACAATAAGCTTTTCATTCATTTGTTAAAAAACATTTAAATTTATTTAATATGAAAGCGTTAACCGTTGTCATGGCTGCTAGAGCCATCCTAATTCTTATGGCCGGATGTAACGGCAATTCTCAGCATGGGGAACAAGCCGCCGATATGGATGCTTCCTCCACAGTTATCTCATCCTCTGCTGCTGTAGAACCGCTTAAAGATTCTTCCAGGAAATTTATTCGCACTTCTGATATGAAATTCAGGGTGAAGGATGTGGCCAAAGCTACTTACCAGATTGAGGACATTACCCGGAGTTTCAATGGCTTTGTTACCTACACCCACTTAGAAAGTAATACAGAAGATAAAAAAGTGACACAAATGAGCCAGGACTCCTCACTGGAAACAATTCATTACAGTGTAGTAAATAATATGACAATCAGAGTCCCAAACATAAAATTGGACAGTACGCTCAAAGCCATTGCTTCGCTGGTAGACTATCTTGAATACAGAACAATAAAGGCCGATGACGTAGCCTTGCAAATAAAAGCTAATCAAAAAGCACAGGTAAGGGCTTTGGATAATGGGCAAAGAGTACGCACCGCAATCGACAACCGTGGTAAGAAACTGAACGAGACCACAGATGCAGAATTGCTGGCAAGCAACCGCCAAAGGGAGGCTGATGATGCGGAAATATCAAATCTTTCCTTACAGGATCAGGTCAATTACAGTACCGTTAGTCTTTCTTTATATCAACGTACGGAAACCAGGCAGTGGGTAATTGCTAACGATAATTCAGATAAATACAGACCAGGCCTTGGCCTTAGACTATGGGAATCCATTAAAACAGGCTGGCATTTTGTTGAGGATATTTTTGTCTTTTTCACAAGGTTATGGCTACTTATTTTATTGGGCATTGCTGGTCTTGTGATTTATAAAAAATACAGATCGAAGAGAATCATTTTAAAAGCATAATCTTTCCGGTAATGGGAAAAATTTTGCCTCCTGTCCTTTTTCCGCTTTCTTTGCCAAAATAAAAACCGGATATCCGTTATCATGATCATTCGAAGCAAAGCACCTTTACGCATAGGCCTTGCCGGTGGCGGCACCGATGTAAGTCCTTATAGTGACTTGTACGGCGGTGCCATTCTTAATGCTACTATTTCCCTTTACGCTCATGCCAGTATCGAACCTTTGCATGATAATAAGATCATTATTGAGGCTGTAGACCGTAAAGAAAGGGTTGAATTTGAATTAACAGAACAACTCCCTATTGATGGATACCTGGATCTTGCCAAAGGCATTTACAACCGTGTAGTGGCCTCATACGGGAAAGTTCCTTGCGGTTTTAAACTTACTACACAGGTGGATGCACCTGCTGGATCGGGCCTTGGTACATCGTCCACGTTGGTAGTGGCTATATTGGGTGCTTTTTCTGAATGGATGAGGATACCGCTTGGAGAATACGATGCTGCACATCTTTCCTACCAGATAGAGCGTGAGGACCTGAAAATGGCCGGTGGCAAACAGGATCAATATGCTGCAGCCTTTGGTGGTGTAAATTTTATGGAGTTTTATGCGGACGATAAAGTAATTGTAAATCCTTTGCGTATAAAGCAAGAGTATTTATATGAACTGGAAAATAACCTGCTCCTTTTTTACACTTCTACCAGCCGCAATTCAGCTACTATTATTGAAGCACAAAGTAAAAATGTGCAGGACAAAAAAGCCAACTCCATTGATGCCATGCACAACCTGAAAGAGCAGGCACAAATGATGAAAGAGGCCCTGCTTCGTGGAAATATTGATGAAATAGGAAAAATACTGGACTTTGGATTTCAACACAAGAAACAAATGGCCAGCGGTATCACCAATCCTCTTATTGATGACATATATGAAACGGCATTAAAAGCCGGGGCTACAGGAGGCAAAATAAGTGGTGCCGGTGGTGGCGGGTTCATGACTTTTTACTGTCCGGGTACAAAACGTTATGCTGTGATTGAAGCGCTTGAAAAATTTGGTGGCGTTTTCCATCCTTACCGTTTTGTGGAGCAAGGGTTATTTACCTGGAGTAATAAATAGAAACTTGAAATTGAGATTTCAGTATTGGGTATTAAGAAATTTTAAGCATAATAAAGCGACCTATCCGGTCGCTTTATTCGTTTTATTGTGGTTTTTGCGCATTGGGTTTGCGCTCCATATAATCTGTTTGCTGTAAAGATCCCAGGCGAAACCGAAAAGGTATTTTAGTAGCTTTCTCTAGCTTCAACTCCGCTTTGCAAGCCACTCCCAGGCTATTGTAATAATCATATTTGCCTAAAATCGGCTTTGCATTTCCCTGCTTAAGTGTTGTGTTTTGTTTTACGGTATCGGCTTTTATAAGAAACTGCGGCACTGGCTTAGACACTTGTTGGGCATGTATCAATCCCGGCGATAGCGCCAGAGAAGTCAATAGTATAATATTCGAAACCCAGCTTTTCATCTTTCAAAGATAAAGCACCTTTTTAAGTAGAAGTATAACATTAACTTTTGGTGGTATAGTGAAAAGCTGGTCGTTACCTTCTTTCCTTAAAAAAATCCTTCATCAATTGAGCACAATCATCTGCCAGCACACCAAAGGTCAATTGTGTTTTGGGGTGAAATACATGTTGTGGCTGGTGATCTTCATTTTCCTTTACGTATTTCCGATAACCATTTTTTTCATCGCGTGCACCGTATACGATGCGGCCTATTTTGCTCCAATGTAATGCTCCACAGCACATCAGACAGGGCTCTACGGTGACATATAAAGTACCTTCCGGCAAATATTTACTTCCCAACTCACTGAAAGCCGATGTTAGTGCTATCATTTCAGCATGTGCTGTACAATCGTTCAGTAACTCAACCTGGTTATGGCCGCGGGCTATTATTTTTTCACCCCAAACCACAACGGCACCAACGGGCACTTCGCCCATATCGTAAGCTTTGCGTGCTTCCTGAAGGGCCATTTTCATATAGTGTTCGTCGGTCATGGTTTTTAATTTGAAAATGTGCAAATTGAACAATGTAAAAATGCAAAGGACATTACAAAAAATGTGGAAATCAGCAAGTAGAATACGAACTACCATTTGCTAATTTCCACATTTTCCTATTTGCTAATTAAAATTACTTTTTCTGTTTCATTTTTTCAGCCTGCGCTTTCTGCATCTGATCGAGGCGTTGCTGCCATTTGGATGTAGTAGCCGTTGCAGGTTTGTTCCTGTTCTCCTTAATTTTCGCGTGAATTTTATCTTCGTTAATGATAAATTTCTGAATAACGAACTGCTGTAAAATACTTAACAAGTTGGAAAAAGTATAGTAAAACGTAAGACCTGCAGCCATACTATTAAACCAACCCAGGAACAGGAATGGCATGATGTAAGGCATGTACTTTAACATTTGCGCATTAGCATCATTACCTCCCGGTGCTCCGGCAGTCATGTTTTTATTATAAATAGCCAACCACAAACTTGAAGCCGTCATCAATAACGTGAACAAACTTACGTGATCACCATAGAAAGGAATGCTGAACCCAAGATTAAGTATGGAATCGTAAGTAGAAAGGTCATTGGACCAAAGGAAATGCGACTGACGTAACTGAATAGCTGTAGGGATAAAATAGTATACAGACAATAGGAACGGCATCTGCAACAACATTGGAAGACAGCCGCCTAATGGATTTACACCAGCTGTACGATACAGTTTCATTTGTTCCATACCCATTTGCTGTTGGTTATCGCCATACTTTGCACGTAACTCATCCAGCTCCGGTTTCAATACACGCATTTTGGCCGAAGACAAATAGCTTTTATACGTAAAGAAAGATGTTAATAAACGAATGATAAGCGTAAGGCAAATAATAATTAAACCAAAGCTGCTGATGAATTGACTTAGCACATCAAATATTGGAATGATCATCCATTTGCTGATGTATTTTACAAAGAAGAAAGGTCCGACACCAAGCGGGATCATTTCTTCCATGTCTATTTTATAAGACTTAAGGAGTTTGTAATCATTAGGGCCCATGTACCAGCTGAATCCAAAAGAAAAGTCATTAGATGCTTTTACCGGAATCTGGAATGCGCTGGTGTTTGTTGCTACAATACTGGTATCCTTTTCCGGTTCTTTACCATCAAAGCTTCCGGTTTTAAAGGCATCATCAGCTATCAGCGTGCTGTTGAAAAAGTGGCTACGTGCGCTCATCCAATTCACCGGCTGATCCAGGGTTTTGGTTGGCGTACGGGATACGGTATAATAATCATGTTCACCATCTTTCATGCGGTAATGTACCTGCATATTAAGGCGTTCATTTTTCAGGTCTTTTTCGGTATGCAGTATTTCGGTATTCCAGATTACCGGTATGCTCTGAATAGTTGCAAGATCTTGTTGTAAACCTATCAGGCGAAGATTGGCTTTAAGCATATATCCTTTTTTAGGAATAGCGTAATCCAATACTATACTTTGTCCAGGAGCAACTGTAGCAGTCATTCTTAGCTGTTTCCCACCTTCGGGAAGTGCTGTAATTTCGGGAGTGAAGTATAATTGATCTGTGGAAATTGTCTTGCCATTAACCGGTATGTTGAACGATAGTTTATTTCCTTTTTCTCCTTTAAATATAGCAAGCGGCGCTCCTCCATAAGTTTTGAAACTATCCAGATTAGCCTGAACAGGGAAACCACCTTTCGTAGTGAATTGAAGATTCAATTCTCCATTAGACAAAGCTACTGTAGATGCAGTACCTCTGAAAGCAGGGGGTAAAGTAGAATCCACTGCTTTCGCCACTGTATCCAATGGTGCGGCAATTTGTTGTTGTGGCGTTAGTGGTTTTTGAGTGGCAGCCCTGGCAATGGAATCAGTCTGTTTTTGCTCGAGGTATAATTTTTGCTCGTGGTTGTTCCATAAAAGATACCCGCCACCTAAAGCGAGTAAGAGCACAAACCCGATAATTGAATTACGATCCATGAATATATTACTGAAAATTTTGTGCGCAAAGGTAGGTAATATTCATCAGGCGAACAGCAATTTTCGGTCACACTACAATACTGACATGTAAATGAAGGTAAATTATAGTTTTGGATAAATAAATTGCCTAAATGCACAAAAGAGGCTACCCGGAATCCGGATAGCCTCTTCATTATTTCGTTGATTGGTTCAAAAGGATGGAAGGATATTAATCTTCCGCGTCTTCTTTATCTTTTTTCATTTTCTGTTTAACTTCTCCAGAGGCTTCGTTATAGAGAGAACGCGCCTTTTTAGTAGGCAAATAGATCTGGAAACCTACACCGATACTAAAATTATGTGTAGTAGTGGAACTGCCAAAACCTACACCCAGGTCATATTTCAACAATGCTTCCAAACCGATATTAGGTGTAATGAAGTAAGTAACACCAGGACCCACACCTAAGCCTAAGCCATTAGTTGTTACCGATGCAGCACCTTCTGTTTTTACGTTGTTGCCAGTAATTCCTGTGTTTGCCTCAATGAAAAAACGGCTGTGTTTTAACAATATTGCTCTTGGATCACTGATATAGTACCTTCCAAAAGCACCAATCTTATAATTTATCTCATTTGTACTAATGCTGCTTACAGACTGATGATCAAAACCAAGTCCAACTTCGCCACCGATAGCGATATTGTCCCGGATAAAATATCCCAATTTAGGGCTTATATTAAAGGATATCCTGGTGTTTCCGTTCTGAAGTCTTAATCCAAGATCAGCCAGGTTAGCACCTACCATTAAATTACCCTTCTGAAGTTGTGCGTTAACATTGCTCACTCCGAACAACCCGCAACATGCGATCAATAATAAGCTAAATTTTCTCATACGTTTGAGTGTTTTGTTTGCAGAAAGATAAGGCAAAAATTATGCCATGTATCCCCTGTTATCTGTTTATTCACAAATAATTATAAGTTTTTGCTTATTATTTTTCGCTCTGCAATCCCATTTCTTTAGCTTTACAACCTTTTTAACCTAACATTCAATTCCGATTACATGAATTTTAAGAAAATAAACAACATAACCGGCTGGTTTGTATTCGCCATCGCCTTCTTTGTTTATTTAATTACGATGGAACGCACGGTCAGTTTCTGGGACTGTGGTGAATTCCTTTCCACTGCATATCGCCTTGAAGTGGGCCACTCGCCCGGTGCGCCTTTATTTATGTTGCTTGGGAGAATGTTTGGCATGTTTTCCGGCCCATTGAATGTAGCGGCCAGTATTAACAGCCTTTCGGCACTTACCAGTGGCCTTACTATTTTGTTCCTCTTTTGGACTATTACCCATTTTGCCAAAAAATTATTGGTAAAAACCGATGAAGAACTGACCAAAAGCAACCTTATTGCTATTATGGGCGCTGGAATAGTAGGTGCATTGACCTATACCTTCTCTGATACTTTCTGGTTTTCAGCTGTTGAGGCGGAGGTCTACGCTACATCTTCTTTCTTTACGGCCATCGTTTTCTGGGCTATTTTAAAATGGGAACATAATGCAGATGCCCCGCATGCCGATCGTTGGCTGGTATTGATCTCTTACCTCATGGGTTTGTCTATTGGTGTCCATTTGCTGAATTTGCTCACCATTCCGGCACTTGCTATGGTTTATTATTTTCGTCGGTATAAAGCTACACTTCCTGGCAGTATCATTGCGTTTGTATTAGGTTGTGTTCTGCTGGGCTCAGTACAGGTAGGGCTTATTCAGGGTATTCCTATCCTTGCTTCCAAATTTGAGTTTTTGTTTGTTAATAGTTTTGGTCTTCCATTGGATAGTGGTGCTTTATTTTTCATTGCATTGCTAATTGCGGTGTTGGCATTTGTTATTCTCTGGGCAAAAAAGAAAGGCAAACAAATACTGCACATGAGCATGTTGTGCATTGTATTTGCCCTGATCGGTTATTCAAGCTATGTGTGTATCATTATTCGTTCCCGTGCCGATGTACCTATCGACATGACCAATCCGGATGATGTGTTGAGTTTGCTATCTTACCTGCAACGGGAACAATACGGATCTCAACCCATTGTAACCGGTCCGGATTACAACTCTGAACCTAATGGCCGGGGAGAAGGTAAGCCTGTATATTCAGAAAAAACTAAGGACGGAAAAACTAAATACGAATTAGTAGGAACCCGGTATGCCGATGCTTCCTATCCATCGGATCAAAAACGAATTTTTCCGAGAATTTACGATGCAGGGCATGCATCTTTCTACCAGCGGTATTTAGGATTGAGCGAAACAGACAGACCTACAGCTTCCGACAATTATTCTTTCTTTTTCAAATACCAGGTGAACTGGATGTGGTGGCGTTACTTTATGTGGAACTATGCCGGCCGGCAAAATGACTTTGCGGGCAGCAGCTTTGGTGAACCACAAAACGGAAACTGGATATCGGGCATAAAGCCTATAGATAAGATGATGGGACGTGGAGACATAGATGAGATGCCTGATTATTACAAAAATAACCATGCCCGCAATCAGCTTTATTTCTTACCACTCATACTGGGTGTACTAGGATTGGTATATCAATTCAACCGAAATAAAAGAGACGGTACCATTGTAGGATTACTATTCTTTTTTACCGGCCTGGCTATTGTTATTTATCTTAATAATACACCGCAACAACCCCGCGAAAGAGACTATGCCTATGCAGGAGCTACTTATGCTTTTGCAATATGGATAGGCCTTGGAGTGCTTATGGTTGCAGACTGGCTTCGTAAAGTACTAAAGCAAGGAGCTGCAGCTCCTATAGCTGCTACTGCAATTACAATACTTGCCGTACCGGTATTGATGGCTTGTCAGAATTGGGATGATCACGACCGCTCTCAAAAATCAATTGCACGTTCCACTGCATATAATGTATTGAGCAGTTGTGATAGTAATGCAATTCTCTTTACCGTAGGTGACAATGATACTTACCCGCTGTGGTATATGCAGGAGATTGAAGGTTATCGTCAGGATGTGCGTATCGTTAACCTTAGCTTGTTAGGCATTGACTGGTATATAGATCAGCTTAATCACAAAACAAACACTGCAGATGCTGTCCCTATGATATGGAAACCGGAACAGTACGAAGCAGATAAAAGGAATGTGGTGGTCTATAAACCATATCCTGGCATACCTGCTGACAAGTATGTGGATCTGGAAGAAGCGTTAAAATTTACTGTACTGGATGACCCAAGAGCACAGGTACAAAGCCAATCCGGTGACTCTTATAATGTATTGCCTACACAAAACCTTTCTGTGCCGGTAAATAAAGCTGCTGTGCTCCGCAATGGATGGGTGGCTGCATCGGACTCTGCAAAGATTGCTGATCAGATCATGTTTAAATATCCTAAAGAGCAACTTTATAAACCAGACCTGGCGATGTTAAACATCATTGCCGGTATAGCCAAGGAAGGTTGGAAACGCCCTATTTACTTTAGTGCCGGATTCGCTGGTGGAAGCGACTTCCAGGGACTTGATGAATATATTCAAATGGAAGGCGTAGCCAATAAACTGGTGCCTATCCGTACTGCAGGATCCTCTCCTGAAACAGGAGCTCCCCAAATGGTGAATACTAACAAGAGCCTTGATCTTTATACTAAAAAGTTCCTTTGGGGTGGTTCGGACAAAAAGAATATTTACTTCGATGAAAAGAATAAAACGATGATGATGACGTATCGTTTTAGTGGTGCCAAAGTTGCTGAAGCGCTGATACGTGAAGGTAGAAAAGCAGATGCAATAAGGCTTCTGGATAAAATAACATCGAACATTACTTACGAGTCTTACCAATACGACCAGAGCATGTGGAGTGTTATTGCTGCTTATTACAACGCCGGTGCTAAAGACAAAGCAAAAAAATATGCAGATATTATCGTAAGAGACAGTGAAAAAATGATTAATTACATAGCTAACATCAGCGATGATTCAAAAAAGAGCCTTGCCATAGACGTTGATGGAAGGCCTAGCCTGGGTGCTATCCAGTTTCTGTCACAGACAGCGGCACAGGCAGGGGATATGGCCAATGCTGAGTTATGGAATAAAGCATTAGTAGCCGGGGCTCAAAAATTGAATATGCCGCTTAAGTAAAAGGGGATTTTTATGCGTTGACAATAAGGGCTGAAAATTTCAGCCCTTATTTTTTATACAATTGACCAAAGCTCACATTCAGGAAAGACTTTAATCAAAAATCAATTGCTTCTTATTCGTGAGATGAACTAATTTCGCAGCGAAAATCATAATCTGCAATTATAATGAGAAATTTCCTGTTGCTTTCCGGGCTGTTTATTATAGCATTCGCTACTTCCTGTTCTGATATCAGGATTAAAGAACATCCTGAATGGAAAAAATACTTTGACGAATACCAGGTAGATGGCTGCTTCGAGGTGTATGACAATAATAAAGAGATAGCACATTATTACAATAAAGAAAGATGTGCAAAGCAATTATCTCCTGCCTCTACATTTAAAATTTTCAATTCTCTTGTCGGCCTGGAAACAGGTGTGGCTCCCGATGAACAACTGGTGATCAAATGGGACAGCATTAAACGGTGGAATGAAGACTGGAATAAAGATCTGACTATGGCCCAGGCCTTTAAAGTAAGCGCCCTTCCTTATTACCAGGAGCTGGCAAGGCGCATTGGTATGAAAAACATGCAACACTACCTGGATACTGTAAAGTATGGGAATATGAAGACTGGTGATTCTATTGACCAGTTCTGGCTCAATAATACTTTACTGATCTCCGCCGATGAACAGGTAGGTTTTGTAAAAAGATTGTATCATGGCGAACTTCCGTTCAGCGAACGGTCACAAAGGATTGTAAGAGGTATGATGTTGCAAAAGCAAAGTAATAATTACAAGCTTTATTATAAAACCGGTTGGAATAATTCCAACAATTCTAACTTGCTATGGATCGTTGGTTTTGTAGAAAAGTCTGAGGAACTGAAACACGTTGAAACCGGCAAGCTGGAGGCTATACCACATCCTTATTTCTTCGCCATGAACTTTACAACTACTGACACTACAAAAGACCTGAGAAAGATTCGCCTTGAGCTTCTGCAAAAACTACTTGACGCTAACGATATTGGTAAATAAACCTCCTGACCTTCTAACTAAAAACCGGCTGATGTAAATACATCAGCCGGTTTTCTTTAAAGAATCTGAACATTATGCGTTCATAATCTTCTCCCATATTTCGGGAATACGTTTAATCCAGTTAAGCTCTCTCATTTTTGTTTTAGCATCTTCTACCGGCGAGCCGAAATATGTTTTACCACCCTCTATGGATGATGCTACTCCGCTTTGTGCATATACAACAGCACCTTTACCTATAGTGAGATCTTTACTTACACCTACCTGTCCCCAAAGAATTACTTCATCTTCAATAATAGCTTTACCGCCAATGCCAACCTGTGCTGCAAACAAACAATTCTTACCTATTACTGCACCATGACCTATATGCACATGATTATCTATTTTAGTACCTTGCCCTATAATGGTATCACCACTTACACCTTTATCAATTGTAGTACCAGCGCCTATCTCCACATCATCATGAATGATAACCCTTCCACAACTTTCCAGTTTATCATATTGTGATACACGTTCCTTTCTTCTTTTATAATAATAAGCATCAGCGCCTATTACACTACCAGCATGTATAATTACATTGTCGCCGATAATAGTATGATCATAGATAGTTACGTTTGGATGAATAAGACAGCCTTTGCCTATAACAACATGATTGCCCACAAATACGCCTGGCTGCAAGTGTGATCCTTCGCCAATTACAGCACTGTCACCGATCAATTGATTGGCTGGTTCAAATGGGCGAAAACGTTTTACCAGCTTTACATACGCCTCAAACGGATCATCACATACAAACAATACTTTACTAGGAGGAGCAGGAACTTCTTTATTGATAATAATAAAAGTAGCTGCGGACTGCAAACATTTATTGTAGTATTTCTCAAAATCGACAAAGGAAATATCGCCAGCTTCAACTTTATGAATTTCATTGATGCCTGTAGCCAAAGCATTGCCGTCACCTATCAATCGGGCATCTATATATGTTGCAATCCAGGCTGCTGTTATCGGAGTATCAAAACGCATGTTTATATTCTTTTGAAAGATGCAAAGATACTGTGCCCTAATGAGAATACGGGTATCTGCTTAAGGCGGATATATGTCTGTATAAAATGACAACTTCGTGAATTATTATTGTTGCATTACGTGATGAAAAATGTTTTTTTGGTATAAAAATCTATATCATTTTCATCAAAACGCATTTAAGGTTATCCACATTTTTTTGTCTTTTGTGAATATTTTTTTTCGAAAAATTTTTCAAACAAAAAAATACTTATTAATATTGTGTAAACATTAGAGCTTACTAACCCCTCCTCATAAAAGTCCCGGCAGTAAAAATGCCGGGCTTTTTCTTTTAAAGAAGCTGAAAGCCTTGCTGGTAAGGCATTTTATTATACCTAATTTACTTGTGTATATGCCTTTTGACTATTATCTTTTCTATAAACCCTTTAAAGTGATGTCACAGTTTTCTGCCGAAGGTGATAAAGAAACGCTCGCAAATTTCTTTTCCGACATAAGAAAAGATGTATATCCGGTAGGCAGACTTGATTACGATAGTGAAGGTTTATTACTACTCACCAACGATAAACAATTAAATCATCGTTTGCTGAATCCACTATTTGTACATGCAAGAACTTATTGGGCACAAGTAGAAGGAATACCAACACCTGACGCTATTAAAAAACTACAACAAGGAACGGTAATAAACATCGACGGCAAACCTTATAAAACCAAACCGGCAAAAGCGGAATGGATGAAGATTGCTCCGGATGTTCCGGAACGTAATCCACCCATAAGATATCGGAAGGAGATACCCACGTCGTGGTTATCCTTAACCCTTACCGAAGGAAAGAACAGACAGGTGCGCAGAATGACGGCTTCTGTAAATCTTCCTACCTTGCGACTCATCCGGTATAGTATCGGATCAGTAACAATTGACAACATGCAACCAGGAACAATTATTAAAACTGATGACCGCGTAAAAGAAGAATTGTTTGCACGTTAACATCAGCAACATCTCCTTAAAGTAGGTCGATCATAAAGCTGAACATAAAAATAAATGAATATCGTTTTCGAAAACAACTAAGCGATCCTTCAACACTCTTTAACTAACTACCGGATGAGATGAAATTTTTGAGCTACATGAAGATGTTTCGGATATGATGCCAATTATTATACCTTAGCGTTGACGGGTAATTTTTGGACGAAAAAACACGCTTATTGCAAAATTGATATACATCAGTTCCGTAATTGTCCAGCATTATGTACTTTTGCCGTCCTTCTTTTTTCGAAATTATATTTAGAAGCCTATGTTCAATCTTATACTATTCGGCCCTCCGGGTGCTGGCAAAGGTACCCAGTCGACCAAATTAATTGACAAATACAAACTGGTGCATATCTCTACCGGCGATATCTTCAGGAGCCATATTCAGCAGCAGACTGAACTAGGCCAGCGGGTAAGTACCTTGATTGCAAACGGGGAATTAGTCCCTGATGCTATTACCATAGCGATGTTGGAAGCAGAGCTTGCAAAAACTCCGGATGCCAAAGGCTTTATCTTTGATGGTTTTCCACGCACTGTAGCCCAGGCCGAAGCATTGGATGCATTTCTGGAAGATAAAGGTAAAATAGCCGGCGTAATAGCCCTTGATGTAAATGAAGATGAGCTAAAAAAGCGTATTGCAGGAAGACAAAAAATAAGCGGCCGTCCTGATGATGATGCCGAAAAACTGGTAAAAAGAATTGATGAATACTTTACCAAAACCATACACGTGCTTCCTTATTATGAGGCACAAGGTAAACTTACCAAGGTAAATGGTATTGGTAATATTGACACTATATTTAGTGAGCTCTGCAAGGTAATCGACAGCTATAAGTAATTTAAAAAGGATTAAAATAACTAAGGGGTCGCATCTTTAAAAGGTGCGGCCTTTCTTTTTTCTGCTAACAACGTCCATGCATCAGGAATTCTGGCTTTACTTATCTTTACCAGCGCTATGAATAAAGTTTTACGTATTACTGCTATTGTTCTCCTTGCTCTGGTTTTTATTTTCGGAATTAAATATGCTACGCATATCCAATCTATTACCGGCATGGGCGATTTGCGGTCGAGAATAGTAGGAGCCAGGCATATAAAGGATGGTCAATCGCCTTATTATCATTCCTGGTATCCCGGCGATTCGCTCCGCTATTTTTCAGGTTTCTATGTGGATACGCCGAGGGTTAAAGAAAAAGAACTTGCAAACCTTACTGTTTCTCCGGCTATGCTAAGGGGTATGACCGTTTTTGCAGATGAGGATCAATATAAAATCGATTGGGGATTTTTTATAGCGTTCCATCTTTTTTTCGTGATCAGTATTGCCTTGGCTCTCTATTATACACCGGCAAAAAAACGTTTGCTATGCCTGCTCCTGCTTATTCCATTTATTATAACTGATGGCTGGATCTATCATTTTTATGTGGTGCAGCATTATATCCCGTTTGGTTTTCTGCTAACCATTATTACTGTATTGCTTTTAAAGAACAAACAGATTGCTGCCGGAGTGTTGTTTGCGATTTTGTTTTTGCTTCGTTTAAATACTTTGCTATTCGCCGTACCTTTTCTTCTTTTAGCTTTTCGATATCGTAAATTCATAATCACATCTTTTGTGGGTGTAGCTATTTATGCTGTCTTCGTTCTCCTTAATCCTTTTGAAAAAAAATTGTGGCTTGATTATTTTTCTTCTTTAAAAATTCACCAGGCTGAACAGATGGTAGAATATGTGCCAGCCATCCAGGGAAATTGTTACACCTTGCCTTTATTACCCCGAAACTTTGAAGGAACAGATTATATAAAACTGGACTCACTAATGCGAAAAGAAAATTTCAACATCAATAAGGAATCCAGCAATTTTAAAAATGCTTACCTGGCTGTTGCGGGACATTATCCTTCTGTTATTGCACTTCAGCTTTTGCTATTAGCCAGTATTGGCATCATCCTACTTTGGTACATTTTTCAAATCAGGAAAAAAGGAAAAGAAATTGCCCCGACATACAAACTTGCAGTTATGGGTTTGCTGTTTTATTTTTTAAGCAATTTTTTCTCTACTGTGGCTACGGTACCTTATCATCTTCCACAATGGTGGGCCATGGCAGTGATTTACGCTATATATGCTGAACGCATTCCAAAACTGACTATCATATTATTTTTAGCCGGTATTTTATTGAATAACCATTTTGCCCCGGACTTTAGAGGAAGGCATTTATTGGCAGAAATGCTGCTTCTGGCTTCGGCACTGGTTGTTGTTTTTCTCCCGGAAAGAAAGGCTGGTCCTGATACGGAGCAAAGTAATGTAACCCTTGCTGGCTAAGGTTCATAAGGCTATATATGCTGTAATCAAGGAAACAAACTACCTTTGCGCCATGGATAAAGCGAATTTCGTAGATTATATACGCATTTTCTGTCGTAGTGGTAAAGGCGGCGCCGGAAGTATGCACTTTGCACATACCAAGTACAATGCCAATGCTGGTCCCGATGGTGGAGATGGTGGTCGTGGCGGACATATCATATTAAGAGGAAATACCCAATTATGGACTTTATTGCACCTTCGTTACTATAAACACGTTCATGCTGAACCCGGTGAAAACGGGAGCGGCGATAATTGTACCGGTCGTAGCGGGAAAGATATTATTATAGAAGTGCCATTGGGCACAATTGCTAAAGATGCTGAAACCGGTGAAGTTGAGGCAGAAATATTGGAGGATGGTCAGGAGGTAATCTGGCTTGCCGGCGGTGTAGGCGGTCGTGGAAATACATTTTTCAAATCGGCTACAAACCAAACGCCGGAGTACGCACAACCCGGAGAACCTGCCAAAGAAGGCTATAAATACCTTGAACTTAAAGTATTGGCCGATGTAGGACTTGTAGGTTTTCCGAATGCAGGTAAATCAACATTGCTTTCCAGCATTTCAGCGGCAAGACCTAAAATTGCAAACTACGCATTTACAACATTAACCCCTCAACTCGGTATTGTTCCTTATCGTGGCGATCAGTCTTTTTGTATGGCCGATCTTCCGGGAATTATAGAAGGCGCTGCCGAAGGAAAAGGGCTGGGGCACCGCTTCCTGCGCCATATTGAGCGTAACTCTGTGCTTTTGTTCCTTATTCCGGCCGATAGCCAGGATCATAAAAAGGAATTTGACATTCTATACAGCGAACTGGAACAATACAATCCGGAATTGCTGCACAAAAAAATGATCATCGCCCTAAGTAAAAGTGATATGCTTGATGATGAACTGAAAGCGGAGATCGCCAAAGAACTTCCGGAAAATGTTCCGCATTTGTTTATCTCTTCGGTTACCAACCAGGGCATTTCGCAATTAAAGGATGTATTATGGGAAGCTTTAAATACGAAAGAAGCCTAATAAACGTTTTATTATTTCCCGATTTTGAAAGACGCTGAAAACTTTAAACTCTATATTTGCTGCCATACGATAAGTAATGAAGAGCTGTTGCAAAGAAGCAAATGATACCAATGACCAGGATGAACTTTCATCAGAACCGGAAGGTGATGATGAAAAGAAGAACTGGCTTTGGAAATTAAAACATAAATGGCAGGTCAAAAACATTTTACAAGTGATTTTGATCCTGTGTACGTTTGCTTTGGGTGGTTCGCTTTGCGGTTATTTGGGCCGGAGAATATTGCCGCACATTGGCTTGTCGCACCCGGGGCTGAAAGTGGTGGTTTATATTCTTCTCGTCACCGTACTTTGGCCTCTTTGCGTTTTGGCCATCAGTGTATTCTTCGGGCAGTTCAGCTTTTTCAGGAAATATTTAAAAAAACTTGGTAACCGTATAATAGGCCGCAAGACTGACGCTAATAAAAAATAGCGGTAAGAATAGACAATGATCGAAGCTCCCTGAAATGTGGAACATGAAGTTGTAAAAACATCAGAAAATATTGCAGCATTCGTTTCCGCTCGTCGGCATTCATCTTCACTTCCTGTACTTTCTCAAAAGAATCAGCCTGGTTCAGTTCACTCATCAATGCAGCATCTCTTCCGCTAATGAAAGGCGGATAATGCGAACTCTCTCCGGCAAAGCGACCTTCATGAATATCGGCAAATGAAGTCTCGTCACTAAAATTGCCTGCCAGGAAATAACCCGAAAACCGAGCACTTTGTATCATAAAATATAAAGGATAATTGGCTATATCCTTTTGAGAAATGGTATCCAGCTGTAACAGGAAATTTTCCAGGAAAGAAAACAATTCCGGCTGCGGATCATGGGCAACAAGCAATTGGTTGATAACCTCTATGGCAAAAATGGCCACCCCATTTTTAATTACATCTTCCTGCAGGGTTTGATAAATGATAGCAGGGCTATACTCTTTTATCATTTGCAGGTTTTTGTTAGGCTGCTCATACACAACCATATCCAATATAGAAGAAGGGAAAAGCTGGTTCGCTTTTTTACTTTTAGATTTTGTAGTCCGCACACCCTTAACCATATAGGATTGCAAACCCAGCAGCTCTGTAAATACTGTACAGATCACACTGGTTTCACCATACTTTACGGTTCGCAATATTATGCCCTTGGTTTTGTGGACCATTTGGTTGCTTCATTATTTTTGGAAGAGTGTAAAAATAATAACAATTGCGTCCGTGGGCATAACTTTTCTAATCCCGGATTCAGAAGAAATGATACTTAATGTCTAAAAAATGGCCTCCTGTTAACGTCCTGATAGCGAATATCGATTATTTGCAAGCCATTTTAACCTTAACTTTGCACTCAAATTAAAAAAGCGTTCCAGTGAAAAAAGCCAGTATAGTAATTCTGGTACTGATTGCAGCTGCCATCGGTATCGTTGTCGCATCATTCGGGAAATTCAGTACCTATGAAACTTTTGCTTCCGCGGCCGAAAAGCCCGAAAGTACATTCCACGTAGTAGGTTTTCTGGATACAGCACAGGCACAACAATACGACCCGATAAAAGACCCCAACAACTTTACTTTTTTTGCAAAAGATAAAAAAGGTGCCACCCATAAAGTAATCTTTAACGGTGCCCGTCCGCAGGATTTCGAAAAGTCGGAGCAACTGGTGATGACCGGATATATGAAGGAAGGAAATTTTCATTGCAGTAAAATTCAGATGAAGTGCCCCTCGAAATATGAGAACGACCAGATTGCTGTAGCGCAGCCGGCTGCTAAATCCTAAATTCTTTGGCGGCGTGCTTAGGCACGCCGTTGTTTTTATTCCCATTTTCAACATTTTTAGTTTTGGATCAGAAATTTGTAGGTGAACATTTACTGCCCGGCCAGCTGGGCCATTTATTCGTTATCCTTGCTTTTGTGGCTTCCCTGTTCTCCTGTTTTGCATTTGCCAGCGCAGCACGCAAAGAGGACTTGCCAGAGGGTAATGTATGGAAAAGGCTGGCACGCTGGGGTTTCATCATACAAGCTATAGCTATAGCCGGTATTTTCATCACACTTTACTACATTATTTCCCAACATCTTTTTGAATATAACTATGCCTGGAAGCACTCTTCCCGCGGGCTGAAAGTAAAATACTTGCTGGCTTGTTTCTGGGAAGGTTCAGAAGGAAGCTTTCTGTTATGGTTGGTATGGCATGCTGTACTTGGCCTCATTATACTGCGTACCGGCAAACAATGGGAAACCCGTGTGATGACGGTAGTTGCCCTGGTACAAGCTGTGTTGTGTACCATGCTTATCGGTATTTATTTTGGTGCAGATATTAAAATAGGAAGCACACCATTCAGCTTGTTGCGTAATGAAATGGCACAAGCCCCCATTTTCTCCCAACCTAATTATCTTGATTTTATTAAAGATGGTAACGGACTTAATGTTACCCTGCAAAATTACTGGATGGTGATTCATCCGCCAGTATTGTTCCTCGGCTTTGCACTTACCCTTATCCCTTTTGCTTATGCTATTGCCGCTATGTGGAAAGGCGAATACAAATCATGGGTAAAGCCTGCCTTGCGCTGGACATTAATTGGCGGCGGTATATTAGGTACCGGTATTATGATGGGCGGTGCCTGGGCTTATGAGTCTCTAAACTTTGGCGGCTACTGGGCATGGGATCCTGTTGAGAATGCCTCTCTGGTTCCGTGGTTAACGTTAATAGCAGGCTTGCATACCTTGGTGATCTATAAAAGTACGGGCCGATCATTGAAGACCACGCTGATCTTTTTTATTCTTACCTATATGCTCATCTGGTATTCTACCTTCCTTACCCGCACGGGTATTTTGGGTGATACTTCGGTACATGCCTTTACCGGTGAGGGCAAAGCGCTGTACTGGCATCTTATTATTACCATGAGTATTTACTTTATAGTGAGCATGTACTTCCTTATAAAATCATGGAGGAAAATGCCAAAAGTAGCTGGAGAAGAAGAAGTAAATACCCGTGAGTTCTGGATGCTGATCGGCTCTATCATGTTGGTACTGGCCTGCATTCAGATTATCGGTGCTACATCTTTGCCGGTATGGGCTCCGTTGTATAAAACAATTACGGGTACGGATATAGCACCGCCAACGAATCCTGTAGAATATTACAACAACATACAGGTATGGGCAGCCATTATTATTGCGCTCTTAACCGGTTCCATACAATTACTGAAATACAAAAAGACAGGTATGAAGACAGTTTGGAAACAACTGATCATTCTTGGTCTTGTCAGTATTGTATTAACGGTTGTTATGGTTTTAGTCCAGAAAATTGAGCATAAACAATACATGGTATTCACCTTCTCCATCTTCTTTACTTTAATCGGCAATCTATATTATCTTATTACCATACAGAAAATAAAACTGCTTAAAGCAGGTGGTTCCATTACCCACATTGGCTTTGGGTTGATGTTGCTGGGTATCCTGCTTTCCGGGTATAAAAAACAGGTGATCTCTCTGGATCGTGCCAATGCCATGCAAAACTGGGATTTTGGTAAAAAGACCTTTGAAGATAATGTAAAGGAAAGCCGTGAAAATGTATTGATCTTCAGGAACACATCAGTTCCTATGGGCAAGTATATGGTAACTTACCTCGGAGATTCTGTAGTGAATAACGATCCGCCACTTACTTATTATAAAGTGCGCTACGATAGGATAGATCCTGACAACGGGAAAGTTGTGGAGACTTTTTATCTGCATCCTGAAGCTTATGTAAATCCAAAAGGACAGGAAGGAATCAGTGCAAATCCTGATGCTAAAGGTTATTGGACACACGATGTGTTTACTTACATTACTTCCCTTAGCAGTCCTGATGGCAAATCAGATACCAGTTCATTCCGTCCGTTTAAAGTAAAAAATGGCGATAGTATTTTCTTATCTAATGGCTATCTCATATTCGAAGGATTAAGCAATGATATTCAGAATAAAAATTACAAGAAAGAAAGTGGCGATATCGCGGTAGAAGCCAGGCTTACCGCTTATGGTGTAGCAGGCAAATTGGGTAGTTCATCTCCGGTATATATCATCCGTGGCAATGAAGCTACCTCTATGGAAGATACCTTACGCGATATTGGTCTTAACATCAGGATCAACAAAATAATACCGGAGGAGAATGCTGTAGAAATGGGCATTCGTCAACGTGCACAACAAGATGACTGGATTGTAATGAAGGCCATAGTATTCCCTTACATCCGGATTCTTTGGGGTGGCATCGTTGTTATGGTTATCGGCTTCTTTATTAGCTGGTATAACAGAAGAAAATAATTTTTTCAGCATACTCCATACAAATCATAAAGCTATTTTGCCAAAACAAGATAGCTTTACCTTTTTTAAAAGCATACTATGAAAATTGATATTCATACCCATATCATGCCGGAAAAAATTCCGAACTGGTTTCAGAAATTCGGATACGGCGATTTCATTACCCTGGAACATCATAAGCCTTGTTGTGCCAAAATGATCAAGGGCGATAAAGTGTTTCGTGAAATAGAACATAATTGCTGGGATGCTGATGTACGTATTAAGGAAATGGATGAAACAGCAGTGACTATGCAAGCACTTTCTACCATACCGGTGTTGTTCAACTATTGGGCAAAACCAGAGCACGCTTTGGAAAGCTCTCGCTTTTTCAACGACCATATTACTGAAGCTGTGACCCGCTATCCGGATCGTTATATAGGTCTGGGTACCATTCCGCTTCAGGATATTGACCTTGCGGTTAAAGAGTTGGAACGTTGTGTAAAAGAATTGAAAATGCCGGGTGTTGAGATTGGTTCTAATATCAATGCACGTAACCTGAGCGATCCATTTTTTGACCCATTCTGGCAAGCTGCAGAAGAACTTGGTGCCTGCATCTTTGTACATCCCTGGGAAATGATGGGCGAAAATGATATGATGAAATACTGGCTGCCCTGGCTGGTAGGTATGCCTGCTGAAACATCTCGTGCTATATGCTCCATGATCTTTGGTGGTGTGTTTGAAAGGTTCCCGAAACTGCGTGTGGCTTTTGCCCATGGTGGCGGCAGCTTTCCGGCTACTATTGGCCGTATAGAGCATGGCTTTAATGTACGTCCGGATCTGGTAGCGATTGACAATGCTAAAAACCCCAGAGATTATATCGGCAAGTTCTGGATCGATTCGCTGGTACACGATCCCCAAGCACTGGATTTTATTATCGACATTATGGGTGGAGACAAGATCTGTATGGGTAGTGATTATCCGTTCCCGTTAGGGGAACATCATCCGGGTTTATTAATTGAAGAGCATATTAAGGATGCTGCTTTGAGAGAACAATTGTTGTATAAAAATGCGAAAGACTGGTTGGGGATATAATAATCATAAAGAACATTACAACAGACTAGCCAACTAAAATAAAGCAAACACCTGTCTATAATAGACAGGTGTTTGCTTTATGCTTTATAAGGAACAAAATTGATATATGGAAAAAATAATTTCATTATTTTTTTGTAAATTGTACTCCCAATTCACCTCGATGAAAATCTTTATTTACTTCATTACTCTTTTTACTTCCCTAACTATAAAGGCACAGAACCTGGTGCCCAACCCATCGTTTGAAGATTATGTGGCTTGCCCGTCAACATTTGGTCAACTACCGTATGCTTCAGGCTCCGCTATAACTGTTTCAGACTGGACAAAGCCGACTAAATCTTCATCAGATTATTTCAACACCTGCTTTACTTCCACGTTTGCTATAGGGATTCCTATGAATTACACTGGCTATCAATATCCCAGAACAGGTAATGCTTATACAGGAATTTATTGCAAATCCTTTTCTGCCAACGACTATAAGGAGTATATCCAATCACACCTTTCGGCACCACTCATAGTGGGACACAGGTATCGGATTAATTACTGGATAAACCTGGCCAGTTGGGATGTCACATCCGGTTTTGCAGGAGTAGATCAGATGGGTGCATATTTTGCTGCATTGCCAGAAGAAAGGTCAACTTATTTTTGGGTACTTGACGATCTTAATCCCCAGGTAAAAAGCCCGGTAGGACAGATATTCATGGACACACTGGGCTGGGCAAATGTATCGGGAATATTTACAGCAGCAGGTAATGAAGAATGGATGATACTAGGCAACTTTACTCCGCAAGATTCACTCCATTATTTATTGTCAAATAGCCAGTTGCCTTTGTCACAATCCTATTACTATATAGATGATGTGTGCTTAATGGATATAGACGGCACGCCAAGTATTTATCAAGTGCATGACACTTCTCTTTGCAGCGCTACAAGTATTGGACTTCAAGCATCATCCACTACCGCAGCCAATTATTTCTGGGATGATGGCAGCACAAGCCAAAGTAGAGCAATAACTCAGCATGGGACCTACTGGGTTAAATATATTTTTACAGGCGATTGCACATTGTATGCCGACACTTTCAATGTTAATCAGATTGATACTGTAGATATCAATCTCGGCCATGATACTGTTGTATGTACTAATATCCCGGTAAGGCTAAATGCCTATAAAGAAGGGGCTACTCAGTATGCCTGGAATACCGGCGATAATGAACCGTCCATAAATGTAACTACTCCCGGGAAATATTATGTTACCGTTTCTTCGGATTGTTTTATAGGTACAGATACTATAAACTTACTAACACCAGCTGAGCCAAAAGCAATACTGCCGCGGGATACACTTTTATGTGAAGGCACAATTTTATCATTGCAATACAACCAATCCGATATTACAAATACCTGGAATACCGGTGTACAGGGTTGTTGTATCTCGGTAAAAGATCCTGGCACTTATACGCTTACCACAAACAATATTTGCGGAGATACTGCAGCAGATGAAATTGAAGTGTCCTTTACTAGATGCAATGATTGTGTGTTTATTCCTACAGCATTTTCACCCAATGGAGACGGGAAAAATGAGGAATATACGGTAATCAGCAGTTGCGATATGAAATCTTATACCCTCAGGATATTTGACCGATGGGGAGGACTTGTATTTTTATCCCGGACCCCGGGTGAAAGTTGGGATGGAAGAGTAAACGGCAAACCAGCAGATTCCGGCGTTTACTTTTATTACCTGAAAGTCATACCTGCTTTGCCCGGAGCTAGTGCTATAGAAAGAAAGGGCGATATTAGTTTGCTGAAATAATCTCAAGTGAATTGCTATTATAAAGAAAGTTATAGGCCTATTTAAAAAATTATTTATCCCAAACTAAATACTGGTATATATTTGCACCTCATAAAAACATTAATCATGTTACGCCACAATTTTAATATCACATCAAAAGCCGGTAGCAGCCCATTGGGTAGTTATTGCGCGGGGCGTGCGTTATCACTGTTGGTTCATTACTGAAAACATCATTCCAACTTTTATATCAGGCCCCGCACATTTGAGCGGGGCTTTTTTTGTCCTCCGCTGTAGTTCTTTCTTTAACACAGAAAGGACAATTATTTTTTCAATTACAATTTTCATAATGGAAAGTATTTATCAAAACATAGAATTCCCCAGCAATTCGGTATTCGACCATAGACTTGTCGAGAACAAGTCATTATATCTTGCCCTATTCAAAACTTTGCCCAGTATTATCTATTATGACATGATAGATGGGGAAAAGGCATATAAAAAATTCACAGAAAAGTATCAGGCCAACATACTGAAAACACATACCTATCGCTGGTTTGAGCATAAGTGCAAAAAGTATAGCTTCGATCGTACTTTGCTAATACTCAACAATGATTGCTTAATAGAGTTCAACAAAGATTACTGTGAGATATCGCATCAGGAACAGCAACAAGCCTTCAATGAAGAGATGACCATATTCCTCAATCAGTTTAAAGAGCGGAAGAAAGGTATACCACAGGAAATAAATCTTATAGTAAAAGGTTATGATGGCATGGAGCTAAAACCGATGGATATAAAAAAGAGCAAGCTAGATCTTAATCTTTTTTATGAAGATGACTTTGCTGCTATAGATTCCATCATGCGTAAAAGGCTGAACAAAAATGATGATAAAGGGATCGTATTGCTTCATGGGTTACCAGGTACTGGGAAAACCACTTACCTCCGTTATCTTATCGGTAAAATAAAAAAGCGTGTAATGTTCTTGTCCCCCAATCTGGCAGGCAGTTTAACTGATCCAACCTTTATTCAATTGCTGATTGACAACCCTAATACGGTGATCATTATTGAGGATGCAGAGAATATCATTATGGATAGGAGAATGAATGGTGACAATGCAGTATCCAACTTGCTTAACATATCCGATGGACTGTTGGCAGATTTCCTGAATGTACAACTCATTTGTACTTTTAATAGTTCGCTTACCATGGTGGACAGCGCATTGATGCGCAAAGGAAGGTTGATTGCCAAGTATGAATTTGGCAAACTTTCTGTAGAGAAAGCCCAGGCTTTGAGTAATCATTTTGGTTATACACAAACCTTGAATCAACCCATGACTATTGCTGAGATACGCAATCAGCAGGAACCAACCTTTGTTCCAGAACATAGGCCTGTAATAGGTTTTCGGAATAGGGAAGTAATAGCGGGGTAAAATATTCACAAGATTCAGAATACTCACTTAATAAAAAGCAGAACTATATTCTTGCTAATTGAATAGCATTTATAATGGTATATTCTATGTTGTGTACTATTCTAGCGAAATTATTCTGAACCTTATCAGACTTCTCTTTATCGCCATCAAATAAAAATTGAATATCATGTACAATAATATTTCGTAAAAAATAGAATGTTTGCGGAAAGTCCTTTAATTTATCTATTTCTTCAGAATCTCTACTTAATTCAATAAACTTCAATATATCCCAAAAAGTCAAATCAATTAAACTCTTCGAAATGCCACTATACTTATTGAACAATTTCTGAACAGAACTGGAATCTGTGGCGATTTCATTTACATACTTCAAAATTTTATGCCCTGTAAGGCTCGATAATTCTCTGCTTCCACATATTTTTTCCAACAATTCTCTTTTCAATATTTCCTCTTTAAACACTTCGATAAAACCATATATTTGATGAAATTTAGAAATCATATCATATTCAGCCATTATTATCTCTTTAAAATAATAGTGGAAATATTTCTTCCCCAGAACAACATCACTTACCTCATCAAGAACAATTATTTTTCTCGAATTTTTTGACTTAATTAAAGATTCAAATTGAGATTGCTGGTAACCTATTGAAGGGGGCTGGTAATTAAAATTTTCAGTTCTTTGTAAATTGTAAAACCCATACGAATATAAATTAAAGAAAAGTTCCAATTTTCGATTTTCATTAAAATCCTCATTCCATTCTTTCGGAAATACTCCTACAATAATATCCTGGGGATAAAAATCATTAAATTGTAAGTCATCAACATTGTCTGGAACAAAACTTATTTCTTTATAATCTTTCAATAGTTGAACAATTGATCGAAATATTGCCGTTTGAATATATACATCTTTCTTATAAAGATATTCTGCATCCTTTTCTTGCAGTATTGTAGGGTTATATAAGTATCCGATTAGCTTTCTTCCATCTCCTGATCTTTTATACAGCTCACATATATCAAACTGGGAATAATACTTATTTTTAAATATCAACACGTCTTCAAGATCTGAATTTACATCTCTATAATCGGAAGGGATTTTACTAACATGAAAAGGAAATTTAAATGAAAATTGTGCCTCCCGTTTATTATTATTTATTGACAAAATGCTCTCATGCTCATTTAAACTGAAGCTTAAAGAATCATTAGATAATTTAGATAACTTTATCATTGCGAGTCTTCAATTCTTTCTTTAACACGTTTATAGGCTTGCCCAATACACTTGTCTAGTTTCAAAAAGTAATCACTTTCAGGATCAAATAGGCTTTGGAAAAAGATTTTAAAATAATAACGCTGATCATTACCAACTTTTTTCGACTTATTCCTTATGTAGTCAAAATGTACATTTAATAGGATAAATAAATTATCTTTTTCAGGACCATCCCCTAAGTCGATTCCCTGAATGTTTTTATTAATTGTATCAAAATTGACAGACCTTCTGTTCCTAAGAAAAGACAATGCAGAACCTAAACCCGTTAGGCCTTGCGATTTTTTAAAAATAGATAGTGCGGAAGTTCCAAACGGAGGTCCTGACAAAGAAAACTCTGGGCTTTTATGGTCATCTTCTTTATAATGATATCCTTTAGAAAGTTGTACTAATTGATCTAAAAGACTTTTATAAGTCATGATAAAATTTTTGAACCCTTCCTTATCTTCATCAGTCTTTTCCAATTCTTTAATCGTTTGTATATTATCTAAGATATCTGCACGTTCTAATAGAATTTCCGTTCCCTCAATAAATGAATAATAACCATCAAGAATATCTTTAAATATGTATTCAGTTGTATCTTCTTTTCGAGGTTTGCCTTCTTTATCTTTTATTAATCTAATTCCATGTATGTCTGTTTCCATGTAATCTAAGTAAAGTATCTCCATCAAATGTCGGGTTGACATAGTTGTTTGACCAGTATTTAGTGTTAGCATTCTATAGAGAATTCCTAGTTTTTTTAACCCTACATAAAGCTCTGCTCTTATAGTCTGATTTAAAAATTGGCACTTATACCATCAGAACAGGAGAATGTTTATTTTCAAATCACCAGAAGTAAAAGTGAAGATGGATTTCACAGGATTCTTACCACTTGAGCACCTTGTTGAGAATGGATTGGGTGGATGGAACCTCAAGGGAGATACCAGAATAATGAACCTTAAGTTTTCCTATTTGGATGGAGAGATGATGCTGAATCAAGAAGGCAACGAAACGTCTTCCGATATGGAGCAAGAAAGATCTGAACAAAACAAAAGAAAAACGGACCTATTAGAGAAAGAGTTAGCTTTTCATAGTTCAATGAGCTTGAAGATTGCTCGTTCGATGAATCGTCTTCAGAAGAGGATAGTTTGTTGGACTGTGATACTAGGGGTTGGGACATCCATCGCAGCCGTATATTATCTGTTGGAGATACTGAAATTCTTCCTTTGTCATCCCACAAAATCGAATTAAATTTATTCATATTTGTTCCTTAGGCAAATTTTTAGTTCCTGTTCTGAGGGATGAAGTGCCTAAAAATTTTTCTGATTCAGCAAATAAAGGGGGTTTCTTTATCTCTTTACTAAGTTCAATCATAACGAAAGTTCGTTGCAAACCATCCAATATTAAAATATCTTTCTTCTCTATTGCTTCTAAAACATATTTCTCATCATTGAAAGTTGAGAAATCAAATTTCGTAATAACAGCATCCTTTTTGACAGCTAGGACTATTGGAGGAATGGTACAGCCTTTTAACAAATCGGCCTTGAGAGTATCTTGAATATTTGACTTTATAACTTTTTTCCTCTGATATTCATTTTTGTCAATTATTTGTTCTGCGAATTCCAAATATTCTTGAATTGTCATTTCAATCAAAACATTGGCTGCTTCAATCCTGTAATCAGGAATAAAAGATTTCACCTTCATTAGTATTAATATATAGAGTTAGTAAAGACTTGGTAGCAAATATAAATATAGGCGTTCAAACTCAACGTAGTTTTTTACCGTTAGCAATTCCAGCCATATTTAGCATTTTCGATTCCCCGTTTCAAACAAAATGAAAACTTCAACAAGCAAGATTGAGCGTCCTTTTTTTTCCTTGTCTTATAAAAAAATAAGACAAGGAAAAAGTTTGGTTTATGGCCGGTAGTTCCCGCGGATTGATACATCTGCAATCACCATCTTATCATAACGCGGTATCCGCATCCACAATAGTGTAAAAAATAAATACACAAATACGCCGAACTGTACTTCCAGCATGGGCTCTATTAACAAGCCAAACAGTATAATAACGGTATTGGTAAGTATAAAAATGTTCCGGTTCTTTTTCCGGATTATAGGAATGCAGGCAAAGTATAAAAGTAATAAACCTATAGGAATTCCAGTGGCCAATGCGGTACAGAGAAATTGGTTATGTGGTAATATCCTGCCCAGTACACGAATGCTGGGATAGTTAACTTCATAACTATGTTCAATTTCAGACATAATGTCGCCGGCCCCTACACCAATAAGTGGATGCTCCTTGATAATGCCGCCAGCTACTTCGTAAGATATAAGGCGGGGAACTATAGAATAGGAAGTATTAAACGCTTTAGTATCGTTGGTTTCCCAAACCCTTTTTTCATACGCCAGATCATTTATCTGTTTTTGAACAGAAGGTAATTTGCTTAGAAAAATACCAGCTATAATCACGGCAACCACCATGCCACAAATGATCAGCAATCCTCTTTTCTTTCTGATCAGGTTATGCAGAATAAACATGCCAATAAGGATATAAAAACTTACCAGGCCTGATTTTGCAGCTTGCATATGGATGTACAGTATTGCTATAATACTCCATAGCAGCATCAATCGAAGATGGGCTTTACTTAAAGCGTATTGTGATCTATAGGTATACAAATAAATAACGAGCAATAAGGCAAGAACGATAACAATAGTAAACCGGATATAATCACCCTCCAGTGGAGAAGGCAAATGCCTGCCAGCCCTAAACTCTGAAGTATGTGTAATGATAAAGGAAAAACCATAAGCCATGCCTGCAAGCAAACAGGCTAATAATGCCACAATTATAATTTTTAAAAAGCCTGCTTTCTTAACCGGCAAATCAAGCATTGCAAAAGGAAGAAAAATAAAGGGTAGCTTAATTTGAATCGTGGTGAACCAGTTCGCTTTATCTTCACTCCATAACCCCGATAAAAAGTAGGCTAAAAAAAAGAGAACACTAACTATTGAGAATCTGCTCCGCTTGAATTGTTGCCAGGTTGTTTATACTTTTTGTTTATGCAGGGCATTTAGAAAAAATATAATCATACCCACAGAAAGCAATGCCCTTGCAAAAATCAACCCTGCTATCATAAGTACACAGCACATACAGGAAATTATTTCCTGGTTCTTTATGGACCAATATGTGTTGTTATCTGTTGTACCGAAACCCATTGTCAAAATTTAATCAACACTGATTGTTATTGCCTTTAGAATTAAGAAGAGGGTTGAATTGCTTCAATCCCTCCTGCTTCTAATGATTTGTTACAGATCAGACGATAGCCAGTTGGTGTCCGCTCATTAATAATACAATAATGATAACCCCTACTATAATACGATAAATACCAAATATTTTAAAGCCATTTTTACTTAAAAAAGTAATGAAAGTTTTAATGGCAATCATAGCTACAATAAAGGCAACCACATTACCAACAGCTAATAGCTTTATTTGTTCTCCGGTAAACGTTGCTCCTCCAACTTTATAGAAATCATACATCTTCTTGGCTGTAGCTGCAAACATGGTAGGAACAGCCAAAAAGAAAGAAAACTCGGCAGCAGCTTTACGTGTAAGCTTTTGCGACATGCCGCCAATAATCGTTGCTGCTGAACGGGACACTCCGGGAATCATAGAAATGCATTGAAACAAACCAATGATAAAAGCAGTGGGATATTTGATCTTGTCGGCATCATCTTCCTGAGGTTTGTTAAACATTTTATCTACAAACAACAACACAACTCCACCTACTACAAGTGAAATGGCAACCACCATAGGGCTTTCCAGCAATTCATCAATCTTATCGCTAAACAACACACCAAATACCGCTGCAGGGATGAAAGCGACTATAAGTTTAAGATAAAAATCTATGGTCCGGAAGAATCGTTTGAAATATAAAACCAGCACAGAAAGTATAGCACCAAACTGGATGGCTACGGTAAAAAGTTTTACAAATTCATCTTTCTGAATACCCATTACAGAGCTGCCAATAATCATGTGGCCGGTAGAAGAGATAGGAAGAAATTCGGTGATGCCTTCGATAACGGCAAGAATAATGGCCTGGAGTAAAGTCATAGTAAATGAGCTGATCGCTAATTAGCCCCAAGGCTAATTATGGAATATTAATGTATTTATGTGTTTGTAAAGATAATTGCCATTGTGGATTTTGTTGAATGTATTCAATGATCAAAGGTGTCATTGCATCCCTTTTATCCCACTCGGGTTGCAGGTATAGCTTACATTCCGGCTTTACCTGGGCCGCAAATTCTTCTGCCCATTTAAAATCTGATTTATTAAAAATGATGATTTTCAACTCGTCTGCGAGGTGCATATTTTCAGGTAATGGTGCCTTGAATTTTTTAGGCGACAAGGTAACCCAATCCCAGTCGCCGGTTAGCGGGCTGGACGCAGAGGTTTCAATATGTGTGCGTAATCCGGCTTCTTTCAATGTAGTTGTAATGGGTACCAGATCATACATAGATGGTTCGCCGCCTGTAATCACTACAATTTTTCCAGGGTGTACGGCTACCAACTCTTTCATGGCTTCCACACTCATTTGCGAATGCAAGGAAGCATCCCAGCTTTCCTTTACATCACACCATACGCAACCTACATCGCAGCCACCCAGCCTTATAAAATAGGCAGCCTGCCCGCTGTAGAACCCTTCGCCTTGTAAGGTGTAAAAGTGTTCCATTACGGGGTATAATGTAGTTGCGAGTTCTGTTGCTGTATTCATCATCTATTTATCTTTCACCGCCAGCAGCGTATTTTTCATAAGGGCGCAAATGGTCATTTTACCTACACCACCTGGTACTGGGGTAATATAGCTGCACTTTTCCGCAACATTTGTAAAATCCACATCACCCACCAGCCGGAAACCACTTTTCTTTGAAGGATCTTCAATACGGTTAATACCAACATCCACAATCACAGCACCATCTTTGACCATATCGGCTGTAACGTAGTTGGGACGGCCTATAGCTGCTACAATAATATCGGCCTGCAGGCAAAGTTCTTTAAGGTTTTTTGTTTTGGAGTGGCACATGGTCACTGTGCAATTACCCGGGTTGCTGTTACGACTAAGCAAAATGCTCATGGGCGTACCTACAATATTGCTGCGACCTATTACTACACAATTTTTACCCACAGTATCAATATTATAATGTGCCAACATCATCATAATACCATTTGGCGTAGCCGAAATAAAAGTAGGCTGGCCCAATACCATGCGTCCCAGGCTGATGGGATGAAAACCGTCCACATCTTTAGTAGGATCAATGGTATTGATCACTTTATCTTCTGAAATGTGTTTGGGCAAAGGCAATTGCACCAATATACCATCGACTTCGGGATTGTAATTCAATGCACCAATGTGTCCCAGCAATTCATCTTCGCTTGTGGTCTCATCAAGCCTGATTAAAGTAGATTGAAATCCGATCTGTTCGCAGGTTTTAACTTTGGAAGCCACGTATGTTTGGCTGGCCGGATCACCTCCCACAAGGATGGCTGCAAGGTGTGGTATCTTTTTACCGTTTTGTTTACGTACCGATACTTCTTCGGCAATTTCGGCAAGTATCGTTTCCGATACTTTTTTACCGTCTAATAGTTGCATGCTGCAAAGGTAAAAAATAAAAACCTCGCAGGAACATTGTTCGTTGCGAGGTTTCTGTGAAAATTATTGTTATTGTTTAACCAGCGACCCTATTAAGGTTTAAACCCTTAATAGGGTTAATTTAATTTTTATCCGCCCTGGCCAAATTTAAAGCCGACCGTAAGTGCAATCAGATTGCTGCCATTGGTGGTATTAGCAATACCTACAGGTACTTTACGTATGCCACGGCTGGCGTCTGATGCAAACAATGCAGGGTAACCATATTCAGAAGCTTTCTGCATAATATGAACATAAGCCAGATCAACAAAGAAACCACCGAAACGTGCTCCCAGACCAGCCGAAATATCCAACCGCCGACCATCAAAATCATCTGACCTCTGGTAAGGACTGGAATAATAAGCAAATCCTAAGCGGCCCATGAAGTTTTCCAATCTACCTTCAACACCCAGCCTGAAATTGTGTGTCCCTTTGTAAGTATCTTTAATAGCATTATTTACAGTTCTTTCGTAATCACCATTATCCTGGAAACTATAGCGCATAGAATTATAGGCTGCATATTCATAATCAGCAGTTACAAAGCCATATTTGCCCATAAAAGCAGTAGCGCTCAATATACCTCTCCATGGGGTACGCAGAGAGTAATCGAACTGATATTCCTGTGCGGGTTGAACAAATGTTTCTGGGCCACCGCCAACTCCAAGCGAAGCTTTATACCCTTCTGTATTGGTTGTCATATTATAATCGCTAATGTCCGAATAAGCAGACCAGGTGGGCGTATGGAAGGCTGCACCTAATCTCAAAACATCATTCACCACATAAATAGCACCCAGTTTCACGTTAACACCAATACCTGTTGTAGGAATAAATTCGTTGTAGCTTAGGTAATCAAAATCATTTACGGCCAGGCTTGCATCTTCTTCGTAATAGTTTGTAGTGCGGTCATATTTATAAGAAGTCAATCCTACAGATGCTCCCAGCATTAGTTTCTCCCTGTAGTTACCGCCAAAACTTAATATCCATTCGTTAATACCACCCTTCGATTCCCATGATTTGGATTGATTCAGAGAACCGCCATTTTTAATGATATTTTCATAGGGAATAGACCTTAAAGCGGTATCCAGAACGTAGCCTTCAAAGCCAAAAAAGCCATAAGGAGGAACCATATTATCGCCTACTCCATTGTAAATAGCATCTGCACCAAAGCCTTCTGTAATGGAGCTTTCCTTATTGTTCCCGGCATAATAACCATGTGAATTAAAATCTGCAACACGATTATAGCCTATCCCTACAGAAAAAGCTTTCCAATCGCTGTTTTCATATCTTTTCCCTTTTGCTGAATTGGTAAAAACAACGCCGAAATTATTCAGGTTAAGCCTGGTATTATCATCGGTAGAAGTAGATCCCAGATAGGTTCCCTTCATATTATTAAGCCGCAGAACAGGCGTAATCATAATTTCAGAATTACGATATACCCCAATACCGGCAGGATTAATACTAAGCGATGAAAAGTCGGCGCCATAAGAGCCACCAGCGCCACCAAGGCTTAGGGAACGGGCTGTTGCAGCCGAGGATACCTGGCCGAACCGCAAAGCGTCTGTTTCATTTTGGGCTAAAGCGGTTGCAGGTAAAATGGTACCTGCGGCCAATAAAATGTTCAAATATTTATTCATATCAAATGCTGATTTGTCGTTGGTTAGACAAAGGTACGGGGCATTATGTTTAATGTCAGTTTTGGTTTTTTTTATAATGTTAATTGTGATGGGAATAAAGTTGAGAACTTTTATCTTGATATCAAAAAAGGGATTTACAATTTCCCTCTTTTAATCTCATCTACTACTCCCGGATCAAGCAATGTAGAAGTATCACCCAAATTTTCTGTTTCTCCTTCAGCTATTTTACGCAATATTCTACGCATGATCTTTCCGCTGCGTGTTTTAGGTAATCCCTTTACAAATTGAATTTTATCTGGCTTGGCAATAGCGCCAATTAAGCGGGTTACCGTTTGTAGTATATCCTTCCGGGTAAGTTCTTCGTCTGCATCATGAATATGATCATGCACAACATAAGCATATACACCCTGGCCTTTAATGTTGTGCGGATAGCCTACCACGGCGCTTTCTACCACTCCGGAATGCATATTGATAGCGTTCTCTACTTCGGCTGTTCCAATGCGGTGGCCGCTTACATTTAATACATCATCTACTCTGCCGGTAATGCGGTAATTACCATCTGAATCACGATGGCAACCATCGCCCGTGAAATACTGATTTTCGTAAGTAGCAAAATAATTCTGTCGGAAGCGCTCATGATCGCCATAAGTGGTGCGCAAAATGCCTGGCCATGGAAATTTGATACAAAGGTTGCCGCTTACTATCGTTTCGCCCTGTTCGTTTACTGTTGGCTGTGCTTCATTCCCTTGCTCATCTACCAGGTAAGGTTGTATGCCGGGCAGGGGCAATGTTGCATAAGATGGTTTAGCAGGAGTAATGCCTGCAATATTGGAGATGAGAATACCGCCTGTTTCCGTTTGCCACCAGGTATCTACTATCGGGCATTTACCTTTTCCTATATGCTCATTAAACCAGTGCCAGGCTTCTTCATTGATGGGTTCACCGACAGATCCTAATACTTTCAGTGAACTCAAATCGTGTTTGTCCACCAGTTCCGTGCCAAAGCTCATCAGGCTGCGAATAGCCGTAGGTGCAGTGTACAGGATATTTACTTTATGCTTATCGATAATATCCCAAAAGCGGCCGGCATCAGGAAATGTAGGAATACCTTCAAATATTAGGGTAGTAGCACCTGCAGCAAGCGGGCCATAAATAATATAACTATGGCCTGTGATCCAACCTATATCTGCCGTACAGAAATAAACATCTCCCTGGTTATACTGAAATACATTTACGAAAGAATAAGTGGTATAAACCATATAGCCTCCACAGGTATGCACCACACCTTTAGGCTTGCCTGTAGAGCCTGAAGTATAGAGAATAAACAACGGATCTTCAGCATCCATTTCTTCAGCAGGACAATCGGGATTGCCCATGCTTTCCACTTTTTTTACTTCATCTTCCCACCATACATCGCGACCTTTGATCATACTTACCGGCGTATGGGTACGGGTCAGTACAATTACTTTTTTCACAAATGAACATTGCACCAACGCATCGTCAATAGTGCTTTTGAGCGGAATATCTTTATTGCCACGGTAGGCGCCATCTCCGGTAACAATAAATCCGGCCTGGGCATCCTGCAGGCGATCTGCAATACTTTGTGCACTAAAGCCTCCAAAGATCACAGAATGTATGGCCCCTATTCTTGCACAAGCCAATGTTGCAATAGCCAGCTCCGGAACCATACCCATATAGATGCAGACACGGTCTCCCTTCTTTACCCCATTATTCTTAAGCACGTTAGCAAACTGCATTACCTTGAAATGTAGCTCCCGGTAAGATAATATTCTATAATGTTCTTCAGGATCGTTAGGTTCCCAGATAATGGCAGGTTTATCTCCCCAATTACCCAGGTGCCTGTCCAGGCAATTCTCTGTTATATTAAGTTTGGCCCCTTTAAACCATTCGATATGTGGATCTTTGAAGTCCCAGTTCAGCACTTTATCCCACCGTTTACGCCAGAGAAAATTACCGGCTATATCGGCCCAAAATCCTTCCGGATCAGTAATGCTTTTCTGGTAGACCGCGTCATATTGCTCTTTTGATTTGATCTGGTATGGGTAAGACATATTTTTATGCTTTATTTTGGCACAAGGTAAGTAATCACCTTTTTTTAGAAATCATTTTTAAACTAAAAAATATAGATTAGCCGTAAACATTGACTTTGATCAAACAAGACAGGCCTTGGGTTTGTTGCAAACAGCTTGCTGCATTTTTGCGGAAATCCATTTTTGAAAGATTATTCCAAAAAATCGCACCTGAAGTTGTATTAATCATTTTCCCTTATATTTGCAACTGTACGATGCAATGATTTTATAAAATCTGCTCCTCACACTTCAATATCAATCCTGCCATAATTAAGGTAAGTACTGCAGGAAAATTAATTTACTAGTTGACTTTTTAATGAAATATAATACTACGCGCGACAGGCTGATTATGCCGGAATATGGCAGAAATATACAGCAGATGGTAGAATACATGCGTACCATTGAAGACCCTGTAAAACGCCAGAAAAATGCCAAAGCCATTATAGAGCTTATGGGTGTACTGAATCCGCATCTTAAAAATGTAGAAGATTTCCGTCACAAGTTATGGGACCATCTTTATCTGATAGCTGATTTTGATCTCGATGTAGAATCGCCATATCCAACACCTACCAAAGAGAAATTATTTCGCAAGCCTGCACCTCTTCCTTATCCAAAACCACAAAGGAAAAAACAAAGGCATCTGGGAAAAAATCTTGCCGCGGTTATAGAGAAAGCTGTAGCAGAAAAGGACGAAGACAAGCGTCGCGGCTTTACTCAATCTATAGCCTACTACATGAAGCTTGCTTATTCCAACTGGCATAAAGAACCTGTGCATGACGACATGATCAAGGAAGAACTTTCAGAGATCACTAATGGTGAACTGAATTATACTTCCGGTGGTATTAAAATAAGGTTTGAAAACAGGCATAGCAATCCTTCCGGTGGTGGTGGCCATAAAAGAAATACTGGCTCTAACAACAACCGGAATCAGAACAATAACAATCGCAACCAACCTTCTGGTAATCGCAATACTAATGGCGGCAACCGTAACCAGCAAAACAACAATGCTGGTGGCAACAACCGTAACAACAATAATAAAAACAGGAAGAACAATAACAGGCCTAACCCAAATTTATAAGGCTTGATTCCTGATAGCATAAAAACGACGAGGGGCTGAACATGTTCAGCCCCTCGTCGTTTTTATAAGTATTTACTTTACAAAGCAGGTTCTGCAATGGGAACTTTACGTGGAGCAATGGATTTTACCGCTTCAGCAATGGCTCTGATATGATCTGGTGTAGTGCCACAACAGCCACCTACAATATTGATCCAGCCATTACGGGCAAAGCCTTCAATTATAGCAGCCGTATCCTCGGGCGTTTCATCATATTCCCCCATGGCATTAGGCAGGCCTGCATTGGGATAACAACTTACATTACAGGTAGCAATTTGCGAAAGCTCTTCAACGTGTGGCCGCATCTGTGCCCCGCCCAGCGCACAATTCAGTCCTATGCTTATTGGATTGGCATGTGCTACCGAAATATAAAAGGCTTCTAAAGTCTGTCCACTTAAGGTACGGCCCGATGCATCTGTAATCGTGCCGGAGATCATTACAGGTAGCGCTGTATTATGATCATCAAAGAAACGTTGTATGGCAAATAATGCTGCTTTAGCATTCAGGGTATCAAAAATAGTTTCTACCAATAAAATATCGGCACCGCCTTCAACCAATCCTTTAATCTGATCATAATAAGCATTGGAAACTTCGTCAAAAGTAACAGCCCGGAAACCTGGATTATTTACATCAGGAGAAAGCGATAAAGTCTTGTTCATAGGGCCAATAGCACCGGCCACAAACTTAGGTTCTGAACCAGGATTATCTGCCATATATTCGGCTATAGCCTGTTTGGCAACTTTGGCAGATGCCACATTCATTTCGTACGAAATATCCTGCATGTCATAATCAGCCATGGAAATAACCTGTGCACTGAAGGTATTGGTTTCAATAATATCGGCACCGGCATCAAGATATTCCCTGTGAATAGCCTTGATGATATCTGGCTGTGTAATGGACAATAAATCATTATTCCCCTTCAGATCACTGGGCCAATCTTTAAAACGCTCACCACGATAATCTTCTTCCTGTAGTTTATATCGCTGTATCATAGTGCCCATAGCTCCGTCAATAATAGCTATACGGCGGTCAAGTATATCGGTAAGTTGTTGTTTCGTGTTCATAACTAGAGAATGAGATTGCAAGTTACATCATAAATCTATTGACATATGGTTTGCAATAATGATATTGGTTAAAATTATGAATGGTAATAGCTTCAGGTTAATCTTAAAAGTTTAGTGAGAAACAATTATTGCAAATGCTTTACTGCAACCCATACTTGCTTTGTATTTTTACCTGTTTGGTATTCTATAAAAGCAATATCAATTTTCCTTTTCAAAATTTTCACTTTGCGGTTAGCCTTTAGGGTAAACACTTTGCGGGCATCCTTCATTGCCTCCAGCCTCTTCGTATCTTTCAAAACGGTGTATTCGGTCATCTGTGCATAACAACGTTCATCAATAGCAGAAAGGCATTCCGATTTTATAATACGTTGATCGCCTTCTCGTGCCGGTTTGCCACAGGAAGCGATTGTAATGAAAAGAAAGAGCGCAATTATAGATTTGGATAAAGTACTGAATGACATACTCAAAATTAACCAATCATTGCGAATATTGTCGCTTAGTTTAATTAAGAAAATATGAATGGAGCGATAGAGAAAGCCGGAACAGCATTAAACTGTACCGGCTTTTCAACATTTTAAAAACGCTTTACTCTGGCTTCAACGCTTTTACCCAATCGTCCACGGTAAGCGCATCATCCACACTATAATCTCCTATTTTAGTGCGGCGTAGTTCCTGTAAATAGCCACCACAGCCCAATGCGGCTCCAAAGTCATTTGCAAGTGAACGAATATAGGTACCCGTACTGCACACTACTCTGAAATGTACTTCCGGCAAAGCGATCTTAGTAATTTCAAACGTTTTGATATTAACGGCCCTTGGTTCAAGCTTTACTTCTATACCTTGCCGGGCTAGCTCATACACTCTCTTCCCATCTTTTTTAATGGCAGAATGTATGGGTGGTGTCTGTAAAATATCTCCTGTAAATGCTGCTGTAGCAGCCATGATCTCATCTTCTGTAAGATGTTCGAACGGCTGTTGCTGTTCAGGCTCCGATTCCAGATCGTAAGTAGGCGTAACTGCTCCCAGGTGTATGATGCCGGTATATTCTTTTTCCTGTTTTTGATATTCGGTAATCTTCTTGGTCATTTTACCGGTACAACAAATCAATAGCCCTGTAGCCAACGGATCCAGGGTACCACAGTGGCCTATCTTTTTCATTTTTACCAGCCAGCGCAGTTTATTCAGTGCATCAAAAGATGTCCAACGCAAAGGTTTATCAATCAGTATTACCGCGCCTTCCTTTAATTCTTCTGTGGTAGGAATTACATTCATGCTGCAAAAGTGCGATTTTATTTTTTGATGTCTGATGTGTTTAGTTCTGATTTTGACATTAGCGGAAGAATAAGGGTCAGGCTTTAGTTTGCCATTTCTAAGCCACACTATTGTTGGATAGGATATCCTTTATCAATCCAGTCTTCCTGGAGATCATGTGTAAGCCCTAAAACTTTATAATTTTTGAACTTCATGTCCTTCAGCGCATTGTAAGCGGGTTTCAGATTAGGGCATACCGATAAGGGGCAACAGCCGCAGTAAATTACCACTTGTTTATCTTTAGGCACATCTTTAAGGAATTCTTTGAGTTTGGCCAGGTTTTTGGCATCTTCCACAGCACCTATGGTTACTGCGCCTTTAATATCTTCTACCGGGCCCGTGTTCAGCAAAAGAAGATTGGTTGTATCTCCCTTATTAATCTGTTCCAGCAAGGCTTCCGGTGTAATAAGTTGCTTTTCCTTCCAGTCGCCCAATTCGCCTTTTTTAAAGCTGGTAAGCGCCAATATCATTATAGGCCAACACATGGCCAGGAGCAAACTTCGGGTATATTTCATGTTATCTTCATTAAAGCCCAAAGATACATTGCCTTGGTAACTTAAGGCAGTTGATCATAAATTGATTCACATAAGAATGCCAATGCAGGTGATATTTTAAACATTATTTGGCTGCCGCGATACAATATTTTCTTCAAAATGCCGTATTACGAGGCAACATTTATCCCTCAAAAAGCATTAGTTAAGGGATAATATTCTTATTTTTGCCTATTGTCCTAAATTATTTTGCATGCGCATAGAAGATATCCCTGCGGGACCTTTGCTAAGTCAGATTGAATTTCCTTCCGATTTGAGAAAATTGGATAAGATGCAGTTGCAGCAGGTATGTAATGAATTACGCCGCTATATTATTGACAGCGTAAGTGTTAATGGTGGCCACTTCGGGGCTAGCCTTGGTGTGGTAGAACTTACTGTGGCGCTGCATTATGTAATGAATACACCTTATGATCAACTGGTATGGGACGTAGGCCACCAGGCTTATGGTCATAAAATTCTTACTGGACGACGCAAGGTTTTTCATACCAACCGTAAGCGTGATGGCTTGAGTGGTTTTCCAAAAAGAGATGAAAGTGAGTATGATACTTTTGGTGTAGGTCACTCTTCCACATCAATATCGGCAGCGCTGGGTATGGCTATTGCCAGCAAACTTAAAGGTGAAACGGATCGTCAGCATATTGCCGTAATCGGCGATGGTGCTATGACCGCCGGATTGCCTTTTGAAGCGATGAATCATGCAGGGGTGAGCAATGCAAATATTCTTATTATCCTCAACGATAATAATATGAGCATTGATCCTAACGTAGGTGCACTTAAAGAATATCTTACCGACATTACAACTTCTCATACTTACAATAAGATCCGCGATGATATCTGGGGATTCCTGGGCAAATTGCCTTACCCTGATTTCCAACGCGAGATGGCTTCCAAATTAAAAGAAAGCCTGAAAGGTGCTATATCCAAGTCCAGCAACCTTTTTGAAGCTTTAGGCTTACGTTATTTTGGTGCAATAGATGGTCATAATGTAACGAAGCTGGTAGAAACCCTTAGAGACCTTCGCGATATCCAGGGACCAAAAATCCTGCATATCAAAACAGTAAAAGGTAAAGGTTATAAACTGGCAGAAGAGGATCAAACTTTATGGCATGCGCCCGGTTTGTTTGATAAAATGACCGGTAAGATCAATAAGATCGTTTACGATACACCGCAGGCACCTAAGTACCAGGATGTTTTTGGTTTTTCCATAATAGAACTGGCAAAGGCCAATGACAAGATCATGGGCATTACGCCAGCCATGCCTTCCGGTTGTTCTCTGAAATATATGATGGCAGAAATGCCGGATCGTGCACTGGATGTAGGTATAGCAGAACAACATGCAGTAACACTTAGTGCAGGTCTTGCTACACAAGGTATGCGGGTATTTTGTAACATCTACAGCTCCTTTATGCAAAGGGCTTACGATATGGTGATTCATGATGTAGCTATTCAAAATTTACCTGTTGTCTTTTGCCTGGACAGAGCCGGTATGGTAGGTGATGATGGCGGCACGCACCAAGGTGCTTACGATATAGCCTACATGCGTTGCATTCCGAACATGATAGTAAGTGCTCCTATGAACGAGCAGGAGTTACGCAACCTGATGTATACAGCACAACTTGAAGAGACTAAAAATCCTTTCGTGATCCGCTATCCACGTGGACAGGGTGTGATGCCTATTTGGGAAACGCCGTTTGAGAAAATGGAGATTGGCAAAGGACAAAAAGTAAAAGACGGAAGTGATCTTGCTATTCTTACCATTGGCCACCCGGGAAATTTTGCAATAAAAGCCTGTAAAGAACTTGCTGAAGAAGGTATTCAGGCAGCACATTATAACATGCGCTTTGTAAAGCCGCTGGATGAAGAAATGCTCCATGAAATCGGCCGGAAATTTTCCAGGATCATTACTGTAGAAGATGGTTGTATTCAAGGAGGTTTTGGTAGTGCGGTACTTGAATTTTTCAACGAGCATAACTACAAGCCACAAGTTACTCTATTAGGTGTTCCGGATAGAGTGATAGAGCAGGCTAAACCTGATGAACAGTACCAGGAGTGCGGCTTTGATGCTGCCTCTATTGCTGCTACAGCAAGAGTAATTATGAGCAAAAAAGAAAATGAACTGACTGCTTATTAATTTGCGGCCAAATCTTTAGATATATAAAATCCCCGGCCTGAAAAGCCGGGGGTTCTTGTGATAAGTACTGTTATTTATTTTTGAATAAAACTACCTTCTTGTTTCATGCTTAGAATTTCTAAAACTGCTTTCTCAGAAGCCTTTTCGCCGCCCAGCAATTCCCATAGCCTGGTATAGTCACTTTGTAATGCTTCTTTTCTTTCTACGTTAAACAGAAGATCGTTTAGCTCTTCAAACAAACGTTTTTCGTTAAGGTCGTTTTGTATCAATTCGATTACCGCCTGTTTATCCAATATCAGATTTACCAGTGAAATATATTTTACTTTTACCAGTTTTTTTGCCAGCCAATAAGATACCGGGTTTCCTTTGTAACATACTACTTCCGGCACACCAAATAAGGCTGTTTCTAATGTTGCTGTACCGCTAGTAACTAATGCTGCTGATGCTTGTTGCAACAGGTTGTATGTCCCACCTTTGACCAACATTACATCTCTATCATTAATAAGCTCTTTGTATAAATGCTCTTCCTGTCCCGGCGCCTGTGCAATAGCAAATTGATAATCGGGAAAACGGTCTACCATGGCCAGCATATGTGGCAATTTCATCTTAATTTCCTGACTACGACTGCCGGGCAAAAGTGCAATAATTTTTTTTGAGCTGATGGGCGTGAATGTCTTCTTTAATGCTTCATCCACAACTTCAGTAAGCGGGTGCCCGACATAAATAACCGGGTATTGATGTTTCTGATAAAACTCTTTTTCAAAAGGAAGGATCACCAACATTTTATCTACCGATCTTTTGATCTGTTCTATCCGGCCTTCTTTCCATGCCCATATTTGCGGCGAGATATAATAGCAGACTTTTATACCTTGTTTTTTTGCCCAGTCGGCAATGCGAAGATTAAAGCCCGGATAATCTATAAGCACCAAAATATCTGGCTTATAATCCAGGATATCTTTTTTACAAAATTTAATATTATTAATAATCGTGCCAAGGTGTTTGATCACTTCTACAAAACCCATAAAAGCAAGGTCACGGTAATGCTTAACAACTTCTGCACCCGCAGCCTGCATTTTATCGCCACCCCAACAACGGATCACAGCATGAGCATCGTGAATATGCAAGGCCTTGACAAGGTTGCTGCCGTGCAGGTCTCCACTGGCTTCACCGGCAATAATGTAGTAACGCATAGGATGTGTATTGAGGACTTAAACGAATGTAACGAATAAAAGTTTGGTACAAAAAAAGGATCAGACCTCTTTATTGGAATCAATTTTCGTCATTCGTGGTATAGTTTTTCCGGCTGTAATAGTAGTGCCAGCGCCTATAATGGCCGCGCCACCGATATATACGTTAGGGCAGACATGTGCAAAATCTTTTATTACAGCATCGTGGTCAATGCATGCATTGGCATTGATAATGACATGCTTCCCGATTCGTGCTCCGGTTTGTATTACAACATGAGCCAGTATTACAGTGCCTTCACCTATCTCCACATCTGAAGCAACTATAGCTGATGGGTGTATGATTACAGCAGCTTTATGAAACAGAGATCCTGCAATTTTTTCCCTGATTTTATTATTGCCTACACCAATTACTATCTGTGCTTCAGAGTGTGAAGCATCATATCTTTTTACCGGAAAATTATTTAACTGTGCTAAGGGTGAATGGTCATCTATGAAGGCTACTATCTTTCCGTTGATGGTCGAAATAAGATCTGCCAATACTCTGGCATGCCCCCCGGCGCCGTATATCAGGTATTCCATTTTACAATAATAATCAGGATGTTGCAGACATCATTTTTGGCTTTGCAATAATGTAGATAAACACAAGCGGAATACAAACGAAAAGCCCTGTAATAATGACGTTATATGTGGTGAGCAGGATAAAACAATTGACCAGCAGTTGTAGAATACCGTATATGCTGGAAACCAGCAAGTGCGGCATTTTTCGTTCATTAGCCATGATCTGGTAAAAGTGTAACCGGTGCGCTTCAAAAATGTTTTGCTTTAAAATTAACCGGTGCATGATAGTCAATACTGCATCCACGCCATAAACGGCAAGAAAGAAAATGTATTTCAACTCACCTGTTGAGATGATGATGAATAGCAGGATGGAAATAATCCACAGACCAATACTTACACTGCCTACGTCACCGGCAAAACATTTGGCTTTTTTTCTGAAATTAAAAAACAAAAACACCAGACAGGCAATAACTGCAATAATAATATAGGAGCAATTGATCACCTCTGTAATCTTTATATTAAAATATAAACAAGACAATAATATAACCAAGCTATACACTCCGGTAATGCCATTAATACCATCCATAAAGTTATAAGCATTGATGGCGCCGATAATTAAAATGTAGGTTATAACAATACTCCACCAAGGTAATACAGCAAAGGCTTGGGTAGCGTAAAGCAAAGCAGTTACCGATAGAAGATGCACAGCTATTCTTACCTTGTTTGGAAGGCTGCTTATATCATCCAGAAAACTGACAATACTGATAGCAAGTATAGCTGCAATCAATATCCAAATATGAAGGTCAGCATTAAAAAATAAGCCTGATAATATTGCCGCTATGGGAAATATTACGCCACCACCCCGTATCGTTATTTGGGTATGGGAGCTACGTTGGTTGGGCTTATCAATAATGTTGAACTTATCCGCAATTTGGAAATAAACCAGCATAACGGCAAAAAGTAAGATTGCTATGATACCATAAATCATGCTGCGAAAATAATATTATTCAGAAAGGAAACTTTGAATTGTTTTGGAGAGCCCTTCATGAGCCGTTACCGGGAATGTTGTAATACCCAGCGCTTGTTTTATTTTAGTATTGGAAACCACATAATTTTCGGTAAGTTTTTTCAAACGCTCGCTATTCAATGGCAACTTAATAGCATCTCCAACTTTCGCCATTCCTTTGAGCAATCCTTGAGGAATAGATAGTAACCTGGATTTCTTGTGTAATGTTTTGGCTATAATAGTTACTACATCATTAGTGGACAATGCTTCATCATCAGCCAGGTTATATATTCCACCTTTAATATGCTGGTGCTGCAAAATTTCTTTTACAGCAAAACAAAGATTGTCGACACTGAGAAAAGACCTTTTATTTTCAAATGCAGCTAAAGGGTAAGGAATGCCTTTACCCACAAACTGATATAACAGGTTAAGGTTGCCTTTATTTCCCGGACCGTGAATCATACAAGGCCGCATGATGAAAACCCGCTTATCCTCTGGTAGAGGCTTACTAAGAATATATTGCTCAGCTTCCTTTTTGGATTGCCCATAAGGTGTTTGAGGGTTGGGTAGTGCCTGTTCGTCCAATATACCATAAACGTTATCTGCGGCGGCTTTCACACTGCTGAAGTAAATAAAATCCCTGGCTCCGCTTTGAAGAAAAAGATCAAACAATTCTTTAGTCAGTTCCGTATTTATCTGAAAATATTCAGCTGCATCACTTGTATTTTTAGTGTCATGCGCTTTACCGGCCAAATGTATTATCGCATCATAACCGGCAGGAAGATCCTGCTCCCATTGGCTCCTAAGGCTAAGTGGATGCACCTTAAAAGTTGCATCTTCAAGATAGGGTGATAAATTTTTTCCTACAAACCCCGAGGCCCCGGTTATAATAATATTCATGTTGTTCAATTAAAGGTCAGGCTTTAAGTATTTTTTCTTCAATCTCCTGCCAGAGTACCTTTTGGTCAAAATTTTCTACCACAAATCTGCGCCCATTTTTACCCTGCGCTATGGCGCTATTTTTGTCGGTGAAATACTGATTAATTTTTGCAGCAATGCTATCAGCATTAATTTCTGTGAACACACCGGTTTCGTTTTCTATAATAGAATCTATACAGCCTGTTGACCGGGTAGTAATAATAGGTAACTCCATTGCTGAAGCCTCCAAAACCACTGTAGGAAAGCCTTCGCGGTAAGAGGGCAGTATAAAAACATCCATTAGTGTGTAGAACGGAATAACGTTTTCGATAAGCCCGGTATGAATTATGGATGGTTCCTGTTCTACATAATCTTTGAAAGATTGACCTATAGAGTCTCTTTGTTCATAAGGGCCCACCAATAAAAGCTTAGCATCGGGATTGGTTGTTATTACTTGTTTCCATGCTGTTAGTAATTCCTGTATTCCTTTGTCCTTAACCAATCTGCCTACGTACCCAATTACTTTGTCTGTTGGCAGAATATTATATTGTTTTCTTAATGTTTCTATTTGATCTTGCGTTATCAGGTCTTTATTAAACAGGTTGATCGCATCAATCCCATTGCAGGTTCCCTTGTTCAGCAACAAACTTTTGGATCTTGCTGATATTTTTTCGGCAACAGATTTTTCTAATACAGAAGGGCTTACACATACTACCGTCGTAGCTAATCTACTGGTGAGTCTTTCAATGTTTTTAAGTAGGATACGCTTAAACCCTTTTGAAGTTTCGTACATGATGCCATGCCTGAAATAAATCCTCTTTTTAATCCCAGTACAAAAGGCTGCGATAATCCCTATCATAGCACCTTTGGGTGTATGCGCCATAACAGTATCAATTTCATTTTTCCTGATCTCCGTTATTAATTTCCTGATGGTCCTGAAATCTTCTTTAATATTAATTTCTCTGAGAATATTTGCCGGAATGGGCTTAATATGTTTGTTTTGTGTGTATTGATAAAAAAAATCATCGGGATAGCAGGCTACAAAAAACTGAACACCTTTGTCTTGAAAATAATCAAATTGTGCGCCAATATAATAAGGTAGCACAAAAGATATATTAACCACGTGAAGTACCTTCATTCCTTTTAATTCCATATTCAGACAGGGCATATGTTCTTTAATTTTTCAGCAGTGATTTGTATAAAGCAATATGCTTCGCAACGTAATTAGGTTGTTTTATACATTTCAATCATAGAGTTGGATTCAAACCCAAATTTTTCATTCAGCATTTGATAATGCTTTAGTATTTGCTCCAAAAAAATAAGATTTTTTTCCAGAAAATATCCAAAATTATGTGGATGCCACCATAAATGATAACTCAAACCATTTTGTGCGGCATAAGTCATTTCCTTTTTTATCCTGCTTAGCTTAATGTTATGAACCATTTTTTCCTTTTCAGAATAAGCTCTTAAAAATCTACTGGCAGGCAAAAGCAATACTTCATTATCCTTTGTTCTTATTTCTTTAAAGGCAAGTGGTGTACTAATAGAAAACAAGGCATCAGCTGCCCTGGCTAGTGGTGTAAACTTTGACTGTTTTCTCCAAAACCAAACATCTGGATTTGATCTGGCTACTTTGATTCCATTCTTCCGGGCAATATCAATATATTCAGTGTTGAATTGGTTCCTCGGAAATACTAGCGACTGAAGTTCAATTCCAAAATTTTCCTTTGATAAAGATTGTGCAGCCTTCAAATCTGCATCGAACTGAAGATGGTTTTGCCCTGGCTCGTTACAGTAATAGTGGGCAAAAGTATGCGTACCTAATTCCTGGCCAGGGGTTTTTACGATCTGCTCAATCAGGAAATGTGCATAATGAAATGGATCATCCTGTTCATCGTTACCGATTTCATTGTTATCAATCAAGCTATAATAAGAAAGTTTTCTAGATTCATAATTGGGCCGCAGGTCCGGGCAAAATTCCAATAACTGTTTCTTATTTTTTGCAAATAAAAAGCCGACAGTAGCCCAGGTAGCATGAATTTTATATTGTTCAAAAAGGTTAAGCACAACAGGAATGCTACGCCGTGTGGTAGTAAAGTAATCTATGCGGTCCTTGATGTTCCACAATTCTGCCACACCCCAGTGCAATTCAAAATCCAACGATATAACAAATTTTCCCTGTTCCATTTATACAGTATCTGAATCTGAATAACTAATATACCAACTACTTCTGTCTCCAATAACATCTTTAAGTTTCTGGCTATAAATTTTTGCACCGAAATGCATTTCAATAGGCCTTAATTTTTCCGGCATATTAAGAAAGAAAGCTTTGTTCAGCACCTTATAATTTGGTGAATGTTCAAAACACCAGCTTAAAATACAATCTGCCTTTTGTTTCCTGATATCGTTAACAGCAAATTTCAACAATTCTTTTCCGGAGTCTGGAATGTTCAGATCGTACACCAACTCCATAATGTAAGCTATTTTACCATTATGCTTTTCCTTCACTGCATACACAACAAAGCCCAGATACCGGTTATCCTTATCGTAGCAATGGGCAATATCGTATTGCTCCAATGGCTTTTGAATGTATCTCCAGTTGAGATATTCTTTATCCCTGATAACTGCAACTTTAATACGTTCAGAAAAAATATCCCAGATACCGTTTACTGCTTCAGGAAACATATTTTCTTTTTTTATCGAAAACCCTTTTTGGGATCCTTTACTGGCAAAAGGATTAGACAGATTTATATTGGGTAGAAACTTTAACGGCTTAATTTTATCCGTAAAATATTTTGTCCTTAACGGCTTAATTAAAAATGGAAGGGGATCCATGATAACCCAGGCAAGTTTGGTCCTGTATCCATGTATCGCATTGCCATTAGGAATACCGTATGTGAAGAGCATATTCTGTTCTTCAGCTTTCTTAAATACGTTTGAAGCAAGCATAGTATATAACCCCTTTCCTCTGTAATGTACATCGGTAATGAGATCAACGGCATGGCAGGCCAGGTGTTCCTTACCATCTACTTTAAACCTTACGGAATAGCTCGCATAAATGCCGGCTGTCCTTTTTGCAACAGGATCATAAGCAATAGTAGTAATGATTTTAGCATTGTTCTGAAAAAACTGCCAATCAATCAGCCGCATATCCCTGGGATTATCATTCTGATCGAAACAGTCTTTATAAAACTTCATAGACGTTCTGTCCAGTTCCAAAATTTCAAGTTCCATTATACAATACTTTTATAAAGTTCAATTTCTTTATTGATCATTTGCTCAATATCATACGATTTTGCCTTCTCCACACATCGGGCAGCAATTTCATTATAATAGGCTCTATCACTCAACAACTGAGTGATAATTTCTACCAGTTTTTGTTCGTCACCAAAAGGAAAAAGCAAACCTGCATTCTTTACAACATCTATCAGTCCGGGTACTTCAGTGGCAATGAAAGGTTTCCCAGCGGCCATACCTTCCACACTTGACAGCGACAGTCCTTCGTACTTAGAGGACAAAACCAGAATATCAGCAGTTTTGAGTAAATCAGGTACGTCTTTCCGGGCACCCAAGAACTTAACCCTATCCTGCAGGTTTAACTCCGAAACCAGGTTTTCAGCCTCCGGACGCGTATCTCCGTTGCCTGCAAGTAATAGCTTAATGTGGGCAGGCAAAATTGAAATGGCCCTTATTAAGGTTTCATGGTCTTTAGGCCTTTTAAAGCCTGCAACCATCATAATTATTTTCGTATCTGCACCTGCATCCGGAAAGAAATCTGTTACAGGATAAGGCAACGCTTTGCTGATTTTCCTTAGATTAATACCGTTATGAATGAGCTTAAACCTGGAATCTTTAAACTTCAAATGCTTTTTCAGGACAATATCCACATCTTCTGAAATAGTGATTATTTTTCTGTAAAAGCTATAAAACAATCTATCCGCAAGGGAGAATAAAAATTTATTCATCCTTTTGTTATTGGTCGAATGTTCTGTAAAAACCAGTTTCACTTTTGAAAAACTCAAAATCTTTGCCAAAACAACCCAATACAATGAAGGGAACAGATGAACATGTACAATATCATACTTTCTGATGTGTGGCATTAATTTAAATACCAGCAATGGATCATAATAGTTTTCCTTATTTAAGGTCGTTACATTAAACATCTCCTTTCCTCTCATTTCCGGGATAAGCGCACTTTTATCTCTTGCAATCAATACAAGAAGGTCTGCTGTAAGACTTTTTTCAGCAAATAAGTATAACGACTCCATGAGCAATACTTCTGCTCCACCCAGGCCCATCTCATTGATGATATGCAGGACTTTGGGATTCTTGTTCTTTTCCATCAGATTCTATTTTCCGCTCAGCTTACTGTTGTTCTTAATATCCCTTAATGCCATCACCAGCCCGAAGGGTAGTGTTACCAGGCCAATCAATGGATTTATTGTAATCAGTTTTTTTAATACCGATGTTGATTTATCATAAATACAGAATCTCCAATAATTAATACCTGCTTTTATCTTTTCAGCAAAGGGAATATGATACGCTGCGAGCTCGGCATAATAAACTGCCGCGTTGTTCGGATTTTTTTTTCTGAGAGTCACAATTCTGTCGGAGAGCCCGTGAGGCAAATATTCAGCAAAATAAATAGAATCATTAAAAAAACGGAACTTATATTTTGAACCAATACGGTTCCAGATTAACGCTTCGGGGCAAAACTTTTCACCGTTAACTGGAAAAGGGTATTGTTTAATTAATTGAGTCTTGAAAATTTCCAGCTTATCGCCTTTAATTTTTCGATGAAAGCGATAGTCAATTATGGTTGTATCCAATATTTCGTAACTCGTCCCGCTACCAATCTCTTTGCCATTGGTATACGATTTATTGGCTACCAACCCTCCGAATGTCTCAAAGTCTGTTACTTTTTGGAGGTTACTCCATTGTGTCGTCACTTTGATTACCGCATCTGGTGTTAGCTCATCGTCACTATCCAGAATAAGAAATAATTCACCTGAAGCTAATTGTAATCCGCGATTTACTGCTATATGTTTGCCCGAATTAATTTGTTTTTCAAATACAATTTTAATCCGCTGCTCGTCTGCAAATTGTTGGATTAGCTCTGGTGTATTATCCGAGCTTCCATCATCTACAATCACCCATTCAAAATCCTTGACTGTCTGTGCTAATAAACTGTCATAAACTCTTTGCAGCAAATGAGCCCTGTTATAAGTCGGTGTGAAAATAGTAAGCAAGTTCATGAATTATCGTTTTCTGTATTCCATGTGATCCCACATTCCTTCTCGATCAAAATCCTGGAAAATGGTTTTATACGGCATAAAATCACCATTATCAAATACAAAAAGTAACCTCAGGAATACCGCAATATAATAAACAAAGACAAACGATTTAAATATCGTTTTCAATTTTTGATCTTGCAGAAAACTGTACATGAATGGAATGGCAAGCACTACAAATATGAAGAAATACCAGGCCAATCTTACAAACGAACCATTTGTTAAGCCTACAATAGACATCAAAATATAGAAGATAAAGCCATTAAAAATCAACATGGTCTCTTTATATTGATAAAAATACTTTTTGAAGATAAAGGCAAGAGACGTAAATAACAGAAGTTCGGCAACGTAAAATATATTAATAGCAGAATGTTTTTCTGCATAGATATTCAGCTTATTATTTTCTGAAGCATCTGCTACTAACCGGCTAACAATTTGCCCTATTGGACTGGCAAATACAATTGCAAACACAACGATACCAAAGGTTAATTGAACAGAATTAAATCTTCTGTTTGATATAAATAACATAGGCAAAAATATCAGGGAACTTTTATGGAACAGAAATGCCAAAGCAAATAACAATGATGCTTTCAGATATTTTTTATTCAGAATATAAGGAAGGGTAAACCATATAAAACCCATAGCCAAACCTTGCCTCAAATAAATGAAACTAAACAGGTAAAACTTGCAGAAGTAAATAAAAAGTGCAAAATACAGTAAGTTAGTGCTTCTCTTTATGGTTCTGAAATGCATATATAACATAGCCATGGCTATTACAAAAAAGAAAAATTCCCTTTTATCAATAATCAGTTTGCACAACACTGCAAACAATCTGAAGCCAGGTTCGAATGGCTCAAAAAGAAGGATAAGCCTATAATCCATTTCGTAAAACTGGCCATAAATATATACATCAAACCCGCCGATCATATCCCGGAAACCTTCAAAGAGGATGAGAATAATCAGCAGAATATAATAAGGCCAACTTTGTTTTATCCACTTCTCGCAAATAAATAAGGTGCAGACAAGCAATAAGATGAACAAATATGGAAGCATGTAGAGTATAATTTAGAAATGTAGAGCCATTTGATGCTTAAGATCTTTTGCTATAGTCTCTACACTGAATCGTCCCTGTAAAAGTTGAATATTCTTTTGCTGTTGTTTGTATTGGTCTAAAATTTCAGGATCTGCATGTGCCATTCTTTTCAAAAGTATTTCCATTTCGTTCAGGTCATTACAAACAAATCCAATATTCCCACCTATTTCAAATAAATAGTCAAAGAAAGGGTGCTTAAGTGTAATAATAGGTATAAGGCCGTTAATAAAATCGACAACAGCTCCACTAGCCCTATAAATATACTGGTGTTCAGGATAAAAAAAGATGCAATAATCCAGCAATTTTAGCTCGCTCTCGTATTGGCTGCGGGTAAGGTATTGAGGCTTATCAGGCTCATTATTCCCCACCACTTCATGTACCCATTCATTTTTATACTTAATCACGCTTGGTGTTATCAGCCCGGCAATTCTAAATTGCAATAAACCATTTTTTATCTCTTCCTGAAATTTTTCGGCCAGTGTATAAATGTAATGCGAGTTTTTGCGCTCCACCTCCATGCTTCCGATATGTCCTATTTTCACAGGTTGCCACGTTTCCTGTTCTCTAAGCCTGAAATCATTTTTCAAAAATGTAAAGGGATGATCTATTTCATATACTTCATCCTCTTTTAAATACCTGTCATTTATCAGATTTTTTTTTGCAATTTTGTTCAGCAGGAGATACTTAAATTCCGGCAGTTTTTTTCGAAAAATCCACTTATGGGCTTTTGCATTAATCCGTTCAATACAGTTTGTAGGAAAATATATAAAGTCTATATCACCATGCAATACTGCTATTACTCTGGTGCGATAAAATTGTTTCAGAAACTTAAAAAGGGTGAACGAAGTAAAGGTTGTAATCGATAAAAAAATCAGATCTTGCCGACTGGTGGTTCTTAACATTTTTCTGAACACCTGAAAACGAATTATTTCTTTTCTGAAATAATTTAATGCTTTTAATACCTTATTCCCATTCTTTACTTTGGGGTTATGGATCGATGCAAAGTTAATTTTGTCTAATGCATCTTTGGACAACAATTGCTTTACACTTTCCTGATTGGTCAGTATACTACAGACGTTCATCTGAGCATTGGGATAAAGCAGCATCAAGACCTTAATCATACTTGCATTAAATACCATATGATGATCCCGCTCTGAAGTCTGATCTACAAAGTATACTTGTGTTGTATTCTGTTCTTGAGTCATTAAGTATTTATGGCCACTCCGCTAAAGAGGTAACCTTTTTAGTATTTTTTAATCTCCCTTCAATAGTATTCTAAACAATGTTTCGAAATTAAACAACACCCTGGTCACGTTCTGAAAGGGTGTTTTCAATGGTCCTTTTATAGGATATAAGGACTTTTTTTTCAATTCATCAATACACTCATTCCTGAATGCCTTACTTACCTCTCCAGGTTTCGATCTAAATCGCCACAACAAGTTCCAGACAACACTATTATAATTCTTTTTTATTGCCTCCTGCAATGGTTTAGAAAAAATCTTCTTCTGACTTTTCAAGTTGCCTTTTATAAGGCTGGCAACGATAATACTATCGCTTAAATACTGTTCAACCTTTTTCCCAGACATTGTTGTTGTCATGCTGTCCGATCTTCTATAATAACTATAGCCTATTATATCAGTAAATATAGCCTTCTCTGCATATATCAATAACCGCAAGGTAAATTCCACATCTTCCTGCATGATGCCTCTGTAAAACTCAAGTTTATTTTCTTTAATAAAAGAGGATTTATATAGGAAAAGGCAGGCCGATGAAGGCTGATAACCCTTTATTAAGGCATCCTGTCCACTTATTATTTTGTTATAAGGTAGTGGGTGTTTAATAGAAATGCCTGTAACTTCAAAATGCTCATTCACAAATTGTAAGTGGAACCCTGCTAGGTCAACATCATTTTTTACTGCCAGATCATAAACCTTTATAATTTCTCCTAACTCAAGCCAATCGTCAGAATCCAGTAAGATAAAATATTCGCCTTTAGATTCCTTTATTCCCACATTTCTTGCAGCAGATAATCCCTGATTAACCTGGTCTATAACTGTTACAAAAGAGTAATGTAGCTTATATTCCTTTATAATTTCAAGGCTATTATCTGTTGAGCCATCATTTACAAAAATGATTTCGCAGTCTGTAGCATTATTAGCTTCCCCTTTCACAGAATCGAAACACCTCTGGAGATATTGTTCAACATTATAAACCGGAATAATTATACTGAGTTTCATTTTTGCTATTAATGCAATCATTGTTTAAAGACTAGCTGGTATAACCGATAGAATTTTCTTGGCATACCTAACTTCAAAAAGAGATACAAAACGTTGCTTTTATATGGGTAGATACTATACAATTGTAACATTTCTTTTTTATTCGAAACATTAAAGAATCTATCTCTTACAAAATTATTTACGCTTTTCCGATATTTCCCTTCTTTATCATACTTCATAAGTATGTCCCACTCCCCTTTAGCCATCTTTGGTTTATCTGCGCTTATATTACTGCTGTGCATTCTGTAATAAGCAAGTGATGCTGAAATATAAGCAAATTTGTAGCATTGGGCAGCCCTTAGCCAGAATTCCCAATCTTCTATCCAGATTTCTTCATCATAATTGCCTACTTTTTTGTAAACTTCGGCTTTAATCATTGCTGTTAAAGCAGCAATGAAATTTCCAGCCATTAATTTTTCAAAAATCCATCCATCAACCACTTTTTCTGGGAGCAAATATTGTTCCAATTTTTCAGAGTGCTCATTAATAAATTGTGCATTTGAAAATATAATCCCTAAATCATCATCATCCTCTTCAAATTTACTAACGCATGCGGACAATAGTTCTTCATGCATCACATCATCTGCAGCAAACAATTTAATATATATTCCGCTACAATGTGAGATAGACGAGTTCAGTGTCTTTATCAATCCTTTATTTTGTTTATTATAAATTTTTTTAGCCACAACATTATTTTGTTCGAGCCAATCATTATAAACTTTTACTGAATTGTCGGCAGAAGCATCATCAACAACAATAAGTTCCCAGTTCTTATACGTTTGACCCAATATACTATCAAGACATTCAACCAGATATTTAGCATGATTATAGCTGACAACAACAATTGAAACTAAACTATTTGCCATTTTTTCTATTTAAAAAACTTCGTACAGATTGCTGAATACCCATTCTTTTATTTAAAATAATGATAGAGTAGGTCGACGATATTAAAATAATTCCTACGCCTGCAATATAAAAAATTGGGCCCGTTAAAACCTGGGTTATTAAAAACCCAAGCGATACGCATATTAATTGAACAGTAAAATCACGGTTCAGCGATCCGGCCAACTTAAAACCATATTTTATCTTGGCTACTCCAAACATGTGAATGGAATAAACAATGTAATTAATCATAAATGCTGTCCCAAGCCCGGCAAAACCTAATATTTTATAAAATACAACATTTAACGCAAGAAAATAAGTCAGGGCAATTACCTCGTTCCAAAAATAGGTTTTTGAATCGCCTTTCGCTAAAAAAATAAAGGCTATTGACCAGCTGAATGCCTGAAACATAATACCCATTACCGCCCATCTCATCATGGGAACCATATTGACAAAAGCTTCAGAATATAGTATTATAATGCCATATTTTATAAAGATCAAAAATATAGTCAGTAGTGGTGCAATAATCAAAATAGCAATTTCGGCCTGATAATTTATTTCTTTATTTGCTTTCTCTCTATCGCCAGCTATTGCTGAAAGCCTTGGATAATAGTCGGTACCCATTGCTGTAAAGATCATTCCAAAATAGGTACTTACTATGGTAAAACCTGAACTATACAGCCCTACGTCACTCACGCTCCCATTTCTTGTAATGAACAATCGAATCAAAAAATATACTGCCTGAGAAAGCAACCCAGTCATGCTGATCAGAAACCCCATTTTTAACATGTTGGATCCTTCAAGCTCTAAGTCCTTGAATGAAATAGATATAGTTGGCAATTTAACCTTCGCAGAATAAAAGACCGCTATCAATAAGGGTACTGCCGAGGTTACAAGTAGGCTGGTCACAATACCTTTTTCCCGATAGAAATAATAGATAGTTATGATAATGGCAGAACCAATAAAGGCTCCAAGCAACGATGATTTTGCCAGCAATTTTAAGCGTTGTGTGCCTTGCAAGATGGCAAGGTACCCTTGAGTAAGCTGGTTGAACAATACTGTTAATGACAAGATGCAAAATGCAATCACATAGCTGGAGTCGCCAAAATTAAGCTTGCTCAATACATTGGAGAAAATGAGCACTATAAACATTCCTAATAACCCTGTGCCCCACACCAGCAATTTGAAAACTTTAGTGGTTCTGGCCAGATTTATTTGATTGCCTGAATTATTGGAAGCAGCTATATTTTTTACTGCAGCATTTGATAGCCCGAAATTGCTGATATTACTGATCAACCCAGTCGCAGAAGTTAGTAAAGCAATTACCCCCATTCCTGAAGGGCCTAACCATAACGCAACTGTTTTAGCTTTAATTATACTTAAAAGAATTGTAAAGACCTGAACACCACCAAATATAGATGTTGCTTTTATGATAGCTTTATATGATGATTTTTCATTTGTCATTAGGGTCGAATAAGTACCTGCATTCTGAAGTTGTATTATAGTTATAGGCAAGTGAGGATTTCCTTCTTTGCAGAGTCACCATTAATGTTTATTACTGAACCTCCGGGTCTGCTCTATGGATTCTTACTTACCTTATCAGAAGGTATTAATTTTCTGACATACAGTTTCTACTTCTTCATTAGTCATACCGGGCCATAAAGGTAAGCTAAGGCAAGTATTGGCAATATCTTCTGCAATGAGGAAATCACCTTTCTTATACCCCCAATGCTTATATGCTTCCTGTAAATGGGGCGGAATAGGATAATGGATTAAATTCCCAATACCATTGTCTGTAAGATATTTTTGCAATTCTGCTCTACGCTCGGTTTTCACCAGAAATATATGCCATACCATTTCCTCTCCTTTTGTCGGCATAAGTGGCAATACAATTTTGTCATTTTTAATTCCATCGATATAGCGTTTGGCTATTGCTTTTCGCTCATCATTTTCTGAATCTATATATTTGAGTTTTACATCCAATACGGCCGCTTGTATTTCATCTAATCTGGAGTTAAGTCCCAAATATGTGTTTACATACTTTTGATTTGATCCGTAATTTGCCAGCGCCCTTATGGTGGCTGCCAATTTATCATCTTTGGTAGTAACAGCACCGGCATCTCCCAATGCTCCCAAATTTTTACCCGGATAGAAACTAAAGCCGGAAGCATCACCCAAATTGCCTGCTTTTACACCTTTGTACGATGCACCGATAGCTTGAGCATTATCTTCAATAATTTTTAAACTATATCTTTTAGCCAGGTCTTCCAATTCGGATGACCATACTACTCGGCCATACAAATGGACAACCATTATAGCTTTTGTCTTTGGGGTAATGGCAGCTTCTATTTTGCTTATGTCAATATTTAAGGTCTCATTATCTGGCTCTACCAATACAGGTTTTAGGTTGTTATCGGTTATTGCCAGTATAGAGGCAATATAAGTATTAGAGGGCACGATCACTTCGTCTCCCTCCTGTAATACACCTAAAGTGATATAGGCTTTTAGTATAAGCCGTAAGGCATCAAGTCCGTTGGCTACCCCGATAGCGTTGGGCGTACCAATGTAATTAGCCAAGTGGGCTTCAAAATTTTTCAATTCATCGCCCAGTAAATACCAACCACTACGGAATGTTTTTAATATACGATCTTCTATTTCCTGCTGATGAGCAAGGTTTATTTTTTGTAAATCAAGAAATTTTATCATTGCTTAAAGTGTTATTGAATAAAAATCGAGTGTAATTCCACGTCCGCCCATATTCTCTTTTTGTTGAATCAGACCTTCGTTTAGTACACGTCCTCGATCTTCTGTAGATATACCAAAACTGAAATATTCCTTGTCGCTAAAAACCTCTTCAATCAAATGATGGTTAATAAAATCCAGAGCACCCATTTTTCTACCTTCATTTGAAGCCGCCATATATTGCGTGTGCGCCACCTGCCCAAAGTCGAATATAACAATACCAGCTAAGAGTATTTCGCTATCAAACGCTTCAAACAACCTGATACTGGCCGGGAAGCGTGTTTTTAATAAATGAATTTCGGCAGCCGTATGTACCGGTTTTACTTCAAATTTTTGCAGTACTTCGGTAAGTAACTCCCAGTAATTTGAAAAATCTTCATTCTCCGTTACGATAATATTCTTCTTGATGCACTTATTTATATGCTGCCTTTTGGTTTCATTAAATCGTATTTTATTGCTGAGCTTTATTACAGAACAAATATCACGCCTTATTAATTGAGCGTTGTTCCGAAATAAGGCATACAAGTCTTCATCAGCAGGATACTTATGGTATATAGAAGGAATACATTTATAAATAATTTCAGTACAATTATTGTCCTTGTAGTAATGAGTAATTTGTTCGAAAATATCAAGGATATTTTTAGTTTTTAAATGGAAATCAGTTATCAAAGATCCATATGTTAATCCTGCATGTGATGTTATTACACCATCTTTTTCTGAAGCAGGAAAGACAGCAACAATTTCTTCGCCTTTGAACAGAATCAATGAGTGATCTGTGAATCTATCTGAATGGTATTCTATATAATTACGCTCAAAAAAGAATAGTCCGTTTCTTGAACTTTTTATAAATGTATCCCACTTTTTTTTGAACTCGTCACTATACCGTTTTAGTAAAAACATTTATATTTTTTTTGTAAAAATATTTAAGCCGTCTTTTATAGAATCAAACTCAAACCCTATTTTTTTATAGAGTTTTATAGCACGGATATTTTCATCAATCACCTTTAAGTATAAGCTATCCAAACCTGCTTTCCGGGCTTTGTCAATAATTGCATCCATAATACTACTACCCAATCCCTTTCCCCAATATTCTTTTTCTCCGATGTAACCCCAATATTCCCCCCTCCTGTTTTCAATATTTTTGATACCAAAAACTCCAATTGGTCTGTCATCATATCGAACACCCCATAATTTATAATCTTTCTTACTATTCAAAGTAAGAAACCAACTATATTGTTGTTCCTTAGTAAATACACCTGTATTTGTAAGATATTTGATTTCAGGATCGTTGAGCCAAACCCATGATTGCTCAAGGTAAGTTTCATCGAAAACTTCTAATTTTATAGCATTCATATTTTGTTGATATTAGCCATTGTCAATATATTCCATAAACGTGCTATAGCTTCTTATATAGTCTGCTTCGGTATAATTATGAGAAGCCAATACCAAACATATGGAGCCTGAAGAAAAATTAAATTCGCTGGCCCATATTCCCGGTGGTATATGAAGTCCAATATCAGCCCTGTTCAATTGAACCTGTCGCTTCATTCTACCATCATCCAGTAAAACTTCAAAGCTTCCGCTGGCTGCAACCAAAAACTGATGACATTGCTTGTGTGCATGGGCTCCTCTTCCTTCACCGCCAGGAATATCGTATAAGTAAAATATCCTTTCAACTTCGAAGGGGAAAGTACCATCATTTTCAATAACAGTTAAGTTTCCTGCTCGAAAATGATTTTTCCCTAAATCCAGAATAGAACAATCAAAGACCGAGATCTTAGCCATTTTTGCTTTTTTTAAATTCCTGAAAATCCCTTATATAATCTGAGGGTTCATAAGCCTTGTCTGAAACAATAAGGGCCAGTGCATTGGTTGAGAAATTCTCTAAAGATCTCCAATACATCTTAGGTATATGAAGTCCGGAGTAAGATCTGTTCAAAGTGTGTTTGAATTCTTTAATCCCATCATGTAAAACAACGTCAAAGCTTCCGGAAAGTGCTATAATAAATTCCTGTTGTTCCTTAAAAGCATGCCCCCCCCGTACTTCGCCACCCGGAACATCGTAAATCCAGTATGTCCTTGCCAACTTAAAGGGCAATTGACCTGGATATTCAAAAAAGGATAAATTGCCCCTTGGGTCTTGTATTTTAGGGAGGTTAATCAGTTTTGGCATATCAGACACTACCATAAGGTTCACTTGTTAACTAACAAAAAGGGTTTTATATAATCTTACACAGACGAGAATGATTGTAATAAGGATAATTCCTCCTATTAATCCTAAAACAGACATAAGCTTGGGATCAGACATGTCAGTTTTCAAGGGAAGCACAGGTTGTTCAATGATTTGTATCAATGGGATTTGTTTTTGCAGACTTGTCCGACTCAACTCAAGCTGCTGTACCAACCCGCCATAAATTTCACTAGCAATTTTTGCATCAACTTGCTTGCGTTGTGGTGCCACTCGGAGGACCGTTCTGCTAGGATTTGCATAAGGGGCATCATCATATTCCGATGCTACCTCGTACATACTGCTGCTCATTTCAGATTTATATTGATTTGCCTTACTTTCAAGCAAAGCAACTTCAGCACTGGCTTTTTTCGTCTTTGTCTGTATATAATAATCATTCACATTAGCTACCAATTCGTTGGTAAATAATGCTGCGAACAATTCATTTTTCGACTTAAAAGTTACTGAAATAACGTTCTCGGTTTTAGGTGTCAACTGAACCTTTAGATAACGGTTTTTGATAAGGTTTGCACAGCGGGTAATAATCGTGTTTTGTGCTCTATTTAACCATGAATCATTGGTATTAAAATCGAAGCGCGTTTTGCTTAAAAGCGGGTCTTTATCAAATTCCCTACGAAGATTGCTTTCTGAAAGAAACCAGTTTATCAATAATATTTTTTTACCCAGGCTGTCAACTGGAGTCAATAAGGTTTTCTGTAACAGTAACCGGGTAGAATATAACCAGATAATATTATCCGTTTCTGTAAAAAATCCGGCAGATTTTCCACCCATACCTAAGCCCAATGCAGAAAGACCCGAACTTACTTTGGCACCGTTATCTTCATCCAACACAAATGTGCACTCTGCTATGTAATGTGGCCTGACACTTTTAGTGAAGAAGAAAGACGCAATACAAAATATCACGCCTGTTATCAAGATAAGAAGCCATTTAGTTTTGAAATAGTTTACCCAAACTTTAATTCGCGTAACTACCTCATCAAAAGATGTTTCGTTTACCACATCTGTTCTTTCAAGTGTAGGAGGGCGGTTTTGTCCCATAACAGTAATAGATTATTTAATAAGCTTGATAAGATATTCGCCGTAACCACTTTTCTTTAAGGGTTCAGCAAGTATTTTTAGTTGTTCTTTATCGACAAAACCCATCCTATATGCAATCTCTTCCAGACAACCTATTTTCATTCCTTGTCTACGTTCTATGATCTGTACAAATTGGCTTGCCTCCATTAAGGAGTCATGGGTTCCAGTATCCAACCACGCTGTTCCTCTCCCTAAAACGCCAACTTTCAGATTGCCCTGCTTAAGATAAACTTTATTTACATCCGTAATTTCATATTCGCCTCTTTGCGAAGGTTTAATATTTTTAGCAATAGAAACCACAGAGTTATCATAAAAATAAAGCCCCGGAACTGCGTAATTAGATTTAGGTTCAGCAGGTTTTTCTTCAATTGATAATGCATTATATTCTTTATCAAACTCAACTACGCCATAACGTTCCGGATCATTTACCTGATAGGCAAATATCACTCCACCATCGGGATTAATATTAGCCTGCAACAATGATGCCAAACCACTTCCATAAAATATATTATCCCCTAAAACCAATGCCACTTTATCAGTTCCAATAAAATCAGCGCCTAAAACAAAAGCCTGGGCAAGTCCATTTGGAATTTCCTGAATCACATACTCAAATTTGCAGCCCCATTTGCTACCATCACCCAATAAACGAATAAATCCCGGTTGATCCTCTGGTGTAGTGATAATCAGAATTTCGTTAATCCCTGCCATCATCAATACCGAAATCGGATAATAGATCATTGGCTTATCGTAAATAGGCATCAACTGCTTACTAATTGCAAGTGTAATTGGATACAAACGAGTGCCTGAACCGCCAGCGAGTACTATGCCTTTCATTTAGTTTAATAATTTGAAATATAAATATATAGTATTACTTACTTGTAATTATTTTAATAATTCAGGTTTCTCCTTCTCCAGCCTTTCATATACATGCTTTACTTCCTGGGTTCTGTTTCTGGGCATCACCAATATTGCATCCTCTGTCTCTACAAGAATCAGATTTTCCAGGCCAATAAATTCAACATGTTTATCTGATCCCAGAACAAGGTTTTTGGGCAACTCACCAACGGTGTTTTTATCTATATAATCCCATAAAGATTCAAACGAGCCCAAGTCATTCCAATCAAAATTGAAAGGAACTACTTTAATGATCTTTGAATGCTCCATAACCGCATAGTCTACACTTACAGCTGGTATTTCCATTGTTTCCCCCAATGGTAAAAAACTGTCATCAAGTTTAAGAAAAGCATTGTAAGCCGCCAGATATACTTCCGGAGCATATTGTTTCAGTTCATTAAGATATACAGATGCTTTGAAACAAAACATACCGCTATTCCACAAATATTTTCCGCTCGAAACATATTCTTGTGCAGTTTCAAGAGCTGGTTTTTCTTTGAAGGAAATTACATTGTAAGTGTCGTCATGTTCAATGTAACCATATCCTGTTTCGGGCCTTAATGGAATAGCGCCAAAAGTTACTATATAATTTTCGCCCGCTATTTTAATTGCATTTTGCATGGCTTCCGTGTAACCTTCAATACCATTAATAACATGATCTGATGGTGTTACGATCAATATATCGTCTGGTTTGGCAGAAAATGCCGCGAATGCTATTGATGCTGCAGTATTGCGCGGTGCAGCTTCAATAATTTCGGAAAATTCCTTAATGCCTGCATTTTCCAAATCTCTCCTTGATAATTCATAATTATCCACACTTCCAATCACCTGTATTTCATCTGCTATCCCATAATTACGGAGCGCACACATCTGAAACAGCGTACTGTTTTCAAACAAAGGAATATATTGTTTAGGTCTGGATTTTCGCGAAAGCGGCCAAAGCCTGCTCCCCACTCCACCTGATAATATGACGTTAATTACAGCCATTGAAATATGCTAATCTGCTATTCGTTTGAAAAATTAAACCCAACTTTTAAAAGAAGACAATCCCATGTCCTTATCGGAAATGATCATCGATTCTTTCGGAATCTGCCAATCAATATTCAGATCAGGATCATTGTACTGAATGCCGGCTTCAGATTCTTTATGGTAAAAATTATCACATTTGTACAATACGGAAGCTGTTTCGCTCAGAACTGAAAAACCATGTGCAAAACCTCTGGGTATGTATAGCTGCTTTTTATTATCAGCAGAAAGTTCTACAGCAACCCACTGTCCGTACGTTTCGGATTCTTTACGAAGATCAACAGCAATATCCAGAATTTTTCCTTCAAGTACTCTTACGAGCTTGGCTTGTGCATGTTCACCTTTTTGAAGGTGTAAACCCCTAACCACTCCGTATGAGGATGACGATTGGTTATCCTGCACAAACGTTCCGTTTTGTCCGGTTAATTCTTCAAAAGTATTCTTATTAAAACTTACAAAAAGAGAGCCTCGTTCATCTTTAAAAACAACAGGCTCCAGAATATAGCAACTTTTAAGCTTCGTTTCAATTACATTCATCTATTATTAATTTTCAAAAGCAACAATTGGGTTGGTTAATGCTTGGCTAATCGAATTGTACAAAAATTATTCTTCGCTGGTTCTTGCATAATCGTCATCCAGTCTTATGATATCATCTTCTCCAAAATAGGTACCAAACTGAACTTCTATTATCGTCAATGGCTCTGTTCCATCATTAGCCACTCTATGCTTGGCCAATACCGGAATACGCACTACATCACCTGGCAAATAATTCCTTTTCTCACCCTCAAGCGTTACAGTTGCCACACCGGATATAATGGTCCATATTTCTGAACGGTGGTGATGGTATTGATAACTTAGCCTACCACCTGGTTTTACTTCAATTCTTTTTACTTTATGTGTATGTGCATCTTCTAACACCCAAAATTCGCCCCAGGGACGTACATCATGATTCATATTATAGAATTTTACTTAAAGGGTGTCTAATTCTCGGAATATTGTTCTGAATAATATTTTTGGTAGTCGCCGCTGGTAACGCCATTTAGCCACTCTTCATTTTCAAGATACCATTCTACTGTCTTTTCCAAACCTTCTTCAAACTGAAGGCTGGGAACCCAATTCAATTCCTTTTGAAGCTTTGAAGAGTCAATAGCGTAACGGAGATCGTGGCCGGCGCGATCTGTAACAAAAGTGATCAGCTTTGCGGAAGCACCTTCTTCACGACCCAGTTTTTTATCCATTATGCTGCAAAGCAAATGAATAAGATCAATATTTTTCCATTCGTTGTGGCCACCTATATTATAAGTAGTTCCTGGTTTTGCCTGATGAAATATAACGTCGATTGCTCTTGCATGGTCTTCCACCCAAAGCCAGTCTCTTATATTTTCACCTTTACCATACACGGGTACCGGTTTATTATTTTTTATATTATTTATGGCAAGCGGAATTAATTTTTCCGGAAAATGGAAAGAGCCATAGTTGTTGGAGCAATTAGATATAACAGTATCCATACCGTACGTATCGTGATATGCTCTTACAAAATGGTCAGAGCTTGCTTTTGATGCTGAATATGGGCTATGTGGATCATACTTTGTATCTTCTGTAAACATTCCCTCTTCGCCCAATGCGCCATATACTTCATCTGTTGAAACATGATAAAAACGATGTTTATCATAAGCATCTTTCCAGTATTTTCGTGCAGCATTAAGCAAATTGGCAGTACCCACTACATTAGTCATCACAAATTCTGTAGGGTTTGCAATAGAACGATCTACATGAGACTCTGCTGCCAGATGAATTACAGCATCGGGCTTTTTATCAGCAAATAACTGATCTATAAACACAGCATCAACAATATCGCCTTTAATAAAGCTGTAATTTTCCTTATGCTCTATATCCTTAAGATTAGCCAGGTTGCCTGCATAGGTTAACTTGTCCAGATTAATAATTAAATAATCCGGGTATTGATTCACAAAGCGGCGAACAACGTGGGATCCAATGAAACCTGCGCCTCCTGTAATGATTATTGTTTGCTTAAATTTCATATAAACTAACTGCTATTGTTATAATCGTGCGTCTGCGAAATTACGATCTAATATACCTTTTATATCATAAATTATAGCTCCCGACCTTTTAAATGCATTAAAATCAATTTGACTGAATTCCTCATGTGCTACAGCCAGAATCACAGCATCATATTTTTTAATATAATCAATTTTGGGCAGCAAAGGTACAGAATATTCCCTTTCTACTTTCTGATGATCAGCCCATGGATCATACACATCAACACTTGTACCGGCTTGAATAAGATGCTTATACAGATTGATCACTCCTGAATTTCTAATATCTGCACAATTCTCCTTAAATGTAATACCTAAGATTAATATGGATGACGATATAATATCTCTTTCTTTTTTACGCAACAAATCCAAAACTTTGTCCGCTATGAAAGCTCCCATATTTTCATTCACTCTCCGCCCGGATGATATTACCTGTGGGGTATACCCTAACTTTTCAGCTTTGTAGGTAAGATAGTAAGGATCTACCCCTATACAATGGCCGCCTACCAGGCCTGGTTGATATTTCATGAAATTCCACTTTGTTCCCGCCGCATCAAGTACATCGCGGGTATCAATACCCATGCGGTCAAATATAAGAGCAAGTTCATTTATAAATGAAATATTCAGGTCCCTTTGCGCATTTTCGATCGCCTTCGAAGCTTCAGCAACTTTTATAGTTGGCGCCTTATGTGTTCCGGCTGTAATAATTGAAGCATATAAGCGATCAACTTCTTCTGCAACTTCCGGAGTTGAGCCTGAAGTCACTTTAATTATTGAAGTAAGCGTATTTTGTTTGTCGCCAACATTTATCCGCTCCGGAGAATATCCGCAGAAAAAATCATGGTTAAAAATTAAACCAGACCTTTCTTCCAACACCGGAACGCAATCCTCCTCAGTACATCCCGGATAAACTGTAGATTCAAATATAACAAGATCGTTTTTTTTTAAAACTGAAGCTACCATTTCTGTAGCGCCCAATAATGGCCTCAGATCAGGTTTCTTATCTTCATCTATTGGTGTAGGGACCGTGATAATATAAATGCTTGCGCTTGCAATTTCATTCCAATCTGTAGCAAGTTTTAGTTTACCTTGTTCACTACCCTTAAGTACTTGTTGTAAAACTATTGGATCAACCTGTCCTGTAGTATCGCCAAAAGTTGCTAAAGTTGCTACCCGTTCGGCGTCTATATCAAATCCAATTACCTTGTATTTTTTTGAAAATTCAATTGCTAAAGGGAGGCCAACGTACCCTAACCCAATAATTGCTATTGATTTGTTGATCATATAAAGTTGATGCAATGAAGCAATAAAGGATTGAAATATTATTAGTTCTTTGTCGAATTTACCAAAGCAAAAATGATAGCGGCAACTGAAACTAAGCTTGTAGTAAGACCAATCCATGTTTGAGCAACAGCTATCCCATCTCTTTCTTTTGCCGGTTTTCTTTTAGGAATAAAAATTTCAGCACCAGGTTCTACATTGGGATAATTCTTAAAGAAGAGAAATTTCTTTGTTCCCTTGCTCTCTCCATTGGAGTATACTACATAAGCACCTTTCCTCAAAGCATCTTCAGTAAAGCCACCGCTATACATTATATATTCTGAAAGGTTTTGTCCATTGTTAAATACAATAGTTTTAGGTGAATAAACCTCACCGGACACTTTTACAGTCTGCAATTCTCTGGGAACACTCAAGACATCACCATTAAGCAAAATCAGGTCTTTTTTACCTTTTGGATTTTTTAAAATCTGCTTTAGATTTATACCTACAAGATCATTTCTTTTTGTAGGATTTGCTAAGTTGATGGTTGCCTCACCATCTGTAGCCTGAGTCTGCTTTTCAGCAAATTGCTGAAATTTCAGGGCTTGTTTCTCTTTATCACTTGAGGTTTCAACATAATCACCTCTTTTAAGAGAGGCTCCATCCAGATAAGCATAAGCTGTAAAGCCATTGGCACGGGCGATCAGGTCAGATATGCGATCATCTTTTGACCGCATCGCGTAAGTGCCGGGAGTCATTACTTCACCTTCAATAGTTACCATTTGGGGTTTTACATAACCTGGTAGTGCAAATATGGAAACCACATCGAAAGGCTCCAGTTTGAACTTAGACTCAGCCAGTTTCAATTCCGGATCGATAATGATTTTAATAATGTTGGCAAGTTTGGCGTCTTTCGCCCTCTTGTCGCTGTCTTTTACTCTCCTCGCTATTTCTACTTCTAACATATTTGCACCGTCGGCAAATCCTCCACCTTTCAGGATAAGGTCTTCGACAGTCATTCCGTTAAAATACGGGAAGGTTCCACCCGCTCTTACTTTACCGCTTATGGTTACTGTATATGCGTCTACATAATCGAATATAGAAGAGATCTGGATCACATCTTCCTTTTTCAGCATTATATCTTCTGCGCTGCCATCCACAATTCCTTTTACATTGAAGGGAATTACTTCAGCACTGTTATCTTCATTAAGCCTTGTAATGTATCCTCTTTCCAGGTAAGCATCTTCCTTCAGCCCATCTGCTTTACTGATTAAGGCCTTCAAAGTAAGGCCATCTTCCAATTCAAAATCTCCGGGACGATATACTGCACCAGCAATGGACACCCTGTTTTCATATTTATTGAGAATACGGGAAACTACATATCTATCCCCTTTAAAAGGAATATAACTTTCAAAATCTTTACGATCTATATCTTTTAACCTTTGTTGCCTGTCCGTAAGCTGTATAGCTTTAATACTAAATTTATAAGCATAATCGGTAAACCCACCTGCAAAATCAATTACCTCCTTCAAACTCTCACCAGGCAAAACTTCAAAATAAGCTTGTCGTTTTACTTCGCCTTCCATGCTCACTCTTACTCTGTATTCCGGAACCATAACGATATCACCATCTTTAAGGGTGATATTATTCGTAAGATCTCCTCTTAGCAGATAATCATACATATCAATCTGGGCAATGACTTCACTATTTCTTACTACCTGTACTCCGCGAAAAGTACCATTATTGGTAATGCCACCAGATTGGTAAAGCGCATTAAAAACGGTAGTAGTAGAAGCAACATCATAATCACCCGGTGTACGTACCTGTCCAAGCATAGTTATATGAATGGTACGGATATTCATGAGGGTTACATCAACATTTGTTCCGTTATCTACGGCAAACCTGTTTTGGCGCAGACGTTCTTTTATAGCAAGGGTTGCATTCTCTATTGTACGTCCACCTACATTTATTTTTCCAAATTCCCTTAGAGAAAAAGAGCCATCAGGTGCTACCGTAGCATTAAAATTGGTTACTGAATTCCCGGTTACTGAAACGGAAAGCTTATCGCCGGGACCTAAAATATAATTAACCGGAGTTGGTCTGTTATCTACAGGGGCAAAGGTTGACGTGGGGGTGTTGAATATCTCATTACCAAAAATAGGTAATGTTGCTGCTTCTTTAACCGCGGCAATTTCCTTTTTTCTTTTTTCTACTTCTTTTTCCGGTTTAACTTCTTCTTTTGTCGTTTTATCTTCAACATTATTCTCATCTTCCTGCTGATCCTGTCTTGTCTTTTGCTGATCCATTATTTCTCTAATCTGCTCAGGCGTTACAGTAGTCGGGTCAACCGTTGGGATAGGGATGGAAGGCTGTTGCTGTGGTGTTTGAGCAAAAACAGTCATAGAAAACCCCGCTAAAAATAATATGGGCAGGATTCTTGAAAGACATCTGAATAAGTTACTATACATAATAATAGAGTTACCTTTAATAATAGAAAATGCAATACAATCGCTGTTAGCTGCGGTGTGCAAAATTAGTATTCTTTTTTTAAGTAAGCATAAGCATGTTTTACTAGAATTCAATTTATTGGTTTATCTTAAAATAAACTACCAATAATACTTGCAGTAAAAAATCTTTGCCAATGTAAAATTTATATTTGAATTTACTTAGTAAAAATAAACGTTTACTTTTTGTTTGTCCCTACCCCGATGCAATGATATTCAAAGCCAATTGATTTCAATTCTCCAGCATTATAAATATTGCGGCCATCAAAAATTAATGATCTCTTCATTAATTCTTTCATTTTATCCCAATCAGGCAGACGAAATTCTCTCCACTCCGTCAGCAACATCAAAGCATCTACCTGCTCCAATGCCGCATATTCATCTTCAGTATAAGTTACGGGTAAATCTATATATTTATGAACTTCTTTAATGGCAACCGGATCGTATGCCAGAACTGTAGCACCTGCTTTAATCAGCGCATTAATAATCAAAATGGAAGGCGCTTCTCGCATATCATCAGTTTGCGGCTTAAAAGAAAGGCCCCATACTGCAATGCGTTTCCCATGTAGATCTTCGCCCAGAATTCGTTGCAGTTTTTGAAATAATATCAGTTTTTGCCGGTTATTTACTTCTTCAACTACTTCAAGCATTTTCAAAGGATGGCCATGTTGCGCCCCGGTTTTCATTAATGCTTTTACATCTTTTGGAAAACAGGCACCTCCATAACCAATACCGGCATACAGAAATTTATTTCCTATACGGGGATCGGATCCTATGCCATTTCGAACCTGGTTAACATCAGCACCCAGCTTCTCGCACAAATTTGCAATTTCATTCATGAAGCTGATACGGGTTGCCAGCATAGCATTTGCTGCATACTTGGTCATTTCTGCAGATGGTATATCCATAAAGATGATCCGGAAACCATTAAGCAGAAATGGCTTGTATATCTGCTCCATTACTTTTGCTGCTCTATCGCTATCCACACCAATCACAATTCTGTCAGGGCTCATAAAATCGCTTATGGCATTTCCTTCTTTCAAAAATTCGGGATTGGAGGCTACATCAAAATCAACCTTACGGCCGTTTTGCTTCATGGAATGCTCAATAGCGTCTTTTACCTTAACGGAAGAACCTACAGGCACTGTACTTTTGGTAATGATAACTGCATAATCCTGCAAACAGGCACCGATTTCAGCGGCCACATCAAGCACATACTTAAGGTCTGCACTTCCATCCTCACCTTCCGGCGTACCCACTGCTATAAAAACGGCATCTGTTTCCTGTATATCTTCTACTATGGATGTTGTAAATTTTAAGCGCCCTTTTTGTGCATTGCGGTGCACAATTTCTTCCAATCCAGGTTCGTAGATTGGAAGGATACCTTTATTCAGGTCTTCAATTTTTTGCTTGTCTATATCTACGCATACTACCTCTACTCCAACATCACTCAGGCAGGCACCGGTTACTAATCCAACATAACCAGTACCAACTACTATTATTTTCATGTTTGATTATTGAAAAATTACACTGCAACTATCGTGCCAAATAACTCATTATTCTAATTCTAAAGCATATTATATCCCAATTTAGGACTGTCCTTGAAATATTTCTGCAAAAGCCAGCCACAAATAACATTAAAATATTTTGCTTTTTAAATAGGATAACGAAAATTTAGCCCTCTAACGAAGAATTTCTTGTCTTAGTATCCTGCTAAAATTATCATTCTATGAATGTCCTATATGGAAACACAGGGCTTATAGCCCTGTGTTTCTTAATTATTTTTTTGAAAAAATTAAAGAGCAGCAGGCTGATGAAGAATATCCAGGAATTCGCTGGAAGCAGCTTCCATCTTATTTACATTTTTATTGATCTGCGCATTCAGATAATTATGCGCAACATAAGCCAACAAGCCAATGATAAGCCCTACGGCCGAAGTAACCATTTTTGTATAAATCCCACCGGCTATGGTTCCGATCTCAAAAGTATTAGTATGTTGAATATTGGAGAAAAGTACAATCATACCGGCAATAGTACCCAGGAAACCAAACATAGGCGCAATACCCGCGATAGTAGATAAGATACCCAGGTTTTTTTCCATTTGATATACTTCCAGTTTGCCGGCGCTCTCCATTGATTTTTCAATATGATCCATGGGTTTACCAATACGGCTTATACCTTTACTGATTACTCTTGGCAAAGCACCCTCGTAATTTTTACATAAAGATTGTGCTCCCGGAATGCTTCCTTCTGTTATCTTTTCCCTTATGCGCAGCATAAAATCATTTGGTGCTTTTCCTGCTTTGCGTATGGCTAAAAAGCGCTCAATAAAGATATAAACGGCAAGAATACTGCAAAGAGCTAATGGTATCATCAATACACCACCTTCTTTCAGCAAAAACCAGAGTGATAATTGTTCGGGAGCCGCCTGTGGTACAGGCTGTGCTACCTGCGCCAATGTATCTGCAGCGACTTGTAAGAAAAGCATCCAGGACATTTATATAGAGTGAGTTTACGTAAACAGGGCAAATATACAAAAGCAAATATTAAAACCCTGCCGGAATTAACCTGCAGGGTTTTAAAGAAGCGTTATTTCTTTTGTAAAAAAGGAGATAATTCTGTTTTTAAAAAAGAAATTTTTACAAGAAAAATTAATCTACGCTTACCAGCTCAATATCAAAAACAAGGTCTTTCCCGGCCAAAGGATGGTTTGCATCCAATACCACGCTTTCTTCTTTAACTTCAGCTACGATAACAGGAAAATGATTGCCCTGGTTATCGCTAAGGTGAAGTTGAACACCTACTTCCGGTTTCATATCCGGAGGAAATTCTGTTTTAGGAAATTCGATGAAGTTCTCCTGTGCTGCAGGACCATAAGCCTCTTCAACAGGAATATTTACTGTTTTTTTATCGCCTGGTTTCATATCAATAAGCGCATCATCAAATCCTTTGATCACTTGCCCTTCGCCTACTGTGAATTGCAGTGGTGCGCGTCCTTCAGAACTATCAAATGTAGTTCCGTCTGTTAATTTTCCGTGGTAATGTACGTGTACGGTGTCGCCCGCTTTCACTGTTGACATAAAAATCCTTTTTAGGAATTAAAAATAAAATAGCTTGCAAGGTATCTTTTATTCAGCATACAGACAAATTTGGCCAGCCTTTTCGCCCTGCAATCACTCAACAACGATTATTTCTATTTAGTCTAAGTCAGGTTCGATTAAATGAAAATAATAGTTCTATTTAATCGAATAGAAGTTGCATTAAGTATAGCTATTATTTCTATTTAGTCTACGCTAGGTTTGATTAAATGAAGATATTAATTCGATTTAATCTAAATCATGTTCGATTAAGTAGAACTAATAGTTGTATTAAATAGAACTAGACTTTGATTAAATACAACTATTAGTTCTACTTAATGCAACTCTGCTTCGATTAACTGCAACTCTTTAGTGATTTACACGACTTTTTGGGTTGAATTGTAAATACCCATCAATACTAGCGGTCTTTTATTTCTAATATCTCTCTTTACTAAGTTTTTACCCAAAATACCTACTTTTGCGCCATGCCAAAAATATCTGAACGCGGTGTGCTTATGCCACCGTCTCCCATACGCAAACTGACGCCTTATGCCGATAAAGCAAAGAAAAAAGGCTTGAAAGTATATCACCTTAATATAGGTCAGCCCGATATTGAAACACCGCCCTCCATTATAGAAGCAGTGCACAAGGCAAATGTGAAAGTGCTGGAATACAGTCCCAGTCAGGGTTTTGAAAGTTATCGTAAAAAACTGACCAGCTATTACGGCAACCGGGGAATCAATGTAAATGCCGACCAGATCATTGTAACTACCGGTGGTTCGGAAGCTATATCTTTTGCCTTGATGAGTTGCCTTAATCCCGGCGATGAGATCATTATTCCCGAACCTTTTTATGCCAACTATAATGGTTTTGCGGTATCGGCGGCTATTAAAGTAGTGCCTATCAATTCTTCCATTGAAGATAATTTTGCATTGCCGCCCATTGAGGCTTTTGAAAAAGCGGTAACACCGCGTACCAAAGCCATCATGATTTGCAATCCTAATAATCCTACCGGTTATTTATATAGTAATGCAGAGCTGGAAATTCTACGCGACATTTGCCTGAAGCATGATCTGTTCCTGTTTAGTGATGAAGCTTACCGCGAATTCTGCTACGATGGACAAACACATACTTCCGCTTTGCAACTGGAAGGTTTGGAGCAACATGCTATTTTATTAGATACTATTTCTAAACGCTATAGTGCTTGCGGTGCCCGTATTGGCGCGTTGGTTACTAAAAACGAAGCTGTACTGAATGCTGTATTGAAGTTTGCCCAGGCTCGTCTTTCTCCACCTACATTTGAACAAATTTTAGGCGAGGCGGCTTGCGATTTGCCGGACAATTATTTTGATTCTGTTCTGGCCGAATATGCCTCCCGTCGTGATTTGCTGGTTAAAAGACTGCAAGCCATTGAAGGTGTAACTTGTCCTAATCCTGGTGGTGCTTTTTACGCTATGGCTAAATTGCCTGTTGAAAGTAGTGAAGATTTTTGCCAATGGTTACTGGAAGATTTTGAACATAACGGCGCTACGGTAATGATGGCTCCTGCAAGTGGTTTTTACGCTACTCCGGGTCTTGGTAAAAACGAAGTGCGTATGGCATATGTGCTGAATAATGACGCAATCAACGCAGCAATGGATTGTCTGGAAGCAGCCTTGAAGGTATATAAGCATAAATAGTTTCAATACGATTCTTTGTGTAGCTCCATATTATAAATCGTAATATTGAATAATTAACCCTGTTTTGCAATGGAGAAAAAAGGATGTACCTGGCCGGGCGAAGATGAATTGATGCTCCGGTATCATGATGAAGAGTGGGGAGTACCCCTGCATGATGACCGGAAACTTTTCGAGTTCCTGGTGCTGGATGCTTTTCAGGCAGGGTTGAGCTGGCGTACTGTACTATATAAGCGTGATGCATTTCGTAAAGCTTTTGCCAATTTTGATTATAAAAAGGTAGCGAAGTTTGATGAACACGAAGAGGAGGAACTCATGCAGAATGTGGGTATCATCCGCAATCGCCTCAAAATAAAAGGAACGGTTACTAATGCCCGTCTGTTTATGGATGTGCAAAAGGAATTTGGCTCTTTTGATAAATATATCTGGCAGTTCACTAAAGGAAAAACATTGAACGGCAAGAGGAAAACAAGCGCTGAAATACCGGCCACAAGTCCCGAATCCGATGCAATGAGTGCAGATTTGCGTAAGCGTGGATTTAAGTTTGTCGGAAGTACTATTTGTTACGCTTTTATGCAGGCCGCAGGTATGGTTAATGATCATTTAACGACTTGTTATTGCTATAAAAAGCAACCTTCCTGATGTAGAAATGTAATGTTTATGGAATTTATTCCAAACTCCGTCTACATTCAGAAAACATTACAACTTGTTAATAATCAATGTTAATTTATTGTTAGGCTGTTGTTTTATTTTATTCGATTCTTTTAAATAACTTGTATTATTGCAAAATATGCGGTTCCGTAAATACTTCACTGCAGGCATAGCCCTCATGGCTTTGGGCATAGGAGCAGTTTCCTGTGGTAACAATAAAAGCACTGAAAAAGAGACCCCTGAAGAAACTACAACAAGAGGTAATATCAGCATATCTGTTGATGAAAGTTTTATGCCTGTTATTGCCCAGGAACTTAATGTTTTTGATTCTTCTTACCCGGAAGGGCATATTAAAGCAACGTACCGTACAGAAAAACAATGTTTTGAAGATCTTTATAAGGATAGCGCAAGGTTGATTGTAGTTTCAAGAGACCTGACTGCCGAAGAAAAGAAAGTATACGAGCATAACAAAGTAAAAGTAAAGTCTCTTGCTGTTGCTATGGACGCAATAGCAGTCATTGTAAACCCAGCGTCGGCAGATAGTTTTATGACACTGGGCCAGCTAAAGCAAGTACTGGTCGGGAAATTTGCAAGAAATTATACCATAGTTTTTGATAATGCACAATCAGGAACGGTAAGGTATATATTGGACTCATTAATCTCCGGACAACAATTATCGTCTAAAACCTATGCCGTGAAGAATAATGATTCCCTGATTGATTATGTTGCGAAAAATGAAAATGCAATCGGGTTGATAGGTGTAAGCCAGGTGTATGATCCTGAAAGTACAAAGCCTGAAGGAGAATTTAAAGGCGGAATAAAGGTGGTATCCATGAAAGATGAAAATGATACTACTGTAACAGATTTTTATCAACCGTACCAGGCCTGGATCGCTTTAAAGAAATATCCGCTGCGCCGCACGATGTATTTTATTACCCGCGATAGCTGGAATGGTTTAGGAGCCGGATTTGCTAATTTTTTAAGTAATGAGGCAGGGCAATTAATATTCAAAAAAGCACGTTTAGTTCCATTAAGAGTTCAGTTGCGGTTAAGAGAAGCTGAAATAAAATAATTTGGAGCGATTTTTGTTGTTATTAATTCATCAAACAAAATTTATAAAAAGCGAGAAGAAAACTACACCACAATAAATATTAAAAAACAATGAACAGATTACTTGTGACAGCAGTGGCTGCAGCCCTGGCTTTTAATGTGAGTGCGCAGTCGGTGCCGGAAGGTGAAAAAATGATCAGTTATGGTCGATATGAAAGTGCAAGAAAAGCATTGGAACCCTTAGCAGCAAAAGATGCTAAAGCTAACTATAACCTGGGTATAGCTCAATTGGAACTTGAAGATGTAGCAGGCGCTCAGGCAACATTTGCCAAATTTCCTGAAGATTTTTATAACCAGGCAGGAACGGCTCGTGTACTTTTTAAACAAGGTAAAAGAGACGAAGCAACAAAACTGCTGACCTCGATAGTTGATAAAGCAAAAAAGAAAGATTGGGAAAAATATAAAGTAGCCGCCGATGCTATTACTTATTCCAATGGTGGTAACGCAAATGATGCGATCACCTGGTACAAAAAAGCAATAGAGATCAATGGCGAGAATGCTGATGTCCTGATTAATCTTGGTGATGCTTATTTAAAGCTTGCCGGTGGTGGCGGTGAAGCCATGACCAGCTATGAAAAAGCGGTTGAAAAAGGAACGAATAATTCTCTTGCCTATTCCAGGATAGGAGCGCTTTGGTACAGGGCACAGAAATATGATGACGCATTGAAAAATTATGAGTTGGCCAAAAATGCCGACCCATCTAACCCTCTGCCTTACCATGACCTGGCTGAAGCTTATCAACGTGCCGGAAGGTATGAGAACGCATTAACCAATATCGAAAAATTCCTTGAGCTTTCTGATAAATCTATAGATGATCAGATCACTTATGCCAACCTGTTATTCTTGTCTAAGAAATATCCGGAAGCACAGGCTAAAATCCAGGAGCTGATCGGTAAAGGTGTTGCAAAACCTTACCTGTACCGCTTGATTGCATATAGTGCTTATGAAACTAAGGATTATCCGAAAGCACAACAGAACATGCAATTGTTCTACAGCAAACAAGATCCATCCAAGATCATTCCGGATGATTATATCTACAGTGGAAAGATCATGGCAGCTTTAGGCGTTCAGGATTCTTCGAAATCTAAAATGTATAACGACAGTGCTACGTACTATTTCAATAAAGTAGTAACTGCAGATACTTCAAAAGATAAGAGAGCGCTTTACCTGCAAGTTGCAGAGGCGTTCAAAGAATCTAAAGATTACTCAAAAGTAGGTGCATGGTATGGCAAAATAATTGCTGAAAATCCGGATGCAAGTTCTGAAGATTACTTCTACTGGGGTTACTGGAACTTCGTTGGTAAAAACTATACTGAAGCTACCAAAGCATTCCAGGCTATGAGAACCAAATATCCTGATGAGCCATCCGCTGTGCTTTGGCAAGGTAAAGTAGCTGCGGCAATGGATAGCGATGCTAAAACCGGTGGCGCAGTTGCGTTCTACAAAGAGTGGTTGGCCTTAACCAAAGAAGGTTATACCAAGAAACCAGCCGATCTGATGAGTGCTTACCAATATCTTGCTTTTTATTATTACAACAGTAATAATGAAAAAGAAACCATGGAATGGGTAAATAAGATTCTTGGTCAGGAACCAGGAAATGAGTTTGCTAACCAGATCAAGGATTACTACAATAAGCTGAAAACATCAGGCAATAAAAAACCAAAATCATAATTCCTGATACTTCTGTATTATAATAAAAAAACACCCCGGTTAATACGGGGTGTTTTTAGTTTCATGAAATATTTTCCTGTTGCCTGTTAAAAAGGTAATTTTGCTCGAATATTTTTTAAAATCTTGTTATGCAATCATATGCACTTGTTACAGGTGGTTCCAGAGGTATAGGCCGGGCCATTTGTGTCAAATTAGCCTCCATGGGTTATCCGGTTATCATCAATTATAAAGGGAACAAAACTGCGGCTGAAGAAACGGCGGCACTGGTTGAAGCTCAAGGCCAGGAAGCTATCCTGATGCCTTTTAACGTAGCCGATAAAAAAGAAGTAGAACTGGCATTGGGTAAATGGCAGGAAGATCATAAAGATGCTGTAATAGAAATACTGGTGAATAATGCCGGCATTCGCCAGGACGCTTTACTTGCTTTCATGAATGATGAACAATGGCATTCTGTTATGGATACCAGCCTGCAAGGTATGTTCAATATCACGAAGCAAATCATGAATCCCATGCTGATGAACCGCTATGGACGGATTATAAATATTGTATCGTTAAGCGGCTTGAAAGGTATGCCTGGACAGGTAAATTACTCTGCTGCCAAAGCCGGTATGATTGGTGCAACTAAAGCATTAGCACAGGAAGTAGCTAAAAGAAACATTACGGTAAATGCTATTGCTCCGGGTTTTGTGAAAACGGATATGACGGAAGAGTTAAACGAAAAAGAACTGGCTGCGCTCATTCCAATGAAGCGCTTTGGCGAGGCTGAAGAAGTAGCAGAACTCGCAGGGTTTCTGGCATCGCGGCAAGCAGGTTATATTACCGGACAGGTTATTTCTATCAACGGCGGATTGTACACGTAACAATATATTTTCAATCTACCTTCTCTTCTTAAGACCTCATAAATAATATCTGGAGAAACGGAAGGCCATAAATATTCAAGAAAGCAATATGCTAGACATCCTATTATTAATATTCTTGTGTATCAGAATCAAGAATATAGTAAAACTTAAAGGCTACAATACTACGAATTGGGTATTGCGCACCATTTTTATCTGGCTTGCAGCTGAAACCTTTGGTATAGCTGTTTCTTATTTTTTACAGAAGGATTTGCTCATTTGCGTGATCAGTGGACTGCTTTGTGCTATAGCTAGTTATTTTTACATTCAGAATAAAGCACTTGCTCTACCTGATTTAAATAAAACAAAAGATTGGAGAGATCATTTTAATCAGGATTAACTTTCATTATTATATCTCATGCTTACTTTCATCGATACACATACTCACCTTTACGATGAGCAATTTGATCAGGACCGTGAGCAAATGGTTCAACGCGCCATAGAGGCTGGTGTAGGTAAAATGTATTTACCCAATTGTGATAGTGAAACCATTGCTCCTATGATGCACATGGTTGGTCAATGGCCCGGACATTGCTTTCCAATGATGGGCGTACATCCATGTTATATCAAAGAGAATTACAAACTTGAACTGGAAATAGCGGGGTCCTGGTTACAGAAAGAAAAATTCAGCGCTATAGGTGAAATAGGGTTGGATTATTATTGGGACACTACTTTTGTAGCAGAACAAAAAGAAGCTTTTAACTTACAGATGGATTGGGCTTTATCTTTGCGACTTCCTATTGTGATCCATACCAGGGAATCTATACAAGATGGTATTGATATGGTGCGGGCAAAACAGAATGGAAACCTGCAAGGTATTTTCCATTGTTTTGGTGGCAGTGCCGAAGAAGCTAAGCAAATAATTGACCTTGGATTTTACCTGGGTATAGGCGGCGTGGCAACATTTAAAAAAGGCTCTTTATCAGAAGTATTAAAAGACATCTCGCTGGAACACATAGTATTAGAAACAGATGCACCTTACCTCGCCCCTGTTCCATATAGGGGAAAAAGGAATGAAAGCAGCTATATTCCTATAATTGGCACAAAAATTGCAGAGATAAAGAATTGTAGTGTTGAAGAGGTTGCTGCGATTACCAATCGAAATGCAGAACGCATTTTCAAATAATTGTTTTTCGTTAAAACCATAATATGAGCACTACTTTAACACAAGGATCGAAGGCACCGGACTTTAAGGCGAAAGACCAGAATGGCAATACCATTTCTCTGAAAGATTACAAAGGTAAGCGGGTAGCATTGTACTTTTACCCGAAAGACAATACGCCCACCTGTACCACACAAGCTTGCAATATCAGGGATAACTTTGCTCTTTTGAAAAAAGAAGGAATTACTGTAATCGGTGTAAGCATTGATACCGAGAAAAGTCACAAAAAATTTGAGGAAAAATTCCAGCTGCCCTTTACTCTGGTGGCCGATCCGGATAGAAAAATAGTGGAGGCTTATGGTGTGTGGGGACTAAAAAAGTTTATGGGCAGAGAATTTGACGGTACACACAGGGTTACATTTTTGATCAATGAAAAAGGCATTATAGAGCATATTATAGATAAAGTAAAGAGCAAAGATCATGTTGGCCAGATACTTGAACTCTGGAAATAATTTTGAAGGCCATGCAACCTTAATTGAAATTCAAAGTCAAACCAAACACGCGGATTGCCTTTTTGCTTTCCCGGAATTTTTAAAAAATAAAAATAAATATGAAAAAGCTAGTCGCTCCATTATTGCTTTCCGGCCTTATCTGCTTAACCACGGTTCAAGCCAAAGCACAAAGTCTTGAAGATATTTTTAATACCGTAACGGGTAAGAATAACACTCAAAAAAACACAAACGGCACTGCAACCAACGGCAATACAAATAATCAAAATAGCAGTAGCAGTTTCGGCAACCTAAGCAATACAGACATTGCCAGCGGGCTTAAAGAAGCTTTATCAATAGGCGCGAAAAATGCATCCAATAAACTATCCATGACTGATGGTTTTTTCAGAAATGCAGCGATAAAAATATTATTACCCAAAGAAGCACAGAAAGTAGAATCCACCTTACGTTCTATCGGTATGGGCTCGGTGGTGGACAAGGCAATACTGTCTATGAACCGCGCTGCTGAAGATGCGGCCAAGCAAGCTGCTCCTATCTTTATCAATGCTATTACATCCATCACTATTCAGGATGGACTTAATATATTGAAAGGCGGGAACAACGCTGCTACCAATTACCTTAAAGGCAGAACAACCGGGGCATTAACCACAGCATTCAGTCCGGTAATTCAAAAGTCATTAAATAAAGTTGGTGCTCCCGAGTTGTGGAAAACTGTATTTTCGACTTATAACAAAGTATCCAGGAATAAAGTAAATCCTGACCTTACCGGTTATGTTACAGAACGTGCGTTAAATGGTTTATTTGTAAGTATTGCCGATGAAGAGGCAAAGATCCGTACCAATCCCGCGGCACAGGTTACGAGTTTGTTGCAAAAGGTTTTCGGAAATAAATAATTTGAGATCAATTCAATAAGAAATAGAGCCTGCCAGATATTACATCCGGCAGGTTTTTTGTTTATTTGCAGGGTCAAAAAACACAGCAATGTTGCAGGAAGTTTTCAGTGTGCTCACCAGTAAGGCATCCAACGATCAAAATCTTTGTCAGGTGCTATGGAAGGAGCTGACATTTAACTACAGACTGCCTTCGAGGCGTTATCATAATCTCACCCATCTCGAAAATCTGATACAAGAACTGGAACCCTGCAAGATGCTTATTCAGGATTTTGACGTGGTTTTGTATTCCGTTTTTTACCATGACATAGTCTATGATGTCTTAAATAGAGATAATGAAGAGCGCAGTGCGGCAATGGCAGAGGAAGCGCTGAGCCTTCTTGGCATTGAAAAGTATAGGGTAGCAAAATGTGCGCAACAAATATTAGCTACAAAAAGCCACGCGTTTCACAATGATAACGATACTAATTTATTTACCGATGCAGATCTTTCCACACTCGGTAAGGATGAAAAGATTTACAAACTATACAGCGAACAAGTAAGACAGGAATATGCGGTGTATATGGATGAAGTTTATTATCCGGGCCGGGCCAAAGTATTACAGCATTTTCTGGCCATGCCACGCATTTATAAAACTGATTTCTTCCACAATCTATACGAAGAGCCTGCAAGAAAGAATGTGATGCACGAATTGGATGACATAACCAATCAACGCTAAGCTTGGATAGCACTAATTCTTTTTGGATACAAAGCTGTCTGGCTCATTTATAAGTAATATTTTTGCTGCAAAATAAAACATGCCATCTTTTGGCCTGTATAAGGAAAAACAAAAATGCATCAACTTATCTTATTTGCCTCCGGCAGGGGCTCGAATGTACAAGCTGTTATCGATTATTTTGAAGGAAAAGAGAAGGCGAGGGTTGCACTTATCGTGTGTAATAATCCGGAAGCGGGAGTGTTGGATATTGCAAAGAAAAATGATATACCGGTACAGCTCATAGATAGAAAGTCTTTTAAGGAAGCTGAATTTGTAACGTCGATAAAAGAATATAACCCCTCTTTACTTGTACTGGCCGGCTTTCTATGGAAAGTGCCGGAAACTGTAGTGAAAAGCTTTGCCGGAAAAATTATTAATATCCATCCTGCGTTATTACCTAAATATGGCGGTAAGGGTATGTACGGCAGCAATGTGCATCAGGCTGTCGTTGCAGCTGCAGAAAAGGAATCAGGTATCACTATTCATTTTGTAAATGAGCATTACGATGAAGGCGCTACCATATTGCAGGCGCACTGCAGCTTGCTGCCCGAAGACGATCACGAAAGCCTCGCAGAGAAGATCCATAAACTGGAACATTACTTCTTCCCAAGAACCATAGAATTTTTACTGGATAATGCCTGATTTTTGCTTTAGCATTTAATTAGTTGTGGCTACAGGGCTACTCGTTTGATTCAAGACAGCTTGCTCCATCTGTTGCAGCCTTTTTAAGGGCGGATTAAAATAATGAGTAGGATTAAATGTGCGGGCAGCATTCAATTCCATTTCAATAAATGAGGGGATATCTTTTACCGTGATACAACCTTCTTTCCATTCCTTGATCAGGATAGGATTTGTTTCAAAAAAATGCTGCAAACGATCTGCTTCTTTCAATACTTCAGGATGCTGTTGTACTACTTTTATCATACTGCGAAGATAAACGAAAACATGGGATGTATTAAGGTTACCTGCAGATCAATTCAAGTAAGCAATAAAATGATTTAATGCAGATGAAAAGGCTTTGTAAGATAAAAGCAACGGAGCATCTGTCGAATGCTCTTTGACAATTTTAGCAGCAATCTTTTCTGATGCCACCAATACTTTTTCTAAATCTGCTCTCGTTTCAATTGAAGGATGTTCTTTTATAAATGTAGAGATCAGGTAACCAAATGATTCCTGACATCCAATCGAGCGTTCTACCCACATGGTAACCAATTCCACCGCTATTTTATCAGACATTTCCATATCTCTAAAATAGAATTTCTAATGTTATGGTATATATAATATCGGGGAATGTTTCAAGACTTTTTCACTATTGAAAGCAGGGGAAATATAGAGAAACCCAAATCAAGCAAAGTTTCTGCTTATCTCTCTGGCGAAAATAGATTATCATTTTTTTTGTTCGCTGATTTGCCCCCTGTATCCAATGCTTTGCCGTTGGTTAAAGTTAAGCTGTACATAGGCATATCCATCGCCATATACCGTAACGCGCATTTCCCTTACATCCTTATTGTCTCTGGGTTTGATCACAATATCGCGCACTCCTTTTTTGTTTGTATTTTCAGTATAACTGAAATCAAAAGAGGTAAACTCTGCACCAGTATTGCTGCTGCCGTAATCGGCACTATAAGCTCTGCCAAAATAGGGAAGATAGCTTTTGATGGCATCTTTACTGATTCGAAGTTCGAAACCGGTCACTTGCCGGGACCTCATTCCTAAAGGGTAGGCCGTTTCCGGAACGAAGATGAGTGTTGTTTTGGGTTGCTCTTTTACATCGGGATTTTGGAACGCTGGTAAGACGCATGGCATCAATAACAGTAGCAATAACCAAACACTTTTAACTTGCCTTTTCATGTTTTCGTTTTTATGGAATCATATCCTTTCACGATAACAATGCTACAAGGGTTATGTTCTCTTATGCTTCTTCCGAATCACCCTTTTTTCTGCCTTCAATGATGCTTTTTAGCACTATAGCCACATCATGTTTTTCTAATTTTTCCCAGGCATGGATTTCCCTTATCAGGTACCGGACACCATATCGCTCGTAGATTTTTTTTAATTGATCAGGGTTGCATTTCGAGATAATTTCGATTGCACTCTTACTCAATACGGATATCCTGTTCTTTTGATCTTTAGCAGGTTTTCCTAAATTTTTATATAGGGATTCTGTTAGCATTGCGTTGGTTTTACTTGGTTCTTATAGATCAGCAAAATCCATGCCAAAGTAAAATCTAATTAAAAAAGCCACTTAAAAAAGTGGCTTAAGGTTTATGTGCACTTACTACTCGTTGTAGTAAGACAGAATGTTTTATAAAATTGTTTAGTTGAAGTTTGTAGTAATTTTATTACAGCGTAAAAAAATTCCAGAATTTTCGGGTCAGGCTCTAGTTGTTAGGTTAATCTGTTACTACTCCTGTTTTCAGTGCATAGATAGCAAGTGCCGTCCTGCTTTTCAGCCTTAATTTTTGAAAGAGAATATCCCTGTAACCGTGAACCGTATGCAGACTTACGCTCATCAGTGAAGCAATTTCTTTATAGGAAAGATCGGAGCAGCAATGTTTCAGGAATTCTGTTTCCCGCTCTGTAATATTTATGGTTTGCCAGTTGTTGGTCTTCTTCAGAGAATTGATCAACATAAGCTCAGTATGAAAATAATTTCCGGAGAGCACCGTTTGAATGGCATTGGAAAGCTCTTCAGGATTAGCACCCTTATGCAGAAAGCCTATGGCACCGCAGCGAAGCATTTTTACAATGCTGAACTCATTATCGAACATGGATAAGGCCATTACTTTAATCGTAGGATATAATGCCTTGAGTCTTTCCGTTGTTTCATAGCCATTTAATTCCGGCATATTTATATCCAGAATACACATCTCTGGTAATGTTGCCGCTTTACTCAATTGTTCGAGAAGGTCGTTTCCATTACCGGCCTGAATAATTACCTCATAGTCTCCCAGGGTTTTAATCAGCTCCACAAGGCCACTGCGCATTATAGTGTGGTCGTCAGCAACGGCAATATTGATCTTAGATTGTTTGGCCATGATTTGGTTTGCAGGTAAGGACCATTGTCGTTCCCTCACCGGTTTTGTTTTTTATGTTCAGGCTGCCTTTCAGTTGTTTTACTCTTTCTTCTATATGCTGAAGTGCAGTACCATAATGGTTTAAAAAAGGAGTGCTGCGGGCTCCGTTATCGGCAATAGTTAATGTTAGTATATCTTCATCATATCCAAGCCTGATATCTACTTTAGTTGCTTTGGTTTGATGAAAAATACAGAAAAGTGATTCCTGTACTATTCTGAATAATAACATTTCCTGCCGGTGACTTAGTTCCGGTAATTCTTCTCCGCATGTAAAGATACATTCCTGTTCATAAATTGAAGAAGCGAAAGTAGCTTCTTTTTCAATGGCATCTACAAGACCTGTTTTTTCAATCTGCGATCCGCTAAGTGCATGACTCAGGTTACGAAGGTCTTTTATGGTTTTGCCCATGCATGATGCCAGTTCAGAAATATTCTTTGATTCTTCGTTATCTTCTATTTTTCGGCTAAGTGATAACAGGTTCATGTGGGCACCGGAAAGTACCTGTCCTATATTGTCGTATAACTCATGGAATATCGTATTGAGCGCCTGTTCCTGCACCTCAATACGGCTAAGCAATATGTCGCTTTCATATTGGATATTCATGTTGTGCAGTATAAGGTTTTCGTTCTCCTTTCTTTGTTTATTTATTTCAAATAAAACAGAGATCAGTAACAGAAGAACGACGATAAACAAGCTTCCACAAAAAATAATAAGGGTCAGATTTTCAGCCAAGGTGTATAAGAGTTTTCATAATGAAGCTTACCGGATTCAATATTTAATACTCTGTAAAGTAAATGTTGCAGGCGATAAATCAAACCCCCACAATCGTCCCCCCTGTAAAAAGGGGATTGCGTATATGCTTTCTAAATCGGACTTTTGAATTCGTTTTTAGAATGGTTCATCTGATAAAAACGGATTGGTTCAAGTAAAGTGCAAAGCCCTGGTATTCCCTTGTTATTTTAAACACCAAAGCTTGGTCCGGCTTCCAGGATTTAAATACTCCTTGTATTTAATCGGACAAAAAAGTGCACCTCCATCACATGAGGAAAGGAACACCGGCCAATAACCGGTGTTTTTTTTATTAGAGTGCAAGCCGTTGCAGCGGCTGTATTTATGCAAATAAAAAAGCAAGGGCATAAGCCCTTGCTTTTTTATAATACGGTAGCTAAAATTATTTTTTTGGTGTTTTTGCAGCAGCAATTTTAGTTGCAAAATCTTTACCTGCTTTAAACTTAGGCAGTTTTCTTGCTTTGATTTTGATTACTTCACCAGTTTGTGGATTGCGGCCATTACGGGCAGAGCGTTGAGATACAGAGAAAGTACCGAAACCAACAAGTGTTACGTTCTCACCTTTTTTCAAGGTAGAAACAACTGCATTGGTAAATGAATTTAATACTTCATTAGCCTGAACTTTAGTAAGGCCGGCATCTTTAGCAATTTGTTCGATTAATTCAGCTTTGTTCATAATCTGTTTTGTGTTTTTAAATATTGAAAAGCGATGTTACAAAAGTTCATTGAAACAACAATGAAAAATTTCAAAAATGTGGAAAATTATTTTTTCTCTAACCCAATGCTGTAGCGGTTTTTAGCTTACCAAAACTAAGTTAAAAAAATCTAATTGAAAAGTTATAGTGTTACCATCTGTCGCTTTCCCAGCCAAAAGAGAAAGGGAAAACAGCAATACCAATCGTATATGTTGGCCTGATTTTAAAATTCATAGCATAATAGTACTCTGAATCCTGAAGGTTATAATCGCCGGTGCTATAGTTATAAATAGTTCTGGAACCCAGTATAGCTGTGCCTTTCAGCTTCCATTCCACTCCGGCAAAGAAACCAAGTTCTGCTTTTACATAAGGCTTGATCCCTACCTTACCATAATCCTGGGAACCATCAGCCAGCTCGCCTACTGCGAAGTATGGCATTAAGCCAGCACCTGCTCTTAGTGTTACTTTATCCCCTTTGTTCATAGTAGCTTCACCACCATAAATATAATCTACACCTATCGCTGCACCAAAGAAAATATCTTTGGATTCGTAGCTCGTAATCTTACCATCTTCCAGCGAAGTATTGCCTAATTGCCAAACGCTGCCTACACCATAAAGGCCGGTGTTTAAAGCCAAAATACTATTGGAACTCAAATAAGATAACGGGAAGTAAACACCGGCGTAAACAGCCATACTACGATAGTTAAAGTTGGTAGCGCGGCTGCGGCCTGTAATAGTATTAAAATTGGATTGATCCCTGAAACGATCATTAATTGTTATGCTACCCGCTCCGAACGCGAAGCCATCAGATAGCTCGAAGCGATGAAAAAGAGATACATTCTTTCCATCGTCTCTTTTTTTCAGATAATTATTGACACCTTGAGCTATCATACGCTGACCGCTTGAATAAAAGGGAACCGCTACGAGAAGTAGGCCAGATAAGCCTATGCGTAGCAAAGAGGAGAAATTTTTTTTCATGTAAAACAGGATGTTTTATAGTTTTGTTCACAAATCTATAAATTTTATTCATTGCAGGTATCTTTAACCACAATTATTTTTATAGAAAAAGCAGCCGTATGGCTGCTTTCAACATGTTTAATGCTTTTATATCAAATCCCCCTTCTCTTCATCTCTTTCCTGATGAGGCCTAGCTCACGGCCTGTCTGGCCTGCTACAGAAGTGTTTTCCTGTGCACGGCGCATCAGGTAAGGAAGTACATCCTTCACTGGCCCATATGGTAAATATTTAGAAACATGATAGCCTGCATCAGCAAGATTGAAAGTGATATTGTCACTCATGCCATATAGCTGGGAGAAGAAGACGTGATCGTTATTGCTTTTTAAACCTTTCTTCATCATAATTTCATTAGCCATCAAACAACTTGCTTCATTATGTGTCCCGATGAATACAGCGATCTCCTGTAAATGATCTAAACAATAAGCAACAGCTGTATCATAATCATGATCGGTACTTGCCTTATCCGCTTGTATCGGAGAGGTGTAACCTTGTTCCTCTGCACGTTTGCGTTCTTTTTCCATATAAGCGCCACGTACCAGTTTTGCCCCTAAAATATAATTATGCATCCTGGCTTCCTCATGCGATTTTTTTAAATACTCCAGCCTGTCGTGGCGATACATCTGAAAGGTGTTGAATACTACTACAGCATCTTTATTGTATTTAGCCATCATAGCGTCAGCCAAGTCATCTACGGGTTGTTGTATCCAGCTCTCCTCTGCGTCAATAAGGATCATGCTCTTACAGCGTGCGGCGGCTTCACATATTTTGTTGATCCGCCCTTCCACCCGTTGCCATTCTTCTTTTTCTGATGGGTTCAATGTTTCACCGGCATGTATTTTTTCCAACAGAGAAAAACGTGCAAAGCCAGTAACCTTAATGGGAATAAAAGGAATATTGTTTTGCGTGGCAGCATATTCAATGGCTTTGATAAACTCGGGCAGGGCATGGTCAAAATCGGCCTCTTCCTCTTTACCTTCTACACTATAATCCAATGCGACATCTACTCCGTACTTGCCAAGCGTAGCGGCAGTAGCAGCAGTTTCTTCAATAGTTTCACCACCACAAAACTGTAAAAATATCGTTTTCTTTACCAGGCCTTTTACCGGCAGATTCCAGCTTATGGCCAACTGCGTAAGCTTCATGCCTGTTTTAGAAAGAAAAGGGGAACTCATGGAAGAAAAAAGAAAATTAGCTCTCTTTAGTTCTTTATCATTGCGGTATTTAAAAGCGATCTCTGTATTATTGAAAGATAAGGGCATATTGATTTTGAAAAAATTGTTCACAAAGATAATATGGTTTCCCTTGTTTTAATCGTAAAAAAAATTCCGGCAAGGCGTTGCCGGAATATTAAATATAAAACTGTCTTGACCAAAGATTAAGCCTTATGGTTTATCTATTTTAAAATAACCTTCTGTTATGTGAACTACAGTATCCTTTTGGCCGGTATAATCTTTCATATCTGCCCAGAAATAACCTTCAAGAGTAGTTGAATTATTAGTTACTATTTTGACTTTACCAGGTGAGGCTCCTAATACAATAGAGCCAGATCCCGAGGTATTTTGCCAGCTTACATTCGCAGGACTTGGCATGGAATAGATTAGCCCAGGCACAGCTCCTACAGGAATTACAGGATTAATACTCGAACCATCAGCTGCTTCCCCTGAGATGTAATAACCACCTGCAAATTCAGTAAGATCTATATCTACAGCAAGAAATGGAACACCATCGACTTTTGCAGACAGCGGCGGAGTACCACTCCAATTAAAGTTTGATCCGGATCCACCACCGTTATTGTTATTATTGTTGGTTTGACTATCGGATACTTCCGTATCATATTGTTTATTGCACGATGCAAAACTTAATACTGCTGCTGTCAGTATTGTGGTAAGGGTAAGAATTTTCATGTTAATAGATTTACGGCCGAAAATAATTCATTTTTTTAACATTCTTTTATTTTGAGCGGAAAAACTGGTTTCAATTCCATATGAAAAGATGTAGAATACCTGTAAATAAAAGAAACGGCCAGCATAATGCCGGCCGTTTAAAAGTCATTTTAAAAGAACTATTTCTTAGCTTCAACCGGCTTGGTTATTTCAGGAAGCAATACAGCTGTAAAGCTATTTTTTCCGTCAAATAATTTATTGGCAGTAGCTTTAATATCTGCAATAGTAATTTTATTGATTTCTTTTTCAAAATTCAGGAAACGCTCTTTACTGTAATCAGAGAACTGTAATGCTTTTAATTTGGTACCCCAATAATTATTCGTTTTAATGGCTTCTTTCCTTTTTTCCAATTTGGCCAATTTTACTTTGTCCAGATCCTTTTGGGAAGGGCCATTAGCTTTTATGCTAGCGATCTCTTCGTTTACTTTTGCAATAATGGCATCAACATTTTCTGGTCCGCAAGGGAATTGTCCTTGCAAGCTATAATTTGGATATGGATCTCTATCAAAGCTTGCGTTAAAGCCACCGCTATACATGGCGCCCATTTCTTCCCTGATCTCTTCCAATACTTTAATGGTCAATAGTTCTCCCACAAGGTCAGTTTGTAAAGCAAGGTCTTCGCTAAATGGCATTTCACCTGTGTAAATTGCCAGCACTAAACTTTTTTGTTCTTGTCCTTTTTTGAATTTAAGTGTGGTATTACCGGTAATGGTACGCAATCCATTATCTTTAAAAGAAGGAGCGGTTCCCTTGGTTGGTAAGCTGGCGATATACTTTTCAAGTAAAGGTTTGATTGTACTTTCATCTACATTACCCACAATGAAGAAATGAAAACCATCTGCATTGCTGAATTCGTTCCGATAGATATCTAAAACTCTGTCCGCATTAATTTTTTCAACATCAGCAGTAGTAGGCACCATTATAGGACGACGAGGGTCATTGTGGTATAATGTTTTACCTAAAGTATCAATAAATGCAACCTGTGGATTGCTGCTTAAAAATTGCAGTTGCATTTTCATAGTGCTTACAAAACCACTATACAAGGCATCATCTTTACGGGGTTCAGTAAGTTGCAGATAAGTCAATTGCAGCAACGACTCGAAATCCTTAATGGAAGAATTACCATTAATTTCTGAAGTAGTTTCAGTGATAGAAGGTACCAATCCAATTGTTTTTCCGGAAAGTGCATCTGTTAACGCTGTTGGTGTAAACTGGCCGTAACCCATGGCCTCAATCACATCAGGAAGGAATTTAACATTGGATTTGTCTTCAACACCATAGTTGCTTTCACCACCTTTTTTCACAGCATTCAATACAATTTCATCGCTTTTGAAATCCGTTTTCTTAACGCTTACTTTTACGCCATTACTTAAAGTATAAGTAGTTGTGTTTAGCTCCGGGTCTTTTGTTTCAGAAACAATTTTGCCGGGAACAGGTTGCTTATCCAGAAGGTTTTCTGCGATAACTTTTTCAGCATTAGCAGATACTTTCTGATTAAGTGCATTGTCCACCAAGGTTTTCAGCTCCATATCGGTAGGCAATTTTATTTGCTTTCCCTCCGAAGGACCTGTAATCATGGTAAAATATTCCTGGTTATTTGTTTTATTCAACCATTTTTTAGCTTCAGCATTAATTTCCTCGATAGTAATGCCAGGGATAAAATCCTGGTAATACTTGTATTCATTTTCAATACCGGGAATCGGTTCTTGCGCAAGGAAGTTTCTTACATACTCCTCAACCAAGTTTCCAGACTCTGTGGTATTGCGTTCATTGTAAGATTTTTCAATATTGCTCAACATGGACTTCTTAGCGATTTCCAATTCAGAGTTTGTAAAGCCAAATTCCTGTGCTTTCACTAATTCAGCAACAGCAGCGTTAATAGCAGTTTCGATATTAGTAGTGGGAATAGCGACCAAAGTAAAATTCTCATAACCTCTTGCATAACTACCGGCATAGCCATAAGCTGCAGCAAAAGGCGGCGTAGCAGACTGAGTCAATTCCTGGAAACGTTTATTCAGGATTTGGATAAATGTATTTTTTATAATGTTGCCTCTATAATCGTTAACGGTTACTTCCTTAGCCTCTTTACGTGCTGAGAAAAATAACTGGAACATATAGTTCGTAGCTTCTTTATCCGTAATTAC
>JBAZWL010000007.1:155964-172018 GCA_041660405.1 Taibaiella sp. | reverse complement strand
TACAGAATGAAGTACTGCTGGTGGTCACCGCGCCACCGCTCGCCAGGCCGCTGCTCGCATCGAAAATTACGTTGTCATTTTTAAATGGTACACAGGCGCCGCCTGTACCACCGCTGGTGGTGCTCCAGTGATTATTGTTGTTCCAGTCACCTGCACCGCCTACCCAATAGAGGGTAGTACCAGAACCGGCCGGCTCGGTGATGGTAAAGCCGTCATTGCCTTCTCCATCAACCCCGTTCACTGCTATAGGTGTGATAGGTCCTGTCGCTTTTACACCGGTTAGGATAACGTTATTGATATCTACTACGGCACCAGCCGCAAAATTGACGGTGCCTGCAGTTGAATCTCCGTAAATCTCGGTAAAGGCCTCACATGGTGCGCCAGCTACGTAGAGATAATTATTGATATTGAAGGTACCCCTGAAGGTAGTAATATAGTTAGGCGCCAGAATCATACTATCCACTGTATTGGTGAAATTACCGTTCACCTGGAAACTATTGAGGCATTCGATCTTGTCGATCACATTACCTGTACCGTTGAGGTAACCCAGCATATTGAAACGAACACTGCCCACTGTATTGTTGATGCCTAAGCCCCCCTGCCCCATAAAGACGACAGTATCTGCGGTATTGCCAGTTGCCAGAGCCGCGAATGAAGCGCTAGAAACATAGGTAAAGGTAATCGACGAAAAAGTCGTACTGTTTATGGATTGGGTATTAGGACCGGCTCCGCAATTCGTGTTCACTTTATTATAGGTACCGCCATCGGTAAAGAAACTACCACAATTCAAAGTTGAACCTGTAGCATTAATGGTCTTGTTGAGACCCATGTCGCGGTACGCCAAACTTGCAGTTAGACTAGCATTGGCCATATCCAATGTGCGTACATTGTCGTTCTGGCTATAAAAATTGTAAACTGTCATTTTTTTGCCGGTGATATCGAAAGTACCCGATGTGAAGGTTACCACATTGGTACTGTTGACATTCGTTGTTGCAGGGACAACCAGGCTGTCCGTTACAGTAAGGCTGCTGCCAGGTTTATCGATCTCCAAACCAAACTCACCTAGTACGGTACCATTGGTGGCCAATGTAGCTGGTGATGTCCCCTTAAGCGCTAAAATAATGTTATAGGTAGTGGTGGGAGAAAGCGACACGTTACCATTAACCTGTACGGTAAGTAAAGAGTTTGTTGTAACAAATAATGGACTATTAGGCACATTACTCCATGTCATGTTGTTACAAAACCCGTTGGCATCAAGCGTTACTGTTTTGGATGCGGGAGTAAAGCCACTGTTAGCGTCAAAAAAAACATTGTCTGCTGAGGAGGGCACAATACTTGGAGTTGGGCCACTGCTGCTACCCAGGTGCCAGTGGCTCAATTGGCTCCAATTCCCGCTACCGCCTGCCCAATAATAATCGGCCGCGTGAAGTTGGAAACTTAGCAATGTCAACGCAATAAATAAAATTCGCTTCATGGGTTTTGTTTTATTCGGTTGATAACCGATAAAACGCCGAAAAAGGGTTTCGGAATTGTAGAGATGTCGATTCATAAAGAAACAGTTTTTAAGAATTGGTTTAAAAAATCTTTAACCTTGGCAGATGTAAAAACTTGATAGGTATAAAATGAATTCAACTGTAAATTCGTTAGCAATTTATAGGCACAAAGAATTACGGGACGGGCATATAAGATGCTCTTCCTTGTAAGAATATTCTATATAGAATCAGAAATTAAGTAGGAGATCGGAAAAATAGATGGTGCATGGGTTCATTTGTTTTTGATTGGCTAGTAAAAGAGCATTTAAGTGCAGTAATAACCGCAACATAAGAGTCTATTCGATTACGATGTAAAAGTATAATCTTTATTATAAAAGCACTTGTAGATTTATGTCTACAAAATAGGAAGGGCCGCTACTGCGGCCCTTCCTATAATCAACTTAGCTACTCCACAATCATTAATTCCTTTTCACTAATTGTTGCACTTCTATCCTTTCACCATTCTTGTTCAGTATAGTTACCTGGTATATAGCAGAAGGTAAATTTTCTATACTGATCGATTCTGTCACAGATATATCATTTACACGAATGACTTCCTTACCTGAAACTTCAAAGATTTGTATGGTACCACCTTCAGGTAAACCGCTTAACTGAACATTCATAGTGGTTGGGTTAGGCCAGATCAGAATAGGCGTCCGGTTATCACAACGTAATACACGGATCATACTGTATTCCTGGTGACCATCTTTGTCAACCATTTTAAGGCGTAGGTAATTATTGGTCCCACTGGTTAATGACAAAGAAGCGCTGTATTTTTTCAGGGAGGAAGAAGAACCGGCAGCCTCTAAGCGCTTAACCGCTTTCCAATCTGTACCATTCATACTTTGCTCGACTTCAAAATAATCGCTGCTGTGTTCCATAGCGGTAGCCCAACTTACTTCAGCACTACAGCCTTTTGCTATTGCATTAAAGTACATCAGTTGTACCGGAAGTGGTGTCAGCCTGATGTAGTCTTCCCATTCCCCGTTAGTTATAATGCTACCAAAATCTCCAATAGCAAAAGGAGTACCCGGGGCCTTAGCTGCCACACGGGCAATGAAGCCTGTTGTTGCATTAGCCGGAGCAGTTACATTAACCGTCACTGCGGTTGAAGAGCCTGTGGTGTTAATACTGTTCGAATAGAAATTATCAAATGTACCATCTGCATTCCAGTCGATCCACATGCCCCATTGTGCACCAATTACAGGGCCCTGACTGTTTACCATAATGGTCCAGGGTACTGGTGTACCGATAGGCACCTGGGCACTCATCTGCAGGCCATCTTCATCGTTCGCTGCAGTATCATTATCATCGGCATCGGCTGCTGCAGAAGCTGCATAATTACAGCTATAATCATAATCCACACGGTCGCCAAGCCATACACTACCTGTAGCATCAGGAGCACCATTACCGTTCAGGTCAGGATTAACCATGGCCCTTACTGCAGGATAAGCTACAGGAGCATCGCCAAAGTCTGCACCCATTAAAGTGATGGCATAATCTTCTACTTCTCCGTCCGTGCGGATACCATTGGCTTGCGGAGCGGTTTTCCAACCACCTGTCGTATCCGTAGTTAAGCGTATGCGCAGATAAGACAATCCTGCATGCACAGCACAACCGTTATTGAATCCGTTGAACTGCATTAACGGGTTGGCGGCAACGTTGTCTGGTGGCAGCGTCACAAGCTGGGACCGTTCGCCTGCATCGTTGAAATCACCATCACGGTTAAAATCGATCCAGGAAACAAGATAAGCCGTGTCCACAGTATTGTTCAGTACACTGTTCACAATAACACCAAGCGACTGGGATGCCGTATTAGGTACGGGCAAAAAGCTGATGCCTTCTTCGTCATTGATCGGGCCATTGTTGTCGTCACCCACAGCAGCCGCATTCATCGATGCACTTACCGGGCCACCTTCAGCATCTGTTGCGTTCCCGATCTTAAGCAGACCGGATATGCCATGGCTGGCAGGATCAGCACCATCATATACTACAGGCGCATCACCGTAATCAGAACCGGTACAGGAAGCAGGCATCGTTACCGTTACTAAAGCTGTGTCGCTGCAATTGCTGGTATTGTTGGTAACTGTTGCGATATAAGTACCACTACCCTGCGGGTAAATAGCAGGATTTTGAACATAAGGATCACTTAAGTAAGTAGCCGGCGACCAGGTAATGGTATTACCACTTACCGGGCTTATTGTAAGCGGAAGTGTATCACCCGAACCTGGGCATACTGTGATAGCACCACCGGTTGCTGTTACATTGTTAGGCCATACTGTTACTACTGCTTCTTTATAGTCACTGCAACCGCTGTTCAGGTCTGTCTGGGTAACACGGTATACTGTCGTGGCAGAAGGCATTATAGTAGTGGTTGCACTGTTTGGCGAAGCCACACCGGAAAGCGGGCTCCATTGATAAATGATATTGGGAGCAACAGGACTTACTGATAAAGTAGTCGCCCCACCTGTACATACCGAAGTATTGCCGGTGATGTCGAAAACCGGTAAAGTCTTAACCGTAATGGTAACAGCATCAGTTACGGTACAGCCTGCATTGGGGCCGGTACCGGTAGCTGTAAGGCTGTATACGCTGGTCACAACAGGGTTAGCCGTTGGCTGAGCTACGTTGGCAGGAGTAATACTGCCTGCTGTGCCCGACAATACGGTCCACGAATAGGTCACATTGGGCACTGCAGGGCTACCCAGTACTACGCTGCCGCCCGGACAGATTGTAGCATCTGGTTTGGCTGTGGCCGTTACTCCAGGTGTTACAATCACATCTTCGGTCATGGTACATCCATTGGTCAGTGTGATGGTTACAGTATAAGTAGTCAGGACCGAAGGATTGGCATTGGGGCTGGCACAATTGGTGCAGCTCAGGCCTGTGGCCGGGCTCCATTGATAGCTGGCCGCTGTGGGCAGGCTGGCTGTATTGCCGCTGCCACCAATACCGATATTCGTTGGTGTTGTGGGACAAATAGTTTTGTCTGTCAGTGTTACAGCAGGTAAAGTATTTACCGATACCGTCACATTATCTGTCACCGGTGTAGAACAACCGGGATAGCTTACGGTAACACTATAGATTTGAGTCGCAGCACCTGCTGTTATTGTAGGATCGGCGCAGGTCGTGCAGCTCAGACCGGTTGCAGGACTCCAGGAATAGCTGGCGTTGGCTGCAGCCGTAGTACCCAGCTGTGCTGTAGTACCCGGACAAAGCGGCCCTACTGAAGGGCCGGCATATTCACCGGGAGTTATAGTATTGCTGAGGGTTACGGCATCTGTTTTCTGGCAACCGCTCAGGGGATCAGTAATCGTCACATTAAAAGTTTGAGCACTACCTGCAAACAATACCTGCGGGTTAGCATTTGTCGGACCAGTTCCGTTGGTCCACGCAGCGCCCACTGGTGTCCAGCTATAAGTATAGCTGCCACCAGGTGTTGTACCCAAAGTAACGGTAGCACCATTACATACAGTGTGGCTCGGGCCGGCATCGAAGTCAATATTGGTGATGTTGACATTAACAGCCTCTGATATTTTACAACCGTTGCTGTTATCAGTTTTGGTCACCATGTAGCCGGCAGAAGTATTCAGGTTGGCTACAGGATTGGCGTCAACAGCCGAGTTCAGTCCTGTGGCCGGAGACCAGAGATAAGAGAAACCTGCAGCAGCCGTTTCTCCAATAGCCACAGGCGTTGCCGGGCAGGAAAACTTGTCCGATACGTTAAGTACAGGCAGTGACCAGGTCGGATTATTGATTGCCAGTGCCGGCACAGTGCACACCTGGCCGGTATATATATTGGTCAGTGTTACATTCACTGTGGCTGCAGCTGTAGAAGTAATGGTTACGGAAGGTGCATTCGGATTGTCCATGATATTTGCGGGTGTCCAGCTGAAGCTGTAGTCAGCAACATTAATTCCATTGACACGAAGTTGCAGTTCCTGCTGGCCAAATACTTTGGGGCAGCCCTGCGGTGTTACTACCTGGATATTTGCGAGAGGGCATCCGCCACCGGCACCACAGGTGCCAATCGTAATAGGGGCCGAAATGCAGCTTACACCATTGAGTGTAGTGGTCCTTTGATACACAGCATTGCCGGCACCGGTGTTTACAAGATAGGCATTGGCTCCACCATTGCTCAGGCTGGTACCGGTAGGTACTACACCGGGACCGCTTAGTAGCTGCCAGCTATAGGTAGCTCCGCTACAGTTGTTCGTATTCCCGTAGCTCCAGCTCTGACAGGCAATTGTTTGTCCATCCTGGCTGGTACCTGCGTCGATCACATTGACATTGACCTGATCGGTAAAGGCACAACCACTCTTGGCGGCAGTAACCGTATATACCATAGGGCATTGTACAGCGTTGGTGCCGGCATTGAAAGTAGGATTATAGATATTAGAAGCACTCAGGTAAGATGTCGGTGACCAGCTATAAGTAGCAGAAGCATCATTGACACCACCCAATACTACCGTAGTATTTTTGCAAATGGTTTTGTCCGTACCACCGAAAGTGGTTCCTCCTGTAGGAGCGGCTACAAAGGTAACCGTTACATTGTCGGTAGTGGTACAGGTAGCACCACCCTTGCGGGTAACGGTCGTGGTAAGCTGGTAAGTAGTCGTTTGGGTAGGCTGGGCAATCGGTTGAGCACAATTGGTGCAGCTCAGCGAAGATACCGGAGAACCGGATACCGTGGCCCATGCATAGGTAACAGAACCACCAGGGATACCGGTAGCGCCGATCTGCACGCCACCATTGCCCTCGCACATATTTACATCAGGGCCAGCATTGGCTATGGCCGGTACAACGGTCACCTGATCCACATCTACGCAACCTGCATTATCCGTTACTTTCAGCGTATAGGTTGTGGTGCTGGTCACTGTAGGAGTATAAGCAGTGGATGTTGCAACCGGGGTAGTAAGGTTACTACCGGCATACCATTGGTAGCTGGTATAAGTACCGCTGCCACCTGATGCACTGCCGGTTAAAGTCACTGTATTAGCGCCTGCACCGCAAAGGTACCATTGAGGACCGTCTGCATTGGCAATGGGAGCTGTATTGCTGTTGATCAGCACGGAAGCTGCCGTTGAGCTGTCCACTGTCTTTTTATCACAAAATCCATTGTTCACCAATATGAGGCGACGATAATATTTAGCAGTCTGCGAAGCCAGGGGCTGCAGGTCTTTGAATATCTCGCCGGATAAATTAGTCCAGGGACCGGCAGCTGCATCGGCTACCTGCCATTGATAAAATATAGGACTGGTAAAACCCGGAGGATTATATAAGCTCGCAGCATTACCAATGATCGTTGCCGGAATACCCAGTGCGCAGGACGTTTGGGACATCGGGTTAAGTGTTGTAGCAGTAACCTGTACATCCGATGGCGCAAGACCTTCCGTGAAACGGGCGAGGAAACCCTCAAGTGAGGTAGCGGTAGTCTGGTGTGCTCCGGCTGTAGCAATACCCGAAGTACTGTTGGTTGTACCGCCGATTACGAAATTGCCAGAGCCCAGGTATTTGATCGCGAGACACCGATCATCTCCAGCTCCACCAAAATAAGAACTCCAGAGAACTGTGGAACCGTTAGCTGCTATCTTGGCCACAAACGCTTCATTAGCACCAGCCACAGCCGTCTGGTAAGTGCAATTACTGGCCAGATTGGTACTGGGCGTGCCTGTAATAGCTGAAACGCCCGCCTGAAAACCATCACCAGCGAACAGGATATTACCATTCTCGTCCAGGCCTGCATCAGTCGCAATATCATTCCCCGGTCCACCATAATATGTGGACCAGAGACGATTGCCATCGGGCGTAAACTTAGCGATGACCACGTCACGACCACCTAAAGGGTCGGGATATAGCGCTCCTGGGGAAGCTAATCCATATGAAGGGGTACCGAAATTAGTATGTGTCCCCGTTGAACCGACAAGAACCAGGTTGCTGTCCGGACCTATTTCCAGCTGGTAGCCTACTTCTTCCGTAGTACCGCCCCAATAGGTACCCCATATCTTGGTAGTACCCGTACTGTTGATTTTAACCAGGTATATATCAAAGGCTCCGCCAGCAAAAGTGGTCTGGAAAGCACCCGGAGTAGCGATATCGGTCGCGGATCCGGTAAAACCAGTGACATAGATATTACCGGCAGCATCTACAACAGAGGAATAACTCCTGTCATTTCCCGTTCCTCCCAAGTAGGTGGCCCAGATCAGAGTGCCAGAAGAGGGACTGAACTTGGCGACATATCCATCACCGATGCCTGCAAATGTGGTCTGCAGAGCTCCTGCACTCGCTATGCCGGTCGTAGACGTAGTAAGTCCGGTCAGAATAATACTCCCATCTGAATGAACCAACATATTCAGACTATAATCATCCACTGCCCCCCCATAGTAAGTAGCCCATACCCGGGTACCATTAGCAGTATTGAACTTGCCAAGGTACGTGTCTGAGTTCCCTCCTCCAAAGGCCGTCTGATGGACACCTGCGGTGCCCAGGCCCGTACTTGTGGTTGCCCCTGTAAGATAAACAAAACTGCCATCTACCGCTATAGTCATCGGGCCTGAAGGATGACCGTTAACTTCCTGTCCCGCTCCGCCTACATAGGTGCCCCACAGGCGCACGCCCGCGGCCGTGAATTTCGCCAGGAAGAAGTCGGTCGACCCCTGGGCTGTAGCTTGATATGTCCCTGCCGTAGCAATGTTATTGGTGCTGCCGGAGGTGGCTCCGCCAATATAAATATTACCAGAAGCATCGACATCTATACTTTGCACATTGTCGCTAAGGGTACCACCGTAATAAGTAGCCCATACGATACTTGGCGTAGGATCAATCACCAATGTTTTATTACGGTCATAGTCGGGCACATTGAATGCATACAGGTCAGTGGCCTCGTCCAATGGTTTGTATTGTACTGCCAGCGCTTTACCGTCCTGCTGTGTATAGCTTAGCGGTATCTTTTCTTTTAACGTTCCAAAAGCCAGGTCCATTTCTATCATACCGTTCTTCAGGTTGATGTCAGAACCACTGTTATATTTCATTTTAATTAAGGAAGCATCAGCACCCGGATGTATGATGAAGTTGTACTCCACGGGTTTGTCGGTTCCTTTCTTCGCTACAAATTCCAGGTCAATACCGGGATAGATGTCTCTATAGATTACGGTGCCATAGCTGTGGATTCCCTCGAAGGAACCATGTTCGTTGATCACACATACTGCATCAGTATGTGGACGAGCAGCTACCAGAACTGCATGCGGGTTAGCACCTTCCAGTTCGATATCTACACGATGGAATTGCTGATGGGCTTCTGTCCCTTTTTCCATCACCCAGGCATCATAGCTGAAGCCGGTGGAACGGAGTTGTACATTAAGTCCCGACATGTGCAGCAGATATTTTACTGCAGCATTGAATTTGCCGTTTTGGTCATTAAGCTGGCCTTTATTTTCAATAAAGCCCTCTGCTGTTTCCCGCTGCCATTGGCCGGCTTTAGCTACCGTAGCAGCCTGCCCCTTCGGGATCTTCTGTGCATCTGCCCTGAAGGCCATGCATAGAAACAGGATTAAGAAAATGTGGAGATGTCGATTCATAAAGAAACGGTTTTAGTAACTGGTTCAAAAAACGCTTAAAGCTATTAAGCAACGGACGCAGGAACAGATGACTTATTATTCCTTGGATAAGGCACAAGAAGGTATTCCTGCATACGAAGGCCTGATGACAAACGGATGTGGTATTTTCGATTCATCTGCTATACTGGTCCTGTAAGGCAAATAAAACTATAGGATGAGCTACAAATGAGCTCTTCCTTGAAACAATATATATTTTAAGTTAACCGGAAATTAAGTCGGAGGATGGTATTGATCCTTCATGGATTGGTGCTATTTTGGCTTAGTTATAAAAATAGAATAGTATGTTCTTATTGTATTTCATTTGTAATAGTATAGTCCGAAGTTGTACAATAACAGATATTAAACTTACTTGTATGAGGTGCTACACCTTACTATAATTCAGCGTAAAAAATGAACTTCTGAATTACAGCATAAAAGTAGAGCCTTTATATGGAACACACAAGCAAAGGCTTGTAGATTTATGTCTACAAATTATTTATTTAAGAAACTTTCCCTTCTTATATTTGGCCACAGGACGAATGCCAATAAGTCCCGCATTTTGTGAAAACAAAATGTGCCTGAACCAATTAATACCAAGCCATTTCTACAATGAAGCATCTGATTATGCTGGTGACTGCCATGGCAGTCTTTTCCTATATTGCCATAGCACAACATGTAAGCGATTTTGACATCAAACATTTTAATTCAGAGAACGGTCTTCCACAAAACTCAATTAAAGCCATTGCACCAGACGAGTATGGTTTCATTTGGATGGCGTCAGAGGCGGGGTTATTAAGATATGATGGCCGCAACTTTAAAGTATATAACAAAAAAAATACCGGCACGCTTACCAGCCGTATGATAGATCTTAAAAAGAATCCACTGGATGAGGGTTTGATGGCCATATCTGAATCAAGGAAAATGTTGCAGATCAAACAAGGGAAGGCGACAGTATCTAAGCACAATTTTTATTCTGTTTTTTTTCCCCATTGGGATCACATTGTTAATGCCGGACACCCGGTTTTTGATCTGCCTTTTCTAAAACAAAAACAAATTGACAGCATCGTATTACCTGTCGGGAATAACCTTACGGCCATCCTCACCTTAAATAGTGTACTTTGGTATAAGGGATCGACTTTAATCTCGCACATACCGATTAAGCCAATAAAAGATTTCTCCTGGGTATTTATCCTTGACGGCACTCTGTTTTTATCATATGACCAATTGACTACGGATATTATTGAACGGGTGGAGCCCGGTAAGATATCCAAAGTACAGATCACAGGAGACTTTTTGAAGCAGATCAAAGGCAACAAACCAGCAGGGCATTTTTTTGAAACCAATAATGTAACCAACGCTGTTTATTTATATTCAGGCCAATATCTTTACCAGGTGAAGCAGCTTCCCGACGGTAATGTAAATACTAAGCTTGTTCTTTATGGGTTTGACCTGGTTGCCCATCAGATCATCAGAGCGTATTATGATTCCACACAGGTGCGCTTTTTTTTAGGCAGCAAAACTGAAGGTTTATATGTGCTCAGCAAAAAAAAATTCTTCACCGCGCGCTATGTCAGCAAAAATCCTTTTGTCAATGTACTGTACAGCCTCACCCCACTAAATGACAGCAGTGTACTTACTGGTGCCGGCACGGTTTTTTTCACCAGAAAAGATGCCCAACCAGAGGAACGAAGGAGTTTATTAGAAAGACCTGGAAACTTAGGCTATGTTCTTTTCCGCTCAGGAAAAAACTACTTATGGTTTCGCGATTCCCGCTATGTCTATCAGCTTGATCCTGATGCCCGCTACGTTATCCGCAAATGGAGTGTGCCTGCCGTATCTGCTATATCAGAAAACAGGGAGGGCAGTATATGGATCGGAACGGTCAAATCCGGTTTATACCGGATTGATTCAAGTGGCGAACTTTCACGTGTATTAAATACTACCGACCATATCAATTGCATAGAATGGGAAAATGATACGACCTGTTGGATAGGTACAGAGGGTCACCTATTTCGTTTTTTCCCCCAGTCCGGGAAGATAGATACATTTACTGCTCTTAATAATAAAGTAGTCCGCAGTCTATATATTTCTCGCACCGGGGAGATATGGATATGCAGTTATGAAAACGGTCTTTATCTGTTGAAGGAAGGTAAACTCACTTCCTTTCCTATAGATGGCTATCCCGCCCTTCAAACAGTTCATAAAATCCTGGAAGATAAAAATGGGTTCTTTTGGATCAGCACGAACAACGGGTTATACCAGGTATCCCGGTCCGACTTATTACGGCACCACCATGATCCGACCTTCAGGCCCTATTACTTCCGCTATGGTAGTGAAAACGGATTTCTTACCAATGAGTTTAATGGAACGGGACCAAATGCCGCTACTAAAGTCCCTAATGGCTTTTTTTCTTTCGCATCGATGAATGGAGCGGTATTTTTTAAACCGGAATCAACAATACCAGAATTGCCGACAGGAAAGATCATTATAGATCACATTGTGGTAGACGAGCAGGAAATAAATAGCGAGCAGCACCAGGTAATTTTGAATAGGGATTTCGAAAGAATAAGCATTACTCCTGTAACTGCTTTCCTGGGAGATTATGCAAACCTTAAGTATGAGTTTAATCTGAACAATAGTACCCATTGGCAGACACTTACGGGTGAAAGTGTTATATTTTCTACTCTTCCATCAGGTCATAATTATCTTACCATAAGAAAGAGATCGGGTTTTGGAAAAAACAGTTATGTTTACTGCACACTTGATATTCATGTACTTCCTGCCTGGTGGGATCACACCTGGTTTTATCTTATCCTGCTTGTATTGCTCTTCCTGCTTTTCTGGATAACAGTGTGGTTTCGTACCCGCTACTGGAGACACCGAAGCAAACGCTTTGAAGAAGGGGTTCAGAACCGTACACTGGAATTGAACGAAATGATCCTTGAGCTGGAACGCTCTGAGGAAAAGCTGAGTGACCAGCTACATTTTCAGCGAATGTTGAATGAGAATATAACACATGATGTAAATGCCCCTTTAAAATATCTGACCATCTACACCGGGGAAATGGTGGAACAGATTAGGAATAACAAGTTGCCGGATATCAATGAAGCAGAACATATCCATAGTTCAACAAACAACATCTACACACTTGTAGAAAACCTGACTCAATTCCTGAAAACGAAATACAAGCAACCAACGTTGTCAAGCATCAATGTATGGAAGTTAGTGCAGCAGAAGCTGGAGTTGTTTTCCATAGGTGCCAAGCGAAAGAGCATTCTATTGAAAAATGAAATTGGCCATAACTTATTCATCAATCAGAATGAAACACTGTTAGGAATATTACTTCATAACCTGATTGACAATGCACTTAAAAATACAGTCAAGGGAAGTATACTCATTACCGCTCATCAGGAAAAAGAGGGGGAAGTATCTTTGCGAATAAGGGATACCGGACGGGGAATATCGGAGGAACAAGTTCAGCAATACAATACCGTTTTCAAGAGCACTGCTGCTCTTAAGTCTGATACGCCATCAGGGTTTGGTTTCATCATTGTAAAGGAAATCGCCAAGATATTGCAAGTCTCTATTCATATTGAAAGTGAACTTAATAAAGGAACAGAAATTACCGTCACTATATCAGGATACCATTCCGCTCTGCTGTAAGCGTGAAAATATTAATCGACTTTGTAGTCGGAATCGCTATTCAATAATGAAACGAGTTCTGGTATATTAGTGACTTTCAATTTTTTGAAAATACGCTTCTTGAAAGTACTTACAGTATTACTTTGAATATTAAGTGCATTCGAGATCTCCAGTATACCCAGACCTTTTGTGAGCAGGCGACATACTTCCATTTCTCTGTACGACAATAAATCTGTACTTACACTTGTCTTGTTGTTTTCCGATGATCCTTTAGCTATGTCCATGCTGCCCTGATAATATCCATCTTGTAAGATAGATAAAATGGCCTGCTGGATCTCTTCATTAGTTGCTGTTTTACTGAGATATCCATTTGCTCCTTCCTGCAGGTACTTCTTTTCATAGGAGGCCGTTTGAAAAGCAGTTATAATTAATATTTTCAGATCAGGTTGTATTGCCCTCAAGCGATGAAGCATATCAAAGCTATTTCCGCCAGGCATATTTATGTCACATAACATGAGATCCGCTTTGTATTCTTTTAAAAATTCAAGGGCTCCATCAAGGCTTTCCGTTTGCAAAATATTCATTTGAGGTAGCACACGCTTAACCAATATCGCTAGTCCGCCTCGCACCACCTCGTGGTCGTCGGCTATTAGAATGGAACCATAAACCATACATTATTATTGTATTTGGAACTTAAACAACACTTTTTAGTGTTGGCCAGTATTTTTATTCTAAGTAAAAGAGTTTATGTAAATCGGTTGAGGTGTTGAGATCAGCAACGTACTTCGGTACGAAAGTACCAATTAAATCAATGTTGTAAGTCATTGTTATCTACCCACGCATGTAGAATGTTCAACCAGCGTCTTCAGATTAAACAACATCTTTGTTCTCATTTTTCTTTCCGTTTATATTCAAATCTGTGATTGATTTGATAGAAGCGGAAATGCTCTTTAATGATCCTGTAGATTTAAATCTACAAAATACTATCATATCAGCGCCTAACTTTACCTGTTCTTAAATGAGTATACCATAACTTGATACAGGATTTCAACCTATAAAGTTCTTTGAATGAGATTTTTTGGGCGGTTATTTCTTTCGAGCCAACCCACTAGCTATGAACATAATTAATATTGCTATTATAGAAAGATCTCCGCTGGGGAGTTCAACAATTGAAGCTGCTTTAAAGAAGGCTAATTTTAATATTGTCATCAATACAAATACCGTTGGCCGTTTTTTAAATGAAGCAAAGGAAAAATTAATTGATGCTCCGGATGTTTGTTTATTTGATAGAACAACAAAACGTTCACTTGTACATAAAATCAGACAGCGTTATCCTAGGATTAAAATTGTTGTTTATGATCCGATAATAAATCCGCCAAATGTCGAAGTACTCCATCCTGACAACTTTGACACCTATATCCCCAACTCTGTTAAACTTGAACATTGGGTTGCAATTTTACAAAGCATTGTATCCTATAATTATCTTAACCATCCCTAAGAAATAAAAAGCATCCTAATAAAGGACACTAAATAACGGCAAATAAACAGTTACAAAAATTGAGGGACAAATAAAGGACAGTGATAAGCTAAATAACCATAACTAAGAACAAGTATGGCTAACATGGATTTGCACTGATCCTTGCTGAATCCGTTTTTTCTTTATAAATAAGATGAATAAGACTATCTGCGTTTTGAGCATACGCCAGAGATGGCCAGCAGTAATGCTGCGATCAAGAATTTTAGTTTCATTTTTGGTGTGGTTGCTCATTACAAACTGATGCAACTTATAAAAAATTAAAGTTCTTTCAAAAGTGAAAAGAGCATTGTAATGGTGTTACTGTTTTTGTTCGCACTAGAGGATTACTTATAGATAGTTTCCGGGGAGAAGACCATTCCCGATAAGGTCAGGAAGGAATACCTGGTTATAGCTGCAAGAGCGGCTATGATACTCAAAGACTGGTACGGCAGGATGCACATTAAATATTGTTACTGTAGCAGGTGCAGCTCCATCACCTTGCGTACCAGTTCTGCCGCATTTTTGACATCAAGCTTCTGCATGAGACTGAAGCGGTGCGTTTCCACCGTGCGGACGCTGATCTGCAGTTGTTCAGCTATTTTACTGCTAGACAATCCGTTAAGGATGTGGCCCATAATTTCCTTTTCCTTGCGGGTAAGCAGAGAGGCTGTATTGGCCGACTTCTTCCGCTTTTTCAGGATGGCAGTGAGCATATATTTTTTCTGATCTTCCTGCATGTATATGTCGCCGTAGTAAACCGTTTCCAACGCACGTTGCAAAATAGCACGATCGGCCAGGCTTTTGGGCAGATAACCCGAGCACCCCATCTCCATCATCTCCGCCACGTATACATCATCTTCTACAGCAGAAAGAATGAGCACCCTAGTATCGGGATATTGCTTCAGCACTTTCTGTGCTATCTGGCGCCCGCTCATATCCGGCAGCTGGAGATCCAGCAACATAATATCGGGCGGCTGCCCTACGATACCATCCAGGGTGGCTTGTCCCGAGGTGTATACTCCGGATACAGAAACCCCGGGTATGCTTTCCAGAGTCTGACTCAACCCGGTGATCACAAGCGGATGGTCGTCGGTTATGGTTACTCTGATCGTCATCATAGCCCTTAAGGTATGTGTTTAAATTCAAGGTATATACTGGTGCCTTCAAGACTGCTGCTGATATCCATATACCCGTCAAATGCCTTTACCCGTTCCTTTAAAGTCGTCAGTCCTATGCCCTGGCTGATTTCTTCCTTAATAAATCCATGCCCGTCGTCCTGCACCGTAATGCCCAGCAGATCTTCAGCCGTATTGACCTGTACCAGGATATGCTGCGCGGCTGCATGCTTCACTGCATTTTGTACCAGCTCCTGGACTATCCGGAATATAGACAAGGAAAGGGCATTGTTGGTTGGTATGTTGTCTCCGTAATGCTGAAAGCTGATCTCGGTAAAGGAATCGCCCTGGTTCATCCGCTCACAAAAATCCTGCAGCGCTACTATAAGCCCGCCTTTTCTTAAGAGAGCCGGGGCCAGATTATGTGCCGTACTCCTAAGCTCTTGCATGGCTTCCTGCAGGCAGAAGAGGCTTTGCCGGAAATCGCCCTGCTCCAGCAACCTCCCCGTGCCTTGCTGTAATGTAGTGGTAAGGCTCAGCTTTACCGCCAGCAACTGACTCATAACGCCGTCGTGCAATTCACCGGCTATCCTGCCCCTCTCTTTTTCTTCACCCTCCATAATAGCGGTAAGCCTGCCGATCTCTGCTTCGCCC
>JBAZWL010000007.1:140286-155954 GCA_041660405.1 Taibaiella sp. | reverse complement strand
AGCTGATGAGAAAGGCTCCGAAGAGCAACATGCCCACCGATATCCCACCGATCCAGAAATTCTTTTCCTTCAATGCGTTTTGCTGCTTAGAGATCGCCAGTTGCTGCTGTATCAGCTGCCTATCTTTCTCAGCGACCCGGTGCTTTACCTCGAGACGATTAATGCTCATCGAATTTTCGGCGTTCAGTATGCTATCATTCAGTTTGGTATAAATAAATTGGTGTTCATAAGCCTGCTCCCAACGCGACAATCCATTGTAAGCATTGGCCAGTACACCATGGGCCTCCCTGATGTTATAAGAAGAGCCGATCTGCGTTGCCAGTTCCAGCGCCTCTTTTGCATAAGATTCCGCCTGGAGGTAGTCTTCTTTACGCAGATAAGCCTTACTCATAAGCACATAAGGTGTGACCTTCGACATAAATGGATTCGTCTTATCCGATATCGCCAGCGCTTTTTGTGAATAGCTGATAGAAGTATCAAACTGCTTCAGGTCCATGCTGACAATAGCCATACCCAGGTGCGCCACCTGCAGCACATAGGTGTTATTCGTAGCCGAGCTGAGATTTATGGCCTTACGGAAGTATTGTTCAGATTTGGTCAGCTCCTTTTTCCTGTTCAGAGCGCCACCCAGGTTAACATATATCTGCGCCAGGTTAGCGGTATCTTTTGCTGCGAGCGCCATCGTCGCCCCCTGGCTGAGATAACGGATGGCCTTATCAGGCTGGCCTGTGTACTGCAGCATAGATCCTATGGAATTATAAATCCTTATCCGGGCACTTTTCTGAACGGTATCTGCGGGATATTCGGACAACACCTTAAGCGCACGATAAGCGTAAGCAACAGACAAATAATATTCACCCATATATGCTTTCAGATGACCTGCATTTTCATACCATAAACAGAGCAGCATATTGCTTCTGCCATAGATACCCGAAAGATAGCAGTAGGGATAAGCCAGCTTCAGCAATGAATCTGCGGCATGGTAATTGCCCTTATTCATAGTATAAATAGCATAAGCTATATAGGAATTTCCGATACCATAGCCGAAATCCCTAGCGCGACTGCGGTCCATAGCACTGTCCACCATGGCCCATGCCTTATCGGGGTCAGCATATTGAAATTTTTCTGACTTCGCCAATGTCCGGATAATTGCCGCGCTGTCTTTGCTATTCACCGGCGGCATTACTGCGCGTACACCTTTCTCCTGAGCAACGACATTAAAGGTTGCGCAGACAATTGTCAGCAAGGATAATAATAAGCATTGCAGCAAAAAACGAGGCATAACAGGATATCGGTTCTTAATTGGGAGCAAAAGTTACTGAACTCCGGCAAAACATCATTGTATTTCTGGATTTAAAAGTGTGACTACTTTTGAAATGATTAGAATCATATCTATGGTATCGCCGTCGGCCCTAAGTATCGGTATATGCCCGGTTCAAATTTACCGGTAGTCTGGTTAAAGATATATATGTCTGCCTGCTTGCCTGATAGCGCCTTAAATCTACGTATAACTACTTATAAATCGTTTAGGCAACACAGATATTTTTACCGGAAATTAATTTGGTGATGAATCGATTTTTCCTTTACTGTTTTGCATTGCTGACCTGTTACAGCAAAATCTTTGCCCAGCAAGAAAACCATATATGGGCCTTCGGTAATAATGCCGGTCTGGACTTTACAAATGGCAACCCCGTCCCTTTCAGCACCAATATGCAGTCCAGGGAAGGCACCGCCTCTGTAGCTGATGCAACCGGGCAGCTGTTGTTCTACACTGAAGGTTCTACCGTATGGGACAGGAACGGGAATATCATGCCGAACGGTATCGATCTTACCCCCTTTGCCACGACGACCGTCCCCGCACCCACAGGGAGCACCACCCAGGGAGCACTGATCGTTCCTGTTCCGGCGAGCTCCAGCCGTTACTTCGTTTTCTCCATGACCTGTCTCGAATTAGGAACATCTGCATTGCGGCTTTATTACAGCGTCGTAGACATGAACCTGAACGGAGGCCTTGGTGATATCGTTCCCACTGAAAAGAGTATCCTGGTAGACTCCGCGCTATCAGAAAGGATGACCGCTGTGGTAGGACAATGGTGTAATATCTGGCTGCTGACCTCGACCGATATAAGTCCGGCCATAAAGGCTTATGAAATTACAGCAAACGGTGTTAATCCCACACCTGTAGTATCGCCTGCCGGACCCAACACTTCACTCGTTGATGCGCTGGGCGTGTTAAAGGCTTCGCCGGACGGACGCAAACTGGTGTCGACAAAGCTCAGCATCGTTAATGCTGTAACACTATTTGACTTTGATAATGGTACCGGTATGGCGACCAATCCCAAAAATATTTCACCGCTATGGGGATCTTACGGCGCCGAATTCTCTCCCGACAATACAAAGCTTTATGTAAATGGAGGTACCGTAGCACAGCTTGACCTGAGCAGCAACAATACAGATACCATCATAGCTTCACGGACAGATCTTGGCGTTGCGCCCTCCAGTCAGTTCAAGCTGGCCCCCGATGGTAAAATATACTTTACAGGAAGTCTGGGCACGCTCAGCCGGATAGCCTTTCCCAATGTGGCCGGCACCGCTTGCGGATTGCAGCTTAACTCGCTTCCTATTTCAGGTTCTGCATTGCTTGGAATGCCCAATATTGTACCGATCATGGTACAGGACACCTTTATTACCAGCCAGACAATAAAAGCAGGCTGCTTTGCCACAGCATACCTGCTCGAAGCGCAGAATATGTCCGATGCCTGGGGCTTTCAGTGGAATACAGGCGCTACAACGCCCCAGATACAAGCCGATACGCCGGGAACCTATGTGATCACTTACCGGAAGTCACCATGCTCAAAGTATTCGGATACCTTCAAGCTCAGCTTTCCTTATGGTAGCCTACCACTCATACAGACCTCCACAGCTTGCACCGGAAGCCAGAACGGGAAGGCCAAAGTTTTTCTCAACCCTACAGATACCAACACTTACAGCTTTGTATGGTGCAATGCTGCAAATGATACGCTTTCATTTGTGGACAGCCTGGTGGGCATTCCGGGTGGTACTTACACTCTGCATATAGCTTCCGCCTTCTGCGATACTACCCTGCTGGTAACGATACCTGAGGTCAGCTACGAGGTAGCATTTATCAGCAATGAAATCCTATGCGAGGATACTGATATGCAGCTTCAGAATAATTCAAACAATCACTTCAGCAACTTCCTCTGGAACTTTGGCAATGGTATTACTTCCACTCAGACCAATCCTGTCATACGTTACGATGATCCTGACGTATATGAAATCACATTGATCGGCAACGGCAGCATATGTAATGATACGCTAAAGAAGCTGATCATCGTCGATCCGCAGACCACTGGAAGCTTTGTCATGGATAGAGACAGCATCTGCACAGGTGAAAGCATTGTTTTCAGCATAGCCGAAGACAGTACGCTGCAACGACTATACTGGCACTTCGGAGATGGCGCCACCTTTAACACAACTTATGAAATTATTACCAGACATGCCTTTGATCAGCAGGGACGCTGGCCGGTTACGCTGACTGCCAATTATCGTGCATGCCCTGTTACTTTCCACGCTGATACCCTACACATCTTTCCGCTGCCCTATGTAGACCTGGGACCGGATACCACGCTGTGCCTCGACGGACGTGCCTATACCATAGGGAACAGGGCGCCGGAACCAGCAACATCGTATCAACGGCACTGGAATACCGGTAGTACAGAACCGACGCTCGACATCGTACATCCTGGAACCTACGCACTTACCATCAGCGCAGCGCCGCTGGGTTGCAGCAATACCGGCACCATTGATGTAAGGAAGGACTGTTATATCGATATCCCCAATGCGTTTACACCCAATGGCGATGGTGTCAATGACTACTTCTTTCCCAGACAATTATTATCCCGTTCGGTAACACAGTTCGAGATGGTCATCTATAACAAATGGGGACAGGTCATTTTCCGTACAAAGGAAACACGCGGCAGAGGATGGGATGGCAAATTCAACGGGATCGACCAGCCCCAAGGTGTTTACCTCTATACTATAACCGCAACCATCTATAGACAGGAGCAGTACCAGGGCAATGTGACACTGATACGTTAGCAGTTATAAAGCAATCTTCGCTCACGACAGGAAAAAAATTTCATGTACGTATATCTACGGATAAACCGGTTGTACATGAAAATTACTTTTACTCAAACATCTGGAATAAAAAGCCTGCGGCACCATCAATAAAATGCAGATTTTACACATGGCAGGAAATCCGGCAAAACTCATCCATCAAGCTGCACCCAAAATGTTTTAACCGCTTTAAAAGAAAAAAATGAGACCACACTGTACACTACTTCTCTTTTTAATGTTGTCGGCCGCCGTTATACAGGCACAGAAAATCAATAATGTCTGGGCGTTCGGTGTAGGGGCGGGCATGGACTTCACTGGTGCCCCTCCTGCAGCGGTAACCAATAGCATGAATACAGAATCCGGATGCGCAGCGGTATCCTCTTATGGCGGTAACCTCCTGTTCTATACTAACGGCGAAACGATCTGGGACCGCAATCATAACCCTATGCTCAACGGGACAGGCTTAACAGGATACGGCCCTGCAGCTACAGCCGGTCAGGGCGTATTGATCGTGCCGGTGATTAATGACACTAACAAGTATTACGTCTTTACGAAAAATACCAACTTGTATTACTCTATTGTAGATCTCGGTCTCAATAGCGGAACAGGAGATATTGCCAGCGGCGATAAGAACACGATAGTGGGTGACGAAGGTGACCTGGGTGATGCCTTTGTATCTGTACCTGGTGAAGACTGCAGTGTATGGGTGATCACACACCGTACCGCTACGAAAGAATTCCTGGCCTATAAAGTCACTGCATCAGGCGTTGATGGAACACCGGTCATCTCCACGGCAGGTACTTATTCCGGCAACTTAAGCTTTGAAACAGGATACCTTAAAGCATCCAACAGAGGCGATAAGCTGGTCATTTCCAGCTTTACCGTCAGCAACCCCAGCACCCCCGCAAACGCTACTCCATCCTTTATTGAAATGTTCAACTTCGATCAAAGTACCGGCGTAGTTAGCAACCCGGTAATCGTCGATACCGTATTCGAACCTTTCCGTAATTTCCTCAGCGCCTGCTTTTCTCCCGATGGCACCAAAATATACGCAGTCAGTCCCTTCCTGCCGCTACTCGGAGCCGCCGGTGTTAATCAGTACGACATTACATCAGGCAATGCCGCTACGATCGTAGCTTCCAAGACAGGTGTGGGTAATACACCTTTTGCCAGTGATCTGCAGATCGGCCAGGACAACAAGATATATGTAAGCTGCTCCTGGGGCATTCCCGGCAATACACTCGATTGCATCAGCGACCCTAATGTCACCGGCACTGGCTGTAACTATACCGCCTCTGCCATAACTCTGCAAACCGGCAGCATAGTGAAAGCATCTCTTCCTACTACCGTGGTAATGCCCAGACAGGACACCATAAGCAACACCTATCAGAAAGCAATCTGCACAGGTTATACCCTGCCTCTTCATGCACCCTCCGGATTTTTCCGCTACTACTTCCAGGGACAGATGATGAACGATACAGTGTTTACTGTAAACACTCCCGGAACCTATTATGTATCCTACGAGAACCATTGCGTACACCATGTAGATACCTTCCAGGTAATACTCCAGGACCTCAACCTCGGCTTCCCGGATACCTCAGTGTGCGGCTATGATTTCCAGTTCGATGTAGATGCATCGATAGGCAGCCCGGCCAGCTCCAGCTATTTATGGCAGGACCAGAGCACTTCACCTTTGTTTACGGTAACAGCCCCCGGCACTTATTGGGTAAAAGTAGCAACCGAAAGCTGCAGCCAGACAGATACTTTCGAAGTAGTAGCCAAACCGGCCCCCAGCTTCAGCCTCGGCGACGATGTCACCATTTGTCAGGGCGAAGCATTAGTATTGAAACCTTCTGTAAACGCAGACCAATACCAATGGCAGGATGGCAGCACTGAAAAGAGCTATACCGTTAACCAGACGGGCAGCTACAGCCTGGAACTGGAAAAAGACGGTTGTAAAGCATCCGACGAAGTGAAAGTGACAGCGGTAGATTGCGAATGCTACTATTATATTCCCAATGCATTTTCTCCGAACAACGACGGATTGAATGACAGCTACAACCCGATCGTCAAATGCGGCGCGTTGGAAACGAAATTCCGGATAAGCATTTACAACCGTTGGGGAGAACGGATATTCCATGCGCAAAACATGGCGCAGACCTGGGACGGCACCTATAACGGTAAGCCCTGCGACGCTGGTACTTATTTCTATGTTATAGAGATCAGCAACCGCGTATCTGAAAAAACCCAAAAAGGAGATCTGCTTCTCATCAGGTAGATCATTAAAATAGCGACTTCAAGTGTAGGTCATACCTCGCCGCGGTATGGCCGGAGCAGGAGACCTGCATCCTTGCCCATTTTTTTCTGCAGCAATCCTTTACAAAGCTTGTATCATTTTTTGAGAAGACAACTTGAACGAAGTATCAGACCACCTTTCCAGGTGGTCTTTTTTTATATATCCTTTACGCCGTGGCACAGAGCACAGTCCTTTGGGTCAATTTTTCTTTGAAAGCCTTTCATTACTAAAGCTGTAGCCTTGATGAAATTAGTAAACAAACTAGCAGATAATAATTAGCTACCAGATATAAATAGATAGAACTAGATATAAAAGAAAACCCTTGACTAGCAAGGGTTACACAATCAAGTTGCAATGTTCATGTGCACGAGTTACTTTCCTATACAGAAGCTGAACTCTGTACAGAAGTTGCGGTTGAATATTTACAACATGTACAGGTTAGGCAAAAATAACCTACTGGTTTGCATTGTTGTTTTTTAGACGACAAATCCACTCTAATTTACTTAAGAAAAATCACACCTTGATAACTATACTGGCTCATAACAAAAATTAGTCAAGTAGACATCCTGTACCTCGGTGCTTATTCCGGTGATAAGAATTCAGGTGGGGGTACTGGTTCCCTTAGTCAATCATCATGGGACAATTCTGTCCCCTGTGTTGAATCCTATATCAAAAGCCACCTCAATGATCCTGGTAGTTATGAAAGTGTCCATTGGGACAAAGCAACACAATCAAGCGATGGTTGCTATACAGTTACTCATACCTACAGGGCAAAGAACGGCTTTGGTGGAATGGTAAAGAACATCACTCAGTTTAAAATAGATAAAGACGGGCAAACAGTGATAAGTGCTATTGACTTTTGACCTGAGTACCCCCACATAAGTATACTTTTTGAGTTATGGCACAGGTTCAATAAGCCTGTGCCTTTCCTCTCTCCTGTGAAGACCTTTAGCAAAAGGATAGCGCAGGATTTCTTCTATTGATCATTGGTATCTGCTACACTTGCGTAAACAATCTTATGAACGCAAACGACCAATTGGCAGACTATACTTGTACGGAGAATTATTACACACATTTTACCGGCATCCTTTTCACTGATGGAGTGAGAGCACTCTGTGAAACATTTGAATGTTATTGGTTCCTTGATATCATTTGCAGTTATCAACGTCAGTTACGAAATGAGGAATTTCAATCTTGGAAACTTATGAGAGCAAAAGGGACTTCTGCAATTGTTACCTGTGATAATGGAAATGGAAGGATACTGATTGAACAACTCATACCATTTACTGACTTTGAACCAAGTGGGGCCACAGTATGGTTAGAGAATAATGTCGCTTTACTTCCCTCTGAACGTTAATCAATATGGTCATTCGACCAACTCTTAAAACTTAGCTATGCAACAGATAACAATAAACACGATTAAAGACGTTCAGGATTTCTGTCAATTTTTATATGATGAATATGACCTTGCTTTTCATCCTGATGATCCTTTTGATCAGTATATCAATGCTCAAGGTCTGGATTTGTTTACTAAGGAAGAAGCGGACTATCTTGATTCTGTGATGCAGAAGTGTTTTGATGTATGCGAACAAGCAAATACAAATGTCTATGACGTAATGGAACCTATACAGCAAAAGGAATTTAAGAAGAGGAAGATATTTCGGTGATACCTTAAAGAAAAAGAAACAGCCACTCAAAAATAATGAGTGGCTGCTTATTATGAAGTTGACATTGGGTGAAATTCAATTAAGATTGTTGACATAACTGATATGGTTAATTTTTAGAATTAAATCCCAGCTAAATTAAACAGTAAATCACTTACTATTTAAACCTACGATCAAGTCTTTAATTTGTTTAACGGTAATGTTTTGGGGTTTCTCACTCGGACGTTGATTAATTATGTATGTACTATAGTTCGTAAACGAGGACTCTCGTTTCACTGATGCACCGGTTTCAGCTACTGATGACAGAGAACCTACTCCCACACTGATACCCCCACTTGCTTTAATATCACCTCCGCCATTAAAACTCGATGTACCTGAATTTGATGACCAGATTACATCGTAGCTTAATTCCATGTCTAAAGTATCAGAATCCTGAGTAAAGGGAATTTCTGCCATCGCTTTTAATATTTTGAGTCTTGTTTCTTTTTCAAGACTAATTCCAACAGCCTCTCCATAGTATGCAGCAAGAAGGGGGGATAAAATAACTCCTCCTGCTACAAACATAGAACTAGACGATTTCATTGCTAACTGAGCGGAAGATTTAATATCGGCTGCTGCAGGAATAACAACAGAACCTTCAAGAGTTGCATTTAAATATCCCGAACAATCAAGAGAGTAGAAAAAGGAACTTTGGCTTGGAGAAATAAAGGTTTCGACAGAAAGGTTTTTATACGTGGGCGATTGTTTTACTACCCAATCCCTAGTTTTTCCTTGCGTAGGTATAATAGTTACTTTATGCAATAAGTGAGAAAGGTTGCTTTTAGGCATATATAGGCAGCTGTCTGGCATATCCTTAAGATAAGCAGCTACATAGGTTGGTGTCCAGGGTCGTCCGTTCTCACTATCTTCCCTTAACTTTTGTGATACTCTTCTAGGAAGGGTACATCCTGTATTGGCGCTTGGAGAAAATATATTTCCAATCGTAATTACAAGTGGGACTATTTGAGGAAGCGATTTTTCATCGACTTTTATTTTAGGCACTTCACCCCTCAAAACAGGAAACAAAAAAAGTTGAAAAATAAGAATATATTTGATTAAAATATTTCTTATGAGCAATATAATCACTTTGCAAGATCAACAATGGAAAAGACCTGTAAGAGTTGAAGCCAACAATATTAAGAGTTATAGAAACGTCGATTTTAGTGACGGCTCTGGAAGTGTCCGAATATTAAGTCTTCATAAAGGAGAAGATATTTGGGTAACTGAAACTTTAGAGGAAATTGAGAGGTTACTTGGCAACGACTAAGGCAGTACGTTCCATGATTTGTTGAGCGAGTTTTATAGATTCCTGCGCAACATAATAGGTTTGACCTTTTAGAACCTCTAGGATTTTAAGAGCTAATTCATTGTCTAATGACATTTGATTTTTCATAAGTAATTAATTTGTGTGGTATCAAAAACAGGAACTAAAAATTTGCCTTGAGATACAAATATGATAAAAACTAATTCAAAACTTTGGGATGACAAAGGAAGAATTTCAGTATCTCCAACAGATAATATACGGCTGCGATGGATGTCCCAACCCCTAGTATCACAGTCCAACAAACCACCCTCTTTTGAAGACGATTCATCGAACGGGAAAACTTCAAATTCATCGAACGATGAAATGATAACTCTTTCTCTAATAGGTCCGTTCTTCTCTTTTCTTGTTCAGACCTTTCTCTCTCCATTGCGTAACCATCAAAAAGAAGACCGTTAAAAGTAGGAGCATAAAAATCTCCCTCTTCTGTTCCAAAAGTTTTAGAAATAAGACCATCTGCTATGAGGCGATTAATGATACCATCGAATATGTCCTTATCAGTAATTTTTTCGGAGCCACTTACTTCTTCCCAAATATCGAATGACTTTGTACTACCACCAATAGTCTTTTTAATAAAATGAAAAACTAAATCTATCTGTTGCAGGGGTTCCATACCCCCAAAATACAAACTATTTCACTATGTACACTATTAAACAGTTTTTGGAGGAGTATTCCACAGATGATAAATGTCTGCAGAGGATTTATGAATTAACCTATAGGGGTGTTTGTGAGTGTGGTTGTACTCGACCTTTAGTTAGAGTTAAGGGGAGAAGGTGTTATCAATGTCCTGAGTGTTATTATCAGTTTTACCCTACGGCAGGAACTGTCTTTGAAAAGACCAGAACTCCTTTGACCTATTGGTTCTTTGCTATCTTCTTATTTACCATGAGTAAGAATGGGTTAAGTGCTTGTGAATTACAGCGGCATTTGGGCGTTACCTATAAGACTGCTTTTCGGATGCTTCGGCAGATTAGAACCTTGATTGAAAATGATGAATCCTTATTTTCAGGTGTGGTGGAGTTAGATGAAACTTATATTGGAGGGAAGAATAAAAATAGGCACCATGATAAGAAGGTTGAGCATTCTCAAGGTAGAAGCTACAAGGACAAAAAGCCTGTTTTTGGTATTCTACAGAGAGGTGGTAAAGTAAATGCTTATTACGTTCCTAATGTGAGGTCTGCTACTCTTAAACCTATAATTTGTGATAAAGTGGAGGTTGGAAGTTCCCTAATGACCGATGAATGGAATAGCTACAGTGGTTTATCTGCTTACTACGATCATCAGATTTGTTATCATGGTCGAAAACAGTATGTAAATGGTGATTGTTCTACTAATGGGCTGGAAAACTTCTGGTCTATTGTCAAACGGTCAATCAATGGTAGTTACATTCACATAAGTAAGAAGTACCTACAACTATACCTTAATGAGTTTGTCTTTCGGTTTAATAATCGGGATAGTCCTAATCTTTTTTCTGATCTTTTAGGATGTCTTTCTTCAAGACCTTCTTGAGGTTATTTTCAAATTCTTTTTTATCCAGTACCTTGTTTTTTACTGTTTCCAGTAATTCAGCCATTGATTTCCTTGTTTTCTTCTTAGCCATAAGTAAAATTACTACATTTGTACAAATTAACTGCTTATATAAAGTAACCAACAATATTTTTATCATATCATAAACTGCTGCTCTAAACTACGACCTTAAGCCGCAACTAACGTAAGATATGACTGTGATATGCCCACATGGGTGTAGCTATGTCTTTGCGTTAGTAGGTCGTCGTAGACCTTGAGCAGTGAAGAATTTTAGTTACACCTATTTCTTTTTATAACTCTCTAAACTACGACACATGAGAAAATTAAAATTTGCCGGATTGCTGTCCGGTTCCCTCCTGCTGATACTTTCAGCCTGTTCCAAAGAAAAAGATTATAACTGCGTCTACGAGTTCAAAATGAACAATGTCACTTACAGGACAGAAACCCATGTAATCAAGGCCGAAAGTTCAGATAGAGCTGGATTTGCCTGTAGTGCCTATGAAGTTAATCACAATAGTGTAGACTGTGCCATACGATGAGAGTAAGGCAACAAATGGAACGGTTCACCCCTGAACGATTAGGGGAACTATACATGTACCTGTATCAACACGAGTACGGTAATAAGAAACTTGTAGAAATAGCTCAAAAAGTAAGTTCTAATGTTAAAGTTGATCAGTATATCCAGCGATTGTTTTTGCAGCAACGATTAGCAGGTACTTATGATTTTCTTCTTCTGATGAATGAAGTACCTTATTTTATCTTCTCCAAAGCTGAAACAGTCTGTTGTGGTGCATTGATGGCCTTTGACAGGTGGTGTTCCTATGCTGAACAATATACCGAAAAATCAGCCCTACAAAACATCATAATCTCCATTATCTTTAAAGCTGATTCTCAAAAACTACATTTCAAACAAACTTTCTTTGATAAGTTTTATAAACTCATTGATGATGTTTGTAATAATAGAGTAGATGCCAATGTATTAGTTGATTTTTAACCCTTAAATATATACAACCGATGAGTGATCAATTAAAAACAGAATATTGGGTCTTTGACTTAGACGAAATATCTGGTATGGGTAGAACAGAAATAAAGTTCTACAAAGTTAGTTCCTACAAACAATTTGATAATGAAGAAGACGCTAAAATTTGGATTCAAGCCGAGGGAAAAAGGGGGCGATATACTATTTTACCTGTATACACTAACCCTTAGAGAATAGCTCTTCAAACTCTTTGAAGATAGCATGTATATTTTCCGGTGTATATGTGCTAACACCTGGCTCAGACATTTGGCTGTAGATACCTTTGTTTTCAGGTGTGTAACCTTTGCTTGCTACTATTGCAGCTAAATTTAAAAGTAATTCTTCCATAACTTAATTTATTTAAAGCCTCTCTTAATCGGGAGGTTTTTTGTATTTTGGTAATCTAAACTTTTATACTATGAAATATATCCACAAAGAAGTTAGATTTATTGATAAAGAAATCTCAGAAGGTAATCCTTTAGGAGATGCAATTATACAAACTCGATATGACTTTGATCTTTTAGTTGATCTCCTTGGACAACGACCTTCTTGTATGGTTAATGCTTTTACCAGAATATTGTATCCTGATCATAAAGGGATAGCAGTATTCGGATGTATGGCAGTATTCGTCTTTGATGAAGGGGATAAATTGACAGCAGAAAAAATTATAGAGTTAACAAAAGAAATTAAGCCGGAAATAGATAGTATCTTTTATGAAAAATGCAATCCTGATTTCAATTTGCCTGTCTATGAAACAGAAAAAATAAATGAACAGATGGTACTTCCTCACCTAAGGAAGTTAGTGTTATCAGGTTTCCGTTCGAATTAATTTCATAAACGATATCGTCAGGAGAATGATAAACGGAATAAGATGGTGTCCATTTATATCCTAAATTTAGCTCTAATTTATTCTGGTATTTTAAATAGTCTTCAAAAAATAAAACCACTTCTTCTATATTATTATCTATCCATAGGTTCTGATTAATTTCAGAACTTTTTTTATGTCCTATCCTCAAAACTGTTCTGATGGTATAAGTGCCTTATTTTATTCGACAAGGAATTATCAACGTACACATTTAATAGGCTTTCCTTATTAAATTCATCGGCATCAAAAACTTTACTGGCATCATTTTTTTCAAACATTGATTTAAGGTCTTCTAGCACATTCTTGTTATTTGTCTTCATTTTTGTGCTTCCTGTTGACTTATCTCTTATTTGTTCTTGTCCTTGAGAAAAACAATAATTGCCCATAATCAATAGACAGATTATTAAAAGGCTTCTCTTGTTACTAAGCGTTTTCATATGGGGGAGTTTAGGTTGGTTAACAAAATTCTTTATTTGGCAAATAATAGAATCAAAGAAAATTTATTGATTTAATTGATTCACAAACTACAATTCTCTTTAAACTACACAACCCCCACTTTCGTCCCCCCGTTTTATACCTGTTACAATACTTTCCTTCCACTTGGTCAGTTGACCATAAACAAACAGCCAATCATTTATGATTGGCTGTTCCTTAAAACATCTGTTTTCTTTTGCGTTCTAGAGTATCAAATCCTTGATCAAACGTTGTTGCTATACGTTTACATTAAACTTAATCCAAAAGCTTATAAATGCTAACAAAACAAAGATTACAAAATTTAAAAACAGATATAGTCGTCTTCGGTTAATTTCTGCTTTACCTTCTGCTGAAGTGTGTTTCCAAGATCGCTTAACTTTCCAAATTTGATTGATCTTTCGGATATTGAGAAGAGCAATTATGCCGTAGGTCGCAAATGCAATAAAGAGATAAATTTTAAAAAACATCGTTACAAATTGTACTCAATGTAAAAGGAAGCCATTGTGTTTTTTCATATGCCATAGTTTAAAAGTAAGATCATTTCTCTATTTTAAACTACTTGTGATTTAGGCACTTACAAACCCAAATTTTCGGTCTCCCTTTAATTCTTTTTACCAGTTCATCTGCATGGTCAGTTGACCATAAACGAAACAACCAATCATTTCTGACTGGCTGCTCTTTATTACATCTATCTTCTTTTGCATTCTGGAATACCAAATTCCAGTCCAAACACGAAACCTAAGCATTCATACTCTACAAGGATTTAAAGCTCCCGTTTTGAGATTGATGATTTTTTACGCAAGTGATCATTGGAGCACTACCTTATTTTAATTCAATCATTGACTGCGTAGTATCAATGAAATCTGTTGAAGGAATCTCGGTACTAATATCTACATAAAATACAGAAATTATGTTGACTGGTAGATATCTATGGGTATAATCAAAACTAAAAGAGGCCTTTGCAATCACAGATGTATCAATTCCAGATGCAGAAAACGGAACAATAATATTTTTATATTTCACTATGGTACCAGATGTATCATACTCAATAATCCATTTATCTGGTTTAGATAATGAGTATTTCTCACTAAGGATATTTATTTGTCTAATTTTACTTAGAGTACCTTCTACATCTCTTCCGTTTAATTCCGGAGACAACATTTCAAATAAAGAACTCGTGTCTTTTTGACTCGCTTTCTTTAAAAAAATTTGGACAGTATTTACTTCAGTACGCTCTTCCGATTTAACCCTGCAACTGAAGCAACTAAGAATAACTTCTATCAAAATAATTATAATAGTTGCTTTCAGATTAACAGTTAATTTATTTACCACCATTTTCAACGTACATTTTATAAATTGATCCATTTTTTTCGTATTCATCTTTTCTTAAGGTTTTTTTATTTTCTTTCATAACCTTGTCAGCATTGGACATCAAACGCAACATGTAACCTGTATTTTTGACTATATCCGTTTTACTTTCGGTGAATAAATTGTAACTACTTGGGAATGCCCCATCAGTTATATAATTTATCAAATCCGCCTTTCCTTTGCCAGTGCTAAATTCGAAAGTAATCATTTTTGATTTGTTTACCATTTGGGTAGCAAGATAAAAAGCTCTTTTATCAGATTTTACTTTCGCAATTCCATTCCAAATAGCCTTATTAAAATAATTTTGGCCCATTCCATAAATCTGTTTTCCAGCATCAACCCCACTTTGTGACCCCCCTTGAATTTTAGTCCAATTATATTTTTGGCCATCCTTAAGTTTGTAAAATTTATACTGCATTGAACTTGGAGATGCATCAGGGTCAGTCTGATTCGGGTATGGTTTTCCAATATCTGAAGTTTTAAAATTAAAATCTGGGGATGAATTAACATAAAAATACGGGCCAGGTTTATCTTCACCGTTTACGCCAGCTGGAGCCCCTACGTCATATACCACTGTGCCATCTTTACCTTTAATGGCTTCTGGCACATTTGCACTTATTATTCCTGCAGTATAATTCGGCACGGTTACCAACACATATTCGTTGTCAACAAGTTCCATAACTTGAACAAAGCCCATAAACCGCATTTTATAAACAGAACTATTCGATGGCAATAGTTCCAGCCCGTCTAGGTCAACCCCCATTAGAGGACTATTTGAAGCGAACTGATAAGGGGTTAATTCTGCATATTTTGAAGTCAAAGGGTCAATACTCAAGAACCTTCCTATCCTCGTATCCTGTCCACGTTCCTTATAATCCATAAAATTCCCGATCCCCGCCCACTCATTGACCTTCTCCTGACCGTTAAAGCCGAACAGATATTTATCTTAAGGAGGGAGG
>JBAZWL010000007.1:0-140276 GCA_041660405.1 Taibaiella sp. | reverse complement strand
GGGAGGCGGTGGTGGTGGCCTTAGAGTTTCATCTTGGTTATTTGAAAGAATATCTTTAACCTCTGCTTGCCTTTTCTGAATTGCTTTACCCCGTCGGAATTGTATCTGATTTACATAGTAAGAATTACCCTCTTTAATTAATGTAGCATGAATCTGCAACTCAATGGTGACATTATTTTTTTCGAAATTGCAAAAATTTCGCTCATAATAAAAATTACTCTCCGAATCATCCAAATAGGCAATAGGAGCAATGGTGTCGTAATATGGCCATGTCTTATTAACAACATCCATCTCTTTTCTCAAATCATTGTTATTAAAGCTTGTGAGGTCAATATAAAATGCCGACAGAATGCTAAGATTATTTTCCTGTATTGCATTCATTACAGCGTTACCTACTTGTAAGCTTTCATATGTTCCACTACCCTTATCAAAGATCAATATGTCTTTACCAGATTGACTAAATGAAATATTCAAGCACAGAGAAAAAAGAGTTAATAAGAATATTTTTTTCATTGTTCGTTTTATATATTTATTTACATATATTTAATGGTAGTTCTTTCCACCCTTCCTTTGGTACATCTTTCACCGTAAGACAAGCAGGAACGTCACCTTCTACTATACGGCAAATTTCCGGATTAGATGGTAAAATCAAAAAAAACTTCAAATCATCATATCGATAGCCATCAGTCACCCCGAACTGGGAATACTTAATATTATTATAAAAATAAAAATAATAACTTGTGCCTGATCGACTACCTCCACTTTTGAATTTATAACGCTGCCCAATTACGTATACTCCATTTTTATTAAGTTGTTGCACATCACTATTCGATTTATATAACTGCCAAGCAACGAATCCAAGGAAAAGCAGAATTACTGCTATTTTAAATACATTTTGCTTACCTATCTTCATTATTCAAATTATTATTACTAATCTGGATGTAAATTGCCCTTTTCTAGTTCTTTATTTCTTTTATTCTCAGATTCCATTTGTTCATTTAACTCAGTTTTTATTTGGTCAACTCCTACTTCCATCAAATCTTTTCCCATATTACTCATCCCACCTGCATCACCAATCTCACCTCCTACAGTTTTAAAACTTTCAAATGCAGCATCAAGTAACATACTTCCATTGTCTTTCGTCCCGTTGATCCCACTTTTAAAGCCTTTGTCTATTGTCAAATCGAAATAAGAAGTCCCTATTATGTTGATACCTTTTCCAAAGGCTCCCATTTTTGATGTTACTGTACTTAATCCTACATCAAACCAATCTATGTTTGACAGATTTCCTCTATTAGCAAGTATCTCTTTACCTGTTTCTTTTGCAAATTCAACAAAGTAATGGTTTTTACCTGCCCATTGAGCACCTTGCCACAGTAGTTGTCCCCCTTCTGCCAAGGCACCTGAGGTTCCAGCATAAATAGCAATTGGTGCAGCTAATGTAATTCCCCCACCTATTAACAGAACATTTCTAAAATCATGAGCAGATTTTATACGACATGCGGTCATATAGCTATTGAAAGCATTCTGATCGAAGAATTTGCTCCATTTTCCCTGATCATAATAGTAATAGATCGTATTGAATTGCATCGCATTTTCGGCAAAAATCCAATACTTCTGCATTTTTCCATTAGTCTTATTTTTGGCTAATGCTAAATATTGAGACCCATAACCGCTTGTATGATCAAATTTAGGACCACTTTGAGGTGTAACTATTTCACCAGGTAACGGAGGTCTTGTAGGTTCAAGTCCTTCAACATCTATCATACTAATCGGACTATTCCCAGCAAAATGATATGGCGAATACCAAGGATACTGTTGCTTTAAAGGATCTACACTATTAAATCGGGCAACTCTACTGTCATATCCTCTAAAAGCAAAATCCAAATAATTCCCCATCCCCGCCCACTCATTGACCTTCTCCTGTCCATTAAAGCCAAAACGATACCTATCCTTATCTTCAGGACAAACCGTTACCAATACATTTTCCTGTTTTAACTGCGGTATCGTTTTGCACATCCTGCAGATTACAAATCCTTCCGCACAGATAAATGGTCCCGGTTTCCACAAAGTTACGCGAACTACGTTATTGTTGCGTGGTACATAAGTAAGTTTCACATCGCCTCCCCGTATTACACTTACACTCGTCAGGGTTTGCCAGCTACCGTCCAGGTACTCTTCTACCGCAAGGATATGGGGGTCCATACAATTCTTCGGTGCCACGGTCAGGGTAAGCTGGTTATTTTGCTGCGGCACAGCACCGGTGGTGGTGTATATACCACTGCCCACCGGTATAAAATATTCAGGGCAAGGGTTCTTTACCGGGTCAATGACCTCTCCGGTCAGCGTATTATACCATACCTGTACATTCATATCCACACAACTGTCTACCCAGGTCGTTACCCATTTGGGCTGGGTCATCGTCATGCAGTTATCACTTACTACAGGTGGTACCTCTGGTTGTTGTTTGATCTCTTCCAGCCGGAAGTTGTCTATCTTGAAATAAGAGCCGCTTCCCGGTGCATTAGCCCAGCAGCAGGTTTCTATGATGAACTGTGCCTGCGGGCCCGCTGCCGTAAAGGTATAGTCCTGCTGGCCGCTCACCGAAGTACCATATTGCACCTGCCGTACGCCACCACTGGTTTCCGATACCTGTATGCTCGCTATAGTGCCCATGTCCAGTGCAAAGCGTACCCTGTAGCTTCGCCCTGCTACCACGGTACAGTACTTTATAGCTGCCGACCAGAAGTCGCCACCCACTGTTTTCAAGGTGCCGTTGTCGTTCAGTATAGCATCTGCATTGCCACCTGTTTTGGTCCAGCCCTGTGTGGTGCCATCACTGAAATCGTTATATACGATCAGGATATTACCGCCAGCACTGCCTGATGCTGTAGCACTGTCGCTGCCCCTGCCCGGCATCAGCATACCGAACGGATAATAATCGTAGGCCGTAACCAGTGCTGGAAAATGCTGCCTGATAGTATCGCCCGCATTGGCGGCATAGAACGAAGGCAGGTCGCTTACCGTGGCCTGAACATTGCCCAGGTGGTTGGTAAGTTCATACTGCTTCTGCCCTACCTGGTGGCTTACTAAAAAGGCGTTCATCTCCGTCATGCCCCAGGGTTGCAACGCAAGACCCGATATCACATCGTTGTACTCCCTGCTGTACCAGGGCCGGCGGGTAAGCAGCGTTGCCGTATCGCTGATGGTCTGTGGCCCGCTGTAGTCCCAAAGCATATAGTATTGTCCCGCTAAGTAATCCTTGGTCCCCAAACGGCTGCTGCCATACAGGTGGTGCGAAGACAGGGAAATACGCTTCGAGTGCAGTACATTCTCATACACCGTATGGATGATCGTGCCTACGGTATCAATCTTCGCAAATTTCTCTATGAAGTAAACACCCGTAAGCCAGGGTATGTTTTGAAGTCCGTAGTACACCGGTTGCATATTGCCGGTATAGGTTACAAAGTTGCCTATAAAGGCGGCAGGGCTTTGGTCGTAGGCTACCTGCAACAGCGTGTTATTATCATTGGTACTTTTCAGCAATGCACGTGCAGGCGTCCAGGTATCCAGGAAGCTGCCCATGGCCGCACTGTTGGAGTGGGTACGCAGGGCTTCCTCGAAATAAGGGATCAGTACACCCTGCTGCGTGGTGGAGGTATAGGGCGGGTGGCCCAATACGGTTTCATCCAGGCTCAGGCTGCGTACAAAGTTCCAGTAACCGTTCTGGTAAACCGGATCTGTGGCAAGCTGCGCCACTATGGACGAAAACTCATGGATAGCTTCCGGCTGCTGGACAAACCTGTTTACCAGCGCATCGGCATTGGCGCCGCAGCCATTTGTGTCATAAAGTTGCCCTATTCCCCTTGTCGCGTCTTTAAATAAAGTATCGGCATTAAGGCACATCAGTTCCATAGCGTGCGTCCTGATTACAGGGTCGATATTCTCCCGCAGCAAGGCATCCATAAAGGAGGCGTTCGCCTCTTTATCACTATTCAAGCGGTTATAGAGGGCGCTGCCCAGCAGGGGCTGGTTGTTGCTTTGCGACCAGCTGCGCATACTGCCATAGAAGTCAGCATATCCCCCTGTGTGGGCCAGTATATTGCTTTTTACCACTTCGCTATTGGCTACATAATACGATAACGGGTGGGCATCGATCTCCTGTGTTACATAACCACTATTGGCCAGTACCTGTTGCAGGAAAGATGATTTAAAATAACCTACCTGTCCGTAATAAGGACCGATAACATGGTCCCATACTATCCCCGGACCAAATTCCTGTATATACTGCTGGGTAATGTATTCGATCCACTCAGTCTTGGTCATCTTATACCCGTTTTCCATATCGTATATGGCCAGGATATTGCCCTGGGCATCACGTACGTAATAGTCGGAACGCTCCTTGCTAGTATCGCCGCTGTTAAGCGAAACGGTCTTGAGGTAGCGGTTGCCTGCTCCATCGTAGGCAAAGTAAAGGCCGTGGCCCGAGGTATCTTTACGGGTCTCTGTCACCTTATTGTAATGGTTCCAGAGTATCGTATCCTGGCCGCTTACCAGGTCTTTAATGGTATTGCCGGTAGCATCATACAGGTAGCGCGAAGAGGCTGCATTGGTATAATGCTTGATATCATTATGGAAAGAGGTGTTGGACACATAGTCCAGGACATTGTCCAGTTTATTATTGTTTTGCCCGTTGGGGTACTTATATTCCAGGCTGTCCATCATCTGGGTACCTGTGCCTACGGAATTACCGTTACGCACTAGCTTCTGAAGGTTCCCGTCAGGGTCATAGGCATATTTACTATAATAATCCGCAGTGTTATCCAATTGCCCATCATAAGGATTCACATAAGCATACTGGGCTTTAATGATACGGTTCAACTGGTCATACACGTAGTTCGTATTCAGCGAGGGGAACGGCGCAACGGAAGTCGTGGCCCGTGGTATATTCCCGTTGTACATATTCTTTGCCGGATCGGCAATATGCGTTACTGCTGTGGTGCCTATCGGACGGTAATCGCCTTTAAAATAATCCAGGCTGAGCGCTACCGCATCTTTGGCGTGAATGCTGTTGCCGGTGGCATCAGCACCCATATCTTTAGCCGTATCCAACATATCGCCGTTTACGGCCTTCAGCCAACCCTGTATGGTATAGGCATAATCAACACCTTGTACCCTCAGGTCGCCCAGGCTCATACGCGCCAGCGGCCCGTGCTGGTAATACTGGTACTCAGCATCATGCTTCCAGATATAGCCATCGCTGCTGGTCTCCACCTTTGTGATCCTGTTGTCCCCATCATAGCCATAGCGCTGGAAATACTGATCCGCAAAACCCCTGTTGTAGCTCAGCAAATTCACCTTTCCGCTAATCACATCATAATCATAATCTACCCGTTTAAACTGCTGATGGACTGCCTTCCATGATGGATAGTCCCGTGTAAGGGTCTTTACATTACCGGCAATATCATAGCTGAAGTGCATGGCATAATCATAGAGGTTAAATGCGGTATCGGCCGGGGTCAGATAGTCAAAGTATTTAATGGCAGCTACCCTTTTACGCAGGTTATCCTGAGCGCCCATACCTGCCTGTGCGGAAAGGTCCAGGGCCGGTTTATCGTAGCGGGTCAGCACTACTTCCTCCCGGTTCAATGCCCGCACATAAGCCACGATATCACTATGGGGGTAAGATTTGAGGTCCTGTACTTGTGGCGGGAACGGGGTAATAGTACCGGCCACATAATAAGAGCATGGGTTATTGCCCAGGTCTGTAGGTGACGGATAAGGAGGGAAATAAGGGTCACAGGCAATTTTAGCCTGACCGGTCTCCATGATCCTGCCCTGCCTGTCATACAGGGTATAGGTCATACGGCCGGCTTCCCTTTGCTTCGCATTCTGGGAAAAGATCGCCCTTCCTGCTGCATCGTAAAAATATTCGGTACGGCCACCATCGGGCGTTTCCTGGTCGATCACCTGGTTCAGAGTATTGTATTTATATTGTGAAGGCTTATGGTGCGAAGGCAGGTAAGCTCCGCTGTTTGCAGCCCTTGCAGCATCTACAGCCGGTAGCAGGTTGCCGGCCAGCGTTGCCAGCCCGGCTGGCGGTATAGTACGGGTCAGATTGCCCGCACGGTCATAATAATACAGCGTATAGTTGAAGCGCTGGTTTCTATAACCTACGTACAGTTTTTCTTCTATGCCTGAACTCATGATGTAAGCATAGAAATCACCCCTCAGCTTTGCCCGGACAGAATCAATATATATCTTGTAATTGATTCTCCCTTCATAAATGGCAGCGTTCAGTCGTTGGCGTTCACAGTTATTGACCGTATCAGCAACAGGTATCTCTTCATTTACGGCATGCGCTATCAGCACATCCCTGAGCACCTCGTTTTTGGCCACCACAAAATCAGTAAAGCCATTTAAAACAAGTTCTTTTACCGGTGCATTTATATTTTTCAGGCCAATGGTAAACGAAAACGAATTGCCTTCGCCCGGGTTAAAGGTCATGCCCTGGAACTGGTAACCCGCAAAGTAGGTTGTATCGATATAGGCAGGGATACGGATAAATACATTGTACAACGTATCGCCGGGTCCGAAATAACGGTACCAGAAGGCCGTATCGCGGCAACGGTAAGCAGTCAGTATTTCCCCGGACGGTACAGGTACATTCCTCGTATTGCCACCGGCAAAGAATAAGGCATTGCCCGGCAGGTAATTTCTTACCTTATCAATGATGTACGTCAGTTTGCTGTAATGCGTATTGTTGGTCGCCGTAGCAGGGTCGGCTACATAGAGGTTTTGGATATTGCCCGGTTGTGCCGGATGGCCGTAGCTTAACTGCTTTCCGTTAAAGATGGGAACGCTTGCCTCCAGGAATTGGGCCTGCAAAGAGTCCAGTACCGTATTGATTGGCATGCTTAGGTAGCTGTACGCTTTTTGCAGGTATACCTGCTTCTCGGCCAGATCATGCTGGCTGTTGTATGTGATATGGATACTGGGGTAGCACACGCCGTCAATACCATTGTCGTAGATATATTTTACCAACAGGTTGGCATTCCTGTTGTTGTCACTGTAAGCATTTACGTTAGGCGTTTTTACCCCGTAAATGCGGGTAGGCTCATAACTGCTCCCGGTCCACAGATCATAAGTCCCAAAAAACGTGAAGAAAAAGGGATTGGCGCTTGAGCCAAAGATGGCGGATGATGGATTAAATGACGAAGAAGCTTTTACAAATAAGGCCCCCATAGTATTTGGGCTCACCGAGTTTGCCCAGGGGATATTGTAACTTATTCCCGGGAAGGTCAGAAAATAATTTTTCAGCATCCGGAGCTTATCCTTCGGTGCGCTGTTCAAGTTTACATCTACCTGGTACTGTACCGTACCGAATTTATACATTAAAGCATCCAGGTGTATAGAGGGATCCAGATTGTTGGCACCGTTTACGAAGCTGAACATATCAGCCTCGTTGGTAAAGGTCTTCGTTACATGAGTAGCATATCTACCGATAGGCATGTAATCCGATAAAGCACAGCTTTCCATAAAATCCATATATTGTGCTTCTGTATACGCTTTCTGAAGCCTGTAATTGCAAAAATTACGGAACATGGTCTTAAAATAAGGATGGTCAGTACCCTTCACCTGGAATTGTTGCTGCATAGTATACAGGATAAATTCATTGGCAAGGGAGCGCATCTGCGTGCAGGGTACACATCCGGCAATAGGGTTTTCCCCTTCATGGTTCATCATGATCTTATCATTCCAAGCCTGGAGGTTGCAGGTATAAAAATCATGGGAAACTATAATTGCAAAACTGTACTTACCAATATAGCCGTTGGCGAAACCATTAGGTGGATTTACGCAGTTCACCTCTATGTAAATATCTTCGCCCGGAGGGGTGATGAAAGGGCTGGCGCAAGACCCGCTGGCAGCCGTTTTAAAATAGAGGTTTACCGTTTGGGCACCATTGGCAAAGGTTAGTGTCTGTACATGGGTCCCGGTATTTATGGTGGAGCTTACCGTGCAGGAAGTAGCGCCCAACGCCGCTATCAATTCCTGTTGGAACTGATTACCTGCTGAAAGGTTCAGCGTGGCCGATGTCGCGGCATTTTTCAGTACGCCTATTACATCAGGGTCATTCAAGGTATTTTCGGCATCATTATAAAAGGCATCACTGTTACATGTAAAGCCGCCCTGGTCCAGGGCCGACGAATAATCCATATTATTGTCATAATTGACCAGGTACTGGTTACAAATATCATTAATGGCAAGACCATTTTGCTGCAAAGCAGTCTTTATCTGGTCCGGGGTAAAGTACCCCCCGCTTACCTGGCCACTCTGGCACAGTGCCAGCAGGGAATTGCGTAAGCCATTTAAACCACCGGGGGCAGCACAGTTTACCAATTGCACTATGATGGCATCTACAGCACCGGCACACAAGGTGGAGTCGTTGCTCGTATATACCTGATAGGCACTGTCGTTAAGCTGCTGTAGCGTATCCAGGTTGACAGTCTGCAACAGGGTAAAATAAGTACTGAGGTTACCTGCTGCTACAGGGTTTAAGGTTTGCAGGGTACCCAGTAAACTACCAGGGCCTGTAGCCAGCCCACCACCCGGATTGGTAAAGGTCATAAATACCGGAAGTGGTACTAAAGTCATACGCACATCCTGGCAGGTAGTGCAGGCGGCTAAAGCACCTACGGGGCTAAGGTTAAAGAGGTAGCGGCTGCGATTGGCAATATATAGATTCCTTACAGTTTCAAAATAACGCTCCTTCACATAATCGTTCAACAGTATACCTCCGTTGATCTGCGAAGCGAATATATTGTTGCGGCAATCCTGGAACATGGTGCTGTCATTACATCCGCAATACGCCTGTATCAGGGCCATGGTATCCAGGCTTATGCCTGCGGCAAAATGGGCAAGTGTATCAAAAGCATTAGGGTATAATGAAGGCAGTGTAAGCATTTTTGCGTATAGCGGATCTCCATTGATCATGCCCGTTAAAGACATCAAACCAAGCTGTTCAGCTATGTTGGCATCAGGAATGCTACGTAATTTATCGGCATATTTATCGTCAAAGCATTTGAGCAGTTCGCAATATTCAGGGTGCATCGGCAATAATGCTTCCGCTATATCATCATTGAAAATGTAAATAAAAGTGTCTACAGGAAGGGACTGAAGGTTGGTATAGGTATGACCGTTTTTGGTTACACTGGCAGGCAATTGTACCATGCAAGGGTCCTGGTAACGGTATACTATAGGGCCCAGGTCGCCACCGCCCGAGATAATGGTAAAGATCGAATTGTTATTTCCTGCCACCAGTCCGCTACCTTGTTGCCGGTAAATGCCATACTTCCGTTCCATATATACACTATCCTTATTCGGCCAAAGTTCCTGCATCATCTGGAATTTTTTACCCTCACAGGAATTACAATCCATGTCGTTGTATTCTTCAGGACATGGGAACTCTTTGGACAGCACCGCCTCTTTGATAAACCAGGGTTCATTCTTCAAGCAGTTTTCTGCAGGGGAAAGGGCCATAAACTGGTCTACTGCCACATCTACATCATCGGTATTTATCGTGAGCTCCTTATGCAGACTGTGTTTACCTTTTTCCATATAAAAAGGAATTTGCGCAGTACTGGTCGTAACCGGGCTGCCGGAGCTGGTCACGCCGCTGATACCCAACACACCACCGGTATCCAGGTCTATATTACCGCATTCATCAAAGATGGTATAATCATACCGGGCAGCAACCGTGAGGTATTTACCGGGACAGAATGTAGGGAAAGGCTTAAAGGTGTATATATATTGGGCGAGGTTATTGCCACCTGCATCATTAAAAAAGTTTTTGTCCAGGATAATCTTATTGCCCAGGACCTGCTGGGTTGTACCGGCTATATGGTCTTCCTGGTAAAAGCTGGTATCCGGGAGGTTTTCATTGGCTACAATAGAATGGATTGTTGTATCCGGTATGCCTATCATAGAGCTGGTTACGGTCTTACCTTTGTAATCCGTTACGTTCAGCGATAGCTGCCCGTTGGGGTCACGGGATACTGTTTTCCGATAGAAGCCCGACCATCCGATATCCGTTCCGAACAGGCGGTTCAGGTCCATCTGGTCAGCACTTACATAATCGTTCTTTACGTTATGGTTAAAGCCGATCTGCAGGCTATCGCCTGCCCCGCCCTGCTTTTCCACCCGTTCGTCATAGCCGGGGGAATATATGGTCTGAACAAAAGGATAGCCTCCGGCGTCAGGAACAAATTTCTGGAAACCGGCTTTGTCGGGGTTAAGTGGTGAATAATAGATATTTGCAGGCGATGCATTGGCCAGCGGGGATGGTACATTATCCAATGGGCATACGCCCCCTTGCAGGGTATCAAAATCGTGTGCTTTGTACGGCAGGCCGGTAGACCCGTTTAAGGTCAGGTTGAACTGGTAACGGAATGCGCCGGAAGTAACCGGTGTGGGCAGCAGGCTTATCGATGGCCTGCCTTCATAATCGTACACCTGTTCGGTAGCGATAAGCTTGCCGGGCATGCTATTGAAGCGGGTAATGCTTTGCCTGTTCTTGAGCATACCATCATAATAGCTCATCACATGTTTGTATTTTCCCTGCTCGGCAAAGGATACGGTATATTGCCAGTTAAGGCTATCACTCAGGTGAGCTTGGGTAATCTCAAACATATTGGTATTACCTACACTGCTTACCATGCCGGTTTCATTTGCTAAAGACCATGCCCCGTAAACCGGGTACCGGTATTGCACGGAATCTGGTCGTACCATTCTTACCCGGTATAGCACATAACCTTTCTGGTAGATCATCGGGATCTTATAGTAATTGGTATCCAGCCATACACGGGTGCTATTCTCTTTAAAATTATACGGCAATGATGTAGCCGGAATTGTGGTAATAGCACCTGTGGAAGCGTTGACCTTATAATTATCCACGTAAGTCCATTCCAGTTCGTAGTTAACTGGTGTTAATGCCAGGACGCTGTTTAGATTCGCCCCGGACACCGTCCATTTTACCGGCAGGTAATCATTGGCTACTGCATCATGATCAATATTCATCGCGGGAGCGGAGGTCCCGTATACACTAACATAGCCCGACCCTGTCTGCACTTTTTTATGATAAGGTTGGATCAGGATAGAGCCTTCCACGTAAAAGTTGAGTAAACTAAAAGGGCCCGCCATACTAAGGTCCATAGCCACCGGAGTACCACCTGCCCCGTCAATTTTATACAGGCCCGTCATCACAACCATAATCTTATGGAAGTTACTGTATTTCTTATACTGTAGGTCCTGGAAAGATGAAAGGGAATCCGGCTTATAGCTTATAGTAAGGGTATCATTAAAAGAAGTATAGGCATTGGTATCGGCCATATTACCATACCCGTATACCTTATAGGTCAGCCTGAACGTATAGGCCTCTGGTATCTTCACCGGGTAGGCGTGGTTGATATAGAACTTTACGAAAGCGTGGACACTCTTGAATTTAAGGTTACTGCCCCAGGATGGACCGTTGTTAACCATTTCAATCCACTTGTCCTGCCGTACAATAATGGTATCCATAAAGCCGTTGTGTTGCTTTATTTGCAGGGCAGTCTTTTTCTCACTGGCTTCCGTAGGGCGGAAGTCAAAAGCCTGGGCCTGTACAGGGGTGCCGCCCCAGGCACAGAGCAGCAGCAGTAATGCCGTAACGGACAATAAACGAAGTGATGTTTTTATCTTGGGGTTTATATTCCTGTTCATAGCTGTGAGGTGACTTTATAGTTTTTAAATTGCGACAGCAGTACCTTGCCGCCCTGTACCCGGAAATATTGACCCGGATCAAATATGGATTCCGGAACAGTAGTGGTATAGTTTTTACTTATGGTTTCAATACGGGAACCTTTACCAAGCCCCGAATCGTCGGCAGCAAAAAAGGAGCGGGTTATAATTTGTTGTGGCAAGGCTTTTGCCGTATTATAGACAATAACCATTTCCTCCAGGGTAAGGCCATCGGGGAACTTTAAAGTGAAAGTCAGCAGGTCACCGTTTCTTTTTGAGGAAACCAGTTTGCCTGAATGCAGCACAACGGAATCCATGAAGGTCGCGGTGATATTATTCTTAAACACAGCATCGAGTGACTGCAATTTATTTTTAGCCTTATAGCGGACAACGTCAAATACACCAACTGTCTTGTGTTTGTGATTGGCCTGGTAGGCCCATTTATCGGTAAGCAACACAACCTCGGTGTTCGTCTTATAGCTTAACCGCTTATGCGTCCGGTCCATATACACGGTTGTGGTCATCTGGTCCTTTTTGCCATTGGGGAACACGGCACTCGTAACCGTTTCGTAGCTGTAGCTGTCCAGCGCTTTCACCTTTGCGGCAATGCTGCGCAGGTCCGCCATAGATGGATTTCCTCCCTGTGCACAGGCGGTCACGGCCGGGTATAGGAAAAGCAGCAGGTATAGGGTTATGAAACTATAATTTCTCATTGTTCTTTTGGTATATAACCCATCTCTTTCATTCCGGAAAGAGATGGGAATAAAGCTTAATTACTTTTTTTAACGTTGGCACTGCGGGACTCCATTACCGTGATAATACCTTTTTCAGTTTCCTTCTTTGTCCGGATCAGGTTACCTTCCTGGTCGTATTCGTAGAAAGACGCAAAGTTGTTTTCATCAAGGGTAGCGATCAGCTTCTGGTTTACCGGATGGTAAACAAAGGCTTTCATATTGGCATCTATTGGAAGGACCCTGATATCATCTACATAAGCGTCCTTGGGCAATTGAAGGTCATAAATGCTGCCGGTTGCCGGCACCGTGATTACAGCCTCCGCCAGTTGCCAGCCTTCAATAATGTTTGATTTCAACTGGAACCCTGATGGTGCGGAATAAGTAGTAATGATCCCGGATATTGCTTTAGGTTTGAACCAATAGGATACGATATACTGCTTATTGTATTGCATACTAAAAGGCAGGTACCTGGGCTGGCCTGCGGTAACAGGTTCGGCCGATATATTCAATGGCATCGTTGGTGAACCGGTAGTGGCCAATGCATATTTACCGGTATGGGCATTGGAGCCGTTGATGGTTATCGCTCCCGAACCGGGGATGGCAAATTTCCCGTAAACAGTAGAAGATGGAAGCGATGCCAACGGGAACATATTACCAAACGGAGAACAGCTCATCCGTGCGAAATTGGCCATCAGCTGCAACAATTGGAAATCCTCAAAACCGTCAGAGAACATCTCATGTTGTTTAGCATCCTGTGCGAGTGCTACCGGAAGCTGGTTATTGTAACCATACATAGCCGCTGTATAATTACCAATCGCATCTTTATTTTCAATCTCAAAACCCCATGGGCTGTATTTGGTAACGGAACGGGCTACCACCCAATTGCGATCATCTATGGGATGAGGAACAAGGTGGTTGTATTCCATGCTGTAGTTTGGCGGCGAAAGGTCCGGCATTTTCAGAATATATAACCGGTTTTGCGTCAGATCCGCATAAAAGTTTGGAGTAGGGTTACCATACGCACCACCCGGGTAAGGTATACCATTGGGTATAACAGAGGTATCTATAGCGCAATATTTATACCCGTTAAAAATACATCCATCAGTATAAGTACCTATTTGCCATAATGTTTTAGCCGAAAATAAACCGGCGTTCCTTTGTGAGTTTCCAGGATAATCGCGATTCTTGATATAAGCGTATTCCTTGGAAACCCTCTTAATCTGCCTTGTACCATTAACATAAACATTCAACGAATCCCATGATGCAGGATTTTGCAGAGAATCGTATTTAGGCAGTATAGCTGTGAGTGTATCTGAATATTCCCTGGCCGAAATATTGATCAGATTATCCAGGTTATCTTTCAAATATCCGTTATTATCAAAAGGAACAGACATCCCGGTATAGCTTTGGATGGATTCATTCAATTGATTTTTGGCACCGGACCTTACAATCTTCAAGCGCACATCGGTCAACGTTCCCGTTTGCGGAAACGCACTCTTATATCTGGGCTTAAGAATTAAGCGCTGGTTCCCGCAATCGTTTCTTAAAAAGAGATTGTCTATACAGGAATTTGGAATAAATATTGAAAGTTGCACTGTTGAATTTAAATTGGACAGATCTATAGTGTCTACAATGTGGAGATTTGCAGCTGAAAGCCCGAGACACCAGGGTGCTGTGCATTTAAAAGGAGTTACAGTCGAAGAAGGAGATTCAATGTACATAGAGGTAACCCATGCATTAGTTGCGCCCCCATTGTACGTCATGTAAACTTCGTCTCCGACCTTGTAATTCGCCATTGCGTTAACCGGTATTATAGCGGCATGGTTAATAACGGGAACCAGCGGAAAATTTTCTTCGTATCCTGTATTCTGATATGAAGGCCCCATTGACTTATAGCCCCAATACGCAGGATAATTGACGGAATACTCCTTGTCCTTAAATTCATTGTTTACAGATGTAATGAGCGCCTGTCCCGTAACCGGGTCAAAAGCTTCATTGCGCACCGTGGTTAGTGCTCCTTCCTGCGAGCTTTGTACTTCTTTAAGGATACCGTATTGCTGCACTACCTTGGTTGCCACAACGGAACGGAATTCATTTTTGAAATCGAAATCTGCCCCATACGCAAAAAACATAGGGAAAGGAATGATAGCTATAGTAAAAAAGTTGAAGTTGATATAACCTGTAGTAGAGCTTGTATGCTCTTTCTTTTCGCGGGTATCAATAGTAAGGTCTGCCTCATATCCTACCTGTTTTTGTACTTTCTTCATTTTTCCGGCCACGGGATCATATTCGATTACCGGTACATTATTGCTCAGCTTACCGTTTTCTGTATTATAGATATATTGCTGGTAGCTGACCAGCTCTGTTTGTCCTGTGGAAGGTTTTATGATCCGGTGCTCGGTACGTTTGGGCTTACCGTGCATATCGTTAAATATAAGGGTATAGCCTTGTGTACCTTCATACACCCTTCTCTGTTCGGTGAACTCATAATAGGTCTGGTTATCCAGTTCGTCCAAAGGTGTGGCCATGGCCTGGATAGGAAAATCCTTAGCGGTATAAAAATCGTAAATATCCATACCCTGGGCCGAGCGGCCTTCCTGCTGGTGAATGCTTTTAATGGTCACCCGTGAGTAGCCTACCATGGCGCCCGGGTACAGGCTTTCCCCCAAAGGCAACTCCTGGTAAACCCCGACAGGATCGTTAGGCGGAAACTTACTACCTGCCTGTACCGAATAATTCACCGGCTCCCTCAGTGGGTTTTCATCCCCGCCGATCTGGGGCTCATAGCTGGCCACACCACTGCTTATGGTACCATAACCGCCTGCATCCTCTGTTGTATAGCTATAGTCCTTTCCATAAGTTGCATCCTGGCTGTTGCCACCGGCAAGTGCTTTCCAGTTATCATAAAAAGCCAGTTGTTTTACCCGCTGCCCGCCACCTTTCTTCTTAAGGCCAGGACTGTTGAGTCGCATAAAAGAGGAGGCCAGTCTTACTTCTTTGGCCTTTTGTTCTTCAACCATCCGCTTTACCGGGTTCTTGGCAAAGCTCACCAGTTCGCTGAAAGCATACTGGATGCCGGACAGGATATTACTCAGCCCGCTGGCATCAGGATCTGATCCGGGGAAAATGATATGCGGTAAGTAATATCTTGCAAAGTTTAGCGCCGTATAAGTAACGTGGTTTAAGTTGGCGCCACCTCCTTTAAGGGGTACTGCTTTGGTTTTAATATAACCATGGGTACCATCCGGGCAGGCGCCTACTTCCTCCACCTCCGCATAACCTTTTATCGGTTCATATTTATTATCGACCAGCCTGGTGTCAAAATTGTAATACAGGATTTTTTGTCCTTTCAAATAGTTATCCTGGAAACTCAATCCTGCTTTTTCACTGGAGAGCCTCCGGTCAAAATAAAAATAACGACAAGGCGTGTTCTTATCCAGGTAAAGCTGGCTGGAAGTTGAATAGTTGGTGGAGTTGCCCAGCCCCTTAAGCTTGAACATTTCCATAGCAGCCCTATCCTGTACATAGGCATAATCGTCTGCCTCGTATTGGATATTGATATTACCGCCGGAGGGAAGTGTAATGGTTTCCAGGGACCAGGCACTGGCGTATTTATCCAGGTCAGGATCATTCTGATCTACAAATGGAAAATCTACATTACTCATGCCGTTGTTTGATTCTTTATATCCACCCCAGCGGTCCCTGTTGACTACATTGTAACCAAAGTTGTTACCATACTTAAACTGGTAAGGGCTGATCATGCTGCGGTCCGAGTTACCATAGCGCACGTATATGTTTTTCAAAGTCAGCTTACCCTTACCATTGACATTATTGGGCACATTGGCACACAGGGAGTAGTCATAGCCAAACATAACGGTCTTTATGGGAACCGCAGCTGCCTGGTTAATAAAACGGTCATGCTTATTATAGAGCTTGATGGAATCCAGTTTGTAAGAGAGGTCATTGTTTACATCAACACCTCTTCCATCCTCCCGGACAGAGGTGTAAAATTCTGCAACAAAATTTTTGGTCTCTATACTGTGTGTTAACCATTGCTCACGGGTACCGGACAGGTAACTTGCCTTATCATCCTGCCCGTCTGATTTAAAACCGGGATCATATTGGGCCTTCATATCGCCATACGGCGCCTTCCAGCCATAAGCTGCATCTTTCAACGTATAATTGAATTTGGTAAAAGACCCGAAATCATCGTCTGTAACGCCATCGCCTTTTATGTCTACATAATCTGTGGAGAGCACAGAGGTAAGCAGGTAGCTGTGGGCAAAAGCCGGGGTTGAGGTTTTACTGTAATAATGGTCCCTGCCATTATCATTGTTGATTGTAGGGTCGTTTGGGTAATATGTGGCTATACCGCTAGGATCGCCCGATGGGTCAACGGCAAAGGTCACCTCATCCTGGATGTTGTTCATGGCAGGCAGGCCGTAAACATACCTTCTGCCATCTGTTTGCGTCTGTACCACTTCAGATATATGATACCCTTTGCGGTTATCGCCCACACGGGGTATGGCTGTTTTGGGAGCATCCGGCCCTCCGGCAAATCCGTTGGTGCTGATATAACTATAAAGTTGCTGGGAAGTGGCCACTCCAGGTTGTGAGGCTTCATCCCCTGTAAAATAGGAGACCAGGTTGCCCCTTGGGTCTCTTTGCATGGTGGAACCCGGTTTCTTATCAGGGATGCCGGTTGTCTGTGTGCCTTTTATCGGGTTGATGCCCTGGATAGCATCGAAAAGCCCGGGGTTAACTGCAGTGGCCTCCCCTGCCTGTTTGAAATAGGTATTCTCATAGATATTTCCTGCTGTTTTATTGGTAAAAGGCCGCTCGTAGTCATGCCATGGGCCGGAGGTGATATCGGTATTGCTGACGGTTATATCCGCCCCAACTTCAAACAGGTAACCAAGACCGGCCTCCACATTTACTCCTCCCTCAAAACCCGTACTGGACACTGCCGGGTCATGTACACTTCCGAAATCATTGCGGAAGGGGCGGAAAGACCCACCGGTACCTTGCCCGCTCACGGAATAAATATCGTAGGTCATATTACCCAGGGGCAGATAATGCATGGTGGAGTTGAACATACCATCGCGGTCCCGGGTAAAATCCATGATCGCGGCATCGTCTGCATTTTGTGCATACAAGTAACCATAACCTTTCCTGGAACCATCTTTATCATATTTCAGGGTACTGACCATACCGAAAACGGCGCCATGCGGATAAGCCCAGAATAATTCCCCGCCCAGCTTGATCTGTCCACGGTACATTTTCATGACCGAACTGTTGGTAACCACCGGAATGATATTTTTTACACCGATAGGTACAGTTGCCTGGGTACCGGTTCCTATGCCGGACCCTTTGTAGGTAACTCCAACATTTGCGCTAAAGGTTTTATCCTTCAGACCCGAGCGGGTACTGTAACCACTGCCGAAGTTGACACCTACGCCAACAGCGATATCGGAGCTAATGATCGCCGAAGTGCTAAAGGACAGACCGAGGTTATAATCAATATCGGCGCCATTCTGGGAATTTACACCCAGGTTGATCCCTGCAGATGCCATGCCCGCAATATTTACCCCAGCAGCCAAGGCCATATCGGCACTTACTCCACGGTAGTTACTTATGTTCAGACTTAATTTAAGATCGGCAGAGATATTAATCAATGGTGTGCCCACACCCAGGAGTTCAATGCCACCGCCCAGACCTACACGGATATTTTTTTCAGGCTTAATGTTCAGGGTCTTCTTTATCGAGTCCCCATTAAAGTCATCCGGCATGCCCCTGGGAGTCCGGTTGATCACACCCGGGTTAATGTTCCATCCAAGGCCTACCCAACTGGCTTCCTGTTCCATATCGCCACCCCCGTGGTAGGAGATATTGATCGGATAACCCTCTACATCCATGAGCGGGATATTGTATACAAAATCCCCGGTAAACATATCGACCATGTCTGTAGTACCTACCGGTTCAAAGCTTTGCACCTCGGGTTGGCTGGGCCCCGAAGTCAGGGCCGAAGACACTGCCGGAAATACCAATTGGCAGGTCAGGGTACAAAGCATAATTTTTGCGGTAAATTTTATTATTCGTTTATTGTACAACATGGTTTCAATGTTTTTCCCGTGAACCTGGTTTTAATTTATTTTCCCGGAATATTTTCCAGGTCATCTTTTTTGATAATAGTTTTAATGATACCGTTTTGATACACCCGGTCATAGAAAGAAAACCGCAGGTCTTCTTCAGGTTGTACAATTTTTTCCGGCAGTTTGAAACCAATCACCATCGTTTCATGAAGGGAAAGGTTCTGGTTATTCTCAAACCAATAGCTGTTTACATAAAGGGTATCACTTCCATAAAGCAGGTATATGTCTTTGGGTGCTTTATTTAAATAATAATCCTGTCTCGCGGTATACTCTTCGAGGCTGGTGAGCTTGTATCTCAGGGGAGATTCGTTGAAATCCCTAATCCTGAACGAAACATTAAACCAAGCCATACCCTGTAGTGCCTTTATCCTTTTCTCTTCGGCTGCTTTATCCAGATGCTCCATCCTGGCTATATAGGCCGGTGGCTTGTATTGGATATCATAGATCACATTACCGACCTCAACCGTTTTCCTAAGCCCGTTCTCTTTATCTTCTGTATACAGGACAGGGTCCTGCTGCCGGTTACAACCGGATAGCATTATGCCAAGGATGAGTATATTAATTACCTGCTTCATATTTTTTATTGACAAAGTCAATGACTTCTTTTGTCTGATCATAATACTCATCGTTATACAGTACACTGCCCATGCCGTTAGCACCGATAATCAATCTATAACCATTCGATTTCCCATACTCATCGATGAGTGGGTTTAACCTTTTCCAAACCTGTTCATTAATGGATTGATTGCTTGACTGGTACTCCTGTTCAAACGTAGCTTTCACCTGGGCAAAAACTTTATACACTTGTTCCAGTTCTGCGCGTGGAATATCTTTCATCCGGCTCTTTGCTTCCAGTTCCTTTTGAAGGCTGTCTGCCTGGTTGCCCAGGTAGCGCAATCCACCTGCTGCCTTGGTTTCCAGCTCCATTTTCATTTTATAGGAGTTAAATAATTTTACGGCATCAACAACGGCTATCTTTTTACTGTCCCGTTTCTGGATGAACAGAAGGATTGCCGCTGTAAGTACACAGGACAGGATAGTGATACCAGTTTGTCTGAGTTTGGACTTCGTCATTATTGTTGTTTGGGCTATTTTAAAAGTTCAGGGTTCGCATATTTAAAGAAGATCCGGTAAGTACTCCCGGTCTGTGACTTGATGAGTAAGGTATAAGGCTGCAGGTGTTTTAAAGGTTGGCTTTCTTTGAAGTCCAGGATAAAACGGTTATCACCGTATACAGCCTTTAATGAACCGGCTTCTTTAAGCCCGATCTCTTTATCATTTTTATCCAGTAGCTGCAGGGATAAAGAATCGGTCTTCAATTCTGTCAGGTCATATTTAAGCTTTAATACACCGGGGGCATAAAGACCATACGATCCATTTTCCCTTTTAACATCAACAAAAGATGGGTCCCTGGGTATCGCGCTTAGCAAACTATCCTCAATAATGGTAAACTTCCAGGGCTCTGCACCACCAAGCAATAAGCCTTTATAATAAGCATCAACGGTCCAGACGTAAGGCTGGTTCTTCTGTAAAGGCTTACCATACACAGGATACACAATGCTCATCTGCATCAGGTTCCTTTCATCGTACACCGGGTTGTTGCGATTGATAGCCCCTGTGGTATTCTGCCCTTCCTTAATTTCTGCCACCCTGATGCGGTACTTCAGTTCAGAGGCAAACGGATAATTGACCGTCCAGCTTAACATCGGGTTGTACTCATATATCTTGGCATCATTGTCCGGGTCTATCAGGTTGATCAGGAATACATCCTGTGATTTATGGTATACGCATTCGTTGTAAACCGGGCCGGGTGTGGATTCATTAAGGTTGTAATCAGGCTTTACGGAAACGCAGTATTCATAAATGCCTTCGGGTAATTTTTTATATTGCTCGAAGAGTTCACGCAGCGGCTGCGATGAATATTCAAACTGCGGCCTTACTGCATTTGCAGGTATGATATTCAATCCGGGTTGCAAATCATATTCGAACCGGTAAGCGATCCGCAGGTCTGAATTGCGGAACTTTATATTTCCCCTGATCAGGCTGTGGCTGCTTTTCTTAAGGCCCGACTGGACCTGGAAACTGAACAGGTTGTCCGGTGTAAGGTCCACGCCATCGACCATAGCCATATTCACAAAAATATCGTTCTGTGCAAAGCCTTTGGCTGTAACCAACAGCAGCAGGGCATTCAGCAAAATCACTCTAAAATATTGTTTCATAAATAAGCTTTAATGTTTGTTCATTTTTTTCTTATCAGGCTTTGTGTCTTTGTGACGTTGTGGAATTATCATTGCTCACAAAGGCACGGAGGCACTAAGTATATTAATTCTTAAATAATTTCGCTTTAAACCTCCAGGCCAGTTCTATGCCCCCCGAATACAATTGTTTCCAACCGATAAGTTCTGTTAACCTGTAATTGGTATACCGGAAGTTTGCCCTGATCATGAAGGGCAGCTTTTTAAAAGTATATCCGCTGCCCACAAAGATCCCGTAACGACTGATCATGGCATTGGCAAGGGCAATATCTGTACCGCCGGTCAACATCAGGCCAGTGGCTACATTACCGCTTGCCGATATGTTGGCAAACTTTGAATTATTAAAAGCAGGATAGGCTGTTTCAATATAATCAGTATTGATCTTTGAGCTGCCCAGGTTCAGGGAAAGCGTAGTTGTTTTATAAGAATAAATAGTATTGAACTGGATCAGGGCACTGCCATACTTTACTGTATCCATAGTACTGGTATTCCTGTTGTACAATAAAGTAAACCGTATAGCCCTGTCCCTCTTTTTGATCTGGTAATTTATTTTTCCCGTCCAGACTTCCCCCAGTATGGGCTTCTGTTCTATATTCAAAGTATCATTAAAGCTCCTGAAAGTTGAAAACGGCTTGTAGGAAAGGGATACCGATGGGTAACGTTTGGAATGTGTGGCGAGGTTAAAGCCCCATTTGGTGTTATTGCCTTTGGAGGAAAAACTGTTCTGGATAAGGTAATTGTATTCCACACCTACGGTCAGAAAATTGTTGAACAGGTCCCCCTGCCCGCTTGCCCTTAACCGTTCTGTCCCGGACATGAGCACCGGGAGCGTGTTGTTTTCAAAAGATTTTCCGGCATGCTCGTAAGCAGCTTCAAGGTTAATATTATTCGATGGGATAATGCCTTCCAGTTTGACGTTATAGGCCGACTTATCGTAAAAAGAAGATTGTTCTTTGGCTGCTTCAGACTGGCCTTGTTTATTAGACACGGCATATTCACCTGAGGCTATAACATACTTTGATATCTTGCCGCTATAGATAGCAGAAATGATATGTACCGGGTTACGAAAGCTGGGCATGGAAACAGATACATCTTTAAAGAACCCGTCATCACTCAATAATTTTTTACCGGGGGAATATCCATAATATAGTAAACCGAATTTCTGTTCCATTACTGGCTTGAACTGTACCCGGCCGCTATAGGCTTTATAGCCCTCAACGTTACCATCACGGTCTATGTATTCTGTCTTTCCATAGCTTCCGCCGATCTCTGCAAACCCGATATCATAGCCGGCATCAACGCCTTTGAGTATCTGGCCCGATTGGGTATAGTCGGATACATACTTGGGAAACATCCCGGCATCAAAATTGGTAAGGCCGGTAATCATGCTTTTGGTTTTACTTTCAGGCAACAGGCCGGAGGCTTTCTTTGCCAGGTCTTTGTAAGAGGTCTGATCAAGATTTTGCAGTTCCTTGCTTTTACTGTAGGCCAGCAGGGAATCATAATAGGATGTATTCTTATACTGGTTCAGCAATGCTTCATACTTCCTGATCTTTTTTTCCAGCTGCTGAATGCGCTCATATTGCGCCATGGCCTTAGCATAAGTTTCCTCTGCTTTTTGTTTGGCCTGCATAGCTTTCTGCTGCTTGTCCGCAATGCTTTTCCCTGCTCCTGAATTTTGTGCAGAATCAACAAGCGCCTCCTGCAGCTTATCCTTTTCTTCATTGGCTTTGTTAAGTAATGCTGCTTTTAATTGTTCTTCGTTGAGCGAAGAGAAATCCATCTTGGGTAAGCCTGCCTGTTGTTTCAGTTCTGCTATGGCCCTATCTTTTTCTGTTTTCAATTCGCCCACAAGCTGGCCATAGATCATATCAAAACTCCCGCCCTGGGCTATGGTCTGCTCATAGCGTTTGTTATAGCTGCCAATCAATTTCATCAGTTGTTCTTTGGCTTTCTCTGCATCATATTTAAAATGCACATAGCTGGCCTTTGCCTTCCTGTTTTTATCCTGTGTGGTATAATAGCCGGAAAGGCTTACCGGGATATCCATCAGCGGAAACTCAATGGACCCTCTTGCTTCGTAATAATTGTTGTCCTGTTCTGAATACTCTTCCTGGTCGCTCGCGAAATTGGCAGATAAAGCTATTTCTCCGGTCAGTTCACTATTTTCCCTGCTGTTCTTTTTCAGTTCGCGGAATTGGGATAACAAGGATTGATAATCACCCAGGTTGTTTTTTGTAAAAGAACCCAGGTTATTTTCCAATGCATCCTGCTGTCCTTTTAGTTGTTGGCTAAGAGGTTGTTTTTCATCCAGTTCATACCTGCCCATAAACCAGCCATCAGCATACAGGTCTATGACCTCTTTACCATCGCGGTTATACCGTATTGCAGTCAAGCCCCGTTTCTTAAAATAACGGTCCATCCGGAACCTGGACTTTTCCAGGGCGTTGGAAACCTTGTCTGCAAAAGCGGAAGCAGCATTGGAGGATGGCAAAAGATTATGGGCCGCAGGTTGGAGTACATCGTTCATGCCTTTTCTAAGGGATGAGTTCATAGATAGTGTGCTATCAATTTCCCTTAGGAAAACCTGCTGATAAGTTGTCGTATCCTTATTGCCTTTGATGGAAAGAAACACTTTATAACTTCCGGGAGGGATAAGCTCCGTTTTCCGAACAATGTTCGAAAATGCAGGCAACATATAGTAGTCATCCGTTGACTCCTGGAAGGCTATAGTAATTTTTTTAGCGCCCGTTTTTATTTTTTGCGAAGAAGCGTAGCGGAATATTAATGAACTGTCGCCTTCAGTGCCATAACGATAACATACCAAGTTAAGGTTTACTTTTTTATCTGCTTCAGATTTAATGTAAATGTCCTGGTAAATCTTTTTGTTGTCTGAGTATAGAAAGTCTGTGTGGGCGGGAGCGGGATTATTATCAGGTTCGTTGATTATTTCTTGCGCCTGTACAACACTTCTGCCACTCAGAAAGAGTAGCACTATAATAGTGAAATGTTTAAGGTGCACTGGCATATCTGGTTATTAGGGAGAAGACACATTTGTATAGCCAATAGAAACTAAGTCATGGTAGCAACACTTAATTTTTCTGGCTATACAATTTGTTCAACGAAGAAATATAAAACAACGTTAAAAAACAAAATGATTTACACTAACGGTAGTTAAAAGTTTATAAGCGGTAATTTTTATTCAAATCCTAAAAAATTGTGAACAAAAATACTTACTTAGGTGAAATAACAAAATTTTATTTTAATTATTATTTCTATGCATTTGATATTTTATGTGACTATACATAAGGTGTATTTTTCTTATACGTTAATGTATGCTTCAACAAGCAATTAATGTCATCCGGTTCAATGTCCGCCAAAATCCTGATTGTTACATTCAAATTCCGAATTGAATGAAAAATCATAGCACTCTGTTATTAGCAATCACTGAACTACTAGAACAGTCTACGGCATTACGCATTAGCAATAGTATGCGCATTGTCCTGCTGGACTATCTAATCCTGCATAACGATTACCCTACTAACGTTAAGGAAATTCTTACCGACTTCAATATAATGTTCGACCTATTAAACATACTATCCAAGCTTGACATAACTAATTCAGAGGGCCCTCCTCATTAGAAATCCTGACTTTATTTCTCAGTGGTTTTTGATTGATAAGGAGGATAAAAACCGTCTCACAAAAATGTCAGCAAAAAAATACAACATAACCTCCTGCACAATTGGCTGAGTGAAGATCATGTTGTATTGTGATGTTTCCAACATACTGTGGTCCATGGACTTGTTCAAGAACTTTGTACCGGTCCATACCTACCTCAAGAAACTGTATCTGCCGGATTATTGCAGCATTAGGTCTGTACATCCCTTATTTCTGAATATGCATTCCAATAAAAAATCGGCCCTGATTTGAATCATGACCCACAGTTTATTTTTGAGTTGCCCTTTAAAAAGCATTACCCGAATAAGCTTGTCCCTTTATTACGTTTTTATTTTTATCGAACTTCCTTAGTATTGGTTTTCGCCTTGTTGAATATTAAGATGATTTCGGCATGTACTTGGAATGATCTTGTATGTCACTACCGCCCTTTTGGTCAAATGGGAGTGCTGTGAAAGTCCATTGCTTCTCCGCTATTCTTTTTGCATTATCAGCAATATCGCAAAGCAATGCAATAACAGCGCCAACAAGGAAAAGTACCAGGCCTATAATAATTGCATAAACAGTTAATCCAATTTCTTGTGTGTTACTGATATACTGTCCTTCCGCTTTCCATAGGTATAAGACTATACAAAAGTAAAAGAGTGAAAGAAGGAAGGTTATTGCACCTACTATGCGTAGTATATAAGTAATAATACGAAGCAACTTATAAGATGATTTCATTTTTACAGTTCTTATTTTATAGTCTTAATAGAGATAAAATGTTTTTCGCTTTACTAGTGGCCAAGCATTGACTTAATCCATCCCCAAACAAAAAGTATTAAAAGAACAAGCACTACAAGTCCTATTAAACTGATATTCCTCCATTTATTCGCTGCTTTATCCACAAACACCTGCTTCTCAAACTTCGCGTTACCTTTTGCATCTATTACTTTTAATGTGCCATCCCCAGGCTTAAACTTATGCCCGCAATTCAGGCAGGTAATCAATATGTCACCACTACCTGCCATGCCAAGACCTATTCCACTACCTCCATTTGCAAGGCTACCTAAAACGGCAGCGCTTGTATTATAGCCTTTCTGATTAGCCGACAATTGACTGGAATGGCATTTTGAGCAGACGACCTCTGTAATAGGTTCTTGTTCTGATACAAAATGTTGTTGTGATGAGGAAAGTGGGGTTTCTATTGGCTTCTTCAATTCGCGACCGCAGGATACGCAATATTTGAAGCCTGCATTGTTTGCCGTTCCGCATTCCCCACAATAGGTTTGAGCAGTGTTTGTGTTCATCAATGATTGTTTTTATAAAAAATAATGACCTAAACTTCCTGCAAATACAGGTATGCTACAACAGTCATATTCTGTACCAAAGATAAAAATTTTTACGAGACATATCATATATGTTATGGTAACATAAAAGTTATATTTCCATCTTGCAGGTGTGGGCAGATCCAGAAATACAGACTACATCTTAGCATTTGGCAACCATGTCAAAAAGCTTCGCACCGCCCGTAAATTATCCCGCGAAACACTTGCCGCCTATTCTGATATAGAGGTCATGCAGATCTACCGAATTGAAACAGGCAAGGTCAATACAACTATTTCCACCTTGTATGCGCTGGCGATTGCTCTTGAGGTCAGTCCTAAGAAGCTATTGGACTTTGACTTTACATCCATCGAATCTTAGGCCTTCATTTATTCTCACGTTTATGGCTATATTTAAGAAAATAGAAAATGATGAGCTTTATGTATACATGAACGGTAGCTTGATCTACAAGAGGTGGTTAAAAACGGGACAGTCCAAAGTATTCGATGTTATGGCCTATGACAAATATACCTTGACCAGCATCAGGGACCTGGTCTATGATCATCCACAGGGGCTCATACCGGTAACTGCTAAATTAAAACTAAGAACAACCTTGGCAGGTGGCCGCCAGACAAGCATTATCAGTGGCTATAGGCCTAATCACGTTTTTGAATACTTTGCTGACGGAAAGCTCTTACAAACCTATGTAGGGGACATTGTATTTGAAGGTCCCAATATTGAACCAGGGGAGGAAAGAATAGTTACCGTTCGCTTTTTAATAAATCAACCAATAGAGAAATATTTAGACAAAGGACGCATATGGTGGATTCATGAAGCAGCAAGGGTAATTGGAGAGGCCGAAATTATCTAATGTACCATCTGAAGATATATCCTAATAATAATGAACGTCGTTTGCCATCTTGCAGGCTCGCTGCAATCCTGGTCCTTTCGCAGGAACTTTAGGCCATGAGTTCCAATATGCGCATACCGACCAAATGCATCACCTGTGGTAGCATTTTCATTGCTAAAACTACAGTTACCAAGTACTGTTCTAAGAAATGTACTAAAGCAGAAATAAGACGCAAGAAAAGGGAGACAATGACTGGCAGCCCTGACCTGTTGTACCACAATAGCTGTATTGAATGCAATAAACCCTTTACCAGCAAAACCACTCTTGCAAACTTCTGTTCGGAAAAATGCTTTAATAGAAATAGGAAAAAGAAGAACAGGCAAGAGAAAATTAGTACTGCCATTGCAAAAAATATTGCTGAAATAAATAGGCCATTGGCTAAAGCCTATGACGCTACACCGCCCGTTTTGCAACCCGTAACGAATATTGCTAAGGAATTTTACAGCATCAAAGAGTTTGCAGCAATATTGGGTGTCCATGAAAGAACTATCATGAATCAGGTATGGAAGGGGCAGCTGCCCCATTGCAGGATTGGCAGGAGGATTTTAATCAATAAAGAGCAGGTCTTTATATTTCTCAAAATGAATCCGGGCTGATTTTCTGATCAATTGCTTCCCTCAAAATCGTTTTCATTTTTTTAGTCATCTATCCCGAATGCTTTTTCAAAAGAAACTCAATACACCATTTTAATTTTTCACCTGGAACAGGGCATTGTAAAATTCCGGCAACCGCTATTTGAGATCATGAAGTGTGGATTGAATTTTCTCTAATGAACTACTATCAATTCTATATTCAAAAACAACAACCAATCCTTCAGCAATAAATTTTCATTAAAACAAATCATGCAGCTCTGCTGCATCAGGGCGTAGCCTTCATTGTCTTCTCTACATTTTGGATGGGTCATTCTATTAAACTGATTTTTAAGTAGTCGGTTTAGGATTATTTTCAATGGGAATGTATTTATACTATCCAATCCGGTTATATCAAAACCGGCCATTGAAAAATAAAAGCTAACCACATTTTAAATTCAATTCCCTTCTCTTGCAATTCAAGATCAATGAATGAATCAATCAATTTATTTTCAAAGAGACCATCATGCAGCCTTGCTGCATCATTCTATTTTTAATTGATTTTGGAATGTGCGTGGCCTTTTTTTGTTTCACTAGAAATTTGGTGACCGTAAATTTTAGGACACTTTTTACAAAAGGAAAATGAATCGGATAGATTTAATGATTTGCTTGTTTGGGTACATTCTGTAAAATATTTTTTCAGGTGCTTTTTTAAAATTTATTCTTTTGTATTCAATATCACTTTGATTACAAATCCAAAATTCCCCCTCATCATTTTTTACAAAGTGTTGGCCGTTTCAATCTTTTTCCCTTTTTTAATTAATTAATAATTCTTAATTAGATTAGAATATAATAATTAATAAAGAAGAATTAAAAAATGAAAAGAAATAAAGAAAAGAATTAAATAAAAAGGAATAAAGAATTAAAAGGAAAATAAATTAATTAAGAAGAACGGTCATGGTACACTTCGTGTACCATCTTTTTTTTATTTATTAATTCTGCTACGCGGTACCATTCAAACAAAGGACAAGCTTGGAGTAGTACCATCTTGATTTGAAGATAATCTTAATGGAACAGCTATAACGAAAAATTCATCAACAGTCCAGAATTAAACGAAGAAATTTCATCGTGTAAAAATAAACTTACCATTGCAAAATCAATCAGGAAATATCAATTCATTTTTTTGCCTTCGGTATTGAAGTAATATCTTCAAGCCTTATCAATACACCAGAAATAGATTTCCCTTGAATAGAGGACAAAAGAATGCCAAAGAACATCATTGAATACAAACAGATCAACACAAGAAAAAAAATAGAAAATTAAAAAAAGAAATTGATGCCGCTGTGCGGCATGATCATTTTTGATTCAAGGGAAGGTTTAGATTTCGCTTGTACTTTTTTTAGTTTGGTTGTTGATGGGTTGAATAACAAAGAGAAAATCAAAACAAAAGAACCTTATGCCTTGTAAAAAATAAAATGATAAAACGCCGGAATAGGTCTTCAACTTTTTTTACAGAATTTCTTTTTTATTTTTCTTGTCATCGGTAATGCAATAAAATTAAAGAGCCATATCCAATACACAAAAAAAACATTTACTCTTGAATAGAGCACTTAAAAATGCCGGCAATGGCCATTCATTGAAACAAGATCAACCAAAGAAATCAGATCGGAACTCAAAAATGGAAATAGATGCTGCTTCAAGGCATTGCCATTATTTCTTGTATGAACTTGGTTTAGGATTCTAAGATGATTGCTTATGATTGAAAACAAAGAAACGCCAAAGCAAAATTTTCTTTGAATAAGTAAAGGAAAACCTATAATTCAAAGCAACAGAAGAAAATAAAGAAAGGATTACGCCGCTGGACGGCGTTGTTCAATTTTTTGATTTTTATTCACAAGGGATTGGACTGGGTAAAAATTTAGATTTTAATTTCAGTTGCCGGTATTGATAGAAAATTATCACTCAAGGCAAATACACTTGAAAAGATATTTCCACCAAACACACCGCCTTGAAATCACAGGAACTACCATTTCCATGTATCGGATCAATCCCTGGAAATATTTTCAAAAAACAGAATGATAAATCACTCCTATCTATTTCTGCCATCACTATTCCTGCTTAACTTGCAATCTCTACCAAAATAGAACCACAGCACAGGAATGGATGATTCATTTACGATTACGATAAACTATGAAAACAAGGACTACAATTTTGAAAGCCTGATCGTGCCCCAAGGTTTCATACACAAAATTGTTGTAGAAGTTGAGGGCATCCCGATCACATTTGAGCCAGATGAAGAACGCAACTACCGGGCGCTAGTCCCGGAAGGTGCCCAAATAAAGAACACGACAACATTTGTTGGGCTGCTTCGAGCCATCTCATCATACCTTGAATCAATTCTCAAAAGCTGACACCACGTTTCGATAGGCTGCTATCTCAATTCCATTGGTCTATAGAGCTTACTCTGCCGTTAGTTGGACATTGAGCCTTTTCTCACATCTGCTCGGAATTGGAAAGTAACCCTACTATCATTGAGGTGTTTTCTTCCTGTAATCCCGTACTACCTGTTGCTCGCCTGAAGAGTCTTGAGGATCTTTAGCGTACAAAATAGCAACATCGTCATGCAGATCTATCTTCAACAAAAATTAGGGCAAGTATCGGAAGCCCGCAAAGCGAAAGGAGTAAAAAGAAAAGTATGGTTAAACCTGGTGTACCATTTTGGGCCTGATGTCAAGCGCCAATACGAACACCTGCGCCTGTTCCTTTATGAAAAGCCAACTAAGCCTATTGAGAAAGAGCACAACAAGGAAGTCATGATGATGGCTGAGCAAATTCGTGCCAAACGCTTACTCGAAGGGCAGGCAAATCAATACGGGCTGCAACCAACATTCAAGCGGAAAGCAAGCTTCACCAAATTCTTTGCTGATACAATTAAAGCGAAATGCGAAACGCTGGAGCAACTATCCGTTTGGAACAGTGTATTCAAGCACTTCAACAATTTTGTAAAAGGTAGGGACATTAGGTTTGAAGAGGTGAATGAGGTTTTCCTTGAGAACTTTAAGCAATACTTACTTCGGGAACCTATTACTAAATCCGGAAGACAATTATCGAATAATGCTGCCCTATCCTATTTCAATAAAGTAAAGACCTTAATGAAGGAAGCTTTCATGCAACGGATCATTTCTGAAAACCCGGCGACAAGGGTTAAAAGCATCAAGGAAGCCAGTACAAAACGCGAGTACCTAACATTTGAGGAACTGCAGAAGCTCGTGCCAGTTCCTTGTCAGATAGAGGTGCTTAAACGCGGGTTTCTATTCAGTTGTCTTACTGGTCTGCGTCACTGTGATATTCGGAAAATGACCTGGGGTGAATTGCATTACGAAGAAAACATTGGTTGGTTGATTATGTACACGCAGCAGAAAACTAAATCGGTTGAAAACCTACCTATAAGTGATCAAGCAATACAATTTCTTGGAGCAGATATTGAGACGGTTAAAAAAAATAGTACCGACCCTACCCTACGTGATGAAAAAATATTCAAAGGGCTTGCTTATGATTGCTGGTTTAATAAAAAGTTATCCCAATGGCTGAAAGAAGCTGGAATTGAAAAGAAGATTACATTCCATTGTGGGCGCCATACATTTGCGACTTTGCAATTGTCCTTAAATACTGATATGAGTACGGTGAGTAAAATGCTCGGGCATAAGAACCTTAAGACCACTCAAATCTACGCGCAGGTTATGGATAGTAAAAAGGTTGAAGCGGCTAACAGAATTCCGCAGTTGTTTTAGGTTTATTATTTTTGCCAAAATCCTAAAAAGAAATGATAGAAATATTAAAACCGAACGACTATCACAAAATTATTGAAGGCTTGTATGAATTAAACGATGAAAGGGATATCATGCAATACCTTGAGAATTATCACGCAAAATACGCAGAGGATAATTATCATTTTTCCGCTATTCTTTCTGAAAAAATTTCAGAAATAGATGATTATGATGCCACACAAGACGTTCAGCGATATTATTACGACAAAGGAAACGATGACCCATATTGCGAAATCGTTTTTTACAAAGACGCGCCTAATCCTGTGATCCGATTTGCAAAGGTTTACATTGATTATTTAACTTACTGCGACGATTTGATATATCCTAATGATGAAATAACAGAAGAAGAGGAATCCATTGTACATAAAATGTTTACCACAACTCTTAACAAAAATCAATTAGCTAAGCTCTACCAGCATTTGATTGACAAAGAAATTATGGAAGCTAATTCCATTGACCATTTCCTTAGCATATTTGATGGTTATAAAACAGAAGAGGAAGTCCCTGGCAAAGTAAAATGGAAGCTTAAACACCAGAACCAATTTAACTTAAATCTTCCAATGATTACTTTATTTCGGTTTATAAGTACATGTAAGGATAACACTAACGACTTTTATGGTGAGGAAAGAAAAAAGTTTATTGAAACGATCATCCAAAATATTACTTCAGTTAGCGATAAATATCCTTTCAATCGGCGATCGCTAAATAATTCCATTAGCGACTGGATAAAAAGAATAGAGGTTTATCAAAAAAGGAGAAAGCCGTCGGATAAGGTACAACCCCTAGACCAAGAGAGCATTGATATTATCACATTTATTAAGGCCCTAAACAATTAAGTTTTTCTTCAAAAATTATTTAGCCCTTTGACCTTATTGTCAAAGGGCTTTTTTTATTGTGGTTAACAACATTTTGAGAATGTCAGTATGTCAATAAAGAAAGTATTCTGACATTCTATTGCTAAAATTAGAACCCTTTATACCTTTACTTTCAGAAACAAGGATAGCGCTATTCCATTTTTAATAACTGTTTTAAAATATACTGAAAATGGAAGAATTTCAACTTCTACAACAAGTGCTCTCGCAATGCCGAGAATTAAAAGAGGAACTGGCAGAATTAAAACGAGCCGCAATATGTAAGGAAATGTTGACGCTTGACGAATTCTGTAAATACAGTGGATTAAGCAAAGCAAGTGCCTATAAAATTACCGCTTCAGGTAAGATAAAACATTATAAACCGATGGGCCGTTTGTTATTTTTCAAGAAATCTGAAGTCGACGAATTCCTTTCATCAAATCCGGTGTCAACGGTAGCCATAAATGAAGGTAAGTCATTGGACTATTTAATAACACAACCAAGCAAGAAAAAGCGTTCTTTAAAGGTAAAAAAGTAAAACAATGAACAGCAATTAAAATCATCACGGCATAAGCCAATATTAATTCAGGGATTCAACCCTGAAACTCCTTCCTCCAGTTAATTCCGTATAACTTATTGTACCTAAAAAATCGGGTTTTAGACCGACAGGACAATGCTATGCCGTAGAATGACTGATGACGGGAAGTTTTCAAAAAATATTTTCAATAACCTAAAAAAAATTCAATTATGCATAGTAATCTAAAAAACGTCTCTCCCGATTTAACCGCTCTTTACGAGCCTTTGTTCTTGGAAATGAAAAAATATGCAGAGGGGAAGTTAGATGACCTAGATGACAGCAATGCGTATAGGTACTTTAAAATGATTGCCGGTAATTGCAATAAGAAAGCAATTCCAAAGGAAGTTTATTATCCACTTGCCATTAAGCATCTGGACTTCAAAACTTATAAGGACGAAGCTACCGAAGCTACTGAAGAAGCTTATCAATATGAAAGTGATTGGGCAATTTGGCTCAAAGTCCGTGAAAAAGTTGGAGATCCGAATAATCCTAGTCATATGAAAGGGAATAGAAAAGCGTCCCCGAAGCCGGCTAAACCTTCAGAACAACTGGTCGCTCTTAGCAAGGAGGAATTAGAAGGCATATGCGATGTAAGGTCCGTTATCATGGATTATCTGCCCTTCCTCTGTTTCAACGAAAGGCTGGAAAAATATTCCTTTATTTTCTTTTCCTTCTTAAGCCACCCAAAAACAATGGAAGAGATTATGGACTTCGGTGAATCCATAGGAGTGAACAACGAAGAGGCCGATTTCATCTTCGGACACATTCAGGAACTGGGTGTCACTGATTTTGATGAAACCACAGAATGCTATAGTCAAAAAACATTAACACAGCTCATTAGCTAATTAATACTCATCGGGGACTGCCAAATTCAAATAAAACTTGGCAGTCCTTAATAAAGCAACAAATAAAGCGTCTATGAATAAAATAAATTTTTCCGATAATATACAGGCTCAGGCATGCTACGACCTTGCTACTGGCAGCCAGGAATCCATATTATGTATTGGTGGTGCCGGCGTTGGTAAGTCAACTCTTATTAGGGCGATAAATGAAAGTCCCGTCGGAAACAACACCATAACATTGGCGCATACTGGTGTTGCCGCAATGAATGTAGGCGGATGGACAATAAGTTCCATGTTCGGTATGCCGATCGGTAAGCTCATTTTTTCCGATCAGGTCGAAAAAAACCTCAAACTACTTTATTTCTCAGAGCAGAAACATGATGTGTTAGCCAACGGGATAGACATTATTATCATCGATGAAATAAGTATGGTATCAAGCAGAACATTGGACATTATTGATGTTGTTCTCAAAGGAATAAAATGTCGTGAAAAGCCCTTCGGCGGTTATCAAATGATCTTTGTTGGCGACCCCATGCAACTTCCTCCTATTGAGAATGAAAATGAGCACCCGGAGTATAAAAAGAGATATAAAAGTGAATACTTTTTTGATTCACACGCTTTTCAAAAACTGAATCCCTTAGTTATCAACCTGGAAAAAGTCTATCGCCAGGAAGATACCGAATTTGTGAACTGCCTAAACAACATACGAATCGGTATGGATGTAGAAAATAGCCTTAAAATAATTAACTCAAAAACAAAGAAGCAATGAAAGAATATCCGATCATCTTAACGTCGACGAACGATGTAGCTGACCAAATAAACAATGAAAATTTACTGAAACTAGAAACCCCAATCCACGCATTCAAGGCGAAGATTACAGGAGACGGAGATAAACTTATTAAAAGTTCACTTATTCCAATTAACCTAGAAATTAAAATCGGTGCCCAGGTTATGATTTTAAAAAACGACTTTAAGCAAGGTGTTTTTAATGGTATGATAGGACATGTTTTGGCTGTGGAATATGACCCTTTAACTGCTGAAGAAGTTATTCAAGTATTAGTACAAGACGGAACAGTAAAGGATATCCGTCGATTTATTATTAAAGAAGGAAAACTAAAAAAAAGAAAGATCGGCAAGAAGGAAGATGAGGAATATATAATCTATCGCTCCTGTTCCCAGTTCCCATTAAGGTTGGCCTATGCTTTTAGTATCCATAAAAGCCAGGGACTTACCTTTGAAGCAATGACATTAAATCTTACAAAGAATATATTTGAAGCCGGTCAATTATATGTTGCTTTAAGCCGATGCAAGTCGCTTAATGGACTAACATTAACAAGGGACATTCGAAGAAGTGAAGTAAAGGTAAATCCTGTTTTGCTTAGCTTTTATAAGAAGGCAAAACTTGATACTAGATACTTAAGGATTTGGGACGACGTAAAAACCGGAATGTATGAGTTTGAATAGGAAGTTTTATTAGATCAAAAGGAAAGGGTGCAACGGGTGCACCCTTTAATGTATATAACAATTATAAAAAGAGTAGAAAGTTTTACTCAGGCGTCATTCCGTTAACCCCTTTCAAATTCAATACTACAGGAACTTCAATGATTTTTTTTATGTAAAATGTAACGAAGTTGATTTAATGTATACTGTGGTCAGGGAGGTAGGATATTATAAATGAATACGGCTGTTGCACTTCGTCTGTCTTTCGATCTAGTCGTTCCAGCTCAAAATCTATATCCACTATTTCAATCGTACTGGCAGCATTATAGCCGATTTCAAACAAGTATGGCTTCTTTGAGAAATTATGATGCCTAAGCGCTAGCAAAACTGAAGCTACATCCGACAGGTATTTCGAATGCTGTAGAATGTACCGTAAGTGTTTTATGGTACACCAAATTTTTATCTGCAACATCCTTTTATTGAATTCGACTGCACATTCAACGATACAGGTCTGCTTGTCGTAGGCAGCAATACCAGTGATAAAAAAGCTATTTATGATAAGGCATGCAGCAACAGGATATGCGCTCTCAAATTTCTGGCAATGGGTGTGTACTGGTATTGATGCCAGTTTATTTTTTTGAGAAGCCTTAGCGCGATATTCAAAAAAATATTCAGCGAAAGGTAGCAATTCAAACTTAGGATCAAATTCGCTCACCCCTTCAGCAGTACTGATTGCTAACATAAGTTCTTTAGCTGAGCAAAGGTTACGACAAAAAACATCGTAATAAACAAAGCTATTGTAGGATGTGGTCGCATATCCAGTGAAGGGTATAACTTCATTTGCATGGAGCATTTTCTCTTTTCCTTCAATAAGGATTCCAATATTGGATTTGACAGGAGAAGATAAATAGGTGATTGCTTCATTTTTCAGCCATCGGTAAAGCTCATTTACAATATCAGCGGTATTTCCATCAGACTGGCCATAATACTCCATCTGGGAAGTAAACTTGTAAGCTGAGAGAGGTAGTCCGAACTGAATGAGAATTTCTTCTTCAAGGTCAATTATAGCCGAGATTAAGAGTGAGTTAATATCCTCACCTTTTGGATAACTAGCTGCTAAGCGGGAGAGCTCAATGTACTGCCGGATTTTTTGTTTTAATAAAGGCTTATTCATAGTTGCGTATTTTTCAGGGAACTTCCCATGGAATACACGACTTGCCAGCGATTTGGGCTTTTATTTTAGAGTTATATATCCTTTCCATTTACACAAAGACCGGTCCAGGACAAAATTGCAGCAATAGGCGAAATACGCCTGAACACACTACTACCCTCTTCCTTCTTGTAGACAGTTAAGTACCCGTCAATCGATTCTTTCGGTAACCACTTGCTTTTCGTCAAGGGTGCAAAAGTAGAGTGTATTGACACGTTCTTCTGATTCAGAACTCAAAACCTAATGATAAGGCTTGAATTTTTTGGCGCTATTCGTTGAAGTATAAAAACTAGGCTAACAAATACAGTGACGAAGAGTTACATTCGGAAACAGAAATTGAAATATAGAGTCATTTAATTCATTTGACTGAATATTCTACCAATGTTAGTATTAATGCAATCAATACGTTGCTTATAAATTTATCGCTGTGAGTCGGTTGCAAATTATGTATTAAACCTGTATAAGATAATTGGTAACTTTGAGCTTATACGTAACTATATATGGAGGAAGTAAAAAGGAAATGGATATACTTAGACAACAATTCCACAACACCAATTGATAAAAGAGTGTTGGATAGCATGATGCCATTCCTTACCAATAGCTTTGCTAACGCGAATAGTACACATCAATTTGGCATAGATAGTAATAAGGCGATTAAGATAGCTCGTCAACAGGTCGCCACATTGATTGGTGCTGAATCCCATGAAATGATTTTCACAAGCGGTGCAACGGAAGCGATCAATTTAGCACTCAAGGGAGTAGTAGAGCAGTACTTTGTCAAAGGCAATCACATAATAACAGTTGCTACGGAGCACGCAGCGGTACTAGATACTTGTCATTATTTGGAAAGATGTGGGTATGAAATAACTTACTTATCTGTTAAGCCAAACGGATTAATTGACCTCAATGAGCTTAAGGCAGCATTGAGAGCCGATACAGTCTTGACAACAGTAATGTATGTAAACAATGAAACCGGTGTAATCCAACCTATAAAGGAAATTGCCCAATTGACACATGAAGTTGGTGCTTTATTTATATGCGACGGTACTCAGGCCATTGGTAAAATTCCTGTTGATGTTGAAGCATTGGGCATTGATCTTTTAGCGTTTAGCGGGCACAAATTCTATGCTCCAAAAGGAGTAGGCGCATTATATATCAAGAAGGGTATTAGGCTTCCTCCCATGATACATGGCGGAGGACATGAAAGAGGGTTAAGAAGTGGTACTTTAAATGTGCCGGGAATAATAGCTTTAGGTGCTGCAAGCGAGCTTGCACAAAAAGAGATGCGATATGATGCTATGCGTGTTGGAGACCTGCGCGACCGACTGGAACAACAGTTATTACAGCTCCCAAGAGCATATGTCAATGGTAATACCGAGAATCGATTGTATAATGTGACCAATATTTGCTTCCCTGGTGAAGATGCCAATGTAATTATCGGCAGATTAAAAACTATTGCAGTATCTAATGGTTCAGCTTGTACCGCTGCTATTATTGAACCTTCTCACGTATTGCAAGCTATGGGTTTGACAGATGATGATGCCTATGCATCGATCCGATTTTCGCTGGGGAAATTTAATACGGCAGAAGACATTATGACTACCGCCGAGGAATTAAAAGCTATTATACAACCAAACCAAAACTAATAATATCCATCTGCATGAATCTGAAATCATTATTCGAAAAGTTGTATGCTGCACCTACCGAGGCTGATGTTGATTTGGTAATTCAAGCCAATCCTTCTATTTTAAAACAAGAAAATTGGTATCCAATAGGTGAAAATGAATCTAACTTTAGTATCATAGAGAATCAACAGTCTAATCCAATAGCGGCATTAGTCGAGAAAGTTACTAATTCCATTGATGCGATTTTGATGAAGCAATGTTTGGAGGGAAATTTAGACCCTAAATCAAAAGAAGCACCTAAATCAATGGATGAGGCTATTGATTTGTTTTTTCCTAAGCATAAGAACTGGGACTTAGGTACCGCGCGGAGGCAACAGGCTGAAGATATTCAGATCATTGCCGATGGCCCTACTAAAGAGAGTTCCATTATTATTTATGATAACGGGGAAGGACAGCACCCGGGCAATTTTGAAAATACTTTTTTATCATTAATGCGGGGCAATAAAAATGAGATTCATTTTGTTCAGGGAAAATATAATATGGGAGGTAGCGGCGCTATTGTTTTTTGCGGAGAGAAAGGTTATCAGTTGATTTGTTCTAAAAAATATGATGGCTTGGGACAATTCGGTTTCACGCTTACCAGGGAGCATCCTTTGTCGAAAGATGAGTTGGAAACAAAGAAAAATACCTGGTATGAGTATTTGAAAATTGATGGGAAGATACCCGCTTTTGATATTTCAGAGCTAGACTTGAAATTGTTGAATCGAAAATTTAAAACGGGCACCATCATTAAGATGTACTCTTATCAAATGAAAGGGATATCTGGTTTTGCTCAAGATTTAAACCAAAGCCTCAACGAATTTCTTTTCAAGCCCGTCTTACCTATTTTTACAATTGACACAAAGGAACGCTATCCTAACAACAAGGTGCTAGAGACTACCGTTTATGGCCTTCAGCGACGTTTAGAGGAAGAAGAGGATTATGTGGAGGACTGGTTTTCGGAGGAATATGAAGATGCGCTCTTTGGAAAAATGAAGGTGGCCTGTTACGTCTTCAAAGCTAAACAGGAAGGAAAGACGGCAAAAGAAACTAAAAGCGATATTCAACGCCGGTATTTTAAGAACAACATGTCGGTCCTTTTCTCTATGAATGGGCAAGTACATGGACATTACACCTCCGAATTTATTACACGTAGCTTAAAGTATAATTTATTAAAGGATTACCTCTTGATTAATGTGGATTGCAGCAAGATGAAATATGAATTTAGAAAAAGCCTTTTTATGGCTTCGCGCGACCGGTTGAAGAACGGCGGAAAGGCAGAGGAGCTGAGAGATTTTTTAAGAAAGAAGTTAGTGAAATCCAAATTAGACGATATTAATAAAAGGCGCAAGGATACCATTGGTTTGGAGAGCGAAGATACTGCTGAATTGATCAAAAGCTTTGCTAGGAATCTTTCAAAGGATAGCGACTTGTTTAAGCTGCTCCAGAATACACTGAAACTGGAGGAGAAGACGAAGGAAAAGCCCAAAGAAAAGGAAGCGAAAGGCAGCAAGCTGGATAGGGAAGAAAAAGCATTTAAGCCCGAACGCTTTCCCAGTTTCTTTAAACTGCAGCACAAGCAAAACAGCCCTATTCCCGTGCCGATTGGCGGCGAAAAGACACTGAGGTTCGAAACGGACGTAGAGGATCATTATTTTGACAGAACAGAGGAACCGGGCGATTTACAAGTAAGTATTTTGCGGGTAAAGCGTACGGATAGCAAAGGAGGCACCGAAAAGGGCAGCGATAAAGAACCTGGTGAGCTGTTGAACATTATTAAGTCGAGCCCTGATAAAGGCACAATTAAAATAACCCTTAACCCCGATACCGACCTCCGGCAAGGCGATGAAGTAGAGGTGGAGGCTACCCTGAAAGGAGCCGGTGAGGAGTCGTTTGTGGAAGTTGTTTTCCTGAAAATTGTAGACCCGGAGCAAAAGAAAGAAACAGTACCGAAAGAAGAAGAGGACTACAATAATATTGGCTTACCAGAACTAGTGAAAGTTAAGCAGGAGCAATGGGAGGGATTGGAAGAACACGGTATTACTATGGATTTTAAAACCGTTATGAGTCTTCAGGCTTCGGGAGATATACTGGAAAAGATATACGTAAACATGGATAGCCATGTGTATTTGAATCATCGTAAAAAACTAAAGAACGAGGAACAAATTATGGTAGCGCAAAAGCGATATATTGCCTCCGTTTATTTTCATTCTTTGTTTTTGTACATGATTACTAAAAAGAAGAATTATAAGCTGGCTTTACCAAAAGAAGAAATGGAAGAGGAAATTACTATTGACGATTACATCCGCGATGTATTTGATAGCTATTACTCCGATTTTCTTTTAAATTTTGGTATGGAGCAATTGATGGGGGCTTTGGAAGATTAATGAAAACGTTAGAGTACATAGAAAAAATTGCGAGAGAACTGGGGCTTGATGTCCGAGGCAAAGCAGAAAATGCTTTATCAATTTGGACAAGTCCATTTCTTGGAATTTCCTTGCAAATCAACATAAACAATAGAGAGGAAATATCATTCTATTTTTCTCAAAGAACAACTTCATGGGTCTACAATGGAGAAAGGACAGACTTACACGATGTTATACCAATTGTTTTTGCGTTGTTCCTAAAACATAGCAATTTGTGTTCTTTATACTTTACCGATGTTTTTAATCCGGCTACGGGTGCTGATGACGAGATATATTCTAAATATTTGACGCCTTTTCAGGTTGATGGCGAGTTACTTAATGTAAAAAGTGAAAAGTATTTGAAGGGCTTAGAATATCTCGTAAGTTCTTTATCCGCATTTGAAACATTTTTTTGGAGTTGCTTCCCGGGTTGCCCTTGTGAAAATTGTAGAAAGAAGTTAGGTTATAAGTTTGAATACAGTTTTGATATTCCTGAAGAAGTAATAAGTAATTTGTCGAATTCCATAGATGGTTCAGGCGACTGTATTAATTATTGCCAAAGAACTTTACCTAATTGGCTTTATTTCCGAGATTTCAAAAAACGAGTATCAATAATCAAAAGTAATGAGCTCTACCCTTTAATAGATAACCTAATTATGGATAATAATGAAACAGTCCGATCGTTGAGTGGGAAGTTGATCGTAGGAAACAATTTTAATCATTATATAGGAAATGCCAAGTCCAGAGACATAAGCAATGTTTTCAAGAAGTTAGGTGACAAAAAGAAAAATATTACGTTCATCGAAAATAGAATAATAGCACTAGGAGAAGAATATATTGTATGCTTTAATTTTGATTGTGGTATTGATCGATTTCAAATTGAAAAAGGAAGACTAAAATCAAGACATGAACGAGAATTTCGACTCTTATTTGCCCCATCTGAATTGGGATGGGCAGGTAAAATTGAGGATTCAAGATTTGAGAATTTAGTAAAGGATTTGTTAGAAAGAGAACCTAGCATCACAAGAGTTAGGAAAACGGGACATACAAGAGAGCGAGATGGTGGAGTGGATCTGGTTATAGATAAACAAGTTCCTAAGGATGTAATGAGTAGTAAGGAATCAAACCCATATAAGACACTCAAAATTGCGGTTCAATGTAAAGCATATAAAGACGGAGTTAGCAAATCTCAAATTACCGATATAAGAGATACAATCGAATTTAGAAATTATGATGGTTATTTTTTAGTAGTGTCTAGTTATATTAAAAACTCTCTATCAGATCATTTGGACAAATTAAGAACAGATGGCAAATTTTGGATTGATTGGTGGACCTTTGACGAAATAGAAAAAAGGCTCAAGCTTAATCGCGATTTGATAGAAAAATATCGTGACATTGTTCAGTTGAAAAAATAAATCGACGACGCTATCGTGCCACTTCTACAAACGAAAATAGGTATTTATGAACAATTCAATAGTAGTGTCTGTTCCATTCCATACGGATGAGCTTACCTTAAACCGGACATTCTGGTCTTCTATGCTTATTGAGATACCTTCTTTACCTATATCAAGCGCATTTTTTTGAATCTCTAAATTCTTAAAATCGGGATACACTTTTTTAATGCTGTCGCCAATGGTGATAACCACTTTGGCGTTTGCACGTATATACTCAATATCAGGATCAGAACCGTCCAAAGGAACAACTATTAACGCATACTTACTTTTAGTTGTAGCGGTTTCGGCCTGCAAAGGTGTCATCGCTGCGTAATCTTTACCAGTAGCTTTTAATTCTATGAGCCAACCATTTATTTTAAGTAATTCAAGCTCATTCTTGTCGTTTATTAAGTCCGAAGATTCTTCTGTAAGTATATAGTCGCTTCCAAAAGGCTCGCGATCTATATATACAGAGTGCCCGGCTGCTTGCAGTTTTTCAATGTACTCTTTAAAGAGCCGTTCTATTAAAGCGCCTATTTTTTGATTGCGATCGATCAACTTTTTATTTTTTATCCGATTGGCATACACCTCCTGGATATTAGGATCGCTAAAGATTTCTTGCGCCAGTTCCGGTGTAGTACCGCTAGTGATCATATTGGTAATGGCTTTGTCCCAGCTTAGTTTTAAATCCTCACTAGGTAAGGTGTTTCTTATTAGATCGGACACACCTATACCTAGCTTTTGCAACAGTTGCTGTTGTTTGGCGCCACGAATGTGCTGTACAAGCGAATCATCAAGCTTTAAGAGCTCGGATAGGTTTTTTGATGATGGCGTTTCTGAATTGAATTTCGTTTCGCCATTTTCGGTCACAGTTTTTACATTGATCCAATTTAATCGCTTGGCTCTATATACCCAAAGAGATTGTCGTAATGTAATTGATTGGCCAAGCTCTTCAATAAAGATTTCCTGGGTATCATTTTCAAAAGACATATCTCTTTCTACCGCCTCTATTAATAGAAATCGGAGACGATCCAGGCTAGATTTGGATGTTGAACTTCTACTACTATAAATGTGTCCATCCGTGCTGGTTAAATAGGCGAAGTCAGAATAGGTAACTTTAAACCGATATTTTAATTGACCTTCAGCATCTTTCAAAATATTGAGATCTTGTTCGTTTAAAACGAGCAGTTCCAGTATTTTTTGATTTGCAGTTTCTGTTTTTATTACAAGCGGCTCTAAGTGTATAAATCCATTTTGACTAAGGAAGGTATAATCTGCCGCAGAAAGATACAAATTATACTGCTCGTGCAGGCAATCCTTGTCTCTTACCAAGCCAGCATATTCAGGAAATTTATGTTGCCAATACGGCTTTGAGCTAAGCCATAAATGTTCCGTTTTAGGAAATTGGTCATAAACAAATTTTTCATCACTCTTTTTACTAGCACCTGACAATACTTTTAAATCGCGGATAAGATCTGTATGCTCCTTCTCAATAAGCCAGTTAAGGAACATAGCACTACAGGCAATATAAGAGGTATTGGCAAAGTCAGCTTCAGAAAAGCTATTGAATTTTAATTTCAATTCTGTTATTGCATTATCCTCTTTAAAAGCTTCTACACCGGCAATATGAAATTGGGTAATGTTGGTTGATATAAGTTTATCTGAAAAGTTAAGGCCAATTTGATCCGATATATTATTTAATTTATCGTCTTTACAATGATCCCAAAAACAACCTTCCGCATTACGTAGACAGTTTTTGTGATTAAGCAATATTTTGCTTTCTAAAGGGAATCGGCCTTCTTGTGATTTTCTTATTGCCGTGTATAGCTTATTGAGCCAAACAATTGGGTTTTCAGACAGGCTTTGGGCTAATTGTTCCAGACTGTTTTTTTGTTCGGTAAATCGTATCAGTTCCTTTATACCCCATACGTACCCCGACTTAAAAGGATCGCCATTTTCTGTTGTTATTTTGGCTATACAGCCAATGGTATCTACCCATGCCTGCAATTCCTGTTGCAGTGGAACTTTTAATTCTTCTATTTGCGATAACAGTTCCCACAAATCTTGAATAATGGCGCTGTCCGCAGCATAGGGTACTTTAAAATTGACAAGAGCGGTATTATCCTGCTTCGAATCAAAAAAACGAATTACCGGCAGGACAGCCAAAGCTTCCACGGCTATTTTCTTCACAATATTCAACCAATCTTGGTCTACCCATTTCAAATCCTTAGCTGCTCCAATTTTGAATAGTTCATATATACTTTCGATGCCTTTTTGAGCACACAGTTTAGCGAATAGTAGTGTGCTGGTTTGTAGAGCATCGTTTATAATTTGCCTGTTATTTTTTTCGGCTTCTCCGTCGTCGCTTTGTTTCAGGTAAACGCCATCTCTTTCCACCTTTGGTTTAAAGGCAGTGGAATTGATGATGATAGATATACCTATTTCTTCCGTTCCTATAAGCGGAAAGGTGAAGAAGAGCCGGGGATGATTGATCGTAAAAGGGTAGATAGCTTCTTTGTCTTCGACCAGATGCGTTATAATGCAACTTTCGTAATTGCTACCTCTATGTATGTATGCTTTGAAGGATTGTATTGGTTGTTTGTTGATAATCGAGCTAACCTGCCATTCTTCAATATGGTTATCATCTACAGTGTGCTTATAAAGGAGAAGCTTAGAGAAAGTTTTTATCTGCCCTGGACCCACTACCGTTATGGCATCAATTTCGGTATTGAACAACTGCGTGATGGGGATTAACTCGTCAAGACATGCTAACCCCGCTTTGGCTACGGATTGCCCCCTTTCATCGAGCATGTAGGTAAAACGAGTTTGAAACTCGGCATCGTCCAGGTAGCTGCTATCTGCTATTGAGTTGCTAAAGCTGTCATTAGACTCTTGCTGAAATCTGTAAAACTCTTCATTGTCGGCAGCCTCCCTGTTTAATATAAAATCGAAACAGCCCTGTCCATGGGTAAGTTGCCCGGCTATACCAACTTTTTGCGATAGCAGATAGGTGGTCATAAAGCCGGTTCCAAAACGGCCAACTTTATTTTTGCCGCTTTTTGATGACCCCTGAATAATCAAGCTTAATATATCGTCTAACTCAAATGGAGCGCCTGTATGAGAAAAGGAGATTTTATTATCTTCGATTTCAATTTTTATTTTTACAGTCTCTCCATCGATAGCAGAATCTTTAGCATTTTGTAGCAACTCCCATAGCCATCGCTTTTCATAATCATCCCGCTCGCTTAGGCGCTCGGTAATATCGCGGTATACACTATCTGCATGGCGAAGTTCGGCAAGATCGCGTCGCCTGGTTTCAATATCCTCTTTTTGAATCATAATGGAAAATAAGAATAGAGAAAAACGACAAAGAGCTGGACAATTCTAAATACCCTACTTTATCGCTTTCCTCTTAAATAAAAGTATGGAAACCAAAATACACAAAAGCGGATATATAAAAAAGAGGGAAAATCCCTTTTTAGTCAGAAATAATATTTGGTATAAATGAGTATTGAATAAGGTGTAGAGGAATATGCCTAGTCGAAGCCCTCGTGCGGGAGGTGGAGCAGGAGTATATCTCACCCTTGGAGTTAAAATTGCCCCTTGTTTGCAGGGATGTATAGTGTAGGAACACGCCCTGGAAATTATTTACTAATCAGCTTTTCAGTTCAGCCATCATTTCATCTTTTTCCTTCAGCATTCGCTCGTACAACGCAATTTTATCTTCATGCAATTGTACTAACTTATCAATAGGATTGAAGTTTTGTACTTCAGCTCTGGCGTAGCCAATTGCGCCATTATCAAACGTATTGCTAATGAAATTAACAGCTGCTTCTTCATCAAAATTCTGAAAAGCTTCTACAGGTATTTTAAGTGCGGCAGATATTTGCTGCAGTAGGGATGTATCAATAGTTTCCTTTTGTTCCAATAATGATATTTTCTTTTGCTTCCAATCTTCACCCAAATCAAATGCAAGGGCCTCTGCCCTTGCTTAATACCCAGCATTTCGCGGAAGCGTTTCACATTGCGGCCTTCGTGTATTTTTTTTGTCCATATTTGTCGGTATTTGTATTGATTAAATTAAGTTTTTTACCACATACAAGTGCTTTATAAAAACAGGTAAAATATCGTGTACGGATATCTAAATTATACTGCCATTGATACTTCAATCATGCTAGACTTACGTCCTTTTGATATTGATAGATAATCAATCCCGAGCCTTAATGATATAATTAAACTTTAGCTGGGTCTATCTCAAAGTTGTCGAAGATTTGCTTATCCTTTTTAGTTAATGTTATATCAATTTTCAGGTGTTTCAAAATGAGTTGTATTGCAAATTTTTGTAGAGATTTATCAGTTTTTAGAGTTCCTAATTCAACATCAAAGAAGACTTGCTTCCAAACAGGATTAGCAATTGAAAAATCGTCTTTAGCGAAATACGAAATAGCTTTAGTAAGCTTTCTATTCTCCGAAGCTACCTTTAGCACCGAAAACATAATCATTTGCCCAATAGGCCGGAAGAGTAGACTGGTTTTCTTGCTTTCACGATTAATGCTGTTCTTGGTGAAAAAGAAAGTATTTAATGAGGGAATTGCCTTGAAAATATTTTGAAAATATTTTTCGAGACGCTTAATATCCTTTATTATGTTTTCTTCAGTATCTCGACGTGTAGTATATTTTTTTAATGAATATCCAGTAACCGATATATTGAGTACTTTTTTATCTGTTAGTGTAATACTGATGATATCATAAAGTAATACAATGTTTGTGAAGTCCTCAGTATTCTTTGGACTTAAGGCTCGCGTTTTACTAAAAAGTATCTTGTCTTTAAAAAGAGTCGACTCCTCTATTAGTTTCCTTGTCAAAATAGCACAATTATCTTCTTCATCAAGTGCAATAATTTCACTAATCGTTACTGGAGCCGCATATCTATTTAAAGTTGAAAACAATCTTCTAGTTCTTATTTCTCCTTCTACTGTTTTCTTATGAGCAACAAAAATTACAGAAACTTCTTCATCTGCTAGTTCCGGTTCTTTTTTAATTGCATCTTTAATCGCTTTGGTGCGGTGTTGCCCATCAATAGCAAAAATTTTTTCCTCACCATTCAATGAAAACACACCAAATGTTCTACCAAAATAATCTACTTCCTCTTCTGTAAGTATTTCGGATTTGTTATCAATATCTAATTCTTGCCATCTTGGTTTACCTCCATATAGACCAAAGATTATCGAATTGAAAAACCTTTGCTTCTGTTCAATTAAATAGCTTACAATATCCTCGGTTCTTCCACTTATCTCTCGTTGAATCCAACGGCTTAGTTCTTCATTTTGGTGAATCTCTGGAACCATAGAAGTTCTTTCTGCCAAATCTTTAAAACTCATTAGAGAGACGTAGTAAAACCAGTCTCCCATCTTTCCTCTCAAGCTAGGTAATTTTAGAGTGCTCATTCGTAGATATTTTTAAGTTCGGCTTTAATCTTCGCCTTAGGGATATCTGTGTTTACTTTTGGAACAAAGGTATTTAACAACTTCACCTCACAATCAGTGATATCGACATTATTAGGGATTGGGGCAAAATAAAAGTGCAAATAACCATTCCATAATTTCAGCATGGTATACACCTTAGGTCTAGGCTTTCCTTTCCCCGCAGCATCATTTAAGTATTCCTTAAATCTTGCTCTAAAGTTCCGTGTAGTTTTTCCGACATAAAACAAATAGCGGCTTTCAAAAAGCTGACCAAAGACAGGTTTCATGACAAAACAATATATTCCCTTTTGATTGTTAGGAACGTTAATCGCTTGTGTGCCATTAAACGGTACTTCTGTCCAGTTTAAATTGACTAATATACTATTTGCAGGATCATTCCAGTGGTCGGGGAACAATAAAAACTTCCATATATGCTCTCGAAGATAGCCTCGTTCTTCGAAATCAATGTCGTATGTTGCCATAGAATTAGGTAAAGGTTTGAGAATTGAAGACGCAAATAGGTTAAGACAATCCTCTTAACTCTTCTTGAAGCTTGGTAATTCTATTTTGGATCAATTCATCCATTTCGATAGGAAATTTAGAATCAGCATACAATTCACTTTGGCCCTTCAGTGAACCATTATGTGCCAACCGTAATATCAGATAATGTTTGGTTGCTTTCGGAAACCATTCCTTCCGTAATGTATCATCTTCAATTAATCCAGCTTTATCTTGAATTAACGTTTCACATTTTTCACCAATGTTTATTATTTCCTTTAATAGTGCTTTGTCATTGGCATCTAGATCAGTAGGTCCATCATTTTCCAATAAATATGAAAGTGTACTAAAGCTTTCACTCAAACCGTCACTGTTGGCCTTACCCTCTTTGAACTTATCATACAGCAGATTGCTTTTTTGTCTCAATTGATAAAGAGGACCATATAAGTCATTGAGTGATTTGTATATTTCACTTTTTCGTTCTTCAGTGCGCTTTGACTTGATCAACTTTTCTGTATTTTTTATGTTCGTCTCAAGTGTTCGCTCTGTAATTTCTTTATTCGTATTTAGTGTTGCTAAAATATTAGCTTCTGCAGATTTTAACGCTTTTTTACTATTACAATAACCAAAAATAATAGCTGCAATACTAACTAAGGCTGAGCCTACGCTGGCAGCAAAATTTATCCAATTAATAGGATTTGCAGTCGTATTAGCACATTGAAGAATAAGCATGATTAATTATTTGATATTTAGATAGCTATTTAAATAACTTATGCCTTTATCTAGGCTATCATAAACAACTGTTGCGGATTCTCGCACAATCCTAAATTTCTTTTTAAATTCAAAATCATTTTTTGATTTTTCGTCTATGAGAATAATTGTTAGCCCTAAGGCTTTAGCAAAACCTACCTCGAGAGATAATCCAATTCCAGAAGGATTATTTTCTCCCATGAAGGCAAAAACAATATCTGCTTTTTTAACGAAGAATAAATCCCATGCAGTATACTCGACACTTTCGTCAAGATTGTGCTGTTGAGGATTAAAAAAAACAAACTTATTATCAAATTCCTTCATGACAATTGATTGCCAATCTGAATTCATCCCTCCAGCTAAATAAACTTTAATTTGTTCCATTATAAAAAACAGCTTATACAGCCCTCTACCTCATCATTCAGCTTATCGACAAGATATGGTGATTTTTTATTAATTTTTGCTCTTTCTATTCTTTTTATTTGGTCTTCTTTTATTTGATCCATACGCTCGGGCTGTTTCAAATCTTCCAGCCGCTCATCCTGCATCCAGGTATAGCCATCCTTTTCGTACTCCATAGCCAATTTGAATTTATCGGGATGCTGTTCGTATAGCCAAACCCATTCTATTTTTTGCTGGAAAAAGCAGAAGTAACAACCGGAACGGCTACGCGCATAGCTGCCCTTTTTACCGTTTACCTCAAAGGTAATCTCTTCGTAATATTGGGGAACGCCTACACCACTTCTTCTGAGTATATCGTAGATGTCGTCTTTTTTCAAAACCTCATCGTTATCCAGTAAGGGGAAGTTTGTTTCGCTGGAAAGTGGATAATTAGTTGTTTTTAAAAATGCAAACACCACCTGGTTAAACGCAGGCGTATCCAGGTCTAGCAATGCATTCAATTTTTCCGATTGTACAAACTTGCTGGATAAAGGTTCTTCTACAATTTCTAATATCCGTTCCAAGTGTTGCGTATCGGTCTCCCGGTACCAATCAACTACTTGTGTTATCTGATCATTCTTAAGCAACTTGTCCATTACATCTTCGCTCCATATATTTTTGCGAAAAGGAAATATAGATTGGATGTTAGGCTTTTTGGAAATATAACCTTCTCGATCTTCATCACCCCGAATACCCACATAGGAAACTACGGGATCGTCACCCACCCATTTTTCAAAGGGTTCCAGTTTGAGTTTCCGAGTGCACCAGCGGCTAGCAGAAGAAGGGAGATAACCACCATACAATTGTAAAAAGTGATCGAAAGGGTCTTCATGGCTTTTGGCTGCGGCTTCAAGCAGTGTAAGGCTTTTTCCAAAGTAAATTTCCAGGTTCTTGATCAGCTGATAAGTAGCTTCCAGTTCTTTACCGGTATCACAAGTGTAGTACTCGATGTCTATTTCGGGATATTGCTCAAACATATAGATAGCAAGCGCAGCGCTATCCTTGCCCCCCGATATTCCTAAAACGTGCCTTACTTTATTTTTCATTATGTATCAGTTCTTCTAATAATTGCGCAAGCATAACAATATTGAGCTGTTTGTCGTTGCTCAATTTGGCTTTTACTATGCTTTGCAATTGGATTAATTCTTTATTCTTTGTTTTGGGCAAGCGTACCAAATTACGCTGCAGGCCCTTTACAAACGATGTTACCTCAAATTTAACAGCTATTTCCTTTTCCTCGTCAAATCCACTCTTAGTTATGTCCGATAGGTTGTCTAATTCATGTACCGTATCTTTAAATTTCTCCGTCAATAGAGGCCATTCATCATCGGTCATCATTTCCAAAGATTTGCCAATACAAGCTTGGGCTAAGGAATTGAGCCATGCTCTACGATCATCCAACTCAGATTGAATGCGCTGTACAAATACCCGTTGATAAGGTAAGAGCAAATGCTTTTTGATACCAGAAAAACGTCGTTGCAAGCTTTCCTTGTAACTTGGAAATACTTCTTTGTCACCAATGATTTCCTCCTGGATAAAGGATTCAAAAGTGTTGACGAGCTCATCAAAGCAAGTGCGTATTTCCCGTATGCTTTCTTGCAATTGGTTTACAAATGCGGCTAATTCCTTTTCACCTTTTTGAAGCTGGGGAATGGCAAAGCCAAGCGCTTTAGGGAACTGTTCAAAAAAAGTTTCTTCTGGGTTTTTTGAGTATGCTATTGCTTCACGTAGTGCTAATGTTTTTTTGCTTAGTGTTTTGGTATGCTTGGCGTAATTGGGTAAGTCTTTATAAAAAACAAGGAAAGGTTTTATCGTTTCAATAAACGTTTGATTGGTAGGCCTGTCTTGTTCCGATTGATTGAGTAAACTACGATAGCGGTTGAAAATATTGAGTTTCACTCCTGCTATGTCAAAGGCTTTTAACTCGTAGTTACCAGGAGCACGACTTACAAGTTCCAAAGTATCGTCTGTGAGCGTAGGAATATACCCATCTTGTCCGAACAGCGCAAAATCGTCGCGTCGTATAAAAAGGAAGATAGGCAACCAGAAGTCGATCAGTCCTTTTTTAAGTTTGAAGGGTTTTGCTGATAGTATATCCGTGAACTCTCTTAGCCTTCGTTTACCGGTGCGCGTACTTTCCAGGAATGCCATTCCCGCTTCCCATAAGGGCTGCAAACTAAGATCGGTAGGTGAAACAAGTGAAACGCCTTCTCTATTTTGCTGATGAATACCAGTACTCCGCAACAAAGAAAGATAAACTGTTTTTTCTGGCGGAAACTTAGTAGCCTCAAAACCTAAATTAGGATCACTCCAATTTTCTGTAAGTCGCTTTAACAAGTTTTTCTTAGCTACAGAAAGCGCTCCCGACAATTTAGTCTTATTCACCATCTCATTTTTGAAAATAGGTGTATAAGGATATACTTCATTGCAAATCCGGGAAAGCAATTGGTTAAAAGACTTTTCATCTGTAATGATTTGCCTTTTCCCCTTGAAATACCAAACAATCGAAGACTGCTCTCCAGCATAAATATTGCTGAGTACATAATGGTTGAGCAATTTTACCTGGTGTGTTAGTATATTGTTCAACTCACGAACTGCAATGCGATCGGAGAGATTGTCTTCTTTCACTTTCTCAATCTTTTCAATCTCAAATAATAAATTCCTGATCTCTTCTGTGTTTTTGTAGAAGCCATATAAGATAGCCTCCTCATTTTTTTCAGATATTTCTTTTACCTCTTTATCCTTTAAACTATTGGAGAAGATAAGGTTGATCACGCCATCGATTTCGTTTTCCGGTGCTTGGGTCCAAGGCTCTTCACTCAATCGGAACATAAATAACCTTGGCGTTCCTTTTTCGTAGTATGCTGCTTTTGCAGACAAGAAAGGGAAGTCAAAATATTTGCCCAAATGATGAACTGTATTGATTACCCGTTCTACCAAATTGCCAGCCTCATTGATGGCTAATTCAATGTCAAGGTCTGTACCCTCAAAAAGAATAAACCGGTTGTTGTGATTTACAAAGCGAATGATCCTTAAGCCTTTCAGTTTCGCAATGACCTCTTCTGGATGCTTTATACCTAAGCTATATTTTCCGTAGTCTGTTAAAAACTCATGGTTAATATGCGCCGATGCCGTAGCAAAGATATTGAGTAGACCTATCGTTTTAACCAACTTTAAAGCATCCGTTACCTGATCTTGCATCGCACCTTCTACCTGCTCAATAGCTATACGCATGGCCGACCATTGGGCATAATGCGGATTGAACTTCGTAGTCAATAACGAATGAAAATTATACAGCAAATAGTCATATAGATTAGCTAAGTTATAATAACCGGATGCATCGTTCTTATAGTGCCGTATACCTAAATGATCGTTAGACTCGATGAAAGAAAACAAAGACCGCTCATTTTGCCCGTATTTTTGAAGACTTAGTGTGAGTACGGCAGCAGTCAGGATGTCGAAGGGTAACAGTTTCTCAGCAAAGCTTTCAGAGAAATAATCTTTAAGTGGAAAAGCCTTTGCCGTTTCAATACTCTTGAAAAGTTTGGCGAACTGTTGGTCCTTTTGTCCTAATGTCAATTCGGTTAGTCGTTCAGAGGCTAAGAACAATAATTGTTCTACCGGTTCATTGAACGTAATTTCTTTAAGGCGGCCTTTAACTTTATCCCATTCCTTCTGCTGACTACCAGTAAGCCCACGAGCATAACCATTAAAATCCTGGTGAAGTGTAGTGACGAAAAAGACATTCTTCTTCGCATCATTAGCATATTCAGCTAATTGCTGGATGAAATAAAGTTCTCTTTCTGGATTATTTTTAGCTGCATATTCCAGAAATTTGCCAAACTCATCCACTACAATAGCTAATCCTTTGCCTACTTTGGATACTGTTTTGTAATGTTTTTCTAAGGCAGTAAGCAATATTTCCGCAGTAATTTCCTTTGCGCTAATACGAAGCTGTTTGGCTATTTCGTTGCTAAGCGAATCATACTGGCCCACTATACGCATAAATACAAATTCCTTAACCGGCATATTGCCTAGCTTGGAAAAGATATATTGCGTATGATTAATGTTTTTTTCAAAAGCCCAAAGGAAGGCGGACTTACCAATACCGTAGGCACCTACAATAGTAAACGAACGAATGCCCACTTGGTAGTCGTTCACCAACTGCGCAAATACCAGTTTGGCATTAGTAGTTGGAATATAAGGCAATATACTACCCGCATCCCGTATAATATTTACGGAAGGTGAAAAGTTTTTAACTGTCTGCCTTTTCTTTTTATCGGATATAGTAGTCATTTAAAATATCGTACTTGTTAAGATATGTTTTAATTTGCAATACCTCGTTGCCCGCTGTTTCTGTATACACCACTTGCTTATTATATTTATCGGAAATCGCTTTTAATTGGTAATAGAGCCCATCAGGATTAAGTGAAAACACAACACCGGGTGAATTAGGCCCAATCAGTAATTCGCGGAAAGTGATGGTCTTTTGATCTTCACCATAATTGTCCAAAATGGTGAATAATACTACTTCGCAAGGTAAATCTACACGGTCCTCTGATTCTATTTTATACCATTCTATGAGTTTATTATCCAAGTCACGCTGCTTAGATCGCTTCATTAAATCCAGGTCAATTAATATGCCTGTAAAATCGTCTTCGATATCTATAGCATCACCTTTTTGCGGTTTAGAATACATACGGATCAATACATTGGCATCGCGCTCTATAGTATTCAGGTTATCTGTGTTTGTTTCATATTCTCTTGCCTTTCTCAACATGAAATTGACAAGTTGATCTTTGGTAAATTCCGTGCGTTCTTTCCTCAGCTCATTAAACAATAAATTGGCAATTGAAAAGCGATTTGCTTTTAGCAAGTGGTAATGCAATAGCCATATCGTAGCAAAATCTTCTAAATACAGGTCGTGTCCCTCCACATCAAATAAATATTCTGCGATAGTGGTAGGTTGATCATTATCGTCTAATATGCCAAATGCCTTTCCCCAATAACGGAGGGAAGCAACCATATTTTTACCCACACCCAGGCCTACAACTGCAGTATCGTCATTAAAACTTTTACCAGCCAGGGAAAAATCAAAAATTTTTTTAAGCCAAAATTGCTTGCAAATGAAAGATTCATGACCAGAAAAGTAGATTTTTTGTTGTGTCATCTTCATAACCTACGAAGGTAAGTTTTTCTAATTGTTCCATGGGAAATAGAAATGAACGAATGTTGAAAAGTAATTTAATCAATAAGCTAACAAAAAATCCTATTGGAATCTGAATAGTCTAACTAAATATAAATCAGGCATAAAATTAACACATGAACATTATTATTAAACTTGGCTTGTTGTCAACTTTATTTATGGATCGTTACACAGCGTACACCATAGTTTTAATGCAAGCCAGTAGCTATGATATGGAATCGCTATTACCATCGTTGCCACCATTGGATTTTGGACATCAATAGCAGTGATGTGAAGGTTGTTAACCGCAAGGACATTATCTTCATGATATTCATGTTCGAAATCTGGTGATTATGAAATAACTTCAATCGGTTTCTTATTTTGTATGTAATACAGATACTGCAAATATTTACGGTAATATGGATGTCTTTGTCTACGAGCTTCGCCTAACTTTCGTTCAAGCATCAGGTACCGTTGCAGTTGTCTAGCATTACAACGGTCCCTACAGTAGACATCATGGAACAGGAAGCGATTGAAGCCGGTAGTATTGTGACCTATAAAAGGAAGTACTTCTTGGGCATCCGAGAGTCGCTGCGAAAAGTTTCCCTTTTCTCATTAGTGGAATTTGTTGAGCAGAACTAATTCCTTCAAATTTTGATTTAATCAGTTGGATGGCTTTATCAGGCGTCATGATAGAGAAATTTGACGCAAACTACTCCATTTATCCAAATGGTTATCGCTAATTCCAAAGCAAATATGAACTTAGTTCTTTTTTGTACGTCCCGGTACATCTTTGTACAGTCATGTACATTTAGGTATAATGTTGGTCCCCCCAAATCGAGAGTTACTTTCCAATCTGTCCGCAAATCTGTAGCCTTGAAGAAATTAGTAAACAAATTAGCAGATAATTATTGGCTACTAGATATAAATAGATAGAGCTAGATATAAAAGAAAACCCTTGACTAGCAAGGGTTACACTATTAAGTTACAATGTTCATGCGCACGAGTTACTTTCCAATACAAAACTTCCCAAAAATAGTCCCCAAAATATCTCTATCCACTTCAACTTGCCCCGTAATTTCACCCAGATAATGAAGGCAACGGCGTATATCGAGCGCCAGCAAGTCACCGCTAATATGGTTGTTCATTCCGGTCTGTATATCATCCAGGCATTCTGCTACTTTTTGCAAAGCAGCATGGTGGCGGGCATTGGTTACTATGGTATTTTCTGTATTGACCTCGCCGGCTATTACAATATCGTATAGTTGTTCTTTCAACAGGTCTATTTGTTGTTTTGCTTTGGCAGAGATAAACAGTATTTCATCTGCATATGTGGCAAATTTTGCACTGGCTTGCTCTATACCTGCCTCATCGGTTTTATTGGCTACCAGCAAGTATTTCAGCCCTTCGTTATGAAAGAGTTCAAGCTGTGTTTCCAATTCGGCCAGACTGGTATCGCTTACATCAAAAAGATAAACGACTACGTCAGCACTTCGCATCTTTTCAAGACTGCGTCCCACTCCAATTTGTTCTATCTCGTCTATAGTATGTTCACGAATACCCGCAGTGTCAATCAGGCGGAATAGTAGTCCATTGATGTTGAGTACCTCTTCAATAGTATCACGGGTAGTACCAGCTATATCACTTACTATTGCGCGTTCTTCATTAAGCAAAGCATTGAGTAATGTGCTCTTACCGGCATTAGGTTTGCCTATAATAGCTACGCTCACGCCATTCTTAATAGCATTTCCAAGCCCAAAAGAATTTATCAGCTGGTGTGTAGCAGAAGTAAGTTGTGTAATGAGTGTTTGAAATTTAGCACGATCAGCAAACTCTACATCTTCTTCGCCAAAATCCAGTTCCAGTTCTATGAGAGCAGCAAAGTTGATCAATTGTTCACGCAGGGATTTGAGATCGTTACTAAAGCCGCCGCGTAGCTGACGCAAGGCTGTTTGTTGTGCAGCAAAGGAATCGGCAGCAATCAGATCAGCAACAGCTTCGGCTTGTGCAAGGTCCATTTTACCATTGAGGAAGGCCCGCTGGGTATATTCTCCAGGCAAGGCCAATCTTGCTCCGGCCTGGGTACAGGCTTCCAGTATACGTTGCAATATATATGGCGATCCATGCCCGCTTATTTCCACCACTTCTTCTCCGGTATAACTTTTAGGAGCACGGTACACCGAGGCTACTACTTCATCAATTTCCATACCATCCGTGGGAGAAATGATCTTCCCGAAATGTATGGTATGGGTAGGCTGTGCTGAAAGTTTTTTCCCTTTAAAAATACGGTCAGCTATAAGTAAAGCATCATGACCACTTAACCGGATAACGCCTATGGCGCCTACTCCGGCCGCTGTGGCAATGGCTGCTATGGTCTGTTCATTCGAAATCATGGCGCAAAGGTAGAGTATTGAATTAGCAAATGTAAAAATGACGAAAATGTGAAAACATAAACATCAAACAAAATTTATCCATGGCTGATTTTCACATTTTCGAATTTGCTAATTTTCTACCACACCTACCATCACACCAAAATATCCATCCAATTGTTTCCAGTTAATTTCGGGATAATAGGTCCGGGATACAAAGCCGTCGAGGTATAGAGCATTACGGCATCCTTTGTTTTTGAAATATGCTGCAAAGTCGTACAGGCTTACTTCTTTTTTAGACATGGCTAAGAGCATACGTCCATCCGGTAAAATGCCTACACCGTTACGAATGTTCAAATTTGTTGATCCTTTTTTAAAAGCAGGATGAATGCTGCCATTTATAACCAGCATCGGGCCTGATTGTGTTGCGTATCGTATATCTTTTCTGTTGCGAAAATCAGCAGTCTTACAAACTGTTCCTTTACCGGAATTGTTGATATAGAAAACACCATTAGGCTGCAGGAAAAAGTTACCGCTGCTTTTGGCCTTATTCAGGGAATGTATTGTTTTACCTTCTTGTATAAATAATCCCAGTGGTGCGCGAATCTCCATGTACATGCCTCCATTCATGGCAAATATCAGTCGTTGCCTGCGCTGCTCTGTAAAAGTTTTTAGCCTCCCCAGACTACCGAGCAGGTTTCCCTGGTCATCTTTCCAGTACAGGCGCACTCTTTGCTTCCCTTCCGGCACGAAGGATACCATATCCCGCAGCAATATTTGTGCCTTTATAGGCAAAGGTGCGCCTACGGAGAACAGTAGAATCAAAAAAACAGGTATACGTATTTTAGTGAACATAGGGTATCAATATTTTTTAAGAGTGCCTCAAAAGATTAACGAATAAATTTACGCCAAAACTTTTGCGTGATACAGAAACATGCTTTATCTTTCCTTACTTAAAATTTGGAACACACACATGTCATCGATATTGATTGCCGATAGCGGCTCTTCCAAAACCGATTGGAGCTTGATCGGGCCAAACAAAAAAACACGCCATTTTCAAACTAGCGGACTCAACCCTTTTTTCAGAACGGAAGAGGACTGCCATAGACTACTGGTTGAAGAACTGAAAATAAAGCCTGAAAAAGAGGAGATTGGCAAAATTGTCTTTTATGGTGCCGGCGTGAAAAATAAAGTACAAGCTGCTTTTATCGAAAAAATATTAAAGAAACATTTTGGGGTAAAAAAAGTAGAGGCACATTCTGACATGCTGGCCGCAGCACGTGCTACCATTGGAGATAATAAAGGTGTGTGCTGTATTCTGGGCACCGGCAGTAATTCCTGTTTTTACAATGGTAAAAAGATTATGATTCAAAACCCATCATTGGGCTTTATCATAGGCGATGAAGGCAGTGGTACTTACCTCGGTAAAAGGGTTTTACAATACTTTTTCTACAATACTTTTGACGATGACTTGAAGGATGCTTTCCGTAATAAATACGGCGATGATCTCTCCGATATACTACAGAAAGTTTACAAAGATCCATTGGCAAACCGTTACCTGGCTTCCTTTACACAATTCCTGATCGAGCAGCGTGGACACTATATGGTAGAGAATATTATAGAAGATGCCTTTATCGATTTTTACCAGAGGCATGTATTGAAATACCGTGAAAGCTGGAAACATCCTATCCATTTTGTTGGCACAGTTGCCTACGAGTTCCGGGATATTATTCACTCCCTGCACGAACAATACGGTTTAGAAACCGGCAATATTTTAAAGAGCCCCCAGGAAGGTCTTATCAAATTTCATAAAAAAGAACTTGTATAATAAGATTCGAATTACACAAAAATAATTCATCAGATTTCAGGATGGAAGCGGTTGAGCATAGCAAGCTCAGCCGCTTTTTTTGCCTTTTCCCTTTTATATTGGTACCACCATTCGGGGCTTAGCCTGATAAGCATATTATTAAAATGGCGCATTACTGCCAAATGATACAAGCCGTCCAATTTGCCGCTTATACCCGTAGGCATCGCCCGTAAGCTCATGGCAAAACCACTTTCCATATACTGCATATGATGCCAGTATCCACCGGGCATATACAAGGTATCCCCATGTTCGAGTATAGCGGTATAACCTTCTGCATATTCAAGTGCAGGGAAACGTTCGTAATCAAGGCCTTGTTCCCAATGCACAAAGCTGGCTGCACTTTCAACCGTTCCAGGCATTTTGTAGATCAGCTGGTTTTGAGCTTGATCCAGTAACAATACCCTTTTCCTTCCAATAAATTGAGTATGAAAAATATGACTGAGATCAATATCATAATGCATGTGAGCGATAGAGCCTGCACCGCCAACAAACAACATAGGAAAGGCTTTGACGAAGCCTTTTATCAATAAAGAGGGATATTCAAAATCCTTTTTCAGAAAAGGTGCATGACGAAAAAGGTTGAACAAAAAGATACGCCATTCGCAATCTCCTTTACTGATCATATCAATATAATCGGAGAATTTCATTTTATCATCCCATCCGTTCACCGGGACTTTAGCACCTGCCCTGCTGTTGTTGTAAACCGGAACTTCTACCGAGCCGGCTATTTCTTTGAAATACTCCCAGGTCCACTTTTCGAAAGCCGGCCATTGCTTTGCAATGTCTTCAATAATAACTGGCTTGCCTGGAATAAGATAGTGACTGCGAAAGCCTTCCCGGCTGATGTGCTTTACCCTTTCAATTTCCTGTACCTGCATCTGATAAAAATATCTGCGAAAATAGGTTGCAGGAATCAGCCAAAATACAGTTTATAATTTGATCATATAAACATTACAATATGATAAAGGCTGCACAAATTGTGCAGCCTTTAATTTTATAGGTTATTTTCCTGAATATTATTTTACAATAGTCTTCAGTGTTTTTTCTTCCACTTTAACCGGATATTTCGCTTTCAGCTCATCATTCCATTTCTTTTCCAGATAATCCTGGTAATCGGCTATGGCAAAACCGCGGGCTTCATCCAATGTTCTTTCTTCAGCTGTTTTAAACAACTTATTAGCTACCACCATAGAGAAGGTTCCATCGTCATTACGGAATACCTTGCTGGCTTTACCTTCTGCAAAATAACTTTGATCTACAGGGAAACGGCTAAATTCAAAACGGCCACTTTGTTGGCTCACCTGGACCGGGGTTGCATCGCTTGTGAGTTTTTCCATTATCTCATTTACATCTCCACCTTTATCCAGTTCTGCTTTCACTTTATTCAGATCTACTTCACTTCCTGATTGATACACTGTACCTTCAAAGCCAGGCTGCCATTGGTATTTTTGCTTATGGGCCACATAAAACTCCTGAAGCCCTACACTATCCTTAGAGGCTTTGCTCCATACATTTTTATCCATAAGATCAAACAGCAGGATGCCATCACGATATTCTGTAATCAGGTTACGGAAATCCGCATTATTTTTTTCCAGTTCTTCCTGCTGTAAATCATTCAATGTTGTGGTCTGGTACATTTTGTAAAGATCACGCATTGCAGTTTCGCGGTTGCCCAACAGGCTGCCTCTTGTAAGCCCTTCAGCATAATTCATAAAATCATACTGGGTATATTTTTTCCCGCTTAATTCAAAAAGCGGCGCTGTATAAGGCTTATAATCATCTGCCTTAAAAGTTTTTTCTTTTGCATCTGCCGGAGGCAAAGCTGCCATTACTTTAGCGAAATTTTCCGGATAATCTTTAAAGCCATGTTGCTTCTTTACTTTTTCCTGGTAAGCTTCTTTAGCTACAGTAGCACGGCCATCATTTTCTACACGACGTGTAATATTATCCTGTACGTTTTCAAATGATTCCAATGGAATTTTCTTAACCAGTTTAATCAGGTGAAGACCATATTCCGTTTGTATAGGTTGTGCTACATCTCCAGCGCTCTTTAAAGCGAAGGCTGCATTCTCAAATTCAGGCATTAACTTACCAACTCCGAAAGGCTCCATCAGGCCACCTTTATCTTTGGAAAATTTATCGTCAGAATATTCTTTGGCAAGATCTTCAAATTTTTTGCCCCCTTTCAGTTCGGCCTGAATTTTGTCCATCTTCTTGCGGGAATCAGCAATGCCTTGCTCACCTTTGGATTTAGGACTCCCAATCATAATCTGTGCTACCTGTACCTGGCCCTTTGATTTACGCTTATCTTCTACCTTAACAAGGTGATATCCAAATTGGGTACGGAAAGGTTTTGATACTTGTCCCGGGGCTGTAGCATAGGCAGCATTTTCAAATGGATATACGACCTGCAACGCACTGATATAACCAATATCACCACCTTTAACAGCCGATGACTTATCTTCCGAAAATTGTTTTGCCATCTCTCCGAAATCAGCTTTTTTTGAAACGATAGCATTGTATATGCTGTCTATTTTCTGATAAGCTTTGGCCGTGTCATCATTAGGACGAACTGCAATGAGGATATGAGCTACTTTTACCTCTTCCTTCATTCTTTCGTAAGCTTGTTTTACCAGCTCTTTAGTAACTTCCTTATCAGAAAGATACGTACGGGCCAATTGGCCTTTATAGTTATTTAACTCGGTACGAACAGCCGTAGTGGTATCCAACCTCATTTGCTCCGCCTCTTTCACCTTCATCCGGAATAAGGAATAAAGGTCAAGGTATTCGTTTACCGATTTGGCGCTGAAGTCCGGCTTTTTCTGGGCATTATTTTTTTGATAAACCCTAAGGAATTCTTCCTTACTTACTGCATTAGGTCCGTACGTAAACAAAGTTTGTGCCTGGGCGGAAAATACGGTGAGCATCGAGCTGACACCAATGGCAATAGAAAAAATTAAGCGCATATTCCTTGGTTGATTGATTTTTTAAATTGGGCGTAAAGATAAAGAAGTATTTTTTTTGATGTTGGTATGGGTGTTAACGGGATTGTTAAGAGAAAACATGCTTTTCTCTGGTTAAAATGCCCTGTTTATGCCAACAAGCCATCTTGCTCCCAAATATTGCGGGTCGCCATAAGGAGGTCTGTTTAAAAACACCGGCATGTCAAACCGTAAAGTAAGTGGTTTTGCCTTTTCAAATACGCCCCACTTTTTTATAGTGAATGCGGCACCCAGACCGGCATCCATTCTAAAGTCCGAAGCGTGTTCAAAAGGAGTAAGATTATTATACGAGGATTGATAGCTATTAAGTTCAATCATGCCGGCATCTGCAAAAGCATATACATTTACACGAAGCCAGTTTTTAGTAAACGCCGGTTGCCATTTAAAATAATTAGTAAAATCTACTTCCGCATTTAAAGCTACACCGCCTCTTCCACGGTATCCGATATATTCATTCCCTTCTCTTTTATCAAACGCATAATACCCTGCGTATCCTCTTAATCCAAGTCCTCCCCCATATTGAAAATGATTGGTTTCATACTGCGAATAACCTGTCCAGTTGGAAGGTACAAAAGCCATGCTTCGTACGTATTTGTTGTCCATCATTTCTTCAGGGCTGGCACCCGCCAGGTACAAAGCACTTTCAGCAGGTATGGCATTACCGCTACCATAGCGTGCAAACACTCTGGTACGAATCAGCAAGCGGTGAAGCACTTGTGTATTGATCCATTCCATCTGCACATAGTTGTAATTAAAATGATCAGAGAATAATGGGGCTCTGGCAGATAGTGTAAAATATCCGGCGCCCTTTGTGTATTTGTAATTATGTGTAAAACTTAGATTCAGGGAATTGTTCCTGTTCAATTGATCACTACTCCATTCTTCCGGATACAGCAGGTAATCTGTATATCCTCTGTTACGATGAAAAGTTTGTCCCCACAGGTTAATATTGTTGTTACCATTTACCTGCCAGCTTAAACCCGCTTTATGAAACCAAAGCCCATCAAGGAATCTTGTATTTAAAAATCCTTTGAGCTGTGGTAAAGTCAAGCTAACAGGCGTTTCCAGGTTAAGGGTATAGTTGATCCACTTCTGACTTCCATACTCATGGTTACGAAGCTTATATCTGTCCCATTGTCCCAGCTGTGTGTTCAGCCATACTGATCCATCGACCTTCATGAAGTTATTGAGATAGGCACCTTCTACATGAACGCCGGCTTTAATTCCATCAACAGCATTATACCATACATCCGGACGAATATACATCCGGTAATGCTTCCAATCGGTAGCCGGAGGCAGGCCTGCATCAAGCTTTACCATGATCTGTTTTGAATTCAGCAAAGGATTGCGCCCCCGGTAGTTATCCAACATCATTACATCAGCAAGACGATGTGTGGTATCTGTTTCTATCATCTTTACACCATTGGGGATATAGATATGCGCGGTATAACTTTCATTCAGCTTTCCCCAGCCTATCCAGCGTGGTAATACGGTTGCATCCGTTTCTTTTTCAAACCAGGTATTGGGAATGTGATAGTTTTGCTTTTCGTTTTTGCGTGTGGTAACCGTAAAGTCAAGCGGCATCTGCATTTCCCCCTTTCGTTTAAATGTTACTGCAACACTATCTGTTCCTTTTATTTTATGAAATCCCGTAACAGCATAATTAATATTTTTAGTTGCTTCCAACCACTGATCAAAGAACCAGTTCAGGTCCACTTTAGTATATTGAATAATGGAGTTACGAAAATCTTCAAAATAAGGATGAGCAAACTTCCATTGGTCTACATAATGTTTCATAGCATTCTGAAACAAGGTATCTCCTAATACATACTGGAGATTGTAAAGCATAGTAGCCGTCTTGTAATATACCAGGCGATAACCGCCACCATGGCCTAATGCGCTATTAAAATCATCGGAGTGTGTATTGAGCTGATGATCGTTGCCTGTAGCAGCATCATTGATATAGGCATTAAAAGCGCGAACATCTTTGGCCAGGCGAGATTCTGTAAAACGCTTGCGCCACTTACCTTTGGGCTCATCTTCTATAAACTTTTCTCCGTCAATACGGATCAACCCGTCTGCAGTAAGAAATTGTGTAAATCCCTCATCCAATGCTGCCCTGTAAGTTTCATTGCTACCAACCATTCCATAAAACCAATTGTGTGCAATTTCATGTATCAACAGACCATGATACTCGGGATCTCTACCACCATCCATAGTAATCATCGGGTATTCCATACCATCATTAGCATCGGCTGCTACCATTTTAGGATAATGATACATGCCATAATTTTCAGAAAAAGTTTTAATGGTCTTTGCCACAAGTGCTGCACCATTTTGCCATCCTGAAGCATGCGGCTCTTGAGCTATGGCTACACATTCCACGCCGTTCCAGTATGCTGTTCCTATACGATAACTTGGGTCGGCAGTAAAGGCAAAATCATGGATATTTTCTCCATAAAAAATCCATTTTTTACGTTCTCCTTTTTGATAAGGAATAATAACAGAAGGTTTTTCACCCCAGGGTTTTGAAGCGAAATTTTTAAGATCCAGTTTTTCTCTAAGACTTTTGGGTAATACTTCTTCCCTGTTTTGCAAAGTGCCTGTAGCCTCTACAATATAATTAGATGCAAAATCAAGTATAACTTTAAAAGAACCGAAATCACCATAAAATTCTTTACCGAGATGTTGCTGAGTATCCCAACCAAACTTAGCATCATACACACTTATTTTAGGAAACCACTGACAGCCATTATAATGCATAAAGCCCCAGGCATCGTACATCTGCATGCGCCTGCGTGTTCCGCCACGATCAAAGTAAGTGTTGAATTTCATAGAGAAAGTAACTTGTTGTCCGGGCAGCAAAGGCTTATCCAGATAGACTTTCAGTATCGTGTTGTCCAGCTCTGTTTTTAAATGAGTATCATTCGCGTTAAGTTCTTCAATAGTAATGCCAAGGCCTTTAGCTTCATATTGACCTAACTGTGATTTTATGTGATTAGCGTCTTCCAGTTTGCGTGTGTAGGCATCTTTAATAAAAGCATTTTGAAATAAATGGAAGAAAACATAGTGAAGGGTATCCGGCGAATTATTCTGATATACTAATTCTTCCGAAGCATTGATCTGATGTGTCGTTTCGTCGATACGAGCATTGATAGTGTATGCAACATCCTGCTGCCAGTAGCTTTGATGGGGCTTCCTGTTTTTCCAGTACAGCTTATTTTCTTTGGAAGCATATTGCTGAGCTGAGGTATGCGTTTGAATAATAAAAATAGAAAGTAATAGTAAAAGGTAAAATCTGATCATTTTCGTATTTGCCGTTAAAGGCGTGAAAATACAAAAACCGATATTTAAGTGTATTAAAATAAAATACCTCCGGTAGATTTTCATCACCGGAGGCAGGTTTTACTGGTTCAAATTAGCTGAACTGACTATTAAACAGTTTGCTGCTATTATTTAGGTACACTAGTATCCTGTTTAGGATCTGTAGGTTGTGGTTGCGCAGGTTGCTGATTAGGATCATATTGTTTTTGCTGATCTTCCTTAGCCTTTTGCTCGTTGCTCAGCTTTTCTTGTTTTGTGTTAGGATCTTCCTGCTTTACTTCATCTTTTTTCATGTCAGCAGGTTGTTCTGTTTTTTGTTTGTCTTTCTTTTTATCCTGATCCTGTGCATTAACGGTACCTACGGCAAACAGACCCAATAGAGCCATTGACAAAAATGCTTTTTTCATAATTTTTAAATTTTATGTCCGGGTCTTTCATTAAAGTAACAAAAATGAATTTTACCCTGACGATTTTCGATTGTTGGTTATCAGTAAATAATATTTCCGGGTTTATCCGGTTGTTACTTTTTTAAAACCGATTGCTTTTGTTTTTCGCTTCCGATCTAGAACAAAGTAACAGACTGATGAGGGAACGCGGTAACAAAGAACTGTTAAACCATTAACCAACCAATAACTATTAACGCCATATTCGGATACCTGCAACGTTTCCTTTGTCCTTCTTTATCATAACATTTAATACCGCATTTGTTTGGTAATGCCGTATTTCCTGAATATTTCAATATTGTTTTCATTTAAGTTACTGGCATCCAACACGTACCTGTTGCCTTCACTATCTTCAATAGTATAAAAATCAGAAGGACGGTCGAAAGCCTTAATAAGATCATTGAAATTTCTGATTTCATAGCCATTGATCTTACTTACAATACGGTTAGTTACATCATGGTATCCTACATTGGATTTATCGGGTAACACAGAAGATATCATCACAATTTCTTCTTGTTCCGGAGTGTTCAAAACCTTACCGTAGTAATAATAGCTGAGTTGCGGATAATAATATTGCCAGTAAGACTCATCCTGGAAGTAATAGTAAGACGGTGTAGTAAACACAAATCCGTCCTGTATATAATATTTGGGTTCAAGGTCTACTTTACCTACCAGCAGCTGTTTAGCACGGGTATATTCAAGCGGAATCTGAATGGTTGTATCTGTCCCATGACGCAATAAGTGAATGGCTACTGTATCATGTACGTTTTTGTTTTTAATGATGGTTTCAAAACTGGTTTTTACATCATTATTGATATATACCGAGCCATCATTTTGAATGTCCATCTGATCTACAGAAAGCAAAATATCATCGGGCTCAATAACACCCGAAAGTGCAGAACAATAATGTACTTTATTTACCAATATTCCGGTCGCAGTATCAGCTATTCCGTAGCACTTACGTAAGGCTGCATTTTCCATATTTTGCCATTGTATTAATACAGGAACAGGCCCTTCGTAAGTACTATCCGCAATATCGCGCAGAAAAGCTTTTATTACTGTGGAAGGTATCATGTACCCGATGCTCTGACTGGAAGTTTTGCCCTGAAAAGCAACGCCAGCCAAAGCAGTATCCATAATTACAGGGCCACCGCTATTGCCGGGATTAATAGCGGCATCAATCTGTATACCCAGGTCATTATAATTATCATAGCTGAAGTCTATGTTTTCAATACGACTCACAATGCCTGAAGTCACACTAAGATCATTTCCACCAGTGGGAAAACCATATACGGTGACCTTATTGCCTATATCCGGCAATCCTCCTATGGCTAAGGGTTTTGTTTTATTGAAGAAATTTTCGTCATCCAGCTTTAGTACTGCAAGGTCGTATTCCGGAGCAAGAAATTCTATAGACGCTGTATAGCGCCGGGAATCTTTTGTCTTTTTTATTTCTATAAATTCGCCAAACTCCACTACATGCGCACAGGTAAGAATACGGTTACCTTCAATAATGCAACCCGATCCTGAAGATTTGGACTGGTTGGATTTTTGCCAGGGTTGGTTATAATCATATTCCTGTTTGGTCACTGATATTTTTACTACGCTTTTTTCAAGGCTTTGAGAGAAACCAGTTATGGTCATTGACAAATAAAATATAAAAAAACAGGTGTATCGCATGTTAAATCTCTTTTGGATAATCCGGTAAATGGTCGTGTCAACTTACTACAAATAAAAACTGCAGATCGCTATTGCAGTATTAAAGTGCTAATTTAAATTAAAGGACTAACAAAAGGTCAATGAAAACGTTTAGTGAAAGAAATGTGAAACACTTGTAGCCGCAATTTTTGTTTATTAATAATGGTTAGATTTGTTTTATAAATCCTCCTTCGCTTAATAATCAACCATTAATTTATTTAAATGAAGAAAATGTTATTGGCCCTGTCATTTATGGCAGGATGCACATTGGTGTCTTATGCGCAAATAAGTACAGGAGGCCTGCCTCTTAGCCTGGTTTCATCAGAAGCCGCTAATACAGATCAGTACTTCACACCGGCTTCTTACCCGGCACCAGCCCTTCAACAAGTAATGCAGGAAGATGCTAAAGCTTCCAGAATCGATCCCAAACCTTATCGTGCAGGCATTCTGGTCAATACAGATTTTACCTTCCCCCAATCCGGAACATTTGCAACACTTTCTGATGGTAAAAAAATCTGGCGTGGTCAAATCAATATAGCGAATGCTCCTGCTTTGCTGTTTTATTACGACCGGTTTCATCTACCAAAAGGTGTAAAGTTATTTATCACCAATGCCAATAAAAAACAAATACTTGGTGCCTATACTGAAAACAACAACACAGAAGATGGCCTTTTTGCCAACCAGGAAGTTCAGGGTGGTACTGTAAATTTTGAATTGGATATTGACCAAAATGTAAATGTTGACGATATTATACTTCATGTGAACCAGGCAGGTTACATGTATCGCGCTGTAGAGCATTTGCAGCGATTTGCCGGTAATGAAGATAATGGAACTGTGGCCAAACCAACCGAGGACGATTTTGCAGGATCTTCCTCTACTTGTGAGATTAACGCAATATGCCCTGCCGGACAAAGTTATCCGGAGCAGCGCAAAGCTACTCTTCGTATTGTTATGCCATTGGGTGGTGGTTATGTCGGTTTTTGTACCGGTACACTCATCAATAATACTAAAGGAGATTGCACACCTTATGTACTGACAGCAACACATTGCGAAGAGACCAATAGTAAAGTCAACGGCACTTTCTCACACTGGATATTTTATTACAATTTTGAATCTCCCGATTGCCCGGGAGCATCAGAGGCGCCAAATAACAAAACAAGCGTAGGGGCTACATTCGTTTCAAGAGCCAATTATAATAATAACAGCGCCGTTATTCTTGGGGACTTTTTGCTTTTAAAATTGATCAATAAAGTTCCTGCCGATGCTGGTGCATTTTTTGCAGGATGGAACAGGGCTTCGACACTGCCTGCCAACGCTACTTATATCAATTTCCACCACCCATCAGGAGACATGAAAAAACTGGCAGTTGCCAGCAGCATTTCGCCTAATGGAACTTTTAATCAATGGTCTGTTGCAGGAACACATTGGCATGTTAATTATAATACTGGCGGTAATGAGCAAGGCTCTTCCGGAAGTGGCTTGTTTGATGCTAACGGGCGAATTATAGGAGATCTTAGTGGAGGTGAGCCTGTACAAGCATGCTCTGTAATAACAAATTCCTTCGGCGATACTGTCATATTTGGCAATGATGCCGTATTCAGCAAACTGAGCCGCAACTGGGAATATCCAGAAGGCAATGGTATCCCTAATACTCAATTAAAACCCTGGCTTGATCCTACCAATACTGGATTTATGACTACCAACAGCCTTTCTGCATCAGGTTCCTGCAATACTCCGACTACGGGCATTACAAACACAAAGGCAGAACTGGATAACGACATAACCGTTTATCCCAATCCTGTAATTAATGGAACCTTAAGATTAAGAGTAAATATGGATAAAGCAACTGATCTTGGAATATCTATTTATGACATTACCGGAGCAAGAAAAGCAACATACAACTTGAAGCAGGTGCGTAGTGGTGAGTATACTTTTGACATGAATAGCTATGCCAATGGCGCCTACATGATCTCCATCAACAATGGTGAGGAGACAACAGTCTCTAAAAAAGTGATGCTTGCCCGTTAATATTTGAGTTTAAATTTTAGATAAAGCAGGCTACAGAATTCTTTCTGTAGCCTGCTTTACTTTTAGGGGTAAATGCTTCAGATTTATAAAATTGATTAAACATGACAGAGTTTCTGAATAGGTTACTCACTGACTGCAAATATTTCCTGAAATGCTTATTCCGGCTGCACTTTCGTCGTTTTCAATCCTTTATCACTGCCGCTTTTACCGATATTGCGAATTGGTTTGTTTTTTGCTGTTACATTAGAGAACATTTAGCTGGTCGGAAAGCTCAACAAAGATCCGTCGGTATTGTTAATCTTAATCTCTTTTCAGAACAAAGAAAGTAACCTGACCAGGCTGTGTTTCATTAATCAAAATATTAAAAATGAACTTAAATAACTTCACTATAAAAGCGCAGGAAACGCTGCAACAGGCGCAACAAGTTGCCTTCAACAATGGAAACCCGACTATTGAAACCGGGCATATTCTTCAGGCATTGATAGAAGACAAAGAAGGGCCTATCGAATTCCTGCTTAAGAAAAGTAATGCCAACCTGAATATTATTCATTCCCGGCTGGAAGAAGCCCTGGCAAAGTTGCCCAAACAAGGCAGCGGTGATGCCGGACAAATGCTGGGAAGAGATGCCAATAATGCGGTACTGCGCTCCGGTGCAGCGCTGAAAGAATTTGGCGATGAATTTGTAAGTGTAGAACATATGCTGCTGGCCATTTTGCGTGGCAACGATGATGCGGCAAAAATTCTGAAAGATTCAGGCCTTACCGAAAAAGCATTAATTGCTGCAATAAAAGACCTGCGCAAAGGCGGTACTGTTAATTCACAAACGGCGGATACCACTTACAACGCTTTACAGAAGTATGCCAAGAATCTGAATGAAATGGCATCTAACGGAAAGCTTGATCCCGTAATTGGCCGTGATGAAGAAATACGCCGTACACTACACATTCTTTCCCGCAGAACAAAAAACAATCCAATATTGGTAGGTGAACCAGGTGTTGGTAAAACAGCCATAGTAGAAGGTCTTGCGCATAGAGTTGTGAATGGTGATGTACCGGAAAATCTGAAATCAAAATTGATTTTTTCTCTGGATATGGGCTTGCTTATAGCCGGTGCAAAATATAAAGGTGAATTTGAAGAAAGACTAAAGGCAGTTATTAAAGAAGTGACAGAAAGCGATGGTGCTATCATTCTGTTTATAGATGAAATCCATACTCTGGTTGGCGCTGGTGGAGGCGAAGGTGCTATGGATGCAGCAAATATTTTAAAACCTGCATTGGCTCGCGGTGAACTACGTGCTATAGGTGCCACTACTTTAAATGAGTATCAAAAATATTTTGAGAAAGATAAAGCGCTTGAACGCCGCTTCCAGAAAGTAATGGTGAATGAGCCTAGTGAAGAAGATGCCATATCTATTCTTCGTGGCCTTAAAGATCGCTACGAAGCGCATCACCATGTACGAATCAAAGATGAGGCTATCATTGCAGCGGTAGAACTTTCTACCCGTTATATCTCGGATCGCTTTCTACCGGATAAGGCTATTGATCTGATAGATGAAAGCGCAGCGAAACTTAAACTGGAAATGAATTCTATGCCCGAAGAGCTGGATGAACTGGATCGTAGAATACGTCAACTGGAAATTGAGCGTGAAGCGATTAAAAGAGAAAATGATGATGACAAAGTGAGGGTTTTATCTACCGAAATTGCGAACCTTTCTGTAGAGCGTGATACGTTTAAAGCCAAGTGGACAGAAGAGAAGGAACATGCTGAAAAAATACAGGCAGCCAAAACAAAGATTGAAGATCTTAAACTGGAAGCAGAGAAAGCAGAACGCGATGGCGATTATGGTAAAGTGGCTGAAATCCGCTATGGTAAAATGAAAGAGCAGGAAGAACTCATTGTTGCACTATCCAAAGAAATGGATGATTTTTCTGAAAAGCGTTTATTGAAAGAAGAAGTAGATGCGGAAGATATTGCTGAAATGGTAGCCAGAGCTACTGGTATTCGGGTACAAAGGATGATGACCAGCGAAAGAGAGAAACTGATGCATCTTGAAGATGAGTTGCATAAGAGGGTTGTAGGCCAGAATGAAGCTATTGAAGCCGTAGCCGACGCTATACGCAGAAGCCGTGCTGGTCTTCAGGATGCCAAACGACCTATTGGTTCTTTTATTTTCCTCGGCACTACAGGTGTTGGTAAAACAGAGCTGGCAAAGGCTTTGGCAGAATATCTGTTCGACGATGAAACGATGCTTACCCGTATCGATATGAGTGAGTACCAGGAAAAGCATAGCGTAAGCCGGCTTGTAGGTGCGCCTCCGGGATATGTGGGTTATGATGAAGGTGGCCAGCTAACAGAAGCAGTACGCCGTAAACCGTACTCTGTGGTGCTTCTGGATGAAATTGAGAAAGCACATCCTGATGTATTCAATATTCTGTTGCAGGTATTGGATGATGGACGGCTTACTGATAACAAAGGCCGTACTGTAAACTTTAAGAACACGATCATCATCATGACCAGTAATCTTGGAAGTCATTTGATCCAGGAAAACTTTGATAACATCAAGGAAGAAGACGATATTGAAGAAATAGTGGAAAATACGAGAGATGCGGTAATGAGTTTATTGCGCCAAACGTTACGTCCTGAATTTTTGAACCGCGTAGATGAAGTGATCATGTTCCACCCATTAATGCGAAAAGAAATTAAAGGTATTATCCGTATTCAACTCGATGACCTTAAAAAACGAGTAGCACAACAAGGGCTTCAATTAGAGTTTTCTGATTATGCCTTGGATTATTTTTCCGAGCAGGGATTTGATCCTCAATTTGGGGCAAGGCCTTTGAAAAGATTGATCCAGAAAGATATCGTTAACCTGTTGAGCAAAAAGATCATTTCCGGCGAGCTGGATAAAACCAAACCTGTATTGATTGATGTTTTTGATGGTGTAGTGGTAGTACGCAATGAATCGGAACAACACGAAGAGGTTTAAAAATGGTAGAGACGTGCAATTGCACGTCTTTTGCAACATCAGAGACGTGCAATTGCACGTCTCTACCAACCTATTCCTGGTGCAAAGCTAACACCGGCACATTACTTACCTGGGTGAGCAATTTAGTACGGCTCTTGTGAAATAAACTTTCAAAAAATCCATACTTTTTAGGAATTACAAGGAGCCAACCAATATTGTGCTCCTGCAGAAACTCTGCTACCCCACCCTCAATATTTTCATTTATAATAGCATGGTATTTCGGGTTAAGTAATTCCAGCATATTGACCAGTGTCATAGGTGGCGTTACGGCTTTTTCGGGCTTATCTACATGGATCACATCCAATGTTGCTTCCATTAGCCTGGCCCAGGTTAATATTTCCGTAGCTGGTGTATGCTCCGACACCTGATCATAATCTGCTGCAAAACAAATTTTATCTACCGGCTTCCAGGCTACATTAGCCGGCACTGCCAGTACAGGAGCTTTCAGGCTGCGTAAGGCTTTTACGGCCATACTACCCCAAAGCATAGAGTCAGATCCCTGCCCCGATGTTCCCATTACGATAAGCATGGGCGGATTTTCCTCTATTCTTTCATTCAGGCAATCAATAATATCGCCGGGCATGATTTTTGTTGTGATATTGATTTGCGGCGACAACGTTTTTAACCTCCGCAGTTCTACCTCCATACTGTCTTCTGCAATCTTCTGAATTTCGTCAATATTGAGTAACGGCACGGGGCTGTCTGTATAAGCAAACGGTATCACATAAGCATGTATCAGCTCAAGATTAGCCTGAAGGTGTTCTGATAAATGCATAGCATATATAGCGGCATTTTGCGCTGCAGGAGAATAATCGGTAGCGAGCAGAATAGTGTTCATGAGCAATAATTTTACAGGTGAAAAAATTGCGTCAGGTGAAAAAGGACCGGCAGGATCATGCTGGTGAATCTATCCGCAATTTTCACCTAATACATTGAAAAGTACTAAATTGTTGCAACAGTTGTATGTTAAAAATACATGAACAATATGTCTTTTACAACGTTTATGAACAACAGCTTGACAAAAGACTTATTTTTGCCCGCTATGTTTCGTTTGAAACATTTAAAACGTTTTTTACAGAGGAAATAAATCAATGGCATTATTAGGAAACCTCATTTCAAGATCGCTCCGGATCCGCAAGCAGTTTACCATTAAAGTAGCATCGCCCAGAACTTACCAGATGCGTACTTTGCGTAGCTTGATGGAACGAGGCCAATACACTTCGTTTGGTAAACATTATGGCTTAGATAAGATGCTTTCGGAATCCTTGGATTGGGAATCAGAATTCAGGGAAAAAGTTCCATTTCACAATTACAACAGTATGTTTGCCCAATGGTGGCACAAATGCCTGGAAGGGCAGGAAAATGTTACCTGGCCCGGCAAAGTCAAATATTTTGCATTAAGCTCCGGCACGTCCGAATCTGCAAGCAAGCATATACCCGTCACCCAGGACATGATCCGGTCTACCAAAAAAGTAGGTTTCAAACAGTTTTATAGCATGACCAATTTCAAAATACCTTCGGGTACTTTTGAAAAAGGAGTATTAATGTTGGGTGGCAGCACCTCCTTAATGAAACAGGGCGATTATTATGAGGGAGATATGAGCGGGATCAGTGCTAAAAACATGCCAAGGTTCCTTTCAAATTTCTTCTATAAACCGGGTCAGAAGATATCGCGTAAACCACAATGGGACGAGCGTATCAAACTCATCATTGAGAAAGCACCTAAATGGGATGTTGGTATTCTTTGCGGTGTTCCGGCCTGGGTTCAGATTGTATTGGAAGAAATCGTGAAGACCTATAATTTGAAGACCATTCATGATCTCTGGCCCAATTTGCGCATCTATATTCATGGTGGAGTAGCCTTTGAACCTTACCGCGAAAATTTCAAACGCCTTTTCAATAAACCAGTAACTTATATTGAAACCTATATGGCTTCCGAAGGTTCTTTCGGATTTCAGGCGAGGCCAGGCGCACAAGGCATAAAACTGGTATTGAATGCCGGTATATTCTTTGAATTTGTCCCCTTCAATGAAGAAAATTTTGATGAGAACGGGGAGATGATCGGCCATCCAAAAACGTATTTTGTACATGAAGTGGAAGCAGATGTAAACTATGCTGTAATCCTTACTACATGTGCCGGAGCGTGGCGTTACCTTATCGGCGATGTAGTGAAATTCACCAATGTAAAAGAGCATGAAATTGTTATTGTAGGCCGTACCAAGCAGTTCCTTAGCCTTTGTGGTGAACATACTTCAGTAGATAATCTCAACAATGCTATAGACGAAGTCAACAAACGACTTAAAGTGCAGATCAAGGAATTTACAGTGGGTGGATTTCCTTATAATAACCTGTTTGCACACAAATGGTTTATAGGTTGCGACGATCCTATTGATGCAGGAAAAGCAAGAGAAATTATAGATAAAGTTTTATGCAAAATCAATGATGATTATGCAGTAGAGAGAACTTCTGCGTTGAAAGAAGTTTTTGTAGAAATATTACCAACACATGTCTTCATTGATTATTTGAGGCATATCGGAAAGTTTGGAGCGATGAACAAATTCCCGAGAGTGATGAAAGGAAAACAACTGGAGGATTGGGAAGCCTTTCTGGCAAAACGCTAAATAACTAACACAAAAAGTAGGGACGCAATACATAGCTTGCGTCCCTACTTTTTTGTAAAATCTTTCGGCCTTTATTATTTGGTAACCGGCGCTTCCAGCTCTGCAAGTGTAGGCTCAAATCGCCTTGTTCTTACATCATAAGCATTTCCTTTTTCCATAATGTGCACTTTCAGATTTTCAACAGAAATAGGTTGATTAAATTCGGCATCCCCGATATTGTTATAGCCTACACTCCGGCCATCAATAATGATTACACCACCCGAACCTATGGCCTCCAGCTGATGTCCTTCCCTGATAATGATACCGGTATCTTCTCCAAGACCTATACCTATTGCTCCGGGATTGGCCGCCACAGCCTGTGCCAGGCGCATAAAACGGCCACGTTTATCAAAGTGTGAATCTATAATTACATTTTGTGCGAAGCCCAGGCCGGTAGTAATTTTCACTTCTCCTTTAAGGTGCGCCAAGGCTGCATTTCCTTCATAGATCATGGTATTGCTCATAGCCATAGCTCCTGCGCTTGTTCCGGAAATAACAAAATGTTCCTCTTCGTAACGTTGCTTAATGATGTCAAGAATTTCAGTGCCTCCAAATATAGAAGATAACCGGAGTTGGTTACCGCCCGAAAACATAAGACAGGCGCAATCTTTTACCCGTTGAATATAGTCAGGGTTTTGAGCATCTTCTCTATTTCGGATATCCAGATGACCCACATTCATATAGCCCAATTTGGTAAAAGCGTCTCTATAGTTCTGACCAACTTCTTCGGGAATAGAGCTTGCTGTAGTAATTACCTCAATACGGCTTTCGGGGCCCTGAAGCAATCCTGTAATGGTTTTTAATATGCCGATCTCAAAAAAATTGAGGTTGTTTCTCTTAATGACGCCTTCTTCCAGATTAGTACCTTTATCTTCAGATCCGCCTACAGAAACCAGAATTCCTTTAACCATATTTTTTTAATAAAAAATTAATACTCAAAGGTAGAGTTTTATGCATAAAACAAGGTAAACACGGGGTTAAAACGTATCCACGATTTGTGGAAAACGTTGCAATCGCTTATGCTCATTCACTCTTAAAACAAATATTATGCACTGAACCGAGCTTACTCATTTGGGAAAAAGCTTACAAATAGTACCTTAGCACAAATTTTACTACGTTGAAAAACCATACCCTTTGTATTATCTCCGGCACAATATTGCTTATATCTTCCTGTGGAAATAATTCGGATACCCGGAATCGAGAACCAATTAAACTTGGTGATTCTTCAACTATTGTAACAGAAAAAGATTCACAATACCTGAAGGATGAAGTGATGGATCTTGTTCCCACACAACGATTAAATATAGACACTACAGTTCCCACACCTAAAAAGAATAAAGAAGCTGCAATCCGCGATACTGCAGTAGCACCTACCAAAGAGCAGACTGTAGCCGGATACACCATAAACTTTGGCGAGGCTAAAATAGTTATGGCCGGGCTGCAGGCAAAAGATGCACGCAAGCAGAATCCGGAAAGAGAAGATGGTCTTACTTATTCGCTCCGTTCTGGCAATATTAGCTCGTCTAAACTATATATTTACGGTGTAAAAAATGCAACTATAAAACAGCGTTATCAATCCCGCCTGATGCTTAAATCAAATCTGGGTTCGGTTGATTTAAGAGACCTGGGTCTATATACATCAGGATGGAACACAGTACCGGCCTCACAGTCGGGTACTACAGCTACTATAAGCCTTAGCAGCCTTAATAATATTGGTTATGCCCAGGTCAATAATAATAAAATTAAAAATGCAACCGATCGCGAGTTGCGCAAAAGACGTACTAATAGCCGTACCATTCAAAGCTGGATGAAGGAAATAAAAGGAGTACGTAATGCCAACGATGAACCCTGCGATATAATATTGGATAATGTACAATGGCAAATTTCGGGAACTGATGCAAAGGGCAAAGCTTTCCGGAAAACAATAAGAATAGATGCGTAATATTTTCACGACAAAAAAAATGGCGCTGTAAACAGCGCCATTTTTTTTTGTCGTGTGCAAAGGTGCGATCTACCGCGTCTCACACTATTTTAAACACGTAGAGACGTTGCATGCAACGTCTCTACAACATAATTCAATCGCAGTATTAATATTTCCTGACTTCAAATTTCCGGACAATAAATCCTTTGTCCGTTACAATCCGGATGATATACATGCCAGATGCAAATTCAGAGACAGACAACTGATGTTGCTGATCACTGTTAGCATTATTACGATATACCATAGCTCCCAATGTATTGAATACCATTATCTCTTTCATCTTAATATCGATAGTCTTGTTTTCGATAGATACTGCCTGGTTTGCAGGGTTTGGATAGATATTCACAACCGCCTGGCCATTGCTTAATGTTACGATACCCGTATTGAGGCTAACGTTAATAATAAGACTGACATTATAGCTGCCACAACCGTTGTATACGGTAAGGGTTACATTATACTGTCCGCTGCTTGCATAAATATGTTCAGGATTTACTTGTGTTGATGTAGGACTACCATCTCCAAAGTCCCATTTATGTGTATTTACAGAAGTCGGATTCAGTGGGGAGAATTTCACTTTACCCAACTCTTCGTAAAATAACGGGATGAAGTTAAAACCCTCTACATAAGGGGCCGGCAGAAAGGCAACATGCTTATCTTCCGTATTAACGCAATTATAAGGTGTAGTAACAGTAACAGAATAAGTACCGGAATCTGTTACGGTAATGGTCTGACTGATAGCGCCCGTATTCCATAAGTAACTATAACCGGGATTGCCAGCATCTAATGTGATCTGAGCTCCGTTGCAGATACTGGTATCATTACCCAAAGCTGCTACAGGCAAGGGGCGGATGATAACATTGGTTGAACTATTAATCACACAACCATCTGTACTTTTAACTTGTACGGCATAAGTTCCGCCGGCAGTTACATTAATCGTTTGAGTAGTGGCGGCTCCCGGAGTCCAGAGAAAAGTACTTCCTGTGTTACCTGCGTTCAGGGTTACTGTTTCACCAGAACAAAGATTTGTGGTTGCGACTAGGTTATTAACAGGCACTACACCGGGTGTAATCAATTTTGTATCGGAAGCACTGCAAGCATTTACGGTAACAGTAACGGAATAAGTACCTGCTGCATTTGTAGTGATCGTTGGTGTAGTTGCTCCTGTACTCCATGCATAAGTAGCATTTGCTGTAGCAGCATTTAATGTATAAGAAACGCCAGGGCATATTGTTGTATCGTTACCGATATTAACTACAGGTATAGATCTGATAGTGGCCACCACAGCGGTACGGGGCAAGCTTTCACAAGTACCGCTTACAGCCGATATATAATAAGTAGTAGTGGCAGCGATTGAGGGTGTTGTAAAAGTATTGCTTGTTGCCAATGCAGGGCCACCAGTAGCGTTGGCATACCATTTGATGCTGGAACCTGCAGTTGTAGTAGCTTCAAGGTTAACCACGCCGGGCCCGCAATTGAAACTATCTTTTTTGCTGACAACCGATGGTGCATTACAATTAGTTGTAAAATTAGTAACCACAGACCATGCACTCGTATCGCCGGCACTGCAAACGGCGCGCACATAATAATCATACGAAGTGGAGGCAGTGAGCGGTGGATTTAATAGATAAGGTTTGGTAGGGGTAAAGATAGAAGTGCCTGCAGTAGCGGGATTAAACCCTGCTGCTCCGTACTTGATCTGCCATTGCGGAGGTGTGCCGGTCTGTGTCCAATTCAGAGATGCACTGGTAGCTGTAATACTGGTAGCTGTAGGTGAACCTGGAGGAATACAGGATGGAGCAGCCAGTTCATGGCCGCCAATAGTAGGTAAAGTCGGGCGTGCCGTTCCATCAATATCTATGGTTACACCCGTTATAGCTGTACCTGCACCTGAAATGTTGGCCAGGTTGCTTGCATTGCTTGCTACAAGATGAAGATCAGTAGGAGATACAAATACAGGTAGCACATTCTTAGAATGATTAAGTCCGTTTTGCAAATTGGTTTGAATATCAGCCAATGCAGTTTGACTAGCTCCAGCATAACCCAATGCAGATGCTGTAGTATAATAATCGTTATAATCAATTACGGAACTGGCAGGGTTTGAGTTTACCGCATACACACTGAATTTATTAGTAGTATTGGCACCGGTATGGATAAATAAATTGTTGCGGATATTCAGCACTGTAGCACCAGAGCCTAAATACAATGCAGCCTGGTAGCCGGTTGCAGTAGTAGTAGGATCGGTATTCATATTAACAGAATTGTATGCCAGATTGTAACCACTTCCTCCAAGAATAGCAATGCCGTAAGCATTATTGGCCACAGTGGCAGAACCGGTTGACGCTACATCCGAAATGAAATTGTTATTCACATTAATATTAGCACTGGCTGATGAGTTCAGAACAATACCGCCTTCCGTAGGTGTAGTGGTGAAGCGTATATTGCTGATTGTATTCCTGCTTATGGTACCATTTGTACAGCCGGCCCCTATCGATATTGCTCCCGGAGTTACATTTATGTTTGTAGCATTTTGCCAGGTAATAGTATTTTGGCTGATGGTAAAATTTGTCTGATTCAGTAGGAATATACCAACGTTTGTAAATTTCCTGTTTGTCACTGAAGTTATATCTCCAATGGCATTACCTATTACTTGATTACCCGTTTCACCCATTGTTGCACCACCATTAAATACAACTGCAGCATTAGCTGCGTTAAAAAGATTGTTCTGGATCAGGTTATTACTGTTGGCTCCCGTAGTAAGAGCGCCCGCCAGCCAATACCCTGTCAGTGTTCCCGAACTACTATGAATACATACACCCATATATGGCGCCCCAAGGGTGTAGCTTGATCCGAGGATCTTGCAGTTTTTAATAACATTATTTGTAGCTCCATCTGTGCTACTGCTGGCCAGCCATATGTTACAAGCCGCTCCTGATCCTGATGAATTGCTGTTTTGGAAAGTCATGTCTCTACTGGTGGTACCATTATTAGATCCATCAATAGTTACATTATCTGCACCATTCAGTTTGATAGAAGCAGAGTTATCTGCCGTACCGGTAATTACAGGACTTACGCTTGCAGCTGGCTTAATCAGAACAGATGTGTAGCTGGCAGATCCGCTACCACTGGCATTTAACACGGCGGTACTGCTCTCTGAAAAACTTGCTGTAACCTGAACCGTAATACTACCGGTGTGTGTACCACTGTTAATTGCAGTAAATGCAGTTGTAAAATTAGTGTAGACTGTTGGTCCTAATGTGCCACCAGTGGCTGTTACAGAAACCTGTGCGAAGGTTGTAAATGAGAATAGGAAAATTAAAATTAACAGGGGGATAAATCGATTCATATGTTTGTGTTAGCTCTTTAAAAAAATCCATGATGCATAAATAATAGAACTTTCTTAGCAAATATATCTTAAAATATTGTGGATTCCTGCCCCCATAATTATGGGGGTATGCTATTAAGCAAGAATGTTAATCTTACAAGCTAGTTCGTTGAATACTCTGCGAAGAAAAATTTTGTTCTTAAAATGATCAATCGTAATATTGCAATGTAATACAGAATAGAACAAATGGGACTTACCAAAACAGAAATATTTACAGAAGAGCAAAATCAATTGGCAACCATGATGAAAGCATTGGGACATCCGGCTCGCATTGCTATTCTTCAATCCATCATCGGAGCTAATGCTTGCATTTGTGGCGAGTTGGTAGAAGAGCTTGGTCTTGCTCAACCTACCATTTCACAGCATTTAAAAGAATTGAAAAATGCAGGCATTATACAAGGTACCATAGAAGGAGTAAGAGTTTGCTATTGCATAGATCCGAAAGCCTGGAAATTACTCAAAACCAATATGGTTGCCTTCTTTGGGTCATATAAGGAGAACACATCCTGTTGCTAAAAAAATTTAAACATATCAATCATTAAATAGCAATATAACATGAATACTATACAAACAATGAGCTGGCAGGAATTTAAGTCCAGACTACAGGAAAATCAAGAATTGATACTTCAATTCCAGTACGCAGAACACAAATGGGTTGATGCGTCGTACCACATTACTGAGATCAAACAAGCGCCAATAGTATCAGTGGATTGCGGCGGTGTGATGAACTCCTGGACAGAGGTTATTGTACAACTTTGGGAGCCTTCGCAAAAAGAATCCGGCAGGGCGATGGAAGTAAATAAGGCTTTGAAAATTATCGATATCGTAGAATCGAAATTGCAGCTGAACTCAAAAGGCATTGTAAAAATTGAATTCGGTAATGCACAGTTTGATACCCGTCAAATGTATCCTGCTGAATTCATTAATGATGGTGAAAACCTGATCGTGAATTTAACACCTGACTATACGCAATGCAAAGCCATTGATCGTGGGGGAAGCTGCGGCACAACGGCTTCAGGCGAAGAATGTTGCGCACCTGCAGCAGTAGAAAAAAAGGAAAAAATTGAACTTGCAAATTTAGCTGCAGACGCTGCTTGCTGTACGCCGGGGAGTGGCTGCTGCTAACGAAAAAATACATCTCAAAGCCATTAAAAATTAATTAATGAAAAAAGTATTAGTACTCTGTACAGGGAATAGTTGCCGCAGCCAGATTGCAGAAGGCTACTTAAGACATTTTGCAGGCGATGCTGCGCAAATATATAGCGCAGGCATTGAAACACACGGTGTAAACCCCAAAGCCATAGAGACGATGCAAGAAGACGGGATTGATATTTCAGGCCACACTTCCAACAACATCAATGAATATCGCGATGTAGATTTTGATTTTGTAATTACCGTATGTGATCATGCAAAGGAAAGCTGTCCTTATTTTCCTACCAATGCTGTTAAACTGCACTACAATTTCCCTGATCCTGCAAAAGCTACAGGAACACCAGAAGAGATAAAAGAACAGTTCAGAACGGTACGTCAAATGATCAAAGATTATAGTCAATCATTTGTAAATGAGTATTTAAAACCAAACCATGTCAGCAAATGATTGTGCACCAGCCAGTGAGCGAAAGCGTTTAAGCTTCCTGGACCGTTATCTTACCTTATGGATATTTCTGGCAATGGCCATAGGCGTTGGCATAGGCCATTTCTTTCCTTCATCTGCTACGTTTATCAATTCCTTTTCCAGCGGAACTACCAATATACCACTGGCCATTGGTTTAATCCTGATGATGTATCCGCCACTAGCCAAGGTGAAGTATGAAAATATGGGAAAGGTTTTTAGGGATACAAAAGTGCTTACTGCATCCCTGTTTCTGAATTGGATCATTGGCCCTATCTTGATGTTTGTTCTGGCAATTACTTTGTTGAGAGATTACCCCGAATACATGGTAGGCCTTATTCTTATCGGACTTGCAAGATGTATTGCTATGGTAGTAGTATGGAACGAACTCGCTGAAGGAGACCGTGAATATGGCGCAGGTCTAATTGCTTTAAACAGTATATTTCAAGTATTGCTGTACAGCGTCTATGCTTATGTTTTTATCACGATACTACCACCATTGTTTGGTTTAAAAGGATTGGAGGTTAATATCTCTATCGGGCAGATAGCAGAGAGTGTAGGCATTATCTTGGCCTTCCCTTTGCTATGGGTATTATTAGCCGCTATACTTTAATTAAGGTGAAGGGTGAAGAATGGTATCAGACCAAATTCATTCCGCTCATCTCCCCTATTACTTTGATTGCTCTTCTGTTTACCATAGTTGTTATGTTCAGTCTTAAAGGCGACCTTATCGTTAAGATCCCTATGGATGTAGTGCGTATCGCGATACCTCTTGTACTTTACTTCGGCATCATGTTTGTGCTTAGTTTCTTTGCTGGCCGTTACTTTGGTGCAGATTATTCTAAAAGCACTTCTATTGCTTTTACGGCCACCGGCAATAACTTCGAACTAGCCATCGCAGTTGCTATAGGTGTATTTGGCATCAACTCCGGACAAGCATTTGCCGGAGTGATCGGGCCGCTTGTTGAAGTACCTGCACTGATAGCTTTGGTAAATGTAGCTTTCTGGTTTCGTAAAAAATATTATAAAGGTCAACGTACATCCGATCAGGAAATCAAGTTATAGTAAACCTATAATCATTTCCCTCTTCGAAGTGCACATAGTACTAAGATTTAAAGGTCATTACGTTATCGTAATGGCCTTTACCTATGGGCCTATAGCCGCTACAGCATTAGTGTTGGCTTGTCCTTAACTATAGATGCGCTATCTTCACCTTATATCAGAATTCAGTAGTTCCATTCTAAAGTTACCACCCTTTTTTATCGCTCCCGGTGGTCCCATTAAATTCATTCCTGCATTCTTCTTTTATTACAGCTAAAAATCATTTTATGATTATACTCATCTTTTTTGTGAGCCTATGGTACTTGTCCCTATTCTCGCAAACCTTCTTCCAGCACAGATATGCAGCACATGGTTCTTTTAAAATGAGCAAGTTCTGGGAACGCTTCTTTTTCATCTTTGCATATATAACACAAGGATCATCTTACATGAGTCCACGTGCCTATGCTATCATGCACCGTATGCATCATGCTTATACGGATACAGAACAAGATCCGCATTCGCCGGCTTTCTCTTCCAATATTTTCAGTATGATGTGGCGGACAAAGAATATTTATTCCGGCATTGTAAACGGAACAATACCTGTTGAAGAACGTTTTACCAAAAATCTCCCGGAATGGAAAGGCTTTGACAAATGGGCTAACTCTATGGTCTCGAAAGTGTTGTGGTTAGCGCTTTACCTGACTTTCTTTATTCTGTTTGCATCATCGTTCTGGTTATTTTTATTACTACCTATCGTTATTCTGATGGGGCCATTTCATGGAGCAATCATTAATTGGTTTGCACATAAGGTTGGATACATTAATTTCAAACTTAGGAACACTTCACATAACTTACTTTTTGTGGACTTTCTGATGCTGGGAGAATCGTATCATAACAATCACCACAAGCGTCCGTCGGCTATTAATTTTGGCAAACGCTGGCACGAGATCGACCCTATCTATCCCGTTATTCTTTTAATGAAATGGCTTGGCATAGTAAAGTTTACAAAGCCTGTTGCGATACCGTCTTTGTAAGCATTTAATCTTAGTGTACAATACATAATTATAAAAAGCGTCCTGTGAAAATCAGGGCGCTTTTTTCTGACTCCAACTATAAAAACCAAACTCTACTTTATTCAATTAATTCAATTATTTATTTTCAGATTAAAGAACAAAGCCTGTAATTTCAATTTTCAATACACAGATTTATATTACGATGGATAAACTTGGCACAGCATTTTATCAGCAGGAAGATGTAGTTAAAACAGCAAAACAGTTATTGGGCAAAACATTGGTTACACAGCTTGACGGAGTTCGTACTTCGGGCATCATTACAGAAACAGAAGCATATGCCGGTGTTAATGATAAAGCCTCGCATGCCTGGAATAACCGTCGTACCAAACGTACTGAGATTATGTACATGCCTGGCGGTGTGGCTTATGTATATTTATGTTACGGCATTCATTACCTCTTCAATGTCATTACCAATGTGGCTGATGTGCCTCATGCAGTATTGATAAGAGCTATAGAGCCTGTGGATGGTATAGATATGATGAGGGTACGGTATGGAAAAACGCCTCCACTATTTACTGCAGGTCCTGGTAGTTTAAGTAAAGCCCTCGGCATTAATTCCCTTCTTAATGGAGAAAGCCTGACCGGCGATAAGGTATGGGTTGAAGATGCCGGTGAAATACCTGAGGATAAGATATTAACTGGTAGTCGTGTGGGGGTATCTTACGCGGACGATGATGCCTATCTGCCCTATCGTTTTAGTATCAAAAATAATAAATGGGTAAGTAAGGGCAAGGGTTTGGTAAGGTAGCACATTTAATCATGTATCCTATCTTGCTTTATTGATTAATCACTATCTTTGCTTCCTCAATTAGAGGCACGTATTCATGTAGACAAAAATTTCTTTTCGGTAAAATAACAAAGTGCTCCAGGCACTTTGATTGTTAACTTTTTGAAGAAGAAATTTTTATGCTTATTCTACAAAATATTGCGTACGCGCATCCCAATAAAGATTTATTGTTTGACCACATAAATCTTACAATCAATAAGCAGGACAAAATTGCATTAATCGGCAATAATGGTGTTGGAAAATCTACCCTGCTCAACATTTTATCCGGCAACTTACAACCGTCAAATGGTTCTGTACAAGCAGATTCCAGGCCTTATTATATACCTCAGCTTTTTGGCCAGTTCAATGACTATACCATTGCACAGGCACTTCGTATTGAAGACAAACTAACTGCGCTAAGGGCTATTCTGGATGGTGATGTAACAGAAAAAAACCTCACATTACTGAACGATGACTGGACCATTGAAGAACGATGTAACGCAGCCTTATCGCACTGGAAGCTTGATGGCCTTGACCTGGCTCAAAAGATGGGAACATTAAGTGGCGGACAAAAAACAAAAGTATTTCTTTCCGGTATTAGCATTCATGAGCCTCAGATTGTGCTGCTGGATGAGCCCAGCAATTATCTGGATACTTTGAGCAGAGCCATTCTTTACGATTATATACAAACAACCACGAACACACTGGTTGTAGTGAGCCACGATAGAACATTACTCAATCTGCTTAACACAGTTTATGAACTCAGCAAGCGGGGCATAACCATATATGGTGGTAATTATGATTTTTATGCTACGCAAAAAGCGGTAGAAGAAAATGCACTGAGTGAAGATTTAAGGAATAAAGAAAAAGCCATGCGCAAAGCCAAAGAAGTAGAAAGGGAATCGTTGGAGCGGCAACAAAAACTGGATGCCCGTGGTAAGAAAAAGCAGGAAAAAGCAGGCCTGCCTACTATATCTATGAACACCTTGCTGAACAATGCAGAAAAAAGCACTTCACGTATGAAGGATGTGCATACTGAAAAAACAAATGCTATTGCAGAAGAGATCAATCAATTACGCAAGGCCTTACCCGATAAGGATAAAATGAAAATGGGCTTTGACAAGTCTGCGTTGCACAAGGGGAAAATACTAATCACCGCTAAAAATATTAATTACGGATACAACGATCAGTTGCTCTGGAAGGAGCCGTTGGCTTTTCAAATTATCAGCGATGACCGCGTTGCCATCAAAGGTGTAAATGGATCAGGAAAAACATCGCTAATAAAAATGATACTAGGTGAGCTTCAGCCTTTAGCCGGAAATCTGTACCGGGCTGATGACGTTAAGGCTATTTATATTGATCAGGATTATTCGTTGATTGACAACAGGCTTACCGTTTACGAACAGGCACAACAGTTCAATACCGGTCATTTACAGGAGCATGAAGTAAAGAGCCGCTTGAACCGCTTTTTATTTACTAAAACCTATTGGGACAAACCTTGTGAAGCACTTAGCGGAGGAGAGAAAATGCGGTTGATATTATGCTGCCTCACTATTAAAAGCCAGGCTCCTGATATGATTATATTGGATGAACCAACTAACAACCTGGATATTCAAAACATTGAGATCTTAACCAATGCAATTAATGAATATCATGGTACCCTTATCGTGGTTTCTCATGATACTTATTTTCTAGAGCAGGTACAGATCGAACAGGTGATTGAGCTGGGCTAAGGAACCGGGTTACGAAGAATTACAAAAGTCGCTTTCATAGCGATTTTTGTCGCTATATGAACTTTTATTTATAAATTTAACAGCGGTTACGGGCTGACGGTTTACAAATCCTATCACGTGATCAAGCTTCCAACGCTGTGTACAGTAAAAACACCCATAGGATAAATATTTCTATAAATTTTAAACCCAAAAATCATGACAAAATCAAAAACCATTGTACTCATTCATGGAAATTTCGTGAACAACATTTGTTGGACAGAATGGAAACATTACTATGAACAAAAGGGATATAAAGTTTATACACCGGCAAACCCCGGACACGATGGCAATCCTGCTGAGCTGAGGGCAAAAGTTCATCCTGATCTTGTTAAAACCGGGTTTATCGATATTGTAAACAACATCGCTACATTAATAGACACCTTACCTGAAAAGCCATTAATCATTGGTCATTCTATGGCAGGAATGGCCACATTGAAATTGGTAGAAATGGGAAAAGGAATAGCTGGGGTAAGCATTGATGGAGCTCCACCGAAAAATGTTTTTCCACCATTTCAAACACTTAAAACGGTATTACCCGCCTTTGGATTTTTTTCTTCTAATAAATATTTTATGGGTAGCCGTAAATGGTACGATTACTCCTTTTTCAATACACTACCGGATGTGGAGAAAGAAAAAGCATTTGAAAAACTGGCGGTACCTGAAAGTTATAAAGTTAGTCGTCAGTTAGTGTTAAACTCTTTTTCAAATATTGATTTTAAGAAACCTCATTCGCCAATCTTATTTGTAGGTGGTGGTAGCGATCATATTTTTCCACCCAATCTTACACAAACAATAGCCGGTAGGTATAAGGATGAAAATAGCCGTGTTGATGTAAAAATATTTGAAGGCAAAAGTCATTTCATTTGTGGGGAACCGGGCTGGGAAAAGGTAGCTGATTATGTTTTGGATTGGTATGAAAATCTGTGATGCTGTACATTTATGAGTTACCTGAAATGCTTAGGAAACTGCTAATTTGAAACTTACAGCAAGAAACGAACTAACAAAAGCCCAATTTGAAATATCAATAAACAAAATTATGTTCGGGAATTTTGGAATAGCAGATATTGTTGCTTACTACTGTTCAAAGATTGATTTGCATTGCCGACAAGAATTGCAAAGAGGAATACTTGTTTCGGAAAGAGATTATGTGTCAGCTTTATCAACCCGAATAAGAGATGAACTTAGCAGACACCTTCGAATTCCTTGCCACTCCCAAACCGTTAGACCAAGAGTTGAAAATGAAAATGGTGTTGATGGCATAATTATTTTCAAGTGGAACGATGAAGTCAAAGCAGGACTGCTTGAAGCAAAGCGGCCACAGATAACTATTAACAATCATCCGTGGGACTACTTAACAAGTCGCAACACTTCTCATTTCTCCGAACAAATAAACAATCAGCATAAATGGTTAGGAGCATTTGCACTTTGGGAAATGTTTTTCAACGAAGGACAATCAGGATTTGCAAGTCCACCGTTCGATTACTTTGGCAGCTCTTGTGTATGGCACAAAAACGCATACGATTTTATGAATTCGCAAGAACTTATTTTTAATGTTTGGAATTCTGATAAGCTAAAAATCCTTTTAAATGATAGTGGTACAAACCTTTACTCTATTGTTTATGATATCATTAGCTGTAAGGCAGGCAAACGATTTAAGATAGACTCTAAAAATCAAACAGCAAGATTTATCAGCCCTATAAATGACAATATCGTAATGGACATTCCATTACCATTTGAAGTAGGCGCAGAAAGAGATGAACGACTTGACAGCTATATGAGAGAATATGGTTTGAGTAGTTACACTTTTATAAATCTTGATAATATAGAAAAATATAAATGATTAATGCAAATAGAATCCTTTGAGCCAATAGTAGATGAGAAATCAACAGTTTTAATTCTTGGAACTATGCCAGGCGTTGCTTCCTTGAAGGCGAAACAGTATTACGGACATCCCGACAATCTTTTTTGGGACATAGTGTTTCGTGTTTGCTCACAAGAGTGGAAATGTGATGAAGTAGTTTATACTGACTATGAAACAAAACAAAAATTATTATCGGAAAATAATATTGCCCTTTGGGATGTTCTTAAATTTTGCGACAGAAAAGGAAGTTTAGATAGAGCCATATTAAACCAAATTCATAACGACTTTAAATCATTCTTCGCAAAATACCCGAATATCAATAAAGTTTTCTTCAACGGGAAAGTAGCCGCAGAATATTTTAAGGAATTCAAAAACGAACCGTCAATTTTTTTCAACAGGACTTTTACAACATTACAATCAACAAGTCCAAGCAACACGACAAACTCTTTTTACATTCTCAATCAATGGAAGCAAATAATAAAGTAGAACCTAAAACAAACAAGAAAAGTGATTAAACAACTAAATGGGGATTCAAAGATAAGCTACTAAATAACAATCAATTTGTGCATATAAAAAAAGCCACTCTCACGAGTGGCTTTTACCTTTCTGGTGGTGTGGGCCGGGATCGAACCGGCGACACAAGGATTTTCAGTCCTTTGCTCTACCGACTGAGCTACCGCACCATTTCTACTCGGTTTGAATTACTTCGTTGTCGAAAGGAGTGCAAAGGTAAACGTAAATTTCTTTCTGCCAAATTTTTATTTAAGTTTTTTTTGAAATCCCGGGCCAAAATGTAAACCTACGTACCGCCAAAAAAGCTATCTTTGTCGCCGATTTAAAAACCCTTGCAATAATTAATTCTATATCAAATTATGCACTTTATTGTTTCCTCAACTTCTCTGTTGAAAAATTTACAACTTGTAGGCGGTATTATCAGCGCTAATGTGGTGCTTCCCATCCTCGAAGATTTCTTATTCGAACTGGATGGCAATAACCTGACCCTCACGGGCGGCGACATGGAAACAATGATCAAAGTGCAGATGGAGATCCAGCGCGAACTGACTGATACTGATGGCGATGCCAGAACCGGCCGCATTTGCATTCCTTCCAAAATTCTGCTGGAATATCTGAAAAACCTGCCTGAACAGCCGGTACATTTTACCATCAATAAAGAGGACAACTCTATAGAAATATCGAGCAATACCGGTAAATATAAAATAGGTGGAGAGAAAGCAGATGAATATCCGAAAGAGCCGCAACCTAACGATGCGACTTCTTTTACTTTGCCTTCTGTACGCCTTGCCGAAGCCATCAATAAAACATTATTTGCCACCAGTACCGATACTTTACGCCCTGCCATGACGGGTGTATTTTTCGAACTGGCAACCGATGGTATTACCTTTGTAGCCACTGATGCGCACCGCCTGGTAAAGCTAACGCGTAACGATATTAATTGTCCTGAAGAGGGCGGTATTATTGTACCACGCAAACCATTGCAACAACTTAAAAATATTATCCCTTCTGATGAAAGCCCACTGGAAGTTTCTTACAACGCCAGTCACCTTTTTATCCAGAACAATAAAATACGCCTGAGTTGCCGTCTTATTGAAGGAAAGTTCCCTCCTTATAAAGCGGTAATCCCTGCTGACAATCCATTTAATCTTACCATCAATCGTGCAGACCTGATCAGTTCACTACGTCGTGTAAGCATCTTTGCTAATAAAAGCACCAGCCAGGTGGTATTCGATATCGTAGGCAATACAGTTAGTATCAGCGCGCAGGACATAGACTTTTCTTACGAAGGAAAGGAACAACTGAACTGCCAATATACCGGTGACGATATGAAGATTGCTTTCAACGCACGCTTACTGATCGAGATGCTGAATAACATGGAAGGTGAAGAGATCAAACTGGAACTGAGCATGCCATCACGCGCAGGTATTTATCGCCCGGTTGAAAAATCGGAAAATGAAGATCTGTTGATGTTGTTGATGCCATTGATGGTAGGTGTATAAGAGTGTTGTTTGCAACAATAGAGATAACAGAACAGTGAACCATATAAATTAAAATGTTACAGAACGAATCCATTCCTTCTAAAAAGAAAAAAATTATTGTTCTAGGAAGCGGTCCAAACCGTATAGGACAAGGCATTGAATTTGATTATTGCTGCACGCATGGCCTCCTTGCCATTAAGGAACTCGGCTATGAAGCAATTATGATCAATTGTAATCCCGAAACAGTTTCAACGGATTTTGACATTGCAGATAAACTGTATTTTGAACCCGTTTACTGGGAACATATCTGGGAGATCATCGAGCACGAACAACCTGAAGGTGTAATCGTACAGTTAGGTGGCCAAACTGCATTGAAACTGGCTAAGCGCCTTCATGAAAAAGGCATCAGGATCATTGGTACTTCCTTTGATAATATGGATATAGCCGAAGATCGTGGCCGCTTCAGCGATTTGCTTAAAGAATTACACATCCCCTACCCTAAATACGGTACAGCATTTTCAACAGACGATGCTATAGAAGTAGCCAACGAAGTAGGCTATCCTGTACTGGTGCGTCCTTCTTATGTATTAGGCGGACAGCGTATGCGTATCGTGATCAATGATGATGAGCTGGAAAAAAGTGTATTAAGCCTGTTGAAACATTTGCCCGGCAATAAAATTCTGATCGATCATTTCCTGGATCGTTGCCAGGAGGCAGAAATCGATGCGATATGCGATGGTGAAGAGGTGCACATTATGGGTATCATGGAACATATCGAACCGGCCGGTATCCATAGTGGTGATAGCCATTCAGTATTACCGGTATTCAACCTGGGTAAGCTGGAAGTAGAAGAGATGGTGGACATAGCCAAAAAGATTGCGTTGAAATTGGACATCAGAGGGCTGATCAATATTCAGTACGCGATCAAGGATGGTAAGGTTTTTGTGATTGAGGCTAATCCTCGTGCAAGCCGTACCACACCGTTTATAGCTAAAGCTTACGGTGTTCCATTCCTGAATATTGCTACACAGATCATGTTGGGTGATAAGAAACTTAAGGATTTTACCATTGAGAAGAACCTGGTAGGTTATGCAGTTAAAGAACCTGTATTCAGCTTCGATAAATTCCCTAATGTAAATAAAGAACTGGGGCCAGAAATGAAGAGTACAGGTGAGGCGATCCGCTTTATCAAAGATCTTCGCGATCCGTGGTTCCGTACTTTGTACAAAGAAAGAAGCATGCACTTAAGCAAATAAATGATCTTAAGAAAACACATTTTCTCTAAAAATATTGCCCGGATATTATTCTTAATTCCGGGCATTTTATTGTTGTGCCTTTTTCAAAAATGCACAACAAAGAAAGAGCATAAAATCATTACCGCTTTCTATTATTGGAAGACAAACCTACAGGTGAACGCGGAAGAAGAATCCATCCTTAAAGGTACAGGTGCATCAACTATTTACTTACGCTTATTCGACGTGGACTGGAACCCGAACCTGCAAAAGGCTTTACCAGTAGGCATCTTGAAGGCTGATAGCATAAAAGACAATTCTTCACAATACATTCCGGTAGTTTATATTACACAGGCTTGCCTTACAAGATTACAAGAGAAAGATGTGGCTGAATTATCGACCCATATACATGCTCTTGTCCGCGGTCTTTGTACAAAATATAATCTTCATCCTAAAGAGATCCAGATAGATTGTGATTGGACAAAAAATTCAGCGCAGGTTTATTTTAGTTTGTTGAAACAATTAAAATCGGAAGCTTATTTTAGTACAAAATTATTGTCCTGCACTATAAGATTACACCAGGTTAAGTTTACCACAACCAGCGGCATTCCACCGGTAGACAGGGGCATGCTGATGGTATATAATATGGGCAACCTTACCCGCTACGGAGGCCACAACTCTATACTGGAGGTTCTGGAAGCAAAAGATTATTTAAGGCATCTTGGCATCTATCCTTTACCGTTAGATGTAGCTTTGCCTGTATATCATTGGGCAGCTCTATTTGAACATTCCCGGTTTAAAGGAATAACTTACAATATTTCAAAATCGGATTTTACTGGTTCGAATATTGAGCAAAAAGACGATAACCTTTACCTCATAGTGCAGGATATTGTTGTAAGTGGTTACCGTTTTAAAAAAGGACAAGAGATAAGATTTGAAGAACCGGATAAAAAGGATCTGGAAGAAATTGGCACCTATATTGGTAAACACATAAAAGATAGTCCTTATCGTGTTACCTTCTTTCACCTGGATAGCCGCGCTACTAAACAGTTTAAGGCCAAAGACCTTAACGACATTGCAAGCACTTTCCGATAATGGGGCAGAACAATCTTAATATCTAAAATGAATACTTTTAAAGATAACGTGCATCAACATTTTATGGAATTGCTTGATGATAAAATATCTGCTATCCGCCAAAAGCTTGATGACCTGCAGGAAAGTCTGAAGAATGAAACCAAAAGTACTGCCGGTGATAAACACGAAACAGCAAGAGCTTTTGTTCATATAGAGCAGGAAAATACCAGCAGGCAGCTTGAAGTATTGTTGCAACAAAAAGCAGAATTGCAAAGCTTTTCAGGGATTCATATTAGCGGCAAAGTTGTACCAGGCGCATTGGTAAAAACAGATCGTGGTTGGTTATATATCTCTGCCAGTATAGGTAAGGCAATTATTGATGGCGAAACCGTTTTTGCATTATCGCCACAATCGCCACTGGGTAAAAAGCTTATGGGTTGCAAGATTGGCGATTCTGCTGAGATTAACGGAATAAAATATACCGTAGCAGCTATCGTCTGATATGCCACTACGGTATGTTATAAGAGTAACTAAAAGTTTATCGTATCAGTGTCACATCTCCTTTAAAAATCAGTTCTTTTTTACGGACATTTCCACACAATATCCTGATGTAGTAATAGTAAGTTCCGTTATCAACTACCTGCCCGTTAAAAGTTCCGTCCCAGATTTTATTTACGTTAGCACTGGAGAAAATGCGCTGCCCGTAACGGTTGTAAATATGCATTTCCTTCAGATCCATGTCGCCCTTGTACTCCACTTTATAGTTATCATTCTTACCATCTCCATTAGGAGTAAAGGCATTGGGAATATAGGGAGTACAACAGTTATTGTATAGTATGTCAACCGTAAGAGAATCCATACAGGTATGAGCATCGGAAACCCTTACGTAGTATTTCCCATTTACCAAACCTGTAATTTTAGCTTCATGAAGACCTACATCGTGCGACCAGAAATACTGATAGGGAGCAGTGCCGCCGTTGGCCAGAACTTCTATCATACCTCCGTCATCTATCCCATTGCAATCGTTACCAACAGTTATCGTATCCAGCACCAATAAATCAGGTTGTGTAAACATGAATAAAGTGTCTTTGACACATTGGTTATTGTCTTTTATCCTGATCAGATATTCCTTAGCATTTTTATTGGTAAACTGTGGCGATGAGCTCCAGGCACCACTTTCCCCTAACTGATAAGTGAATGGAGGATTACCACCGGATGCTTGAATGGTAAATTGACCATCGCTCAAACCATAGCAAGAGGGCTCTGTAAAGCTAACACCATCTATGAGAATATGCGGGAACCCAGTTAGCGTAACCGAAGTATCTTTTTCACAGCCGTTATTATCCTTTACAGTAAACGTATGTGACCCCTCCCCTAACTGACCGAAAGTAGGAGATGTACCAAAGTTATTGCTATTAGCAGCATACTGATAAGGCGCTATACCACCACCAGCTGACATTACAACCATACCATCTGTAAACCCTTCGCAAGTAGGATTTGTTATGGTAAAAGTCCCAAATGCTACAGGAGTCGCAGGTTGCGTTATTGTTATTGTTGTGTCCTTGATACAATTATTGGCATCTTTCAAATGAATAACGTGCGTTCCTGCATTTAAGCCGTTAAGCTGGCTTCCGGTCTGGTAAGGGTTACTATCTTTTGCGTATTGATATGCGGGTGTTCCCCCGGTGGCATTTACGGCAACTATGCCTGTACTGGCTCCAAAGCAAAGTACAGGAGTAATATTAAGTGTAAAAGCCAGTACAGCGGGTTGGGTTATTGTTATTGTCGTATCCTTAAGACATTGGTTCTGATCCTTAATATGGAATACATAAGTGCCGGCAGCAAGGTTGTTAAAGGTATTGCCGGCAGCAAATGTGCCTGTACCCAAAGCATAGGAATAAGGTGCCGTTGTTCCTGAAGGATTCAAGGTAACGGTGCCATTCGAGCTACCAAAACATAAAGCCTGTGTTACTACAGATTGCAATTGCATCTGCATGGAATCTATCAAAGTAATGGTAGTGTCCTTTACACAATCATGCACATCTTTCACATGAATGATATAAGTACCTGTAGCCAGGCTTGTAAAAGTATTTGACGCAGTATAACTACCGGTATTCAATGCATACTGATAAGGCGATGTCCCGTTGGCAATGGTAACTATTATTTGTCCGTTACTTATCGGACTACAAACAGGTTTTTTAATAGCTAATGTCAGCACCATAGCCGGTGGATTGGTTATAGTAATACTTGAATCCTTTATACAGCCAAGGTTATCCTTTATATGAACAATGTGTGTACCAGCTGAAAAACCACTGTACGTAGTTGTTGTGGAATATGGCAAAGTATTAACGGCATAAAGCATTGGAGGATTTGGCCCGGTAGCCGTTACTGTTATCGTACCAGTATTGCCACCCGGACAATAAGGTTGCGTCCAGCTTATCTGGGGAACAATATCGGTAACCAGTGTAATAATGATCGTGGTATCTTTATAGCAACCATTTGCTCCGGTGATCCTGAAATTGTAAGTTCCGGCAGCAACACTATCTGTAATGGTGGAAGTAATATTATTTACAACCAAAGCCGTGGTAGTGCCTTGCGTTACATTCAAAGTATAAGGGGCATCACTTCCGATAGGCGTAACAGTGAATATTGCTTTTTTAACGCAGGTAGCATCTTCTATCAAAGCATAACTCATTGCAGGATTTTGTAAAACCTGAACCGTATAAGCAATGGTTTGCTTACTGGAAAGCGGGCAGCCATCATCATTAAAGGTGAGATAAAAAGTATAACTACCTGGTGCAACGCCGGTGATATTCCAGGAGAAAGCGAAAGAAGGCGTTGGTGTACCATTGTTGGTAATAGTAGCCGTCGCTCCTGTTGGCAGCCCTTGATGACTTAAAGTGATATTATCACCATCAAGATCTGTAGCATTGATATTAAAGGAGAGTGTACCGTTAAACTTACAGGTTTTAATGGTAGTACCATTTACAACCGTTCCATTTACCGGGTTAGTTATCGTTCCGTCAGGAGGATTATTATTACAATTGTTCAATACTACAAAAGTCATTTCGCGCATACTGGTTCCTATCAGGACACCATTCCGGTATTCTGAAACCTGGCTTACCACAAGCGCATTCTGTTGTATATTAGGATAAAAACTAAGCTGCCCGTTATTATTATTAAAAGCATAGCTCCCCGGCAAACACCCTAATGGTGCAGTAGCTGTATAGGGGGAAATATAACTCACATTGCTACTTGGATTGGTAACGGCATTCAGCCCCGGAACCAAGGCAAAATAAAGGCTGTCCCCATTGGCATCGACTGCGCCCTGGTTGTATTCCTGGGGTTTATTGATGCAGAAAAAGGGAGTAGGAATAGTGGTATAACTTGGAGATGAATTGGTGCCTATCACATTATTTAATGTCGCCTCCAAAGACATAAGCGATGGGCCCGGGTTGGAAATATTAGTGAGAGAAGTGCTCCTTCCCGCATTGCTATTGGTCAAAATTCCATTTGACCGGAATTTCCAGCTTGTTGATGCAGCGTTTAAGGTAATATTTGCCGCATAAATGAATTTCTTTACTCCCGGCAAGGTATTAGTCGGATTGGTACATTTGGTATTATTTGCTTCATCCGGACATACAGGTGTGACATCAACTCCGCTACCGGGTTGAGCACTTAAGACCAATGTCTGAAAAAAGCTTGTGCTATTATACACTTCAACTTCGGGCTGTGCTGTCGGAAGGCTTGCAAACGCACCTGAAGCATTTCCGCAATCACCATAAAGTATCATGGTAACTTTATAAGTATTGCCACTGATATGCGTATAAAATAATTCTCCGCCAAACAGGTGATTGGCAGAAGCCTGTTTCGAAATAAAAAGCAATATGATCATTACAAGAGCAAAAGCTCTAAACTGCAATATTCTATGAGCAGCCATTAAATAACCTTTCCGAAAGAGCATAAGTTAAGTCTGAATTATTTTATTAGGAGCTAAAAATACGACTTACTTAACAAATTTTTAATTCAGTTACATTAATTAACATGAAAATGCCGGACTTTGCGACAAACCCGGCATTTTTAGCGGTAAATTACAATATATTAAAGCTTCTCGTACAGGGCACGAAGCCGTTCCCGGGTCATTTGTTCCTTCCAGTTTGTACCCAACGCATTTTCCCAGAGTGGTGCCATACCTAAAGATACATCTATCATCTTTTCAAAATCAGCATCAGAAAGACCTTTGGTAATTCCTTGCGGAATATCGATATTATGTAGCTTAACCATTTGCTTAAATTTTGCAACACCATCAGGATAAAATTCTTCCAGCTTATCAAATACGATACAGTTACCAATGCCATGTTTTGTTCCTAAAAGAAAGGACAGTCCGTAACTTACTGCATGCGCTACCCCAACCTGCGAATAAGCAATACTCATCCCTCCGGCATAAGATGCCATCATCAGTTTTTCGTCAGACTCTGTAGTCCATTTACTTTGCTGTAAAAATATTTCTTCGCAAAGATCCTGTGCTTTTTCACCGTAAGATTTACTGAAAGCGTTGAGGTAAGTACCGTTAAGCGATTCCACACAATGAATGAAACAATCCATCGCGGTATAAAAACGTTGATTAGCCGGAACACTCTGAATCAATTCCGGATCAAGAATGATCTGATCAAATGTGGTGAAATCAGAATTCATACCCAGTTTACGCACAGGGCCTGTCAGCACGCAAGTACGGCTTACTTCGGCTCCTGTACCGGATATAGTCGGTATGCCGGCTTTATAAACACCCGGCACTTTTACCAGATCCCATCCTTGATAATCTGCAGATGATCCGGTATTGGTCATCATCAATGCAACAGCTTTGGCCATATCCATCACACTTCCGCCACCGATACCAATGATGCCACTTACTTCGCCAAATTCTGTTTTTAGTTCATCACGGATCGCATCTACGTAAGTGGTTTTAGGCTCATGGGTAACATCTATAATCACCACTTTATCTTTTCCCTGCAAAGGAATGCGGGAAAGAAAGGCTTCATCTTTTTCAAAATAATGGTCAACAAAAAAGATCATCGGAGCATTACCTTTACGTTGTGGCGCAAGGGTTGCGTCCAACTGGTTAAAGCTGCCCCTACCATAAGTTACATACCCTACAAGTTTGAAATTTCTAAACGGCATCATATTATTTCCTGTGTTTTATTTTATAATTTATTTATTCCTGTTGAGGCAAAATTAGTTCTTTTGAATAGCTAGATAACGAATACCAACAATGGTGAGCAATGAAATACTGATCATGGCGACCCATAAAGTTACAAATCCAAAATGTTCGATCAGCAAAGAACCTACCACCGGCGACAGGATCAAGGCAATACTCCAGGCAATGGAATATAATGCCATATACTGGCCTAAACTTTTTGACTGGCCTCTGTCCATCGAATATGTTGCCATAAAGGACATCACCAGCATTTCGCTTATGGTAAATAAGATCATAACCGCCACTAATACCCAGATACCATGAAAGGCAATGTACAAAAGATAGCCTGCGATCAACAAACAAATACCAACCGTAATGAAGTTGAATTTAGTCCATCTGTTTTTGATATAGCTAATGAGAAACATTTCTACTAAAGCTATGCCAATACCATTAAGCGCCATCAGCCAGCCGATCTGCTCTTCGCTCAAACGATAATCATGCTTGTAATACAAAGGAAATGTTGATATCATTTGAAAAAATGTTATCGCGTAAAGACAAGCTATCAAGATGAAAAATAAGTATCTCTTATCAGTGTATGGACTTCCGGGCTTCTCTGTGCCGGTGTTTTCTTTTACTTTACGTGGATACCTTCTTTGATTAAAATAACTATAAATAAATAAAGCTGAAAGGGCGCAGGTAACTCCATCTGCCCAAAATAACAAATGGTAATTGATCGAGGCCAGGAAACCGCCAATAGCAGGACCTATGGTGAAACCTAAGTTCATAGCCAACCTATTGAGGCCTATGGACCGGGGATAATCCTCCTTTGATGTGTACTCTGCCAAAGCTACGTTATTAGCCGGCCTGAAGGCATCGCCTGTAGCAGTAACCATAAAAGTACAGATAGCAATGAGCCAATAATGTTGCAAAAAACTGAGCAGCACCAGGAAGATTGCACTTAACAATAAACTACCTACCATAATACTATTGCTACCCATTTTATCTACCAAACGCCCACCTACAAAGGCGCCTACCAAAGAACCAGCGCCAAACATAGCCATCACCACACCGGCCTGAGCATATGAGTAGTGCATTTTTTGAGTAAGGTATACACTCATGAACAGTAGTACCATAGAGCCGCAACGGTTGATAAGCATGGCCAGCGATAGCAGCCATACTTCCCGTTTAATGCCTCCGTAAGTTTTCCTGATTATAGCAATAATGTTCATGTTGTATAGTCGTTGCAGCATTTTCTTTATCCTGCTTTTAGTCTTTGGAAAGCAGCTGTTGTGCCTTCAACAGATCTTCGGGGGTATCTATTTCTACTCCCATATATTCAGTAACGACCATCTTCATACGAATACCATTCTCTAGGTACCGCAGGCATTCTATTTTCTCCGCAGCTTCCAGCGGGCTTACTTCTATTCGGGTAAAATCGATCAGCGTATCACGCCGGAAGGCATAGATACCAATATGTTCATAATAAACAGGCGTGACTTGCTGATCCCGATGATAAGGTATTACAGACCTGGAAAAAAACAAGGCATTCATCTTTCTATCTACCGCTACTTTTACATAGTTAGGATCAGCAATGGATTGCGGATCTTTAAGCACCTGCATGAGTGATGCGACTTCAACATCACGACCTTGTTCTCCATCAAAAACCTGCAGTAGTTTTTCCAGCGGTTCCTTTTGAGTAAAAGGTTCATCGCCCTGCACATTCACTATAATATCTGCATCGGGAAATTGATCCAATGCTTCTGCTATCCTGTCTGTGCCACATTCATGTTCCTTGCGGCTCATAATGGCTTTGCCACCATTGCTTACAATCTCATTGTAAATAATATCACTGTCACATACCACAGCAACATCATCAAAAAGACCTGTTTGCAAAGCAGAATGATAAGTAGACAGGATAACAGTTTTATTTCCCAGTTTCTGCATGAGTTTACCGGGAAAGCGGGTCGCTGCATATCTTGCAGGAATCAATGCTATCTTTTTCAAGAAATAATGTTTAATGAGCCTTGAGGAATGAAGCAGGCCGCAGAGGAGCGGCCTGATCCGACACAAAGGTCGTAAAGTTTATATTGATTTTTGAAATTTACTTTACCAGTTTCATTTCGTTCAACAGCCATCCGGCATTACCATATTTTTCTATAATAAAGAGTACATAACGAATATCTGCAGTAACATTTCTGCTTACAGACGGCTCATAATACAGATCGGTCATGGTACCCTGCCAGATACGGTCAAAGTTGATACCGATCAATTCTCCTTTAGCATTAAGTACCGGGCTCCCCGAATTACCGCTACTGGTATGATTACTGGCTATAAAATTAACCGGCATTGTACCATTCACCGCCCATCTGCCATAGTTCCTGCTTGCATACAAATTACGAAGGCCTTGCGGAATATTGAATTCTTCCACACCTGCATTATGTCTCGGGATCAGGTCATCCATGGTAGTCTGGTAAATATTACTTCCCGGAATATCTACACGTTCTACTTTACCATAAGTAAGCCTGAGCGTTTGATTGGCATCCGGATAAAATGCTCTACCGCTGTTGCCGTATTCCATCTGGCGTTTCATATAAATACGGCTAAGCGGTGCAATACGATCATTATATCGCTTCAATGCAGGATCTATTTTTTCTCTTGAAAAAGAAGTAACAGCATCATAAATTAAAAACGCAGGATCTTCCTTAATTATTACAGAATCCGCAGGATTGATATCATCAAGAAGCGCGAGCATTTTATCTTTACTTACGGCTATACTGTTGTTAAATACATTTTTCCCCCAGGAAGAAACATTATTTCCAGAGGCATATAACAACGATTTCATTTTGGGTGCCACTACCTGTTCTCCTTGCTGCAAGTATAATGGCATCAAAGCATCAAAAACTTTATGGTCAGTTGCCGGGTCATAATTTTTATAAAAACCTGTAACGGCAATTTTCATCTTTCGAAGACTGTCGGCCCATGCTTCCTGAGTAATATTGGAACGATAAAAATCCAATACTTTTTGCAACAAGGCAGATTGCTCAATAGCTTCAACGCCCAAAACGGTTTCTTTAGTATATTCTGAAGCGATCAAAGCATTATCGCTTCCATTTACTGTAGCTTGTATTTCTGGCAGCAACATTTTATACTGGGGGTCGGCATTATTGCTTGCAGCCTGCTGGAATAGCTTTTCATATTCCTGCTTTTTACCCACTACATCATTAGTAGTAAGGCCCAATACTTCCCCCTTCCATTTTTTATATCCATTACTCAACTTAGATTGCTTGGCAGCATACTTCAGAAAAACATCGGGATTATTTCTCATGGCTTCATCCAATACGGCAAGGCGTTTTTCGCGGGCTTCTATCCTTATCGGATCTGTAATGTACTGCACCTGATTCAACTGATAAGAACTTATGTATTCCTGGGTAGCGGCAGGGAAACCATACACCATAGTAAAATCACCTTCTTTGTAACCAGAAGTATTTATCGGAAAAAATGTCTGCGGTTTATAAGGCACATTAGCAAGATTGTAAGCTGCGGGTTTATTTGTTTTAGAAGCATAAACCCTGAATACTGCAAAGTCGGCAGTCATCCTGGGCCACATCCAGTTGTCGGTATCCCCTCCAAATTTACCTATGCCATTTGGCGGAAACCCTACCAGGCGCACATCGGTAAAGGTTTCCATTAAAGAAACCCAATATTGATTACCATTGTAATATGGTTTTACTTCTGCATCAAGCCCCTGAATGTTTTTATAGGCCTTTTCCAATTCTTTGATGCGCGCTTTTATTTTTGCATTACGGGCATCTTCAGGCATAGTGTCATTAAGATCTTTTAAAATATATTCAGTAACATCTTCGGTCTTTCTTACAAAGGAGACAGTAAGGCCGGGACATGGCAATTCTTCCTGCCGGTTTGCTGCCCAAAAACCATTTACCAGGTAATTTTTAGTTCCCGTACTTAAGGATTGAGCCGTGCTATACGCGCAATGATGATTGGTAAACAGCAAGCCATTATTAGAAACCATTTCGCCTGTACAACCTTTTCCAAATAGCACCACAGCATTGTTTAATCCTGTACCATTATCATTATAAAGTTTTTCTACAGGTATCTTTAGACCCAACTTCTGCATGTCTGTTTCCTGTCTTTTAAGCTGTGCGGGTTGCCACATGCCTTCTTTAGCAGAAAGTATGCTTGCAGATAAACCCGCAGTAGCCATCATTAAAACAACCTTTAAGTGTTTGCTTTTCATCATGGTTTCTGATATTTTTGGAAATAAAATTAATAATTGTTTGCAAAAATCTCCAATAAACTTATTACATTAGCCAAACTTTTCGAGAACTGACCTTGTGCTGTGTACAAAAGTTTTTAACTGTTCCATTTCTGATTTCATAAACTCAAGTATGAGCAAAAGATTACTATTACTTGCTTCGTCGTTATTGGCTTTACTAATTCCTACGGGGAAAACGCATGCACAAACTGATCCCAATTTGTTTAAATTGCCGGATACAGTATGTAACGGACATGAGATAGTTCCATTCAATATCATTCAGACTGCACAAAATTATTTCTGGACTTTTTGCCCTCCAAACCTTGGCATAGAACCATTGGGAAATAATATAGGACCAGTACAATCCATCAATGCCAGCCGTGGGTATATAGTGGCTGAAGATGATAGTTTTAATTATACTTTCCATATCAATAATGGTAGCGGGGTAGCCAGGATGAAATATGCCAATGGCTTATCCGGCTTGCCGTCCATGATTACGGGCATCAGCACTATAGCTTCTCCCGGAGGCCTTTATCTGGCTAATAACGGATTATGGCATTTATTTGTAGTTGCCGGTACCGACAACTCAAATTCACGTCTTGTACGCTATGATTTCAATGAAAATGGCTTGAAATCTATGCCAACTGAAGTAAACGTAGGCAATCTTGGTGGCGGACTTAATGGTCCTAAACAATTATATATTGTAAGAGAAGATAATAATTGGTTCGGTTTTACTTTTACGAAAAACGATGAATTAATACGCCTGGCTTTTGGAACAGATTTGACCAGCACCCCAACCTTAACTAATCTTGGAAATATAGATGGCCATTTTTCTGGTGTTTCTGCTATAACAGGTATTGTAGAATTGGACAACTGGCATTTATTTATCACCAACAGAGCTACTAATACGGTAAACCGCATTTCTTTTGGTAACAATCTTACCAATACACCATTCGTAGTAGATTTGGGTAATATGGGTAACAAGGTCAATGTTCCTGTTGGTATATCAGTAACCAAGGACTGTAATTCTTACTATGGTTTTGTATTGAATTATGGCACAGGAAGCCTTACCACGCTTATATGGGACGATCAATCTATAGCTAACCAGCCAAGTGCAATAAATCATGGTAATGTAGCTGACTTTACACAAGCCAGGAACATGACGGGTATTGCCCGTGATAATGGTGCGATTTATCTGTTGGCAACAAATGACGATAACTCTGTAAGTAAAATAATATTCCCTTCCTGCACGAACGCAACGCCGGCTTACTCCGATCTGCGTCTGCCTCCATCTTTCAAAATAGATGAACCAGGTATATATACTGTATTCCTGACCATTGATGAAGGTTTACCTACTGTACGTACAGATTGCGAACAAGTTTATGTATATGATCATCCACCTTTGACGGTAAGTAATGATACGCTACTTTGCCAGGGTGATACTATACGTTTATCCGCATTATCTTTTGGAGCAGACAGTTTCAAATGGGTGCCTGACTATAATATCGATACTACTTCAGGCCAGTTCGTAGATATATGGCCAGCTATCACGACTACTTATACAGTTACTACTTATTATGATTACAACTGTATCGTAAAAATACCTGTTGACGTTACTGTTAGTAAAATAGTTGCTGATGCCGGTCCAGACCGTATTCTTGCTGATGGTTCCACTTCTATTATTGGTGGTCCCGGTACTACATTAGGATCTCAATATACTTACTTATGGGAACCTAATATTGGTTTTAAAGGGCCAAGAAATGTTCCGATTACCGATGTAAGACCTCCTTATGATATTACCTATTATCTGAACATTACAAATACTGATGGATGTAGTACTATTGATACAGTATTGATACAGGTTCCTTGCGATAATATTAATGTACCCAATGCGTTTAAGCCAGCCAGCACTTACGGAACAACAAATAAATTCGGTCTGCTTAACCAACAATTGGTTAAGATCAATTACTTCAAAATATTTGACCGTTGGGGTAAAGAGGTATTCACTACCACCGATCCGCAGGGTAAATGGGACGGAAGAGTTGATGGCAAGGAAGCTCCAATGGGTGTTTATGTATGGGAAGTAGACGCCAACTGTGCCAATACCCAACAACGGTTCCGAAGATCAGGGAATGTTACTTTGATACGATAGATATTTAAATATAAAAGAGAAGAGTTCCGGCTTATAGCCGGAACTCTTCTCTTTTTAGCCTATACTAATCTGGAAGATATGATAGTTGCTTCAGCAAATCGGCGATAATCCTTAACTTCGTTAGCTATGTTTCAGATAGAAAGACCATACCAACCTGCAGGGGATCAACCTGATGCTATCAAGGAATTGACCAAAGGATTAAGAGAAGGAGAAAAGTTTCAAACCCTGCTCGGTGTAACCGGATCTGGTAAGACTTTTACCATGGCTAATATTATCCAGGAAGTACAACAACCAACTTTGGTATTGACCCATAACAAGACATTGGTGGCGCAACTTTATGGTGAATTCAAACAATTCTTTCCGAATAATGCTGTAGAGTATTTCGTGTCTTATTACGATTATTATCAGCCGGAAGCCTACATGCCTACCAGCGATACTTATATCGAAAAAGACCTTGCTATAAATGAAGAACTGGAAAAGTTAAGGTTACGTACAACAACCAACCTGTTGAGCGGGAGAAGAGATATTCTTGTAGTAGCATCGGTAAGCTGTATTTATGGTATGGGTAATCCTACCGAATATGAAAATGGTATTATCCGTATTAATACCGGAGATAAAATACCACGTAATTCTTTCCTGCATAGCATGGTAAATTCTTTGTACAGCCGTAGCCAGGGCGACTTTACCAGGGGGACTTTCCGGGTGAAGGGGGACACCGTAGATGTGAACCTGCCTTATGTAGATTATGGTTATCGTATTACTTTCTTCGGTGATGAAATTGAAGAGATAGAAAGCTTTGAAATTGAAAGCGGTAAACGTATTGGCAAAATGGAAAATGCCGCTATCTTTCCCGCCAATATGTATATGGCGCCCAAAGACCAGATGGTGCAAATTATTCATGAAATACAAGATGAAGTGAATGCCCAGGTAGATTATTTTAAATCGGTAGGCAAACATATTGAAGCACAACGTATCAAAGAAAGGGTGAATTATGATATTGAAATGATACAGGAGCTTGGTTATTGCAGTGGCATAGAAAACTATTCGCGCTTCCTGGACAGGCGCAGACCAGGTACAAGACCCTTCTGCCTGATCGATTATTTCCCTAAAGATTTTTTATTGTTCGTGGATGAAAGCCATGTAACCATTCCGCAGGTAAGCGGTATGTATGGTGGTGACCGTTCAAGGAAACTAAACCTTGTAGATTTTGGCTTTCGCCTACCATCAGCACTGGACAACAGGCCTTTGAATTTTTATGAATTCGAAACCATGCTGAACCAGACCATTTTTGTAAGTGCAACGCCTGCTCATTATGAGTTAGACCATTCAGAAGGTATCGTGGTAGAGCAAGTGGTAAGACCTACAGGCTTACTTGATCCGCCTATTGAGATACGTCCATCGGTAAATCAAATAGATGACCTGTTGGATCAGATAGATAAAACAGTGAAGAAAGGTGATCGTGTATTGGTAACAACCCTTACCAAACGTATGGCCGAAGAGCTGGATAAATACCTGCAAAGAATCAATGTAAATTCCCGCTATATTCACTCGGAAGTAGACACATTGGAACGTGTAGAGATATTGCGGAATCTGCGGTTAGGAAATATTGATGTGCTTGTAGGTGTAAACCTTTTGAGAGAAGGCCTTGATCTGCCAGAAGTCTCACTGGTAGCCATTCTTGATGCAGATAAAGAAGGGTTCCTGCGCGATGAACGCTCCCTTACACAGATGGCAGGGCGTGCCGCACGTAACGTAGATGGGCTTGTTATTTTCTATGCTGATAAAATAACGGAAAGCATGCAGCGGACTATTGATGAGACTTCGAGAAGAAGGGAAAAACAGGTTCAATACAATATAGAACATGGCATAACACCACATACGGTTCGTAAATCGGTTGAGCAGATCATGAAGCAAACATCTGTATTGGATATTAAAGGTTATGACGAAAACAGTCCTTATGCCACACCTGCCGACATGCCTGCAATATCTGTAGCGGCTGAAGATGATGTGGCATACTTAAGTAAACCCGAACTTGAAAAAGCAATTGCAAGAACTAAAAAAACAATGGAAAAAGCAGCAAAGGATATGGATTTTATGGAAGCTGCACGCTTAAGAGACCAGATGTTTGGTTATCAGAAAATGCTGGATGACTTGAAATAGTGTTCGCTATTGCACGTTATCAAACCCATTCCACTGTCGTATTACATAAAGCTAAAGAGGTGCCGCTTAATAGCAGCACCTCTTTCATTCGGCTTCCTGTCTGTTAATCATCTCCGTTCTTAGCTTTTCATGGGCTAAACTATTTTACAATAACTAATTTCTGTGTGCTTTTATTGCCTTCAATATTCAGATTTACAAAGTAAACCCCATCTGTTAAAGCTTCTGTATTCATAGGAATAAGTTGCTTACCAGATTGCAGGTGCATCTCTTTTATAGCAATTGTTCTTCCGCTAATATCTGTGATGGTGATGCTGGTAGCAGCATTGGCAATTTTATTGTCTACTACAGCTGTAAATCCGGTACGCGCAGGGTTTGGATAGATGGCAAATGCGAATTGCTCTTTGTTTTTTCTATTATCTATATCCGTAGGCTCTTTCAGAGTATTGACAACAGTATTAGTAATTACAGGTTCATTGTAATCAAAATAAATACCCGCCTGATTCCATATCTGTGTACCATAGGCAAGATTCGGCTTTAGCTTTATGGTAAAGGTGAACATACCATTGCTTCCTGCGTCATCATACATTTTTGCCGGTAGCTGTATATCTTTAAAAGTATATTTTAAGACACCATGTTCATCAATCGAAACCCTTGCTTTGTGAGAGCTATATACAGGTCGTAATGAGCTCCAGTCCAGGTTTGGATCAAGGGTGTCGATCACAACTACATTTTGTGCTTTATATGTACCGAGGTTTTGGAAATGCACCATATATTCTAATGTAGAATCAGCTCTGGTAATATAACCCATCGGGCCATCGCCTTTAGGATTTACCTGCAAAAAGTTAGGATCGTAAGAGCTTACAACTGTAGCGTTGTGAAGATTTACATTATTCCAGGGCGAGTAATCATTGATCCAGCCTGACATTGGTGATATATGGACAGCTGAGTCACGGAATACAAGATTTGTTCCCATTGGAATATTGGTTGGGACATTGTACGTCATACTGAACAACTGGCTTGTACCAGGGATAAGGGACGGGAATGTGCTACCGGAAGTGGTATAGTAGTTTGCAGACGGACTGGCAAATATTCCCGAAGGAGATATAGATGCAGTATTGATCTGGCCATCAGAGTGATAGCCTGCCAGTATTGAATTTTCTGTAATAGTACCTTGGTTAGTTATAATAAAGTTTTGTCCGTAAACATTACCTGGCACGGCCATTACATTATCCCATAAGCTGATGTGTATATCGTGTAACGGATTAATTACGTTAGCAAAGTTTACCGTTTGTGTACAACCTGCAGCCGCAGTAGCCGTTACCGGTATAGCATTGTTCTGGCAACCTGCTAAAGGATAAGTAGCCAATACAGCTTGCGTAAGGGTATAAGTTCCGGTAGGCACCTGGAAGGAATAAACACCGGAAGCATTGGTATAAGCATAACCAAAACCTACACAGTGAATCTGGATGTTTGGAATACCATTTTCTCCGGCATCCATTACGCAATTACCATTGGCATCATTATATACTGTTCCGGTTATAGTACAATAACAACTGTTGCTGGAATTATTAGAAGTAACCTGTGCAAAATCGTGAGCAGTGCAGCCGTTAGCATCTGTTACATTAACATAGTAGCTGCCGGTAGCAAGCCCGGTAATCGTTGATGTAGTCTGACCATTGCTCCAGTTATAAGTGTATGGTGCAGTGCCGCCCAAGGCATTCGCTGCTATACTTCCATTGCTGCTATAAATACAGGTTGCAGGAGTAGTAACCAATCCGATATTAACAGGAGAAGATGCGTTTACATTTCTGAACCTGGTAATGGCACAACCTGATGCATCCGTAATCTGAACAGAATAGCTGCCGGCTGCAAGGCCCGTTATATTTGCAGTAGTAGCGCTATTACTCCATAAATAGCTATATGGTGCAGTACCACCCGAAGGCACTACATTAATGCTTCCGTTAGCCAGAAGACAGGTAGCACTTGTCCCGGTTACAGTAGCTGTAACAACATTAACCGGTGGCACAACAGCACTACCGTTTTGTACGCAACCATTTGCATCTGTAATATGAAAAGGATAATTGCCCGGAGCCAGGTTAGTGGCTGTAGTTCCGCTTTGTGCTGGATAAGTAGCCCAGGATACTGTATAAGGAGCCACGCCACCATTTATAGTTAACGTTGCAGAACCTGTAGGTGAAGTACAAGAGCTTGGTGTAGCAGTATAAGTAGCAGAAACAGGTGTAGAGCTGTTAAGGTAAACAGACGATGCACCGGTACAACCATTAGCATCAGTTACGGTAACATTATAAATGCCTGCTGCAAGCCCTGACTGGGTTTGGGTGGTACCACCGTTGCTATAGAGATAGGTATAGGGAGGCATACCACCGCTTCCGAAAGTGATGATCGAACCATCATTTTGTGTACAGGTTGTCGGGGTTACTGTAGCGTTAGCTCCTATAGTAATTGCCTGGTTCACATGTTCACTATGCATTCTTTGACAACCTTGACCATCAGTAACAGTAACGTTATAACTACCAGCGGTCAGATTATTGATAGAAGAAGTTGTAGCTCCGTTAGACCATAAATATGTGTAAGGCAATACTCCTCCACTAAGACCTGTAATAGTTACAGAGCCATTGGTACAATTAGCAGCAGCAGCACTTAGGCCGAAGTTGAAAGGAGCAGTAGAAAAAACATAGATAGAATCCGGCTGATACTGAGATCCGAAGGTACAACCGTTGGCATCCGTTATTAATATGTCATAGCTTCCATTGGGTAAAGGCGCGGGATTGGCTGTACTTACAATGGTTGAAGTAACAGGATCAATCCACTGGTAACTGTAAGGTGCTGTGCCGCCAAATACTGTCGCTGTTGCCGTACTTACTGCGGGACAAGTAGCAGGCGTAATACTCACCTGGTAAGTGAACGGAGGAGCGCCTTGATAATAGCCATCAGCAGCCACGTTATTTGCACCTACTGCCACAACGGAAACGTGCTGTCCCGCATAACCGGTAAGAGCATCTGATAATGTAGTAACATTGGTATGCGTAACAGGACTTCCACCCAGGTACCAGGTTACAGTTAGAGGAAGAACCAGGCCAGTGAAGTTGGCAGTTAATATTCCATTGGCATTACAGGGCGCTTGTGTGAGTGTAAAAGTTGTTGTCGTTTGAGCTCTCGCGGTGCCGGCGTATAACATGCAAAGCACCAGGCTAAGTAAAAGATAAATTTTCCTGGTCATAACGGTTAGATTAAATTATTAAATAAAAAATTAAACTAAAATAATAAATAGCTATTCTTTTATTGAAGACGGGATTGAGAAAATAAAGGTTGGCAATTTTTTAATAAAATCTTTTACAGTAAAGGGTTTCAGCCATTTTTGACTATGGCATTATAACAGACAATTGCGGCTTACAAAAACCCTTACTGCTACCTCATTTTTATTTAAAAAAGTATTCTTGCGATGTTTGCGATAGGATAAATCATTTCATGAGAGCTTTAAAAAACGGTTATTGGAGCAAAAATTGCCTTTGCTTTATACCCATGACGAGTGCTTGTTGAATATTAACGCAGTTTTGTATAATTAACATCTACAAGGATTTCCTAATACCATAATAGACAGTACTTTTGTAGTAATACTTTTATATAATGCGTATCGTAAACAATATTTGACAAAAACAACCTGTATAATATGAACAGAAAATCTTTACTCGTTTTTTGCCTTTTGCTTTGTTGCTTCCTGAACCAGGCTTTTGCACAGGACTTCAAATTCAAAAGACGATGGATAGACAGTGTTTATAATTCATTATCAGAGACAGAGCGGATTGGTCAGCTGTTTATGGTGGCAGCATATAGTGGAGGCGAAAATGCCAATCAACCTAAAATAGAACAACTGGTAAAATCAAGGCAGATCGGAGGGGTTATATTTATGCAAGGCACTCCCGAAGCCCAGGCTAAGATGACCAACAAGCTACAGAAAATGAGTAAAGTAAAATTGCTCATCGGAATGGATGCCGAATGGGGACTGGGTATGCGCCTCACCGGTGTAAAAAATTTCCCGAAACAAATGATGCTTGGGGCAACGAAAGATACGGCTCTTATGTATGAAATGGGATCAGCAATAGCTGATCAATGTAAAAGATTAGGCGTGCATGTAGATTTTGCACCTGTGGTGGATGTAAACAATAATCCTAAAAATCCGGTGATCAATTTCCGTTCCTTCGGAGAGCATAAAGAGCTGGTTGCAAGCATGGGCATTGCATACATGAGAGGGCTTCAGGATAAAGGCATCATGGCTTGTGCCAAACATTTTCCCGGCCATGGTGATGTAGCTGTGGATTCTCACCTTGACTTGCCGGTAATCAACAAATCAAAGGCCCAGCTTACCGAACTTGAATTTTACCCTTTTCAGCAATTGATCAAAGCCGGGGTGCAAAGTGTAATGATAGCCCACTTAAGTGTTCCGGCGCTTGATGATACCAAAAATCTGCCCACTACCCTTTCGAAAAAAGTAGTAACAGATCTTTTGAAAAAAGAAATGGGCTACGGCGGCCTGGTGTTTACTGATGCGTTGGATATGAAAGGACTGACCAAATATTTTCCCGAAGGCGAAGCAGACCTGCGTGCTTTTCTTGCCGGCAATGATGTGTTGTTATTTTCACAGAATGTACCTCTTGCAATAGGCAAAATTCAATGGGCAGTAAAAACCGGTAAAGTAGCACCGGAAGAACTCGAAGCCCGTGTAAAAAAGATACTGGCGGCAAAGTATGACATGGGCCTGTACAAATACTATCCTCTGGATGAAAAGAATGTGACTGCAGATCTGAACAGCAAAACCAATGAACTTCGTGAAAAGATTTCCCGCGCTGCAGTAACCGTTGTAAAGGATCAGGCCGCCATGATCAATAAAATAAAAGCAGGCAAAGGTAAAGTGGGTTATATCAATATAAATGGTAACAGTACCACATACCTTGATTCTGTTTTACAAAAGAAATTTCCGGCACTTACCAGGAGTAGCTTACCCGCTAAAAGTACCAGTGCAACAGCAAAACAACTGACTGATAAAGTAAATGATCTGGATATTGTGATAGTAGGCGTACATAACCTGACTTTATACCCCGGCAAAAATGGTGCTTATGGATTAGATGCAGTACAAATTTCAGCATTGCAACAACTTTCTCAAAAGAAAAATGTGATCTTCGCAGTAATGGGTAATGCTTATATGGTAAAGAATATTTGTAATGCCAAAAGTATAGTACTGGGGTACGAAGATGACTCCTATAGTGAAGCGGCCGTATACGAAGTACTTACAGGAACATTAAAAGCCAAAGGGACACTACCGGTCAAGCCATGCAAATAAAGTGTTGAAGGGATTGATGGTGTCTGATTTTTAAACGGAAAATATTATTTATTTGATGCAACGTATTCTTTTTTACTTGTTGGCCTGCTGCCTTTTATTATCCTCTGCTGACCTTTATGCACAAAAGAAGAAAAGCAAGACCAGCCATACTAAAACAGCATCCACTTCATCAAAAAAGAAAAAAGCGAAAGCTCCTGCTTCGAAGAAAAAAGGCAGGAAGGGTAAAACAAAAGCAGTGTCCGCTGCACCATTGCCACCACTCAACAATGTTGGTAAATTTGACCGGATAAATAATCTGAGGGGTATTGGCAACGGCCTTTCCGCTACGATTACTAATCATGAAGCAATAAGTAACCTTGAGGCCTTTATCAAGAGCTGCATCAATCAAGGTGCTTTTCCTGGTTGCCAGATTATGGCGGCAAAAGATGGTGAGATCATTTACCAGAAGAACTTTGGCTATTTCACTTACGATCGCACACAACCTGTTACCGATACTACATTATATGATATTGCATCCGTAACCAAAGTGGCTTCAACCACCCTCGCTATAATGAAACTTTACGAGGAAGGAAAGATAAACCTAAACGCTTATCTTAAAAATTATTTGCCTTTTACCATCGGTACCGATAAAGCATACCTTACCATAAAAGACCTGTTGCTGCACCAGGCAGGACTAAAGGCTTTCATTCCTTTTCACAAAACTACATTGGATTCTTTAACCGGCGGCCCAAGCCTGACGTTATACCGGACCATTCCTGATAAAATGTTTTCCACTCCGGTAGCTTCCAACTTTTTTATACTCAACAGCTTTAAAGATACCATCTGGAACGAAATATTAACCAGCCCTCTGGACAATAAAGGCAGATATGTTTATAGTGATCTGGATTTTTATTTCCTGCAAAAAGTTGCCGAAGCTGTAAGTGGCCAGCCAATAGATCAATATGTTATAGACAATTTTTACAAACCACTTGGGCTGAAATATACTATGTTTAATCCCTGGAAAAAGGGTTTGAAAAAGCAATGTACTCCTACTGAAAACGATCAATATTTCCGCTTCCAGGTAGTACAGGGTTATGTACATGATCCCGGCACTGCTATGCTGGGCGGCGTGGCCGGGCATGCAGGTATATTCAGCAATACAAGAGAGCTGGCTGTGATATTGCAGATGCTGATCAATGGTGGCGAATATAGGGGCAAGCGTTATTTAAAGAAAGAAACTTTGCAAACTTTTACCGGCTTTAGAAGCGCTATAAGCCGCCGTGGTTATGGCTTTGACAAACCGGAGAAGGCAAGAGGTGATGGTGGTCCCGCATCAGATCTGTGCAGCAAGACTACCTTCGGCCACCAGGGGTTTACCGGTACTTGTGCCTGGGCTGACCCTGAAACGGGAATTACATTTATCTTCCTTTCTAACCGGGTTTATCCCTCTGCTGAAAACGGATTAATCAATAGTCTTAAAGTACGGTTTAAAGCACAAACCTACATTTACCAGGCATTAGGATATGGGAAATAATTCGGGCAAAACACTTGCCGTGATTGGTGGTGGCGCTGCAGGATTCTTTTGTGCAATCAATGCTGCAATAAAGAATCCGGATCTTAAAATAATCTTACTGGAAAAAACGGGCAAGCTGCTGAGCAAAGTAAAGATCAGTGGTGGCGGCCGTTGCAATGTTACCCATGCCTGTTTCAGCATCAGCGAGATGGCGAAAAAATATCCACGCGGTGAGAAATTTGTAAAGAAGACCTTTCATCAATTTTTCACAAAGGACACCATCGATTGGTTTGAAGCCAGAGGCGTTACACTGAAAGCGGAAGCCGATGGTCGCATGTTTCCTGATACTGATTCTTCCCAAACCATTATTGACTGTTTACTTCGCGAAGCTAATAAACACCAGGTTGAAATCAGAATGAACGCTGATGTAAAATCTGTGCGTCAGGATGAAGATCAATTCCTGATTCGCCTCGCCAATGAAAAGTTTATATTGGTCGATTATGTAACGATAGCTTGTGGTGGTTATCCGAAATCTTCCATGTTCGATTGGCTTACTGCATTAGGTCATACTATTGAAGAGCCGGTACCATCATTGTTTACTTTCAATATCCCCAAACATCCGATCGTTGGCCTGATGGGTATTAGTGTAAAAGAAGCACAGGTAAAAATAAATGGCACCAAGCTTAAAGAAATCGGCCCATTGCTGATTACACATTGGGGCCTGAGTGGCCCGGCTATTCTAAGATTGAGTGCATGGGGTGCAAGAGAATTACAACAGCGCGACTGGCATTTCACTATTCAGGTAAATTGGCTGCCGGAGTTTAATGAAGAAACCATACGGGAAGAGGTATTGACTTACCGGCAAACATTGGCAACACAAAAAGTGGTGAACAAAAATCCATTTGGATTACCTGGCCGCCTTTGGGAATTTCTGGTATTGCAATCCGGTATACAAGAAGAAATACGTTGGGCTGAAATTCCAGCCAAAGAACAAAACAAACTCATTAAAAACCTTTGTGCTTACGAGTTGGAAGTAAAAGGCAAAACGACCTATAAAGAAGAATTTGTAACTGCCGGAGGCATACTCCTTAGTGAAATAGATGCTCAAACCATGATGAGCAGAAAAATTCCGAACCTGTTTTTTGCCGGAGAAATACTGAACGTAGATGGCATTACCGGCGGCTTTAACTTTCAGAATGCGTGGACTACGGGATATATCGCAGCTAATAATATTCCCGTACAATAATTTTTTTTCTGCCTCAGGCAACTTCTCTTCCTGACCATGCATTTATGTTATTGGTAGTGCAGTACAACCCGACAATTAACTAAACAACATAAGCCGACAGCATTCTCACCATGACTGAAGTACAATTAATTGAAGCCTGCAAAAGAGAGGAGTCTTTTGCGCAGAGACTATTGTATGATCAGTATGTGGAACGGATGTACCTCCTCTGCCTGCGCTATGTACCCCGGGAAACCGACGCTGAAGAAATACTTTCGGATGCTTTTCTGAAATGTTTTAGCAGCATAAACCGTTTTGCCTATTTAGGCGAAGGCAGCCTGAGGGCCTGGTTAAGCCGGATTGTAGTAAATGAGTGCCTGATGTTTCTGCGCAGAAAAAAAGAATTGATCATTCCGATAGATGAAAATAACACATTGCCCATAATAGCAGATCCGGATGTGGCACTAAGCAATATAAATACCAGGGACATACTAAAATACATTCAACAGCTACCGGTTGGATATAGAACAGTACTGAACTTACATGTATTTGAAGACATGCCACATAAAGAAATTGCAGCTCTGTTACAGATTACAGAAAGCACTTCCAAATCACAATTGTTTAAAGCACGTGCACTGCTGAAACAAAAGATGGATCATAAATAAAACAGGAGCAGGAAACATTCTGATCATAACAATAAGGAAAGATGAAAAACGAATTCGATAAAAACCTGAAACAAAGACTGGATAATGCTTCACTGCAGGAAGCAGGCCTGCGCTTTGACAAAGACAAACTTTGGGGCAAAATCGAAAAAAAGAAGGCCAAAAAGCGAATTCCATTTCTACCATGGGTATCGCATGCTGCCGCTGTAGCAGCGGGGCTTGCTATAGGTATTTTCTTCTTTGTTCATAAAGATCAGCAACCTGTGAGCGACCATCAGGTGGTTGTTCAACAAAAAGAAACCCCCATTGTAAAAACCATTACCGATACGGTTTATATCGTTAAAAATGAAACCTCACAACATCAGAAACCAGCTTCGGTAACTATAATTAAAACACCACAACAGACTTCTGTTGCCGTAGAGCAAAAAACTTCGCCAGGTGCTGCAAACACTATTCTACCAGCGAAAGACGAACAACCGGTATTGGCAATGAACGAACGCGTTCAACCTAAAGTCCTTCATCTTGCCGATATGGAAAATGAGAACGCACAATCTAATACAAGAGAACAAAAAAAGCCTTCATCAATTTTTGTCCTTTCCAGTCAGAACCAATCTGAGTCAACATCAGAAACCTTTTCCATGCTGATAGCTCAAAAATTAAAACTTACAAAGAATTAAATCTTCGCTTTTATGAAAAAACTATTTGTCCTTATGCTGTTATGGCTAAGTGTTGCAGCTCCATGTTTTGCCCAGGGCGTTATGGAATCATCTGTAGTAACAGACAGGGAAAAGCCGGGCACCCAATTGTTCCATTTGAATCCGGAGCAGTACAACCATCATTTTGAATTTGTCCTGCCTAATGACGGTATGCTGAAAGTAGATTTTCTCCGGTTAAGCGACTGGGGCGAAAGAAATCACCTTAAAGCGATAACAGCAGCAGCAGCCAACCAGGTAAAGATGCTGAAAGATTCTTTTAACAATAACTATTCTACCAAACTATTGGAAATGAATATTCCGATGGACGGGAAAGTTATTGCTCTTAATTACCAGGAGACAGAAAAAGGGAAACGTCAATTGGCTTATAAAGATGGTACTCACTTTCAATTGAAAACCAGTTTTGACACTATAAGGGTTATTAAAAATGTAGGCATCAGGACCAAACCACATACTGATTCAGGATTGGTGCAGGTGCAGTATACTTTTATACTGAAAGACATTAACGATATCATGGCCCTGGCCAACGATCCGGAGGCTGTTGATAAATTAGGTAACCTTGCTGATGAAACAATTGGTAAATACAGAAATCAATGGAACAACCAGAATGCCCGCTCTCATCAACTTAATTTAAAGTATGACCCGGTAACTGAAAAAATAGTAAAAGCTAATACTGATAATAGTTCCGGCATTTTCAAGCATATCGGTATTTATGTAGGGGTGGGTGCTATAGTTTATTCAAATTCCATTTCTCCATATTTTGAGGAGGGAATAGCTTTCCTGATTCCTTCGGGAACAAAAAAATTACAGCCTTTCGTGGGTGTTAACATTACTGCTTTCGGCTTTCTCAATACAACCGGCAACAAGTACAATTATGCAAGCTACAACCTTGAGGTTGGTTATTGCAAAAAAGGTTTTGCCTTTATGCCGCAGAAAAGTTCAATGATGTTTGGACTTATGCGGAAACAATTCTCTGGCCAAAATGATAGCTATATGTTCCACATGGGTTTTACCCTTGCTTTCAATTCATTTCTGTCGGGAGGTTTCAATTTAGCCTCTGATATGAAGAAGAATAGCGATAATGCGATAATGGCGGTTAATTTTAAATTTAACCTGTAATTGCGAACCGCTAAAAATGGTATAAAAGCACCTAACTATATTGTTTCGTCCTTGCAAACAGATTTTGTATCGATTTTTATCTTGTATAGCACTGAGTGCACGTTTTATCGTACCGATACGATCTTGCATCGTTCCAGACTGACGAGGTGCCATACCGAAGGTGCCTTGTAGCATTCCAGGAGAACCTTTTATCGTTCCAAAGGTGCATTATATCGCTCCAGACTGACGAGGTGTCATATCGAAGTTGCTTTGTAGCCTTCCAGAAGTATCTTTTATTGTTCCTGAAATACTTTTTATCATTCCATGACCGCCTTTTACCACTTCAAGGGGCTGTTTTGCATTGTCGGATTTATACTTCCGTCGGTTGTTGTTGAAAAACGCCAATCGGCGGAAAGAATGCAGACATTAAGGTCATGAATTACACACCTACATTATTATGTTTTATGCATTAAATATGAAATTTTGTATTTTTGCTCCTGCCATAATTAAAAACGATGCTTTTTAAATTTGGTAAACAATATAACCCTATTAACATTTAAACTTCACATCATGATTGTAGAAAAAGTTAGAAGAATTACAATAAAATATCACCTTGGCATATTTGCAGGCATTTCGTTTTTGTTTTTTAGTTGCACTAAAGATAAAGTAGTAGCAGATTCAATAAAAGATGTAAAAAAAACATACTCTGCTCAAATGAATATGACAAACCTATCTCCGAAGGATTTATTTATGGGCCTTATTTTTGCTAATGGGCCGCTTGTGAATATTATTCCAGAGTTGCAAAGTACGAAAGAGGTAAAAGATTTGTATATTACTGAGGTTGACCAAATACAACAGGAAGCTATACTCCAAAAGTTAGTTATAGATAATATTTCGAAATCAAATCCGGATTTCTTTTTTTCCTTTAAAACTGAAATAACTTCTGGCGATCATCAGCGTATAGCTTATGCCCTTGATAATGCAACCAAGTTGACCTTTAGTACAATTTGTAACATATACGGTCTTGGAGCTAATTCAAAAGATTTCGTTAATGGCCAATTAAATACAATTGACCAAGATAAATTTGTTGAACTTGAGCGAATAAATGATGATCTCAAGTCCGGGAGCATTTCAAAAGATGAGGCTATTCAACATATTGCTAATGTTTTCCCTGATTTACCCCAAACAATGAGGGATGGCCTGAAAAATATGAGCTCTCCAGGTGGCCCTTACTCCCCACAATGTTTAGCATTAGCAATAGTTCTGGTTATTGCTGTTGTTGTTGCAGGATATGTAGCCTTAGCCCTTGCACTCCACACAGTCCTAGCGGCCAGGTATTATGTTGAAATCGATGTTAATGTAAATCATGTAGCTAATAGTCCGTATAGCAATATTCCCCTTGTACTTGTCGATCAGATTGCGACCATCTTGCACTAAAGTTAAATAAGGCAAGTTGACAATAGTCAGCTTGCCGTTCATGCCAAATGAAAAAAATACGATTGTTTTTTTATGGATGTACCGCATTCTTACTTTGCGCTTGTTTTTTAGTTATTGTTTCCTCAACTCAGGTTAATCTATTTCCTACACCCAAGTTGCTAAAGATGAATACTTTAACATTCATACCTCAGGGTTGGTCATTCTTTACAAGAAATCCCCAGGAAGATGACATATATGTTTATAAAGTTGAAAATAACAATTTAGTTGATGTTACCGAAAGGCTTAATTCGCCTGTAAATCTTTTTGGCCTAAAAAAAATAAATAAATATTCTGGAATCGAATTAGGTTCTATAGTTGCGAAAATTAAGACCTCTGAATGGGCTAGTTGTAATGTTCAATTGAAATATTTTAATTTAGATTCTTTGCCAACGGTACATCTTAAAAGCAACTTTCCCCAACCCTCTTTCGATGGAACATATATTTTACAAAAAAAACCTCCCATACCTTTCCTCTGGGCAAAACACTTTAAGGGTGAAATGCACGCCAAAATTGTAAAAGTTAAAGTAATGCCGTATAATGTCGATAGGTAGCAAAAACATAGTTTTAAAGAGCTTCAGTTTTAAAATTAATAATAGCATTGATGGAATTATCAAAAGATATTCTACAAGGAATTATTACAATAATGGGCTAGCAATCAGCAGAAGCTTACTAGCACTCTGTACTCTATTGACCTTGGTTACAAATAATCCCAAGCTACTCTTTAACCAGTCAATAGGCCAAAATAGTGCTAGGCTAGATTTACTTCCTTTTTTAAGTTCAAAAATTAACCTATTTAAGTTATTTCATGAAAATCTCCCTTATTTAGGCACCGTTGTTGCCGTAATAATTTTAATAGTTGTTATTGGCGGATGGAGACCCCGTATTACTGGAATCTTGCATTTTTGGGTTGCATATTCTTTTATTGGCGCAAGTGCGTTGTTTGATGGGGGAGATCAAATTTGTTCAAACCTATGTTTGTTTCTTATTCCAATTACATTAATTGATAATAGACCTAATCATTGGAAACGTTCACCAATTAAGCTAAGCCCATATCTTTTAATTGTGTCTAACTTGTTTTTTTTGATTGTTAGGTTACAAATGGCATTTATTTACTTTAATTCTGCCACAAGTAAATTCGCTGTGCCAGAATGGAGCAATGGTACAGCTGTATATTATTGGTTGGTTGATCCATATTTTGGAATGAATGCTTGGCAGTCATTTATATTAAGTCCATTTATTACATCTCCTATTTTTATCTTTATCATCTCATGGGGTGTACTAGCTATTGAGTTACTTCTTTTTATTGGATTATTTGTAGAGAAAAAGTACTTCAATTTATTACTCAAAATAGGGATTAGTCTACACTTATCATTTCTATTCTGTTTGGGTTTATTTTCATTCTTTTTTGCAATGGCGGGTGGCTTGTTTTTATATCTTTATGTTCCTTTCCTAAATTATAGAAATAATTATCATGAGGGTGAATAAGATAATTTACATACCGCTAGCATCAACTATTATTGAATTAATAGTTATTTTTATTCTATATTCTAAACTGCCCGATCAAATACCATCTCACTTTAATTCTCAATACGTACCTAATGACTTTAGGCCCAAAAGTTTTATTTACATTTTATTGCTTATTCATGCCTTGATTCTATTTTTATTAGCGTTCACTTTTGGGTTCCTGGAGCGTATCGAAAAATTTAAAAATTATTCGAGTTTATTTACTGCCATAATTCTTTGCTTTTCTCTGATGAACCTTCTTTCGACGGGTCTTACTATTTGCATGAGCATTTTTAAAGGCGAGATTCACTTTTTGTTTTCTGCAATTGAACTTATTATAGTCTTGGGATTATTAATTTATGTTTTCACTTTTTTTAAAAGATTATCAAAATGAAATTGATCAAGTTAGTTTTCTGTTTTGTGCTGATTCCCTCCTTTTCATTTTGTCAATCGATGAATGAAACAGGACGCTTTTTTATTAATAGCTTTTTTAATAAACAGTTTGATACTTCAGTTAAATATTTGGACACATCTGTTAGAAATCAAATCACGCCCGATTTATTGAATCAGACTGAGGTTACAATAACTTCACAAATTGGAAAGTATATAGAAAATATTGAAACAAATGAAGAGGAAATAGATGGATATGAAATCTTTTACTATTACTCGAAATTTGAGAAACAACAATTAGATATTAAAATCACTTTCAATAAAAATCGAAAAATTGTTGGCTTTTTCTTTGTTCCCCATAAGATTTTTGCGAAAAAACAACCTTAGATTCTAGTTCATCTAATAGTATTGATTTTTGTGGCTGGTGTTTTCAACAGAGTTAATTTTAAATTCAATCTGTAGTTATGCTGATAAAAAATGCCATCCGGATAAACCGGATGGCATCAACTTCAACGCTATATCCAACCTTAATCGACTACAACCTTCTTTAATACTTTTTCACCTTTTGCGTTACTTATTCCTATGATGTAAACTCCTGAAGCTACTGTCGGTAAATCAACCTGTTGCTTTGCTGTTCTATCTTTCAAAGGAAGAGACAGTAATTGTCTTCCGCTAAGATCTGTGAGCACTAATTGATTTGCTTCAAAATTATTTTCGATAGTTATTCTATTACTATTAACCGGATTAGGGAAAATATCAAATGTTTGTCCACCATGAATATCAGGAATACCTGATGTAGGCAATTTTCTTGTGGCAATGCCATTAAGCTCCACGTTACTGAATTCGCCACCGTGGTTAAACTTACCACCTACATAAAGCTGACCTTTGAAACGTACTATTTTATTTACAGCGCTGTCCAAAAGGAAAAAGTTGTCATCATTGATGCTAATACAATTTCTGGCAAACGTCCCCATTCCAGGCAGGTAATGGAAGTCTCCACCGATCATCATACTATTATTCTCTACACAAAGTGTATTAAAACTTGGCGGGCCAGTTGGAGATGTAAATTCCAGGAACGAAAAGCTTGAAGGCACTTTCCACTCATTACCACTTAATTGCATTAATGTATTTGTCAATTGAGTAGGCGATGTTTGCTTGCAAGCTGCATACAAAGTATCATTATACCATTCAAAGTCCATTACCTCATTACCAATACTATTAGCAAAGGCATGGTAATAAGACTGGGGGTTCCAGCGTACTACATTTGACGTATCGCTTCCATATACAAAAGCGCCGCCCAGCACAATATCATCACCCATTGCCTCCATTGTATTTACGCGACCATACAGGTTAGGCATTTGTTGCCAGTGTGTGCCATTCCATTTGGCAAAATTCACATCGGACAAGGCTGCGCAAACATCAAAATCGCCGCAGGCATACAGCTCATTTTTATATACAAGCAGGTCCTTTATCTCACCATAAGTACAACCTGCATCATGCCAGCTTGTACCATCCCAGTAAGCCACATTGGTGACAGATTGAATGCCTGCCATAGAGAAGCTGCCTGCTACATATATTTTGTTGTCAAACTTCGCGATGGCATATACAGGGCCGTTAACACCAGCGCCCATTTTATGCCAGGTATAAACATTGTTTTGCACGGTAACGTAAGCAATATTGTTGGCTATAATATTGCCATCTGCATTTACGAAACTACCACCTACATATAATTTCCCATCTGCGTCATCTGCAAACAATTCATACACTTCACCATCAACACCATTGCCTACTTTCGCGGCTTGTTGCGTTGGTGGATATCCGGGCTGTATCCATGCCAGTTCTTCTTTAGTAAACCCATAATCAACTGCCCATTGGTCCAGTTCAGGATAGTTCATTTCCCTTACATAAGCCAGGTTGGTTTTGGAGGCTATCATCCTGGACGTAGCTTCATTCCCAGATGCTTTTACCAGGTAACCTACAGCACAAAAAGTATTGTGATTATCAATAAAAATAGGTGTGCGATAACTGTAATTTTCATTTTGAGGAAATTTACCTGCCAGCCAGTATTGATGCAAATTATCTAAAGCATTCAACCTGTTCTGATATTGCTGCCGGGTAAGGCCGGATACAGGTCTGTTTCTTAATGTTTGTTCTACCAGGGCAAGGTGTAATTTAATCCAACCTGTTTCTGTTAGCTGCTGATAGGCAGGCAAAGCATTTATACTAATATCGTGTTGATCTTTCCAACATTTGTTAACCTCGGCGAGTTTATTAAATGTTGCTGTTTCCGATCTAGAAGTAAAGCCCCAAAGTAAGAGGCAGAAGGTAATAAGGTATTTCATATACATTTAGGTTTTTGTCTATAATTAAAGACGGGCTTTTTTTTTGCTTTCTTAGGGCAAATAAAAAAATCCGGAAAAATAATTTCCCGGATCCTAATATTGTCAGATTGTAATACTTATCCGACCCTCAAAAAGTTTGTAGTGTCCAGAAAGTCCAACTATTTCTCAACCCCATTGTCATTCCGCAGGAATCTACACAACCTGCTGCAACGCATTTATAAGCGATGTGTAGATGCTTACAGCATGACAATGCGATTGTTATTGGAATGTAATGTAGATTTTGATGGGCAACTACTTAAACCAGATCGGCTTTGATCCTTTCCTGGTACAATACTTTTATCAAACCATCTGCAAGTCCTATCTTGGGAACAAATATTTCGTCGGCCCCGGCCCAGCGCATAACAGAGGTATATATTTGCAAAGCAGGTACAATTACATCAGCGCGGTCTTCCCGTAAATTATAGATGTGCATTCTTTCTTCCAGCGTGCAACTACTTAATTCTTTATGATAATCTTTGAGCAATTCAAGACTTAAAGGTCTGCCTTCTTTTCTTTTTGAAATGGAAAATATCTTATTGATATTGCCGCCCGAGCCTATAGCTATCACGGGCTGCATGCTCCGGGTATGTGTTTTCACAAACCATTTCATGTGTTCCCATTGTGCTTCTGTTACCTTATCACCTAATAGCCTTATGGTACCAATATTAAAAGATTCTTTGAATACAATATGATTATCAGAGAACATGGTCAGTTCCGTACTACCACCACCAACATCAATGTATAAATAGCTTTGCCCGCTGTTCAGATTTTCTGCAATATGAGTTTCATAAATAACATTCGCTTCTTCGCTGCCCGTAATTATTTTGATATCAATACCGGTAAGTTTCCTCACCTGCTCCACGATGTTATTTCCGTTTGATGCATCTCTCATAGCTGATGTAGCACAGGCTTTCACGGCTTCCACTTTATAGATCTTCATCAGCAACTGATAGGCCTTCATGGTATTGATCAGTTGCTCTACTTTTGCAGGTGGGATGATGCCGTCTTCAAATACATCAAATCCAAGACGCAATGGAACCCGGAGCAAATTAAGTTTGGTATAATCTACTGTACCATCCTTATATTTTGCAACTTCTGTAATCAGTAAGCGGGCGGCGTTGGAGCCTATATCTATTGCAGCTAAAATCAATATGGTCTATTTAAGAAGTGTAGCAGTACACACAATGATTAAAATAAAAAAGTTCAGACAAACTTAACCCATTTGTCCAAACCTTACAAAAATTACACACCGTTTTTATATAGCAATGGTCTTTTTAAGCAAATAATCATAGGTCTCGATCTGGGAACGAATTTCAGGTTCACCTTCCTTTACTTTTACATAGCCATTCTTCTGTTGGTTATCCAATATCCGTCCTTTTACGTTTTCCGAAAGCTGGATATTCAGAATATCAATCAGTTCCTGTATAATTTCTTTATCAAAAACAGGGCAAGCCGCTTCTACCCTATGGTCCAGGTTACGAACCATCCAGTCTGCAGAAGATATAAATACCTTAGGCTTTCCTTCATTATGAAAAACAAATACCCTGGCATGTTCCAGGTATTCATCTATAATACTTATGGCCTTTATAGGTTGGGCAAATGCTTGCTGTTTAGTGAGTACACAGCAAATGCCCCTTATAATAAGATTGACAGAAACGCCTGCTTCTGCAGCTTCATAAAGTTTGGCAATGAGTTCGGCATCTACCAGGCTGTTAAGCTTGATGATCATGGAAGCTTCCTTCTTACTTTTGGCAGCTTTTATCTCTTTATCTATCAGGGGAATAAAATACTTCCGCATATTTAAAGGTGCTATAGCAAGGGTTTTGCAGGCACGCAACGGTGTAATTTTATGCAGCGGATCTTCCAGGTAATTAAATACCCGGTTAATATCCGCAATTATTCTACGATCGGCAGTAAGCAGACAATGGTCACCATAATATTGAGCGGAGCCCTCATTAAAGTTACCGGTACTTACAAAACCATATTCTTTGGTGTGCTCAAATTCCCGTTTTCTGATCACGCATAACTTAGCATGTACTTTTTCATCGGGCAGGCCCAATATTACTTTCACTCCTTCATCTTCAAGCCTGGTTTTCCATTTCAGGTTAGCCTCTTCGTCAAAGCGGGCACGCAATTCCAATACTGCTGTTACCTCTTTACCATTACGCACAGCATTAACCAATGCATTTACGATTTTGGAATCCTTAGCCAACCTGTAACAAGTGATTTTAATACTATGTACAAAAGGATCAATAGCGGCTTCCCTTAAAAGATCGATAATAGAATCGAAAGAATGATAAGGGAAATGCAGCATTACATCTTTATGATTCAATACATCCATTATTCTACAAGGCTGTATCAGCAAAGGATGCACGAATGGCTTCTGTCGCGGATCAAAGTCCTTAAACACAGAAACGGGAAAATTCATAAAGTCTTTAAAGTTATGAATACGTCCACCAGGTATCAGGTTGTCCTTTTTGGCCAGGTTCAATCTTTTAGTAAGATAGGCGAGCAAACTCGGATCAATATTCCGGTCATAAACAAAGCGTGTCGCTTTACCTTTTTTCCGGTTTTTAATTCCTTTCTCCAATTCCTGGATCAGGTTTTTATTTACATCATAATCCAGCTCAAACTCTGCATCACGGGTTACTTTAATGATATAACTCAAAAAACGATTGAATCCGAAAGCAGCGAAAAGATTGGGCAGGTTCCAACGTATAATGTCTTCTAAAAGAATGATGTCTTTGGTATCTTTTTCAGAAGGCAACAATACAAAACGCGGGAGGTTTTTAACCGGTATTTCGATCAATGCGTAACGCTGCATCATCGGGTTATCATTGCTTCCCAATACACAGGCAAGATATATCGCATTATCCTGCAGAAAAGGTGCCTGTGGCATACTCTCAATCATCAAAGGCACAATCTGGGTGCGTACCCGCTCTTCAAAATACGCTTTGATATAATGCTCCTGTTTACTACTTATTTGCTTTTCATTTTTTATAAAAATATTATTCCTGGCCAGCTCGCGGATAATACCGGCATAGGTCCTATCAAAATCTGTACCTTGTACCAACACCCGTTCCTGTATCTCTTGCAGGATTTTATCTGCATTTTGTTCCAGGTGCATTTTAGCCGCTTTGCCCATGCGCACCATCTTATTCAGGGCAGCTACCCGCACCCTGAAAAACTCATCCTGATTATTAGAGAAAATACCGAGAAAACGTAACCGGTCGTAAATATGTACAGAAGGATCTTTCGCTTCCTGGATTACGCGATCGTTAAAGGCCAGCCAGCTCAGATCTCTTATAATTGGTGCATCTTTCTTTTTTTGCTTCATGCAATTAAAATATTATCAGATAACTATACATCCTGCGTCAAATTTTAATGACGCATGCATCATGCATAGTAAAATCGGAGCAAATATATTTTTACTTTTCCATGAACCTATGTTAAGTTTTCGTAACCACAATATTTGTGTTCTATTATTCATTACATTGTTCTGTTGTGAAAGTTCAATAAGACTCTGTATAATTAAAAATGCCAGCTTAACCTTAAAGGCAAGCCGGCAATTCCACAATTGTTGATTTATTATGCCTTTTGCGGCATTTGCACACCAAGACCTGCAGCCACAGCCATGCCCAGCTTTTCATCGGCACGGAACCAATGGCATATCTGGCGCATGATAATCTCTTCGCGTTTAGGTCCATCAATGCCACTCATGGCACCTACAATATTGCTGATCGTATTTTTCTTAGCTCCTTCATCCATTAACCGGAACAGATTACCTGGCTGCGTATAATGGTCATCATCATTTTCATTACGGTCATAATAGGCTACTACATTAGATTCCAGTTCGTAAGGCACGCCTTTGTATTTATCATCTTCATACAAATTATCAAAACTATTGGGATAATAGTTAGGCGCACTGCCACCATTACCATCAGACCGCATAGCGCCATCACGATGGTAATTATTAACGGCATAAGGGCACCTGTTTACCGGCAACGATTCAAAGTTCACACCGATACGGTAACGGTGTGCATCGGGATAAGCCAGTATTCTGCCTTGCAACATTTTATCAGGTGAGAAACCAATACCTCTTACCACATTTGCAGGTGCAAATGCTGCCTGTTCTACATCCTGGAAATAATTCTGCGGAATTTCATTCACTTCCATTTCTCCTACCTGTATCAATGGATACTCGCCCTGGGGCCATACTTTGGTAAGATCAAAAGGGTTCCAGCGGAAAGCGCGAGCCTGTTCTTCCGTCATCACCTGTATATAAAAAGTCCATTTAGGGAAATCGCCACGTCTAATGGCTTCTACAAGATCGCGTTGCGCAAAATCCGGGTCTTTACCTTTCATTTCCACTGCTTCGTCATTCGTAAAATTCTTGATGCCCTGTTGTGTTTTATAGTGAAACTTGCAAAAAACTCTTTCACCTTGTTCATTCATCAGGGAAAAAGTATGGCTACCAAAACCATGCACATGCCGATACCCATGAGGTGTTCCACGATCTGACATCAGGATCATAACCTGGTGCAGGCTTTCGGGGTTTAATGACCAGAAATCCCACATCATGGTCGGGCTTTTGCAATTTGTAAAGGGGTCTCTTTTCTGGGTATGAATAAAATCAGGGAATTTTTTAGGGTCTTTGATAAAAAACACCGGTGTATTATTTCCGGTAAGATCCCAGTTGCCTTCTTCGGTATAAAATTTCACCGCAAAACCGCGTGGATCACGCTCTGTATCGGCCGATCCTTTTTCACCACCTACTGTGGACCAGCGTACAAATATTTTTGTTTGCTTGCCTATTTCGCTAAAAAGCTTAGCACAAGTATATTTTGTAATATCATGAGTAACCGTAAACTTACCATAAGCCCCTGTACCTTTTGCGTGTACAATACGTTCCGGAATGCGCTCCCTATTGAATTGTGCCAGCTTTTCGTGCAGGAAAAAATCCTGAAGCAAAATTGGGCCACGCGGACCTGCTGTCTGTGAATCCTGGTAATGGTTTACCGGACAACCACTATTGGTTGTTATCTTCTTTTGTTCGCTCATAACTAGATTTTTTTAGCGTAATGAAATGATATGAAAAATTGAGAATTACGATTACAAACGGCGATATCAAAGACAAATCCTTCAATCAGAAATGACCAATATTAATGGGCTTCATCAAAAGTGCAAAAAATAAAAGGGGAATAAAAATAAGATGTCGCAATACAGTCATTGCTTATCCTTATCTGTTTGATAATATATTGGTGCAATGACCCCGCTTTGGCAGTACAATGGAATCCAATATCTTTGCAGCCTTATTATGGCAAACGAAAATAAATTACAGGCTATTATTGGCCACGCAAAGGAATACGGTTTTGTATTTCCTTCGAGCGAAATATATGATGGTTTAGGTGCAGTGTACGACTACGGCCAGTGGGGTGTAGAGCTGAAACGCAATATCCGTGACTATTGGTGGCGCTGGATGACGCAGATGAACGAACAGAATATTGTGGGTATAGACGCAGCTATCTTTATGCACCCTACTACATGGAAGGCCAGTGGACACGTAGATAACTTCAGCGATCCGATGATCGATAATAAAGACAGCAAAAAGCGTTACCGTGTAGATCACCTGATTGAAGGTTTTGCAGAAACTTTACCTAAAGAACAAGGTGATGCTTTACTGGCAGAGATGGATAAATTAATCGCTGCTGATGATTTTGCAGGATTAAAGACATTGATCGAGAGCAATAAAATAAAATGTGCAGTGAGCGGAACCGTTAACTGGACAGAAGTTCGCCAGTTTAACCTGATGTTCTCTACCGAAGTAGGCTCTGTGGCAGAAGATGCCAGTAAAATTTACCTGCGTCCGGAAACAGCACAAGGTATTTTCGTAAACTTCCTGAATGTGCAGAAAACAGCGAGAATGAAAATTCCGTTTGGTATTGCGCAGGTAGGTAAAGCTTTCCGTAACGAGATCGTAGCGCGTGGTTTTATTTTCCGCATGCGGGAATTTGAACAAATGGAAATGCAGTTCTTCGTTCGTCCCGGCACGCAAAAACAATGGTATGAATACTGGAAGGAGAAACGTATGGAATGGCACAGAACACTGGGTATTCCGGAAGATAAATACCGCTTCCACGATCACGTAAAATTGGCACATTATGCCGATGCCGCTTGCGATATCGAATATGATTTCCCTATGGGCTTTAAAGAACTGGAAGGTATCCATAGCCGTGGAGATTTTGACTTGAAAAGTCACCAGGAACACAGCAAAAAGAAAATGCAGTATTTTGATGCGGACCTGGATGAGAACGGTAAGGCTTACGGTAACTATATTCCTTATGTAATTGAAACTTCTATTGGCCTGGATCGTACTATCCTCATGATTATGAGCGAGGCTTATACTGAAGAAGATTTAAGCACAGCAGAAAAACAGGATAGCCGTGTGGTGATGAAATTTATTCCTAAACTGGCCCCGATTAAACTAGCTATTCTTCCATTGATGAAGAAAGATGGCCTACCAGAAGTAGCGCGCGAATTGATGGATGAGTGCAAGCAACATTTCAAATGCTTCTACGAAGAAAAAGATGCTATCGGTAAACGTTACCGCCGTATGGATGCCATTGGTACACCATTCTGCGTTACTATCGATTTTCAAAGCAAAGAAGACCAGACAGTAACCATCCGCTATCGCGATACCATGGAGCAGCAACGCGTTCATATGTCTGAGGTGAAAGATATCGTACTGAAAGCGATTAACGAATAAGCATAAATAATCAGGTAAAAACATCCGTTGTCTCTGACGCGGATGTTTTTTATTTTTGTATTGTATGGAACATACCGAATCACAAATATTGGCGGAAACGCTGGCGGGCAACTTCGATCTGGATATAAATGATCTGGTATCGAGGGAAAAGATCATTAATGCGCTTACCTGGCGTGTAGACCAGCTTATTGCAGGCAATCCGGATCAGCTATTTTCCATGCTATACCGGCTCGATATTTCTGAAAGAAAGATAAAAGAAGCGATGGTGGGAGATGAGGATGTCACCAAAAAAATTGCCGTTCTGATATACGAACGGCAACTGGAAAAAATTATATCAAGAAGGCAATTTAAAAGTGATCCTCCGGAAGATGATCTTGCCTGGTAATGCTGATGATTATTTGTCGTTTACTTTTTTAATATCCTGGATAGAAACAAGGTCATAAATAACAGAACCAAATTTGCAGGTATCCTGAACACCAGTGTGGGTATACTTTACTTTAACCTTCATACCACCATGCTGATAAGCTGAAGGCAGATAATGAGGCTGAACCACAGCCTGATCTTCCAGCTGTAACAAGTAGCCACAACCTACATTGGTAATATCTCCGGAATCTACAATAGTGGCATTAACCATGTCTTTATCCTTATTGCAGGAAACAGAAAAGAACAGGATAGCAACAAGGGCAAGCGTATATTTTTTAATCATTGGTTTTGAATTGAACGGTTAAAAATATAAAATCCTGCTAAGAATATCAAAAATTTATTCTGTGAATTTATATCCAACCCCTCTTACCGAATGAAAATGCCTTGGATTGCGGGTATCTTTTTCGAAATATTTCCGGAAATTGAGGATAAAATTATCGATGGTACGCGTGGTAGGATACACGTTATAACCCCACACTACCTGTAAAATATGCTCACGGGAAACCACTTCGTTTTTATGCTCTATGAGCAGTTTCAGCAAGGCAATTTCTTTTTTGCTTAATTCAATGGCTTTACCATCTTTATCCTTGCCAGATTGTGCAGAAAAATCAATTTTACATTTACCAAAGGTGTAAACATCGGGAGCTGAATTACGCTCTTTCAGTTTTTTATTTTTAACTACTAGTTTTTCCACCCTCAATATCAGCTCTTCCAGGTTAAACGGCTTGGTCATATAATCATCACCGCCTTTACGAAGCCCTTCAATGCGATCAGCACCACTATTGCGTGCTGAGAGGAAAAGAATAGGCACTTCGTTGTTCTGCATCCTGATATTTTCACACACGGTGATGCCATCCATTTCGGGCAACATGATATCCAGGATAATGAGGTCGAAATATTCGTTCTTTACCGCCTTCAATACAGCAGCACCATTGTCTACGGTAGTTACTTCATAGCCTTCCAGCTCCATATTGAGCTTTATGGCTTCTCTTATACTTTCTTCGTCTTCTACAACCAGCAGCGAAGCTTTGGATTCGTTTTTAGACATGGGTATTGTTTGCTCAGCAATTATTTGTTGAACGCAGCAAAGGTAGCAAGTTCGCAAAGGAATAAAAGTATGGCACTATTGAGGTTTGTAATAGTTGTGTCATTTTTTAAATCATCTGATGTCCCGGATATCAGAACAGTCCGTTGATTTGCGCATCTATCTTCCCTATGATCTGCGCCAGGCCATCTTCTGCATCATCAAAATTAATTTCGTCCGTTTCAATAATCAGCAAAGGACCGTCGTTATATTTTGCTATCCAGTTGTTGTAATGTTCGTTAAGGCGCTTCAGGTAATCGAGTCTTATGTTTTCTTCATAATCCCTGCCGCGCTTTTGAATACGATCTACAAGTGTAGGAATAGAAGCTTTGAGGTAAATGAGAAGGTCCGGCGGGCTTACCATTTTTTTTATGGTAAGCCAGAATTGAGCATAGTTTTCAAAATCGCGGCGGGCCATCAGTCCCATTTCATGAAGGTTGGGTGCAAAGATGTGTGCATCTTCATAAATGGTACGGTCCTGGATCACGGTTTGTTTACCATTCTGTATTTCCAGCAATTGGCGTAGCCTGCTGTTCAGGAAATAAACCTGCAGATTAAAAGACCAACGCTGCATATCATTATAAAAATCACTGAGGTATGGGTTATCTTCGGTAGCCTCGTATTGAGCGGTCCATTTATAATGCTTGGCCAGCATTTGGGTTAGTGTGGTTTTGCCTGCGCCGATATTTCCGGCAATGGCAATGTGCTTTAGTTTTTTTTGAGGCATCAGTACTGCGGTATTATTTTGAAAAAGGACAATATCTTTTCCTGCGGGATTGGGCGCTAAAATAATTTATTTTTTTACAGTAAGCTAAAAAAGAACGCAAACACCGGATAAGCAGAATCATTTGGAAGTTTTACTTTGTTGTTTTCCAACAAATGACAACGATCTTTGTAATCTCAATAAATATTTCAAAATGAAAAAAGGATCCCTGATAATAGCCATACTTTGTTTGCTCACAGCAGCTTGTTCGTCTATGAAAAAACAAACAGAGACCAAAACCGAACCGGTAGCCGCACTCACCGGAACCTGGGTGCTTGATATAGTGCCCTATACTCAAGGTACCTTCGATAGTTTATACCCGGAGCGTAAACCCAGCCTTTCTTTTGACCCTGTACAGAAAACCTTTGCCGGCAATACCAGCTGCAATACCATTAACGGAGCACTGGTAGCCGATAGCAAAGCCATAAGCTTTAAAGGAGATATTGCAATGACAAGAATGGCTTGTGTTGGAGATGGTGAATCCGTATTTATGCAATACCTTAAAAGGATAAATAAATATGCTGTAAGTGCCGATGGTAAAGAGCTTACCCTGATACAAGGAGATATGGCACTCATGCGTTTCCACAAAAAATAATTTTTTGTAGGTTAAGCCTCTTCTTTTACCCGGTAAGTCTCTTCCAGGATACGATACAGTTCAGGATGATGTTCTTTAAGGAATTCAGGTTTCTGGAAAAAATATTCGGAGATCACTGCAAAAAATTCAGCATCGTTAGTGCCGGCATAAGGATTAAGGTCGGAGTCATTTTCGCGTATTTCCCTGATGGTCCGATGCATCTGGCTTATCCAGGGTGCAACCATATCTTTAGGGATCATATAATCCGGAACACCATCTGTAGCACCATCTGCTTTATCCAGTAGATGTACAAATTCATGAATACCTGTATTACCAGCACCATTGTGTTCAAAGCCGGCTCTTAGTGATGGCAAAGACAAAATCATCATGCGGTGCATAGCACCATCACCCACCATGCCCAACACATTCCTCTTTTCATCTTCTTCGCTAAAATCCTGTGTAAATGTGCCGGGGTAGATTAATACTTCATCCAGGTTATTATAAGCCCAGTCCTGAAAATGAAAGATGGGTATAATAGCACTGGAAGCCACATACAGCTTATCCAGTTCTGTAATGGCAATACCTTTAATGGACGTAATCCTGGTAGTATCCAGGAAATGCTGCACCCGGTTCCGGAAAGATGTTTTTTCTGTGCTATTTAATCTTTGGTAGAAAGCTACATGTTCTTCCAGTTCCTGATCCATTTTATCAGGAGCAATGCGTGCGGCTTCGATCGCTTCTTCTTTTATTTTTCGTTTCCTGAATATGGCTACTATAATCGCGATAATAATGAGCAAAAAAACAATCTTCATGAAATACCCTTATTTATAAATTACAACAATGAATGTACGGATAAAATATGTTATTAGCCGCATAGATACATTCAGATACTTGCGGCTGTTATGTTTATGAAACGATAAACATTCTGGTTCCGGCAATGTTCTATATTCGCAGTATTAAAAAAATAAAAAGACCATGTGGATAGAACAAAACAACGCCTTATACCGGTCGTTTGAATTCAAGGATTTTAAAGAAGCTTTTGCCTTCATGACAAAAGTTGCTGCCCTGGCAGAAAAGCATAACCACCATCCTACCTGGACCAATACGTATAACAAAGTAGAGATCTGGTTAACCACTCATGATGCCGGTAATGCGATAACACAAAAGGATGAAGATCTTGCCGATGCTATAGATAAGCTTTTCGGATAACTTATAATACCAATTGGCTGAAGAGCTGATCCAGCTTGACCTGCGCATCAGCACAAAAGCCAGGGTGCGCTTTGGAAGTCTGCATCATACTGCTACGTGTTGCCGTAAGCCAGCGGAACCGTTCCCGGATAGTAAGTTTCCCTATATGCCCCGAACCGGCAGCGCCTTTGCAAATACGTTCAAACGCCTTCAGGTTTTCTTCCAATGTAGCAATATCAATATCGCTGCATAAAGACCAGAGTTTTTGCGCATCCAATACAAATTTTACTTCCAGGAATTTTTGTGCCTCACAATACAGGATCACGCCGGCATTCAGAAATTCTTCACGCTCTACCCTCGGCACTATCCGGATTACGGCATACTCAAATAAGTATAGTTCTGGCATGTTGTGCGTCTTTTACAAAAATTTCAGAATGGGCCAATCTTGTTTCGAGAAATTGGACATAAGCTTCGCGGTGCAAGGCTGGTGTTTCAAATGGTGCGTCGATCATTAACCAATCATCGGGTATTAAGCTTACAATATTTTTTATCGTTTGCGGAGTAAGTACTGTTTTTAATTCCTGATCTACTTCGGCCAATAAAGAAGCCTGCGGCAGTAATACATGATTTGCAGCAAGGGCAAAAGGTTTTACGGCCTGCTCCATCCAGTTGTTCCAGGAGTGATGAAAATAAAGGGAAGCGCCATGATCAATCAACCATAGTTCCTTATGCCAGATCAGCATATTGGTATTTTTTGCTGTACGGTCCACATTATTCAACAGGCAATCCAGCCATACGATGCGTGAAGCCAAAGCCGGATCCACCACAGTTGCTATGGGATCAAAAGTAACAGAGCCTGACAGGTAATGCAATGCCAGATTAAGGCCTGTACTGGCTTGCAGCAAGTCCTGAATTTCTTCATCGCCTTCGGTACGGCCAAAAGCTTCGTCCAGCTGGGCAAAAACAAGTTCCGGCATTTTCAAACCGATGGCACGAGCTATTTCCCCGCCAATAAGTTCTGCGATCAATGCTTTTGGCCCCTGCCCTGCTCCTCTGAATTTCAGTACATACAGGAAGCCATCATCGGCCTCAGCAATAGCCGGCATTGATCCTCCCTCGCGTAAAGGCGTAACATACCGTGTTACCGTAACCGTACGCAATTCCGGTGTGTAGTGCATTGTAGTTTATTTTCGGGCTTTATGCCTCCCATGATTTGAAGGCAAATGTAGAACACGTAAGTCAATAATTATTCCACTGATACACTTTATTGTAGCTACAATTTTAAATAAATCATAAATCGTAATACGATTGGTGACAACTGACCTTTTTCGTTGTAAATTACATGTCCATTAAACCAAAAGCGTATGCGATACAACAATTCACCCTTAAGCAGGAGACTGCCTTCGGAAGGCCGTATTGCAACATTGTTAGGCCTCACAAAGGATGAGTATGAAAACCTGAATTGCAGCGAACTCAAAGCGCTTACAGATGCCAAAGGTCATTTGTTGCAATATTACATTCATATCAGCCCTTTTAATCCCGGCAATGTGCTGGCAAAATTGAGAATGAATAACCGCAGAATGATCTACTTTACGCCGGATATGTTTGATACGACGACCTGAATTTTCCCTACTCCAATCTTATCATAATGTGAACTATTGCTGTATGTTGTCTGATGTCTGTAAAACTCGTAATTTACAGTACAAAAATTCGCGCGGCATATGGATAATCACACATTGATCAATGATTCTGAAAACAAAATTCACATTGATGCTTCAGTAAAAATCGGGAACTATGATATGAAGTTTAAGGCAACCGGATATCGTTCAGCACACAATAGTCTTTTCTCTGTAATTATATACGACAGGCTTTATGAACTTACCGGTAATCCTAATGGCCTGGCTTATCAATGGCAGTTCACTACAGAAAATTTATTACCAGAAGACCTGGCAACAGTTATCGGTAAAGAAATTGAAAAACAAGTATTAAGCTCAGCTGCAGTTGCTTCGTAAGCAGTCAATTGCCTGATAAAACAAAATAACCTTTGCGCTAGCAAAGATTATTTTGTTTTATGGAATAAAAAGATCGTTACTTATCCTCGCTGCGTCGCCGTGCCGCAGCGAGAAGTTCACCAAAAAACAAATTTTTGTTCCTCAAATTCCAGATTTTATACTTGTCAGGAATCAAAAAGTGCATTACTTTTGCCGCGTTGAAATATTGAGCGATCAATATAAAAACAAAGGTCTTCATCACAGAACGATAGTGTAACGGTAGCATACCAGACTCTGACTCTGTTGGTCATGGTTCGAATCCATGTCGTTCTACTTCTAAAATTTTAGGCAAAAGGATAAAATATTATCCTTTTGCCTTTTTGTTTCTATCAATTTTTGATGGCTACGCTTAATTCAAAAGGATTTCACAAATCATCTAAAACAATAGACTGTGTTTTGGGCCATTTAGAATTCCGTCAAGTTATTTATCCTCGTGTCATAGTGGCAAATTTCATTCTTGAAATGCACTCACCACTGGTGAAAGAAAATGTACGCCTATCTCGGAAGCCCTATTCCAGTTAATTATGCAAATGAATTCCGGGGTACATATCTTAGATAAGTTTTCAATAGTAACAGAACAAAGAAATGCGGTTCAGGAAAGCCCTGAGCCGCATTTCTTCAATTCATCCCGACTATCTAACAGCATTAGCTGGTATTACAAAGACTTCATCGACCATTATTACTATGTGCTTATTTTTGCACCGGTTGATTATTTTGAATATTTGAGGGCTATTCCTGTTTGGGCCTTACGCCATTACCAATAACTTTCCCGGATTGCTGCATCTCCAGTTTGGTTGCTCCATCGGCTAAGGTTGTAAAGCTTATTACCCCATCTGCACCATTAGGGCGAAGGCTTTGAAACTCATTCGTCGAAACCGGGAAAAAGCGCATGTCCCATTTTTCATTTTCCGTATTATAGAACAAACGCCCTTCCTGGTAAGTAATGATATGTACTATTTTTTTATTCTCCTCGTCTGTATAAACACCTGCATATTTCCGGATGTCCGTCTCCGGCAGCGCAATCCTTTTTTTGTACTTACCTACAATGGGCTGGTTATCAAGTATCTGATTGATGTTCTCAAACGGGAATACACCCATCCGGAAGTTTTCAAGGATAATAATGGTCCGGTCTTTGATCATGGTGTGTGATATGAGCGATACATATCCATCCCCGCTTCCTGTATGCCCGAAGGAAAATTTGTTTTCCCCTTTTGAAAGATCCAATCCGAAACCATAAGGGATATTTTTCCCGGCAGAAGTTTTCGTGATGGCAGTCATCTCATCAAACTCAGTTTGGGTAAAGAATGTATTGTTTTTTAGTGCCGTGATCCATAGAAAAACATCCCCTACCGTGGAATTTACTTTTGCTTCTCCCACCACACCATCAAAAAAATAGAACGAGCTATCATTATACTGCGGGTCTTCGGGTGTCACTTTAGTAAAGGAATTTTTTGCCCATACATAGCCGGTCGCATGGTTCTTTACTTTTCGTGGATGCGCCCGCCTGTTATAGACAAATGTGTTCCTCATTTTCAGTGGCTCAAAAATGTTCTTTGAAAGAAAGTCGGCATACTTCATGCCTGATACCCGTTCTATAATATCCGCGAGAAATGCATAGTTGGTGTTATTGTACTGATGCCTGCTTTGTGGCTCGAACTGCAGCGTATCTCTTCTGGCTCTGTAATAATGAACAATATCTTCGTTGGTAGCGATCTTCGTTTTATCCCAGTCCATAGCCATGTCCGACATATAGTAAGGCAGGCCACTGGTATGCCGCAGCAGATCATAAATAGTTACCTTATCCCAAAAGCTCAGTTCCGGAAGGTATTTAGCGATCTTGTCCTCATAATTAAGCTTCCCTTGTCTTTTCAATAAGACAATCGCCGCGGCTGTAAATTGCTTGGAGCAGGATTCCAGATCATAGATCGTATTGGCATTGTTGCGTTGCTTCGTGGTTTCATCGCTGAATCCGTATCCTTTTTTAAAAATCACTTTCCCCTTTTCTGCAATAAGTACACTACCGTTGAACTGGTTTTGCGCACAAAGCATGGTGAAAATACTATCCAGCTGGTTTGATTGACTATCTGTCTGGCCAAAGCAATTGATTGATATGCTAAAGAGAAGGAACAATAATCTGATTCTAGTCATTTGCATTTTGAGGGATGTTTTAATGGTGTACGAAATATTTCGGAGCAAAAATACGAAATGTTTCGTAGATTAAAATGATTTTGAGGGAAGCGAGCATCTCGTTAGAAGATTGTTAGTGATGAAAACCATTTAGCGTGATGAGCCTCATTGGTATTTTCCTAGTTGAACAACAGCGCGTAAAGCGGCTTTCTAATAAAAGAGATGGCTAAATTAAAAGCTATAAATAGCTTGCAAATCGGCATTGAAAAGGTTCGAAGATTGACAAATTGTGTCTACAATTTTTTTGCCCTTGATGAGCAAAGTAATAAGGATCTATATAACGGTTATCACCGGAATTATAGATCCTTTTTTTGCACCTACATCAGCGCTTTTACGCTTATCATCAGTTCACTATTTCCACTCCCGCAGGCCCACATCTTCTTTTAGTGTATATTTCACAACCTGAACCCACCTCGGAAGTTCCTATTTTAAATTAATGTTTCAGTCTATTTTTGTGCCTGATCATTAATAAAATACTACTTGGATTTTCAAAAATATAAATCCCGCTTTTCAGGGGGTTCCAGGTGTCAGCCGCTCTTTTCAGAGCGGCTTTTTTAATGGAGATTGCAGGTAAGTTCCCTTGATAATGCTGCCAGAAGCTAAGCCCCGTAACAGGCAAAATCTGGTATTTCATCTGCAAAAAATAACCTTTGCAAGGGATTTATGGCATAAATAACTCAAGTCAAAATTAATTTATCGTTTTCAACTACCTTTACACACAGCAAAAATGCCTTGCTCTTCCGGTATCGTTTAAAAATAAATAATCATAGATAAATGAGTTTCAAATTTATTGTAACATTATTCCTTACAGTCTTGTGCCTTGAAGCCAATGCAACGCATATTATGGGGGGCACATTAGGATATACATACAAAGGAAAGAATGGTAATAAAGAAGTGTACACGGTTGTATTAGAGTTGTACTCCGATTGTAAAGCCCCATTTCCCGGGCCTTCTCCTATGCAGGTTCCTGCCCAGGTTTATGTATTCAACAGAAATGGCACCTACACTTACCAATCACTTAGATACATGGGGGGCGAAGTTGATGTAACACCTCTTTGCCCTGATGAAGCAGGCAATTCATCCTGCAGCAATCCATCTTCTATTCTGCCAGGTGTTTATAAATATGTTTATGAGAACGATTTTGAATTGGAAGGTGTAGATGAAAATTGGGTTTTCGCTTTTTTCGGAGTTGGGCCCACTGACCTTTTAGCACATTATTCTGCATTGGGTCTTAATGCAGAAACAGTTAGTTGGGTTACCGGCGATCCGGTATCAAGTGTACTTTATCTAGATGCCAAACTTAATAATACCATGGGGCCCAACTCCAGTCCGCAATTTACGTCTCCCCCGGTACCTTTTTTGTGTATCAATAAGCTGGCTTATTATTCACCCGGAGCCATTGACCCTGACCTGGACCAACTTCAATTCAAATTATCACCCAGTTGGAAAGTCAGCGGTGGCGCGTCCCGTCACGACAGTATTTCCTATTATACTCCTTTTACTTCTGTAAAACCGGTGCCCTGTGGACCTGACAGCTTTAATTTCAATCCGGCAAACGGACAAATGGTACTTACACCGCATAACGACTCCAATAGTTTTGTCAATATAGAAATAAGTGAATATAGAAACGGCGTAAAAGTGGGCAGTTCTATGAGACAGACCACATTTATCCTATTGGAAGATTGCTACAATGAAGTAGTTAGTACGCCCATAACGGATATCAGAAATGCCGATTATACTACGGACGCCAGTGGTAATATATTCCTTACCGGCTGTGAAGGATTGACGGATACCATGTCATTTGACATTATATCTTCAGATCCCAACAATGATAACGTTACTATTTCCTATTCCAACCTGCCTGCCGGTGCAAGTATTGATGTCGAAGCAAACGGAAGCCATAACCCTGTTGTACATTTCAAATGGGGCTTAACCGAAGCCCGGCCGGCCACTTATTTTTTTTACATTACTTACCAGGATGACGGATGCCCCATATCTACCAATAAAACGATTGGATACACCATTACTATTACTCCCCATAATATTGAGTTTGTAAAAGGTACCCGTGGTTCGTGTGAAGCTGTCAGCGATGGTAAAGCCTGGATAATACCGGTTGGCACAGATGTCAACTATCATTACAAATGGGTGGATACCGCCACCGGTAATGTGTATAGCAATGATAACAGCACCCATGGCGATACTTTAAAAAATATTCCGCCCGGCATCTATAAAGTGTATGCAAGAAATGATGATGGTTGTGGTAAAAATTTCTTTTTCACAGTAGGTACAACTCCACTGCCTACATTAAGTCGTCCCAACGACAGCACTATCTGCGAAGGGATGCCCATTTTAATTAATCATCAGCCCGAGCCCGAAACGAGTTATCAATGGAACACCGGGGCAACAACCCCTTTCATAACTGCTACCCATACCGGTACCTATGCCGTTACAGCTTTGAACCATTGTGGTATTACAACCGATTCTGTGTATTACGATTTTGTAAAATGCAATTACTGTATGTTCATTCCCAATGTTTTCAGCCCTAATGGTGATGGCAAAAATGACCTTTTTAATATAACGCCAACCTGCCTTTTTGAAACATTCAAATTACTTATTTTCAACAGGTTCGGACAAATGGTTTATAATTCGTATTCTTTGAGCAATAGCTGGGACGGCACTTTTAAAGGAGCTCCTGCTGTACAGGGAACTTATTATTATAGCATTCAGGCCAAATATACTGACCTCTCAAAGGGCACTTTCCAATTAAAAGGTGATGTAACCTTGATCAGGTAAAATGCTTCATGAAATCCGCAACGATGCTACAGTAAAAGAAAGCCGCTCTTTTCAGAGCGGCTTTTTTATTTGTCAGTGTGTCTCGTCCTGAAATATCGATACACAAAAACATCGACATGGAACAAGATAAAGTAAACCAGTACGTTAGGCGCAGCCAGAAAGATTACAGTATGTCTTTTAAACTTCAGGTTGTAGCAGAAGTTGA
>JBAZWL010000006.1:198237-206232 GCA_041660405.1 Taibaiella sp. | reverse complement strand
CAGGCCATCCATGGTAGGCAAGTTTACTTCTCCGCCTAAGACAGCAGTGTACAGATCAAGGTCAAATGTGGTATAAAGGTTATCACCTTCTCTGCGAAAAACGGGGTCATCGGCAATGGAAAAAGTAATATAAAGATCGCCGGCAGGGCCGCCATTGGTACCGGGTCCGCCAAAGCCTTTCAGTTTTATTTTTTGGCCATGTGCTACACCGGCATGAATGGTAATACGCGCACTTTTACCATGTACTGTAAAGGCATGCGGATGGGTAGTATAGGCTTCACGAAGGCTGAGCTGCAATGTTGCTTCAAAGTCCTGACCACGGAACATAGCCTGCCTGCCACCGCCTCTGCGGCTGCCAAACAAAGATTCAAAAAAATCGGAGAACTGGCCGTTGTCAAAATTACCGGAATAGTCTTGCCAGCCTGCATTATCGCCGCCGTAGGATTGTTGCTGCTGGCGCTGCGCTTCATATTGATCACCGTGTTTCCAGTTTTCACCATACTTATCGTATTGTTTCCGTTTCTCAGGATCGGTAAGTACTTCCTGTGCTTCGTTAAGCTGCTGAAACTTCAGCTTGGCTTCATTATCGTCCGGATTAAGATCGGGATGATATTTACGCGCCAGCTTACGATAAGCTTTTTTGATCTCGTCGGCTGTGGCTTTTTTATCTACACCCAATACTTTGTAATAATCGATGAAGGCCATATAAAAATTAATTCATTAAAATTGCCTGTAAAACATGCCCCGTTCAAGGACGTTCAACAAATGGCTGGTATAAAAGTTGATATTCTTATCTATTTGAAATCTTCGCGAACGGGATTAAAAATATCGAGCAATTTACAATCGGTAATAGCCCTGCCACCATGTGGTACATTGCCGGGAATAGTTGCAAACAAGCCAGTAGTAAGTATTTGTGGTTCGCCATTAACCGTCAACTCAAACTCACCTTCCAACACAAAAGCACATTGATGATGCGGATGTTGGTGAACTTCAGAAACGCTACCTGCTTTTATCTCCAGAAAATTAATGGTATTGGTTTTAGTATGAATAATTCGGCTGATAAACCCGGGTGTCATTTCCCAAGGTGTAATATCGGCAAATTGATGAAATATCTCTGCGTTCATTGCTTTATCTATAATTCCGCTATAAAGTTCCGGTTTATATTTCAGGCGGGAAAATGATTTTTGTTTTTTTGATGTAAGGCATAATAGTATTGCCAACAATCCTATTACTACCCAGAGGTACAAAGAATCTTTTCAAGAGGTTAAAAAATCCCTCTAGTGCTGCGCAGATTCCTGGATGACAGTGTGTTTTTGTTCTTCACTTATGTTTAAGTGCACCTAATTATGAAAATTAACATCAAAACATTGAACTTGTCAACCGCCTAAAAGTTATAAAATTATGACAGATAGAAAAACACTCGTAAACGAACTTATATTCCTGCTGGAAAAAGGGAATGCACATGCCACTTTTGATGATATAGTTAGCGATATACCGCTTAAGCTGCTAACCGAAACACCGGAAAATTTACCTTATAACATTTGGCAACTGATAGAGCATATCCGGATCACGCAATGGGATATCCTGGAATTTTGCCGATCGGCAAAACATGTATCACCCAAATGGCCTGATGAATATTGGCCTTCCGCTCTTGAAAAAGTAAGTAAAACACAATGGGAACATACCATCTCCGAAATTAAAAACGACAGAAAACAATTTATTGATTTATTAAAAGATGAGGCAAACAGTCTTACAGAACCCATTGCTCATGGCGATGGACAAACTTTACTACGGGAAGCATTGCTGATTGCAGATCATAATGCTTATCACTTTGGAGAAATATTGGTACTAAGAAGACTCTTAAATTGTTGGACATAAATAAGCCCTCCCTGGACAGGAAGGGTTATAAACCAATAAACCAAACATGAAAACCCATGTTACTTTTAATATCAGCAAATAGTATGCCATTCATACCTACATACTGATGTCTGTTATGGGATTGATTTAAAATAAATTAGCTTTCTCTGGAAAGAGAAAGCTATAAACCATTAAACCCAATTATGTGCCTATGAACTCACATAACACCAACTAGGTATAATCAAATACCGTGCCAGAAATAAAAATTCTTGAAAATTTCTTTTAAAAACAGGGAAACAACGCTTTACAGGGCAGAAAAAGAGTTATCCGCATACAAACAAATACCCCTGACCCTTCAAAGTAATGATTTGAATATTTTGGTCTGCATCAAAAAAAGCGCGCAGTTTACGGATATATACATCAAGGTTGCGGGAATTAAAAAAGGAGTCATCGCCCCATACGGTTTGTAACAGTACCCTGCGATCCAGTGTCTTATCCTTGTGCATACACAGCATACTCAGTATCTGGCTTTCTCTTTGCGATAGTCTTTTAATTTCGGCACCATAGTGCAGTTCCATTTTGCCAGGGTAAAATTTCCAATTGTTTAATACTACCTCATCGGGCAAAGTATGTTGCTGATTATTTTTTTGTTGCTGGAGTCTTAATTGATTCTCGATGCGTACCATAAGCTCGTCCATACTGAAGGGCTTCCTTATGTAATCGGTACCGCCACTGGCAAAGCCCTGAACAATATCTTCAGTCTGGCTTTTGGCAGTAAGAAAAATAACCGGTAGCTGTGGAAAAATATTACGGACCAGGTTGCCCAATGTAAAACCATCAATATGGGGCAACATTACATCCAGCAAACAGATATCAGGATTAAACTGCCGGATAATATCTGTAAGCCTGGTACCATCCTTTTTATGCATTACCTCGTAGCCTTTTAGCGTAAGTGTTTCCCTTACAATACGGGCCAGGTAAGGTTCATCTTCAATATAGAGGATCTTCTTTTGCATATAAAAATTAGAGGGAAACAATAAACCGGCAACCACCTTCGGGCACATTGACAACTGCAATACTGCCTTTATGCTGCTGCATTACCTGTGCTGCATAACTAAGGCCCAGACCATAGCCTTTTACATTATGCTGATTGCTTGCCGGCACTCTGAAAAACTTTTCAAACACTTTACTACGATAATCTTCCGGTATTCCTGGACCATTATCAGTAACTGAAAGAGTAAGCTTATCGTCCTTTTGCTCCAGCAAAACATGGATATGAATATTACCGGTGCCATATTTAAGGCTATTGTCCAGCAGGTTTACCAACACCCCTTGAAAATGCAACTTGTCGGCCATTGCTTTAAAATGGGAGCCATTTGTTTGTAGCTCCACCTCGGCATTGTAAGCAATAAACTTCACCTGGTAAGCCAGTAGTATTTCTTTTACAATGGTTTTAAGATCGCACAATTCGGGCTGCATGGAAAGCTTGCCGGATTCAATGAGAGAAGTATGCAGGGAGCGGTTAACCAACAATTCGAGACGCTCCATTTCCAGTGAAGCCATTTCCATATACTCGGCAGTGAGTTCTCTTTGTCCGGCAGCATCAAAATGCTGTATGGCTTCCAGTGCAACCTTTACAGTAGCTATGGGTGTTTTGAGTTCATGAGAAATATTACTTACAAAATCATCTTTCATCACCCCTAATTGTATCTGGCGGAAAAGGCTGCGGTAAGTAACGCAAAAAGCCAATAAGATTACACTTAACAACACCAATACAAAAGTAGCTTGTGGCCATAAGCCCTTGAGCAGATGCCCACGATATGCTGTAATAGCAATGCCATATCCTGATTTGAAATAATGATTGGGTATAAAAATGTAATCACCCTCGTTGTGCTTACGATTGGTAGTTACAACCCATGTTACCGGAAAGTTCCAGCCCATGCGGCGCATACGATCTTCAAACTCATTGTTGAATACAGAAGTGTCGATATGAAAGAGGTATTGTTTTTCGCCGGGAGTAAGTTGCCGCACTTTACGAACTACCATTCTAACTCCCTGCAGAGAAAGGTCTGTGTTATTATTATTCAGCAATAAAGAAGAAAGCCTTTTTAAGGTATCATCACTTAGTGAGATAGATGTTGCATTTTCAGTAGTAGTACCCGCAGGTTTTATTTGCTTAATGCCCGGATCTACAATGGAAACCAATAATAGGGAATCTGTAATGCCTTGCTGTACATTATCGAACAGTTTGCTCAACTCTTTCTGCAATCCATTTTCTTCTTTCTCATATTGCGTATAAAGCCACTGCACAGCAAATGCCATGAGTAGAGCATAGCTGGCTATCATCAATAGCCTGATACGTCTCAGTTTATATGTTCCGGGAGAAGGTTTCATAAATGCTCCTGCAAATTACAATATATGTTGCAAAACGGCTTCCGATTAACCTTAATTAACCTCAGTTCTCTTTGCATTAACCCTGATGCCTTTGCTGTATACCTAGTTTTGTATAGTAGGGACGCGATGCATCACGTCTCTACTATACAATCTGAATATGAAAACCATGAATTATAAAAAGATCAACAACATTACAGGCTGGGCACTTGTGGTAATTGCCTTTGTAGTTTATTTTATATCTATGGAACGCACGGCAAGCTTTTGGGATTGTGGGGAGTTTCTTTCCTGCGCTTACAAGCTTGAAGTGGGGCACTCTCCCGGAGCACCGTTTTTTATGTTGCTGCAAAGAATGTTTGCTTTGTTTGCCGGGACCGATGCATGGTTTGGCAAACCATCAACAACTGTCGCCTGCGCTATCAATATCCTGTCAGTATTGACGAGTGCCTTAACCATTCTTTTTCTCTTCTGGACTATTACTGCGCTTGCTAAAAAGGTGATAAGCAGAGATACCGTGCCTGATAAAAAACAATTGATTCCTATAATGTGTGCCGGGATTATTGGTGCACTGACCTACATTTTTTCCGACACCTTCTGGTTCTCTGCAGTTGAAGCAGAAGTTTATGCGACATCATCTTTTTTCACAGCCATTGTATTCTGGTCTATATTAAAATGGGAGCAAATTGCCGATGAACCTCATGCTGACCGATGGCTGATTTTGATAGCCTTTCTTGTGGGTATATCTATTGGTGTGCATCTGCTCAACTTGCTTACCATACCGGCTATTGCCATGGTTTATTACTTCAGAAGATATAAAACCACCCGTATGGGAATTTTCATTGCATTTCTTACCGGTTGCCTTATACTCGCTTTGGTACAGTTTGGTGTGATACAATATTTACCTATCATGGCTTCAGCGCTGGAGCTGTTCTTTGTAAATAGTTTGGGATTACCTTTTAATTCCGGCACGTTTACTTTTTTGTTCTTACTCGTTGGTGTTTTGATTTGGGGCCTTTTGTTCGCAAAAAAGAAGAATCGGCCTTTGCTTCACACCAGCACATTGTGCCTTATTTTTATAATCATAGGCTTCTCGTCCTATACTATTCCTATTATACGTTCTAATGCTGACACACCGGTAGATGTAAACAATCCGGACAATATTATCAGCCTGGTACCTTATGTTCAGCGGGAACAATACATTCACCCTCCCCTGCTCTATGGCCAGGATTTTGATAGTGAAATTACAGGTGTTAAGGAGGAAAAGAAATTTTATTACCCTGAAGAAAACGACGAGGGGCATAGCTATAAACAAGCAGGTAAAAAATCAAATTATACTTATGAAAGCTCCGACCAGCGGCTATTCCCCCGTATCTGGGATAATTTTGAACCGAGCCATCAGGAATTTTACCGCAACTATTTAGGGCTTGGAAAAGATGAGAAAGCTTCTGCAAAAGATAATCTTTCTTTCTTCTTCAATTACCAGATGAATTGGCTATGGTTCCGGTATTTTATGTGGAACTATGCCGGCAGGCAAAATGATGCTGAAGGCCAGGGTGAAGCCCGTAATGGTAACTGGATCAGCGGTATTCCCTTTTTGGATCATTCGCGTGCAGGACATGTTGATTTGATGAGTGCTCCCTATAAAAATAATCCAGCCCGAAATGAATTTTATTGCCTGCCCTTAATACTAGGCATGCTCGGTATGATATGGCATATCAGGTCAAACAAAAGGGACGCATTAGTCATTGGATTATTTTTCTTTTGTACCGGTATAGCCATAGCCTTATACCTTAACATGAATCCTGTACAGCCAAGAGAAAGGGACTATGCTTTTGCAGGATGTACGTATGCATTTGCCATATGGATTGGTATGGGCGTATTGTTTCTGGAAAAAGTATTTAGAAAGTTCCTTAAAAATGCCAGCATAATTACTGCGTTTAGCCTATGCCTCCTAGCAGTACCTGCGCTAATGGCCAAAGAAGGATGGGATGATCATAACCGCTCTGGCAAATCATTAGCGAAGGCTACAGCCAGAAATACCCTACTCTCCTGTGAGCCCAATGCAATCTTGTTTACCCAGGGCGATAATGATACCTATCCGTTATGGTACCTGCAGGAAGTAGAAGGTGTACGGCCTGATGTACGGGTAATCATTACCGAGTTGTTGAATGCAGATTGGTATATAGATCAGCTCCGGTACAAATTGAATGATGCTGATGCAGTACCTATGATCTGGTCAAGGGATGATTATATGGGCGATAACAATAACTATGTACAGTACTATGAACATCCTCAAATACCGAAAGACAGATATTTTGATCTTTATGAGATTTGCACGTTTACAACCAGTAAAGATGACCGGAATAAACTGAGCACCAACGCGGGAAAAAGAGTGAGTTTTTTACCTTCCAGGAATTTCTCTTTACCGCTACCAGCACATGCTTTGCAAGATTCTACAATTATAGCAGACAGCAGCAACAGGATATATTTCAGCATTAAAGAAAATGGTGTGCAAAAGAAGGAATTAGCCATTATGAATATTCTTGCGGCCAATGCACAAAATAACTGGAAGAGGCCTATATACTTTAATGGCAGCTACCCTAACAGAGATGATGTACTTGGACTAAGTGCTTACATGAGGATGGAAGGAATCGTGTATAAGCTGGCACCATTTACCAAAAGTGATTACAATGAATCGGTTCGACAGGTAAACAACATCAATGTAAATAAAAGTCTGCAGTATTTTACATCGCTATATCAATATGGTGGTGCCGATAAAAAGAATGTTTACTTCGATGAGAAGAACAGGGTGATGCTGATGTCTTACCGGTTGAACAGTGTACAGCTTGCCGATCGCTTATCTGCTATGAACAGGAAGAAAGAGGCTATTCAGTTATTGGATAAAATGCTGCAAAACGTTACACCATCGTCTTACCCACATGATGACCTGTCTTTTTACATGGTTGAAGCATATTATCATGCGGGGGCTTTGGAAAAGGCGGCAGTAATAGCAAGGATACTAGCAGATAATGCGCGACAAGATATGGTATGGATAAATGATCTCGGCGAAGTACAGAGAAATGCATCCATAAACGATCTTCAAAGAGATCAGGGGCTATTGGAAAGGCTATATCAAGTAGCAAAATTGGCTGGCGATACGCAAACAGCTCATTATCTGAATATGGGTGCCAGTGAGACATTGCCTTTGTTGAATAATGGGATGATATCAATAAAAAGCAACCCGTTCGATGTGAACGGGTTGCTTTTTATATTTTTTTCTTTGCCTTTACTCCATCCCAGGTATATACTTCTCTGGACTTTTTGACTTTAAATATGGGTTCACCATCCAATCTCTCATCTTCAGCTTCACCTTCTTCGGTGAGTTTAAGAATTTTATCCGGTTGCCCACCCTGCTCTTTTGGGAATAAAAAGGTTTCTGTATGATAAAATACGCCTGCATCACTTACTTCCATTTTACCTGGCAAAGAGAGGAATTTACTGCCCGTCCAGCCGAAGTAATAATAATAGGAGGGAATACCACAAGCCTCTCCACCAAAGTTTATGCGGATGATGTCTTCTGTATTCTTCAACCCCATATCTCCTAATAACTTGCCGCTGCTCACCGATGTTTCCATTCCATCCATAGTCACCTCCTTCTCGTCCAGAATATTTCCTTTGTTATCAATGGCCTTTACATGAATATACCATACTGCCGGAACAAAGTCTTCATCTGTATTATTTTTGGCA
>JBAZWL010000006.1:0-198227 GCA_041660405.1 Taibaiella sp. | reverse complement strand
GCAGCAGTGAGTTTTTCAATACCATACAGAAAACGGGTCCCCCCTCTCTCAAAACTACCAAGCGCCAACATACCAAGCCATACATAACCTTCTTTCCGACCATTATTAGGCGAATTATATTCCACCATAACCCAGGGCGCATAGATGCCTCTTATATTTTCCAATACAGTACCTTGTTCCTTAATGATCACTTTTGATCCACATATAAGCGTATCCTGGATATCCGCCGTAGTATTGGGCTCCGTTCGGATATTTGCCATTCGACCATATATATTGAAAGTATCGCCTAGCCTGGCTGACCAGATATTGTAGTCTGTACTCTCTTTGAATTGTGCATGGCTATTGTAGCTCGCAAAGAAAATGAGGACGGCCAGTAAATGGTAAAAAGGTTTATAGTTTTTCATGTAACAAAAATAGTCTTTCTCTTGAATTGCCTGATAATATAAAGGGCGTGAATCATAATGATCACGCCCTTTTGCTTATACTTTCTGAAGTATTATTTACCGAATTTCAGTTTTTTGCCAGGATAATAAGCAAGGCTACCAAGTTCTTCCTCGATACGGATAAGTTGATTATACTTAGCCATACGATCACTGCGGGAAGCAGAACCGGTTTTGATCTGACCACAATTCAAAGCTACTGCAAGGTCAGCAATGGTATTATCTTCTGTCTCACCACTACGGTGACTCATAATAGTATTGTATTGATTGAACTGTGCCATGGTAACCGCATCAATTGTTTCGGTAAGGGTACCAATCTGGTTAACCTTTACCAGCAAACCGTTGGCTACACCTTCTTTCAGACCTTTTTCAATGCGGTCTACATTAGTTACGAAAAGATCATCACCTACCAATTGTACTTTTTTACCCAATGCATCAGTCAACATTTTCCAGCCTTTCCAATCATCTTCAGCCATACCATCTTCAATACTTACAATCGGATATTTCTTACACCATTTTACCCAATATTCTACCAATTCTTCGCTACTTAATTTCTTACCGTCTGATTTATGGAAAATATATTTTTTACTCTTTGCATCGTACAATTCGCTGTTGGCCGCATCCATAGCAATAGCCACCTGGTCACCAGGTTTGAATCCTGCTTTTTCAATAGCTTTTAATACAATTTCAATAGCCTCTTCATTGCTTTGGATATCCGGTGCGAAACCACCTTCATCACCCACGTTTGTGCTGAAACCTTTATCTTTTAAAACTGTTTTTAAAGTATGGAAAATCTCCACGCCCCAACGTAGCCCTTCACTGAAAGTAGAAGCGCCTACAGGCATTACCATAAATTCCTGGAAGTCAATTTTGTTATCTGCATGGGCACCACCGTTCAGGATATTCATCATCGGAACAGGTAATGTTTTGGCATTGGTACCACCTATATAACGATACAAAGGCATACCTGCTTCTTCTGCTGCAGCTTTAGCTACAGCCATACTTACAGCAAGCATTGCATTGGCTCCCAGCTTGGATTTATTAGGTGTACCATCAATAGCGATCAGCATTTTATCAATACCGGCCTGATCCATTACGCTCATGCCATAAAGCTCTTCTGCTATGGTTTCATTTACATTTTTCACTGCTTTCAATACACCTTTGCCCAGATATTTCTTTTTATCTCCATCACGTAATTCTACTGCTTCGTGCACACCGGTAGAAGCACCGGAAGGAACAGCAGCACGGCCAAAAGCACCGTTATCAGTATAGATATCAACTTCTACAGTTGGATTGCCTCGCGAATCGAGTATCTGGCGGGCGTAAACGTCAGTAATAAAGCTCATGAAAATATGTTTTGAAATTTGTGCGCAAAGATAAGGTAATTTGGCAATTTGATAATTTGATGATGTGATAATGTGCTGATTTGATAATTAAAAATAGCGGTCATTGGGTTTTGTTAAAAGGTAGAAATAAAAAAACGGAGCCAGCTGCTCCGTAAAATTCATTGAGTGTGTTCTACATCATCAAATTATTTTGCAGTAACATTACCTTTCAAGGTAAGTGTATAGCGTTCTTTAGATTTATCAGCCAATACTGCATTGGATTTCAGTGTTACTTCTTTTATAGCAGGGCCAGGTTTGCCGGCTGTATTAAAAGTAACTTTTACCGTACCTGTTTTACCGGGCATAATGGGAGTCTTAGGCCATTCGGGTGTAGTGCAACCACAACCTGCTTCAGCCTTAAGTATCTGTAGTGGCTGGTCTCCTACGTTTTTGAATTCAAAAACATGTACTACTTTTTCCCCTTCTTTTACCGTACCAAAATCGTAGGTATCGTTCTTATCTTTAAATTCAAACTTAGCTCCTTTCTGAGCGTGTACTGCTACTACCGAAGCAGCTATCAGCAATATGGACGCAAATACTTTTTTCATCTGTTATTCTGATTTTAATAGTTTTAAAAAACCCAACACCGCAGAAATACACTTATTATTTGCAGGTGTTGGGCTTGAGATAATACCGTTACAGGCTTTATCTTAGTTGGTTTTCATCATAGAATTGTTCGCTGGAACAGATCCTTCAGGAGCTTTTTCAACAGTTCCTTTGATGTATATAACGTTAGTACCTGCAGTTGAGGTTACCGTAATGTTTTTATTGAAAGTACCTACTCTGCCTTTAGTACCGTAGGCAGCTTTGATAACGCCTGTTTTACCAGGTGCAACAGGATCTTTAGACCAGAAAGGAGTAGTGCAACCACAACCAGGCTGTACATTCTGAATGATTAAAGGTTTTTTACCGGTATTGGTAAATACAAATTCTGCTTCTGCAGGATCGCCTTCCTGTAAATTACCGAAATCGTGTGTTTCAGTTTTGAATTTGATAGTAGTTGTAGGTTCAGCTGGTGTTGCTGCCTGCACAGCTGGCGGAGGTGTAGTAACTACAGCTGATTTTTCAGTTGCCACAGCTTTTTGAGGTTGAAGCTTTTTGCCTTGGGCAAAAGCTCCTGTAGAAGCAAGTGTGATTACTGCAACAGCGAGGAAAGTCTTTTTCATAACAGAGTCAATTTTTATTTTTTGTTGAATACAAAGTTATACAGACAGCCTATTTAGGGCTGTTAATCGCAGGTTAAGGTTATGTTCAAAACTAACGGCATATGTGCGTTTAACAAACAGATAAGCTAAACTGTACATTTGCAGTATACAACAAGAATAAAGCGGGTATATCTCTATTCAAAATAAAAATTTATGATCCCCATAATTGCCAGAAGTAAAACATTTGCCAATCGAACAGCTATAATAGATAAAGATGGGCCTTATTCTTATACGACATTATTGGATCAGGCTTTACACATAGCCGCTAAAATTGCCGGAATGCAAATAGCAGCCAAACCGGTATTGTTTCTGATTCCATCCGGTTTTAATTATGTGGCAGTTCAATGGGGCATATGGCTTGCCGGTAAAATAGCAGTACCCGTTCATATTCCTCATACGGTGAGCGAAATTGAATATCTGTTAGAAGATACCGGCAGCGGATTATTAATCTATGATGATACCTTAAAAGATAAAGCCGAAGCCTGCTCTGCCTCAAACAATATTTGTATTTCCCTGACTGCTTTGCTGAATACCACAAACAACCATACAGCATTACCCGGTATAACTCGGGAAGATGATTGTATGATGATATACACCAGCGGCACTACAGGCAAACCCAAAGGTGTGGTAATGACACATGGCCAGTTGGATAAGCAAATGCAATCGTTAAGTAAGGCCTGGGAATGGAACAAAGAGGACAGGATACTGAATGTGTTGCCCATGCACCATGTACATGGTGTAATCAATATTACTTGCTGTGCTTTATATAATGGTGCTACGCTTGAAATGCAAAGCAGTTTTGATCCCGGCTTTGTTTCGTCCAGAATGGCAAGTGGTGAATTGACGTTATTTATGGCCGTACCTACCATCTATCATAAGCTCATCCAGCATTTTGAACAATTGCCGGAAGGTGAACAAAAAAGATGGCAAAAAGGTATGTCACAGATGCGGCTTATGGTAAGCGGTTCGGCGGCGTTGCCGGTAACGGTCCTGGAAAAATGGAAACAAATAAGTGGCCATATTTTGTTGGAGCGATATGGTATGACCGAGATCGGGATGGCTTTATCTAATCCTTTGCACGATGAGAGGAAACCGGGTTATGTAGGCAAGCCTTTACCTTTCGTTTCTGTAAAGATAGTAGATGAAGGAGGATCAGAAATTCAGGAAAACAATATATCGGGAGAGTTATACATCAAAGGGGAAACTGTATTTAAAAGATATTGGAACAGGCCGGAAGAAACAGCTAAATCGTTTGAAGAAGACTGGTTCAAAACCGGCGACATAGCAGAACGCGACGCAGATGATTATTATAAAATATTAGGCAGAAATTCAAGTGATATCATAAAATCAGGAGGATACAAAATATCAGCATTGGAAATAGAAAATGTGATACTGGAACATAATAACGTGCTGGAATGTGCGGTGGTGGCTTTACCCAGCGAAGAATGGGGAGAAACTATAGCGGCGGCTATAGTAGGCGATATTGATCATACCTTATTAAAAATCTGGTTAAAGGACAAATTAGCTCCGTACAAAATGCCCAGGCAATTCGCTGCAGTAGATATACTGCCACGTAATGCCATGGGCAAGGTTTTGAAGGCTGAAGTGAAGAAGATGTTTTAATTCAACCTTTTGCTTGTGCCATTACTTTTTATAAGGTACAATTGCAGCACAATGGCCATCATCAAAAACATGGCAACCAATTGATGCAACTCGGCCAATGACTCAAATATGCCCCATTTATTAGGAATAATATGCGTACTCGTTAATACGGTACACACACCTAAAATCACTTGCAAAATGATAAGTGTCACGGGCTGCCACCTGTATTTTTTAAAGGAGGTTGAAACAGCTTTCATCCTGTAAGACATAACTGCCGCTACTATAATCAATATACTAAGCAGGTAAGCAATACCACGATGTATAAAGTGAATCGTTATTTTATTTTCCAGCAAGGGATGACCGGATGCAGAGTGTCCCATACCGGCAGGTATAAGATCTCCATTGATAGAAGGCCAGGTTGCAGCAGCAGTTGCGGCTTTGTTTCCCGCCATCAAGGCTCCATAAATCAATTGCAACATTAAAATAATGAAGGAGAAAATATAGAGTTTTTTCAACGTAGGATGCATCACTTTTTCTTCAGCAGGAATGAGCAATTGTAAGGCAAACCATAATACATAACAAGCCAATATCATAGCCAATACAAAATGTATGGCCAGCCTTGTAGGTCGTACATAAATAGCATCGCCGGTAAGGCCGCTTGCTACCATAATCCAGCCTACAGCTCCTTGTAATGCGCCTAGTATAAATAGCACAACAAGGGGCATTACCATCTCCTTATTAAAATATTTTTTAGCGAGAAACCAAATAAATGGTATGGCAAATACAAAACCAATTAACCTTGCCCATAAGCGATGAAACCATTCCCAGAAAAAAATGGACTTAAAATCGCTTAAGGAAAAATCGCTGTTGAGGTATTTATATTGTGGAGATTCCTGGTATTTCGTAAATTCTTTTACCCAGGCTTCATGATTAAGCGGAGGCAATGTTCCGGTTACCACATTCCATTCTGTAATGGATAAACCCGATCCTGTGAGGCGGGTCACGCCACCTAGCAAAGTCTGGATAATGATCATTACCACGCCGGCGATAAGCCAATAAGCAACAATTTTATTTTTGCGCCTTGTAATTGCCGGATCTTGAATAGTAAGGTCGGATGTAGCCATCACAGGATTTTAATTTTGCGCAAAGGTAAGCTCTGATGGGCAACCAACACCTATTTTTACCGAAAGAAAAGCTTGCTTAACCTAATTAAGCAAAGTAAAAAGGTTGCCAGCTTTTAAAAAGCTGGCAACCTTCCGTAAATTTTTTATGGGTTTAAAATGATTACCAGGTGTCTTTCCCGATCAGATATCCGATAGATAGTCCAAAGCCCCAATTTCTGACCCTTCTATCACTAATATTAGCTGGGTCCAGATTTACAAGTCCGTAATTAACAGTACCACGGAAATACAATCCGACATTAGACTCATAGCCCAAACAGGCATTTACACCATAATCCCAGCGTCTTAAATCATCTTTCAAAGGATCATCACCAAATTGCATTTCTCTATTGGAATTCAGGTACGTCAGGGAAACTTTTTCATTTTCCATATCATATACGGTATCGGGTATAGATTGAACACTATTGCCACCAACAGCATAGGCTGCATACATGCCCACACCAGCAGTAAACCGACCCATACCTTCAAAACCAGATTTATACATGATGTACAAAGGAATTTTGATGTAATGCAGGCGATTATGTGTTACCGATGAAGGGTTTCCAAGACCATATTTTGTAAAATCTTTATTTTGTGCGTATTTAATATTATCAAATACATAAAAAGTTCCTGTATTCACATACAAATTTCTAAGTATTTTTATATCCAGATTAAGGCCGGCAGTAAAGCCCGGCGAAAGTTTACTGGATTCGGTAAATGATGAAAAAGATGAAGATGTCGTTCTGATAGTCTGCATACCCATATTAATTCCTACTTCTGGTGCGAACTTTATTTGAGCAAAAGTTGTTGTTGTAAGGAGTGTTAAGACGAGGGATAAATATATCTTGTTCATAATTGCCAAATGTAAGTAACGATTATTATTTATGCAAATGTAAAATTTAAGATGAGAATAACGTTGTTTCTATTGATTATTTTATCATTATCCGCTTGTAAAGGTAATGCCCAAAAACAAAGTATGAACGAGACCAATAAAACCAATAACCCTTACTATTCCAGAACAGATACAACACATTTAAATGTTCCTGATAGTGAATGGAAAAAAATTCTCCCTGCAAACTTATATGCAGTAGCAAGAGAACAAGCCACGGAACGTGCTTTCACAGGGAACCTTTGGGATAGCGATGCAAAAGGCACCTATTATTGTGCTGTATGTGGCAATAAGCTTTTTCGTTCTGATGCAAAGTTCGCAAGCAGTTGTGGCTGGCCTAGTTTTTTTGAAGCAGACAGACCCAATAGTGTGGAATATAAAGTCGATAATTCCCATGGTATGAACAGGACTGAAGTAATTTGCGGACGCTGTGCATCTCACCTGGGACATATATTTGATGATGGTCCACCGCCAACATACAAAAGGTTTTGTATGAATTCGGTTTCGCTGGATTTTGATCCTGACGAGAAGCCAAAGTAATTTTTATTTATTGTTCTTCCATGTATAAACTTTATCAGATTTGAGAGGTGTAGTATTGTTATGCAGTTTAGCTTGGGCATGCGTGTGCTTTTCACCACAAGGTTATTCGCAGCAAATGAAACCCAGGAAAACCAATCCGGAATCGGATACGGATACGAGCTATGTAAAGCCATATGATAAAGAAATAACCGGAAGGATTTTTCTTTCTCAAAAGTACACTAGCATCCGGGTTCCGGGTTCCAGTACTGAATCCAGCTTTAGTTATAGGCCCAATACTACATTGAATCTTGGCGTTGGTGCCACTTACCAATCTTTTTCCTTTAATCTTGCATACGGTCTTCCATTTTTAAATGCAGATAATGACAAACGCGGAAAGACAAAATACATAGATCTGCAGGCACATTTATACGGACGCAAATTCGTAATTGACTTCTTCGGACAGTTTTATAAAGGCTATTACATATCCCCTAAAGATTATATCGTTGGTTTTCCAGAGTACTATATTAAACCTGATGTGGGTGTAAAAATGATTGGTGGCTCTGCCTATTATGTATTTAACAATAGAAAATTTTCTTACCGCGCCAGCCTTCTTCAAAACGAATGGCAAACAAAATCGGCAGGCACTTTTCTTTTGGGAGGAGATGTATTTTATGGCGTAATCAATAGCGATTCTTTGATAATACCTCCTGAAATAGCAAACCAATTTCCACAAGGCTCCGTAAAGCGGATAAGGTTCCTGAATATAGGCCCCGGCGGAGGTTACGCCTATACCTTTGTTTATAAAAGAAATTGGTTTGCAACAGGTTCATTAACCATTAATATTCCCATTGATTTTGTAAAAGAAAATACATACAACGGTGATAAAAATAAGGTAAGCATTTCGCCCAACTACATGTACCGTATAGCACTGGGATATAATAGCCGCAGATGGGTATACACAATATCTGCTGTAACCGGAACAGTAAGTGCCAGCGGGTCTTATAATGAAGGGAACTACAGCATCCGTACTGGTAATTATCGCCTTACCGTTGCCAAAAGATTTACCTTAAACCGGAAAGCCAGAAAAGCGATGAAACCAGTAGATAAAGCGCTTGACGTACCAAAAGAAATTGGCAATTAAACAAGAAATACGCTCTTCGTTTCTTTACATTTGCAGCACAATGCTGCTGCCTTACTTTCAAAAAAATATTATAGAAGCCGGATGTGATGAGGCCGGAAGAGGTTGCCTGGCAGGTCCGGTAACGGCTGCAGCAGTAATATTGCCTAAAGATTTCTTCCATCCATTACTGAACGACAGCAAGCAATTAAAGGAAGCACAACGGGAAGAGCTACGCCCCATAATCGAAGCAAAGGCCTTATCCTGGGCTGTAGCATTTGTAGACAATCATGAGATTGACCGCATTAATATCCTGAAAGCTTCGTTTAAAGCGATGCACCTGGCAGTTGATCAACTGATGATCGTTCCTGAATTGCTTTTAATAGATGGGAACAGGTTTACACCATACTTTGGTATTCCTCATGAATGCGTCATCAAAGGGGATGGAAAATATGCTTCCATAGCTGCTGCCAGTATTCTTGCCAAAACACATAGGGATGAATATATGGCCAAACTGCATGAAGAGCATGAGCATTATAATTGGAAAGAAAACAAAGGCTACCCCACTCCATTTCACAAGAAAAAAGTAAAAGAATTAGGACATTCTCCATACCATCGCATCACCTTCCAGATAAGGCCTGGTAAGCATGAAGATGAATTTATGCTTGAAGACTAAGCGGTCTCATTTACTTCATCAACAAATACGTGAGACACAAAATCATTTACTTTATTCAGTCTTACTTCCGTAAAATCTCCTGAAGGATCACGTTCATACATAGGCACAAATTTTGCTCCATAAACCATTTCACGGTAAGAATAAGAAGTTCTTTGCTGTACCGTATTTGAAAAGTGATCATCGAATCCTTTAATTGTAACCAACATTTCCGCTGAGCCATCCAGAAAATCCTGTTCTTTCATATTGTACAGCGGACTCTCTTCATTCATATGGTGTACACAAGTCCAGCTTATTGCCAATGAATTAATTTTACTGATTTCGAGTGCCAGTGGAAAAAAACGAGTTATTTTATTGCCATCTTCTTCATTTACATGCAATGCGAGTGTTACCTGTGCCTCTACGCTTGTCAACTCATTGTTTTTATAGGTTGCCAACCGGAACATTACCGCTTTACCATCTTTGTAAGGTGCCACTACAAAGTTATCGCTGAACTGTATAAATGCCTTAGGCCTTGAGAACCTGGCATAAAACATACCGGTTACTATAGCAAAAGTCATAATACCCAGAAAAGATTCAATAGATGCTACGCTATTGGCAATAAGGCCGTGAGGCGCTACATGACCGTATCCTACTGTGGTCATGGTTTGCGAACTGAAGAAAAAAGCCTGGGAAAAATCAGAAAAGAAGTTGCCGGTCACTTCGGCACCAGACAATTTATCCAATCCGATCAGCAAATAAATACTGGCAAAAACCAAGTTGGCAGCGGTATAGAACAAAAATACCATGAACAGAAACTTAATTCTGGACATTTTTAGCAAGGTATGATAAATGCTGATCCGTTTATAAAACGGGATCCCTGTTTTACGCAGGTTTGCGCTGCCATCACGATTAAGAATACGTTGCCCTTCACTACTGCTATTTCCACTAAAGCCGGAGTTGACTACTTCTTTAGGATGATGCCTTCTATTGGTATGACTACTCATTGCTGTTGTTTATTATTTTAATTAGGAAAAAGATAAACCATGTGTTTATCATAATTAATTTTTCCTTCTGACGCACAAAGCAAATATAAAAAAAATAAAGCCAGACAAATAAATGACTGTTAGGGCATCAGTAATTGCAATAGATCCTTAATACCTTCTGTGGCGGGCTTTTCAATAGCAATAATATTTTTGTAGCGTATATCCGGTACAGATTTGTCTATAATATATTTGGGTACATGGGAATTTACAAATTGCAACAATCCTGCAGCAGGATAAACCACAAGTGAAGAACCAACCAGGATAAATATATCTGCTGATTGCATGATAGGAATAGCCTCTTCAATCATAGGTACTTCTTCTTCAAACCATACAATTGCAGGCCGCAACTGCCCACCATCCGGAGCTTGGTCACCACGCTTTATATCTTCTCTTATTTCATAAATAATAGTGGGATCTTTTTCGCTTCGCATGGTTAATATCTCGCCATGCAAATGCAACACATGACTACTTCCCGCTCGTTCATGAAGGTCATCAATATTTTGGGTAACAATGCTTACATCATATTTCTGTTCTAAAGCAGCCAGACCAAGATGAGCAGCGTTAGGGTTCGCAACCAATATATCCTTTCTTCGTTCATTGTAAAAACGCAATACAAGATCCATATCTTTTTTCCAGGCGCGTGGAGTCGCTACATCTTCTACTCTATAATTTTCCCAGAGGCCATCACTATCCCTGAACGTACGTAACCCGCTTTCAGCACTGATTCCGGCGCCGGTGAGTACTACTATTTTTTGTTTATTCATTTCCTAATCACCATTATACTTTATAAGACCAAAAATGCGAATAATAGAAATAACTACAGTTATTAGAAATATCATCAAACCATTTAACCTTGATACTTTGTCATAAATATAAATCCGGCTGCCATTAGTTAACGTTTTTTTCGAAGAGAAAAGCATAAAGCCAATTACTAATGCAAAAAGGGAAGGGAACGCAAATACAACGTAGCTATAAAAACCTGTAAAAACAGCACCAAGACTGAGCAATGCCATAAGATAGCCTATTACGATCCAATAGGTGTCATACTTTTTAGGTTGAGCCTCCTTGTATTGGTTTTGTATTTGTGCTTCAGCAATAACTTCAGGGACTATAGCTATACCTCTTTGTTCTAATAATTTTTCAGCGAGTTTATAATTATAAACGCCCCACTCTTTCTTATTCTTTAAAACATCTTCTAGCTCTTCATCACTAAAAGTCATTAAAATATAATCCGGTTCAACTTCATCAAGATTAATGACTGTATGCTGCAATAAAATATCTCCGGCTTTCTCAAACTGGCTACCGGGAATTTTGACAGAGTATGGATTATTAAATTGCTGACCTATAAAATTACTATCTAACGGGGATAGGTTCTCCTCGACAGCTACAAAGATTCCATTATTCTCCAATGTAGCAGCCGTCCGGAGAGCCTGCTCCTTATCGAAATAGGTTTCAAAAACTAATAATTTTTCCATGGTTTAACGTTGATAGTGTAAAATTTTAAGTCCTCTTCCAAACCAACGCAGCATTGCAACCGCCAAAACCAGAAGCCGTTTTCAATACATAATTGCAAGCTTGTTGCAAAGGTTGCTTCAATACATTTACCGGCTCTGATACACCTGAATGTTCATAACCTAATGATGCGGGTAAAACACCTTGCTGCATAGCCATACAAGCAATAATAGATTCGATAATACCTGCAGCGCCTAAGGTATGGCCAACATAACTTTTAAGACTGTGCAATGGCACTGTTGATACCCGGGAAAGGTTCAATGCCTTGGCTTCCATTTCGTCATTAAATACGGTCGCAGTACCATGTGCAGAAATCATACCGATGCTTTCTGCAGTAATACCAGCCTGCTTAACAGCCTGATCAATAGCACTGGAAAGTTCTGCACCGGTACGGGAAGGGCCGGACAAATGATTAGCATCATTACTAATACCGCCACCGACAAGAATGGATAATGGTTCTTCGACTCCCGCTGCTGCATCTGCAGATAAGATCATGCATGCCGCAGCTTCACCAAGGTTAATACCGGTACGGTCTTTATCAAAAGGTTTACATAAGCCATCGGCCAACGCATGGAAGGACTGAAAGCCACTGAACACAAAACTGCTGAACCGGTCACAACCCACTACTACGGCATATCTGCACTTTCCCGACGCTATCGTTCTCGCTGCAGTAATCAATGCAAGCGAACCGGATATACAAGCATTTGAAACCACAATAGGTGTCCGCTTCATGTTAAAAAAAGCAGCGATCAACTTAGCGGAATGAAACAAACTGATACGCTCTTCGCTTTGCTGGCCAAGCCATTCAATATTTCCTTTCGTAGTAGAGAGTATAAAAATACAATCATCGTTTTCAGGATTTACTTCTGTTTTGCTTAAAGCTTCCTGTACAGCGTAAATGCACATTTGCTCAAAAGGATTATACATCTCTTGGCCACCACCATACCTGGATTGCAACATTTGCATCTGTTCAGGCGATAGTCTGCCAGCATAGAAAGGTTGCGATGTTATGCTGCTGTCTTCATACTTTTGAATTGCAGTGCTTCCACTCATTACGGTGTGGAAGCACTGCTCCGAAGTATTGCCCAGCGGACTTAATATAGAATGACTGATAGTATAAACGGGTTGCAACGACAAAATTTTTATGGTAAGCGCTTAGCTAATCTTTTAAAATAAAACCCCGCAAGCATGCTTACGAGGTTTCAAATTTAGTCAGAATGGGTGGATATTATTTCCCTTTTTTCCATATTCTCATATCAACAGGCATTGCTTTCAATATCTTATTAAAAGACGCTGCCCAATAGTTACGAAATCCAAAGCCTCCACTTTCACCGGTTACCGGCTGGCTCAATAAAACTTCCTTGGTACTCATATCAATAAAGGTAACCCATACTGATGTTTCTTTCCTTGTTTTATCCATCGCTTCAACAATAAATACAAGTCCGATTCCACTCTTGCCTTTTAAGTTATATTTCTTTACCATTTGCGTCACTTTGGCATTATCAAGATGTTGAAAAGCGTTTATATCAGTGGTTATAAAATCGGCTTTCGCTTTCTCGTTTATCGCAGTAACCGCATCAATATCATTTTCAACCGAACTACGGCCTGTAGCTTTGGCAATATCATACTTTTTAGGTTCGTTCAAGATCAGATCATTCCAACCAGGAAAGTATTTTGTTTGCAGCTCACTATTTGTTATCACCTCATCCGTCTTAATGAGTTTAAGTGATGAAAAATCAAGCCCAAGCCACGTTACGGGTTCTTTATGGTCAAATACATCTTGAGCATTTACAGCTGCAAAAGATAAAAACAGCAAGCCAAACAGTGTGATAAAACGTTTCATAACTATTGATTTAGGGTTTAGTAAGCTTATTTATTGAAGGAAAATTTTGAATTCAGCCGATGCTATAATCTCATCATGAAGGCTCACCGTAGCTTGTACTACATGTGCATTCAAGACCTGAGTTACCATTTTAGTTTCTGAAATAATAGTTTCGCCAGTTTTGGGTAATTGATGTACTTCAAAGTTTTTAATAGCGCCGATAAAGCCAACAGGAGCGGCTTCCCCTTGCTCTGCCGCATAAAACCCGGTTCCCGCAGCAGCCGTTTGTGCCATGTTTTCTATAAGCCCCGGCTCTGTAAATACTCCTTCATCCACAAACAAATGTCCTTCCCTCACTGTGAATCGGGCCTGCGTTGCTAACTCTGTAGCAGAAATCAATTCATCAATCATTTCGAACGGAGCGGCTTGTGGGATATATTGCATTGGATTTGTGTATTGAGAATTGAGTATTGGATATTGAGATTATTTCCCTCAAAAGTATAAAAAGCAAAAGAGGAATACAATGGTGAAAACACTGATTTTCAGTTATTGAACTTTCCTAAAGTTTGGATTGCAGTTCCGGCTTCTCCCAAAAGTCAAAATAATTGAACCATTGGGCAGGATACTCTCTTACCTTATCTTCCAGAAGAGCGACGTAATCTTTCAGCATTGCTTCCGCACCTGCCGTTCCTCTTCCTTCATAGGTTTTAGGTTTGAAGCCATAAAAGTGATATTGGTATTTTGATTTTTTAACGGCAAATACAAAACATACCGGAGCACGTAGCTTACTGGCCAGCACAAATGGCCCTAAAGGGAAATGTGCTTTTTCTCCTAAAAATTCATGCTCAATAGTCCGATTCCCGGCCACATAGCGGTCAGCATGTATGCAGATCAATTCATTGCGGCGCAGTGCTGCAGACATTTCGTAGATGTGCGACATGTCCTCTTTTATAAAGATGATGTTGAACGTTTTTGGCCCGGTAACTTTATCCAGGTATTGCTTTATTTGCTGTGCTTCCCCATCGTACATCACAATATTGATCACCGAATTGAGGCGTTGCAATAAATGTCCGGCAAGTTCATAATTACCCAGGTGAGCGCTTACAATAATACCGCCCTGATCACCACCAGCCAGCTCGTTCAGGTAATGGCCACCGGTACGCTCTACCGTAAATTTATGTTTGATTCCGCTCATGACCACAATGCGGTCAATGATAGTCTGGCCGAAGGTGAGAATATTCTTACGGACCAGTTTACGGGTTTCCCCTTTTGTAAAATGGAGATGATTAAGATAAAGGTCTTTTAGAGGGCGTGTCGCTTTAGGTACGAATAATATATAATACCATACCACAAACTGCAGCAAAAGGTAGGTAGGTGTAACTCCGCCCCAACGCAGCAGTACAATAAAAATGGAGTATCCTAAACGGTTACCTTTCGATTGGCCGTCCCATTTGGACATTTCAGACGGTTATATTGGTTTGAAGGCGGTTAGCAACATAATCGTAGAAATCCTTAATGGTAACCATAGATTGAAAATCTTCAGGCTTTACTTTAAAGCCAAAATTACTTTCTATTGCTACAATCAGGTCAATATAATCAAGGCTGTCCAGGTCAAGTGTTTCCTTTAACGTGGCCTGGGGTGTAATAGAAGACGGTTCTACCTCAAAATCTTCTGCTAAAAAATCGTTTATACGACTCACTATTTCCTGATAATTCATGTCTGTACTACTTCAATGTTCAATTTAGGATATATAGGCAAAAAATATGCCATGCCTTTAGAACGCGCAAAGATAAATATATTTTTAACAATCCCGGAACATTTGCGCAAGCAGGCTATAAAAATTAAGTATAAAAACGTAGTTTGAATGTCCAAAAAGCCCTTTACAAAGGTCAATAATATCAAATTTTCTTTTATAGTTTAGTTTTGTAAAATGATGGCAAAAAATTTGTTGATTTTTCGCTTCATTTTTGTTTTGAAACTTTTTTTTGAATTTAAAACGCTTACCTTTGCGCAAAATTTCAGTGCTGTGTTAACTATTTGTAAACGATTATTTGCCGTCCTTTTCTTTGTTGTAGCAGGTTTCAGCGCTTTCGCTTCTGAGGAGCACGAGCATGAAGAAGCTGGTAAAAAGAAAGAATTTGACGCTTCGAAAGTAATATTTGGCCACATCGGTGATTCACATGACTGGCATCTTTTTGACTGGAACGGACATGCAGTTTCTGCACCACTTCCTGTAATCATTTACAATGCTGACAGAGGAATGTCTTTCTTCTCTTCATCAGCATTTGAACACGGTCATGTTACTCACGACGGTTACCGTTTAGTAGAAGAACATTACGCAGCAGCACATCCTACCGACAGCCTTCAGGAAAAAATAGGAAAAATCATTGCAGTTGATGCAAATGACAACCCGATTAAAGACGCAAAATTCCACGACTTATCTATTACCAAGAATGTAGCTTCCATGCTGATCTCCATATTACTATTATTGGTAATCATGTTGAGCGTAGCTAAAAAATATAAAAAGAATGGCGTGATGAAAGCCCCATCAGGTTTTCAAAATGCTTTGGAGCCGGTTATCATCTTTGTACGTGACGAAGTAGCTAAACCAAACTTAGGTAAAAAGTATATGCGCTATATGCCTTTACTGTTAACCCTATTCTTCTTTATCTGGATCAATAACTTATTAGGTTTGCTTCCCGGCGGTGCCAACTTTACAGGCAACATTGCAGTAACAGCAGCTTTATCCCTCATTTCTTTTATAGTTATCCTGTTTAGCGGTAACAAACATTTCTGGGGTCACTTATTCAATCCTCCGGGCGTTCCATTGGGCATTAAGTTCCTGTTGGTTCCTATTGAGATCATTTCCCTGTTCATTAAGCCAGTAGCATTGATGATACGTCTTTTCGCCAATATTTTGGCAGGTCACATTATCATCTTGAGTGTGGTATCTATGATCTTCATTTTTGGCGCATTGAGCGAAGTAGCAGGTTGGGGGTTTGTTCCTGTTTCCATGGCGTTTACCATTTTCATGTTCTTCCTTGAATTGTTGGTTGGTGCGATCCAGGCTTTCATCTTTACTAATCTTACCGCAGTATTTATCGGCCAGGCAGTAGAAGAAGCCCACCACCATGATCACGCACATGAAGAGTATCACAAACATAACCCTGAAACAGGACAAGGGTACAATGTTTCAGACAACACGATAGTTGCATAAAAGTGATAAGTTGTAAGTGTTAAGTTGTAAGTGTTAAGTTGTAAGTAATAAGTTGTAAGTAATAAGTGGTCAGTAGTCAGTATTGTTAGGTTTAGATAGTTTTTGCAGATCAGAGACCAACAAATCAGACATAGTTTTCAAAATCGTTTTTTTTCATTTTTAAATACAAAATACAATGTCTCTATTGAACACTGTAATGTTAGCCGCTGATGGTCTGGGAACAGGTCTTGGTGCAATTGGTGCAGGTATTGCTGCTTTGGCAGCTGGTGTTGGTATCGGTCAGATCGGTAAAGGTGCGGTTGAGTCTATCGCTCGTCAACCTGAAGCTGCTGGTGATATCCGCTCTAACATGATCCTGACAGCAGCATTCGTAGAAGGGGTTGCTCTTTTCGGGGTAATCGCTGGTCTGCTTGCTGTAGTATTGAAATAATTATTTCGATACGATCAATCTTTAATTGCGCCCGACGCGAAGGGCAGAGGGCGCAATTATCTACTTAAAAAAGATAGTACAATATACCGGATAGCAATATCCAATATTTTAAAAATTAACAACTCTAAATTTATTAGCAATGGGCTTGCTTATTCCTGATTTCGGTTTATTCTTTTGGACCTTACTATGTTTCCTGATCGTTCTTTTCATCCTGAAAAAATTCGCCTGGGGACCAATCGTGAAAACATTACACGAACGTGAATCCGGTATAGCCGACAGCATTGCTGCTGCAGAAAAAGTAAAAGAAGAAATGAAGCAAATGCAGGCTCAGAACGAGTCCCTGCTGATCCAGGCACATGAAGAACGTACTTTGATGCTGAAAGAAGCTAAAGAAACAAAAGATAAAATCATTGGTGAGGCTAAAGAACAAGCTAAAGCAGAAGCCGGTAAGATTATGGACGATACCCGTCTGCAAATCGAGCGCCAGAAAAATGCAGCCATGACAGAAGTTAAGAACGAAATTGGTAAGCTGGCTGTAGAAGTAGCAGAGAAGATCTTACGTAAACAATTGACCGGACAGGAAGCTCAGCAAGGTTATGTGAAGATGCTGGCTGAAGAAATTAAACTTAATTAGCAAATTCAGAAATTAGCAAATTCGAAAATTCAGAAATTAGCAAATTACTATTGAGTACCTGCTTATTTTAATTTTCATATTTTCAAATTTGTACATTTTCACATTTCCAAATTTGCACATTTTCAAATTAAACAAATGCAAAACCCACGTCTCGCATCCAGATATGCCAAATCGCTGATAGATATAGCCCAGGAACAAAATATTCTGGAGGCTGTAAAAGGCGATATGGAATTGATTGCCCGGATATGCAACAGCAACCCTGACTTTGTACTGATGCTGAAAAGCCCGGTAGTAAAAGCAGATAAAAAAGTAGCTGTAATGCACGCTGTACTTGATGGAAAAGTGCAGAAAGTAACCCTGGCTTTTATCGATTTACTGGTAAATAAAGGACGCGAATTTTATCTGCCTGAGATCGCTTCAACGTTCTCTTTGCAGTATAAAGAACTTAAGAACATAAAAACAGTTAGCCTGACCACTGCTGTAGCTATTGATGAAGATCTGAAGAAAATGATCCACGATAAAGTTACAGCCTCTGTACAGGATGGCCATATTGAACTGGAAACAAGTGTGGACGAAGATCTTATTGGTGGTTTTACCCTGGAGATTGGTGATAAGTTATTTGACGCCAGTATCAAAAGAGATTTGATTGATATCAAGAATCAATTTACCAAAAACCTGTATGTAGCAGATATCTAAGTATCTTACACAATTCAGGATAATAAAGACATAAAACAATTCATTTTACTTTTTAATTCTCATAGAAAATGGTTGAGATCAAACCGGATGAAATATCGGCGATTTTGCGCCAACAGTTAAGCAACTTTAACGGCTCTGCCGATTTAGAAGAAGTAGGCACTGTATTGCAGGTGGGTGATGGTATCGCCCGCGTTTACGGCCTTGGCGGTGTGCGTCAGGGTGAGCTTGTTGAATTTGAAGATGGTACGAAAGCCATTGCACTGAATCTTGAAGAAGATAACGTGGGTGTGGTATTGATGGGGGAAAGTGCTTCTATTAAAGAAGGTTCAACTGTACGTCGTACCGGTAAGATCGCTTCTATTAAAGTAGGTGAAGGTATGATTGGCCGTGTGGTAAACACACTGGGCGAGCCTATCGATGGTAAAGGGCCTATCACCGGCGAACTATATGAAATGCCTATCGAGCGTAAAGCTCCTGGTGTATTGTTCCGTGAGCCAGTAAAAGAACCATTGCAAACCGGTATCAAATCAATCGATGCCATGATCCCTATCGGACGTGGACAACGTGAGCTGGTAATTGGTGACCGTGGTACTGGTAAAACAGCTATCTGTATTGATGCTATCATCAATCAGAAAGAATTTTTCGCTGCCGGCAAACCAGTATATTGTATTTATGTAGCTATCGGACAGAAAGCTTCTACCGTAGCTAACGTAATGAAAGTATTGGAAGAAAACGGCGCTATGGCTTACACTACTATTGTGTGTGCTTCTGCTGCTGATCCTGCTCCATTGCAATTCTATGCGCCGTTTGCAGGTGCTGCAATTGGTGAGTTCTTCCGTGATACCGGTCGTCCTGCATTGGTTGTTTATGATGATTTGTCTAAACAAGCGGTAGCTTACCGTGAGGTATCTTTGCTGCTTCGTCGTCCTCCGGGTCGTGAGGCTTACCCTGGTGACGTATTCTACCTGCATAGCCGTTTGCTGGAGCGTGCTTCTAAAGTAATTAATAATGATGCGATTGTGAAGAACATGAATGATCTTCCTGAAAGCATTAAACATATGGTGAAAGGCGGTGGTTCTCTGACTGCATTGCCAATCATCGAAACACAAGCTGGTGACGTATCTGCATACATCCCTACCAACGTTATCTCCATCACCGATGGTCAGATCTTCCTGGAAGGTAACCTGTTCAATGCCGGTATCCGTCCTGCGATCAACGTAGGTATCTCTGTAAGCCGTGTGGGTGGTAACGCTCAGATCAAATCCATGAAAAAAGTATCCGGTACTTTGAACCTGGATCAGGCACTTTACCGAGAAATGGAGGCGTTCTCTAAATTTGGTGGTGACCTTGATGCTGCTACTAAAACCGTAATTGATAAAGGTGCCCGTAATGTGGAAATTCTGAAACAAGCACAGTTTGCACCATACTCTGTAGATAAGCAAGTTGCTATCATCTACTTAGGTACCAATAACCTGTTGCGTGAGGTTCCGGTTAAAAACATCAAAGCATTTGAAGATGCATTTATGATGGAAATGGAAAACAAAATGCCTGAATTGCTGGCTGAATTCAAGAAAGGAAATCTTCCTGAAGAAGGCTTAAGTAAAATGGTAAGCATAGCTCAGGGATTGATTCCTCAATTCAAATAGTTTAGAAATAAATACAATAAGAAAGCCCCCGTAAGTTACGGGGGCTTTCTTATTTACAGATTGTGATTTAAAAGATAATTTGCATTTTATGATTTCTTTTGGTGTTTTTCTATTATTTTCGGTTATTATTCATTCTTTTATCTAAACAAAATGCAAGAAGGTACAGTAAAATTTTTCAATGAAACCAAGGGATTTGGTTTTATTAAACCCAATGACGGAGGCCCCGATGTTTTCGTTCACGTTTCAGACCTTAATGGTGCTCAAATCCGTGAAAATGATAAAGTAACCTTTGAGGTTAAAAACGGCAAAAAAGGATTAAATGCAGTTAATATAACGGTTATCTGATTGGATGAAATTTACAATTGAAATGCACACTATGATAGTGTGCATTTTTTATTTTATTAACCGAAAAGTACGCGAAGGTTTGTTGCATAAAGTGCTATTCTTTAGTCTTCCTTCCAAACACGGATACATTAATATACTTTGCAGGATGCGCTTTCAGGTCGCCAAGCAAAGTATCCAAAGTACCTAGTGTGCTGGATAGATTGTTGTATAATTTTTTGTCGCTCAACAGCATACCCAGGCTTCCGTTATTATCATTGATCTTCGAAACTATGCCCTGAAGGCTTGCTGCCGTCTTTTGCAGATCCTCAACTGTTTGTTGAATCGGAGCTTTATTCAAGGATGTAGAAAAACTTTCCAGATTAGTTAATGTATTGGATATATGTTCGTTACTATTAGCCAGATTACCGGTAATACTATTCGCATTTTTAATAACACCTGCAAGATTGCCGCTTTGCGCATTCAACTGTGTAGCCAACAACGAAAGCTGATCCAGGCCTACTTCCAATGAAGCAAAACTGGCATTAAGGTGTTTGCGCGTATCATCATTTATAATGTTGTTTACAGTATTCAACAACGTATCCAATGTGATAACAGTGTGCTGCAACACACCTACCAATGGTGAAACCTGACTACCCAGATTATCAAATATGCCTTCGGATTCTTTGCCTTTAATAAATCCTCCTGCCTCAACAATCATTGCGTTATTAACCGCAGGCATCTCAAGGCTTATAATCTTAGTTCCTGAAATCAGATCGGCAGAAGCCAATTTAGCTAAAGTGCCCTGTGGGACTTTAATATCTTTCCTTAAGGCAAAAGAAACCTTAATGCGCCTGTCAGCCAACAATTCAATCTTTGACACCTTGCCCACTCCAAGCCCTTTGAGTTGAATTACCGCAGACTCCTGAAGCCCTTGTACATCTTTATAATAGTAAGTATAATATTTTTTGTCTGATGAGAATAACCCACGGCCTCTCAGAAAATTAAAACCCAGAATAAACACAGCTATTGTTACCGCAACCATTATCCCTATCTTAACCTCGCTTTTTATTTTACCTGCCATATGTATAGTGTTGTTTTGCCAAAAGTAAATAATATACAATTATAAATCAATTAAGTTTGTGAATGAAGGGCCGTATTAATTGAGCATTTCTTTTACCAACAGCTAAGGATGGAAAGGCATTAATGCTTAATTTTACACCTCAATTTCAAAAAACAGATTTTATCATGACAGCGGCAAACACGGCCACCAGCAATACCTCTCCCAATAATACTTACGGCGAAAAAATAACGATGGGCGCCGATGGAAAACTTAATGTCCCCTCCCACCCTGTAATCCCTTTTATAGAAGGTGATGGTATTGGTCCCGATATATGGAAAGCCTCTGTACGCGTATTGGATGCAGCTGTAGAAAAAGCTTACGACGGTACCCGTAAAATACATTGGAAAGAAATTCTTGCAGGCGAAAAAGCCTTTAATCAAACCGGCGAATGGCTACCAACCGAAACATTGGACCTTGCCAAAGAATACCTTGTATCTATTAAAGGGCCATTGACTACACCTATCGGCGGTGGCATCCGTTCGTTGAATGTGGCGTTGCGTCAGACACTTGATTTATACGTTTGCCTTCGTCCGGTACGTTGGTTTCAGGGAGTACCTTCTCCGGTAAAGCATCCAGAATGGGTGGACATGGTTATCTTCAGGGAAAATACAGAAGATATTTATGCCGGGATAGAATACAAAGCCGGTACGCCTGAAGCTGAAAAATTCAAAAAATTCCTACTGGAAGAAATGGGTGTTACTCAAATCCGTTTCCCGGATTCTTCTTCTTTCGGTGTAAAACCGGTATCCAAAGATGGATCTCAACGTCTGATCCGTGCTGCTATTGAATATGCTATAGAACACCACAAACCAACAGTAAGCCTGGTGCATAAAGGCAACATCATGAAGTACACCGAGGGTGGCTTTAAGAATTGGGGCTATGAACTGGCAAAAACAGAATTTGGTGATAAGGTATTTACCTGGGACGATTGGGAAAATATAAAGAAAGAAAAGGGTGAAAAAGATGCGAATGAAGCTTTGCGTGTTGCTAAAACTTCGGGAAAGATCATCATCAATGATGTAATTGCAGATAATTTCCTGCAGCAAATTTTGTTGGCACCTAAAGATTATTCTGTAGTAGCTACGCTTAACCTCAATGGTGATTACATTTCTGATGCATTGGCTGCAGCCGTTGGTGGTATTGGTATTGCTCCGGGAGCAAATATTAATTATACTACAGGTTATGCTATTTTTGAAGCTACTCATGGTACTGCACCACGTTTTGCCAATACGGATTCCATGAACCCTTCTTCCCTTATATTGAGTGGCGTAATGTTGCTGGAATACCTGGGATGGCACGAAGCGGCAGAACTGATCACTGGCGGACTAAGTGCGACCATTATGCGTAAAACAGTAACCATAGATTTTTATAACTTAATGACGGATGCCACTTTGCTGAAAACAAGTGAATTTGCAGGCGAGATCATCCGTAATATGGGACTACATATTTCGCCTGTGATTCTGAAGAAGGCAGAGCAATAAATATTTTTTTATCGAATAAAAAGATCCCGGTAAGCTTGCATCATCTTGTTTATCGGGATTTTGTTTTTCATGAAATAATTTTTCTAAATTTTAAAACCTTAACTGATCAATGGAATATCGTAAAATGGGAAACACAGGCTTACAGCTTAGTGTACTTTCTTATGGCTCCTGGGTAACTTTTGCCAAACAAATAGATGATTTTCATTCCGATCATCTTATGAGTGTAGCTTATGAGCATGGTGTCAATTTTTTTGATAATGCAGAAGTATATTCCCGTGGTGAATCTGAATTGATGATGGGAAGAGTACTGCGTACGAAACGATGGGAACGATCTTCGTACGTATTGTCCAGCAAAGTATTTTTTGGCTGGAGAGGAGAACATAACAAACCAAATCAAACCGGTCTAAGCAGGAAACATGTAATGGAAGCTTGTCATGAAGCATTACAAAGGCTTCAATCAGAATACCTCGATTTATTCTTTTGCCACAGGCCAGATAAAAATACACCTATTGAAGAAGTAGTTCGCACCATGAATACCCTGATCCGACAAGGCAAAATATTCTATTGGGGCACCAGCGAATGGAGCGGGGCAGAAATTATGGAAGCACATGCAGTTGCCCGTCAACTTGGACTTGAGGGCCCGGCCGTAGAACAACCTCAATATAACTTGTTGGAGCGCTATAAAATGGAGGTAGACTATTACACTATTTTCAAAAATATAGGTTTGGGCACCACCATATGGAGCCCATTGGCATCGGGCTTACTTACCGGTAAATATAATGATGGTATTCCTGAAGATTCGCGATTGGCTTTGGAAGGCTTTGAATGGCTTAAAGATCGTACCCTTACTGACGACAGGATTGCCAGGATAAAAGAATTACAACTGATAGCCAATGAATTGGATACTACATTGGCCACATTATCTATTGCCTGGTGTATTAGCAACCCTAATGTGACTACGGCAATATTAGGTGCAACCAAAGAGGCTCAATTGCTTGAAAATCTGAAAGCATTGGAAGTGTATCCCAAAATTACTTCTGACATTAAAGAAAGAATTGATGTTATCATGAACACTAAACCTATTCAGCCTCAATATTAAATAAAATATTTCAACAAATTGATTATCACTATTTTATCAGTTAGTATATATAGTAAATTGGATCGTAGCCCGGGTTTATAAACAATGTTGATAAATTCAATTTCGTATTTCCCGCTTGCAATCTTATTTTTGTAATCATACATTGAAATTAATGGGTTAGTAAGATGCCGTCCTGATTATTCGGGACGGTTATTTTTTTTACTAAACCTTATCTGTTTTAAAAATGGATAAGGTTTAAACTTTTCCATTCCAGATTCTTTACTATGCCTAAATTGCAGTCTTAAAATTTCAACCTCTTATTTTGAAAAATAAAACAGCATTCTTCTGTCAGCAATGTGGCTTTGAAAGCCCCAAATGGGCAGGCAAATGTCCTTCTTGTGGCGCCTGGAATTCTTTTGTGGAAGAACGTGTTGAGAAAACTACAGGTGGTAAAAATGTAGCATCCGATTTATGGACTGAAGAGAAGAAGGAAACCGGCAAGGCCAAAAGCATTGAATCTATAGTGTCAGAAGAAGAAAGCCGTATGCTTTTGCCTGACGGAGAATTGAATCGCACCTTAGGTGGCGGACTGGTACAAGGCTCTGTTGTGCTGGTGGCAGGCGAGCCTGGTATCGGAAAATCAACTTTGTTCCTGCAATGTGCCATGCAATGGACTGGCGTAAAAACCCTTTATGTTTCTGGTGAAGAAAGCGCGCATCAGATAAAAATGCGGGCTGAAAGAGTGGGCATGAAGAATGAAAATCTTTACCTGCTTACGGCTACGGATACGAGCATCATTTTCCAGGAGATCAAAAAACTGCGCCCACAATGGGTTATCATTGATTCTATACAAACACTGGAATCACCTTTTATAGAAAGCGCTCCAGGCAGCGTATCGCAAGTGCGAGAATGCGCAGCAGAGTTGCAACGTTTTGCAAAGCAAACCGGTACTCCGGTATGCATCATTGGTCATATCACCAAAGATGGGAACATTGCAGGACCTAAAATTCTGGAACATATGGTGGACACCGTATTACAGTTTGAAGGAGACCGCCATTACGCTTACCGCATACTACGCACGCTTAAAAATCGTTTTGGATCTACATCAGAATTGGGCATTTATGAAATGACCTCACAGGGAATGCGTGGTGTGACTAATCCATCCGAAATATTACTTACACAGCATGATGAACCTTTGAGTGGTATTGCTATAGCAGCCGCCATAGAGGGTTTACGCCCTATGATGATTGAAGTTCAGGCTTTGGCTACACAGGCAGTTTATGGTACTCCGCAACGTACTACCAATGGCTTTGATTTGCGAAGATTACAATTGTTGCTTGCTGTATTGGAAAAAAGAGGTGGTTTCCACTTTGGCATGAAAGACGTATTCCTCAATATTGCCGGTGGATTAAAAATCGAAGATCCGGCTATTGATTTACCGATAGTATGCGCTTTGCTTTCTTCTTATGAAGACACTGCCCTACCCTCTAATGTATGCCTGGTGGGCGAAGTAGGCCTAAGTGGTGAGATACGTGCGGTGAACCGTATTGAACAACGCATAGCTGAAGCTGCTAAAATGGGTATGGATCTTATCATCATTCCAAAGGCTAATGCTAAGGGATTGGATACTAAAAATTTCAACATAGAGATAAGACTAGCCAATAAGGTTAGCGATATTTATCAAACGTTTTTTAATTAGCTTATTCATAGGCCATGCTTGATATCAACTTTAACCCATTCCCCGTAATAGAAACGGAGCGGCTGATATTACGCCGTCTCAACGAAACCGATCTGCCCGGGATATTTTTCGTGCGTTCCGATGAACGTATGATGAAGTATATCGACCTGCCACGTTTTGTCACAGAAGAAGAAGCGGTGCCTTATATGGCAAAGCTGGAGAAATTTCTACAGGATAATGAAGGCATAAACTGGGCTGTTACTATTAAGGGAGAAGAAAAGCTCATAGGCAGAATTTGCCTGTTCAACTTTGCCAAACAACATTTTCGTGCTGAATTGGGTTATATGCTCTTTCCGGAATACCAGGGTAAAGGCATTATTCAGGAAGCCTTACAACCTGTGTTGGATTATGGCTTTAGGCATTTACAGTTGCATACTATAGAAGCCAATGTAAACCCGGATAATGAAGCGTCAATAAAAGTTTTGGAGCGTAACAAATTTGTACGTGAAGCTTACTTCAAAGAAAACTATTTCTATAATGGAAAATTTATGGATACCGCCGTTTATTCTTTGATTACACCTTACTAATTTTACTTTTTAATTTTCATGTACCATGTTGATCAATTTTGATGCGGGTCCTGCAGCCTTACCTAAAGAAGTACTACAACAAGCTTCCGCGGCCATATTGAATTATAACAATAGTGGCCTATCCATTCTGGAAATTCCGCACCGCGGTAAACTGTTTGCAGAAATACTTGAGGAAGCCAATGCATTGGTAAAAGAATTATTAGAACTCAATGAAGACTACGATATACTTTGGCTCCAGGGTGGTGGCCGGTTACAGTTCAGCATGGTTCCTATGAATTTTCTTGGAGCAGATGAAAAAGCGGGATACATTGAAAGTGGCCATTGGGCATCCGAAGCATTAAGAAATGCTAAGCTTTATGGCAAGACTGAAATATTAGGTTCATCGAAGACCGATAACTTTACCTATATCCCTGATTGGGGCACAATACCTGAAGATTTGAATTACCTTCATTTCACATCCAACAATACCATTTACGGTACACAGTTTTTTAATTTCCCTGAAACAGAAGTACCGCTGGTAGTAGACATGAGTTCGGAATTATTTAGCCGTAAACTGAACTATAATAAGTTCAGCCTGATCTATGCTGTGGCACAGAAAAATATTGGCCCTGCTGGTGTTACCCTTGTAGCTATCCGTAAATCATTATTGGAGCAGCAGAAGCGGGAACTGCCTGAGATTTTATCTTATCGGGAAATGGCTAAAAATAATTCACTATTGAACACTCCTCCGGTATTCCCTATCTATTGCAGTCTGCTCACCTTACGCTGGGTAAAAGCCATAGGCATGGATGCTATAGACAAACGGAATAAAGAAAAAGCCCGCTTACTTTACGATGCTATCGACAGTAGTTCCATATTTTATGGCGTCGCAAAAAAAGAAGATCGGAGTCATATGAATGCCTGCTTCAGGTCACACAATGATGACCATACACAGGCTTTTCTTGATTTTGCAAAAGAAAGAAACATAGTTGGTATCAAAGGCCATAGAAGTGTAGGTGGTTTCAGAGCTTCTATGTACAATGCTATTTCAATAGAAGATGTACAACAACTAGTTGCTGCTATGAAAGCATTTGAATCAACATTATAATCGTAGAGACGCGCAATTGCGCGTCTTACTTTTGTTGTAGGGACGCATTGCACGCGTCCTCCTACGCGATGGACGCATGCAATGCGTCCCTACAGAATTTATTTAAGATACCAATAAGCTGCCAGCTGTACCAGTACACCTGCAAAATATCCCAGCCATACCTCAGAAGGCCTGTGGGCTTGCAATACCATGCGGGAAGTACCTACAATACCACCTATCAGCAGCACGAGTAACAGCGGAAAAAATAAGTTGATATGGCTGATCACCATAAGCACAATTACCAGTCCTACCGCACCGCCGGCAGCAGCAGTGTGCATGCTTATCTTCATAAAAATATTAGCAATAAATACTACAATAATACCCCAGAAAGAACCCAGCATCAACACCTTTAACAACATGGGTGTGAAAGGCAGATTTTTCATAATGAGATAACACCAGAAATAGAAGGCCATGGTTGCGATCAGCGGAATGATCCTGTCTTTGGCCGTATGCATTTGTATGCTTTCAATAAAGCCCAATGCTTTTAGCAGCAAAGTACTGACTAATGGGAAAAAGATAGTGTTCAATGCTATGTTACCAAACAACTGCGTTCTTTGCTGCACCGATAACCCGGCAAAACCTGCCTTATCCAATAAACTGATCACGAATGCCATAATCAATGGCATGAATAAAGGATGAAATAAATAAGAAACAATTTTGGCAGGAATACGCAAACCCTTGTAGGCATGAATATCTGGTAATTGAAGTTTTGTTTGCATCGGCAGCAAAGTTATATAGAATTGACAAATTTAAAACGAAGCTTAATTTGTTACATACATGTGCTCGCAGCAAGACGTTCCGCTATCTTTGCCGACCATTCAGCTTGTTTCTCCGCCACAGTTCCGTGCCTGGTTTCTTTATCATAAGCTTGTTGCAGTTTACTTAGCTCTTTGGTATGATGTTCTTGCAAGTCTTTTATTTTTTGCTGAACATTGTCTGCAGTAAATCTACCTTGTTCAATGGCTTTTGCCAGATCGCATGCTTTTATAGCTGTAAGGTCGAAGTGAATCTGCTCATGTGCCAGTACCCTTTCCGTTTTACCTTCCGGTTTCATCCACGATTTTGTCTGGTCAAAGTAAACAGTAAGTGTAACGTTAACTGTAGCCGCACCATTCTTGCTAAAGCCCTGCATCTCCATACTGATGCCACTATAAGTGGCCCCTACTCCATGAGAATAGTCATCCGGTTTTCCCTTGAAGTCTTTAATAATAAGCTTCCTGTTCCGGTCAAAAAGTATGAAGTTTTTATCTTTGGTTTGATTAGCAATAGCCACCGTTATTTGCGCCGACATTTTGCCTGCCCTGTTTTGGGCAGCAAGCGGAACGTATACGCATGCTATTAACGGTAATAATAACAGCATCCATCTTCTCCAATAAACAGGCAATTGCTCTTTAAACATAACCGGAAAATATTAATTACTACTCGTAAAAATAATCATTTCAACATTGCCAAAGCCTTATCTTTGAACTGTTATAATATTTTAATCAGAATCCTTACTATAAATGATGCAGCTATTAAAAATTGAGTGGTTAAAACTTAGAAATTACAGAACATTTTGGATAATGTCCTTAATGTTCACTGTACTGCTGGCTTTGTTTTATGTAATGGTAGGCTTAGGCTATGTCAATATAGGTGCGCAGGGCGTCAGCATTTTTGGCCAGGCATCAAGCTTTAGCGGCATTTGGGATGATCTCTGTTTTTTCGCAAGTTATTTTGTAATTGCACTGGCTATATTAATGGCTATTATTACTACTAATGAATTCCAATATAGAACCAACCGGCAAAATGTGATTGATGGCTGGAACCGCATTCAATTTTATCATGCTAAGTGGTTCATGCTTTTGACTATTAGCCTCGGCACCACTTTGTTTGTTTTTCTGTTAGGTTTATTGGCTGGTTTATTGAGTGGAATTCCTTTAAGCACTTTTCCGGAAAATTCAGAAAAGCTATTGTGGATGTTTTTGCTTACTGTAAATTATTTAGGCTTTGCCATGACCCTTTCCTTCTTTTTCAAAAGAAGTGGATTGACCATTGGTATCCTGATGTTTTACAGTATGGTTATTGAAACCATACTGCATTCCATTTTCCTTTTTAAGTTCCAATTCCTGGCCGGCGATTTCTTCCTGCCCTTACAAACCAGTGATGAGCTATTGCCACTTGGAGCCTCGAAGTTATTGCGCATGGGCATGCAAGCAGATTATTATCCAGAAGTATGGTCTTATGCAGTTGTAACCTTAATTTGGATAAGTCTTTATTATATCATTGGCAGAATAAAACTGGTAAAAAGCGATTGGTAATTAGAAGTGGTAAGTTATTTAAATAGACAAAGCATAATGAAGCCTGTAATTTTAATAGTAAACGATGATGGGGTAACCGCACCCGGCATCAGAAGTCTGATAGAAGCAGTACATGATCTTGGGGAAGTGATAGTAGTGGCTCCGGATAGTCCTCAATCCGGTATGGGGCATGCCATAACTATAGGCAAGCCTTTAAGATTGGATGAAGTAAATATATTTGACGACCTTGAAGTGAAAGCCTGGCAAAGCAGTGGTACGCCTGTAGATTGTGTAAAGCTTGCTCATGATGTTATCCTCCATCGTAAACCGGATATATGCCTTAGTGGCATTAATCATGGCTCTAATGCTTCTATAAATGTGATCTACTCCGGTACAATGAGTGCTGCAATGGAAGCGGCTATAGAGGGCATACCTTCGGCAGGTTTCTCTTTAATGGATTTTAATTTTGATGCGGATTTTTCGCTTGCAAAAAAAGTAGCGCGTGAGGTAACACAACACATGCTTGCCGAACAGATGCCGGAACATTTTCTACTGAATGTAAACATTCCTAAAGTATGGGAAGCCGATTTTAAAGGTATTAAAATTTGCCGGCAGGCCGATGCTAAATGGACCGAGAATTTTGATAAAAGAAAAGATCCGCGCGGCAGGGATTACTATTGGATGACGGGGAAATTCCTCAACAGAGACCGCGGTGAGGATACAGATATTGAAGCACTTAACGAAGGCTACGCATCCATAGTTCCGGTACGGATCGACTTCACGGATGACAAGCTAAAAAGCTGGATGGAAAAGAAGTTTCCTGATTTTACGTAACAACTTTCATATAAAAACATAAGGGCTGAAAATTTCAGCCCTTATGTTTTTTAATATCTTACCTCAACCTACTTCTTTATCGCATTCACTATCTCGTCGCTCAAAGGCTTTACTTTAGATGGGAACATGGCAACCAGTTTACCATTTTCATCTATCAGGTATTTTTGAAAATTCCAGGCTACAGATGTGCTTTCGTAATGGTTGTAATCTTTATTGGTTAACCATTTATATATGGGCGCCATATCTTTTCCTTTTACAGAAATCTTAGCGGCCATAGGGAAAGTTACACCGTAATTTTTCTGGCAGAATTCTGCAATTTCCTTATTGCCTTTAGGCTCCTGGAACATAAAGTTATTTGCCGGGAAACCTACAATTACTAAGTTGTCTTTATACTGTTCATAAAGTTTTTCCAGTTCTTCGTATTGTGGTGTAAAGCCGCATTTAGAAGCGGTATTCACAATCAATATCTTTTTCCCTTTGAATTTTGAAAAGTCTATTGTTTCGCCCTCAAGTCCTTCAACTTTGAACTCATAGATTGATTTAGGAATATCAGTAGCATGTGTTTTGGGCGTTCCGAAGAAAAAGGATAAAAAGGACATAAGAAAAGGAAGGTATTTCATAAACAGTTTATTTTTTGTGCAAGGTACAACATTGGGAAAACGAAAAGGTAAACACAAGGTTAATCCTTTTAACCAACGATCAATTATATTCCACAGTAAACTTCAGCACAATATAAAATTTATTGATAACGGTGCTTTATGTTATTACCCATTAAAATTTTGATTATATTTGAGATACTACAAAATATCGGAATAAGCGATCATAAGAGAGGCATAATTAATCAGAAACTACTCTGCCCCATTCCCTTCATCCTATAAATCCTTACGTTATGAAAACCTTTCTTTTACTCGTCATCCTTATTTGCAGTAAAAATAGTTTCAGCCGATGTTGGCAAATGGCTTCCGGAGGTATCAATCACACCGCTGCCCTGCAAACAGATGGTACCTTATGGTGTTGGGGTGGCAATATGTTTGCCCAGCTTGGCGACAGCACACTCATCAACAAAAACATGCCGCTAAAAATAGGCAATGTTTCTGATTGGAAAATGGTTACAACCGGTGGCAATCATACACTGGCCATAAAAACCGGAGGTACACTCTGGGCCTGGGGTTACAACAGTAAAGGCCAGGTGGGAAATGGCACTATTGCCCATCAACCCGTACCGCAACAAATAGGTATTGCTTCGAACTGGAAAGCGGTTTCAGCAGGTAACGTACACACCATTGCACTTAAAACCGACGGTACACTCTGGGCCTGGGGTTATAATGGCCTTGGTCAACTAGGTGATGGCACAACTATCGATAAACTTACGCCCATACAGATTGGTACTGATACCAACTGGTCTAAAATTAATAGCGGTGATGACTACTCCATTGCCATTAAAAGTGATGGCACCTTATGGGCCTGGGGATACAATGTAAATGGTCAGCTGGGCGATGGTACCAACGTCAATAAAAGTATACCCACACAAGCAGGCAGCGATACCAATTGGAGAGCCATAAGTGGTGGCTTATACCATACACTCGGTGTAAAAAATGACGGCACACTCTGGTCATGGGGCTATAACATGGTAGGTGAGCTGGGCGATGGCACCTTTACCAATAGAAACACGCCTGGTCAGGTTGGTGTTGATTCCAACTGGTTTCAGGTGGCTGCAGGTTACGATCATTCTTTTGGTTTAAAAAACGACAGCACGCTCTGGGCCTGGGGATATAACAATATGGGTCAGTTGGGCGATGGCACCACAGTAGATAAAAACACACCCATCCAGGTCAATACAACTCGCTGGATCTTTATGTCCGGAGGTCATGCACATTCGCTGGCTATTGATGCAGCCAAAACAATTATGTCCTGGGGTAAAAATACCACTGGCCAGCTGGGCGACAGTAGCTATACTAATCGAAGCTCCCCGGGCATTACCGCGGGCAATAACTGTAAACAGGAAAATGCGATTTCAAATATCAATCTTTTAAAAGAAAGTCTCAAAGTTTATCCTAACCCGGCAAAGGATATAATGTCTGTTTCATTTGTACTTTCTGAGCCTGCCTCATTTGAAATTTGCATCATGAATGCAACAGGGCAGATAAAAATGCTTCATTCCGAAAAGGGAAAAATTGCCGGAATGCAACAAATAAATTGCTCTATTTCGGCACTAAACAGAGGGCTGTATTTTTTCCTCCTAAAAACCCAAAGGCAGATATATGCAACAAAAATTGTGCTGGAATAATTAACTATATACTAAATTACAGTAAATCAATGATATATACTTGGCATCTATCCGTTACTCACAGTTTCTCCACCATTAAAAAAAACCGAAAATAAGGCCCTTTTTCACCCTTATTTTTCGTACATTTGCGTTCCTTTTCTAAACATTTCTAATGGACGAAAATACAAATGAATTACCTCCTATTGATGGTGGTGAAAATAACGGTAGAGCCCGTATAGTTTCTGTTAATATTGAAGAGCAAATGAAGACCGCCTACATAGATTACTCTATGTCTGTAATTGTAGGCCGTGCACTTCCCGATGTAAGAGATGGCCTTAAGCCTGTTCACCGTCGTGTGCTTTTTGCCATGAACGAACTGAGTATGACCTTCAACAAACCGCATAAGAAATCTGCGCGTGTGGTTGGGGAAGTATTGGGTAAATATCACCCGCATGGTGATTCATCTGTGTATGATGCTATGGTACGTATGGCCCAACCCTGGAGCATGCGTTACATGATGGTAGATGGCCAGGGTAACTTTGGTTCCCAGGATGGTGATGGTCCGGCAGCAATGCGTTATACAGAAGCAAGACTGCACCGTTACGCAGAAAGCATGCTGGAAGATATCGATAAAGAAACAGTCGATTTCCAACTCAACTTCGATGACTCTTTGCAGGAACCTACAGTATTACCTACACGCATTCCTCAATTGCTGGTGAATGGCTCAAGCGGTATTGCCGTAGGTATGGCCACCAACATGATGCCGCATAACCTTTCCGAAGTTATTGATGGTTGTGTAGCTTATATCGGAAATAATGAGATTACCATTGATGAATTGATGAAGTATGTGAAAGCCCCGGATTTCCCTACCGGCGGTATTATTTACGGTATCGATGGCATCAAAACCGGCATGCACACTGGTCGTGGTCGTGTGGTACTAAGAGGTAAAGTAAATATAGAAATTACAAAGAGCGGTAAAGAGCAAATCGTTATTACTGAAGTTCCTTACCAGGTAAGCCGCGATGCACTTACTGAAAAAATTGGTGCTCTTGTAAATAATAAAATCATTGATGGCATTACCAATGTTGCCAATGAATCCAATAAAGATGGTACCCGTGTAGTAGTGGAACTGCGTCGTGATGCAGTGGCCCAGGTGATCATCAATCAGCTGTACAAATACAGTGAATTGCAAACTTCTTATGGTATCAATAACGTAGCGCTTGTTAAAGGCCGCCCGCGTACCTTGAACCTCAAGGATCTGATCTCCGAGTTTGTAAATTTCAGGCATGAAGTAGTTACACGCCGTACACAATACGAATTAAGGGAAGCCGAAAAACGTGCACATATCCTTGAAGGGTATATGAAAGTGATCGGTACTAAAGATGACCTGGATCGTGCTATCAGAATTATCCGCGAAAGCAAAACACCCGATGAAGCCCGCGAAGGTTTGATCGAATCTTTTGAATTGAGCGAAATACAGGCCAGAGCTATTCTTGAACTTCGTTTAAGAACACTTACCGGTCTTGAAATTGATAAGATCAGAGCAGAATACGAAGAGTTGATGAAAACCATCAATCATTTGAAAGCGATATTGGCTAGCGAAGAGATGCGTATGGATATCATCAAAGAAGAACTAGCTGAAGTGAAAAAGAAATTTGGTGATGAACGTAAATCAGAGATCCAATACATTGCCGGTGAAATGCGTATCGAAGACCTTATCGAGGAAGAAGATGTAGTGATCACTATTTCTCACCTGGGTTATATCAAACGTGCTTCCCTTGACGATTATCGTTCTCAACGCCGTGGTGGACGTGGTGCTATGGGTGGTAAAACAAGAGATGCAGATTACCTGGAACACTTGTTTATTGCTTCCACACACCATACCCTTTTGTTCTTTACCGAAAAAGGACGTTGCTTCTGGCTCAAGGTTTATGAAATTCCAGAAACAGATAAAAACGCCAAGGGACGCGCCATTCAGAACCTGATGCAAATACCTTCGGACGATAAGATCCGCACAGTAATAGATGTGCCGAGATTGGATGATGAAGAATTTGTAAACAGTCACTCTATTGTACTGTGTACCCAAAAGGGTATCATTAAGAAAACCAAACTGAAAGATTTCAGCCGTCCTCGTCAAAGTGGTGTAAATGCCATTACTATTAATGAAGGAGATAGGTTGCTTGATGTTTCTCTTACTGATGGTAAAAGTTATATCATGATGGCAGTGAAATCTGGTCGTGCGATCAGTTTCCCTGAAGATAAAGTACGTGAAACCGGACGTGGTGCGATAGGCGTATATGGCATTGAACTGGAAAATGACCAGGATGAAGTGATCGGTATGATCTGCCTGAATAAGGAAGATACCTCCAAACAAATTCTGGTAGTGTCTCAAAAAGGCCTGGGTAAACGTACGCAATTCCTGGAATTGCTGGAAGAAGATGCCACAGAAGAAGACAAAGCGAAAGCAATCAGGATACTGGACGAAGAAGGCAATGAATTGCTCTATACCCTGTCTTACCGCATTACAAACCGCGGTGGTAAAGGTGTTAAGACCATCAACATTACTGAAAAGACCGGCGGCCTTGTAGGGTTGCTTGCCGTGGATAAGAAAGATGATCTGATGATCACTTGTAAATCCGGTATTACTATCAGGATGAAAGTAGAACACATTCGTGAAGCCGGACGCGCAACACAAGGTGTAAAACTGATCAACCTGGATGGTGGCGATGAAATAGCAGCTATAGCCCGTATTCAGGACCAGGAAGATGATGATGAAATAACTGAAGATGCAGAAGAAGGCATTATTCTATCTGCCGAAGAAGGACCTGTTGAAAATGCAGAGCCCGGAACAGAAAGCGATGAAAATGCACCTGAAGAACCATCTGAAGATCAGGAATAATTAAAAACGTAAATAGTGTAAAACCCATCGTATAAAACGGTGGGTTTTATTTTTCCATTATATTTAGGGGATTAAACCATTTTTTGAACCATGAGTGCTTTAAGCCATTTTTTGAAAGAGCATTTAGTATCCTGTTCTTTTCAAAAAAACTTCCATATCCAATGTCCTGGATGTGGCTTCCAGCATAGCTTTATTGCTTTAATAGAAGGCAACCTTGCAGATAGCCTGAAGCTTTACCCGGCATTGATTCCATTGCTTTCTTTGTGGCTTATACTTATAATGCACCTTATTTTTAAATTCAGAAACGGTGCTTTTATTATTAAATACTTATTCCTATTTTGCGCCTTCATTATATTTATCAGCTACATCATTAAAATCATAAACCACGGCATTTATATATGAACCCAGGTACCGAACAACCTCAAAACATTTTCCGGGATAACAATCAATTACCACCCTTGCCTAATGCAACTGCGTCATTGGTATTGGGAATTCTCTCTATCGTTTTTTGCTTTACCTACGGCGTTATAGGTGTCGTTTTAGGCATTATAGGTCTTGTGTTAGCCAATAAAGACAGGAAGCTTTACCAGTCTAACCCTGAAGCCTACTCTGTCGATAGTTATAAAAACAGCAATGCCGGCAGAACGTGTTCTATTATAGGGCTCATCATTTCAGGTTTGTTCTTCTTAATCGCTATAGCTGCTATCATATTTGCGGTAAGCATGTCGATTCCTTTTATGCCACGTTAAATAATTCGGGGATCACGGTTATCATCCAAGAGTCAACTTTAAAAAGTTGACTTCTTTTTTGGTATTAATTCAGTAGGGACGCATTGCATGCGTCCGATAATCGTGGACGCATGCAACGCGTCCCTACTTTTTTCTTGTAAACGAAAGAATTAATTGAGGAAAATATACCTCATAAGTTAAAATCTTTCCAAAGCAAAACAGAAAAACAAAATTTGATGTTACTTCAATATCTGAATTAACCGAAAATTAATCCACCTTCATACAACAGCAAGCTTATGAAATCCCTCGACCAAATAAAGAACGAATATGCCTTGAGCAAAAAATTTAAAAGCTGGGAAAACTTCTGTTTAGTTGCCAATGACAACATGTTTGTGAGGGCTGTGGATGAGATTGCGACACTTTATGCAGCATATTGCGCCAGGTTTACTTTTAGTACGCGGCAGGTGCTACGGCAACTTCAAACGGAACATTCAGGTACTGAACAATTTGGCTAAACGATACTAAATAACCAGTTTAAAAAAAATCTCATTTTGGCTTTTTCAATATTTGTGGGTTTTGTCTAATATTTTACTTAACTTTGTCCTTTAATCATTTTTTATTTATTACACAATGCAAGAAGGAAAAGTAAAATTCTTCAATGAAACTAAAGGTTTTGGTTTCATTACTCCATCAAACGGCGGCGCTGACCTGTTTGTTCACGTAACCGGTTTAATTGACGAAATTCGCGAAGGCGATACAGTTACCTTTACTACTAAAGATGGTCCAAAAGGCCTGAATGCAGTAGAAGTAAAAGTTATCTAATTCCAAGTATAACTGTCTTTAGAAGCACGCTTTTTAGCGTGCTTTATTTTTTTGTGCCTGTCTCTAAATAACTATACTACTATAATAAAAAGGTAATTTCAAATATCAGAAGCAAGCCAGAAGCGGGTTTCACATTGGAGGAATGATAACACGCTCTCTATTTCCAAAATGTTGAGATGTGTCAATATCTGTTATCTTTGTTCCCGTTTTCTTTCTAATATGAAGCTACTCTTACAATACCTCAGCAAATACAAGGCTTTGATCTTTCTTGCCTTGATACTGGCGGCAATCAACCAGGTCTTTTCCCTTTTAAATCCGTGGATTTTAGGTAATAAGATTATTCCCGCAGCAACCCATGCAGATACATTCAGAAACGCCGGCAATTCCAGCGGCTATTTCAATGCTATTGTTACAGGATTGCTACTTATCATCGGCGCAGCCATGGTTTCCCGTATCGCCAAAGCGTTTCAGGATTATGTGGTAAATGTTGTTATTCAAAAATTCGGAGCCCAGCTTTATACCAACGGCCTGAAACACGCATTACGCCTACCCTATCAGGACTTTGAAGATCAGCGAAGCGGTGAAACATTATCAGTGCTTCAAAAAGTAAGATCCGATTGTGAAAAGTTCATTACCAACTTTGTAAACGTATTGTTTGCTACCCTGGTTGGACTGGTCTTCGTAACCATTATTGCCTTTAACATCAGCCCGATGTTGCCCCTTATTTATTTGATAGGCGCTGTGGTACTTTCTTTTTTAACCAGTGTACTTAGTCGCAAAATCAAGACTATTCAGAAAAGCATTGTAAAGGATACGAATGCGCTGGCCGGCTCTACCACAGAATCCTTGAGGAATATCGAACTGGTAAAAAGCCTGGGCCTGACCAACCAGGAAATACGCCGTTTGAATAGTACTACTTTAAAAATTTTACAATTAGAACTGAAGAAGGTAAAAAGTCTTCGTTCTATTAGCTTCATACAAGGCACATTTGTAAACTTCCTGCAACAATGTATCATGTTTGCTTTACTCTACTTTGTGTTTCATGATAAAATGGATGTAGGTAAAATGGTAATGATGCAGTTCTATTCGTTCTTTATTTTTGGGCCATTACAGGAGTTGGGCAATATCATTTTATCTTACAGAGAAGCAGAAGCATCTTTGACTAATTTGCAGGATTTGCTAAGCCGTGAAGTAGAATTCCAACCTGCAAATCCGGCCAAGATCAATGCTATTAGTACACTTCGTTTCGATAAAGTAAGATTTCAACATCAATCTGCTACACGTCCCGCTCTGGAAGAAATATCTTTTGAAGTAAAACGCGGAGAAACAATAGCATTTGTAGGACCTTCAGGTTCCGGCAAAACTACGTTGGTTAAGTTATTGGTAGGCCTTTACCATCCCAGCAACGGCCATGTATATTATAATGATCTGGCCGATGATGCTATTGATTTTGATGAATTGCGCCACCAGATTGGCTTTGTAACGCAGGACACCCAATTATTTTCCGGCACGATAAAAGAAAATCTATTGTTTGTAAACCCCGGTGCTACCGATGATATGATCAATGATGTGCTGAAGAAAGCTGCAAGTCAAAGCATTCTTGCGCGTGCTGATAAAGGATTGGAAACAGTAATAGGTGAAGGCGGGCTTAAACTTTCAGGCGGAGAACGTCAACGTTTATCTATTGCACGTTCGCTGCTGCGTTCACCACGCCTTATGATATTTGACGAAGCCACTTCTGCATTGGATTCTATTACTGAAGAAGAAATTTCTACTACCATCAGGCATATTACAGCACAAAGGGAACATATTACAGTGATGATAGCGCACAGGTTATCAACCATTATGTATGCTGACCGTATTTATGTACTGGAAAAAGGTAAGATCATAGAAATTGGTAATCATAGCGAGTTGCTGGAATTAAAAGGGCTATACTACGCAATGTGGCGCCAGCAAATTGGTGAAAGAAAAGATGATCCGGTAGTATTAGAAGCCGCAATGAGATAGACAATTGAGATAAGCGAACAAAGTTAAAATCGTTATCATAATACTACAAACGGGCAACTACCAGTTGCCCGTTTTTTTTTGCAAAATCATTTTGCTTCGTAAATCAATTTTCCATTTATCATACATTCTTTTTCAGATTGCTATCGTTGATATTTTCAGGCAGCCATCCGGCTATCAATGAGATAAAAGGAGCTAACATATCCCAAAGCGAACGGTTATTATCATAACCATTCTCGCCACAGTCTATCACCTCACAGTACAATATTAATTTATCAACGACCAATGTGATCAGTTTCAATTGTACAAGATTGCCAAGGATCAATGCCATGTACTCAAAATATACATGTCCCCATATTTCCACGATCAGCGAATCAGGATGTATTTCAAATTCACGGCCGTGCAGCGTGGAAAATTCGATAAAGATTAATTGCACTAATGCTGTAGTAGCAGCCACCGGATCTTTTCCTATAAGCTGCCACAGCTCATGATTATTGGTTATATGCACTGAATGTTCTTCAAAAAACACTTCAATCTGGCAACCATTTACTACAAATACATGCTTCATAAAATAACTAATGATTCGCAATATACTGCTTAGCCTCTTCTTGTGTAAGTGCAGAGAAATTCCGGTAGCGATAATGTACATCAATGATCTCTTCTATCGCATCTTTTACCAACTGCTTATTGTCCCAGGCTTTAAGATGTTCAAGTACAATAGCCAGGCAGCCTTTTTTATATGCTATCTGTCCTATTACATGCACCAGTGTATTCCGCACTCTTGCCGTTTTATCATATTGTAATTCTTTAAGCATCGGTAATATATCTTCCGGATGTTTACGGCCCCGCAATTCTATGCCATGACATATTTCTCTACGTATCTCTTTGTCATCGTGATGTAGATAACTCCTTGCCCAACTTAAAACCGGCTCCGGATTTACTTCAGCCATTTTTTTGATACATCCTATTACTGCGTTTCGAGGCGAATGATGTGGATCAAATAATCCTTTATCGAAGAAATGTTTGACTATTTCAAAATCCTTCTTCCCTATTTCTCCTGCAGCATTAATCACCGTCTGCCGGATTTTAAAATTTTCATTTGGCAAAAATTTATCCAACATTATAAGGATCGGTTTTTGCAAAGCCTCTCGTTCAAAATAAATCCTACCTAAAGAAAGATAAGCTGACTTCCTGATGTAGGTATCATCATGTTCAAAATAGCAAGTAGTTTGATTAAAAGTATTACTCAAAATATCATTCACCAACTCGCTTTTAATCACAGCAACGAGATCCAGCCGCTCTTGTTTTGTTAGATTATAAAATGCCATATTGAACTTATAAAGTCATAATAATTTTTCATAAATAATTGATTAAATAATTATTACAATATGCACTACCCATATTTATGTGGGTAAGGCACCCCCATCTTTATGGGTATTTTTTCTTCAAACCACAAACTAATTTGCACCCGATAAGGATAAACAAGTACGCCCGTACTTATTCCATTAACCAACCGTAATCTTTTATTCAGGACGTTATGAAAAAGAAACTTCTATTTTTTTTTGGTGCAATAACATTTTCAGCTATTCTCTATGCTGCTGTTCAGAAATTCCTGTTTATACTTACTGCACTATTTTAAAAGCTAATCGAAAGCTCGATCTAAGTACCTCCTGTTATTGAATATCTCTTTCAGTAACATGGCTAAAATTACATCGTATTGGCAATAACGCAATTGCCGGTACTTAATAATTTTGGCTTGTTTTGTTGACTATTAGAATTTTCAATGTAATTAGGCAGCTTTTCATTTTTAACTTGCGTTATAAAAAAATTTGTTTAATGTTGCAGTCTGAAAATTCTTTAGAACAAATGCTAATTGTACAATTACATCATCATCATGCTCATACCGGCCCTCAGCCAGGTGATCATGATTTGGTGTAATCGAAACCATATTTTTGAAATCCCGTCTGAGTAGATCAGACGGGATTTTGTTTTTATACTATCTCCAGGTTTACTCAGGCATATACAATCCTAAATGAGTAAACTAAAAATTGCCATTCAAAAGAGCGGAAGGTTAAGCGAAAAATCGCTGGAACTGCTGAAACAATGTGGTATCAAATTGCCCAACGGCGACCGTAAACTAAAGACAGAAGCAACCAATTTCCCAATCGAAATTTTATTTCTTCGTGATGATGATATTCCGCAATACGTCGAACAAGGTGTTGCTGATATCGGTATTCTTGGTGAGAATGAAGTATGGGAAAAAGATAAAGAAGTTGATCTGCTGAAAAGGCTTGGATTCGCTTGCTGTCGCCTTTCTCTAGCCATTCCCAAAGAGGAACCTTACACCGGAATGTCTTATTTCAATAATAAAAAAGTAGCAACCAGCTATCCCAAAATACTTACGAAATACTTTGCCCAAAACGGCATTGAAGCAGAGATTGAAGAAATAGGAGGCAGTGTAGAAATAGCACCTGGCATAGGGCTTGCACATGGCATTTTCGACATTGTTAGTACCGGAAGCACACTACTCATGAACGGGCTTAAAGAAGTAGCCCTGGTTATGCAAAGTGAAGCAGTTTTGATAGGATATAAAGCTATGAATCTCAGACAGAGAAACATTCTGGAACAATTGTGTTTTCGAATGAATGCTGTAAGAAATTCCCAAGAGCATAAATACATTTTATTGAATGCACCAGAACAAGCCTTGGATCATATCTGTGCCCTCCTACCCGGCATGAAAAGCCCTACCATTCTTCCATTAGTAGAAAAGGGCTGGTGCAGTCTGCATTCTGTAATCAGGGAAGATCAATTCTGGGAAGTGATTGGTCAGCTAAAATCCTGTGGTGCCCAAGGTATATTGGTAGTGCCTATTGAAAAAATGATTCTTTAATTATACAAAACAGCAGATGAAAAAAATTATTGACCCTCAGAGAAAAGATTGGCTTGCATTGGCCAAACGCCCTGTTGTAGCTAAGAAGACACTAGACTTACTTGTTGATGAAATCTTCGCAGCAGTAAAGCAGGAAGGCGATAGCGCGGTTATAAGATACAATCAACTTTATGATAAAAACAGCAATCCTATCAGGAAGATCCAACCTGAAATTATGGAACAGGCAAGTGATCTGTTACCAGAAGATCTTAAGGCAGCGATAAGAATGGCTGCAGCCAATATTGAACACTTTCATACTATACAGGCCGAAGCACCTGATAAAATAGAAACGACTAAAGGAGTGACCTGTTGGAGAGAAAGCCGGGCCATTGAAAATATTGGCATATACATTCCGGGAGGTAGTGCGCCTTTATTTTCTACTGTTTTAATGTTAGGCATTCCTGCAAGGCTTGCCGGGTGTAAAACAATTACGCTTTGTACGCCGGCAAATGCAGTTGGGTTAATTAATCCTGCAATACTATACGCAGCAAGCATTTCAGGGGTTTCAGATATTTTTGGCATAGGCGGTATTCAAGCCATCGCTGCTATGGCCTTGGGGACAGAAAGTATTCCAAAAGCAGATAAGATTTTCGGCCCAGGCAACCAATACGTCACTGCCGCCAAACAAAAAGCACAACAAATTGATGTTGCTATTGATATGCCAGCAGGACCAAGCGAAGTGCTCATAATAGCAGATAAAACCTGCGATCCTAAATTTGTTGCTGCCGATTTATTATCGCAAGCCGAACACGGTCCAGACAGTCAGGTAATGCTGCTTTCAAACGATGAGGAGGTTATTAACAGATGCCTTGTTTCCTTGGAAAAACAGTTGACTCAATTGCCACGAGCTACTATAGCAACTGAAGCATTACAGCATAGCAGGGCTATTGTTTTCAGCAATATTGAAGACTGTATTTCCTTCAGTAACCTGTATGCACCGGAACATTTGATACTAGCTGTAGATCAACCTTTATTACAAACCTCAAAGATCATTAATGCTGGTTCTGTATTCCTCGGTAATTACAGTTGCGAAAGTGCCGGCGATTATGCCAGTGGTACTAATCATACATTGCCTACAAATGGTTATGCACGCAGCTATAGCGGTGTATCCCTGGATAGTTTTCTAAAAAAAATAACCTTCCAGGAACTGACTGCGGATGGTATTCAAAACATTGGCCCGGGTATAGAGTTGATGGCAGATGCCGAACAATTATGGGGACATAAAAACGCAATTTCTTTACGCTTAAAAAGCTTGTCGAATGTTTGATCTGCAAAAATTATTAAGGAAAAATATCCGCAACCTTCAGCCGTATTCCAGCGCCAGATCGGAATATACAGGTACGGGTATCTTTTTAGATGCTAATGAAAATCCTTTTGGAAAACTAAACCGCTATCCAGATCCCGGTCAATACTTATTGAAACAAAAGATCAGCGAGATAAAAGGAATACCTCCTGAAAATATATTTATTGGCAATGGCAGCGATGAGGTGATTGATCTTATTATCCGGATTTTTTGTACACCCGGGATAGACAAGATCCTAACCTTCACACCTACTTATGGTATGTACGAAGTTGCCGCTGCCATTAACGATATTGAATTATTAGGATTGCCTTTAAATAAGGGCTTTCAGATAGATATAGCTCTTTTAAATAAAGCTCTTGATGACGAAAAACTAAAGATAATTTTTATCTGTTCACCCAATAACCCAACAGGTAATTGCATTGATAGTATAGAAGATATTTTAGAACGTTTCAAAGGGATAGTAGTACTGGATGAGGCTTATATAGATTTCGCACAAAGGCCTTCTTTCATCAATCAGTTGAATAAATATCCCAATCTCATCGTTACACAAACACTTAGTAAAGCCTGGGGCTTAGCAGCAGCGAGGATTGGCATTGCTTATGCATCTGTCGATATCATGAATTACCTGTCTAAGGCTAAACCACCCTACAATGTTAGCACCCTCAATCAGGATGCAGCATTACAGGCATTGAACAATATTAAGACTTTTGAAACGAATAAAACAATGCTATTACAACAAAGAATATTATTGAAGAAACAGCTGGCACAACTACCTATTGTAAAAAAGATATATCCTTCAGATGCTAATTTTCTGCTGGTAGAAACCCTGGACGCACTAAAGATTTACAATGCATTATTAAAACAGAATATTATTGTACGCAATAGAAGCCATGTAGTGCACAACTGTATTCGTATAAGCATTGGTAGTCCTGAGGAAAATGAACAGTTGATCAATGCTATGAAACAAATTCAACCTTAACGATTTTAAAATAAGAGATGAAAAAGAAAGTATTATTTATTGATCGCGATGGCACTCTAGTTATAGAACCGCCGGAAAATTTTCAACTCGACAGTTTGGAGAAACTTGAATTTTATCCGGGTGTATTCCAGTATTTATCCCGTATTGCATTGGAGCTGGAGTATGAATTGGTAATGGTCACCAACCAGGATGGTCTGGGCACAGATTCTTTTCCGGAAGCTAATTTCTGGCCTGCTCATAATAAGATAATGAAGGCCTTTCTTAATGAAGGAATCCGTTTTAGTGAGGTATTGATCGATAAGTCGTTTGCTTATGAAAATCTACCTACAAGAAAGCCTGGAACTGCTTTGCTTACTCATTTTCTTAAAGGAGATTATGACCTTGAAAATTCCTTTGTAATCGGAGATCGTGAAACCGATATTCAGCTGGCAAAGAACCTGAACTGTAAAGCCATTTACCTGAATAAGGGAACACATGCGGAAGCACTGTTGACCACAACTAAGTGGTCGGAAATTTATGATCTGCTAAAAAATGAACCACGTAAAGCCAATGTAAGCAGGAAGACAACTGAAACTAACATTGACATCAGGCTAAACCTTGATGGTAACGGTAAAAGCAACTTGAATACCGGCATTGGCTTTTTCAATCATATGCTGGAACAAATAGCCAGGCATGGGCAGATAGATCTTGACATACAGGTAAAAGGAGACTTACACATTGATGAACATCACACTATCGAAGATGTAGCTATAACACTGGGGGCAGCATTCCGGCAGGCATTGGGATGGAAGAAGGGAATTGAACGTTATGGTTTTCTTTTACCAATGGATGATGCATTAGCACAGGTTGCCATAGACTTTGGCGGCAGGCCATGGCTGGTATGGGATGTTGTATTTAACCGGGAAATGATAGGTGAAATGCCCACAGAAATGTTCTTCCATTTTTTTAAATCATTTAGTGATGAGGCTAAATGCAATTTGAACATCAAAGCGGAAGGTATTAATGAACACCACAAAATTGAAGCCATATTTAAAGCCTTTGCCAAAGCTATTAAAATGGCTGTAAGCAAAACAGGAAACTACTCCATACCAAGTACTAAAGGAATTTTATGATTGCTATAATTAAATACAATGCCGGAAATATATTGTCGGTAGCCCATGCATTGGAAAGATTGGGATATGAATATAACATTACCGATAAGCCCTCTGAAATAAGCCAGGCTGACAAAGTGATACTGCCGGGTGTAGGTGCAGCCGGCATGGCTATGGCTTACCTGAAAGAAAAAGCAATGGATAAGATAATCGTGAATCTCGAACAGCCTGTATTAGGCATTTGTCTTGGTCTGCAATTGATGTGTACCTATTCGGAAGAAGGAAGTGTAAACTGCCTGGGTATATTTGATACGATAGTACGCAAGCTGCCACCAAAGGACATTGTGCCTCACATGGGCTGGAATAATTTGCAACAAAGAAGTGGTGATCTTTTTACAGATATAGCAGATCGTGATGATGTTTATTTCGTGCACAGCTATGTTGCGGAGACATGTATTGATACCATTGCGGTCTGTGGTTATATTCAACCATTTAGCGCGGCTTTGAATAAACGTAATTTTTATGCTACTCAATTTCATCCCGAAAAATCGGCAGCAGTTGGTGAACAGATTTTAAAAAACTTTTTAAGCTTATGAGGATCATTCCGGCAATAGATATACTGAACGGCAAATGTGTGCGGTTAAGCAAAGGTGATTATAATTATCAAACCATTTACAGCGAAGATCCCGTTGAAGTAGCCATAACTATGGAAGCACAGGGCATTCAATTTCTGCATGTGGTAGATCTGGATGGTGCACGTTCCAGGCATGTAGTTAACCATAAAATACTACAGGCAATAACTAGCCGCACAAATCTTAACACAGACTTTGGTGGCGGTATAAAAAGTGATGCGGACGTTGATATAGCTTTCAGCTGCGGAGCCTGCCAAATTACAGCCGGAAGCATTGCGGTAACTAATCCCGAAGTAGTGTTGAGATGGCTGAAACAGTATGGAGCTGAAAAAATTATTCTGGGTGCAGACTGCAAGGATAAAATGATAGCTACGCATGGTTGGGAGAAACAATCCGGGCTTGATGTTTTGGCCTTTATTGCTGATTATTCAGACAAAGGCATTGAACATGTTATCTGCACAGACATTGCGAAAGATGGTATGCTGGAAGGCCCATCCTTTCAACTGTATAAAGACATCCTTGATTCGGTAAAGATCAACCTTATTGCCAGTGGCGGTATTACATCATTGCAGGATTTACAACATTTAAAAGAAACAGGCTGTGCTGGTGCCATCATTGGAAAAGCCATTTATGAAAATAAGATTTCACTGAAAGAACTAAGTACATTATGCTAAAGAAAAGAATCATTCCCTGCCTGGATATTAAAGATGGGAGAACCGTAAAAGGTGTCAACTTTGAAGCGTTAAGGGATGCAGGAGATCCGGTGGCCTTGGCCAGAAAATATGTAATGGATGGCGCCGATGAATTGGTTTTCCTCGATATCAGTGCGACGCTTGAAAAGCGAAAAACTTTGTCGGAGCTGGTAAAGCGTATAGCCAGGGAAATCAATATTCCGTTTACAGTAGGCGGTGGTATTAGTACATTGGAAGATGTTGACCTATTGATTCAATCCGGAGCAGATAAAGTAAGTCTCAATTCGGCTGCAGTAAGCTGTCCTCAACTGATACAGCAGATAGCTGATAAATATGGCAGCCAATGCGTAGTGGTAGCTATAGACACAAAGGTGGTTCATGGCAAATGGATGGTTTTTGTACAGGGGGGAAAGGTCTCCACCCCACTACAGACAATACATTGGGCTGCGGAAGTTGCTGCATTGGGAGCCGGTGAAATTCTATTGACATCGATGAATAATGATGGCACTGGTAAGGGTTTTGCATTGGATATAACAAGTGATATCAGCAGCCGTTTAAGCATTCCGGTAATTGCCTCCGGAGGTGCCGGTTGCAAAGAAGACTTCAATGCTTTATTTGAACAAACAAAGGCCAGCGCCGCTTTGGCTGCCAGTATCTTCCATTACGATATACTGCCAGTCCCAACACTAAAAAAATATTTAAGAACACAAAACATACCCATAAGATGAACATAGATTTTAACAAATCGGGAGGGCTTGTTCCGGTAATTATACAAGATGATATAAGCTTACAGGTATTGATGCTTGGCTATATGAATGAGGCAGCATTAGAGCAAACTAAACATGAGGGCCTGGTTACTTTTTTTAGCAGGAGCAGGAACAAACTCTGGACTAAAGGCGCTACTTCAGGGAATTATTTACAGGTAAAAGAGATCTGTCAGGATTGCGATCATGATACCTTACTGATTAAGGTAAAAGCCCTGGGTCCAACTTGCCATAACGGAACGACAGCCTGCTTTGGAGAATCATCCGTAAAAGGTTTTTTATATCAACTGGAAGATACTATTGCACGACGTATTGATGATAATGATACGGCATCTTATACCAATCAATTATATCGGAAGGGATTAAATAAAGTAGCACAAAAAGTTGGAGAAGAAGCTGTAGAGTTGATTATAGAGGCAAAGGACAATGATGCAGCATTATTTCACAATGAAGCAGCGGATTTATTATATCATTTTCTTATTCTGTTGAAAGCCAAAGATACCAGTTTAAGCGCGGTAGAAAAAGTTTTACAGCTACGTAATCAGAAGAAGAAATAGGATGGATCGCTTTAGTATGAAATAACCTTTACGCTACATAATGTAATAAGGCTATCTCTAATATCTTATTTTATCTTTGGAACACGGTCATAACTATTGCTGTGAAAAAGATAGGTGAAAAGGAATTGGTTATGATTTTATTCCAAACATTTTATCTTCTTCTGCTAATGGATTCTTTTTTATTTAAGACACCTGCAATTTTAATTTGCACTATTTTATTGGTGCTAATGCTCATTGCTAACGCGGCCGGGTATTACTTAAGGCGAAGGCAATTAAAGCAGGATCCTGAAAGCTTATCCGAAGGCTTGGGGCCGGTTGAAGGTTCATTGTTGGGGTTATTAGCCTTATTGCTCTCCTTTACATTTGGTATTTCAGCATCGAAAAGTGATGGCCGCAGGCAGGTTATTGTAGAAGAAGCTAATGCTATAAGTACTGCTATTCTGCGCTGCGACCTTTATCCCGATAGCATTCAAAAAGATCTTCGTCCGCTTTTCAGTTCTTATGTAGATACCCGTATTGCTTATTACAAAGCAGGAATCGATGACCAAAAATTAAATCATACGCTCCTGGAATCACAAAAGCATTTCGATGGCATATGGAAGACTGTTACTTTATTTTCAAAAAATAAGGACAACATCTTTCCTTCCCAGCAAATGATTCCGGCCCTTAATGACATGAGCGACATAGTGACAACAAGAGATGCAGAGCGCAATGCACATGTACCTGAATCTATTTTATGGATGTTATTTCTCTTAACGCTGGCTGGTAGTTTTGTCACTGGTTATGGATCAAAAAGCAAGCGGTTTAACTGGGTTAATGTAATGGGTTTTACCCTAATGACTGTCATGACCATTTATCTCATTCTTGATCTGGACAGACCACGTCGCGGTATTATTAATATGGACCAGACACATGATAAGATTGTAGAATTGAAAGATCTCTAAAGGATAAATGATAGCTTATTTTAAAAAGAATTTGTATTAATGGATTTGCCAGATGGATGCCTGCTCCAAGTCTAGGTGGTACTGCAACAATGACGTTTTACCCATAGGTTATAGCTTCCTGATTATGTTTTAAAAAACCTGCTTTTTTCAGAGCAGGTTTTTTAAAACATATAAGCATGTAAGGCTTGCCGGATAGATCAGGCCTGTGCTTTTAATTTTTGAATAATTTCTATATACCGGTTTTCAAAAACAGATTGTTCAACAGGAAGCACAATCGATTGAAATAGTTTCATCAAATCGTCTGAGTGGTTTGATACTTTTTTTGTTTGAACGTTATACTGAATAAACTTTGTCCAGAGTATTGCTTTTAATTCGGTTTCATGTTCATTCCACATTTTCATTTCTACCAGCAGCACATTGTCTGTATATTGAATCAGTTGCGACTCAATGATGACGGTCTCCATCGTAGAAGCGGGTTTTATATAACTTATCTGATTGGATAAAACCACCCAACTTAGCCCGGTTGTTTGAAAATATTTAAATACATCAAGGTCATAATGCTCTGCAATTTGGTCTTCGCGGGCATTAATAAAGTACTCCAGATACTTCGAGTTGTTTAAATGATTAAAGGGATCACAGTCCTGAAATCTGATTTTTCTTGTTGTTTTCAATACCTTCTCCATTGTTAAATAGGTTAAATCACATACCAATCGGTATATGATGGGTTAAAAAATTTTACTTCTTCATTCCAGGAATTATTACATCATCTATAAAGTCCATGGCATTGGCTATGTAGGTTTTGTCGTTATGTGTGAAAGCTAAAACAGAACTGCCTTCAATCATAGATAAAATGATCTTGGCATGCTTAATAGCATCAATGTTTTGTTGAATCTCATGATTAAGCAATCCGTCTTTAATAATGTTGGTCAAACCATTAACCATTTTTTGAGACCATGTTTTTGCGGCCTTAAACAATGAAGGATTAATAAACTTAGTATCCACCCCCACTCTTAACAGAGGACATCCGCCTCTGTCTTTTACTAAATCGTAGTAATTGCGCTGATAGTTTGTTATGGCATGAAGCTTATTTATACAGCCAGCTTTAGAAGCAGCCAGCTTGAATAAGGGTGATATAGCTATATTTATATTGAGTTCAAAAGACTTTAAAGCCAGGTCTTCTTTGTTGGAAAAATTGCAGTAAATGGCTCCTTTAGTAAGACCGGTTGCATTTGTAATATCAGATAGACTTGTTCCAACATACCCTTTCCTGTTAAAAACAGGAGCTACTTTATCCAGAATAAATTCAGCAGTATTCATAATCCAGGTTTGATCCTAAAGAACAAAAATAACACAAATACCAATCGGTATGTAATTATTTTTTTTACACAAAGAGATTGGAATGAGGGCAACCAATCATTGACTCATAAAATTAAAGGGCAATCTACGCTCTGGGGAATCAGCCCAACCATTGCATAAAGGCATCCTTCGCCAGCCGGGATATAGGTACCTCAGAATTATCCGTCATACGTGCCATACCACCCTCCCCTCGTATGTATTCTACAACATGGGCCTTGTTAACAATATGCGTTTTATGTACTCTGAAAAAATCTGTCGCAGGAAGCCTTTCAGCGATCAGACCAAGGTTAGCAGCAGACGTTTTACGGCCTTGTTGCTTTGAAATATAGAAATGAGTATAGGGACCATCAGCCTGGCAACGAATGACATCTGTAAGCGGTACAATCAGAAAGCCATGCTGTGTGGGAATATGCAAATTGTTTATTGTTCTGGGCGCTATAATAACTTCTGTACTTTGTAATGCCTTGTCCACTGCCTCTATCAGCTCTTTGATGTTGATGGGTTTTAACAGGTAATCTATTGCATTTACCCGAAAGGCATCTGCTGCATACTCTTTCGACCCGGTAACAAAAATAATTTTCATGTCCCGGTCGCCCATAAGTTGCATCAGTTGAAGCCCTGTCCCTTCTTCAGAATGCAGTTGAACATCGCAAAATACCAATTCGGGCTGTAGGCTGTGACATAATTCATAGCCTTCGCTAAAAGATGCTGCGCTCCCCACAATGGTAACGTCCGGACAATATTTATTGACCAGCAGTTTCAGGGTTTCTGCTACCTGTGGTTCGTCTTCAATGATTACTGTCTTCATAGTTTTTGAAGTATTTGCTGTTTATAGAACAAGTAATGTTTACCTGTGTACCTGCTGCGGTGCCATCTCTGTTCCGTATGTCTGTTATTGCTGTATGGATATAGCAATCAGCCAGGTTGTTAACAGCCTGGTTAATCTCATCTATGATCTCGGAGCTTCTCGACTTGTAGACTTTACCCGTTTTCTGTTGAATGATTTTTGCTTTTTGGCGTCCGACGCCATTGTCCGTTATTTCTATTTTTAACTGACCATCGTATTGTTTAATATTAATGTTAATGTGCCCTTGTGTACCTTTAGGCAAGTAAGCAATACCGTGGTTGATACTATTCTCTACAAAGGGTTGCAGCAATACGCCGGGTATCAGCTCCTTTTCTGTGTCAATATCCGGACTCACGGATATACTATAAATGAACTTGTCTTTAAACCGTAATTTTTCAAGGCTAAGATAATAAGCTATGATCTGGATCTCATCTTTCAACAAGATGAAACGATTATGCGAAGATTCAAGAAGCAGGCGTGTAAGGTTGGCAAAACGGGTCAGGTAATCATTGGCCGTTTCTTCATTATGTGTCAGGTTAAAAAACTGGATGGTACTGAATGCATTTGAAATAAAATGAGGATTTAGCCTCGCTTGCAGCGCCTTGAGCTTTAGTTCAGAGAATTGCTGCTTCAACACTGCTTTTTTACGGGTCTTGATTTCCCTGCTTCGGAATACAAAATAGATGCCTAATACGATACAGCAGGTAATGATTGCATAAAATAAAGTTGTTCCCCACCAGGGCTTTTTTATTTGTATAGGGAGAACAACAGGATCGCTCCAGCTATCATTATATTTCCTGGCCCGGATTTGAAGTTGGTATTTGCCGGCTGCTAAACTGGTTAAAATAATCGATTTGTTTTTAGTCTCTATCCATTGATCCTTTTCTGTAAGCCTGTATTGAAACCGGACCAGTTCCGGGTAAACGAAAGAGACGACATTGTAGGTGACTGTGATATGACTATTATAGCCGGCTATTACAGGTGCTGATACTTTTTTATCATTTGCATAAACATGCTCTAATATCAGTTTGGTTTTTTGAGTATGCATGTCCGGTTCCCGGATGTTCATAATACTGATACCCTTGCTGCTACCTATGGCTATCCCGCTATCAGAGAAAGGGGTCAATGCAGTTACATCATTTGAAATAAGCCCATTGTATTTTTTATACATGGAGATATTGCCGGATTTTAAATTCAGTATATTCAACCCATTTTGCGTTCCTATCCACAGTTTATCATTGTGTAGTAAAATAGTATTGACGTGAGCATTCGATAGTCCATTGCTTTCATTATATTCCAGGATAACTTTATTATTCCGAAGGTAAAAAAGCCCTGCACTGCTGGCCACCCAGACACCTCCTTTCGTATCAGGAAGTAATTTATTGATAATGGCCGAACTGATTACCGGATGGGCATATAGCCAAGAGTGGGCACCTCCATTATCCCAAAAATATAATCCTTTGCTGCTGGCCTGCCATATTCTGCCAGCCCCATCTTCACAAATATCTGTAAGCATGGAAGACATACTATCGAAAACATGTTCCATACGTTTGCCGGTATGTTTATCAGACACAACAGTTCCAGTGCTTGCTTCTATGATATTGTAATGGGGTGTAGACCGGTAATAGTCATTTTCAATTTTCCGTATAGTGCCTGAGCCCCCAATTTTAATACCACCATATTCATCGACTTTTGATTGTACGCAGATTTCATTATTCTTGTTTTTAAAAAACCGCGCTACATAGGAATTAGGATAGATTAAAATGGCCTTCTGTCCTGAGAGTAGGTAAAGGCCTTTTTTAGTACCTACATACAACCGTTTGTTCCCATGCTGTATCATATCTGTAACGGAGGTATTTTCAAACCCTGTGTATTGCTGATATCTGGGTTCAAATACATGAAAAAGACCTTGTCCATTGGTGCTCACCCAAAAACCATGTTCCCGGTCAATGAGAATGTCTGCTATAAACACTTTTACCCCTAAGGCTTCTGCAAGGTCTATTACCTGGCCGGTATTAAAATTGATGTACAGGAACTTGCCCCTCATACTCCCGGAAAGCTCTCCATAAGCATCGGAAAGCTGCAATACCATATTGCCGGAGGCCAGGGGATAAAATCCATGAATGATCCGGTTTTGTGGGTTCATGTTTTTGCTGAGCATATGCATCCGGGACGCGTTCAGGTCCCTGGAAAGTCTATATACACAATTCCGGTCAACACCATAAATATTCTTGTCGTTCGTTTGCAGGATATACTCAAAACCCTTGTTGGATACTTGTTCAAAAACAGTATCTCTTAGCCGGAATATTCCCACTCGGTTATAAGCGATAAGCTGATCGTTAAGAATGCAGTATTGATAATCATGGTTGCTAATTCTCTGCCAGAATACGGGTGATTTCCTGATTCTTGCTTCCCGATTATCGGTATAATGCACGAGCAGGTCTATAGGCCTGAGCGTATTGTTGTAGCGGTTGTACCGGTAAAAGGCAGATACATTAAAAGCATAAAGTATCACAATATCTTTGTATACCAGTATATTGTTAGTACTCAGGATATTTGATGAATCAGGGCTTTTTAGCAACATTACAGCATCATGTGCTAATTTGTACACACCACCTTTCCAGGTAGATATCATAAATGTGCTGTCGTATTCGGCAGCAGCAATTGCAAAAGGGCTTTGAAATTCCTGCCGGTATATTTTCATATCCCTGCCATCAAACCGTACCAGTCCATTATCCGTACCTGCCCACAAATAGCCTTGTCTGTCCTGCATCAGCTCATAACATACGTCATGCGGTAATGGAGAATTATCTGTGTTATACTGAATAAAGCTGATTTCCTGCCCATGCGCACAAAGCACATTCAGGCAAATAAGAAAGGCAACCGATAACGTAATCCACGATATCTTTTTGGTAAGCATTTGGTGCAGCGTATGACAAAGTTTTTGGTAATGTTTGGTGCAATAAATGTAAGTAACCCCTTAGTGTTTTCAAAACATTCGGGTAAACGGCTATTTTAATAAATGCTTATAGCCTTGCATACTATAAGGACATCCGGAATAATAAAAAAGTAAGGGTAATTCTTTTGAGCAGATGGCAAACCTTAAACATGTTCAGTCATTCATTAAATAAATCATACCGTTCATAAGCCTTTTCCTGCACCAGGTTAAAAGGACTGATACGCCTAATTCCACGTTGATTAGTTTCATGTCGAACTTTAAACTAAACATTAAGCTTATGAAAAAAATTCTTCTGGCACTATCAATCGCCTTTTGCACCGCACAGCTGTATGCACAGTTGCCCGTTTATTGGCAAACAACTACACCAGGCAGTTTTTTGATTTCCGGTTCCACAATCAGGAACAATGGCTGGGCACCCAATTGGGATTATGCCAACTCCCTGCAAAAACTGCCCCCCAACCGGGATGGTTACATTGAATTCTCAGCCGAAACACCAGTAACCACAGGTGTGTATTATCAGATAGGATTTGCCAAAGCAAGCGCCCCCAGCACACCAGTTGTCAGTTTTCGGATACAAGTAGGTAATCCGGGATACATTTGGCCTTCCAGTTCGATGGGCTCAACCATTTGGAGCAGCTGTCCACAGGTTGCAATAGGATCCGTATTACGATTGGAAAGAGTTGGCAATGTAATCCGTTTCTGGATTAAAACACCTACTAGCTGTGAACTGATCTATACAAACCCGCCATCGCCAGTAACTATAACCCCCACAGAAGACTGGGTAGTAGTATTTAAACCCAGTGGTGATGGGGCTGTTAATAGTGGCGCTGTCAATACAACAGTATCATTCGGGGGCTCTGATGAATTATGGGGGCGTGTGTCACCGACTGCAATCAGCCCTGTGTCCCTTACAGATAAGGTGGGCATTGGCAAAGTACCGGCGGTAGAATTGGATGTAAATGGTACCACCAGTATAAGCACTTTGTCTGGAACCGGTACTGCACTCACTGAAGCAAGCTCCAACGGCACCCTTCAGCGGAAAGCTATGGGACTGGCCACACAGGTGCTTTCAGGCACAGGGAGTTGGACAGATATTTCCAACTTTGCTCCCTGGAAAAATGCTGCAAGTCCCGCCGGCGCTATTTATTTTCAACCCACATCAAACAGATATGTGGGCATTAATCAAACCACGCCAGCAGCAAACCTGGACATCGTTAATTCAGATTGCGATAACAAACCTGCATTGAAGATCGCTAATGACGAAGTACTAAGTTGCCAGGCGGGAACCAGTGATGGTGATTATATTGATTGTAGTGCCACTACGATAAACGGGCTTGTACAACGGTTTGTAGTGAAATCAAATGGTGCTGTCGGTATCAATAGAGCCCCTTCTTATTTTTTGGATGTTGCAGGACCTATTCGTGTAGTTACTACAGTATACCCCTCTGACAGACGCTTCAAAGAGAACGTAAAAGAAATTAATAAGCCATTGGAACTGATCCGTCAGCTTTCCGGCAAAATCTACACATTTAAAACAAAGGGTTTTCCTGCCTGGAATTTTGATGGAGGATTACAATATGGCTTCATCGCACAGGAACTTAAAAAGGTAATGCCTGAGCTTGTAAAGGAAGATAATGAAGGCTACCTGGGGGTAAACTATACCATGCTGATCCCGGTATTGACTGAAGCGATCAAAGCACAGCAACAGGAGATTGAATTGCTGAAACAAGAGGTAACATCACTAAAGGATAATAGGTCATCACAAACGACTTTAGCAATTGCTGGTGTTTCCGCATCAGAAGCCTATCTTGCTCAGAACGTACCTAACCCGTTCAACCAAACCACAAACATCAGTTATAAACTACCGGCAGGTATAAGTGCGGCGACTCTGGGCATCTATGATCTGAATGGAAAAGAAATACGACTATTCCAATTAAGTCGTGAAGCAACAGGGTCAGTAACAATAAATGGCGGAGATCTGAAACCCGGTATGTATGTATATACGCTCATTATTGATGGTAAGTATTTTAACAGCAAAAAAATGATTCTCACTTCTAAGTAACCGGGATAGTCATTTTGTCTATTATAACAGCCGTTTCAGTACTAAAGTGCTAAAACGGCTCTGTTATGTTTTACGAAATCACTTGAATATTAAGTCACTTCTCACAAAAATCTAAAAGCTATACTCGCTTTTTAGAAAGACCTCTTTAAAAGAGAAAAGTGGAAAGGCGTTTAGAAAATGTCAGAAAAAAGTGAATGTACAAAACAAGAGATAATCCAGACAGAATGCTGTAGATTTTATTTCCTGAAGGTTGCATCTTATATAGGCTTGACATTGTGCCACCCTTATAATAAAATAAAAAAGGCAGTAAAAGTACCATGGTTGGAATCCTGACTGATTAGTATCCGTTAAAAAAAACCACAGTTACAAATTTGTAACTGTGGTTTCATTGAACTTGCTTTCTTTATTTTACTATATCTATTTGTTGCACATATACATTTCCTCCATAAACCACACGCACCTGGTATAAACCACCAGCAATATCATGGATATTAACCTGGGCAACATTGCTTCCGCTAAATTGTCCTTGTTTTATCATACGTCCAAGATTATCGGTAATAGTATAAGTAGTTGACTGATCAGGTGTACCTTGTATAGCAATATTAATTACATCGCTCGCCGGGTTAGGGAAAATTTTAACCATCGCTGCGGAGCAAGTAGTATTAACAGACAAAGTACGGCTGTATACTTCATCATTGTCCACACTAATTGCCTTGATACGGTACAACCATTTTCCTCCTGTTGCAGTTATATCTGTATACCTTGTCACATTAGCAAGAGTAGAACCTATTTTATCCCATTTATTGCCGGCATTTGCTGCATTACTGCGCTCAATAATAAACCCGGTCACAATAGTTTCAGTAGCTTCATAATTCCAGCTAAGGTTTACCTGGCAAGCATTTGCAGTAGCCCTTTCATCCTTAAATTTAATAGGAAGTACAATGCTGTTGCAGTTGTATACGAAAGTAGGAACCTCACAAATGCAATCCATTTCCATGGTAGCAATTACAGGGCAGATATTGCCAATAGTACTGGAAGTTACATCGTAGCTGAAAGTTTGACTGGCCAGGTTGGCAATAGCATAGGCTTGTGATCCCAACAATACATCTCCTCCATCCAATACGCCATCCTGGTTCACATCTTTATAAACTTTCAGGGTACCGTTTTGAGGAGCGTACGTTGCATTGTTATGCTGCAAGGTAAATGTACCGGCCAGATGATTAGGCGGGTTACCTGATGATGCACCATTGAATGCTGTGATACTATATGTTGGCCTCGCAACGACTACAGCTGTTTCTTCACGTTCGCTTGTAATAGCTCCCATGTCGGCACAAATCGAAGCATCTACAATACAGATAGTGCTAAAGGTTACCAATACTTCTTCCTTTATAGCGTTAGATATACCACAGGCCAATTGTGCTGATGGTGCTACAAGTGTTGCTGTCATCACTACGCTATCACCGATAGCAAGATTTGCACCTGCTTTAAAATTATAAAAACCTCCGGTTTGATTCACGTAAACAGGCATTGCTCCTGTGTTTATAGTAAAGTTTACTGATGTAAGATCAAGTGTCCAAGGAGCAGGAAGTGCTATACGGAACTTATAGTTCGTATCAGTAGCCGCAGGTCCGTTATTGATCATAGAGAAACGGTACTGTGTTGTTACATTTCCAGCAGAGCAGGTTGTAACAGAATCTGTTTTTGAATTCAGGATGAACAGTATTGGATTATCCGGAGAGCCTGCAATTCTTACATTCTGTGCCTGTTGGTAAGCAGATGTAATTGTTTCATCACAGGCATTGCTACCCTCTCCTCTGAATTTAATAGATGATCCACTTACAAAATCACAGGAAGTAGTACGGACTTCAAATTTAACACGCATAGCTTCCAGGGCCCCTAATTGGGATAATGTAGCAGGAGGTATTTTAATGATCAGGAAGTTTACGCCATTAACCTGCTCGTAAGATTGGACAGCGTTAGATAAAACAGTATATGCACCGTTAGGATAGCTAGCATTAGGCACCTGCACCTGGGCACTGCCCGGTACAAATTGCACTCCTCCGAAATTTACACCTGTAGGCAACTGCATACGAAGGGTAAGTGTATCACTAAGTGTTCCTAAGGCTGGGTTCCTGATTTCCACTTCGTAAGGAAGTACGGAGCATAATTGCTGTGGTGTGGTAGGAGGCTGGCTAATAATCGTTGTTTGTACACCAGCGGGCTGTGCATTAACCTTTAAAGCTAAGGTTTGGTAACGGCACCCTGTTTCGCCAGCAGCAATGCTGGCCGGGTATGCGTCACAATTAAAATCATAGCCCAGTTTAATGCTATCAGCAGTGCAATTAGCAAAGGTGGCATTAACACGATAATACTTTGAAGTACTGGCCGGTATTGACCCCAATTGATAAATACCACCTGAAGTTGCAATCGTATTCACCACAGTACCGCCGGCACCAGTCAATTCTTCTACACTGGTAATGGTAGTGGTATTAATGCTCGTCGCCTCGGCCAGCCATGCATTGGGTTTGACAGCAGTAGTAGCATTGGAAAGCTGAACTTCCCAGCTAACATTGTTACCATTTACCGTAAGGTTCGGTGAAGCAGAGGTCATATTCAGCGGGGCCAGGGAGTTATCAATAGATTGTAGATTGTTGCCTAATCCGTACCAGCTCCAGTTATTATCAGCCACAGACCGGCTACGGATGGAGAGCATTGCCGTTTCAACAGGGAAGTTCCCTGTTTTGCAAAGCACTTTATAAGTGGGCTCCACCCATATCTGCAGGCCTTCGCTAAAGGGTACACCGGCAGCCACTAGCTGGCTGGCCAGCGTACTAATATTATAGTAATAGGTATTGGTAGCAGCATTGTAGGCGGCTACGGGATAAGATGCGATGCCTGTTACTGCGGTAGAGCCTTGCCCGTTTACCCATATTCTCATATTGGTGATGGCAAAACCGGCGGGAACGACAACCTTTATACTGTCAAAACTCCACAATTGGCGTATCTCGTTGGGGAAAAAGAAATGACGTGCTATACTTGGGTTGCTGGGGCTGGTGATATATTGTATCACCGTTTGGTTAGCCGTAACAGTGTTGCAGCCCGAGAAAGAAAGGCCCTGATAATTACCGATAACGGGTATAATACCATAATTTTTTATGGAACCTGTCCAGGGATCATCGCAGGAGAACTGTGGTGTACCTGCCGGTGTGGCGCTGTTGGAGGTATACATCCGGGTGACGAAATCGACCCGGGCATCATCATTGAGCAACTGTTGGAAACGGGTAACAACGATAATAGAATCGCCGGGGCCAAAAGAGGCCGGCGCACCTGATCCTGATTTTATATCCAGGGTACGTGTGCTTGGATTGGTACCGGTAACTGTACCAGCGGTAATACCCGTGATGGTAGCCGTAAGGGAGCCGCCATTATAGATATACGCTTGGGCATCTACAAAAGTATGCACGGCATCCGCCTGCGATTTGGTGATGCTGACATATGCATTGGTAAAGCTGGCACCGGTCGCAATGGCAGCCGTAGTGGTTACGGCGACGGTATCGCCATAGACAACACCTTCAAGGTTTAACATGCTGGTATCGAGACTACCACCAGGTAATCCATTATTACCGCTGGAATAGATGCCATAATTAGTACGCTGTACTTTGGTGCGATAATTATTGGGACCTCCCGGGCAAGGAAGAGGACAACCATGCATGGTAAAAGTGGCTGTTTTATTACATAATACCTGCCATTCCGTAGCGGCGCAAGCCGCCAGCTTAGCATAAGCATTCAGGGTAACGGTGCCACCGGTACCAACACAATCCGGTGTTGTTTTTACCGAAAGCTTCCAGCTGCTATAATCCGTACTGAATAAGTTGCTGCGTAAAAAGCGGAGCCTTAATTTTCGGGTAACAGCATCCCAGCTTACATTGTCGGGAATCCTGGTTAAAGCGTCTCTGGTCATGGCATTATCTGCCGGCAGAAGCGATGGTGCCAGTGAAGTAGGCAGGGTCAGCTCATAGTCGATATAACCGTCAGCGGCAGTCCTGTTGGCATTATTAAGGATATTAACAAATCCTTCAAAGGTGACATAATAGGGTTGTCCTGCTTCCGCATCTGCTGCCGAAGTGCTGTTCATCGTATAGCGTTGAAAACTATAATTATCTGTGTTTCCCGCAGGTATGGTCTGAGGGTTATTGCCACAGGCATCTGTATAATTGCCATCGCAGGTGACAAACGCCTGGTACCAATCTGCGATACAGCAGGACGGGATTTCGTCATACACTTTAAAACGGATGCGTACACTGTCGCCGCCGGCCAATTGAGGTATGCCGTTTTGAAAATGGAGCATGATGGGCTGCCCGGCATGGTAACCGCCACCAGCAACCCAGGCATTATACCATTGGGCCACATTATAGGCTACGTTCGTCCAGGTAGCCCCGCCATTGGTGCTGTATTGCACGCCGGAAGCCGTATCCAGGTACATGGTGCGGCTGGCGCAGGTATTACCGCCAAAACCATAATACCCATTTGCTCCTACCGGGCCGATACAGCCAGCGGTAACACACTCCGTATTGCTCAGATAAGCCCGCAGTGTTGTAAAAAGTGCAGGCGAACTTCCTGTATTTTTGACCTGGAACACAGTCCATCCTGTAGCTGCGGTAGTAGGCAGGCATTTTAGATCGGGCGATGTTATTGTGGAGATAACAATATTGGGCTGTGCGCTGGCATTAATGGTGGCTCCCGCTGTAGCAGTGCCATTGGCGTTACTTTGTGTACACTTATCCGGACAACCAAACCAGGCATCATAAGCAGTACTGCCACCGGCGCAACCTGTAACGGTAACGCTTTCTGTAATAACCACAGTCGCATTTGGCGCAAACGTACCTCCTGCAGGACTTATCTTTACATTAATAACGGAGTCAGTACCAACAAGGCTTCTGGTAACAATAATAGTTCCCGCGTTTGTTGTAATGTTCCCTATACCCAGCCCTGTAAAGGTAGAAGTAAGGTTCAATTCATTAACCGAACCGAAACCACCATTCTGGATAGTGATAGCACGGGTATAAACTGCACCCAGTGCACTGGCCACATAAGCGTTATTGGTAACATTGGTAATATTAAGCTTTGCATTCAGTGCATTGACCGGGTTACTCAATACATCAGGATTACTACCAAGTTTATAAGTTACCTGGTTGGAGCCTGAGGCCCCGATAGCGCCACATCCGGCGCTTGCCTGGTAGCTGAATTCTGAAGTACCGGCTGGTATATTGCTGATTTGCAAAGTAGCCAGGTTGTTGCTGGCTGATGTTTGCGTAATAGAAAGACCACCACTCACTACAGCATGACTGTTAGGCGTATATACATAGCCTGTAGGTAGCGTAATATTAAGCGAACCACTGGTACTTACCCCTCCATTCAATTGTACATTAAAGGTTGCCGGTCCTGTACATACGTTTATAGCCGAAGCAGGGACCCCGTAGTTGGGCACAACGCTCTGTGCGTATATCGGAGCGAAAATTGCTGGCTGCAGTAGCAGCATTAGTATGAGCATACACCCATATCTAAGTAATAGTTTGTTGTTCATAATAGTGTGTTTTTGTGGATAAAAGAAGAATTATGAATTTGGATTTTTTGGTGGCGTCTGGCGCACTTCAATCCAAGATTAATAAATACTAAATCATATTTTAATCGATGCAATCATTTTGATAGTTCATGCTATTCACTTTGTTGGTTTTTTGTTATTGATCAGATTAACAATTTTGGTTATTATTAACGTATACGTTTGCAAATGTTATAATTATCATAACCAAAGATTGTGCCAGCAAATTTATCTTATTAACAATTTAATTAATAAGAATTGATTTACTGTTAAAATAAAGTGTGGATAAATATGTGATATTTAATCAATTAGAGGGATTTGAGTTAAATGACTATGAATTAGTCCATGTAACTATGTTTAAATTGTTAAAATTTTTATCACAAATAAATGCTAATTATAAGTTAAAAAATCATCTAATCATCCAATTAATGATTATCGAGGATCTGTTAACATTTTTCATGAAAGATGTTAACGGGAATAAATGCATTAATACGCAGTTCATGCAAAATAAAGAAGGGAGGTAATCGCCTTTTGCCGATCACACGGCAATGCGTATTCAACGGCAGAGATCGGGATAAGAATATAAGTACAAAAGGGATATCGAGAAGCACGAAGTCCTGTTCATGCAGGCTTAAGTTGGCGTTATTGCACAAGGGGTAGATATCAGTATGCTGGGTACATTTCTACAGATATTTCTAGCTAGATGTACTCAAATTTCCAGCATAATAATACATTTTTTGTATTGTATAAAGTTATCATTTCCAGATCAACGAATAGGATAATCAGGAGAAATACCTTTGGGAAAAGTGCGTCTTTTTTGAAATAGCAAAAACGCACTTAATTTTGAGCATTTTTGAAAGTTTTGATACTGGTTAAGCTGTTTAAAGACAAAAGCGTCTGTTTAAATGAATAAACAGGCGCTTTTTTAATTTTGGATGTCTTTTTTTCAGTATAAAATAAAAGAAACATCTAACTTATAACTTACTAATTCTAAACCATTTACGAATAAAAAAATGGAATCCAATCCATCGGAGAGGGAGGGATTCGAAAATTCTCCTTTTAATAATTGATATACAATTACTTACCTTCTCAATATTGTCGAACTCTATGATATACGCGATTGATACTTTTTCAAAAACTAACCTTGCTTTACAACTTACATTTGCTTAGCAATGGCAATTCTTATCAGTGCAAAGATAATGGAATTCAGGAATCAAACAATGTTGTGGAAGATGGAAAATAATTCGTTTTTGAAGATGAAGTCAGAGAACCTAATGGTACAAAACTCGAACCACCCACCTATTAGAAGATTTAAAGTTGCTGGGCGATTTTTGGCTGCTTAATATATTTAGTTAAAGCAAATTAAGTTATCATTTGCAATAAGGGAATAAAAGCATCCCTTACTGCAGACAGAATCTAAATTTTTCTCAATTGAATATCTATAGCATTTTCATTTGCTTTAATAAAGTATTTCATTTCGATCTGACCAAAAACACCGCTTTCTATATACGAAACCAGTTGCCGACACCGATGAGTTGATCAACACGTTGGAAAATGCAGTAAAAAATTACAACAGGATTCCTAACGGGCAACTTTATGGTTTTACACCTAACGAAGTCCTGAACGGGGCCAAACCTGACAAACATCACTTCCGGGCACAAATAACCTTAGGTAAAAAACAAAGGCTAACTGAAAACCAGAACTTCCCTTGCAAAATGGTTTGCCGGACCTAACGCCATCTTTTCGCATTGAAAGTTCTTTACATAGTTGCCTTGCACCACTTAATCAGCCCGGCTTACGATTGTTTATATTTTTTTAGATGATTTGTAGTAGCCCCATAAATCGGAAGAAGAATTGGCAAAAATTATCAGTGAAGCTCAAACAGCTTGACGACCTCAAGCCCACCCGACATAATCCAACAAGACCAAAATGCAAATCGGGAACATTTATTAGTAAGTTTGTAAGCAATGCCGAAAAAATCAAATTTCATACCTGTAAATCCTATGATAGCCGATCTCGGCACAGGTATTTTCATAGGAAGAATGACGAGAGAAGACTTTCATTTATACGAGCAGTTTGACGAGTTTGACAACATTAAACAATCGCACAGGGACGAATATCATTTGTTTTTCTTGCAGGAAAAAGGAACGACAACTATTGAAATCGACTTTCAGAAACACACGATAAAACCTGCATCGGTAATTTTTATTCATCAAAACCAAGTACACAGAACCCTATCGTTCAAAAACGCAGCTGTAAGTATTTGGGCAATCAGCAATGAAAATCTAAATCCTGAATATCTGAAATTATTGGAAGACATTACACCTGCAAAACCTTTGGCATTAAAGCAAGAAACGTTTTCTGTCATTTCCGATGCTGTATCGTTTTGCATAAAAATATCCGAACGAAAAAACGAAAAACTATATCATTCATTACTTAATGGAAGTTGCAATACTTTAATCGGGCTTATTGTTTCACAGTATTTAGAGCAAACCAGATCAACGGATAGGCTTTCCCGGTTTGAAATTGTTACCAAAACCTTCAAAGCATTGTTGGAACATAATTTTACAACCGCTAAAAAACCGACAGAATACGCTCAACAACTCAATATTTCCGTTGCATATTTGAACGAATGTGTGAAAAACACAACAGGCCATTCTGTTTCACATCACATTCAGCAGCGGATTATTTTAGAAGCAAAAAGGCTGCTTTATCATTCCGACAAATCGGTAAAAGAAATTGCAACAGAATTGGGTTATGACGATTATCCTTATTTCTCACGGTTATTTACCAAAGTTGCGGGAATACCTGCATTAACGTTCCGAAACAAAAACCACGATTAGTCCAATACTTACTTTTCTTTCACCATTGCTCATGCTAATCATACGATTCAATTTTGCATTGTCAAAATAACTCGTATAAAAATGAAATCATTAAAAGAAATAAATGTCCTCATTTCAGGTGCAAGTGTTGCAGGACTGAACACAGCCTATTGGCTCGCAAAATATAGCTTTAAAGTAACTATTATTGAACGTTCATCTCACATTCGTTCTGGCGGACAGGCACTTGATGTGCGTGGTCCTGCTCTCTACTTTACGCAATCAGTAATTCCATTCACGCTCAAAAATTATGCGTTATGATTTCGAGCATACCAAGGTGGATTGGTAATCTACTTGAGAGTTCAATGCGACCAAACGTGAAAGTTTTGGAAACAAACTACATCAGTCCGAACATAAAGAGAATACGCTTTCAGGGAGATATATCAAAATGGAATTTTAAAATCGGCTATGCCAGTGTTATCCGTGTAAGCGAAACGGAATTTAGAAATTATACGGTTGCCCGTCACGACAAAGAAAACGGAGCTTTCGACATTATTTTTCACATTCACGGCAATGGAGTTGGAAGCCAATTCATCGACAATTTAAAAGCTGGCTATGAATTGTTTGTCAGTCCACCAAGAGGGAAAAATTTGTATGACCCAAACGTAAAACAGCAATTATTTTTTGGCGATGAAACTTCTTTAGGCGTTGCTTGTGCATTATTGCCGTTGTTAAAAAAGAAAAATCATCAATTCCAATTCTATTTTGAATTGGATGAAGAAAACAAAAACGTTCCTGAACTTTTGGGAATGGACAACTGTATCGTATTCCCGAAAAAGGATTCATTCAGAAATGAAAAATGGATAAATGAACTGCCTTTATTTAAAACTACTGAATGGAACACCGCCAATTTTGCATTGGTAGGAAATGTCAAATCTGTTCAGACATTCAGGAAAGTTTTGAAAAACAAACCAAAAGGAAACGTCTACTCCCAGGGTTATTGGCTTGAGGGTAAAAAAGGATTGTAAAATTAAATTTAATTATAGTGATTTATGTATTTAAAACTTCGGTATTTACGGAGAATGAAATTCAGTCAATAAAACCACACTTGGATGAACTTCCACAAACGCAATGGAATTTTAACCTCGAAGATTGCGACAAAATTTTACGCATTGATAGTCTGTCAGAAATATCAGGAGAGGTAGTAATTAAAATTTTGCAGGATAAAGGTTTTGACTGTGAAGTATTGCAATATTAAAATTACAAAAGGAAAACATAAAATGAGAAACGCGTTGTGCGATTAGATCAGAAATTCGATCGCTACCTAATCGCACAACGCGTAATATTATTTTGGCAATCGCCAGAAGTCAGAGTTTTTATAAAGGAAATCCTGCAGCAATTTAACGATTGCCTTATAGTGTATTAGCCAATATGCAAGTGATCGCTATAGCCTTCACTGATCTTCGCAAAAATCAGCTTTGACAAAATGGGTAACGCATCTCATTGCTTCATCCCTGACTGTTCCCAACAGTCATTCCTCTTCCGTTCAATACCTTGTCATTACTACCAAAACGCCGAGAGGCGGGGTTCACAGTCTTCGCTTGCGCAATGACTATGATGGGCCTGCCATCATCTTTTATACAGCATGGAATAAACTTTGCTGTTTATCCCTTCATGGCACACTACGTAAATGCGTACGCTAACCTTCGGAATCCTCTTGTGATGTGCGCCCCATAAGTCGAGACGCATATAGGCGTTAAAAAAAATCATTCCTTGATTTGCTTACAAGCTTCAGGGGTTTGCATACATGCGCGTGATTTGCCTTACCGACCTTTGGATCATGGAAATAAAACAAATAGCATTGGGCAGTCAGGGTTTGGTTGTGCCGGTAATCGGCTTGGGCTGTATGGGCATGACGGGTTTTGAAGAGGCGCATATGTATGGTCCTGCCGATGAGCAGGAAGCCATCGCGACGATCCAACGTTCGCTTGAGTTAGGCGGTAATTTTTTAGATACTGCCGATCTGTACGGACCGCTGAAGAATGAGCAGTTGATCGCGAAAGCGATCAGTGGTAAACGTGATCAGTATATTTTGGCGAGCAAGTTTGGCTGGGAGATCGATGGTAACAATAAGGTAACCTGGGCCATCAATGGTAAGAAAGATTATGTAAAGAAATCTTTGGAACGCTCGCTCAAAAATCTGAATACGGATTACATCGATCTGTATTACCTGCACCGCCTGGATAAAAATACGCCAATCGAGGAAACGGTTGAGGCGATGGCTGAACTGGTTCAAGAAGGTAAAGTGGGTTATATCGGTTTGTCGGAAGTTTCGTCTGAAACGGTTAAGCGGGCGCATGCCGTGCACCCGATCACTGCCGTACAAAGCGAGTACTCCTTGTTCGAGCGGACGGTGGAAGAACGTGGGGTTTTGGCCACCTTAAAGGAACTGGGTATTGGTTTTGTAGCTTACTCACCGCTGGGCCGTGGATTCTTATCTGGACAGATCAAAAGTATCGATGACCTGCCTGAGAATGATTTCCGGAGGGCAATCCCGCGATTCCAGGGTGTGCAGTTCGACAAGAATATTGAATTGGTGAAAGCTATCGAAGTAATGGCTGAAGCCAAGCACGTCACTTCTTCGCAACTGGCTTTGGCCTGGATCATGAGCAAAGGCATCCTGCCGATCCCGGGAACGAAACGCCGGAAGTACCTGGAACAAAACATTGCGGCAACTACTATTGTATTAACTCAGGCGGATCTATCACAACTGGAAAGCATCGTGCCTTTAGGTACGGATACCGGCGCGCCCTATGATGAGTTCAGTATAGGCTTAATTGATTAATTTTGTTTATGAACGCCATTAACTCCATATCGGAATTTCACCGTTTGCTATCCTTAACGGAACCTCGCCACCCGCTGGTGAGCGTGATCAATCTGGCAGAAAGTGTTTTTTTGGAAGACGAGATCTGGAAAGGTTTCGTTAACCGCTTTTATTGCGTGGCGCTCAAACGCGAAGCCAAAGGCAAGATCAGGTACGGACAGCAGCATTATGATTACGATAAAGGAGTATTGAGTTTTACCGCGCCTAACCAGGTACAACAACTGGACCTGCAAAATATGGAATGCGGGTCCGGTTATCTCCTCATCTTTCACCCAGACTTCCTGTTACAGCATACTCTGGCGAACAGCATTCATCACTACGGTTTTTTCGATTACGCGGTTAACGAAGCGCTGCACCTGTCGGCCGAGGAAGAAGATGACCTGATCACGATCCTCCATAAAATTGATAAGGAGTGCCAGCATATCGATAAGCATACCCAGGAGATCATTCTGACGCAGATCGAGAGCCTGCTAAAATACTCCAACCGTTTTTATGAGCGGCAGTTTTTGACCCGCAAGAATAATAATTCAGGGCTGCTGACCAGGTTCGAGCAGTTGATCGATGACTACTTTAACAGCGACGTACAGGGTTTGCTCACGGTAAAATATATTGCTGCGCAGATGAACCTGTCGCCGAACTACCTGAGTGACCTGCTTCGGGTTCATACCGGGCAGAACACACAGCAGCATATTCATGAAAAACTGATCGCGAAAGCCAAAGAAAAACTTTCCACGACCAGTCTTTCGGTCAGCGAGATCGCCTATGCCTTGGGCTTTGAGCACACGCAATCCTTTAGCACGCTTTTCAAAAAGAAGACGAATTTATCGCCGCTGGAATTTCGTCAGGCTTTTAACTGATTACCAGGTACAAACTAGTGCCCTGGTCATTCTACGGATATTACGAGCAAAGATGTACGCAAAAGCACACTTCTTAAATGCTTCGCACTTTCATACCGAAAGAAATATATTTAGAGCAGATGGCCTAAATTCGCAGCCCAATAATAATCTGCCTGCGTTTTCATGCCCGCTCAATACCGTAGTTACCATTCCGGACTGAAACTCCAGTTTGCCGATGGTAAGATGACACCCAAGATTACAAAGATTATGCCACACTCGACAAAGCAGAGATGGAAAAACAAAATATCCTGTCTTTCTGGACACCCTACCCTATTTCGCTCCCCTGTCTGATGATTATCTGCTGCAGAAATTAAAAAAAAGAAAATGCAAAATTGAAGGTACAGGTAAGATCATTATTTTATCTGGTAGCAATTTATAAGGAGTTGCGGTAAAAGCGGGACAGGTCCTGTCTCAGTCAATAAAATAATTGATCTGCATCTATATTTTGTCACAGGAAATTATTAAACTTCATCCTGATTTTTATAGGTCCGCCCTCACTTACCCAAATTCAATAGTAGCTTTTATCACATAATGATATCTATCCTAAAACATTATATTTGCCTATGCACGATGCTCTATTAAAGTTCATTCAGGAACGCTCCTTTACTCCTTTAACCGAAGCTGACATTTCTTTAATCCAGGAATTATTTGTTCACCAAAAGCTACGAAAAAGGCAATTCCTTTTAAAGGAAGGGGACGCTTGTAAATACCTGGCCTTTGTGGTTAAAGGCGCTCTTAGACAATATACCGTTGACGATAAAGGGGTAGAGCACATAGTTTCATTACATATTGAAAATTGGTGGACAGGTGATAGAGAAAGTTATGTCAAAAATACACCTAGTATTTACAACATAGATGCCTGGGAGGATACAGACTTGCTTTTACTACCCAGGGCAAATTCAGAACGCATTTATGGCATTTGCGCCTTTATGGAAATGAGGGTTAAATTAGATGAGAATTATTCTATTGCTTCGCAAAGAAGGCTCACCTCTGCCATCAGTCATTCCGCAGAGCATCGCTATCAGGAGTTGATCAAAACTTATCCGGCATTTTTGCAGCGCTTTCCGCAACATATCATTGCATCCTATCTTGGAATTACCAAAGAAACCTTAAGTCGCGTACGAAATCAATACGTAAAAAGGTAATGGGCTTCTATCATAAATAAAACCGTTGATATACATCAACGGTTTTATTTATGATACATCATCGTTATAGCTAAGATAATAGGTGAAAATTTGCAATGTAGAATATTGTGTCAATGTTTCAAAAGGCAAATGATGAGACCTAAAAATAATGTAGCGATGATATCCCTTGGCAAGAGGGAGGATATGGGTATTTATAAAATTGACCGCTTGTTACCCAATCGTTATAAAGGTGCGATTGGGCCGGTTGTATTACTGGATCATATCCTGCCCTTGATATACAAGCCAAAGCATTTAATGGAAAAGGAGGAAAATATCGGCCCACGCCCCAGTCGCGGTCTGGCAACCTTGACCTATATTGTAAATGGCCAGATCGAGCACCGCGATAGTAAAGGGAATCATACAAAAATAAATTCCGGCGGGCTGCAGTGGATGAAAGCAGGTAATGGTATCATTCACGATGAAAGGCTAAATATTGATCCGGGTACCAATGACCTCCTGATACATAGCTTTCAATTCTGGATTAATCTTCCTTCTCAAAACAAGGCGGAAGACGCAGACTATCTTTTTTTAGCATCAACTGATATACCTAAAAGAGCGTTGTCTAACAAATGCGGATGGATTAAAATACTGATTGGCAAATACAAAGGGCTCTCGTCTAAAATACCCACGCATTCACTACAATTCATTTACCATCTACATCTGGAAGCAGGTCGCTGCTTTGCTTTAAAAACAACGAAAAAGATGTCCTATGCAGCATTCCTGCCTTTACAGGATGCGGTAATCAATGATAGTGATTATCATAAAGGGGAGCTTGTTGGCTTTGACCAGATCAAAGGGGAGATTGAAATAAAAAATGTGTCAGCAGATCCTGTTGATGTAATTCTTTTTGGGGGTGAACCCTATCCTGAGCCAACCATTATATCCGGCGAATTTGTGATGAATACGGAACACGAAATTTCATTAGCCTACAACGATTATTATGATGGCAAATACGGTCAGATTGACGATGGTTTTCAGCAAAATGAATAATGGCTGCCTCCTTAGGGGCCAGCCATTATTTTTCATACAGCTACCTCAATATTTAAATTGGTCAGTAAGCTGTTGGTCTTGAATTCGCTTTTATCCGGTTATTTTTAAATGGCCGATCTTCTCTCCGTTAAATACAAAATGATATTTTAAAATGATAGGGCTTCCATCAAAATTGCCCGAGACTTTAGTGGTCATAATGCCTGTGTCGCCATCAGCAACATAGGCAACCGGTTCCAGCTTCGCACTGTATTTTTCGTTAGTCACATCGTTCCATTTTCTAATGGCGTCCCGACCACTGTAAGTTTCGCCTTCATCCAAAACGACGGCTGTTTGGGAAAAGCAATCGGCGTATTTTTCGCTGTCAAAGTTTGCTGTTGCAAGCAGCAGTTCTGAGATAATGCTTGGTAATTTCATTTTGTTCTTTTTTTATTGTTATTAAATTGTTGGAATAGTCCCGCCATCAATGACGAACTCCGTCCCGGTAAGATATGTAGCTCTGGGTGACACCAGAAAACCTACGAGTTCTGCTACTTCTTCAGGTTCCGCGGGTCTTCCAAATGGTATGCCACCTAAACTGTTCATTACACTTTGCGTGGCTTCCTCAATCGTGCTTTTAGAACTCTCGGCTATTCTTTCCATCATCCTGGTGGCTGATGTTGTCATAATCCAGCCTGGGGAAACAGTAAGGACACGAATTCCCTTTGGCGTGACTTCATTGGACAGGCTTTTGCTGTAATTGATCAGCCCAGCTTTAGCAGCTGCATAAGGGAGCGTCGCGTCGAATAATGGCAGTCGTCCCTGGATGGATGCTATATGAATAATGACCCCCGATTTCTGACCGATCATGCCGGGTAGAAATCCTCTGTCCAGTCTTACCGGTGCTAATAGATTTGCCTGGATAGTGGAGAGCCAGTCTTCATCAGTTAACACTTCAAAGCCACCACCGGCAGTTTCAGAACTGCCCAGATTATTTACAAGGATATCAAGGCTGCCAAAAAGGGACTTTACTTCCTCAATTACTTTTGCCGTTCCGGAGGACGTGCTCAAATCAGCGGGAATAAAATGTAATTTTTCATCCTCCGCTGCAGGTTTATTCCTGGCTGTGATAATAACCGTAGCACCGGCTTGCAGCAGCCTCTCTGCAATGGCTTTACCAGTACCTTTTGTACCGCCGGTAACCAATGCAATTTTATTTTTTAGTTCATTGTTGAAATTAAATTGATCTTCCATTTCCTGTTTTTATTTAGGACAAAATTGATCCTTATAACCTGCATAGACAAGTACGGTAAATCGAATTGCATAGGGATAATTTTTTCCCATACCCCAATGTTGGGACATTGTATTAATTTTGTTTCATGCGCGAAAGAAAGATTCCTATAAACTTAAATTGTGGCCTTGACCTGATCGGTGAGGTACTTTATGGTAAATGGAAAATACGCCTGTTGTGGTTTATCAACGAAGGAAATCAAAGACCGAGCGAATTGCAACGTAAAATCCCTGATGCATCCCGAAGGGTGCTCAATATTCAGCTAAATGAATTGCAACAACACGAACTGGTTACCAAAATAATTTATCCACAGGTACCACCTAAGGTGGAATATAGCTTAACCGAATTTGGCAAGTCTTTAATTCCTATCCTTTCTGCATTAGGTGAGTGGGGCGACAAAAATGAAAAGCGCCTGCGCTCCGTTATTTTGAAATCTGAGGAGGTATCCTAACGAAAAGCCCATTTGAAATTAAGGCATACGTTATACTCCTCAAGAATAAAAAGAATAACCGCTGCACTTATGTTGACTTAATCCGTTGCTTGATTTTTCGGATTCTTAAAAACAATACTTGGCGCACTATTGAGGTCAGGAACCGCCCTGAAGCAAAGCGTTATATAACTTCACAATTTTCACCGGCAATGTTTGAGACACTTCATAACTACATCAATTCCTATATCTCTACACCGTTGTCAAAAAGCGAGTTTGAGTTAATCAGGAGTGTGTTTACCTTAAAGAACATTAAAAAGAGGCAATACCATTTGCAGCAAGGCGATGTATGTACCCATTTTGCCTTTGTTGTAAAAGGTGCCATGAGACAATACATTGTAAACGATAAAGGCCAGGAGCATATCGTGCATCTTGCCATTGAAAACTGGTGGGTTGGCGATCGCGAAAGCTGGGTGAATCTTGCTCCCTCCGCCTATTGTATTGACGCCTGGGAAGACTCCGAATTATTGCTGATATCAAGAGAGGAAACCTTAAAGCTGGCACACCAGTGTCCACCTTTTAATGAAATGATCCGCGTCATGGATGACCGCAACAATATTGCCACACAAAAACGAATAACCAATTCGATTAGTCTTCCGGCAGAAAAGCGTTACACAGATTTTGTGAGCAATCATCCTGAATTTTTAGACCGCTTTCCACAACACATGATCGCCTCCTATCTTGGGATTGCCAAAGAAACCTTAAGCCGGGTCCGTAAACAGTCCACGCAAAAATAATTTCGTCTTGCATTAGCCTTCTTGTGCCAGTTGATATTTATCAACAGATTTTTTTACTATTTATCATCGTCTGGCCCCTGTAATTGGGGCAATTTTACATCATCAATTCAGCGATAAACAAATTGATGATGTAAAAATATTTGATAACAATTAAAAAAAAATCGAACAATGCACAAAAATGCGTTCACACCCGAAAATGCAGCCATGCTGCTTATTGACCACCAGGTTGGAACTATGGCCTGGACTCACTCACACGACATTAACCTCGTAAAACAAAATGCGATTAAGCTCGCCAAAATTGCAAGAGCGCTTAACCTGCCTGTAGTTTTGACTGCAAGTATGGAAGAAAATGTCCAAGGGCCACTGATTCCCGAACTGGAAGAAATTTTACCGGAAGCCTTTGCTGCGCGTATTAAACGCCCTGGCATCGTAAATGCTATGCACCACGATGGCTTCAATAAAGCTGTAAAGGCGTTAGGCCGCAAAAAACTTTTTGTTGCTGGTGTAACAACAGAAATCTGTATCACTTTCCCTGTGCTTCAAATGCTCGATGAAGGTTACGATGTACAAGTATCAGCTGATGCTTCTGCTTCTTATACAAAGTTCGGCGATCAATTGGCATTGGAAAGGATGAGACAGGCTGGTGCAGTTATAACCACAGTAGATCAAATCATTTCCGAGCTGGCCATAGACTGGACAAGCCCGAATGGTCAGAAGTTAATGGGCATCCTCAATTACCAATAAGCCTGATCTCCTTAAAGTGACGAAAAAACAGAGACAGGCAAAATACACACAGCCCATCTCAAATATTACTAAAAAAATTAGAAACCTATGAAACACAAAGGTATTGCAGTCGTTACAGGTGCTGCTAATGGTATTGGCAGGCATATGCACAACGGCTTGCTGCTGATGGTTTTGATATTGCCGTTGCCGATGTTGTTGCGGCAACGGCAACTAAGGTCCTTGTTGAAGCTGAAGGACGAAAGTTCTTTTCTGCAAATTTGTCCGAAACAAATAGCCGGAAGGCTCAATAAATAGAAATAACATGGAAATTATTAAGGCCTTAAAAAAACGGCCATACGGAAATGATGTGTTCCATATTGAAATCCTCTTCCCGGGTAAAGCATTGGGATTGAAAGATACGGGCTTCCTCACGATTGGCAGGATTGATCATGCCAGCTTTAAGCCGCCGGGTATCGTTCCGATGCATCCGCATCGGGACGATGAAATTCTTTCCTATATGCGAAGCGGCAAACAGGAACACAAGGATAGTACCGGTGTGCGCAAAGTTCTTGACTCATCGACCTTGATGATGATGAATGCCGGCAGTGGCGTACAACATGAAGAAAGCGCTATAGAAGATGTAGAAATGTTGCAGATATTTATGCGCCCCTTTGAAAACGGCCTGGAGCCGATAATACAGTTCCATAAGTTTGATGAAAAATATAGTGAAAACCAATGGCGCCTGGTGGCCGGCAATAACGAAGCAGCACCGTTGCAATTAAGGGTGGAGACCAACATTTTTGATGCCCGCTTAAGCGAGGGCAACGCTTTGCAGGTACCCTTATCTCCTGCCGGAAAATCTATCCATCTGCTGTACTGCTTTAATGGAACAGTAACCTTAGATGGCTACACGTTGGACAAAGGCGATTGTATCATATTCAATGATGAGCCTGTAGAGATCACAGCTCAATCGGAAAGCGATCTGGTACTATTCCAAATTAAAGAAGGTGCCAGTTATAGCACTACCGGCATGTTCAGCGGTAATCAATTCAAAGGATAAAATAATTTTTAAACACAATATTTTAAAACCAAATAGGATTATGAAAAAAATAGTTTTTATCGTAATGGCATTTATTGCCCTTACAGCATTCAAAGGTGTTGATGGTATCTGGAAAAACGATTCACCCCACTCGCAACTGGGTTTTACTGTTTCTCACCTTGGCATTGCTGACGTGTCAGGCACCTTCAATGATTTTACGGTAACGGTCAGATCAGCAAAAAATGATTTTAGTGATGCCTCCTTCGAAATGAGTGCTAAAACAAGTTCCATTGATACAAGGGTTGAGGCGAGAAATAACCATCTGAAAACCGCTGATTTTTTTGACGTGGACCAGTACCCGACGCTGACATTTAAAAGCACTTCGATAAAAAGCATCGGTAAAAATAAATATAAACTGAGCGGTGCGCTAACGATGCACGGTATTACAAAGCCCATTGTATTAGACTTGTTCTATAGAGGCTCGACTGAAAATCCAATGAGTAAAAAACAAACTGCCGGTTTTCAAATTACCGGTATAATCAAACGCACTGACTTTGATGTCGGCACTAAGTTTCCAGCCCCGATGCTTAGCAATGAAGTCCATATAAAGGCCGATGAATTCGCATAAAAACGTACCATAACTTGTTTTTATGGTTTTTAGGCTGTTTCAAAAAGAAAAGCAGGCCAAAGCTATTTTCCAGCATAACAATATATTTTTTGTATCATAAAGTTATCATGCCAGATGAACGGATGGGATAATTATGAGAAAACGGCTTAGCGAAAGTGCGTCTTTTTTAAAGGGGTAAAAACGCGCCGAATACGGTACTTAATTTTGAGCGTCTTTGAACGTTTGATACTGTGACTAGTCCTAATACACAGATTTGAACGGCCTGTAACTGACGATTTGCTTTTTTAATACTCCTATAGATTCTCTAAATTACATGCAAACAACTAACTGATCATGGAGGAAGCTACAGAAATATACCTTGCATCTCTGAGGACCTTTTGTCCTAAGCTGACCGATCATGAGCTTTCTTTATTTGCCATGAAGCTTACTTTTCAGGAGCTCAAAAAGAAAGAGTTTTTTATCCAGGCAGGTAAGGTTCAAAAAAACATGGGCTTTATTGTGCAAGGATTAGTCCGTTCCTCTTACATTGATTTCACCGGTATCGAGACAACAGTTGGTTTTTATTCAGAAGGAGACTACGCTACGCATTATCATTCGTTTCTTACCCGTAACCCCAGCAACTATACCATTCAGTGTTTGGAGCCAACTATTATGGCCTGCCTTTCATACGAAGATATGCAATGGGTATACCAGCAGTCGACTGGTTTCGAAAGGTATGGTCGCCTTGTTGCAGAAGAAATTTTAAAGCGGCAACAGGCCAGAATAGAAAGCTTTATCTTTCAAACCGCAGAAGAACGCTACCTTGATTTTATGGGGCACCATCCTACTTTATTCAACAGAGTCTCCTTGTCACACCTTTGCAGTTTTCTCGGTATCGAACGACAGACACTCACCCGTATCCGTCAAAGGCTCGCTCATCGGTAGTCGCAACCAGAAGCCTATTTAATCAATCCGAGTTTTAGTGCAACTTTGACCAGGCCCACAGTATTTTTTACATCAAGCTTTTGAAGCAAACTATATCTATGATTTTCCACGGTACGAAAACTGATAAATAACTGCTCAGAAATTTCGCGGGTAGTATGTTCCTCTGCAAGCAGCTTCAGTATCTGTAGTTCCCTCTTGGTGATTTCCTGCACCACCATGTCTTTCTCCTGGCCCGGATGTATAACGCTTGTCAGTATCTTCTCCTTCAGTGACGGATCTATAAATTCCTTTCCGCTATGTACAGTCTCAATCGCAGCTATCAGATTTTCCCGGTTGGTATCTTTTAAAAGATAGCCCGAACAACCTCTTCGCATCATGCTTGACACCATAGCAGGAGCATCCAGACTGGTAAGCACCACTATCTTCACAGAAGGATACAATTCTTTTATCACTGGGGCCAGTACTTTGCCGGATTGCCCTGGCATCAGTATATCCAGCAAAAGCACATCGGGCAGAAAACTGCTCAACCCCTCTATGAGAGCAGATGCGGAGTGATACGCTTCCTGTACATAGATACCCGCGTATCCTTCCAGCATGCTCCGGATACCGCTGGTGGCAAGTGGGTGATCATCTACTATGGATACGAGAATTGGCATTGTATACACGTATTTAGCATTACTAATTCAGAGACTTTTCCATACAATTGACGGGTATATAGTTAATCATTGATTGCTCCCCTGATGAAGTATAAACGGGCGTACATCGAACTCAAGGTATACCGTTGTACCCTGGCCTTTCACGCTTTCTATATCAAATGTACCCATAAGAATTTTAATCCTGTTACGGATACTTTTAAAACCATAGCCTTCTTCCTGTAAGACATTGTCAATACCCTGTCCGTCGTCTTCGACGGTAATCGAGCATAGATAGTCGGCATACTGAAATTGAACGAGACACTCGCTTGCCTTAGCATGCTGGATGGCGTTCTGTACCAGGCCCTGAACGATTCTGTAAATGCTGGTTTCTACTACTGGCTGCAATCTGGGGATCGCTGTTCCCACAAGTTGAAACTTTATATTCAGGCCGGAAGCATGCTCCGTCGCTTTACAAAAATAGAAGATCGCCTGTTCCAATCCTTCTTCGAGTAAGATCTCAGGCATCAGGTTGTGCGCTGTATTACGCAGCTCCCTTGTAGCCATATCCAACTGTCCGACGAGATCCTGATAATGGCTATCTCCGTCAAGGCTATGCAGGCCTGTAAGATTCATTTTCACATTAGCCAGCCTGACCAATACGCCATCATGGATATCATAGGCTATTCTCGATCGTTCGTTGTCCGCCCCTTCTGCTTCCGCTGTTAATCGTTCTATTTCCTTATCCTGCAGCAAAGTGCGCATTTGCTCGCTCAACAGCGACTTCTTGTTACGGTAATTACGGTAGGCCATGATCAGTATAACACATAGCAAAACAGAAACCAGGCACATGGCAGCAATCCAGGATCGCTGCCTTTTTATAGCAGCCTCCCCGGAGGATATTTCTGCTTGCTTCCGCAAGATCGTCTTCTCATGCTCCACGGTCTGGAGGTTAAGCATAAAGCCTGTTATTGTCTTCTTGACATCGCCTTTATGTTTAAAATACTGTTCCATGAACTTTTTATGGCATGTATAGGCCTTTTGATATTCGCCGCGCGCTGCATATATATCCGACAATGTTTCATAAATCACTTCCGCAAGTTCATCGTCTTCGTCATGAATCAATTTCTGCGCATAAAGCAGATGCCTTTCTGCAATTGTATATTTCTTCCTGTAATAGGCGAGTTGCCCCGCCATTACTTCTATTTCTACCTGCGACTCACCTGGGGGAGTAGCAGTTCTCGCAAGATTCAGAAAATATGCTGCAGTGTCATACTGGCGGATATTAATATAGCTTAAAGATAAATTTGCCACTGCCATACGGATTAACGAAATGTCATTGAACTTTTCTGCCATTTTGTAGGCCTCTCTAAAATAACCTATGGCAGCGATAGTGTCATGTGTGAGCTGGGCATTACCAAGTAAGACATGGATGTTGATAAGCATTCCTGAATCTACCGGGCGCACTCTGATGAGATGCTGCCTGGCACGCAGGAGATACTTTGTCGCCAAGCTGTCTTCTTTCAGGTAAAGCATAAAACTACCCAGGTTACTGTACAATTTTGCTACCGCACTCTCCTTCTCTATTTTGTTCTCCTCCACTGCCTGAACAGCACGAAAATAGCAAGTTGCCGCTTTCGCATATTCAGAAGTACGTAAATAGGCCAATGCAGCAAGATCATTCAGTTCACAGGTTAATTCTGCATCTTTCAATTGTTCATTGAGTGCAAAAGCAGAATCAAGGTAACGCTGGCAACCAACCACATCTCCCTGTTGGATTTTCCTCCAGCCCATAGCCCTCCAGGCATTCACCATTTGCTTTCTTAGTTTGTGTTTCTTAGCTAGAAAAGCAGCCTTGTTAAGCAGTGCAATGGCACTGTCAGGCGAAATAGATCTACTCCCTGCTGCGATTGAATATTTGCGCATCTGGATTGTATCGCGCGTAAAAACAGGGTCATCCTGTCCGTTCGAATTTAACTGTCCGGCGGCGCTAAAGGCCGGCAGGACGGCCAGCAGGAAAAGTTGGATATGGAGTATCATTCGCTTGGCAAACCTGAGGTTACCGGGCACAAACTTTTTCATATTTCAAAGTTTGCAATTAAAATAATAAAATTCATGAGAGAATTCTCTCATTTTTATTAAAATGAGAGAGTGGTTTTTCTTTATGAAGTATATTATTATCGACATTGTAACGGCAATTGAACTATCTCAACCTTATTCAAGAGAAAGATTGTTTAAACAAAATGCTATGGAAAGGTTACGCAAGAACATAGAAGAAGTTACTCAGGTAAACGATGCAGAAATCGAATTCATCAATTCTTTTTTCTTGTTGAAAAAAGTGCGCAGATCTCAATTCCTCGTGCATGAAGGTGACGATGTGCAATATGAATATATGGTGCTGTCTGGCATCTACAGGATATATTATCTTGATGATGATGGTAAAGAACATATTGTGAAGTTCGCACAGGAGAACTGCTGGATGTCGGATTATAAAGCATTCTTTAATCGTGATCGCGCAACCATGTTCATTGAATGCATTGAAGGTGGCCAGGTACTATGTCTCACGCTTTATGGAAGAGAGCAACTCTCAACCGAACTCCATAAAATGGAACAGTTTTTCAAAGTGAGACTGACCAAAGATTATGTTGCATTGGAAGAACGGGTGAAAGTGCTGCTGTTGAATACTGCGCGTCAGCGATATGATGAATTTGTAAAGTCACATCCCGGACTCATGCAGCGAATCCCTAAAAAAATTATTGCATCATACCTGGGTGTATGCAGAGAAACATTAAGCAGGATATATCTGAACTGCTAACGATTAAAGTGTCGTTCCTCACTGCGTTTGGGCATCCCGGCTGTATGTTCATTTAGAACACAGAACGGAAATATCTTCCAACACAAGCGGCCAAACTAACCATAGTGCAATCTTTAAAATTCCTTGTCCCGATAGACGGGATGCCATGCTATGCATGCACCTCACACACTTTTATTTTTAAAAATTAGTGACGTTTATCACACGGTGATAGTGACTAATGCCCTTCTCATTCGTAGCCTGCTAATAGAATTTTGTGTTGTCAAATTCATCAGTTCACAACATGCGATAAGAATAATTAACGGCAGGATGGAAATCTAAAAACCGAATACTAAAGCACATTTATTTTTTGACGCATTTGTGTCAGGTACGCCCTTCAATTACTTCGCAGCTTTGCATTATAAAAAACAAACAGGTCAGAACATGGAAAAGAACATTTTGCTTATAATGGGTCATCCCTCTGAAAAATCCTTCTGCAATGCACTGCTGGACGCTTACAGATCCGGAGCAGAAAGCACAGGCGCTATATGTAAAACCATTTATGTCTCAAAACTTGCTTTCGATGTAAATCTTCAGGATGGATATAAGACAGGAGAAACCATGCAACTGGAAGACGATCTGTTGACTGCTCAGGAACTAATACTATGGGCGGATCATATTGTAATGGCTTACCCAAACTGGTGGGGATTTATGCCTGCAGTTACCAAGGGGTTTATTGACAGGATATTGCTACCAGGATTTGCATTTAAGCATCAGTCTGGGAAAATATTTCCGGAAAAACTTTTGAAAGGAAAAAGCCTTAGGCTTTTAGTAACCATGGATACGCCAAAATGGTGGTTCTATCTTATCTACCGAGCATCGCAATACCAGATTTTAAAACACATCGTATTTGGATACGTCGGATTTAAGCCTATCCGGTTTTCAACTTTCGGTTTCATAAGAAAATCAACTCCGGGACGGCGGAATAAATGGCTGCAAAAAATTCGGCTGATCGGCGAACATTTTCAATGATCAATAAGATCATTTCCATAATTCTAAAATAAAAACATCATGACAAATCCAACGAAAGGGTATGTAGCTACCAACATTCAACCCAAAAAAGGTTTCAAAATTCACCTGCTTGTTTTTCTATTGGCAACCCCTGCTTTATGGCTGGTTTGGTACCTGACAGACAGAACTTATCCGTGGCCGCTATGGACTACGCCTGCATGGGCTATTGGAGTATTGTTCCATTATCTCGGCGTATATGTTTTCAAAAAATCAAAAACCAATAAAAATTAAATCATGAATCAGCAACCAAAAACATTCAGACGTATCGTAACAGGTCATGATGCCGAGGGCAAAGCGATTGTCATCTCTGATGTTGCCCCTCCAAACACACATCTGGTGGGCGGTCCCGGTGGTCCTACTTTCTATGAAGTATGGCATACCCTGGAAACACCTGCTTTGATACACCCGCAACCAAATGATACAGATGAGCACAGCCTAGTGCTATCTCCTCCCGCTAACGGCACCCGTATAAGAGTAATTGAATTTCCCCCGGAAGGAGAAGAAATAAGAAAATTAACCGGAACGGAGGCTGCCGAAAAATTTAAAGCTATGGGTGATGAGAAAGCCTCAACCTCAGCAAAAGGTGCTCCCCATCCATTAATGCACCGCACAAAAACTGTGGATTACGGAATTGTACTCGAAGGAGAGATTACCATGATTCTTGATCGCGGCGAGGTAACGGTGCATGCGGGAGATATCATTATTCAAAACGGCACGAATCACGCATGGGCCAATCGTTCCGACAAATTGTGCCGTATGGCCTTCGTCCTGATTGACGGTAAACTCACTCATTAATCTATCCAACAAAAAAATAAAAATCATGCGTATCCATCCACTGAAACCAGATGCACTGAGTCCGGACATCCGATATGTTCATGACGAAATTGCTAACCTTATCGGCCACAGTCAGGGCCAGGTAAATATGATCAATGCTGAAGGTGCATTATTAGGGCCATTCCCGCCTATGTTACAGTATCCGCAATTCGGAGTGCCGGCACTGACCTTTCTCCGCTCGCTGGACAATCATGCAACGCTCCCTAAAGCATTACGTGAAATAGCTATCCTTACGGTTGGTGGAATGTTGGGCGCACGCTTTGAACTATATGTTCATGAGATCATGGCTGAAGCTTTCGGCATCCAATCCGATGTCATTGCGGCAATAGCTGCAGGAGGTAGTCCGCAGGGCTTAGCTGTTGAGGAAGCAATAGCCCATGTGATTGCCAGGACCTTGGTTAGCGGACATATTGTCCCTGACTCAACTTATAGACAGGCTATCAAACTCCTAGGGCAAGACGGTGTAGCAGAACTCTTCTTCCTTATCGGCGGATATTGTCTGATCGCTACGGTATTGAATGGATTCGACATCCCGGCTCCCACGCCAAATCATGAACCTCTATAAATACTTCAGGAGCGATCATCGCATGAACATGTGGCTACTTATCATTTTATACAAAAATAACTAAAGCGGACAAGCCGAACACCGCTATCCAAAGTAGGCGATATCAAACATTTTATAACAAAAAAAAGAAAAATGAAAAAGACAATTGTAACACTGCTGTCAGCAGTAACAGCGTTCTTCTCCTTCTCTTCATGTGCAAAGAACGATGAGGAAGTTAAGGCTAAGTCCAATACCTATGTGCTGGTACATGGCGCCTGGCAGGCTCCTTATGTATGGGACGCTGTGCGTTCAGATCTCGAAAGTAAAGGTAACAAAGTAATCGTAGTTGAACTGCCGGGCCATGGTGGTGATAATATGCCAACACATACTATCACCCTCGATGCCTACAGAGACAAAGTAGTCGATGCTATGTCAAAAACAGACGGCAAAGTCATCCTTGTAGGGCACAGTATGGGCGGGATGGTAGTAACCAGCGTAGCAGAAAAGGTTCCTTCTAAAATCAGCAAACTGGTGTACATCGGTGCATTTATTCCTGCTTCAGGACAAAGCCTTGGCGAGCTTGCCATGACTGACCGCGACTCGAAACTTGGGCCTAATTTGATTGAATCGGCCGACCACCTGACGCTTGATGTAAAGCGAGATAACCTGACATACCTTTTCATTAACGATGGTTCACAAACCGTGAAAGACCAGATGATATCTAACTATCGGGCAGAGCCTGCGATCCCCTTTGGCGGTACAATTATATTAACAAGCGCAAACTTTGGCTCGGTAGAAAAGGTGTATATCAAAACAATGCAGGACATCGTTATCAGCCCTGGCCTTCAAGACCGGATGATCGCAGAAGCAGGGATCAAAACTGTTCGTCAGGTTAATACAAGTCACTCTCCATTCCTGTCTCAACCACATACAGTTTCAGACTTGTTGTTGCAAATAGCCAGGTAACATTTGCAGTTAGCCGACATAAAAACAACGACTAAGTCAGTTTTGCGCTGGCCGTTCTTCAAAAGCAGACAAGTTTCAATCTTAACACAATACTGGGGAACTGTAAGTATTGGTCAAAAAATAATAACAATGAAAGTTAAAGCATTTCAATTACTATGCAAGGTAGTCCTGCCGTGTTTCACAATATGCCTTATACTAAGTAACCTATCCACAAAAGCTGTTGAACAAACAGCGGTAAAGGAAAAAGAGATAGGTTCCAGTGAAGTGGCTGCCATACTCACACGTTATGATATAAAGAGAGGGTACGAGCATGTATTCCGGAAAGTGCTTAAAAATTATATAGCACGCGCACTCGCAAATGAAAGCAATATTATGGCGGAAGCTTATTTTGAACAGGAGCAACCATCAGTAATGTGGGTCATTGAAAGATGGATTAACAAGGATAAGTTCGATAAGTTTAGCAAGACGCAGCCGGCTGATACTGTATCATCCTTATCTAAAAATGCCTTGCTAAAACCAGCGCACACAATTTATGTGAAAGACTTGGAGCCTGTTTCTAAAAAACAATGGCGCACCGTTGCACTCCATGCTGATACCCCCCTTACCATCATGCTGTTTGTAGACGCTAAGCCGGGAACGGCAATCAGTTTTCAGGAGATCTATCATAAGGCAATGCCACAATTCCGTAGTGAGCCAGGAGTAATTAACTATCAGCTTTCACAGATTGAAAATGATAGCAACCGATTTGTAACGTATGAGAAGTTCAGAAGCGAAGAGGCTTTTCAGTATCATCTGAACTATCCTCCAATACAGCCTGTGATCGAATATTTGAATACCAGCATTAAAAAGCAGCCATTTCAATCCGGGCTTCACAGGCTTGTATTGATTTCGACCGATGGCCAGTAACAGCATCTTAATCAATTATTCAAATTCATTTATTCCTTAAAATTTAAAACTTCCCCAAATGAAAACGATCAAAAAAGCAGTAATAGCAGGTTTGGTTAGCTCAGCTACCGTTTTGAACCTGCAAGCTCAGGTAAAACCAGTTGGTGCAGCAAGCAGTGACCATGAGCTTTCGGTATTGAACCAGCTGGGCTCGTCCCCAGCGGTGGTCAATATGCCGGTGTCCCAATTATTGAATGCACCCGGAAACGAAGCACTCCGCGCTTTCTTCTTCACGCCTGTTAAAAACAAGGCCGTGCTGAAAGGAAAAAGGATTGCTGTGCTTGCAGCCGATGGATTCGAAGAGATAGAATTGCTGGGGCCTGTTTGGTACTTCCGGGAACTCGGTGCCCAGGTGGATATTGTTGCTCCCAAATTTGTCCCCGCTCCTGAACGCTATGGGCTGATGTTCCCTGAAATGTCGAAAACACATATTATGGCCATACAATACCTGCAACCTGTAGGCTGGATAAAGTTTGATCGAACTGCTGACGAGATCAAAGTAGCCGATTACGATGCGGTATTTATTCCGGGTGGTGCCTGGAACCCGGATAATCTCAGGCAGGATAAAGATGTAATCAAATTCATCCGCGATTTCAATACATCCGGGAAGTTGATTGCAGCTATCTGTCACGCACCGGTGGTGCTCGCCTCTGCTGATATTCTTAAAGGACGGAAGCTGACCGGTTACTGGAATATACAGGTTGATTTAAAAAATGCCGGCGGAACTGTCCTCGAAGCACCCGTTGTAACGGACGGCAACCTGATCACCAGCAGGCATCCTATTGATGTTGCAGATTTCTCAAAAGCTGTTGAGCATTGGTTGGTTAAGCAATAGTAGCTATGTGCTTAAAGAAGCCGTCGCCAACCCTGACGGCGGCTTCTTTGCCGTATCGCCAGTTTTTGCTGAAAGAGCATGAATTAATAGTTTATATTTGTAATATATGAAAGCATTGATCATCGGCGCTACCGGTGCCACAGGTAAAGATTTACTGGGTTTACTTTTGAACGATCGTGATTACGAGGAAGTAGTGATCTTTGTGCGTCGCTATACTGGGATTACTCATCCAAAATTCAAAGAAGCGCTGACTAACTTTGATAAGTTGGAGGAAATGTCCGATGCAATTGCCGGGGATGTATTGTTTTCATGTTTGGGAACTACGCTTAAAGCCGCTGGTTCAAAAGATAAGCAACGTCATATCGACTATGAAATCCCATTAAAATTTGCGGAGATTGCCAAAAAGAAAGGAGTTGCGGAGTTGGTTTTATTATCTGCGTATGGCGCTTCGCCTCAAAGCAAAGTTTTCTATTCAAAAATCAAAGGTGAGTTGGAAGAAAAGATGAAACGCCTAGCGTTTGACAAGTTGATTATTTTCAGACCTGGTCTTTTACTCCGGAAGAATACGGATAGGTTAGGCGAACGAATAAGTGCCACCGTGATACAATCTCTGAATAGCTTAGGACTGATCAGAAAATTTCGTCCATTGCCTACCCCGATACTCGCAGAGAAACTGGCCAAAGCGCCTAAAATCTTTTCAGCTGGAACACATGTGTTACAATTGGATGAAATTTTTCAGGTTTAGCGGTGTATATGCTGTTCTATCCCCCTGAACAGTTCAGATTACTTTGCGTCAAAATAAGCCATGTATTAGTTTGGGTAATTGGAAGGAAAATGGATCAGTACATTCTGGCTCATTTTATGCCCCCTTAAACAAGAGCTCGTACAACGAATATTTGCAAGTTTCAAAGAGGCTACAAGAGTAGTAAGGCTATGAGCACAACCAAGGTTTTGGGACTAAAAATGAGATACTATTAGTTGTAGAATCAGCTTGAATTAGCTAGTTAAAAGACTATTTGGGTTGTCTGGCAGGCTGTTTCAAAAAGAAGAGCAGCCCGAAGCTATTTTCCAGCATAACAATATATTTTTTGTATTGTATAAAGTTATCATTGCCAGATTTAGAAATGGGGACAATTAGGAGAAAACGGCTAGCAAAAGTGCGTCTTTTTTGAAGGGCTAAAAACGCACCGAATGACGCACTTAAACGCGCTTTAATTTTGAGCATTTTTGAACGTTTTGGTACTGGTTAAGCCGTTTAAAGGCAAAAGCGCCTGTTTAAATGAATAAACAGGCGCTTTTTTAATTTTCGATGTCTTTTTTTTAGTATAAAATAAAAGAAACATCTAATCTATAATTCCATAATTCTAAGCCATTTACGAAGAAAAAAAAATGGATTCGAACCCAGCGGAGAGGGAGGGATTCGAACCCCCGGACCTGTAACAGTCAACGGTTTTCAAGACCGTCGCAATCGACCACTCTGCCACCTCTCCGGGCGCAAAATAAAGGCAAGCAAATCAATTTTCAAAAAAAAAGTAAAAGTATTTTTAAAAGCCTTTACCATAGCGGCTTTCAGTAACAAACCCTTCACACAATTATCGCGTATCTTTAGTGTATAAAAATAAATTCAATGTTGAAATCCATTTTAAAAAACGCACTATTGCTGTTGCCTTTCAGTTTTAGTGCATGCGCACAAAAGGCTGATATCAGCCATTCGCCTACATTTGCAGAAATGAATAAAAAACAAACCCATAAAATGTCAGATCATAAAACAGAGGTGGCGACTTTCGCCGCAGGTTGCTTCTGGTGTGTAGAAGCTCAATTTCAACAATTAACAGGTGTTCAAAAAGTAGAATCAGGATTTACAGACGGACAGGTAGCTAATCCTACGTATAAAGAAGTATGCACCGGAACTACAGGACATGCCGAAGCTTGCAATATTACTTTTGACCCATCTGTAATTTCTTACGATGAGTTACTGGCTGCATTCTTTACTGCACACGATCCTACACAGCTTAACAGGCAAGGCAATGATATAGGCACACAGTACCGTTCCGGTATTTATTATCACAATCCCGAACAAAAAGAAAAAGCAGAGTACTACATTAAACGCCTTAACGACGAAAAGGCCTACCCCAACCCTGTCGTGACTGAAGTAAAGCCTTATGGTGTATTCTATAAAGCAGAAGACTATCACCAGGATTATTACAATCAGAATGGTGAAGCAGGTTATTGCCGTATGGTAATTCAACCTAAGCTGGAAAAATTCAAAAAGGTTTTTGCAGAAAAATTGAAAAAATAATTTCAATGCTCCAATAAAAAATCCCTGCTGAATAGCAGGGATTTTTTATCTTTTATTATTTCTGTTACTTCTTGAATATCCTGAAAATGTCCATCCCGTTGGCATAGAGCATCAGCCCCAATAACAATACAAGGCCTATAGTAGTGGCAACTTCCATCACCTTCTCATTTACCTTACGTCCTGTAATCATTTCGATAAGGGTAAACACTACATAACCACCGTCAAGGCCCGGAATAGGTAGTAGATTCATAAACGCAAGCACAATAGAAAGGAAGGCTGTAATAGACCAGAATACTTCCCAATTCCAATACTGCGGAAATACATTGGCCATAGAAGCAAAACCACCCAAACCTTTATAAGCTCCTGTCTTAAAATTCAGGATCAGCTTGAATTGTCTTACATATTTATTCAACTGTTCCACACCCATATTTACACCTGCAGGGAACGATTCAAAGAAACCAAAATGCCTGGTATCCAGTTTTACCATACCCAATTCTTCCATGTCGACAAAAGAGAGCCTTCCGATTGCAACACCTAAAGTACCACTGTCACTTAAAGGTACCATTACATGTTTCACTTGTTTATCACGAACATAGCTTACGTTAATTGTTTTACCTTTCAGTGCAAGTCTTTGCGTATTAAAATCAGTTGCATTTTTTACCGGTGTACTATCCAATGCAATAATGTAATCTGCCTTCTTTAATCCGGCTTTTTCAGCAGCAGACCCTTTGGTTACTTGTAATATAGTTGGATAGTAAGCAACACCAAAAAACGCTTTCCTCTTGTCGATGATCTGGGAAATATAATCTGTAGGCAATGTAATTACTTCTTCTTTACCATTCCTATCTACAGTAATAGTTTTGGCATAAATGAGTTCATCAATTATCTCGTCATAATAATTTACTTTCCTGTCATTAACAGCCAGAATCTTGTCACCATCCATGAGTCCGATCCTGTAGCCTAAAGAGTCCCTAACCTCAATACCGCCTTTCATTTGTGCAACAGGCATTCTCTTTTCGCCCCAAACAAAGAGGATCATAGAATAAATCAAAAAGGCAAGGAGTACATTAACAATAATACCGCCTAACATGATCAGCAATCTTTGCCATGCTTTTTTGGAACGGAATTCCCAGGGCTCCGGTGGTTTGGCCATTTGCTCTTTATCCATGCTTTCATCTACCATACCGGCTATCTTTACATAGCCTCCAAGCGGGAACCAGCCTATACCCCAGGTAGTCGCTCCTATTTTCTTTTTGAATAAAGAAAACGGAAGAATATTACTGAACGGAAATAAAAAGTCGAAGAATAAATAGAACTTTTCAACCCTTGTCTTAAACAGCCGGGCGAAGAAAAAGTGCCCGCCCTCGTGCAATACGATCAATAAAGACAGGGCTAATACAAATTGCAATACCTGCACCCAAACTCCGGACATATTTATATTTAAGATTGTAAATTAAAATTGAAATCGACCTGAAAATTAAAACATTTCACCAGTAATCCTTAGTTATATAGCTGGCTGTTTTTCATCAGGCTTTCTGTCAGCTTCCTGGTTTCGGTATCGGTTTGCTCCAACTCTTCCAGGTTTGGTTTTTCAATAAAAGCAATATCGCTAAGTGCTTTTTCAATAATATCATTCATCTCCAGAAACCCTACTTTATTTTGCAAAAAGGCATGCACAACAACTTCGTTAGCTGCATTCAATACGCAGGTAGCATTGCCACCTTTGTACATGGCTTCTTTGGCCAGGGCTAGGTTTCTGAATGTTTTATAATCAGGCTGTTCAAAATTGAACTTAGTAAAATCCTTGAAATCAAAACGCTTAAAATCGCTGCTTAATCTTTGTGGGAACGAAAATGCATATTGAATAGGTAGCTTCATATCAGGCAATCCCAACTGTGCTTTAAGAGAACCGTCGGTAAACTGTACCAGGGAGTGAATGATTGATTGCGGATGAATAACCACATCGATCTGATCGTTCTGAAGATCAAAAAGCCATTTAGCTTCAATCATCTCCAGGCCTTTATTCATCAATGTTGCAGAGTCAATCGTGATCTTCGCACCCATTACCCAATTAGGATGTTGCAGCGCGTGATCCTTCTTTACATTGACCAGGAAGTTAGTCTTCTTACCAAGGAAAGGTCCACCTGATGCAGTCAGGATAACTTTTTCTACCGTATCCAGGCGCTCACCTACCAGGCATTGAAACAAGGCGGAGTGTTCACTATCTACCGGAAGTGGCAACACATTTTTGTCGCGGGCACGTTGCATCACCAGTTCACCGGCTACTACAAGTGTTTCTTTATTGGCAATGGCAACTTGTTTACCGGCATCTATAGCGGCCAATGTAGAATGCAAACCGGCAAAACCTACAATGGCTGCCAATACCATATCTACCGTTTCCCATTGCACTACTTCGCATAAAGCAGCTGCACCACCAAAGACTTTAACGTCCGTATTACCCAATGCTTTCTTTACCTTTTCATAGGCGAGATCATCGGTTACAACTACTGCGTTAGGTTTATATTTTTGTGCCTGCTCCACCAGGAGGTCGGCATTGCTATGGGCACTAAGTATTTCCACGGCAAATAGTTCAGGATGTGAATCAACCACTTCCAGCGCTTGTGTGCCAATGGAACCTGTAGAACCCAAAATAGCTAATCTCTTCTTCATATCAGGTCGCAAAGGTAAAGAAATGGAAGGATTAAAACTCACCTATTTCGGTAAAGGTGCGAGGTGTGAAAGACGGCAAAAAACAAGTCCGGCTTTGCAATATTGCAAAGCCGGACTTGAGGAAATATATTTTTAAATTAAAAACTGAACTGTGCCCTGCAGGTAAATACACCATCTTTAATATCCTTGTCATAACCGCTAAGGGCGGTTTTTTCATTCAGTGGATGTTCGTACCAGAATAATATTTTCAGGTATGCATTTACATAGTGAATATAGCCGCCACCTAAAGTATTGTACCGGATATCCGCAGCAGACATTCCATTTGATTTGGATATTTCCTGGCCGCTTACTTTTTTATTAGGATCGTACCAGTCGAACTTAAGCACTACCTGGTGTTTCCAGCTGCCTAGGTGTTGCAGGAAATAAAAATAAGCTCCGTCAAAAGGTCTTGTTGCGAGTGGCAATGCACCACCACTACCATCAACCGGATAAGTGCCGGGAGATGCGGAAGAGCTCAATGATCCGGCCTGTGTTCCTCTTATATATTCTGCCCGGAATTCCGTTTGTCCTTTATTATTGGGAAAAACGATCTGGAAATCTGCTCCAAAATATCTGCGGGTAGCATTGCGGCCAATATTACTTTCCAAAGAGTCCGTTTGCAGCTTCCATACACCATCCATTTCTTTCATTGTATAAAGCTTTGCATTCTGATTGGTGATACCACCCAGGTAGCCACTTATACCGCCGGATATTTTGGCACCAAGTCCCTTAATCTCCTGTTTCTTGGAACTGATCCTGAATACAATATCTTTATGACTATCATATTCCATTGGCCCGGTAAGTCCTTGTCCGTCATAAATTCCGAGGTCTATTGCAAACCATTTTAATTTTGAAGTAGCTTTACGAGGATTAAGGCTGACCATAAAACCAAGGTCACGCTCTGTTTGCATCAGGGTTTGCGACATACGACCACGTTCCGGTGCTTCCCTGAAAATGGAAGATAACAATACTTCGTGCCCGAATGGACGTGCCATCATACCTGCAGAAAAGTGAAACAGCTCCCACTTATTTTCATAATAACGTCCCCAGAAATCCCTGATATTCACACCACGTTCTGTACCGTCAAACTGGAATAAAAATATACAGATGGTTTACCATCGGCAGTATAATTGGTAAAATCGGTACGGAGACGGCCTCTTCTTAAGCGGAAACGATTATCGGAATTTGCACCCCAATCGCCTCCCTGGAAACTATTGGGATTTCCTTTCGATTCGGAATATTGAAACTGTGGTTGCAGGTAACCGCTAAATCCAACCTGGCCAAATTTATTATACAGCGACAACATATTCTTACCCATCCGGGTAGAAGTATCGATCATGTCGGTCAATAATTTGCCGCTTTGATTATTAAGAGATTGAACATCTGTTTTCAGGTTTTGCCCATAGCTTATGGTACCTGTTAAAGATGTAAGGAGGAAGATGGCTGCGAGTAATACTTTTTTCAAAATCCGTGTTTTTTTGGGCGCAAAAGTATTTGTTTACAATTATTTAATTGATTGATAATAGAAGAGCAATAATTTGATAACAATTAAGACATTTTAAATTAATGATAAGGTAACAATTTGGTAACACTACCCTTCAGACAGCGTGGATGGATCCCAGAAAACCTTATCAAAGTTTTGCACCTGGTCATCCTTTACTTTAATGCCTTCTTTCTCCAGTAATTTCTGCATTTTATTCCCACCAAAATGATGCTTCCCGGTAAGCAATCCTTTGCTATTAACTACTCTGTGTGCCGGAACGTTTTCCTGCCCACCGGCATTATTCATAGCCCAACCTACAATCCTGGCTGAACCGCCTGTACCAATACACTTTGCTATAGCGCCATAAGAAGTAACCCTACCCTTTGGGATATGCCGCACAATGTCATAAATGAGATCGTAAATAGATTCCTTCATGCTTTTCTTTTTGTAAACATAAAAAAATCCGGTCAACTTAAGGTTAACCGGATTTTTATTAAGATGTTTTTGAATTATTTTTAGCGTTCAGCAACTGAGTTCTTTTGGGCTCGGGTACATTTTCATATTGGTAAGGACAATGTTTACATCCGTTGCCACAGCAATACCCTCTTTTCAACAGATAATGTGCCGTGAGTACCATGTTGCCTTCTTCGTTGAAATAGTAATCAAGGCCTTCCTCAATCTTCATGATCTTATGGAGTTAACGGTTTTAACCCGGAATCCTGGCCATATATTTTTTCATCTCGTTCAGCTGCTCTACTATCTGCTCGTTTTTGGGTTTTGCTGCTTTTGCTTTGGAATAATAAAATTTAGAACCTTTAAAATCCCTGCGTTGCAAACAAATGGAAGCTAACTGTAAATAAGCCGTAGCACTGCTATCTGCATCAGGAAGGCCAGATTTCACAGCATTGCGTAAATGCTCATAAGCTTCCTTCATATTACCTTTGCGGTATGAGATGGAACCCAGCTGTAATAATGCAGTTCCTTGAAAATCTTTATCATTGCTACCGGCAGCAAGTCCTTGTCTTAATTCTGCTTCTGCTGCATCCAGGTCATCACCCATGGTAGAGAAATTAGCCTTCAACATATAGTAAGCCGAGCGGATAGGTTTGTATAATAGGTTAGGATATTTTACTTTTTTCAGGATCTTTTGGGCTCCTTCCACGTCTCCTTCCTCAATATAACGTTGCATAATAGTAACCGGCCCTACCATAAAATGGGCTACAACCATAAGAACAGCTATTAACATGGGCAACCAGCCAAGCCACCAGGTAACTTTAAAACCCAGGTAAAAACCTAATGCCAAAAGAACTACCGCGATTAAAATACGGTTAAAAACAATAAAGCGACGTAATGCGAACATATTATAGATACAAATTGGAGCGCAAAGGTAAAACAAATAGGCAGGGGAAGCAAAAGGGATTTAAATAACTGACTAAATCCTAAAAATCATATTATTATAAAATGCGTGTGTATGCATTTATAAAAATGCAGATGTACTGCCCGTTTATAACTCTTAAAGTACCGTTAAAAAACTTTTTACTACCGTTCGTCAAAATCCGATTGTTTTTTAACGTTCTTTTATAGTATTTCGCCCTCAAATTAAAAAATTCAAAAACAAACGTAACATGAAAAAAATCGTAACTATTGTTGCAGTAGCTCTTTTCGGAGCCTTAGTTCTTCCTTCTTGTAAAAAAGATTACACTTGTGTATGTACTTCTACAGTAAACGGTGTAAGTACTTCAGTTGAAGCAAAAACTGGTAAAATGAGCAAAAAAGATGCTGAAGCAGCTTGTGAACAAACTGTCAGTGCTGGCGGTGTAACAATGGAATGTAAATTGAAATAATCATTCATTTGATAACCATGAAAGAGGGCTGCCCGAATTGGGCAGCCCTTTATTAATTTGCTATGTTATTTGATTTAAATAGAAGCTCGTTGGGTTATAGCTCATTTTTCATCTTTATCATCTTCAAAGCCGCAATCATGGCCTCTTCTCCTTTGTGTCCATGATTGCCCCCTAATCTTTCCCAGGCTTGTTCTTCGGTATCTAAAGTAAGTACACCAAATATTACGGGTATGGGCAAAGTAAGATTCAACTGAACAATGCCTTCGGTTACTGCTTTGCACACATATTCAAAGTGTGGTGTTCCACCTCGTATTACCGCACCAAAAGCTATAATAGCTTCGGGAGCATCGGAAAGTGTTTCTTTATAATCCCAGACTGCCTTGCAGGCAAATGGTAATTCGAAAGCACCGGGAACATATATTTCATGGGTAATTACAGCATTTGTTTGTGCTGTAATACGTTTTGCTCCTGCAATCTGTTCTGTTACAATTTTATCGTTCCATTCAGTAGCAACTATGGCTACGCGTGCATTTTCCAGGTTAATAAGGGATGATATATCAAGCAGGTTATTACTTTCAGAGGATAAGGCCATGTTTTAATTTGATGATTTGAAGATGTATAATGTGCCGATGTAAGTATTGGGTTTTGAATATTAAATTTTCAATGATCATTGTTCAACATTCAAATTATTGTTTTTTTGCTAACTGCAAAAGTTCTTCATTCAGTTTAAGTACCTGGTCTATTACTGATTTTGTTTCGTCGTTGTAAATTATAAAATCGCAACGCTTCATTTTTTCTTCTTCGTTCATTTGTTTGTCCATGCGTTGACGAATCACTTCTTCTGCGGCATTATCACGGCTCATGGCTCTTTGAAGACGCATTTCTACCGGGGCATATACGCCTATCATTTTATCCATATCCTTATAGCTGCCACTTTCGAAGAAAATAGCGGCTTCTTTAATAGTATAAGGTGCGGTTTGATTTGCGGCCCATTGCTTCCCAAATGCTATGGTTGCAGGATGCACCAGGGCATTAAGCTGTTCCAGCTTAGACTTATCGTTGAATACTACAGATGCTAAAAACGGCCGGTTGAGCCGGCCGTTTTTATAAACTTCTTTTCCGAACAGTTGTCCGATAGCCGATTTCAGTTTTGCATCGTTTTCCATAAGGTATCTGGCAGTGTCATCAGCGTGAAGTACGGGTACTTCCAACAATTTGAACATTTCCGCAACCAAGCTTTTGCCCGATCCGATACCTCCGGTAAGACCTACTTTCAGCATTGATAAATAGTATTAATAATATTAACCCGACAAAGGATTATTTTACACCTGCAGTAACAGAGGTAGCTAAACCTTGTTTCTTTTGATAAGCAAGTGTCATTTCCATAGAAATAGATTGACGCTCAACAGTTATTGTTGTATTACGATCAATTTCAAGTGCAATAGTACCATCTTCGTTAGTACGTACAATACGGCCGTGAATACCCGAAGTAGTGATTACTTTTTCGCCAGTATTCATGCTTTCTGCAAATTTCTTTTGCTCTTTGGCGCGTTTCTGCTGAGGACGGATCATGAAGAAATACATTACCACGATCATACCTACCAGCATGATAGGCATCATTGCCCCGCCACCCGGTTGTGCCTGAAGCATAATGCTTGCAAAGGTTGTTGTCATTTTTAAACTTATTTTTAGAATTGAGGGGCAAAGTTAATGATAAAATTGCTGACAGGAACTGTTTTTGTTGGCCCAAGGAACCCCATAAAGGTTTTAAACCCTTATAGGGTTATAAAAAAAGACGCGCAATTGCGCGTCTCTGCCCATTTTATTTTGTTCTTTCTATTTTCCTTATTTTATTGGCACTTACCAGTTCTTTAAGGAGGTTATCCAAAACACCATTTACAAACTGACCACTTTGGGGTGTACTGTAGTTTTTGGCTATTTCAATGTATTCATTAATAGTAACCTTAGTAGGTATGGTAGGGAAATATAGCAATTCAGCCACGCCCATTTTCAATAAAATAAGATCGATAATGGCTACCCTTTCCGCATCCCAGTTTTTCAGTTTGGGTTTAATGAGTTCCATTATATGCTCATCTTTCTGTAAAACGGTTTTAAGCAGGCTGTAAGCATATTCCCTTTTCTCGGAAGAAATAAATTGCAGAAAGTTTACATTTTTATGGCTTCTGAAATAATTTTCTACAAGCATCACCACCATTTCCTTATCGTCTTCCCAACCGCTCCATTCATCGCCGATATGCTCCATGAAATCTTCGTTCTCCAGCATTTCTTTACGCCAGATCTGTTGCATGATCTGCTTTTCAGCGGCATTGGTACGGCTTTGCTCTGCGGTATATTCCTGATAGGCTTCTGATTTCAACAAAGATTGGTAAATCTTTTTTACCCATTCTTCATCTATAAAACGTTCCAGTTTATCTTCTTTTACTTTTTCCTGGAAAGTAGTATTGCCCAATAAGTCCCATAAAAAGGTATTACCCGCAATTTTGGTATTCACTACTTTGTCTTCATCAGTAGGCAGATATTTGGATGCACGTTGGCGGGCATTGATCTCCGAAAATTGTGCTACTTTACTTACATAAAGCAACATGAGCGAAAACAAATCGGATGAACGCTGGATTTTTTCTACCAATACCCTGATGCCATTTTTCTCATTCTCTTCTACCGTTGGGGTTACTTCACCCTTTTCTACTTCGGATGGCGACATGGTATAGGCATCCAGAGCGTAGATGGCCTGCATTACTTTGACTCTTATATTTCTGCGACTGATCATAATTTTCAAAAAAGTAGGCAAAGGTAAGTTATATAAAGCCCAATGACAAAATTCAGTAGGGGCATTGCGCATCTTTTAGCCCTATAAGGGTTTAAAACCCTTATAGGGCTGTATCGCAGCAGTGTAGAGACGCAATGCATTGCGTCTCTACACTGCTGCGAATGAAGACACGATGCATCGTGTCCCTACGTTGTTTAAACCAAAAACCCTATTTTTGTTTCTGACACAGCTATACATTTTATATTATGGGTATAACCACGGCACTTATCATCATTTGTTTATTACTCATAGTTATCTTTACCGGCGTAGAATACGCTTACCTGGCATCCAATAAGCTTACTATAGAGCTTAAAAGAAAACAGGGCAAAGCATCGGGTAAAATACTAGGATCTTTCTTTGATCATCCGGAACGTTTCTGGAGTGCGACGGTAGTTGGTTTCTATGTGGTTTTGGTTTGTTTCTGCTTTTTCTTTTCCAAACTTACCACCCTGCTGGAAGACAAATACCTGAGCAAAAGCGGGTTTGATTTCCGGGTAGATAATTATCAGAATCCGGCTTTCTACCTGCATCTGGTCATCGACTTTGTGCTTGTTACCTTTATTATATTGGGCACTATTGGCATTGTGGCCAAAAGAGGTTTTGAATTTAACCCCGAAGCCAAACTGAATACCTGGAGTAAATTCATCAATATTGTATGTGATATTACGGCTCCGTTTGCACAAATATTTGTAGGCGTTTCTGAATTTATTCTGAAATACCTGTTCAATGTAAGGATCAATAAAAAGGAAAGTATTTTTGAAAGAACCAATGCGGTACAATTTTTAAAACAGGCTACACATGGCCATGCTGTTGACCTGGACGAGGCCAATAAAGAATTGTTTGAACGTGCGCTGGACCTTACAAAAGTAAAGGTGCGTAAATGTATGACTCCAAGAAATGAAACCACCGCGGCTGATATCAAGACTTCGGTAAAAGACCTTAGAGATCAATTTGTAGATACCAAGCTGTCCAAAATTGTGATCTACGATGAAACGTTGGATACCGTGTTGGGCTATACGCATCACCTCGATCTTAACCGCAGGCCGCAATCCATACAGGAAATTCTCCACCCTATACCAACAGTGCCCGAAACGATGAGTGCTATTGACCTCATGCATAAGTTTACCAAAGAACGCAAGAGCATAGCCTGGGTGGTAGATGAGTTTGGTGGTACAGCCGGATTTGTAACCATGGAAGATGTGCTGGAAGAGGTTTTCGGGGATATTAAAGATGAATACGATACACAGGAATTTACAGAGAAACAGATCAGTGATAATGAGTACCTGTTTTCCGGAAGGCTGGAAGTAGATTATCTGAATGAAAAATATGAGCTGGAATTGCCGGCAGACGTAGCGGATACACTTTCAGGACTTATTATTACCAGCCATGAAATGATACCTAAACAGAAAGAAAGGATCATTATTGATAACTATGAGTTTGAGATATTGATGGTAACAGATACCCGTATTGAAACGGTAAAGTTGAAAATCCTGAACCGATAAAATGAAACAGCATTTATCATTCATGTTACACAAGAAAATATTATCCGCTACACTTTTACTATTGGTAATGCTTCCGCTTTTTTGTTTTGCACAAAGCAAAAAAATACCGGCGCTCCGCTTTACCGATACTGAAAATACATTAGTAAGCAATAAAGATATTCCTAAAGGAAAAGCATTGATGCTGATCTATTTCAGATCGGACTGCGACCATTGCGAGCATACGGCGCAACAGCTGAAAACCACAGCAGCCAAGTATCCTGTTACTATATGGATGGTGAGTGCCGAGCCGCTCCCCACCCTACGCACTTTTGAAGAAATGATGGGATTGTATGATTTTGATAATCTTACTGTAATGCAGGATCATACCCAATCGATGCATAGATGGTTTGATTTTGAAAAATTACCTTTCATTGTTTTGTTTGATAAAAGTGGTAAGGAGTTAAAAATATTTGATGAGTTGCCCACTGTTGAAACAATAAAAAAGATATTGACCACCAAATAGGTTTGTGTACTATCTTTGCGCAAATCATTATTCCTGCTTGCAACCATCATGTCCAGGATTCCGGTAATCATAATACTCATTCTTGCTATCCTTACTCAATCCATGAGCAAAGGAATTATTCTATTGAGTTATTTTACCAATAAACAGGCTTACGAAAGATATTGTGTAAACAAGGCCAGGCCACAGTTACATTGTGATGGTAAATGTCAGATGGCCAAGAAGATGAAAGCTGAAGAAGAACGCGACCAGAAAGATCCGTTGAAGAACAGCTTACCTTCTGAAGTAACCATGATCAATGAAAATCATTTTGTAAGTATTCATCCTGAATTTATAGCGCTTGTAATCCGCAAGGATATCTTTCCTCATTCTATTGGAACTGTAGTGGACAGGTCCCGCTCCTTTTTCCATCCGCCCAGCGCTGTGGCGTAGTTCTATCTATTTTCTATTAAGGTTTTTCCGGTTATTTGTTTTAATCGTATTGCTGCTGTGTTGCTGTGCACTATAGTTATCTCTTGATATTTCATGATAGATAATGATATGCTTGCGTTCCGCCGCCAGCCATTGATACATGCAACCAGCGCTTTTGTTCTTTTAAAAAAGAATAAAAGCAACCTTTATAAGCTTATCCGATTAAATCGGATAAGCAGGCTTTGCCATACATCTATTTTTCAATCAAAAAAATTTGCTCCATGCAACTCATTCATAAACTTTCCATTCTTGCTACCCTTACCATTTTTGCATTTTCTTCCTGTAAAAAAGAAAAGACCGAACCTACGTATGACGATAAAAATCTCGCACCACTTTCTATTGAATTTGACGACATTATAGGTGGCCAAAACCTGCACCTGAACAATGGTTCGTACACCAATGCTGCCGGTGAAGCCTATTCTATTACTTTATTGCAATACTTTATAAGCAATATAAAATTGAGCAAAGCCGATGGTACAAATTACACTGTACCTCAAGACAACAGCTACTTCCTGATCAAGGAAGGTGATGAAGATTTTTCCGAAGCCCTGGTAAATGTACCTGAAGGAGATTATACTTCCTTAACCTTTACCGTAGGGGTAGATAGTCTGCGCAGTACTATGGACATCGGCAAACGTACTGGCGTACTGGACCCTACTGGTGGCATGGACGATGGCATGTACTGGGGCTGGAATAGCGGTTATATCTTTTTCAAAATGGAAGGCCTTTCCAGCGCGGCTCCTGTAGATGGAAGTGGTCAACATAAATTCCGCTATCACATAGGTGGCTTTGGTGGCTACAGTGCGCCTACCTTAAATAATATCAGAACCATCACACTCGACTTAAGCGAAAGAGGCACAGCACAGGTGCGCAAAGGAAAAACGAGCAACATTCACCTGATGGTGGATATAGATAAAGTGTTAAGCGGTAGTACTACAGTGAGTATAGCTGCATATCCTACGGTAATGCTTGGTGACTTTAGTGCCGAAATTGCCAACAACTATGCGCAGATGTTCCGTCATGATCACACTGAAAATTAAAGATCATGAACCGGAAACACTTAACAGTAGTAACATCATTCTTTATGATGTTACTACTCGCCGCATGCCACAAAGAAATAAAAGAGGAATTAAAAACTGTTTTTCCGGGATTCGAAACCCCGGAAAACTTTCCTGCACCTGTTTATCATTTTGAAACCAACCCGGTAACACAAGCAGGATTTGAACTGGGTCGCAAGCTCTTTTATGAGCCACGCTTCAGTCGTAACAATACTATAAGTTGTGGTAGTTGTCATATACAATCGGCAGCGTTCACCCATCATGGCCATGATGTGAGCCATGGTATTGATGACCGGCTGGGTAAACGCAATTCTCCTCCTATAATGAACCTGGCCTGGAGCCCTGCTTATATGTGGGATGGCGGCATATTTGACCTTGATCTGCAACCTATAGCACCCATTACTGCTCATGAAGAAATGGATGAAACGCTGGGAAACATAATTGCAAAACTGCAGGCACACCCGGACTATCCTGGCTTGTTTCAAAAAGCGTTTGGAAGCAGTGAAATTACCTCTGCGCATGTGTTACAGGCATTGTCTCAATTCATGGTGCTGTGTATCAGCAGCCATTCCAAATATGATAGTGTGATACGACATACAGGTATAACGTTTACTGCTAAAGAAGAGGAAGGTTACCATATTTTCAAACAAAAATGTTCCACTTGTCATACAGAGCCTTTGTTTACCGATCATTCCTTTCGTGACAATGGTATTGGTATTGGCTTTAACGGAGACATGGGTCGGTACGACATCACGTTGCAGGAAACAGATAAATACAAATTTAAAGTGCCCAGTCTACGTAATCTGCAATACACTGCACCGTATATGCACGATGGCAGGTTTTATACTTTAGATGCAGTACTGGATCAATATGCGGCCCACACACAACTTACAGCCAACCTCGATCCTTTGCTACTACAAAACGGCACACCTGGCATACCCTTAACACAAGATGAAAAAGCAAGCCTGCTGACCTTTTTAAATACCCTTAACGACAAACAATTTGTAACCGATAAAATGTTTTCAGAACAATGAAAAAGATATCAATGATCATCGCGTTTGTATTGGGCATGGCTTCTATTGCAAGCGCCTGCGACATATGTGGTTGCGGAGCAGGCAGTGCTTACCTGGGCATTCTACCTGACTTTAATACAAGGATAATAGGATTGCGCTATCGTTATAATGCAGTACAAACGCATGTAGGTCCCGGAGGTACCAGTACTTATCTTACTACCAATGAGCGCTACCAAACGGTTGAAATATGGGGTGGATGGAATTTTGGAAAAAGATGGCGGGTAATGGCCTATGTACCGCTAAGCTTTAATAGCAAAACAAGCCAGGAAGAAGATGCCTCTAAAACAGGCCTAGGTGATGCCGGGATTCAGACGATGTATCATGTACTGAATACAAAAAATACTATGGTTGAACGCTTACTGGTTCAGGATCTTTGGATAGGTGCCGGAGTAAAGTTACCTACCGGGAAATATGAACCGGCTGATAAAGAAACATCTGGCCAAAGCGCCAATCTATTTCAGTTGGGCACCGGAAGTTTTGACTTTCTGGCAACAGCTATGTACGATGTGCGATTGCAAGATGCAGGCCTTAATGTATCTGCCAGTTATAAGGTGAACACTACAAACAAATATGGCTACAACTATGGAAACAAATTAAGCACCAACGTACAGTTATACTATAAATTCAACGTTAAAAAGGTGCTGACTATTTCTCCTAATATTGGTACCGGTTATGAAAGATCGGCCACAGATCTGGACCAGGAATACAAGGTATTTAATTCAGGGGGCTATGTATTATTTGGCACTATAGGAGCAGAGCTGAACTATCGTAAACTGGCAATGGGTGGCAATTGGCAGCCACCATTGTCACAAAATCTTGCCGAAGGAGTAGTACGTGCCCACAATAAAATGATGATACATGTTGCTATAATGTTCTAACACGGTAGAGACGCACAATTGTGCGTCTTAAAGCCCGGCACATTCGTTATGAGATGCACAATCATTTAAGACACATAAATCGTTTTAAGACGCGCAATTGCACGTCTCTACCATATTTTATTCAAAAGCCCAAAGCAATACGGGCTTTCTTCTATCTTTTAAAACATGGTCAAGGGTAGTCATAAATTTGTTCGAAACAGCCGGGCAGCCCCAGCCTTCAGGCGTCCCATCCGGATAAACTTCATGATCTTCAATTGCATCCCAACCGTGTAATACAACCTTTCTGGATAAAGCATTATTATTTGTAACCTCTAATCCGTGCATCAGGTATTTTACATGTATCCCCCACTGGCTATATCCTCTTTCCCCTATTTTATATTTACCTAAAGAAGAACAATGGCTATCCTGCTTGTTACTAAATACAGGACTATTTTTTGAATGATCTTTACCCCAGGAATAATCGCTGCAACCATGGCTAACCAAACCAGCTGTTATTACAGTATCCTTATTGAAGTCCCAGACCACAAACCTTTTCTTACCGGAATGCACACTCATGTCCGCCAACAGGCAGATATCCGTATTCATCTTGTTACGAAGGCAAAAAGCATGGGCTTCATCTGCACTTTTTTTGAGTTTTTCAAAATTTATAGACTTATGTTCAATCTCTTGCTCATTTGATGAAGAAAATATGGAGTCTCCGGCTGCAGAAGTACAACCATATAAGAGAATACAAAAACAGCTAAAGATCTGATAAAGGAATTTCATGGTAGATATAACGTACTTGCCATACAAAAATATTGTATTTGCATATAGAAATGCATGGCATATTTGTAATAAAAAAATGCAGGAAATGCTATGCTTTCCTTTATTTTGCCAACAAAAGTATTTTAACCCGATAAACAGATCCGGACATTTTGTATATTCATCAATACATACAGTGGAATGGCGATAACGTAAAGCGTAATGGCGCATCGCTATATCATGCAGGCGAACAGGATCCACATGAGATTGCTCTAAATATTTACAAACAAATGGGCATCAGCTATCCTAAATTTTTCAAAATGGATCTGTTGAGCCGTATAGCTTTTCTTGCATCAGAATTGGTTATTCCGGAAACAGTAACTGAAAGCAAAGATCATATTGCGACTATAATCAGTACTACTTCGGGTTGCCTGGATGTAGATAAAAAATTTGATGAAAGCCGCCGGACGCATGCCAGTCCGGCATTGTTTGTATATACCTTACCCAATATTATGTTGGGCGAAATATGCATCCGCAATGGATTTAAAGGCGAGCAGATGTGCACCATAGCAGAAGATGCGGATGCAGATTGGTTTGACTTTTATATTTATGATCTATTGAACAACAGAAATACAGAAGCTTGCCTTTGCGGCTATGCAGAGGCTACAGAACACAACGTGAAAGCAACGCTGCTTTGGGTAAGTAAAGTTCCTTCAGCCCTACCCTTCAATGCATCTAATCTTAAACAGATTTTCAACTCCGGTATTTAAAACTCATGATGTCAAAAGCATATATAGCTGGCTGTGGTATAGTAACCAGTATTGGTAACAATGTGGAGGAGCACCTGGCGTCTTTTACAGCAGGCAGGGCCGGAATCTCGGCACCGGAATACCTGGAAACCCATCATACTTTTCCTGTAGGCGAAATAAAATTCAGTAATGAAACACTTGCACAGCGCATAGGTGTTTCGGCCTCGCTGCCACGTACAGCCTTGCTTAGCATCATGGCAGCAAAGGAAGCATGGTTGCCACTAGCAGCAAAAGCTAAAGGCCTGCGCATAGCCTTTATATCGGCCAATACGGTTGGTGGTATGGATCTTACCGAGCATTTCTATGCGTCTTTTAAAGATGATAAAACTACAGGGGCGAATGATGATGTACGTTATCATGAATGTGGTGCCATAACAGAACTTACTACAAAGGCTCTTGGCCTTGATTGTTGGAATACCACTATCAGTACCGCTTGCTCTTCCTCGGCCAATAGTATTATGATGGGTGCTAAATTAATTGCAAAAGGACGATACGATATTGTAATAGCCGGAGGTGCAGATAGCTTGTCCCGCTTTACGCTAAATGGGTTCAACTCCCTGATGATATTGGATAAAGAATTGTGCAGACCATTTGACCAAAACCGCAAGGGGCTTAACCTTGGTGAGGGCGCCGCTTACCTGGTACTGGCAAATGAACTGGCTATGGCACAACTGGAAGTAAAACCAATAGCCTGTGTATCTGGCTATGCCAACGCCAACGATGCTCATCATCAAACTGCCTCTTCACCTGAAGGTAAAGGTAACCAGCTGGCTATGAACCAGGCTATGCAACAAGCAGGCGTTCTACCTTCGCAAATAGATTATATAAATCTGCATGGTACAGGCACACAGAATAATGATGATTCGGAAGGTGCTGCAGTACAGGCAATTTTTGGAAATGCAGTACCTGCCGCCAGTTCTACGAAAGCCTTTACCGGACACACTTTGGGAGCTGCAGGTTCTGTTGAAGCAGTATTTTCCCTGTTAAGTATTAAAGAGCAAATATGCCTCCCCCACCTTCGCTTGGAAACTCCTATAGAAAACCTCAACTGGAAACCGGTTACAGCAATAAAAGCAATGAAGATCGATCACGTATTGTCCAATTCTTTTGGCTTTGGTGGAAATTGTTCTTCGCTGGTTATTTCAAAAGTTTAGATTTTCTTATTTTACGGTATAAATTCACCTCATAAACAACACTACATGGAACAAAACGAATCAAATATTTTTGAACACGGGCTTGATGAAACAGCAAAAGCCCATTTACTGGAAACCACCCGCTGGACAAAGTTCTTAGCCATTATGGGCTTTATTTTTACTGGCCTTTTAATTGTGGTTGCATTGGCCATGATGGGATCAGGATCGCTTTTATCTACTTTTTCGCCAGGGCTCGCCGGTGCAGGGATGGGCCTGGGAATGGGGATAGCTTATCTTTTTGTTGCACTGATCTATTTATATCCCGCTTATGCATTGTTCAAATTTTCTTCCTGTACAAAAAAAGGAATTAACACCGGAAACCAGGAATTAATTAACGATGGTTTCCGTCATCAAAAAAATATGTATCGCTTTTTCGGTATCATGTTAATTATATTGATCGTTGTTTACCTGTTGGCCTTTGTATTAATAGGAGTAAATCTGGCAACAAGATAACTCAACACAATCTAAAAAATAAAATGGCCGGAACTTACGTTCCGGCCATTTGCTGTTGGTCTGTATCCTATCTATTAACCACCATTGCCACCTATGCTTTGCTGGCCACCGCCACCATTTTTTAAGTCATTATTTTCGATTGTCTTCTTCTTTACAAAGTTCATTTTACCAAAATTCAGACTAAAGGATAATTTCGCTCCTCTACCAAAATAAGTGGTCTGATTTACATATTCCGCATTCTGGTACTGGTACCTTGTGGTCATATGTATTTCGGGTGTAAAGAAGTTTTCTGCCGAAAGGTTTAATGTACCCTTACCTTTAAGTACCGTCATCTGTACCCCTAAGAAGTAATAATACCAGCCATCTTGTGATCCCTGAAGTTGTACCTGGTTGCCATTATACATAGCAAACCCTGCGAGCGAAAAGCGATCAGATAATTTAAAGCTGGTGTACATACTTGCTGAATATTGCACGCCGCTGTTCTCCATATTTAAAGCTGCACTTTTCAACATCTTATAATAAGCACTACCATTCAGGTTTATCATCCATCTGCCAAACAGGTTTGTGCTGCCATAAAAATCTGCGCCTAGTGTATTGTTCTTTGCAATGTTTAGATAAGTAGTATGACTGGTATCTTTTACTACATTCGTAACACTTTCAATAGCGTTACCGGTATGCCTGTAAAAAGTAGAAAGATTCAAGCTTGTATTACCAAAGAAGGTACTGTAGGTCAGTTCAACATTGTGTGTATTTTCCGGTACTAATAATGGGTTACCTTGAGTCTGGTTGTATTGATCACTAGAGTTAATGTAAGGGTTTATATAATTGATAGACGGCCTTTCTATTCTTTTGTTATATGCCAACTTTAATTTGCTATAGTTTTTAAGGCTGTAAATAAAACTCAGGTTGGGTAAAATACTATTGAACTGAGATTTAAATGCGCTGCTAACCTCATTTTGATGCCCCTTAATATTAGTAAACTCATAACGGGTACCCAATATCATACTCAGGCTTTTTAGTAATGGTGTGGTGAACTGTCCATAAACGGCAGCTACTTGCTGTGTATAGTCAAGCTTGTTGGTCCTTCCAGGGTCTATAGTCAAACCGTCGCCATTACTGCCATCCCAATATTGCAATTGGTAATCGCTGGTGATATCGCGGTTGATAAATTTTAATCCGGCCTCAATTTTTTGTTTCGGATTTTTTAAAGGCTGCACATAATCGCCCTGAATGGTAAATTCATTGTTCTGATTTTTATTGGCGTTTTGTTCTTTGTAATTAATAACATCACTACCCACGTCATTTTTTGCAAGGTCGTACGTCGCGTTAGCCGAGTTAGTAGAATATTGCGATAAAATATCCAATGTCCGCTTTGGGTTGTTCTTGAATTTTTTAGAGTACGCAGCATTTAATCCTACATTGTCCCGTGGATTTTCGGAATGTGTCGTTCTTCTGAAATCTGGGCTGGTCGGAGGTTCTGGCCTTATGCTGTTGCTCATATCCACATCCTGTTTCCAATTGCCCGGGCGGTAGCTTATGCCCCCTTGTATTGACTGCAGGGAATCAATCTGATAATCAGCTGTAAGCTGGCTCCAAAAGAAATCACCACCACCTTTAAACATGCTTTTCTGGATCAGTTCCGATTGTTTTGCAGTATTGGGCAGATCTGTTCTTTTGGCATCCATTTCCAATACCATTTGCCAATGACTCATGCCTGCATTCAAACCCAGGCCAAAGTTTTTATTACGGTAGTTAAGATTGAAGCCACCATTACCGGTAAAAAATTCCTGCGGGGCGTTATAACTCAGCTCACCATGTACCGATCCGCTGATACCTTTCATCAGGTTCTTTTTGGTAACGATATTGATTACACCGGCGGCGCCTTCAGCATCATACTTAGCTCCAGGACTGGTTATCACTTCTATAGATTTAATATTGTCGGCAGGTATTTGCTTCAATGCATCTTTCACTGATGATGCAATGATAGTAGAAGGTTTACCATCTATCAATACTCTGATATTGCCACTGCCTCTCATTTGTACATTACCTTCCAGGTCTACTGTTACCATGGGTACTTTTCTCAATACCTGGTCGGCAGTTGTACCTTTATTGGTCAGATCTTTTTCTGCATTATAAACCATGCCATCAGGGCGCTGTTCTATAAGTTGTTTTATATCTACTACCTGCACTTCCTTAAGTGTAGTGGCGCTGGTATTCATATTCACCAAACCCAGCACAATATCGTTACCGGATTGGTCAACTGTAATATTGCGTTCCAGTTTATTGTATCCTACATAATACACGTTCAAAACATATTCACCGGGTTGTACATTTTTAAATTCAAAATAGCCGGAGCTATCTGAATTAATACCATCCGATGCCTTTTGTCCTTTCTTAACAAGCATAACAGAACTGAATTCCAATGCTTGATTTAAGGAAGAGTCTTTAACGGTACCTGATATTTTTATACCACCGGATATGGGTTGAACAGATTGTTGTGTATTGGCCAGAGAGTCCTGCTGCGCTATGGCCTGAAATCCTGATATAGTAAGGGCAATAAGGAGTATTAACTTATTCATGCTAGTAGTTTTACACCGCAAAGTTATCGGAGGCAATTATGGTATTGCTCACGCCAATAGGGGGAAAAAGAAATAGGTATGACTGGTGCCATACCTATTAATCGTATAAAATACGCTTGAGTATCAACTAATTTGTGTTGCCAAAAGATCTTCCAGCGTTTCCCTTCGGCGAATTAATTTCACCTTTTCACCATCGACCAATACTTCTGCAGGACGTAGACGGGAATTATAGTTGGAGGCCATCATAAAACCATATGCTCCGGCATTATGAAAACATAATACATCCCCTTCCCTTACTTCTTTCAACGGGCGGTCCCAGGCAAAAGTGTCTGTCTCGCAAATATAACCCACCACGGTGTACACTCTTTGTTTACCATGGGGATGCGACAAGTTGGTGATGTAATGATAGGCTTCATATAAGGTTGGCCTCATCAGGTGATTGAAGCCAGTATCAAGTCCTGCGAAAACTGTTGCTGTAGTGTGTTTGATCACATTTACCTTTGCCAGGAAATACCCTGATTCGCTCACCAGGAATTTACCGGGCTCAAAGTGTATCTGAATTTCTCTTCCGTAATCTTTGCAGAATTTCTTGTAACGGGCAGTCAGTTTTTTTCCTAATAATTTAATGTCGGTAGTAACATCATCAGGCTTGTAACCTACTTTAAAACCGCTACCAAAATCTATATATTCCAATTCGGGAAAAGCCAGCGCCAGATCAAAGAGTATCTCTGCACCATTCAGAAATACATCTACGTCCAATATGTCGCTTCCGGTATGCATATGGATGCCTTCTACTTTAATATTGAGCGATTTGATAAGCCGCTCTACATGGCGCATCTGGTGTACGGATATGCCAAACTTGCTATCAATATGCCCGGTAGATATTTTGTAATGACCACCAGCCATAATGTGCGGATTCACGCGAATGCAAACCGGAACCGTGGAGCCATATTTATTACCGAATTGCTCCAGGATAGATATGTTATCAATATTCAGTTTCACACCAAGGGCAACACATTCTTCTATTTCAGCAAAGGAAACGCAGTTAGGTGTATACAATATTTCTTCAGGAGCGAAGCCTGCCATAATCCCAATCTTTACTTCTTCGATAGAAACAGCATCCAGGCCGGCACCCATTTCCTTAAACAATTTCAGCACATGAATATTGGTCAATGCCTTGGCTGCATAGTGAATCTTGACATTACACTCTTTAAATGCATCTTCCAGTTTACGATATTGCTTGCGCATAGTTTCAGCATCATAAACATAAAGGGGGGCACCAAATTCATTGGCCAGCTGGATAAGTTGCTGTGAGGCAATCGACGTACTCATTCTGTTTTTGTTTTAAGTTAATGGATGGACACAAAAAAAGCTTACCTGTTACGGTAAGCTCACGAATTATTGATTTTATTTTTTACACAATAAGACTACGGCTCACCTGGCTAGGCAAAGCTTTATCTTTATTTGCTTTATAGTTTGAATGTGTTGCACTATTTTTTCTTCAACGGCTGCGAAGATAGTAAAGATTAAATAAAAATCGAAATAAAGAAGTATTCCTAATTCTAATCAATAAACCTATAAGGTTTTAAAAACCTTATAGGTTTGTGAAAACACTTCTGTCTTTCTAGGTTATAGAAGTTAGTTGATCTGGCTCCTGTATTTACCTGCAGACGCTTTTCTTTTATTATGCGGAAAGTTTTCAACTCTTCTCTTAATAGCCAGGCTATCCGATTTAGATATATGATGGTATTCCTTTTCAAAGATGAGATTATCTACCTGGTACTCTTCTTCTTTAGTCATCTGTCCTGTTTCGGCATCATAGTAGCGCCATGTACCATGTCTGGTGTAGCCCATTTCTGTTGGTACTGCTACCAGAGTATCTATGTCAGTTATAGGATTGGTAACCCAGATAGAATCAAATTTTTGCGTCTGATTCAACCCGCGATAAGTACCAATGCATACCAACCGGCCTCTTTCGTAGTATTGTGAAGTGCCATTAAGTACACCATGATAATAATTTTCTGTAGCCATCAGACTTTGTTCTGCATCCAGCTTGGTCCAAAGGCCGGTCTTTTTATCATCCTGGTAATTGCCATATTCATAATACAAAGGCTCGCCCATGCGGGCATCATGTTTGTAAAACCACAAGCCCTGCTTACGATCCAGGCCATCTGTCTTATTCAGATTATCCTTTTTCTTTTCTTCTTTTGCAGGCTTATTGCCCGTTTTTTTACTTTGTGCAAAAGCAACAAAGCAACCCGTAAGAGTTGCCATGAAAACTATATAACTGATTATCTTTTTCAAATCTTATCAAGTATTAGATTTTACCGAAAGGCAAAAATGTAACAATTTCATTTTTCAACTCAATACCACGCCACACATTAATTCTTACACTGCAAACGATGTTCCACAACCACAGGAGCTGCTCGCATTGGGATTATTGAAAATAAATCCTCTTGCATTCAGGCCATTGGCATAATCAATTTCCATACCCAGCAAATACATACCGTGGGCTTTCTTCATGATTACGGTGATACCTTGTATTACACTTTCCACATCATCATCCTCTTTTTTATCGAAACCCAATACATAACTAAGGCCCGAACAACCGCCACCTTTTACGCCTACACGTAAATACATGCCTTCCGTATCGGGCTGCTGTTGTAATAATCTTATTTCTTTCAATGCACCTTCGGTAAATGAAACAGGTGCTACTTCCGTTGTTGTCATATTGATTAATTATTTGTGTTGGCCGCCTTTCCGGCCAACGGCTTTCTTTTCATCTTCTCCGTTTTCTTTCTTTTCTTCCTTATCATCAGCCGGTTCAATAATGAACTGCGGGAACATCATATTCTGTCCTTGCTGCGCTTGTTTGTTTTTTTCATCCAGGAAAGCGCTGTAACTACCAAACTGGGTCATTAATTGGTACCCTTCATTGGTAAGACTTAATTTGCCTGCATTACCAAATCCGATCACAGAATTTACCAGGCCTGTATTGACCATAATATCCCAGATACGGCCAGCATCTTTTTCTGTTATGTTTATTTTGCATGGCTTCAAGATATCATCGGTCAACGAGCGGGTTACTTTGTCGCCATCATTATACAGTGATTTTAAAGCTGCATCTATTACTATTATATCCTGTTGTTTTTTGTCCACCATTCCGGGCATCGGAATTCTGTTTTTAAAACGTTGTATTGCTTTTTTGCGCTGATGGCTGCTGCCTTCTATTTTTCTCAACACCATATAATAATTTCGTGCTCCGGTTATAAATTGGATGCATGCAATGCGTCCCTACTTATCGTTAGTTACTATTTAGATCTTTGCCAGAATAGTTTGGCCACCTTTTACAGCCTCCCCTATTTTTACTTCTATTTTGGTACCTACAGGGAAAAATACATCTACCCTCGAACCAAAACGGATAAATCCAAACTCGGCATTTTGCTGAATTTTATCGCCGTCCTTCACATAATATTTGATACGGCGAGCCATTGCTCCTGCAATTTGCCTCATCAGTAAAGTTACATTATTATTGCTAACAACCACAGTGGTCCTCTCGTTCTCTGTGGAAGATTTTGGATGCCAGGCCACCAGGTATTTTCCGGGATGATATTTTACATAATCCACTTTTCCGGTAATTGGGCTACGATTTACGTGCACATTTAAAGGCGACATAAAAATGGAAACCTGGAGCCTTTTATCCTTAAAATACTCGTTTTCCTGCGTTTCTTCAATCACTACTACTTTACCATCTGCCGGTGCAACAATCAGTTCCTGCCCTTCGGTAAACTTACGAACAGGGATACGGAAGAACCATAATACCCAAAACCAAATCGCAAAAAAGACGATCTGTATCAGCCAATACAATACCGGTATAGAATAAAGAAAAGTATAATTGAGCCAGCTAATGCCGATCCATAATATAGTTGCAATAAGAATGTGAATATAACCTTCCTTGTGGATGTACATGTTTGTAAGTGATTAGTTGTAAGTAGTAAGTTATAAGTTGTAAGTGGTTTCCAGTTGGTAAGCGATAAGCCTTGTTCAAATCAGAGATCAGAGATTTTCGAAAGCGTGCAAAGATACAATGTTAAGATTGTACCATGAACAATGCAGCATAACAAAATGCAAATGGCAGCGTTACCAGCAAAGAATCAAAGCGGTCTAATGCCCCGCCATGTCCGGGCATAATATTTCCGGAATCTTTAATACCGGCCAACCTTTTTAGTTTGGATTCTAACAGATCGCCTGCAGTTCCGGCTATGGCAGCCAAAAGAGCCAATACCATCCAGTCGGTCATGGTATAAAATGCCTTTAATTCCTGCGGACAAAAATATCCCCAAACTGCAGCACCGGCTATGGTAAGGATAGCGCCGCCGGCAGTACCTTCCCAGGTTTTCTTAGGCGAAATAGGCGAAAAGGGTGTTTTACCAATAAACGAACCCACGATATAAGCCATCGTATCATTCATCCATATCATAAGGATCAAAGCCAGCGGAATTGCAAAATGAAAATTAGCTCTTAAGGTAACCAAAAAGGCCATGGGCAATGATATATACATCAAAGCTGCAATCGCTGAAAATCCGGCTATAAGTCCTGTTTTCTTATTTAATATAGTAGTGAGCATCATCAGCGCCGGAACAATGAGCGCTATAATAGCATATTGCGGCGTATCGTTAATCATAGGCACACTCAATACAAACAATACTCCGGCCAGTTGTGTAAACCAGGTTAGCCAACCCGGAAACCATGCATCAGGATAAATTTTGGCTATCAATTTGAAAAACTCCCTGATACAAAGAAACTGGATCAGAATGGCCAATCCCAATATGGCAAAGGGATCTTTATAAAGCAAGCCGAACATCATTATGGCTGCAAATACTATTGCAGATCCAAGTCGGGTAAAAAATACTGGCCAGTTCATGGTTTATGGAAATTTTAAATTTTAAATTGGCAATAGGCAGTTGGCAATTCCAATTGCTAACTTTCAGCTTCTAACTCTTTTTCTTCCGGAACCACTACGCTCCAGTTGGCAGGTAAAGGCGTTCTTGCTTTATTCAGCATAAAGAGGCAAGCTCCAACTATTACTGCTGCTATGCCAAAAACACCCAATAACGTTCCTTGTTGTTCCAGCGATTTTTCCATTTGCGGATTAGAATACATGCCCAACACTACTTGCAGGCCATTAAATAACAGGTGTAATAAAATGTTCATCCAGATGCTGGAAGTAAGATAGTAAACACTGCCAAGAATAATACCGGCAAGAAATATAGGTACGAACTCGGAAATGGTAGTGTGAAATGCCGCAAACAGTAATGATGATATAATAATGGAAAGCCACCATTTTTTAAATATAGTTTGCGCAAACTTCATGAGGATTCCCCTAAAGAATATTTCTTCACAAAAAGCAGGAATGATTGCAATAAGTAAAATGCTCCTTAAAGTTGTCCAGGCATTGCCTGAACTCAAATAGGACAAGATCATTTTTTCCCGTTGTTCATCAATCGCTTTTGAGGTGGCGCCTAAATCAATTTCCTTAAGCCACGTACCTAATGGTGATATGAAAAAGATCAAGCCTATCGCTAATATCACAACCCAGAAAGGTTGTATTTTTTTGCCAGGTGCTGTTCCGCCCAGGTATTTTACGGGTTGAGGATCGGCAAGGTAAGCGTAAATAACGGCGGGTAACAGAAAGGTAAATACCTGGAATAAAGCGTTGGAAACAAATATTACATTCGGATAGTTGTACATGTCTTTTTCCAGAAAAGCCTGCAGCTGGTCGGCACCAATGCCTGTTGCATACCTTATATATAGTGGTTGCAAAAACAAACCCAACAACATAAGGGCACACCAGAAAGTAAGAAATATAAATAGCTGAATCGGCGCCGGATGGATCCGCAGGTAGTTTTTAAACATAGTTTGCGACAGGTACTGTTAGCAATTTTGGTACCTTATTATATAAGGGCTGCAAAAATAAGGTTTTTAGTCCCGCATTCGGTATCAGCGGGAATTAATTAAGCCCGCAGATTTCGCAGATGTACGCAGAAAAAATTTATATAAAACCCATGTTCTGCGAATATCTGCGAAATCTGCGGGAAATAATTAAACCAAAATTATTGCTAAACACTATATACCATTCGTTCTATAGCTTAATTTTAACCGGTTTAGCAATAAAATCTCCTTTGTAAAGAGATTGGCCATTAATATTTAAATATGAACAAAAAAATTGCCCTGTTTTTCCTGCTTGTTGCGTCTTTGTCACTCGTACTGTCGGTAGATGCATCTGCGCAGCGTAAAAAGAAGAAAAAGAAGAAGGATAAAACCGAAAAGCTGGAACCCTGGCAGATCGATACGCTGATTGCGCCTATCCCTATCAACCGGCAAATGTTTACCGGTAATGTAGAAAAGCAGGTGAAAAAAGCAGACATGAAAGATGGTTCTGCCGATGGTGTAATAGATCTGGAAGATACAGTAGTGTCCCGTATTGTAACCCAGGCTTTGCTTAAAGATGTGCCTCATATTATTACACACATCGAGAATTTCCCCAATACCCCTAGTCAAACCAAAATACAATATCACCGTGCGCTCGAAAATATGATGAAGCGCCTCAATGCCAAAACCCTTACACCCGATAATGCTAATTACATCCGCAGATCGGTAACCAATTTTGAAGAGCTGTGGCTTGCCCGCGAGCAAAACAGGGTGATGGATTATGTGAAGCAAAACGACAATATTTATACTTTAGACAATAGCGAATTGCTGGATGGCTTCCCCGAGGCAAAGGCTTATGTATTTGAATCTGTAGGTAAGGCCAAGCCTGAAATAATGATCAAACGTCTGCCGGAGTTTGCCCGCGAATCGTATGCTGATCCTGTAATTGCTGCTGCGGCCAAAATTGTACCAGGTACTATTCTTACTTATGCTACGTCAACCAGTTATTTGAGTGCGGCGGTCCGTCGTAATAAAGATCCTTTGGTGCAGACCATTGTGCGCATTGGTACAGAATCTCGCACACCACTAAAAGCGCTGCCTTTCCTTACCGATATTCATAATAAGAAAAGAACGATAAGAGAGGTTGATGCTATTACTTCCAATGCGAAGGCTTATTATAAAGCCCTTGTGGAACTTAAAATATCGGGAAGCAATATTTCAGAAAAATCGGTAGACCAAGAATTGAACCTGCGTGGCCTGGAACTGGTACGTGAGGTAAATCGCCTGCACGATTCCCCTGCCCCGGTAAGGTTCAAATCATTGATGGATTTTGGTGCCGAAGATTTGTATTTTATGATGATCGGTAGCCAGGATGAGATCTATACCAGCAGCTTTACCTGGATGTTTGACCGCATGCTGGAAAAAATGAAACCCATGACCGGCGATCAATTGCTGGAAAAAGTACATAAAAGCCACTTCCGTACCTTCATTCGTATGGCGGCCGGTTACAATACCTTATCGCCTTTCCTCGCTACCATGGAAGAAGATCAGAAATCCGCCCTGATGAAAGATTTTGTGGCCAACCTGGAGCGCGGTGCCGATGATGATCTTGAAGATGCCGTAGATGTGGCCGATGCTTTTGGCAGCATTACGGATCCCAAGTTGATCTCTTTCCTGAAAGATGAAATTAAAAGTAACTACGAGCGTACCTATAAAAGTAACAATAAGGAGAGCGAAAAAGGGGTGATCGTTTATGGATTATTAAGCACCATATTTAACAGCGCAGATAATTCGGATGCGCTAAGCGGAGAGCTAAGCGTGATACCGCCTATTACTTACGTGCCTTACGAATCATTGAAAAATGCTAAAGGCGAAGTAGTGGTTCAGGCATTCTTTTATGGCGATGAAGATGGGAAATCATCATTTGCCAGTTTCAAAGGCAATTTCCCCGCTACAAAATGGAAATCCACTTCAAATAAAGACTGGATAACCTTCACTTCCAATGGAGAGCACCCTATAACCGTGTATGCGAATCTGCCGTTGGAAGAGCCAAAAGATGAGGAGGCACAAAGGGCTTTGCAGAAATATCTATCAGAAAAAGAGATAGCCCCTACTATGGTTATTCATCGTGGACATAGTTACCACCTGGGTGGATCGCTGGAAAATCTTTCCCCTGAAGTGAAAATAGTAATGCTGGGTTCTTGTGGTGGATATCATAATCTGGCGCAGGTGCTGGATAAATCTCCGGATGCCAATATCATTTCGTCCAAACAGGTAGGTTCCAAAAGTATCAATGAGCCGATTATCCGCTCTATGTTCGACCAGATACTGGAAGGTAAAGATGTAAACTGGATTGATACCTGGGCTGGACTGGATACTTATTTCGCTAAAAGGGGTGCACAGGAACAAGACCTGTTTAGCGATTATGTACCACCAAATAAAAACCTGGGGGCCATCTTCATTAAGGCATATCGGAAAATGTCAATGAAGAATGATGAAGAATAAAGTATCATTTGAATCATAATATTTGTAGAGGCGCACAAATTGTGCGCCTCTTTTCTCATATTATCACACTTGTAGGGACGCATTGCATGCGTCCAAAGCAGAACGCGTTGTATTCGTCCCAAAGCAGAACGTATTACATTCATCCAAAATGCAGGACGCATGCAATGCGTCCCTACGAGAGGTCAAAACAACACATCGTGGTGTTTTTCAATAGGTTAAATGTCTCTTATTGAAGTTCACTTGTAATTTTGGCAGGCATACACTGTTTTGGTAGAGATTCGTGTGTTTTAGTTAATCTAAAGTTTGATTTTTGTCGCAAATAGCCCGTTAGTGTTACTATTTAGTAGGCGCGCCTATGTTTTTGATAGGCGATCCTATGTTTTAGATAGGCACGCCTAGGTGTAACGCTAGGTGAACCTAAGTATTAAGCTAGGTATGCCTATGTTTTAGATAGGCACGCCTAGGTGTAACGCTAGGTGAACCTAAGTATTGAGCTAGGTATGCCTATGTTTTAGATAGGCACGCCTAGGTATAAGGCTAGGCGAACCTAAGTATTGAGCTAGGTATGCCTATGTTTTAGATAGACAGACCTACGTATAGACTAATTAACCTTGGTATTGTTAAGATCGGAGACTTCCTAAAATCAGTGACAGGATATCTCACCAAACTTTTCTAAAGTTGTAAACTTTAGAAAAGTTAATCCCCTAACCTCCCTCACAAACAACATTCCTGTCAATTTTCACTTAAAAAACTATGCCCCTTCAAGAACTTCGATAACTTTGTATGGAATTCGTATTTTGGCCTGGTATTTGATAGTATAAATACGAACACATCTTCTTCTCTAAGACATTATCATATTAAAATATATGAATACCAAACGCACACTCCCGTTCCTTATTCTTTCTGCAATATCGCTCGTACCGGCAACCGATTCGTTTGCCCAAAGGGCGAAAAAAGATTTAACCCAGGAAAAACCAGCACTGGCTCCCTGGCAAATAGACACGCTCATCAACCCCATTCCGACCAACAGGGGCATGTTTACCGATAAGGTAATGGCCCAGGTAAAAAAGGCAGATATGAAAGATGGCGCTTCCGATAAGGTTATTGAGCTGGAAGATACTGCCGTGTCCAGGATTATTACAGAGGCCTTGCTGGTGAAAGCACCTAAAATTATGATCCATATCGAAAATATGGACCTGCCTCATCAGACTAAAATACAGTATCACCGGGCACTGGAAAATACGTTGCGCAGGCTTAACAATAAGTCGCTGATGATGGACGATGCTATTTACATCCGCAAAACGGTAGATAATTTTGAAGACCTGATACTGGCCCGTCAAAAAGGAACCATCGATGCCTTTGTAAAAGCCAATGACAATATTTACACACTGGACAATAGCGAACTGCTGAACGATTATCCGGAGTTGAAAATGCTTGTGTTTACAACAGTAGGCAGGCAAAAACCGGAAATGATGATCAAGCGTCTGCCCGAATTTGCTTCGGAAAGTTATGCTGATCCTGTAATTACTGCTGCTGCTAAAGTGCTTCCAGGCACCATTCTTACCTATGCTGTTTCTAAAAGTAATTTAAGCGTAGCGGTACGGAGAAATAAAGATCCTTTTGTACAAACAATTGTAAGCATTGCCGATCAGTCCCGGAACCCGCAAAAGGTATTGCCTTTTGTAGAAGAAATATTCCAGGGACGTAAAACCATTGCCGAAATAGATGCCATAGCTAATGAATCTAAAGCATATTACCAGGCATTGGTGGCTTTAAAATTACAAGGCAGCTCGCCTGCCGATAAGGCTATCGAAGATGAGATCAATTATCGCGGACTGCAATTTGTACGGGTGGTAAATGAGCTGCACGATAGTCCGGCACCGGTAAGGTTTAAATCGCTAATGGACTTCAGTGCCGATGATCTTTACTTTATGATGATCGGTAGCCAGGACGAGATCTATACCAGTAGCTTTATCTGGATGTTTGACCGGATGATGGAAAAAATGAAGCCATTAACCGCCGATGAATTCCTGGATAAGGTTCATAAAAATCACTTCCGCACTTTTATCCGCATGGCTGCAGGATATAATAAACTATCTTCCTTCCTGGCTGCTATGGATGAAACCCATCAAAACGAATTGATGAAGGAATTTGTATCCAACCTGGAAAAAGGACCGATGGATGACCTGGAAGATGCCGTAGATGTGGCCGATGCTTTTGGCAGCCTGAACGATCCTAAGCTTATAGCTTTCCTGAAAGAAGAAGTACGCGCTAATTATGAAAAGAAGGTAAACGAGAAAGGCGTAATCGTATATGCCCTACTTTATACCATATTCAATAGCGCTGAAAATGCTACTCAACTCAACCAGGAAGTGAGCGACCTTTTGCCTCCGATTACTTATGTACCGCAATCGGCACTTAAAAATGATAAAGGGGAAATAGTACAACAGGTATTTTTTTACGGTGATAAAGATGGTATGGGCGCATACAACGGCTACCTGAACCAGTTCCGCAACAACAAATGGAAAATAGATCAGGGTCAATATTGGGCAACGATCACCACTACAGATAGTGCTAAACCCATTATCATATATGTAAATAAACCACTGCCCGAAGAAGCAGAGGAAAATGACGTATTTGCGCAAAATAAGCTTCAGGCTTATATCGATGAGAACAATCTTCATCCTTCTATAATTATTCACCGCGGACATAGTTATTACCTGCCTACTACGCTGGAACATCTTAGTGCATCGTCCAAAATTGTGGTTTTGGGATCTTGTGGTGGTTACCATAACCTTGCCAAAGTATTGAATACATCGCCCGATGCGCATATCATCTCGAGTAAACAAGTGGGAGCTTACAGTGTAAACACACCTATTATTAATGCACTGAATGATATTTTACTTTCCGGAAATGATGTAAACTGGATTACCATGTGGCAGAACTTATCCAAATATTTTGCCGGCAGAGGCGCTGGGCTTAACGATCTATTCAGCGATTATATACCACCGAATAAAAACCTGGGAGCGATATTTATTAAGGCTTATCGCAAGCAGGAATCATTAATGGAAACGCAGAATAATTAAAATACACGAAATTAAAACCCCATTGTCATTCCGTAGGAATCTACACAACACCTTTGCAATCTGTTTGTATGAGCGATGTGTAGATGCTTACAACATGACAATATAATTTTTGTATATTATCTATAAATCACATCATAGCGTAGCTTATTTAAAGTAAATAAATTCCAACATGGCGAAATCAAAAAGTAAATCCGCCCTATCCGAAATAAGTACCTTGGCTCCGAAAAGCTGGGATAAAGAGGAAACGAAGGGCAAAGCTATAGCTATATATCAGGAGCTGGATGAACTTCAAAATCTCCTTTATGCCGAAGCCAAACATGCTATACTTGTAGTCATACAAGGTATGGATGCCTCGGGCAAAGATGGCTTGATCCGCGATGTGTTTGGTGCGATGAATCCTCAAGGCGTACGTATACAATCTTTCAAAACACCTACCCAAGAGGAAGCTGCACATGATTTCTTATGGAGGATTCATAAAAATGCACCTGAAAAAGGTATGATCCAGGTCTTTAACCGGTCGCATTATGAGGATATTCTGGTAACAAGAGTGCACGGCTGGTGCGATGATGCTACCGCAAAAAAGCGGATCAAGGCTATTAATAATTTTGAAGAGCTATTGGAAGATAACGGCACTCATATTATTAAACTGTATTTGCACATTTCGCCCGAAGAGCAAATGACACGGCTTCAGGAAAGAATGCAGATCCCACAGAAAATGTGGAAATACAACGAAAACGATTTTTCAGAAGCCAAGCTTTGGGATATATATCGAAAGTATTATGGAGAAGCTTTCGAAAAGTGCAACCATATTCCCTGGCACATTATCCCAGCCGATCAGAATTGGTACAAATCTCACCAGGTAGCCGTGCTTTTGCGAGACAAGCTTAAATCGCTTAAAATGAAATATCCGGGATTGAAGAAAGAGGGAAGGATTACGTAAGACGTTGCATGCAACGTTTTTATAGCATTCAAACTTTAGATAAAGCACACAAACAATTGGTTATAACAATCCTAACTATAAAAAAATTCAATTAATCTCGCAGCGCCGCCGCGCCGCTGCGAGATTGGATTATAAAAATTGGGCACTTTTATAATGGCAATGTATTAATAGCTAGTATCCAAAGAAACGAATATGGGCAAATGATCGGATACTTTTCGGGCAGCGCCCATATCACCTTCAAATTGAAGATAAAAAGGAATAATGCCACTACTCTTTTGACGGAAGGATTTTTCGGAATACAGGATATTATCGTATTCAGATGCCAGGCATTCACCGCCCTTACATTCTTGCTTTAGCGTTGTTTTTTGCCCGGCGAGAGCTGTCCGGTAACGTTTATTTTTAAGCGGATTAAAAACAGTATGGGTTTGCGGACAGTTAAAATCGCCGAGGAAAATCATATGCTCCAGCTGAAAAGAATCTTTAAATAGTTTCAGATATTTTATCTCTGTTTCCGGTTGCTTCTTTTTAGGCACCGCATGAAAATTAACCAATGTAAACCGTTTTCCCGCTTCTTCAAATGTAGCCATGAAGGGTTCACGACACATTTCCTCTTCAAACTTAACAGCCAGGTAAGGTTTGCCTATCAGTTTAACTTTTGAGGGTTTCCACAAAAAAGCATACCGCTCCCGTTCCTGCAAATTATCGCTTGTAGTTACATCGCTGATTACATAGCTCCACTTATGCCCTTTCCTGTTTAGCGCATCTGCAAGTCTGGCTATAGCCGCAGCTCCACCTTTCGAGATCAATATTTCCTGTAGAGCAATTACGTCCAGATCTTTAATAGCATCTGCAATAATTTCAATAGACTGATCGTTTTTTTTATCGCCAAAATTCTCCAGGTTCCAGCTGCCGATCAATATGCCTCCAAACGAGGGCATGGAAGCAACAAAAAGGGCAAAAACAAGAAAAATACGCTTTAAACGACTATAGATAATAAACACAAGTAACTTTAAATCAAGTAAATAAAAAAATTAGTCAACTTTAAACTCAGCATGAAGCTTTTCATCATCCAATTCGCCTTCCCAGCGGGCTACTACGCAGCTGGCCAGGCAATTTCCCATCACATTTACCGAAGTTCTGGCCATGTCCATCAGTTCATCAATACCAAAAATAGCCATAATAGGCCATAACGGAAGCTTAAACGTAGCTGCAGCACCAATTAAAATAACCAGCGAAGCTCTGGGAACACCTGCAACCCCTTTACTGGTAAGCATTAAAGTAAGCCCTATAAGTAGCTGCTCACCTATACTTAAGTGAATGCCGGCAGCTTGTGCCACAAATACAGATGCCAAAGATAAATAAAGTGTAGTTCCATCAAGATTAAAGGTATATCCTGTAGGTAGTACAAAAGAGACGATTTTCCTGGGGACACCAATTTTCTCCATATTTTCCATGGCCTTGGGTAATGCACTCTCCGAGCTGGTAGTTGCAAATGCTATAGATACCGGCTCTTTAACTGCCCTGTAGAAGGTTTTAAGCGGGATTTTGCAGATTGCCATTACCGAACCAAAGACCAAAACAACGAAAACAATCAAGGCACAATACAGGGTTAAAAGCAGTTTGGCAAGAGCAAAAAGTATATCTGTACCGAGTTCAGCAGTGGCGTGAGCGATGGCTGCGCCTACCCCAAATGGGGCAAAATACATAATGATATTTGTGAATTTGAACATGGTTTCGGCGAGGCTTTCGGAGAACTGCAGCATGGGCTTTTTCCGTTCTTCCGGAAGCATGGCTAAGGCTATTCCGAATATAATACTAAAAACCACTATGGGTAACACTTGTCCTTCCGCTACGGATTTCGCAATGTTTTCAGGGAAAATATCTAATACATGATCCTTCCAGGTTTTGCCCGGAGCATCCGGTAACCGGTCTATCAGGCCTTGCGGAACGGTAACATTTGCACTGTCCAAAACAGCAATCATCTTCTCCTGCATCTGCTTTTCGGAAGATTTTGGTAAGCTGTGAATCAGTCCTGGCGGGATAGTTATGTTGTTCCCGGCTTGTGAAATATTGATCGCTACCAAGCCAATTCCTAAGGCAAGTGTGGTTACGACTTCAAAATAAAGCAGGGATTTCCAACCCATTCTTCCAAGCTGTTTCAGGTTGGAGTGACCGGCAATTCCTACAACCAATGTGGCGAATAAAATTGGACCAATTACGGTTTTAATTAATTTTAAAAAAACCTTACTCAATACTTGCAGGTCCAGGGCGACCTCCCGAAAATTGAATCCGACCTGTACACCCACAACCATCGCAACCAAAATCCAGGTGGTCAATGATTTTTTATAAATGGCATAGCCAACAACTGCGGCTGTAAATAACCACCAACAAAACTTCACAACTGCCAAATCGACATTAACCCATTCTTTAACGAAAAGCAAGGAAACAACGGCCGCCAGGGTGAGCAGAATGAAAGATAAAATAGTAAATATTTTTTTCATGTAATTGTATTAGATATTATTTTGCAAATCTGCATCTTGGCTCTAAAAATATACAAATTTTTCAATATTGAGGCAAAAAAGTGATCTTTTCATTTATAAATAATTAAAATAACAACTATGTTTTCAGGCGTTAAATATGAGGGTCATCATTATCTTAAAATCACTATAATTTTATCCTATTTTAAATTGTAAACCAGATAATTACTTTATAAAAAATTAGCTTAAAAATATTTCTGTGACATGATGTCAGTTTAATAATTAAAAACTAAACATTATAAATTGATTTTCATTAAATTAAGATTATTATTTTAAAGTAAAATAAGGCACTAGTAAGCATCATTACGATAATTTTTATTCAAGCAGAAAATTTAATTCATTATCATTTTTTAAATAAGTTTTCATTTTTTCAAAAAAATGATTTTGAATGCAGCAATTTTTGGAACTTTTTTAAAATATTGAAAAAGGGAACAATTTTTCCATATAGATATTTATAAAACTTATTTTTATAATGGAAATTTGATTAACCACTCTTCTACCCTGTCCACCCTGCCTATTTTCTTTTTTGACAAAAAGGCATTTTTAATTTAATTATTATTTACTTATCTATATTTTTATATTATTGTAATATATAGTTCAAATATTTTAAAATATATTTGAACACATTCCAAATTATTTAATGAGATAAAACGGGATGGGCTTAGTTATGAGGCAGAAGATTTAGAAAACTCGTTGGCAAGAAATAATCACGTTATGATTTATAAACATTTTAACCAAATAGATTTGATAAGAAGCCTTGCTTCGAAAACCTGGGTAGGGAGTATCATCAAATTACTGCTCATTTGTATGTGATAATTTCAATTTTGAAACAAGGGCCCTAGTTTATACATTTTCGTTGAGCAGATCACATTACATCTTAACTCATATAAATTCTGGAGATTTTTTCCTGGAGAAAAATAAAAGGCACATATATTTTTGTAATAGGTTTCTCCATTTTTAGTCTACCTCATTCTCCTAAAAACGCATATAAAAATTCTGTTACCACTTCGGAGATTAAATTTGTTTTGATCGAAGAGCTGCACGATAATTTTTTTTGACTTATAAATCAAAATTTATCCTATTTAATAAAACTTGAAATATGGACTGCCTTATCGTGGCGGAAGGGTGGAAGTAATTCAATGCCCTGAAAGCTGGAAATAATTTCCATTAATAAGTTTTAATCGAACAGAATTTTTGAAAAGTCTGCAGACCAAAAAATAGCCGAGCTAGCTTTTTGGAAAGTTTGTGGAAGCAGAAAACGGGTGGTCTAACTTTTGGAAAGTTTTAAACTTTCCAAAAGTTTCTTGATAACCATAAAAGGATAAAGCTTACATATTTTGACAAAAAAATGAGATGGTTCTTTTGCTTCCCAATCATAAAAGAGCAAAGAGGTCGCCTCTTGGGTGAAGACGACCTCTTTAAGTTTGAAGGAGTAACTATTGAGGTAATAGAGGTAACATAGAGATTTTCGTTAGCCTTTATTACTTTCTTCGTAAGTGGGACCATACATGCCCGGCACTTTATTTCCGGTAGCACGCAGGTAAACAATCAATTCACCCCGATGATGGTAAATATGATTAAAAAGAAAGCCACGCGACACAATGCCTCTTGGCAGGGGACCGAGAATTATCCGTTCACCCGCTTTCATGGTCCAATTGTCTTGTAACTTCTGTTCGGTAAGCGATTTTAACGCAGCTCTGGCTTTTTCCACATTACTTTCAAAAAGTGCCAGAGTAGCTTTGATGTCGTTGGGATCGCCCCGTTCAAGCTGGTCGGCAGCTATATCGTAAACGTCTTTGGTGAGCGTGCCCTCGTACCAATAGTAAATAGTGGCAATATGCTGGGCAAGCTGGCCCATCGTCCAGGAGATTTCCGATGGTTTATAACCGAGGTCTTTTTCAGGAACTGCCTGTAATAGTTTGCGCGTACTGTTTACTTCATGTTCAAATTCTCCTGTCAGATATTGCAGTATCATGTAACAATGGTTTTAAAATGAATAAATAAGTAACGACAACTTTTGTAAATTAAAATTATGTGCTACCCAAAGATTGTAATACCCAAAATAAAGCGTTCTGAAAATATTTAAGCAATACAATCAACGCCTAAAATAGGTTGACTATTTAGGGACAATCACTTCTTTTAGCATTCTGATCTTAGGGAGGCAGCCTGGATAATCGATACCCGAATTTAGAATTGTGGGTGTTTCAATTGTTCTATAAAGTAAAGTCCGTGAGAAGGATCAATAATAAGCATAAATACCAATCCATACACTGATCCCCAAAGGTGGGCATCATGATTTACAATTCCGTCGCCTTTGCGGGCAAGATAGGCTGTATAAGCAAGGTACAATACAGCAAAAACAATGCTCGGCATACCGATGGCAAAGAAAATATAAATTTTATTCCAGGGAGCAAGGTAAATGCTGGCAAAAATAATAGCAGCTACCCCACCCGACGCTCCTAACGACCTGTAACCAGGATGATTTCTTTTTTTAATAAAAGAAGGAATACAGGAAATGATGATACCGGTAAGATATAGTATAATCAATTTTTCGGGACCTACACCAGGAACATCTTCCAAAAGGCCTCCAAAAAAGTAAAAGGTAAACATATTAAACAGCAGATGCATGTAATCGGCATGCACGAATCCTGCAGTAAGGAATCTATAATATTGTCCGGGACCGTTCATTCTTGCTGGCCACAATAAGAGGCCGTTCAATAATTGATCGTTCGTAAAAGCCAAAAGTGAGATGGCAACGGTAATAATTATGATAATGATGGTAATGCTCATGCTGCGAAGATAATGATTGAGAAAAGATAAATAACCGCAAAGGACGCCAAGATCCGCAAAGATTGTTGGGTTTTAGAGATATTCTGAATCTATATTCAAATCCATTTCTTAGCGAACCTTGGCGTCCTTTGCGGTTAATACACTATGCCTTACATTTGCTACTCACCTATTATAACAGAGCTGCTTGAATTTATCTTTTTTCATAGCAAGGCGTATTGCATCTAATCGCAAAGCCTCTTTTTCAAGATTCATCATCAGGCTGGCCACGGTGGCCACTTCGCTAAGTGTTGCTATCATGATTATTTCTGTTGCTGTAGTATTTGGCTTTAAAGAAACAATCAAAGACAAAATATTTGTATTCTGGGGTCATATCCAGATTGCACCTTTCAATCCCAACCCCGGTGCCTCCATTATTACGCCCGAACCGTTTAAGTATAGCAGCAAACTACTTCAGGAAATAAAAACGGAACCTGGAGTACAGGAAGTCCATCCGTTTGCACTGAAAGCCGCCATATTAAATACCGGCAACCTGATGCAGGGTATTAAACTAAAAGGTGTAGATAGTTTATACAACTGGAAAAGCAACCAAGCAATAACTTTTTCCGGCAAGATTCCTGATTTCAGAGATAGTACTTACGCACATCAGATTGTAGTTTCCCAGACTATAATGGATAAACTTAATAGAAAGATTGGCGATACCGTGCAGGTATTTTTTATTGATCCGGAGCAGGATTTCCCCAGGGTAAGAAAACTGCAGATCTGTGGCACCTTTCATAGTGGTATGGAGGAGATCGACAATACTTTTTCTTTTTGCGACATAAGATTATTACGCAGGATCAGCAATTGGGCCAGCGATGATATTAATGGGTACCAGGTTTCCATTGACGACTATCAAAAATCTGATACTATCGCCGAGCGTATTTATCGCAAATACCTGGAACCTCCCATGAGCCGCACTACCATGCAGGAGCTCTACCCCAATATATTTAACTGGCTCGGGTTGATGAATACCAATGCTTATGTAATATTGGCTATTATGGCAGTGGTTGCCGTAATTAATATGGCTACGGCTTTACTTATTTTTATCATGGAGCGCACCAATATGATCGGAACCTTAAAAGCATTGGGTATGACTTCAGGCAGGATGCAAAAAATATTTTTATACCATGCGGCCAATGTTGCCTTAAAAGGAATTTTGATCGGAACATTATTTGGTATAGGATTTTGCCTGCTGCAATACTATACTCACTTTATTACTATGGACGAAAGCGCCTATTACATGCAGTACGCTCCGGTAAAACTGGTAGCCTGGCATGTGGTCCTTATAGATGTGTGTACATTGGCCTTTAGCATGTTGATTATGGTGCTGCCTGCGCTTATGGTTAAGAGTATTAATATCGTTAAAGCCCTGCGTTTTAAATAGTGCCTGAAGGCGTTAATTAAGGTTAAAATATTTGATGCAATCGTGTATTTGCCTAATTTGCCTTTGTGTCTGAAATTAAATATGTTCCTTTAGCGTCAAATTTTTATTTTTGCTGGCCTTGCGGCTAAAAGGATTATCATATATCATCGGGAAAATGTATCTGGTTTACATCCGGAAACCCCATAAAATACTGGAATGAAAAAAGCACCTTCATATATATATTCTATCATTGGCATTTCTCTTGTTTTATTTCTGTTGGGTACTATAGGTTGGCTTGTGATCAACGGTAGGTCCATGACCCGCTATTTTAAAGAGCAGGTAGAACTCCAGGTAATATTGCATGACAATACCCGCACCGAAAAATCGCAGGAGCTTCAGGAAATTTTACAGAAACAGCCTTTCGTAAGTAAATCTGCTATTGTAACTAAAGAGGAAGCTGCCGAGCAAATGAAGAAAGATATGGGAGAAGATTTCATGCAACTTCTTGATATCAATCCATTATACACTTCTATCAAGCTGAACCTGAAATCCGATTATGTAAATACAGACAGCATCAATAAGATCAAACAGTTTTTGATGCAAAGTAATATTGTCCGGGAAGTAGCTTATGAAAAAGTAATGGTAGACAAAATGAATGCAACCTTCCGTAAGATAGGACTTGTGCTGGGGGCCATTGCACTGATCTTGTTTATTGCCGTTATTATTATTATTGACAACACCGTAAGACTGGCCATGTTCAGTAATAGAATATTGATAAAAACCATGCAAATGGTAGGCGCTACCCGATGGTTCATTGCAAAACCATTTGATAAACGGGCTATTGTTACCGGGCTCATAAGTGGACTTATTGCTGTAGCGGGCTTATTCTTACTGATGTATTTTGCAAGTTCTGTTTTGTCACAGCTTAGCATTTTCAAAGATTATCTTTCCATCAGTATCCTGATTGTAATCATTTTGCTGCTTGGTGTTCTGATCTCGGTTTTGAGTACACACAGATCGGTAGTAAAATACCTTAAATTAAAATTAGACGATCTTTATTAGGTTTATAGCAAAGAATCAAATCAATACATTATTTTTGACCCCGTAAACAAATTATCATGGCAGTAGTCAATCCACCAAAAGATACTTCAAAAGGTAAAAAACCTGGAAATTCTCTTTTCCTTTTTGATAAAACGAATTATTACATCATGTTTGCCGGCCTTGCGCTTATCCTTCTGGGCTTTGTGCTTATGGCTGGTGGCAAAAGCACGGATCCTCATGTTTTTAATAAAGAGGAGATCTATAGCTTCCGCCGTATTACGCTTGCACCTATATTGATTATAGCAGGTTTTGTGGTAGAAGTAGTAGCTATTATGCGTAAGCCAAAAACGACAATAAAAGATTAACTATCCACATCTTTATGTATTTGCAGCCCCGAAATTCGTTTCGGGGCTTTTTTTTATCCATACGTTTGATTATGAAGTAATTAAATCATAATGAATTCATTATGACCCTTCTTTCTTTAACAAAAGAATCGAATGAGACGCACTTTTTCGGTAATAAATTCAAAATTAAAGTTCTACATTTACCTTTTCTTTAAGAATTCTTTAACTGTGTAAGATTTTTGAGCATTTATTTTTATTTAATGCTGAATATTAACCATTTACGAGTAGACACAATTTTTAATCACTTAACTTTTATCAAACCCTACCTATTAAAACTCTTTTGAGGATTACCTATGTCCTGAATAACCATAGGCAGTTTTAAAATCCAAATTTTATGATGAAAAAGATTACTTTACTGATGCTATTGTGCTGTGCCTTTATGTTGCCGGCCTTTGCTCAATTTTCGAATGTTCCTGTCACGGGCTTTAATGCAGATATTGTGGCAGATGGAGCCGTAGGAGCGGGAAGTTTTTCGACTAACGCTTCTGCCGATGTGGCCGTACCACCTTATGTATTTGTGAGTTCAACTTTTAATCCCGGTAGTGGCATATGCGCTTCGGGTGCAACGGCTTTGCCTGCTACAAATACCGTTACAAGTACCAACGTTACGAATAACACAGGGATTACTTATACCCTGCAATCTTACGGTAACGGAACAGCTACTAATAACAACGTATTGCAGATGGCATATAATGCTACCGGAACGCTTACCTTAACTACTCCTGTATCAGCTGCAAAACTATACCTTGTTTGCCTTGGTGGTAGCGGCGCATCTAGCTTTACCGCTGTAGTTAATTTTACTGATGCTACATCACAAACCATTACAAACGCACCTGCTGCTCCGGACTGGTGTGGTGGTGGTGGTACTTATAAGCTTACTTCCCAATCATACTACAGAATCAATAACAACTCTACGACCTGTAATGGTGGTACCTGCCAATACCTGTATGAAATACCGGTTGCCATAGCAGGAGCGAATTACTTCAAAACGATAAGTTCAATAACATTAACCAATAATTCTTCAGGTACCTTATTTAGTGTTTTTGCAGTAGGGGCACAAGCACCTTGTGCTGCACCAGCTACTCAGGCTACTGCTCTTGTATTAACACCTAACTCTACCTCACAAATTTCAGGAAGTTTTACTGCAGCTACAGGAAGCCCTGCAGGTTATGTAGTCGTTAGATACCCTCAAGGATCAACAGTAACCAACCCTGAAAGTGGAACGACTTACACCGTTGGTCAGACTTTAGGTTTGGGAAAAGTAGTATCTGCAGGCGTGGCCACTACATTTGCAGACCCTGGTTTGAGTGGTGGTACCAACTATACTTATTATGTATACACTTATGCTACCGGAACTACCTGTGGCGGCCCTGTTTATAACCTGGTAACACCATTGACAGCAACACAGTCTACTACTGCCTGTGGTACGATGAGCGGAACTGTAGCCATTGGACCAGGATTGCCTAATACCCCTGCAGGAGGCTTTACATCATTAACCAATGCCTTAACTTATATTAATGCAAATGGTCTTGGCGGAAATACAGTATTGGAATTGCAAACAGGATATATTGGCACATCAGCAAATGAAACCTTTCCGATCACTTTCCCTGTTAATCCATGCGTAAGTTCGTCCAGGACATTAACCATTCGTCCGGCCGTTGGTGTAACAGGATTAACCATTACAAACTTAAGCAATGACAACCCCGTTATTGATTTCAATGGTGCTACTTATGTTACTATTGATGGGGTAAATAATGGGCTTACTATTTCCAATACAAGCGTTGCATCTTCAGCTAATACTTCAACCATCCGTTTTATAAACGATGCCAGTAATATTGCCATAGTTAATTGCTCTGTACTGGGTGCCTCTACAGGATCTTTAGGCACAAATAACGGGACTATCTATTTTGCTACGGGTACTGTTACCGGAAACGATAACAATACTATTGTAAATTGTAAAATAGGAGCTACCGGAGCTACAACATTACCATCAAAAGGAATTTATTCGCAAGGATCTACTGGCAGTGCTACTATTGCAAATAGCAATATCGTAATTGCCAGCAATGAGATTTTCGACTATTTCCTTACTGGTGGTTGTGCCGGTGTATATGCACTTACAGGAAATACAGACTGGACGATTGCCAACAATAAAATATATCAGACCGCAACAAACAACTTTACAGCTGCAGGTACCATGTATGGTATTTATTTTGTGAGTGGTACTTATGGACAGAATGTTCAAATTACAGCTAATACTATTGGTTATGCAAGCAATGCAGGAACAGGAACTCTGACACTTACAGGTACCTTTGCCGGAGCATTTCAAGGTATCAACTTCACAGGGTTATCCTCTGCTACCCCAACTTGTAATATTAGTGGTAATACAATATCTGACATTTCACTTACCTCTTCTTCTGGTGGATTTACAGGTATTGTAAATGGTACAGGCGCAAGTGCCAATACTATTAATATTAATGGCAACCAGGTTAAAAATATAGCGTTACTAACTACTACAGGAACTTCATATGGAATATCCTGGGGAGCAGCTACCACAATGTCTGTAAACGGTAATACTGTTAATAATATTAGCAGGAGCGGTGCCGGAACGTTATACGGAATATTCACCGCATCTGCATCTTCCAGCGAAACAATAAATAATAATACGATAACTAATTTAAGTTCTACTGCAGCTACAGCAAGTACACTATATGGTATTTCCCAGGCTTCTGCTGCCGGAACTAAAGTGTTTCAGAATAACCAGATATATAACTTTTCTGGTTTAAGCGGAACAACAATGTATGGTATCCGCGTAGGGAGTGGAACCACTATTGACATTTCCGGAAATACGATTTACATCCTAAATTCTACAGGAGGAACAGGTGGATCGGTTTATGGTATCAATACAGGAACTTCCGGAACTACGTTTAATGTTTATAAAAATAAGGTTTACGGTTTAAACATGAGTAGCACGGGTGGTGTGGTTTATGGTATTTATAATGCAAGTTCAGTTGCTAATATCTACAATAACCTGGTTGGTGATCTTGCTTCAACAGTATTTTCCTCAACTTCATCACCTTATCTTGGCCTTGCAGGTATTTACATTTCTTCAGGCAATTCCAATATTTACAATAATACAGTACGTATAGGTGCTATAACCAGTAGTGGTACAAACTTTACCGCTACAGGTATCTATACAAATACGTCACCGACAGTTTTGCTACAAAATAACCTGGTAGTAAATCTGGCTACAGCTGTCGGATCCGGAAAAACGGTATCATATATGCGTAGCGGAACTACATTGACTACTTATGCCGCTGCTTCAAATACCAATTCCTTCTATTCGGGAACACCTTCTGCAAGCAAAGTTATTTTCTGGGATGGAACTAATGCTTACCAGGATCTTACAGCATATAAAGCTGCCATGATCACGCGTGACCAGTTTTCTTTAGATAATAATCCATCGTTTATCAGTACCGTTGGTGCTGATGCTACTTATTTACATATTCCTGCAGGTGGAGCAAACGTATTAGAGAGTGCAGGAACAAATGTTGCATTGTTCAATACAGATTATGACGGCAACAATCGTCCCGGGCCTACAGGTTCTGTGAATGGTGGCGCTCTTTTCTATGATATCGGAGCAGATGAGTTTGATGCCGTACCGGCGTTCACTTGTACTACACCAACACCTGGCAATACTGTTGCATCGCCTTCGACCATATGTTTGGGTTCACCAGTAACAGTATCCTTACAGACTCCAACAACAGGTAATGCTGTAGCTTATGTATGGTACAGTTCAACTGATGGAACAAACTATACTGTTATTAATGGAGCAACTTCTTCAACATATACTACCATCCCGCTTGTGCCTACTTATTTTAAAGCTACAGTAACTTGTGGTGGAACGTTAAGTACTACTTCAACACCGGTATTAGTTACATTTACCAATCTTGTTACCAACACAGTACCGGCACAACGTTGTGGTACAGGTACATTAAGTTTAGGCGCTACAGCAAGTTCAGGAACATTGAAATGGTACAATACTCAGACTGGTGGACCAAGCATTGCAACCGGTTCACCTTATGTTACACCGATCATTTCAAATACAACAACTTATTATGTAGAAGCTGAAAGCGCTTCACCAGGTGAAGTTGCTATCGGAACAGCCACTACACTAACTTCTGGTACAAGTTACCCAACTGCATTTATGAATCGACATACGCAGTATTGGCATCAAATGGTATTTACAGCTGATGAACTGATTGCATCTGGTCTTAGAGCTGGAAACATTACGGCACTAAAATTTAACATCACATCAATTGGTGATGCTGCTAACGTTACCAACTTTTCTATAATGCTTGGTACAACTTCGAACACAACATTATCTGCATTTACCACTACAGGCCTCACACCTGTTTACGGTCCTTCAACCTATACTCAAACAATAGGCGTAAATACTATCGCTTTTAGTAGTCCTTATTCATGGGATGGGACTTCGAATATTATAGTTGATTTAAGACAAACAGGGGTGGATAATATTAATAATGCAATAACTTACTTTACCGCGACACCAGGTAACACTACTGTTTATGCGTTTACTTCCAGTGCCACACCATCACTTTACACTTCGGGGCCTACGCCTACAACCTCAACATCCAGGCTTAATACCGTTTTCGTAGGACAGACTGCATGCGCCAGCCCCCGTGTACCAGTAACGGCAACTGTAAATACAGCACCCGCTTTCAGTGTTACAGCTGATCAAACTGTTTGTAATGGTGGTATTGTTCCGCTTACTGTTACCTCCCCAGCTGGTTCGTACAATGTATATAACTGGACACCAATTACGGATCTTTATACTGATGCTGCAGCTACAATACCATATACAACGGGCACCAGTGCTTCAACGGTTTACCTGAAATCAACAACTGAAGGTATAGCTACTTACGTGGCAAACGCTTCCAATACAACGACACAATGCGCCGCAGTTGACACTACAATACAAACAGTATTACCGGCTACAGTAACTACTATTGCTATGCCATCCCCGATTTGTGTATCGGGAACTGCAATACTCGCATTAAATCCGGCTACCGGATATGGTGCTGCAACATTCCAGTGGCAATCTTCTGCTGATAATACAACATTTGCCAATATAAGTGGAGCTACAACCGCAACATATACTACGCCTGTAACAAGTACTACTTATTACAGAGCTAATATCGTGAACAGTGCAGGAGTTACTTGTCTTGGTTCAGTATCTGATACGGTAAGGGTAAATAATCCATTAATTACTGCAACCACACCGGGAGCAAGATGTGGTAATGGAACGGTAACGTTAGGAGCAGTTGCATCAGAAGGTGCAATTAATTGGTATGCTGCTTCGTCAGGAGGTTCCTCATTAGGTACCGGTTCACCGTTCACAACACCTACTATTAATACTACCACTACTTATTATGTTAGTGCTGAATCGGGTTCAACTGTTAACGCTACAATAGGAACAGATAGTACACTCACTTCAGCTACATCACAACCAACCGCTTTCTGTAACAGATGGAAGCAATATTGGTGCCAGATGGTTTACACTGCTGCTGAATTGACCGCTGCCGGATTGAATGCCGGTAACATATCATCTATTACTTTCAATATTACAACCTTGGGTGATGGTACCAACGTTACCAACTTTACCGTTGCAATGGGTACAGCACCGTCAACGCTTACTGCTTTTACTACTACAGGGCTGGCCACTGTATACGGGCCATCGACTTATACTCATGCCATTGGTGCCAATACGATTACATTTGCCACTCCTTATGTATGGGACGGTATTTCAAATATATTAGTTGATTTAAGACAAACCGGTAACGACCAGACTAATAACGCAATCACTTATTTTACAGCTACCACAAATAATACTTGCGCATCGGCAACAACGAGTGCAACGTCTCCAGATCTTGCAACTAATAACCCTACTCCGACGTTGAATACACAGCGTCTGAATATAATTTTCAATCAGCCACCTTGTAGTGGACCACGTGTACCAGTAATAGCTACTGTAAATACAGCACCTGCCTTTACTATTACAGCTGATCAGACTATCTGTAATGGCGCAATTACTCCGCTTGCTGTTACTTCTACTGTGGGTTCTTTCAACACGTACAACTGGACACCCGTTACAAATCTATATACAGATGCGGCTGCAACTGTTCCTTATACAACAGGCACCAATGCTGCAACAGTTTATCTGAAATCTACGACACCAGGTACAGCGACTTATATTGCCAATGCTTCCAACGCAACAACACTTTGTGCTGCAGTAGACACTACAATACAAACAGTGTTACCAGCTGCAGTAACTGCTACTGCTACACCATCATCCATTTGTGTATCAGGAACTGCAACACTGGCATTAACTCCGGCTACAGGATATGGTGCTGCAACAATCCAATGGCAATCTTCTGCTAACAATACAACATTTGCAAATGTAAGCGGAGCTAATACCACAACATATACTACACCAGTAACTACAAGCACTACTTATTACAGAGCTAATATCATGAACAGTGCCGGTACAACTTGTCTCAACTCCACCTCTGATACTGCAAGAGTATATAATCCTGCCATTACCGGAACTACTCCTGCAAGTCGTTGTGGGCCAGGCACCTTAACCCTAGGAGCGACAGGTACCGATGGAACACTGCGCTGGTATTCAGGACTAACCGGAGGAACAAGCTTAGCTTCAGGCAATTCATTCACTACTCCATCTATTACTGGTACTACAACCTATTATGTAGGTTCAGAAATTCCGGTGCAAGGAGTAGTAACAGTTGGAGCTGGAGCTTCTACCACTGTATCTTCGACCTCTTCTGCTGATGAAATAAGTCCATTTGATCATTATTATGGTGGATTTAAGAGTCAGAATCTGATTACAGCTGCAGAATTGAATGCAGCCGGATTAACAGCTGGTAATATTTATTCTCTTGCATTTGATGTTGTAGCAGGAGGTGGATTATTTGAGGGCTTTAACATGAGCATCGGAACTACGGCCGCAGCCGCACTAACAACTACTCCTGTTGGTGGTCTCACTCCTGTTTATACAACCACTGCCCCAGCGGGACTAACTACACCTGCATCAGGTCTTGTCACCGTTAATTTCTCCAGCCCTTACCTATGGGATGGAACCTCTAACCTGGTTATTCAAACCTGTTGGAGTAATAACAATGGCGGTGGCACTGGCACAACAGTTAAATATGATGCCACTCCTTTTGTATCTCATAGCTATTATGAAGCAGATAATCAATTACCATCAGCAATTTGTGATGCATCTACCATGAACAGTACACTATTAAGCAGCCGCCCAAAAATGGTGATTAATGGCACAGCTATTTGCAGCAGCACACCACGTACTCCTGTTATTGCTACAGTAAATCCCAATCCTGTTGCAACGATCACTCCGTCAGGTACTGTTACTATTTGTAGCGGTGCAACTACTACCCTTACTGCTGGTGGCGGAGGAACTTACCAATGGCGCGATGCTGCCGGTAACATTAGCAGTGCAACTAACGGTACTTATACTACCGGCACTGCAGGTACATACCGTGTAATTGCTACTACTACAGCTACTGGTTGTAAAGACACATCAGCAGTTGTTACCTTAAATGTAAGTCCGATACCAACTGTATTTATCGGAAATGATACTACTTTCTGCTCCGGCAATACACTTACGCTAAACGCAGGAAATACAGGCGGTACTTACCTTTGGGATAATGCATCAACAAATCAGACCAGGAATGTAACGGCCACTGGCACATACTACGTAAAAGTGACCAATAGCAGCAACTGTTCTAAAAATGATACGATCAATGTTACTGTTAATCCTACACCTGTAGTCAACCTGGGTAATGATACCAATCTTTGTCTTGGCGTAAACTATGTGTTGAACGCCGGTAATCCTGCTGCATCGCGCCTTTGGGACAATGGAACAACAGGGCAAACAAGAACGGTAACTAATACCGGTACTTATTATGTAAGAGTTACCAATGGCTTTAACTGTACAGCACGCGATACTGTAGTAACTACATTCTATTCCATACCTACGGTAAACCTTGGTAGTAATCAGGATGTTTGTGAGGGAGTAACAGTAACACTTGATGCCGGAAATCCTGGTGAGACCTACCTTTGGGATAATGCTTCAACAAGCCAGACCAGAAGTGTAACCACAACCGGAAACTATTTTGTAACGGTAAATAACATTGCAAATTGTAGAGGCTCTGATACAGTACAAGTTACCTTCCATCCATTACCAATAGTGGATCTGGGTAATGACACTGCTTTCTGTTATGGCAATACATTGACCTTAAATGCTGGAAACCCCGGAGCTTCTTACCTTTGGAGTACAAACAGTACCAGTCAGACGATCAACGTAAATACTACCGGTAATTACAATGTAGTAGTTACAGATATATATTCATGCGTAGGATCAGACAATATCAATATCCTGGTTAAAGACCCGCCAAGTGGTATTATCAATGCGGTGCATGGCGACACGGCTACTTACACATTCAATGTTCTGAACCCTCAATATGTTACCGGGTACATCTGGAATTTTGGAGATGGTTCGCCAACAGCAGTTGGGCCTGTGGTACAACATAGATATGCTAACAATGGTATCTATACCGTTACTGTTATTCTTGAAGGAGAGTGCAGCGACAGTGCAGGAAAATCCAGGACTGTTGATGTATATGATGCTAGTGGCGGCACAGGTATCGATCAGATCAAAGACAGTAAAGAGCTGATCTTATATCCTAACCCTGCCAGAGATGTTGTAATTATTGAGAATAAGAAGAACTTCAGCATGAAACAGGTCGCACTGTATAATGTTGTTGGCCAGATGATCTCAACAGCAAAAGCAGATAGCCCGGACAAACACAAGTTGAATACCTCCGGCCTTGCTTCCGGTGTATACACCATCCGGATCGAAACGGATAAAGGCTTTGTGATCCGCAAGTTTGAGATCATGAAATAATCAGATTTGAAAGATTGAAAAAAACCTTCGCATAATTGCGAAGGTTTTTTTATTGGCAAGAATAAAACAATGCCGACAAGATTGTCTTTCTCTAAAATCTAAAAATGATCCTGATTTTCCTTTTAACTTTAATGCGACAAAAAGAAAACAGCAAGTAGGTATAATACCATTACTGATTATAAAAGTGCTCAATTTTTATAATCCAATCTCGCAGCGGCGCGGCGTCGCTGCGAGATTAATTGAACTATTTTATATTTAGAATTGGTATAAAGCATAAATTTAAAAATTCATGGAATCAAAAATAACACCACAAGAAGTATTGAAGATCATGGTAGCCCGTGATCGCTTTACTGCCTGGCTGGGATTAAAAATAGATGAAATACGCGAAGGCTATTGCCGCCTGCATTACACCGTAAAGGAGGACATGCTGAATGGATTTGAGCGGATTCATGGTGGTATATTATTTTCCGCCGCAGATTCTGCTTTTGCATTTGCCTGCAATTCGCATGGTCTGATTACCGTAGCATTGGATGTGTCTATAACCTATACCAGGCCTGCATTGGCAGGCGATAAGCTTTATGTTGAAGCAATAGAAATACATCTTGGCAATAAAACAGGATTGTATGATATTCGTACAACCAATGAAAAAGGAGAACTGGTATGCTTGTTTAAAGGCACTGCTTACAGGACTTCAAAGAAAGTATCTCCTGTACTCGAACATTAAAAGATTTGTTGTTAAAGGCTTATAATTGCATGGAAGAACTGAAGATTAATATTGTTCAACATAAAACCCCGGGTAGTACTGATACTATCGTTTTTCTTCACGACTCTTTAGGCTGTGTTGCGCTCTGGCGCGACTTTCCGCAGAAAATGGCAGATGCTGCACATGCGAATACCTTTATTTATGATCGTTGGGGATACGGCAATTCCGCACCTTTCCCTTATGAACACAGGCAGGTTAATTATATGGAAACAGAAGCAGACCTATTGATGACCATTCTGGATAAATATAACATTACAAATCCTATTCTCTTCGGACATAGTGATGGTGGTACCATTGCTTTACTTGCGGCAGCAAAATATCCTGCAAAAATAAAAGCTGTTATTACCGAAGGTGCACATGTATTTGTAGAAGAAGAAACGCTGGATGGAATCATTCAGGCTAAAGAACAATACCGTACTACAAACCTTAAAGAAAGACTTGAAAAATATCATGGAGACAAAACCCAGGCCTTGTTTGATGCCTGGACAGAAACCTGGCTTTCGCCTGCTTATCGGGATTGGAATATTGAGCATTTTCTTCCACAAATAATGTGCCCGGTGCTGGTTGTACAAGGCATGGAAGATGAGTATGGAACAGTAGCACAAGTAGAAGCAATAGTGAACCAGGTATCAGGATCTGCGGATAAATATATGGTTGTAAACGCAGGCCATTCTCCTCATAGACAAAGTGAACTTTGGGTGATCAATCAATGTTGTTCTTTTCTGGAAAAACATAAATTAATGTGATGAGTAGCGACATAATGCATCGCGTCTTCAACATTTCAGAAACAGGATTAAGACGCACAATTGTGCGTCTCTACCAAAAGACAAATTTAAAAATCATGATCACCTATACCACTACAATCCATCAATTCGAAGAACAAGGCGAGAAGACCGGATGGACTTATATTGAAATACCTGCAGACATTGCGCAGGAAATATTTCCGGGCAATAAAAAATCCTTCCGGGTAAAAGGTAAACTGGATAGCTATGCAGTTAAAAGTGTGGCAGTAATGCCTATGGGTAATGGCAACTTTATTATGGCTTTAAATGCTGCTATGCGGAAAGGTATTGGCAAAAGAAAGGGTGCTATGCTTAAAGTAGCCTTGGCTAAAGATGATAGCCCACTTGAAATCGCTCCTGAATTATTGGAATGTCTTGCTGATGAGCCTGATGCCCTCGCCTATTTTCAATCACTGGCGCCATCGCATCAACGTTACTTCAGCAACTGGGTAAATGAGGCAAAAACTGAAACGACCAAAGCAAAAAGGTTAGCTATATGCCTTTCAGCATTGGCCAGAAAAATGGAATATGGCCCTATGATCAGGGAACAAAAAGGAAAGAAAATAACGTAAGTAGGAATATTATTTTACTTCTTCGTAATCAATATAATCGCCATCCACGCGCTTATGTTTTTGCGTAGTTTGCTGTTGTTGCATTTCATCCACCTTCTTACGCATATCATTCATATGCTGGTGTGTCATACGCGTCATTTTCATAATGGGCAGTACAAAACGCATTACAAAGCGGATAACCAAAAATAAAATAAACAGGAATAAAACAAATCTGAAAATCATAGATCAAAGGTAAGGGTTTTGATATTGTGTGTTTAAAACCGCGTTTGTTTTAACATAACACTTAATACAACCAACGCTTGCTATAAGAAGCTATAAGCCGCCCTGATGCCAAAATTAAAAAGGCTCATTTCAACCTTCTCCCTGGTAATCACCTGGTACGATTCGTTTTTATATTCAATTTCAGAGAAGCCTGCATTTGTGGTAGATACCGGTATTGTAGCCTGTATGCCAATAGAAAAATGATTTAAAAAATTACTCATTGTTTTTTGCCAGCGCAGTCCTACATAAATATTAGTTACTACAGAGCCATAAACTTCAGGTTGTCCATACTCGGCACGCTCGGTAGAATGATAATAATAAGTAAACCGGTCCTTAGGGTCTGTAACATTTCCCTCGGCACTTACTATGGTATCACTTGCTTGTTTCAGATAAGCGTGTAGCCCTATCCCACCCCTCACTTCTAACAGGTACATTTTTTTAAACGGGCCAAATATATAACCGAGATCTATCTGTGGAAGTACAAAGCCAGAGCCATGTTTTACCTTGGTGTATTTATTGAATTTAGAACTCAATACAGGAGTAAAATTTTCTGTCAAACTATCGAAAGACTGCGCATATTTGTAAGCATAACTGGCATAGCCTATAGAAACACCCCCTCTTATGGAAAGTCTTTCTCCGATACCCTTCTGATAAAAGACACCAATAGCCGGTATAGTACTTAATGCGCCTTTAGCTGTGTGAGAATACCCGTCTCCCCTTTTTATCATAGGGGCTGAGGAATTAATAGAAAAAGAGGCAAAAATACCAACATTATCTCTGTTGATTGCCTGGTCATCATAAGCAAATATATTTTGCGCTACTAAGGGTTTTGCTGCCAAACAAAGCAGGGAAAAAAGAATAATTCTTTTCATTTTAAAAAATTACGATCCCGAATGTAGTATAATTATTTGCATAAAAGTGTGGCATTCCCGATATAATCTGAAAACAATATTGAATTAACCGGAAGTTATGCCAGCGGTTGCTCTGCAGCTAATGCGGTGGTGTACATTTTATAATAAATTCCCTTCAAAGTCAGCAATTCATCATGATCACCTTTTTCAATAATGACACCTTTATCCAACACGATGATTTGATCTGCTTTGCGAATGGTAGACAAGCGATGCGCGATCACAATAGCGGTACGCCCGGATATCAGTTTTTCAATAGCCCGCTGTATCAATATTTCCGATTCTGTATCTACAGAAGCTGTGGCCTCGTCCAGTATCAGTATGGAAGGGTTGTATAACAAAGCCCTGGCAAACGAGATCAACTGTCGCTGGCCCTGAGAAAGCATATTACCTCGCTCACGGATATTGAAATTGTAATTATCCGGTAGCTGCATTACAAAATCGTGAACACCTAAAAGTTTGCAGATTTCTATAACCCGTTCGCGGGATATTTCTTCGTTGCGCATGGTAATGTTATCGAGAATAGTTCCGGAAAAGAGAAATACATCCTGCAACACAATTCCTATATGGTTGCGCAAACCTGCAATATCATAGTCTTTTAAATCATGACCATCAATGAGGATCCTTCCCGACTTTATTTCATACAAACGGTTAAGAATACTGATGATCGAAGTTTTGCCCGCACCAGTATGGCCCACCAGGGCAACAGTTTCTCCCGCTTTTACTTCAAAGGAAATGCCTCTTAACACCGGAATACCTTCTTTATATTCGAAATGAACATCTTCAAAAACAACACTTCCATTAAGGTGTTTCGGATTTAAAGACCCATTATCCTGCAAATGTTCTTCACTGTCCAACACACCCAACACTCTTTCGCCTGCCACCATACCCATTTGCAGCGTGTTGAACTTATCGGCAAGCATACGCAACGGACGGAACAGCAGATTGAGATACATGATGAACGCAATGATAACGCCCTGTGTAACCCGATAATCCAACATACGCGAAGCGCCCCACCACACCAGCATACCCATCGAGATGGCGAGGATAATTTCGACTATTGGAAAGAATACCGAGTAAGCGAAAATGGCCCTGATATTAGCATCGCGATGATCTTTATTGATTGCCCTGAATTTTTTCACTTCTCTTTCTTCTGCTGCAAATACCTGTACCACATACATGCCGGTAATGTGCTCCTGCACAAAGGCATTAAGTTTCGACACCGCATTTCTTACCTGGTGAAAGGATTTATTGACACTTTCCTTAAAGAAATAAGTAGCAATAATCAGCACCGGGAATACAGCAAGACTCACTAGTGTCAAGCGCCAGTCTGTGTAAAACATGATGCTCATTATAGCTATAATGGTCAATACATCTGCAATAATAGAGATCAGTCCTTCGGAAAAAATATCGTTGATGGCTTCAATATCATTTACCGTTCGGGTGGTTAATGTTCCGATAGGTGTATTATCAAAAAAAGCGAGGTTTTGATTAATGATCTTTTTAAATACGTGTTGGCGAATATCGTTTACCACAGTTTGCCCCAGCCAGCTGGTTATGTACATAAAAATAAATCGCAACACTGTTTCTGCTAATAAGATCCCCAGTTGAATCACCGTGATCCAGATAAGTCCTTCCAACAACTTATTGATGATGAAATGATCAACAGAACGTTGGATAAGATAAGGCCTCACCGGCGCAAGGGCAGCCAGGATGATTGCCAGTGATATACTGGTAATCAAACGGCTTTTATAAGGCCGGGTATATGAAAAAATACGTTTTAAGGTTGATAAGCCACCAGTCTTCTTAGAATCCAAATTTATTTATTTAAATTGCCTGTATAATCAATCGCTAAACGTTTGCCAATATTGATTTGCAGTTGCCTGCTGTAATTCCAATTCAATATTTTCGCAAAAACAGGAGCAAAGGTACGGGGAATTCATGCTCGAAAACAGAGCACAATGAGCGGATTAATTCAATCTATATTGAAAAGAATTAAGATTACTTTTGCCCCACAATTCATATTAAATAATTACATCAGGGTATCATCATAAAAAATGGCAGCTACTAAAACTAAAAAAGCATCAGCAACATCTACAAAAAAAACAGCGCCTGCAAGTAAAGACATTAATCTAACAGCCGCCAGGAAGAGGAATATCCGCCTGGCCACAGGTTTTATATGCCTGCTTATAGGTTGTTTTTTCACCTTATCCATTATCAGCTATTGCTTTACCTGGCAGCAGGATCAAAACCACCTGATTTCATCACAAGGTATTTTCAATTTTCTTTTTCATGATAAATCGCCGGTGGAAAACTGGTGTGGTCGCCTGGGCGCGGCTGCAGCACATTTATTGGTGTACCGAGGTGTAGGTATTGCAGCCCTTTTATTTACCATATGGCTTAGTGCCTGGGGTATTAACCTTGTTTACGGCCGCAAAGTAATCCATACCATGAAGTGGATACGCTGGATGGCTTTAGGTTTCCTGTTTATCTGCCCGCTGCTTTCCTTTGCATTTCCCGATAGTGAGTTCCCACTGGGTGGCGCATTGGGCAATGGTCTGGTTGAATGGAGCAATGGCTTTCTGGGTAAGGCCGGTAGCGTATTTATGCTTATTACGGTATTTTGTTTCTTCGCTTTTATTGTATTTCAATGGGATATCAAGCCATTATTGCAAAGGGCTAAAAACCTGATACCGGCACGAAGAATAGATGTGGAAGATATGCCTTTAGGCACGGCAGAAGCACAACCCGGAGATGATAAATTTAAAGGTTTCAGCAATTACAGAACCGAAAATAATTTTCCGGAAAGAGAAGAAGAACAACAGGAAATAACGATAACAACGGGCAGTAATAACCGCCTGAAAGAAGATACAGAACAGCATATAGAACTGGAAGACGAAGAAGATGTAAGTGCCGCTGAATTGGAGATGACCATCATTGAAAGGCCAACTGAAGAGCAACTTAAACCTAAAGAAGTGAAAGGTGGCATACACCTGGAATTGCCGCAGGAAGCCTTGTTCGTAAATGAACCACAGGAAGAAGATATTGAAGACGCACTGGAAGAATACGAAGAGGAAGAAATAGCCGAAGAAGAGTTGGCAACTGACGAGCTTTCTTTTGAAGTAAAAACAGTAGAAGAAAAAACAGCAGTGCCTGCACATGGCGCCCATATTACTGTAGAAAGTGGTGAGCCTTATGATCCTGCATTGGACTTACCCAACTATAAGTTCCCTACCCTCGACCTGCTGGAAGAAATAGAACAAGGCGCTATATCGCTGGACAGGGAAGAACTGGAGAAAAATAAGAACCAGATCATCAGTACGCTGCGTAGTTTTGGTATAGAGATACAGCGCATCACGGCTACAGTTGGACCTACGGTAACGCTTTATGAAATTGTACCGGCTGAAGGTGTCCGTATCTCCAAGATCCGTAACCTGGAAGATGATATTGCTTTGAATCTTGCAGCGCTTGGTATCCGTATCATTGCGCCTATACCGGGTAAAGGAACCATTGGTATAGAGGTGCCGAATACTAACAAACAGATTGTTTCGATGCGTACTTTATTGTCGAGCGATAAGTTTGTGAACAATAAGATGAGCCTGCCTATTGCACTGGGTAAAAAGATTGATAATGAAAACTATATAGTGGATCTGGCCACCATGCCACACTTGCTTATGGCGGGTGCTACGGGTCAGGGTAAATCGGTTGGTATCAATGCGATCCTGATTTCTCTGCTGTATAAAAAACATCCATCACAACTGAAGTTTGTAATGGTGGATCCCAAAAAGGTGGAACTTTCTATTTACCGCCTTATTGAGAAACATTACCTGGCTATGCTGCCTGGCGAAGAAGAACCTATTATTACCGATACCAAAAAGGTGGTGAATACGGTGAACGCACTTTGTATAGAAATGGATAATCGTTACGAACTGTTGAAAGATGCCGGAGCCCGTAACATTAAAGAGTACAACGACAAGTTTATAAAACGCAGATTGAACCCGAACAACGGGCATAAATACCTTCCGTTTATTGTATTGGTAATAGATGAGTTTGCGGATCTGATCATGACCGCCGGTAAAGAGGTGGAAATGCCTATTGCCCGCCTGGCACAGCTTGCCCGTGCGGTGGGTATTCATATTATCATTGCTACACAACGCCCTTCGGTAAATGTAATTACCGGTATTATCAAAGCCAACTTCCCTGCCCGTATAGCCTTTAAGGTATCGGCCAAGGTAGATAGCCGTACCATTCTGGATGCCAGTGGTGCTGATCAATTGATAGGCCGTGGTGATATGCTGGTATCGCATGGCAGTGAATTGTTACGTTTGCAATGTGCCTTTGTAGATACGCCGGAAGTAGAGCGTATCGTAGAATTTATCGGCAACCAACAGGGCTATGCTACGGCCTTTGAACTCCCGGAATATGAAGGTGCCGAAGACGAACGTATAGAAAGGGAATCGGTAGATCTTTCGAAAAGAGATAAGATGTTTGAAGAGTGTGCCCGCCTCGTGGTAAACAGCCAGAGTGGTTCTACTTCTATGCTACAACGTAAATTCAATTTAGGATATAATCGTGCTGGCCGTATTATGGATCAACTCGAGGCGGCAGGTATTGTAGGTGGTGCATCGGGAAGTAAACCGAGGGATGTGTTGATTACTACGGAATATGAATTGGAGAAACATTTAGAGGAGTTGTTTTAAAGACAGTGTACAGAAGATTCCGGAATCTTCTGATTCAAAATAACCAAAAACATTAAAAATATAAGCCGCTGTATATCAGCGGCTTTTTTCATACCTCTGTGTGTTAGGTAAGGCAAAATATTGCCTTACCTCAATCCGCACGAGGTACCACCTCGTGGTTTACGAGGTACCACCTCGTAGTTTACGAGGTACCACATCGTGGTTTACGAAGTACCATCTCGTGGTTTACGAGGTATCATATCGTGGTTTACGAGGTATCACCTCGTGGTTTACGAGGTATCACCTCGTGGTTTACGAGGTATTACATCGTGGTTTACGAAGTATCACCTCGTGGTTTACGAAGTATCACCTCGTGATTTACGATGTACCATCTCGTGGTTTACGAGGTACCATCTCGTGGTTTACGAGGTATCACCTCGTCTGAACGTAGCTAAAGAGCTTTATATGGCATCTCACCACCCCAAAATTTCATTCGTAGGGACGGCATTGCATGCGTCCAACACTAGCGGACGCATGCAATGCCGTCCCTACGAGGGATATTGGTGGTGCTCCATATCATAATTTCCTATACTCTTAAAGCGTTTCCCTAAAACACAAAATATCCTATCTTGCATACGATATTAGTTTACCCATTGCGGCTATATAAATATGCGGAGCATGCCCACCGTCTCTATTACAGTATGAAATTTTTATACGCATTAATCCTTCTGTCCATTTTACCTGCAGGCTTGTTTGCACAAACCCAGGACAATTACCCACAGGATTATTTTCGCAACCCGCTGGACATTCCGATTTCTTTGGCAGGAAATTTTGCCGAATGCCGGCCCAATCACTTTCATACCGGTCTCGATCTCAAAACCAATGAAAAAGAGAACCTGAAAGTATACGCCGCAGCAGATGGTTATGTATCGCGTATATCTATTTCACACAGCGGGTATGGTAATGCTATTTACATCACTCATCCAAATGGTTACACTACCCTTTACGGACATTTGAACGATTTTTATCCTGCCTTGCAACAGTATTTAGTACAGCAACAATATGCACAGGAAAGCTGGGATGTAAATTTAAAGTTGACAGCAAATCAATTCCCGGTTAAGAAAGGTCAATTCATTGCTTTCTCCGGCACAACCGGTGGAAGTACAGGGCCACATCTGCATTTTGAAATAAGAGATACCAAAACGCAACATGTTTTAAATGCTGCATTGTTTGGATTACCTATTGTTGATGATTTGCCACCGGTGCCTAAAAGTATTGCCTTATATAACGTTGGTAGTGTGTATGAGCAGGAACCTCAACTGTTTCCACTAAAAAAAGATGGTAGTGATTACACTACTGCCAAACCATTAGTTGTAAATACTAAGGATATCCGCATTGCTGTTAAGGCTGATGATTATATGAATGGCAGCAGCAATACATTGGGCGTCTATGAAATGAATCTATACCTGGATGATGCATTACAATCTTCCTGGAGACTTAATGATATTGACTTTGACGAAAACCGCTATGTAAATGCTTTTGCCGATTTTAAACTGAAAGAAGAAGATAAGGGTTGGTATCAGACTTTGTTTAGGATTAAGGGTAACAAACTTAGCAATTATACTTTTCTCAACGCTGCAGATGGTGCCATGGATATTGATTATACTAAACCACATGAAGTAGTTATAGAACTTAAAGATGCAGCAGGTAATACATCATACATCCGGTTTACGATACAGTATCCCGGCAATGTTGACACTGCAACTGAACCGGATTGTACTTTATGGACAGCCGGAAAGGCTAATGAACTGAAGACGAATACTCTTTCATTCCGTACAGATAAAGATGCCCTTTATGATGATATTTGTCTGAAGTATAGTGAGCAGCCTTCCTCAAAATATCTTTCTCACATTGTTCAGATACAGGATACCAAAGTGCCCTTGCAAACTTATGCCAATCTTAGCCTTAAGTTAAATAAGTTATTGCCTTTTGCGCTGGCGAGCAAACTGGTATTTATCCATCATATTAAAGCGGCGGCATTACCCGGAAATAATCCGCAGGATGCAGCTGTAGCGCAGTATGAGAAGGGATGGGCTAAAGCTGAAGTGCGCACTTTTGGTAATTACTATGTAGCCGTAGATACTGTACCACCGGTTATAAAATCGCTGCAAAAAACAACCGTACTTACCAAAGCAAAAAACATCAGGTTTACGGTAACAGATAACCTTACTTCCGTTCAATCTTTCCGGGCCGAGCTGGATGGTAAATGGCTCCGCTTCGTACGTTCCGGCAATACATACACTTATATCTTTGATGGGCATTGTACTGCAGGGAAACATTCCCTGGATATTACCGCTACAGACGAGAATAATAATAAGCGTACTTTCCATTACAATTTTACCAGGTAAAAAACTGGCTTCTCTAAAAATAATATTTGTGCAACAGGACAAGATCATTTTAAAATTATTAAGACCGGGTAAACAAAAGGCGCGCATGTATGGCTCCTGGATAGCATTGTGCATAGGTATTCTATTGCTTTTTATCGCTGTATTGGCCTGGTTCGATTTCAGGGAAATTCTTTCGGGAAAAGGTAAGGAAGATACCATGGCAGCTTATGTAGTCATAGGCAAACAAGTAACCAACGAAAGCATGGCCCGCGATCCGGAAGACAATCTTTTTTCCCCTGCCGAAATAAACGGGTTGGAAAAGCTGAAAGGTGTAAATGAAGTGGGGCCACTTAATTCCAACAATTTTCCGGTGTCGGCCAGCATGGGTGGAAGTCTTAGCTTTTATACCGAAATGTTCCTGGGTTCTGTTGATAATAAATACCTGGATGTACTTCCTGAAGACTGGGCCTGGCAACCAGGGCAGCCATCACTACCTATCATCATGTCCAACGATTTCCTGAACCTGTATAATTATGGATTTGCTTTAAGCCAGGGCTTGCCACAATTATCTCAAACCTCTATTAAAGCCCTGCCCTTCGAAATCAGTATTGCCCGTGGCAAAGAAAAATACCGCGCACAAATAGTAGGCTTTACCGACAGGATCAGCTCTGTACTGGTACCACAGTCTTTTATGGACGAAATGAATAAAAAATATGGCGTAAGCACCGCCACCAAACCCTCCAGGCTGATTGTAAAAGTGCAGGACCCGTCGGATAAGGATTTTGTATCTTTTTTAAAGGAGAAAAAATATACTACAAACGAAGAACAACTCCGCTGGAACCGCATCAGGACTATGGTTCAGGCTATAGTAACCAGTGTAGGTGGTATTGCCCTTATCGTGGTTGGCATGGCCTTGTTATCCTTCATTCTTTTTATCGAAATAACCGTGCAACGGGCTGCAGGACATATCACGCTTATGAAACAGATAGGCTACGCTCCATCGACTTTAAGACGAATATTAAATCGCTTTTTCCTACCATGGGTTAGTTCTGCAGTGGTTATAGCCGGCCTTATTGCCTTTGGCATCCATGTGTTTATGGTGCGCTGGCTCGAAAAAATAGAATTACACATCAAGATAAGCGATGCTTGGGTTATTGGGGTATTGCTGGTTGTTATGTTAATTATTCTTTTCTTTTTGCTACGCAGATCGGTAAGAAATATCCTAAAAAAAGTATAGTCATCTTTACCATTTGAAGTTTAAACCGAAATGGTTAGCCATCCTGCACAATTCACCGGTGCAGGATTGTTAATTTATAGGCTTTGGTCAATCCTGATGCCAACGTCTTACGCATATAATTGTGTCTTTTTTAGCGTAATTTTGGATATTCCATTAGAAATACTAAGGATAATATTTTTACGTTTATATAGAGCCCGGTTAAATCGGGGAAAATAAATATTTGAGCATGAAGAAAATTTTCTTGTGTGCCTGGTTACTTGGGGCAATTAGTTATCAATCTGTAGCACAACAAAAGACAAGTGTCAGCCATCATACGGTTAACCCGGGAATTGTTTCAGCAAAAGGGATTGTTTCTCAAAAAATATTACTGTCCGGCAGTAGCACGCCACAGGTAAAATTGATTAATATTAAAACAGAGCCGGTAGATCAGCTTCCTGCCAATGTACAAGTTTCTAATAGCTTTGAGCCCGATGTTATCCGTGGTATAGAGCGTAAACAGCAGGTGGCCTTTGCAAAAATTCCGGCATTTCGCAAATCAGGTACCAACCTCGAAAGGTTAGTCTCCTTTGATCTGGAAGTAACGGAATTTGAAGACGGCACCAGTGGCCACACAGCGCAGAAACCAACTACAGTACCCAATTCGGTATTGGCATCAGGCAACTGGTATAAAATAGGTGCTCCTACCCGTGGTGTTTACAAAATTGATTACGCCTTCCTACAAAGTATAGGTGCAAATCCTGCGTCCATTAATCCCGCAAATATCCGGGTATATGGTAATGGCGGTACAGTACTGCCTGAAAAAGTAACGCCTGACCAACCTGATGATCTTATCGAAAATGCTATTTATGTAAGTAGCAATGGCAGCACCTTCGGTCAAAATGACTATATATTGTTCTATGCAAACGGACCGGTACTCTGGAATAAAGACTCGGTAAATAAAACGTTCACACATACCAGCAATTATTATGAAAACCAGAGTTATTATTTTTTGAATTTTGACTTGGGTGCAGGAAAAAGAATTACTACGGAGGCAGCAACCGGTGCATCATCATACACTGCTACCACCTTTGACGATTATACCTTGATAGAGCGCGATAGTTTTAATCTGGGCAATATGGGTAAGGTATGGTGGGGAAACAAAATGAATTCTATGAACAGTGCAACCCTTACCCAAAATTTCAATGTAAACCTGGGTGCTGTTGTCGGTAATGTCGGGTTCAAAACTTCGGTAAGTAATGTAGGTGACGCAGGTGCTTCGATAGCAATAAACTACAATAATAATTTTCTTACGGCACTTAACATGACTGCGTCCGGTGGAAATATTTTTATGGATCCGGTAGATTATACAGGCTCCTTCCCTTCCGGAGGAAATCTCACGCTCAGTTATAGCTACAATACCGGTGGTACAGCCGCAGGATATATTGATTACATCAGGCTTAATTATCGCAAACAGCTTACCTTCCCTTCCGGCCAACTGGCCTTCCGCGATTGGAATACAGCGGCACTGCCGGCAGGTCAGAATGCTGAGTATACCGTACAGAATGCAAATGCTAATCTTAAAGTCTGGGAAATTACAGATCCACTTAATCCAACTGCATTAAATGGAACACTTAGCTCCAATAATCTCAGCATTGTAAGACCAGGGAACCGGCTACGCGAATTTATTGCTTTTGATGGCTCACAATTTAATGCCCCGGTTAAACTTGGCATAAGCACAGTACCTAATCAGGATCTTCATGGTTTGAGCCAGGTAGATTTTCTTATCGTTACCCCTCCCGAATTCAGGGCTGCTGCGGAAGAATTGGCAGCATTTCATCGCCAGAAAGAAGGTATGACCGTAGCCGTAGCGCAGACTGATCAGATTTACAACGAGTTTTCTTCAGGAGGCCAGGATATAGGTGGGATAAGGAACTTTATTAAAATGTTTTACGATAGGACAGGCACCCCTGAGATCAGGAATGTGTTGTTCATGGGTGCCGCATCTTTTGATTATAAAAACAGGATTGCATTCAATACTAATTTTGTACCTACTTTTCAGACTTACGAAAGTGCAAACAGTTCGGACGCTTATAGCTCTGATGACTTTTTTGCTTTGCTGGATGAAGGTGAAGATATAAATTGTACCGGCTCCGGTTGTTCTAACCGTGTAGATATAGGTACCGGTCGTATTCCAGCTTTTGATGCAGATGAAGCCAATAAAGCGATAGTTAAAATTAAAAACTATGCCAGCCCTGCTTCCTTTGGTCCATGGAAAAATGTAGTGAGTTATGTGGCAGATGATAAAGATGCTGGTCAATTTGGTATGAACCACATGAAAGATTGTGAAACAGTAAGTAATTTTTATTACGATTCGGCCCATGTGCTCAATGTATATAAAATTTATTCTGATGCTTATGTAATAGCATCTACACCAAGTGGAGGCCGTTATCCTATGGTAAATAAGGCCATAAATGACCAGATATATAATGGTACATTCCTGATGAGCTATAGCGGACATGGCAGCCCTCAACGCTGGTCGCACGAAGCCATTCTGACGGCAGATGATTATGGTAACTGGACAAATAAAAATAAACTACCTGTAATGGTCACCGCTACCTGCGATTTTGGACGGTTTGACGATCCATCACATCGTTCCGCTGGTGCCAAGCTGATGATAAATCCTAATAGCGGTTCCATTGCTATGATCACCACTACACAAGTGGTATATCAATTTCAGAACACAGCTTTAAATGAAGCTTATACTGCTGCTCAATTTACAAAGGATGCAGCAGGTAACTGGAAAACTATAGGTGAGGCATTGCGCGAAGCCAAGAATAGATTTGCCGATGAGAACAACTACAAATATGTGGTTTTAGGCGATCCGGCTTTAAAAATGGAAATGCCCGTTCATAATGTAGTTACTGATAAACTGGAAATGCAGGACATTGGCAGTACTTTTGAGACAGATACGATAAAAGCGCTTGGCCGTTACCTGCTTTCAGGTTCTATAACAGATAAAAACAATAATCTGCTTAGTAATTTTAATGGCCCGGTTTATGTAACTATTTTCGACAAAATAAGAAAAGTGCAAACGGTAAATCCGGAACAGACTGATCCTTATTTCAATTTGCAAACCAATATAGTAGCTAAAGTAAAAGGCACAGTTAAAAACGGAAAGTTCACCGTAAGTTTTGTAGCGCCTAAGGATATTAACTATGACTATGGCCTGGGGAAAATCAGCTATTATGCCAATAGTGAATCAACAGATGCAGCTGGTGTAGACACCAGTTACACTATCGGAGATTACAATCATAATGCCGTAGCAGATAATGATGCCCCTATTGTAAAGCCATATATTGATAATGATAAATTCAGAAACGGTGGTGTAACAGGGCCCAATCCGTTGCTTTATGTAAAACTTTATGATGATAACGGTATCAATGTATCCGGCAGCTCTATTGGCCACGACCTTGTAGCTATACTGGATGAAGATCTTCAGAATCCGTATATCATGAACAATTACTATGAATCTGAACAAAATGATTACCGGAATGGCCATGTGAACTTCCCGCTGTATAATTTACCGGAAGGCCAGCATACTTTAAGGGTAAAAGCCTGGGATGCTTACAATAATTCAGGTGAAGGAACAGTGACTTTTGAAGTTAAAAATAAAGACAAAGGATTTATCAGCGATATATACAACTACCCTAACCCCGTAACCGATGTAACACACATTGTATTTCAACACAACCAGGAAGGAGAAGAAATGGATGTAACCTTGCAGATATTTAACGCATCGGGTGCATTAGCCAGAACGTTGAAACAGAACATTGTAACTACAGGCAACAGAACTGAAATATTATGGGATGGCCTTGGTGAAAACGGCACACCGTTATTCCGTGGGGTTTATTTTTATAGGCTAACAGCAAAAACTTCAAAAGGAATTTCGGCCACCGCATACCAGAAACTCGTATTATTGCGTTAATGGATCGAATAAATGATTAAGCGGATAAAAAACCGCTTAATCATTTACCATAAAATAATTTAAAATCGTGATTATTACCTTATCTTTGCCATCCTTTACAGAATTATATATAAGTTATATCAATTCACAAAACGCTCAAAGCCTATCGTAGGAACCTCTACACCATAATTATATTTTTAACTAACAAGAAGAAGAATGGCTAAACGCTTTGCAATTGCCGGTATCACCCTGCTTACCGGTCTAATGGGTTCACAATCTTTTGCACAAACAAATATATCGGGACAGAAAGCCGGAACAATTACCACCGCAGTTCCTTTTTTACGCATTTCTCCTGATGCCCGTAGCGGTGCAATGGGTGATGTAGGAATAGCGTTGTCTCCCGATGCGAATTCACAATATTGGAACGTAGCTAAACTGGCTACCAGTAATAAAGACCTCGGTATTTCTGTAACCTATACTCCATGGCTTAAAGACCTTGTACCTGATGTTTTCCTGGCTTACTTGTCCGCTTATAAAAAATTCGGAGAAAATAAAAACCAGGCCATCAGTGCATCTCTAAGATATTTTAACCTTGGTAATATTGACTATACCAGTGTAGATGCACAACCTGTAGGTAGTGGTAAACCAAGAGAATTTGCTTTTGATGTTGGTTATTCCCGCAGACTTTCTACAGACCTTTCCCTGGGTGTAAGTCTTCGTTATATCAGTTCGAACATTGCTGCAGGTGCACCTGACAATGGTACTTATAGCCCGGGAAGCGCATTTGCAGGAGATGTGGGTATTTACTATAGCAAAACCAAGGAAGTTTCTGAGGATCGTAGCGGAACGTTTAGCGCCGGTGCAGTATTGTCCAATGTAGGTTCTAAAATCAGCTATTCTCAAAGCCAACAGGACTTCCTTCCTATCAATCTTGGTATTGGTGTAGCTTACACTTATAAGATTGATGCTTACAACAAAGTAACCGCCGCGCTTGATTTAAATAAATCTTTGGTTCCGGCTCCTATATATGGCCAAACTGCTTCGGGAGCTGATACAGGTTATATACCCGAAAAAACAGTTGTTTCTGGTATGTTGAGTTCCTTCTCCAAAGCGCCTCCAGGATATGGTACTACTATATCTATAGGTGGTGAATATTGGTACCAGGATCAATTTGCAGTAAGAGCAGGTTATTTTTACGAAAATAAAAACAATGGTGACCGTCAGTATTTTACTTGCGGACTTGGTGTAAGATATAACGTTTTCGGACTTAATTTTTCTTACCTTGTGCCATCAGGTTCCGGCGTAGCCCGTAACCCATTATCCAATACTTTACGTTTCTCACTTACTTTTGACTTTGATAAAATCTCTTTTGGTAAAAAAGAAGGTTAATCTTACACAATAAGTACAGGAAAATACTAAGGTGATAGGCTGGAAGAAGATTTCAATTGGCTGTTTTCGTACTGGAAAGGCCTATCACCTTACCTAATTATCTCCGAAAAGAGATCATTAAATTATAAAAAAGCCTCTTTTACATTTGTATGGTAAGAGAGGCTTTTTTATTTTTGTACAGAATCCATCATTGTCTACCATATAAAAATCACAACTTTATCATGCAAATACGTATTGGAAACGGAATTGATTTTCACAGACTGGAAGAAGGTATCCCTTTTTGGTTGGGAGGCATTAAACTGGAGCATCCTAAAGGGGCAGTAGGCCACTCTGATGCTGATGTGTTGCTTCATGCCATTTGCGATGCTATGCTCGGTGCTGCAGGCCTTGGCGACATAGGCACACACTTTCCCGACACAGATATTAAATACAAAGGAATAGACAGTAAAGTACTATTACGCCGTAGTTATAACCTCATCAGAGAGAAAGGTTATTGGATCGTAAATATTGATACTACAGTTTGTCTGCAGGAACCTAAAATCAAACCGCACATCCCCAAAATGATTGAGGCTATTGCTTCCACACTAGGGATTCCCCGTACTGATGTTTCTATCAAAGCTACAACCACTGAACAATTGGGCTTTGTGGGGCGTGAGGAAGGTGTTATGGCCTATGCCAGCGTATTGATCGATAAACATTAATTGATAGATTTTAATAGCATACAAAAGAGCCAGGTTGAATAACCTGGCTCTTTTGTGTAAACAACATTATCTCCTGCCCTACTCGTGTTCGTGAACATGATGCCCTACGCCCGCTATACCACCGCTTACAGCGAACTTCATAGCCTCTGCAGCATTCATCCCTTCCACGGGTTTTACTTCATCAGGAGACACAACAATCACCCAGCCTGATATAGCGTAAGAATGCGGCAGATAAACAGCAACCTTATCTGCCTGACCAAATTCTGTAAGATCGTTTTGTGTTAAAAAACCAATACGCCAGAGTTCAGGGCTTGTGTTGGTACGAACCCATACCGGGCGATTAAATTTCTTTTTATCACCCACAAAAGAATCCATCACATCTTTTACGGAAGAATAGATATGCTTAATACCTGGAGTATGCTCCAGCAAATAGCTGAAGCCTTCCACTACCCAACGACCGAAGAAAAAACGGGTACCGGAATAACCTACAAACGTTATAAAGGCAACTACTATTACAAAACCAATACCAGGTGCCCACTCTGATACCCAGGGAATAAGGCTATCCAGGCTGGTAAATACAACATAAATAGCCCAGGCGGTAATACCTATAGGCCCTACAATAACAAGCCCCTGGAGGAAAGAACGAAATAGGAAACCGGCAACACGACGCATAGGATAAATGATTTAAGATAGCTGGATAAGAAATTGCTAAGCTATAATTATTAAGGATTTATTACTTTTGACAATTATTTTCTTCAGCTAGAATATTGAGATGGCAAAATTAACTTCTTTTCGCTGGTCGGACAACCCCGAACCACACAAAGCACGGACTAAAGAGATCATTCAGAAACATCCTGAAATCAGAACACTAATCGGACGTAATCCTTATACTTTACTGGTAATACTGTTGTGTGTAGGTGTGCAGGTCGGACTATCCGCTTTAATTTATTTTTACAGCATGCCCTGGTGGTCTGTGTTCGTGGTAGCCTATCTTGTAGGTGCTTTTGCCTGCCATACTTTATATGTTTGTGTACACGAGTGTTCACACAATCTTCTGTTCAAAAACAGAACGCTTAATACGATTTCCAGCCTGATCGCGAATCTACCACAGGTTTTCCCAAGTTCTATTTCTTTTACCAAATATCATCTTAAACACCACTCTTTTCAAGGTGTAGAGGCAGTAGATGCTGATATGCCTTTCCGTTGGGAAGCCAAGCTGATCAATAACGCACCTGTAGGAAAAGCGATATGGCTATTGTTATATCCGGTATTCCAGGCCTTACGTCCCCTGCGTCTTACCAAAGAGATCAAAATATTTGATGCCTGGACGGTGTTGAATTGGGCTATCCAGATTGTATTTATGGCTGCCATCATTTATTTCTTTGGTGCTAAGGGCGCTGTATATCTTGTGGCCAGCTTTTTCTTCTCTATTGGTCTGCATCCATTGGGGGCACGCTGGGTACAGGAGCACTTCCTTACGCATGGCGACCAGGAAACCAAGAGTTATTATGGCCCGTTGAATACGGTAAACCTTAATGTAGGATACCATAATGAGCATCATGATTTCCCATCTGTTCCCTGGAACAAATTGCCTAAGATCAGGAAGTTTGCCGGTCAGTATTACAACACATTAGGTTATCATACTTCTTATACCGTTCTGTTATTCCAGTTTTTGTTTGATAAAAAAATATCCGTGTATTCCCGCATGGCACGGGATAACAGGGGTAAGAAAAAAGTAGAAAAAACAAGTGCGGCTAATACGGTAGTGGAAAGCGAAGACTAATTATCAAGTAAACAGGATATTAAAGAAGCCAACTTTTTGAAAGTTGGCTTCTCTTTTTTATGCCAAAAAGACCATACATTACCTTATCCTTGGGTAAACAATTCCAAATCATTGGATAAATAATTCCAGATCGTTGGGTAAATAATTCCAGATCGTTGGGTAAACAATTCCAGATTATTGGGTAAACAATTCCAGATCATTGGGTAAATAATTCCAGATCATTGGGTAAATAATTCCAGATCATTGGGTAAATAATTCCATATCATTGGGTAAATAATTCCAGATCATTGGGTAAATTAATTATCAAGTAAATCATAAGTGCAAAAGGCGTTGCCGTAGCAACGCCTTTTGCACTTATGATTTAGACTCATTCTATCCAAACAAAGTAGTTTGCATTACAGGAGCTTTGATGTTTGTTCCACATTTTTTGTTGAGTTCTTCAATCAGGTATTTGATCAGTTGTGGCGAATGCAGTTCTTCATGCTGATGCATAAAGAAATAACATTTTTCCAGCCCTTCATCCATCCATGATTTGATCCGGCTTACCCATTCGTCTATACGTTCGTAATCGGTATGGTGCAGGGAATTGCCCACAAAGCGAATAAAGCATTCGGGTGTGGAAAGATGCATGTGGGCACAATCGCGCCTGCCGGCAGCATCAGTAATTACGGTTCCCCTTCTCTTCTCTTTCAGGAAATCATATAATTCAGCATTGAAGCCATCATTACTTTTGTACCACTCCTCGTGGCGTAACTCCAGGAAAACATTTATGTCTTCAGGTAGGTAATCAATAAATGTTTCCAGTGTTTCCAATGCATCCAAAGTCATTTGTGGGTGCGGCATCAGAAAGATCGGGCCCAGGTTTTTTCCAAATGCAGAAACTACTTCCAGAAATTCGTCCACCTGTGGTTGAGCATCTTTAAGGCGTTTTACATGGGTGATGTATTGTGTGAATTTTGGGCAGAATAGAAAATCTTCCGGCACGGCTTCCTTCCATTTCAGCACCTGCTCTTTACTGTGTTGGTTATAGTAAAAACCATTAAATTCAATGGAATTGAATACCCTGGCATAGTATTTCAGGAAATCTTTCTCTTTAATGCCCTGCGGATAAAGGCTGCCAATCCAATCCTTTCGTCCCCATTTGGCGCAACCCACCAGGAATTTAGTATTCCCATTTCCCTCTGCCAATACCGATTTATTCACTAATGGATCGGCAGGCAGGGCAAAATCAATATGCTCAAGTTCTTGTTCAGATACTTTTCCAAAGTTCATAAAAAGGTGCGGTAGTATGGTTGGAGATACAATTGTTCGGTTTCAAAATTACAGCAAAACTTCAGAACAAAATAAAATGTAAAACGTTCTGCCTCATTTACAAGACAGAACGTTTCACATCCGGATATTATTATTAAGCAAGACTATTTATTCCACCAGGCCCACTTCACTCCAAGAGTAACCCAACGGCCTGGCATGGGTACTGCTCCGGCTTCAATGTATTGTACATCTGCTATATTGTTTACATCAGCATAAATACAGAATTGCCTTCTGGTAAAAGATATCCGGGCATCCAATAAGGTATAATCTGTATAACTTACCCGTTGCTGATAACGTGCAGCGACTGTAATATTCAGCATATGGAAAAATTCAAAATTAGCGTTGGCGCATAGTTGGTGCCGCAAATTCTGCAAGGCATATTGAGATAGTTTCTTTTCACTTTCCCCAACAGCTACATCGTCATTTATAGTAGAATGAAGATACGTGTAAGACAAGCCTGTAATGAGGGCTACGGCTGTATTTGCTTTCTGTTCACTACGCCAGCGATAATCAATTGATAAGGCAATACCCTGAGTATTGATCTTATGAAAGTTGAATGGTTGCCAGGGATCTGTAAGGGTATCTTTTACCCAGTCTATAAAGCCTTCAGTACGCCTGTTGAAATAACTGGCCGAAGCATTAAATTGTTTATCATTATACTTTACACCCCCCTCCAGGTTGTGAGAATATTCGGGCTTCAATTGATCGTTACCAATGTTTTGTGGCCCTTTGTAATACCAATCCGTATAAGTAGGCAAACGCTGGCCGGTACCGGCATTGGCAAATATCCGTAAGCCTTTCCAGATACGGTATCCGGCATCTATACCCGGCATTACTCTCCAGCCAAAATCGGAATTGTAATTGGCATATGCGCCAATGTTTACCAACAGATTTTCTACCTTATTAAAACTATATTCTCCAAAGAATCCATAATTGCTACGCTCCCAATTACCCAGGTTGCTGCTATTGATCCGTTCATTACGCACTTCAAGCCCAAGGCCAAAATCACCTATATCTGTATTAAAAGTATTGTTGAGTTCACCATCTATCACATGCGTTTCATGACGGTTATGATACACTTCTGGTTTCTGTTTGATGAAAATATAATCATCATGATTGTAACGGTAACTGATCCTGGGCTTCAAGGTCCAGTACGGGTTTATTTTTATAGAACCTCCAAGGCCAAGGAGACCGGTCTGCACAGTCTCCTTTGAATCCTTGTCAGCCGGAGCCGAGTAAAAGCCATTTGCCCCGAAATCATTATAGATAAAGCCTCCCAGAAATTGCAGGGCAACAGCTTCACTGACATCAATGTTATTCTGGTAAAAGATCTTATTGTTATTGAAAGGAGTATTATAGCGATAGCCGGATGCCTGCTCTCTGCTTAAAGAAAGAAAGTGCTGTGCATTTTCGCCGGCAATGCTTGCAGATAACTGAACTCCATAGCCACCATACAATTTATTATTTGTGGTATCCTTATTAAAGCTACTGCCTGCGTAAACATTGGCTGTAACTCCGGTATGCTGCGGCTTTTTAGTAATGATATTAATAGCGCCATTAAGGGCATTTACGCCGTATATGCGGGCAGAGGGGCCACGCAATACTTCTATACGTTCAATTGCATCCAGCGGCACAGGAATATTCATCATATTGTGCCCGGTTTGGGGATCGCTGATCTTTATACCATTTATCAGTACCAGCGTTTGATCAAATGTTCCGCCATCAATACCTATATCTGTTTGTGTTCCCCAGGGCCCGCGTTGGCGTATATCCACACCTGAAATATACGTGAGTAATTCGTTTACCGATTTTACCGGAAGGGTACGTATGAGGCTTTGATCCAATACACTGATGTTACGGTTTTGCTGTGCAAAAGGTATTTGCAGCCTGTTGCCTTGTATGGTAATTTCATTGATCGGCTGAATGTAATATTGCCTGTCCATATCGGAGGTATCCGCATAACTATCGGTATATAATTCATCGTCCTCTCCCATTACGGGGTTGATATATTCCGGTTCATCCTCTGTTTTTACGGGTATTTGTGCGTTCGAGATATGAAAGGTAAATAAGGAGCACAATAAGATAGCAGTAGATTTGTAATGCATAATTTTTTAATTGGGTGCGCAAAGTTAGTACGCTTTTAACAGCAAACAATATTGGTTCAAACGGTCACAAAACCGCTCTTTTAGCTTTTATGACGAAAGCATCAAATTAATAAGTAGTACTAATCATTTTATCTCCAGCTTATAAAAGGTCCATTTTTAAAAATCCGGCTTATTGCAATTCCGTTAGTAATACTAACTTTGCTTGATCGTGTCAGTTTCACTTTAAATTAACAATATGGCAAAGACTGTATTTGAAAAATCAAGTCAGCTTCAGGATCTCACAGTGCAAATAGTATTGGGGCTTGAACAAATTGGCCGAAATATAGACAATCTGCTTTGGCAACAGGCTTTAGAACATGAACTTAGCCCCCTTCAGATCCGCATTCTTTTATTTATCCGTTTTCATAAAGAGCGCACCGGAGTTAGTCTTCTGGCAAAAGAATTTAGCCTGAGTAAAGCTACTATAAGTGTAGCACTTAAACCCCTGGAGCAAAAGAAACTTATTATAAAAAGGAAATCAGACACGGACAACCGGAATATCGATATTGCACTTACCGATTGGGGAATCCAGATAGCACATGTTTCTGGTTTTTACCTGGAACCTTTGCGTAAGATCATTACTCACATACCCGAACAGGAGAAAGAGATCATGCTTAAAAATCTTACCGGTATTTTAAATAAAATGGCACATTAAATAGCCGTTGTAGAGACGCGATGCATCGCGTCTCTACGGGTTGCGTAGTAAAAAATATTTATTACTGAAAACCAAAAGAGGCGCGTAAATATACGCGCCTCCACTATTATTCAAAATCCTGTCTTTAAGCCTGTTTCACTAATATTACCATATTTTGTTTCTGGTATTCTTAAATTCTTTAGGTCGTACGATTGTAAATACACGGGAAATATTAAATCCGAAATGGATATCGCCTTTATCCCAACGGCCCGTAGTCTGTCCTATTACTGATCTTTCTGTAATGCCTGTAGAATTGGTGAACATCAGTTGGAATACATGACCACCAGTTTCTATGTCAAAGCCAAGGGTAAGCGAATTACGGGTATCCCTCATCTTATCGCCCATGACCATGTAATATTCTCCCGTAAATGATATTCTGTTCGTCAATTTTACACGGCCACCAAGTCCCATTGCAAATACATCATTTGGATCGTCGCTATACCTTACAAAGTTATAGTGAAGGTGTGTAGGCATTAGCTGTAAAGAAAGCCAATTGGAAAATTTACGCGCGATTAGTAGCTGATTTATATAAGCCATACGGTTGCTAAATGCGTAATCGGCACCTGCCGGCGGGTCTACCAGTTTCACATCCTGGATAGAAGCGGCTCCCATATAACTTACACTTACAGGCATACCATTATCTTCTTTCTGACGTAGCAATTTTATTTTCAGAAATCCATCCACATCTTTCATATAGGTACTGCGGCCTATTCCGATCATCAACCAATCCGTAACGCCATAATCAAATCCAATGCGGGTTGTGGCATTATCTAACCCAAAAAATTCTTTAGCACCATCGTTTATCTGTCCGAAACGGTGGTTAATTCTAAGGTCGAGAATACCTTTACCTGTATTTTCGATACTGTGCCCGTTAGCTATTCTGGTTGTCTTGAAAGTAGAAACAGTGTACCCTGTTTCACTCTTCGCATCCTTATCGAGCATAGCCATCAGATCTTCACCATCGGTATTGCGGCTGGTAGAATCATGCTCCTGGGCAAATACCCCGAAAGACAGCATGGTTAATAATAAGGAAGGTATTGTAATGCGTATGTTCATAATTCTGTTGATTGTGAGTAAAGTATTTTGTCAGGATTTATAAAAGGATCTTTGCCGCGTTGTACATGGGCAAAGATCCTTTTATAATGAGCATTCTATTTTATTTCATTCCTTTAAGGTCAGTGTTAATAGTCACTTCAATTTTGGAAGCAATTTTAGAAGCAGCTACAGAAGGTATTTTAATTCCATAGTCTGTGGGTGCCACAGAAAATTTAGATTTAACAGTAGCCACACCAGCTTTTACTACAATAGTTCCATTAGTAACCACATCTTTGGTAACGCCGTGCATAGTAAGCTTTCCAGCCGTCTTTACATTATAGGTTCCGTCTTTATCGAAATTAACATCTTTCAGGTTAGTGATTTTTCCTTTGAATTCTGCTTTAGGATACTTATCGCTTTCCATGTAGTTTTCGTTAAAATGCTCTTGCATTAATGCCTTTTCAAACTTGAAACTTTTGATAGGCACCATAAATACAACGTCACCTGTTTTGCTATCTATTATGCTTGCTGTTTCATTGTTGAAAGCCTCTATATTTTCCACAGGTGTAGAAGAAAAGAAAGAAACTTTTCCGGTACGGGTCATCCATTTTTGTGCATATGCTATAGAACCCACTAAACAAAACACAGCAAGTGCTGCTATGATCTTTTTCATCTTTTATTTTTTATCAAATCCTTTATGAATATTAATTATTGGGTGCACCGTCATTCACCCATTTTGTAATTTTAGCTATAGTGCAATCATCAAGCTTAGGCTGTCCATCAGGCATAGGTTTTGGACCTGTATGATTAATAGCAGGTAATAATTTGCCATGATTGGCAACTTCTTCCAGGCCGGCATATGTGGTCAGGTTGATACTAGCTCCTGTACCGTGGCAACTCCCATTAGTACATTTTGCTTGAATAATAGGCAGCACTACCCCAGAGAAAGTAACATTGCTGGTGTCACAAGTAACAGGGGTAGGAAAGGTATCTTCTGCATTATCCTTTTTACAACTAATAATAGCCACTACAGCTACAGAAAGTACAATAATCAATTTCTTCATTTTATATTTTTTAAAAGATTTTTAATTGGTGATCGTTTATATTCAGTTTAGATCAGCGTCCGATTTAAAAATGCTGAAGACCTTAGATTATTTAATTATACAGTCGGAAAGCAAGACTACCAATGTATAGCCATTGCAGAACCCCTTAATAGTAATTGATTTTCCTACTTCTGCCTTTATATCACTATCCCTCATGGTGCATTGCACACCCGAAAGTGGATCGGAGGCAACACCTAGTGTTATTACTGTTTTGCCATCCTGGTTTTTAGTCACTTCAACTATAGTTCCGCTTACATCAAGAACTTTATTCAGAAACTTACCATTGGCCTGTTGTTCATTTGTGGTAAATGCAGCAGCAAGCTCATCTGCACTGATTGCAGAAGACGCGCTGTCGGCTACTGTTGCGGGCGCTTTGTTCCATATATACAGGCCAGCACCAACGCCTCCTACAACGAGTATCAATATAATAAGGACTATTTTCTTCATCTTTAATGTAATGTTGACTCAAAAGTAAACATACCAAAAATGACAATAAGCTGACAATGCTATGAAACAGGAAAAAAAAGGCTTGAAGCGGGAAAGTGGCGCTACGGGTCAGACCTCTCCGGCCAACCATTGCTTAAAGAAAGCAGAACGCTCCGAGCTTACTACAGGTTGCTCTTGCGCAGCAGGTTTCAATGTTACTATAACCCTTGCTTTAGAGTAGGTTTTCATCTCGGCAATGGCTTCAAGGGAAATGAGATATTGCCTGTTGATCCTGAAAAATTTAGAAGGATCGAGCATGCCTTCAAGGGTATCCAGGTTGTAATCCACCGGCAGGCTACGCCCTTCGTGGCTGCGTGCAAATGTTGCCCTGTTTTCGCTAAAGAAATAAGCGATTTCCTCTACGTTCAAAGTTTTGATATGCTCCCCAAAGCGGATCACAAAGCGTTTTCTGTAATCATGTTTTTCCGAAACAGTTTTGCTTGCAGTGTTTTCTGATTGAAAAATGGTACGGAATTGCTTCAATTTCAGAAATGATTTCTGAAGGTCTTCCCGCTTTACCGGTTTAAGTAAGTAATCAATGCTGGATACTCTAAAAGCCTCAAGGGCATATTCGTCGAAAGCAGTGGTAAAAATTATAGGGCAATCCAGTTTAACCACTTGCAGCAAGTCAAATGCAGAACCGTCGGCCAGATGTATATCCATGAAAATAACATCCGGATTGGGATGAATTGAAAACCAGTTTACAGCATCGGCCACGCTGTCTATCTGACCTACGATCTCCGCTATCGGTATTATTTCCTGTATCAGTTTACTAAGCCTGTTGAAGGCCGGTATTTCATCTTCGATAATCAGTACTTTCATGGATTGTAAATCTACAAATTGTTTTAAAGCAAAGGTAATTTTACCACCCAATTTTCACCTTCCTTACCATAATACACTTTACGCCTGGTAAGCATAGCATAACGATTGGTGATATTGGCAAGCCCAATACCCGATTCCATTTCCTGCCTTATTTTTGGGTTGATCTTATTGCTTACCGTTATTTCTTTTTCGTCCACAATAACCTCTATAATCAGTGGCGATGATATGGAAACTACATTATGTTTAATAGCATTTTCGACTAGCAGTTGCAATGCCATTGGCGGTATTTTTGCAGATTCTTTAAATACATCTGGGATTGTTCCTTTTATCTGTAATGCTTTACCAAAGCGACTTTGCTGAATGTATAAGTAGGCCGATAAAATTTTCCACTCCTCACCCAATGTGATCAGATCCTTATTATGATAGGTAAGCATATTACGGTATAAGTCCGACAATCTTTCTGTATAGGCAACAGCATTCTCCTGGTTATCTTCTATCAGATTGGTTAAGGTATTAAGGCTATTAAATAAAAAATGAGGGTTCACCTGGCTTTTGAGATGTTCGTAATCAAAGGCAATTTTTTCTTGTTCCAATAAGGCAAGACGCTGCAACTTCCGGTCGCGGTATTTAATAATTGCATAAGAAACAGCAACGATTAATAACGCTGCCAATAATATAAACCAAGGCCTTTTCCAAAGAGGAGCGGCAATAGTAAAAGAATAAGAAGATTCACTGGCATGATCAAAGCTTCCGTTAAGCGATACCTGAACCCGGAAGGTGAATGTGCCCGCTGGTAATTTAGGGAAGGTAGCCGATACTTCATTGGTATAAATCCAATTGTCGCTATACCCTTCCAACCTGAACCTGTAATTGAGCCGCTCCGGATTGGTAAAGCTGATACCATCAAAGTAGAAGCTCATATAGTTTTCGTCCGGGCCATACTCATGTTGTTGGCCATTAATGTCCTTAAGGTTATTGCTTATCCTGGTAATACTGACTCCCGGCCTGATGTCGTAGTTGGCCAATTGATTTTTGAAGATCAGTATTCCTTTTTGAGCAGGTATATAAACATTCCCCGCATTGTCTTTTGCACTGCAATTCAATACCCTTGAAGTACTGTCCAGACCCATATTCTGCCTGCTGTTGAAGTGTCTGAAAAATTTGCTCCCCGGATACCAAAGATCTATGCAGCGCTGATAAACAGCAACAACCTGGCCGGTAGCATTGGCATTTACTGTAAAAAGGTTGACATCAATATCCTGCACTTCATTTTTTCTTGCATTAGTCCATTGTCCGGCCTTGTACCTAAACAGGTTTGTATATAAAGTACCGGCCCATATTCCACCGCTGGCATCTTCTGTAATGGTATATGCAACGGCATTACTTGCAGAATCAAAAGCATTCCAATGATGATATTCATTTTTATGGTACATGCATACACCTGCACCATCCGTTGCCATCCAGAGCCTGCCCTTACTATCACCAAATAATTGGTAAATATAATCGCTGCCTATGCCCGATGCTTTATTATGTGTTTTCAATAGCCGGATATTATTCCCCTTCATGTCGAATTGCTTCACCCCATTCAATCCGGATATCCATAGTTGATCCGCAATTACTGCCAGGCTCAAAATATTTTCTGTTGCCAGTGAGGGTTCCGCCACTTTTTTAAACATAGTTGTTGCTATATCTTTAACCCATAATCCATCTCCGGAGGTTCCTAACCATAGTGTCCCGTTTTTATCACAATAAATAGCACTTACCGGCTCCTTTGCTTCAAATGCTTTTTGCAGATGATGATCTTCTTTGTTCAGGTCGATATAAAACACATCTTTCTTTAAGGCCAGCCACAACCTGTTGTTTTTATCACAACCCATTGCAGTTATTTCTGTAAGAGAAAAGGGTTTAGACAACGGAATAAAATTCAGGAATTCAGCGGTTACAAAACTTATGCCTTTATCAGTAGCGCACCATATGTTTCCCGCTTTATCATTAATGAGCGCATTAATTCTTGTACCAGGCATGAACGTTGCCGAAACCGAAACGGAATCAGTTCCCTTCATTAAAAGTTCAAGCAGATAGCCATCTTCAGTGGCTGCATAAGCCCTTGAGGACGACATGGTCAATATATCATTAACCTGCCCCCATTTCCAGCCTCCGGCTATATGTAAAGGATAGCATTGCTTTTTCTCTGAATCATAAAAGGCCAGGCCGCCTTGCTGTGCTCCGATCCAATAATGATGCAAGATGCCTGCTTTTTCTACTACTCTGGCAATATTATCCTGAAGCCCTTGTTCCGACGAAAAAACAGTGACCTTGTTTTTGCCTGACGAAGGATGAATTATATTCAAGCCCTGGTCTGTGCCGGTTAAAATAGTAGCTTCATCTATAAACGTAAGTGAATAAATAAAATCGTCAGAAAGGCCATTTGATGTATTATACTGTTGAATGCTTTGCCGATGGATTTTAATGACTCCTTCTTCAGTTCCCAACCAGATTGCGCTATCAGGTCTTACCACAATAGTATGTATCTGCGATGAAGCTTTGTAATTTTTAAAATTAAGGATGGACACGGAATCGTGTTCCAGATAGCCGAATTTTCCGTTTTTAAAACCTATCCAAACTTTCCCTTGCTGCAATGATAAAGAGGTAACAGGGGCTTTTACAGCACTTTTCAGCATTTTAAATACTTTCCCGTTATACTTGTACAGGCCCAGATCTGTGCCGACTATCATGTAACCGCTTTTATCCATCAGCAATGCGTTTGCCTTCATTGGAGTACGGTTTTCATTCAGCCACACATCCTGTACAAAAGGCTTTTGGGCCGAAAGCAGAGATGAGAGAAGCATTAAAGAGATCAGGATCAGGGGCCGCATATTATCTGGACATAGGCTGCATACTGGCAGAGACAGTTACTTTAATTTGAGGGGACAATTTATCGCTGACCACTCGTGGAATTTTAATATTATAATCAGTAAGCATTACTGTGAAATTACTCGCAAGCGCAATCTTCCCTTTCTTTATAGTGAGCAATACTTTAATGATCCGTTCCTGTTCTATACCATGTATATTAAGCTTTCCCTTGGTCCTGATTTCATAAACCCCATCTTTATTAAATTCAACATCCTCAATAATTTTACCTTTGTATGAGGCAACAGGATAAAGATTGCTTTCCATATAATTCTCATTAAAATGCTCCCGTTGCAGAGCATTATTGAACCCTGTAAAAGAGGATATATTTATTCTAAAAGCAAAGGTTTTCTTTCTCCTATCAAGCACACCTTTTATCTGTTTTGAAGATGCACTGATCAATTCCTTAGGCGCTTCAGAAAAAAAATGAACATCCCCTGTCCTCACTTCATAAATATCAGTTTGGCTAAATCCTTTTATACATGGCAAAATGATTAGCAGACAACAGAATAAACGAAGCATGGGCGAATTGATTTGTTTGTTTAGGCCCTTAAAAATAAGAAAGCCATCTGAATTCAGATGGCTTTTCTTCCCTAAACAAACAAATCAACGTACAACATTTTTATATTTAAAGCGTAATACGCCCCTATATTGCTCTTCAAACATTTGTAAATCCGCATTCCATTGCTGTTCGTTCGTTTAATTCTTCTTTAAAAACTATAACGGATTATTTACTTGTGCAATATACTACACTACGTGGCCCTTTATAAAAGCAAATAAGCTAATGCTGGAATTGGTAATACTGAATCGGGAAAATTAACAATTGAAGGATTTGCATGGAAACCAGGTTCAATTAAAAAATAAGAGCGTTGCCCAATAGCAACGCTCTTATCCAGAATTATATTTATGTTGGATTTCGCTTTTACCTAAGAACCACTTTATGGGTTGTTCTTGCACCGGAGGTTACATCAACTACCTGTATCATGTAATTACCACGGGCCATGTTGCCAACAGATATTTCAGTTCTTCCGTTTAGTTCCCCACCCCATACACGTTGTCCTATAGCATTGTACATTACGGCTTTCAGATTTTTGCCATACAGATTTTTGTTCATGATCACAACGTGATCGGTAGCTGGATTAGGGAATACAACAAGATCTTCATTAAGTAGTAATTCAGGCACTCCCAGAGGATCACCAGTAATAGTTATAGCTCCTTTACTAATATCGTAGAATACATTTCCTGCACCTTTAACTTTAACTCTTCCTGTTGTTGTTGCAACATTGGGAACTTCTACGTTATAAGAACCCGAATTGGGTGCATTAGCCACCATGAGGAATGGGAAGGTAGCACCATCATCAAGGGAAAGGTAAATATTAACCCAGCCACATTTCACAGAATCCAGGTGTGTGTTACCTCTGTCCCAGGTTATAGTCTTAGTCGCTCCTGGTCCCGGATTCCAGGTTTCTGCCGAAGCCTGAGAAGTAACCCTGAAATCAGATGAGTTAGCATCTACTTTTAAACGAACAACACTATCCATAAATTGGAAAGTTCCCCAAGCCTGGTACATACTTCTTACGGTTAGTTTGAACCGTACTGTACGGGCAACTTTAGGTAATCTTTGTCCTTTACCTAGAGGACCTGTACCATAATTGCTATTGATAACATTAGTATATTCAGGGTAAGATGTTATACGACTCGCTTTAGGATCATAAGAGCGGAATAGCGGTCCTGTAGCTGAGTTACCATTATCGACTTCTGTCCCTTCAAAGTTGCCAAGATCCCATTGTTCCCACGTGTAGCGTATAGTTGCGCCTGATTGAGGAGCAGTAGCTACGGGAGCTGTAAGTTCAAACGGCGTATTACGTGGAATATAAAAAGAATCGAAAATTGGTGGGATATTTACCGGCGCCATACCGTTATTAATATCACCACAGCTTGAACCCTGTGTAGTAAGAAATGAATTGATTTCATTAAGGCTGCTTACATGGAAATACTGATCATCAGGGAAGCCTATATCATTAGCGGCGCATAATCCGGCATAAGACATGATAGTAATGCCTGCCCCAGGTTCGTAAGCTGTGCTTTCGTTACCGTTGCCATTACAGCCACCTGTACCTGCACTAAAAGTATGATTGGAGCCAAACTGATGCCCCATTTCATGCAAAATTACTTCTACGTTATTCGGATTCCCGCTGCTGACAGCACTTGCTTTACCGCCACCACAAACAGAGCTAACCTGCGCCAATCCGCCGCCTTCAGTACTTACAATATGACCGATGTCATAATTGGCTGGCCCGATAACACTGGTAATATTAGCCTGAACTTCGCCAATCAGACATCCTTTATTATTATCACAGTTATAAGGATCGGCTGCAGCATTGGTGTAAATAACAGCGTCATTATTTCCAATAAGGGTCAAATGCACTGAAAGTTCGCGCTCATAATAGCCGTTGATTCTATTCACCATAATGGTCATTTTACTCAATACCTGTGCCTTGGTAGAATTGGGACCTACTTCCGAGGTAGCCCATTCCCCTGTGCAAGATAATGCAAGGCGATAAACGTGGCGAACGCTACCATTCAGCCTCTGCGCTGTTTTACCACCCTGTGGCTCAACTGTGGTTGGTGTTCCATTATCTGTGGGAGCCAATGCGGAATTTACACCGCAGACACCTAAGGCAACAGTACTTTGGTAGTCTTTCTTATAAAAAGCTACATAATAGCCATCGGCTTCGTTATTATAAGGATCAACCATATAGGATTTATCGCCATCATAAATCAAAGCGCTGAAACCAAAAAGTGTAAAATCAAGTTTGGCTGTTACATTAGGATCATCGTCAGCAACAGCAGTAAAGGTTTGAATTTCGGGATAACGATCGGCAAGTCCGGGTTCCATCATCGGGGTTTTCCAAACATGGAAACTACGGAATTTCTGATCCGGTGTTGGCAGTACTATTTGTTTTGCATTGTCGTAATTAATGCTAAGGTCAAACAAGAAAGTACGCATAGCACTCTGATCGAGTACAAAAATGTTATATTCTTTAGCAGTGACATTCAGGGGTTGACGGGAAGGTGCCGTCTTGCCATCAAACTTTTTCCAATAATTGTCGCCTGCGTAGCTTTGTGTAAAAGCAAGCACCATAAGGCCTGCTGCTACCTTAGTGAATAAATTTCTAATCATTTGGTTTTATGTTTGTTGCTCTTTTTCCAGCTGCAGCTTACAGCTATGTTCTCATAGCAAGATAGCATTTTATTTACAAAAGTTGGGTACCGGCATTGTATTTTTTAATTATCCATGAAGTCATCCAGGTCCCTTCTATCTGATTTTGTGGGGCGTCCGACTTTGCTAAGCCGTTTACCTGTATAAAAACTTGAAGCCTGGTTTTTATTGATAATCAAGTCTTCTTCAGGCGTAAGATCAATGTAGTAATTTATAGCTTCTGCATGAGCTTTACGGGTGTGAAGCAAACCCGTCACTTCAATTTTCCACTTGCGGTCAGCTGTTTTTATTTCATATTGCTCTCCTACGTTCACCTGCTTTGAAGCTTTTACCGAATTCCCATTCCATTTCACTCTACCTACATCGCAGGCATCTGATGCCAATGCCCTCGTTTTGAATATGCGTATTGACCAAAGGTATTTGTCTATTCTTAATTTTTCCTTTTCCACCTGGTTCTGATTTTTAATAAAAACTAATTGTCCAACTGCCAATTAATAGGTTCCTTCCCTTGTTGCTTTAGTAATTTATTGGTCTGACTAAAAGGCCTTGAGCCAAAAAATCCGGCTGTGGCAGAGAATGGTGAAGGATGCGCTGCTTTCAATACAAAATGCTTTGAAGTATCGATCAGTGCTTCTTTTTGTTGCGCAAATTTGCCCCACAACAAAAATACAATTCCTTCCTTTTTTTCGGAAACGGTACGGATTACCGCATCTGTAAATTGTTCCCAGCCTATTTTGCTATGGGACATAGGTTTTCCTGCTTCGACCGTTAATGAAGCATTTAACATTAATAAACCCTGCTCGGCCCATTGTTGCAGAAATCCATGGCCGGGAGGATCGATATCAAGATCTGCTTTGAGTTCTTTGTACATATTTACCAACGATGGCGGTACCGTAACGCCTTTGCGTACCGAAAAGCAAAGACCATGTGCCTGGCCAGCGCCATGATAAGGATCCTGACCTATAAGTACTGCTTTTACCTGTTCAAAAGGCGTCAGCGTAAAGGCATTAAAAATTTCGGGGCCGGGTGGGTAAATAATCTTTCCGGCTGCTTTTTCTTCTTTTAAAAATTTTACTATTCCTTCAAAATAAGGCTTTTCGAATTCGGGTTCTAATACTTTGGCCCAACCCGGTTCTATCTTAACATTCATGAAATTAGTTATTTTTCAATTCCTGGTTTAAACTGTTTCCGACTCCCTGATGTCAATTACTTTCATCTGGAGACTTTTACTACCATTCCAATCATTTTCATCAATAGTGTAAATGATATCAAACGGTTTGCCGGAAGCTATAATTCCAAATTTATCTGCCATACCAAAACCAATACCGGATAAAGTATAATCGTTATCCTGTACAATGACAAAGCGGATATGCATTTCCTTTACTACCCTGCTAAATCCCTTATGGTCATGAACGCCCCGGCTAATAAATACCGGGCGTAGATTTGTAGGACCAAAGGGCTCAAACTGGCGAAGAATATTGTAAAAGCCTGCATTAATATCTTTCAACTTTAATTCTGTATCTATTTCAATAACCGGGTGCAAAGAATCGGCATGGATAGTGTCCTTTACAATTTGCTCAAACCGTTGGCTGAAAGCTTCCAGGTTATCCGGGTTCATAGTCATACCTGCTGCAAAATAGTGACCGCCATAGTTCTCGAGCAGATCTCCGCATTTATGTATTGCTTCATATATATTGAAACCATTTACCGAGCGTGCCGAGCCGGTTACTTTACCATTAGATTCTGTAAGGATAACAGTCGGCTTATAATAATGATCAATAAGTCTTGAAGCCACTATGCCCACAACGCCTTTATGCCAGTGCGGACGGAATAAAACGGTGGAGCTTGTTAACCCCAAAGCTTTATCATTTTGAAGCATACCCAGCGCTTCGTCGGTCATACTTTTATCTACTTCTTTACGGTCAAAATTATCGGAATGTAAAATCTCCGCAATTGCTCTTGACTTTTCCGGATCTTCTTCAATAAAAAGTTCAATAGCCTTCCGCGCATCATCCATACGACCGGCAGCATTAATGCGGGGCGCTACAATAAATACAAGGTCTGATATAGTGAAGGAGCGGTTCATGCCTGCAATCTCTTTAATGGTGCGCAAGGCAAGACAAGGATTTTCATTGGCACGCAACATGCCGTAATAAGCCAGCACACGGTTCTCGCCATCCATAGGCACTATATCTGCAGCTATGCTTGTGGCTACCAGGTCCAGGTATCTTTCCGTAGCTTCTACAGGAAGATCTCTTTTTTGAGCCAGTGCACAAATAAGTTTATAACCAATACCACAACCACTTAGTTCTTTAAAAGGATAGGGACAATCTGCCTGCTTGGGATTAAGGATCGCGATTGCGGCGGGTAAATTATCTTCATCAGGAGTATGGTGATCGCACACTATTACCTCGATGCCCAACGAAGCAGCATAAGCAATTTTATCGGCCGATTTAATACCACAGTCCAGGGTGATCATGAGCTTTACACCTTGCTCCACTGCATATTCAATACCTTGTGTAGAAATTCCGTAGCCTTCACGATAACGATGCGGAACATAGAAAGATATAGCTGCATCGGGATTGGTTTTCTGAAGAAAAGAATACACTACTGCCACAGCTGTAGTTCCATCCACATCGTAATCACCATATATCATTATCTTTTCTTTTGCAGCCAATGCTGCTTCAATCCGGGTTACGGCTTTGTCCATACCTTTCATCAGAAAGGGATCGTGCAGATCGGTTATAGTGGGGCGAAAGAAAAATTTTGCACTATCGTAATCTCTTATACCTCTTAAAGCCAGTAGCCTACAAATAGAAGGGTGCACTTTAAGAGCCTGCACTATATTCTCGGTAATAGTTTCATCAACCAGCCTTAATTTCCAGATTTTAGTCATAAATTCTTATAGTGTATCTGCCGGAATATGGGAACGAAGAGCCGGTGTTATTTTTCATGTGATTTGAACTAATGATATTGCTTATATTAAATTATCCTCCACTCATAACACCATCAATTGGTGCTTGTCCATCCTGCAACTTTAATACTGGTATAGCATCTTTTACAAAAACGAACATATCGTTTTCAAAACGGAGGCCGTCCATTTGACCGGTAGGTATATAGGTACTCTTTCTGTTAGGATCTGTAACTTCAGAAGCCAACCTGTTGAAAATGATCATCTTCTTATCGGAATCATAATTCAGATAAACCTGAGCTGCTTTTTTATATTCGAGAATCACACGGTTTTGCCTTACTAACCTTTGCCCTTTCAAATCAGGCATCATAAAAACAGGGGCTCCCAGAACCGGCGTAGAGCCACTCAGGTTCAGTACATCTACAATTTTTTTATTGCTGGTTGGTCCATCAGAATTGAAACCGAAAAGCAGGTAAACCTTTTGCCCCTGAATGTTTTGAGTCAGAATTTTATATATTTCGCAGCCATACCATTGATCGCTGCTTAGCGTGGCAGTTTCCACGTCCTTTTCCATTTTATCTGTATTATCCCTTAACGGAAAATATTTAGGTGCATCACTATTCATTTGTATAGCACCGTAATATCTCCGCACATTTTCAGCAGGGGCAATCATCCAGTTAAATATTCTGAAACTTTTATCATCCGGATAGATAATATGGATTTTTGTTTCCAGCTTTTTAAAAGGATAGCTTGCGGATCCGGGTACTTCAAGTGCAGCTCTTAAGTGCCTGGTAAATTGAACACAGAAATCAATACGATCATCAGGTATCGGTGATTTTAGCATAGAGTCTGCATAGGCAACCAGGGAATCTTCCAGACGGGTAAGTTCGGCCATTTCTTCCTTGCCCGGCGAATGGGTTGCATAAGAATTATGGAAACATAAAAAACACAAGAATGATAATACCGTGAAAAAAAAGTTACGGCGCTGCGTTGTCGTCATGATTTATTTCAACTTTAGTAATAGTGTGGTAAAGTTAAGGCAAATAATCTATCTTTGTTTTAGAGCCTCTGACTGATTTTTTCGGCCTTTTTGGCAAGAAAATCTGCTGATTAATAATAAACAGGAACAATGTCTTTTTCGCCGGGAGTAAGGAAAAATTTTACAGCACAATTACTGAAATGGCATTTTGAAGAGAACAGGCGGGAACTTCCCTGGAAAAATGAACAGGATCCGTATAAAATCTGGCTTTCAGAAATTATACTTCAACAAACAAGAGCGGAACAAGGAAGACCTTACTATGAAAGCTTCGTTCGTAATTATCCAAATGTACACCAACTGGCTCAAGCTCCTGAAGATGAAGTCTTTCGACTTTGGCAGGGCTTAGGTTATTATAATCGTTGCCGCAATCTCCTTGCCGCAGCCAGAACTATAAGCGAAGAATATAAAGGCCATTTTCCCGATACCTATGAAGGCATATTATCCCTAAAAGGTGTAGGAAGTTACACCGCGTCAGCTATAGCTTCGTTTGCCTACAATCTGCCACATGCAGTGCTGGATGGTAATGTATATCGTGTTTTAGCCCGCTACTTTGCCATTGATCAACCTACTGATACACCGGATAGTAAAAAACTTTTCCAACAACTGGCCGAGCAATTATTGGATGCCCAACAACCAGCAGCTTTTAACCAGGCCATTATGGATTTTGGTTCTTCGGTATGTAAACCTAAAGCACCGCTATGCTCTGCCTGCAACCTGTCTTCGCAATGCGTAGCTTTTAAAAAAGACATGGTTGATCTTTTGCCCCTGAAAAAGAAGAAATTAATCATCAAAGAGCGTCATTTGCATTACTTTATACTGCTCTATGGCAATGAAATTTATATTCAGCAACGGGTACAAAAAGACATCTGGCAGAGCCTTTATGAATTTTTCCTGGTAGAAACAGAAGGAAATTACCAGACCGATCAGTTATGGCAGCATGTTACCAATCACGTTTCCGAAACTGCCGAAAATGCATTCAGCAGCAAGCAAAGATTAACTCATCAATTGATTATAAGCACCTTCCACATCCTCAATTTACATAGCAAACCACATAGCCTTACTGACGGAATATGGGTAAAAAAGGATTCCCTAAAAAATTATGCTTTTCCAAAGACAATTCTTTCTTTTTTAAATAGAAAAAAGTATTTTTAGATTCCCGTCCTAAACAAAAAGGATCATTTGTAACAGATAAATTGATTAAACATGAGAGGTGTTAACAAAGTAACATTGGTGGGGAATCTTGGCCGCGATCCTGACGTGCAATATATCGAAGGCGAGATTCCGGTAGCAAAGTTTCCATTGGCTACTACAGAAATGCGTAAAGAGCGTAATGGAAACGTAATTTCGGAAACAGAATGGCATACCGTAGTATTATGGAGAGGCCTTGCAGAGCTTGCCAGTAAATATCTGCACAAAGGGAGCCTGGTATATATTGAAGGCAGGCTGCGCACCCGCACCTGGGAAGACAAAGATAAAAATCGCCGCTTTCAGACGGAAATAGTTGGCGAAAACCTGGTGATGCTGGAAAAACGTAGAGATAGCGATCATATACCGGATGTGCACCAACACGAAACAGTTAAATCAACCACGGCGGCTACAGACGACCTGGATTTCGGATTTTCAAAAGAAGGAGACGATATAGGCGGAAACTCTACTTTACCTTTCTAAGTTTTAGTCATCTTTAACGATGACAATCTTATATTTGCTGCAACTTTTATTAAAAGCGACCCTCTTACAATATGCATGAGCAGCTTACAGCAATCTTCTTAGATGCTGCACCGGTAATATTGCCTGCAACTCACGTTACGGCATTCGTTATATTAATACTTATCTTATTATTCCTGGCAGCAATAGCAGCCGGGGCCGAGGTGGCGTTTTTTACCCTGAATGTAAAAGATATCAATTATCTTAAAACCAAGGAGCAGCCTGGCTCCCGGCAGGCTATACAATTGCTGGACGATCCGGAGCTTTTGCTATCTACATTAAGGGCTTCAAAATATACGCTTGCAGTTGCGCTTATTATTGCAGCTAATTACATGACGCATATTTTCCTGCCACCGCAGCAAAATCCTTATTTGTCTTTTGCCATTAATCTTATCGGCATTACTTTTTTGCTGTTACTTTTCGGTGAAATATTGCCTAAAGTATATGCCCGTCAGAATAATGTAAGGCTTGCTTTATTCTCTGCGCCTATAGTTAAAATAATGTTCAGCATTTTCCGACCTGCCGCTATTATGCTCACCGACTCGCATGAGTATAGTGACAAGAAAAAAGCAAGAAAGAAACTGCTGGAAATGGATAGCCGCGAATTTGAAGAAACCGTGGAACTTAGTATGGGCCACACAGCAACCAAAGAAGAGGTTGACATCTTTAAAGGCATCATGAAATTTGGTAGCATTACGGTAAAGCAGATCATGCATCCGAGGCTTGACATCAGTGCTATACGGGAGAGTTGGTCTTTTCCCAAAGTAAGGGATAAAATGCTGGCGGCAGGCTATTCGCGTATGCCTGTTTACCGTACCAATATTGATGAGATAATAGGTATGGTGTACACCAAAGATTTTTTACCTTATTCAGAAATCGACGACTTTGACTGGCATTCCCTGATCCGTCCGGCATATTTTGTACATCAGCAAAAACTGATCGAAGACCTATTGCATGAATTTCAGCAAAAACGCAATCACTTTGCAGTAGTAGTAGATGAATTTGGAGGCACTTCCGGCATAGTAACCTTGGAGGATATCATGGAAGAAATTATCGGTGATATCAGGGACGAATTTGATGAAGAAGAAATGAATTACCGGAAAATTGATGATGAAAATTATATTTTCGAAGGCAAAATGCTTATCAATGATATGTGCCGGGTAATGGGATTACCGTTCGATACCTTTGATGAGGTAAGAGGCGAAAGTGATTCTCTTGCAGGTCTTGTACTTGAAATATCAGGCAAATTTCCTACGGTGAATGAACGGATCAGTTACGGTAATTACGACTTCACGATATTGTCTATTGATAAGCTTAGAATTGGCCGGGTTAAGGTTGAACTGGCGCAGTAAATAATCGATATTTCCTTGTAGAGCCGTGCAATTGCACGGCTTTTTCATAAAGGGATCAGTTCATCATACATAAGCCGCGCATTTGCGTGGCTCTACTTTTGTAAATAGGTTGGTGCGAACAGCTTCTAAGCCTTTATACTCTGCGGGTAATGAAACAGATCATCAGCATCGTATTTACGCTTTATTGCTTGCAAGCGGGAATAATTGTTGCCATAATAAGCAGTTTCCCAATCTTTAAAATTGATGTCGGGATAATTACGGTAATGTGCTGTGATGCCGCTATTTCTGAATAGTGTTTGTATATTTTCAAAAGCAGTAACCAACCTTTGTTCCTGGCTTTCCTGGTCCCAATAAGCCTGCAATTCGCCAAGATAAGGCAACTGCCTGTGTGGATAGCATGATGCTTCTTCAAACGCTGCATCTGCTATTTTCCCGCCCAAAGTATTGATCTGAAAAACGACACCTGGATTAGCAATTACGATTGCAAACAAATCATCTTTTACTTTAAGAATGTCCTCTTTTCCTTTATATAATCCTGCCGATGCATTTTTAAAAAAGATAGGACCTTTACGACCATAATATCGTTTCATAGCCTTTGGTAGGTCAGCATTGAGCGTTGGGCTTGTAGTATCTGCGAGGGAAGTAACGGGAGTAATAAGTTGTTCAAACCCGGGATACTTTTTATAGGTTGTAATGAGTACTGTCAATGTCTTACCATTAAGCACATAAGCTGCAAAGGCTTCCTGTGGCAGTTTTTCACTTACATCAAACCAGGCATTGATCGAGCTTTCAAATTTTTCCGGTGTCATGTTCCGGAATTTCAGTACGTAACTGTCAAATGTCGGCGGCATATCATAAGCCTTAAACCGGAAAGAAGTAACCACGCCAAAGTTTCCATTGCCCCCACCCTTGCAGGCCCACAGCAATTCTTTATCATCTTTGGTCTGGTATATTTTTCCATCAGCACCAACCATAGTTAACTCCTGCAAACTATCGCAGGTCAGACCATATTTACGACTGAAAAATCCATAACCACCGCCAAGCGTCAATCCGCCTATACCTACCGTACCACATGATCCTGACGGCAACAACTTATTCTTTGGAAAAAACGCAGCCTGAATATCCTGCAATAAACATCCTGGTTGTACTTCTACTTCATCATGTTCCAGCCAGGTTATCTTTTTCATTTGCGAAAGATTAATAACCATACCACCATCGTTGGAAGAAAAACCTTCAAAGCTATGACCACCACTCTTTACAGCAACTTTAAATCCCTCTGATTTTGCCTTCTGCACAGCATATTGAACACCCTTCTCTGTTTTGCAAACAGCAATATATTTAGGCAGGTGTTTTATTCTTTTATTAAATGCTTCATTGAACGCTGCATACGCAGTATCATTCCTGCTGAGCATTAGTACATCAGCATCTGTTATGTCTATATCTTTTTCGGGTTTTTCGCCTGGTTCTTTTCCGGCTTCCTCCTCTTTATCCTTTTGCTTTTCGCTGCTATTATCAAAGCAACTTATAAAAGGCATAAAAGCCAGGCCCAGCCCCATCATTTTCAAAAATTCCCTTTTGGTCATGAGTTGTAGATTAGTTGTGAGTGGTCAGTTGTAAGTGGTGAATGGTCAGTTAGCAGTTGGCAATTTATCAGCATTGAATATCGAACGTTGATTGTTGAGTCTTAATTCTTATTCTATATACTTACAACTGATCACTGGCTACTTTATTTCACATTATTCTCGTTAGCCCAATTGCGATATTTATTGGCATTATCTTCCTGTTCTTTTAAGGTGGAAGCATACACATGATAACCTGGCTTTTGTGGGTCAGCTACAAAGTAGAGGTAATTATGTTCAGCAGGTTTTAGTACAGCATCTATGGCTGAACGGTTAGGCATACAGATTGGACTTGGGGGTAAGCCTTTGTATTTGTATGTATTGTATGGCGATTCAATAGAAAGATTTTTATAATAGACCCTTTGTATTTTCCGTTTAAAATTTTCAGCCCTTTTCAAAACATAAATTACCGTAGGATCAGCATCCAGCTTCATGCCTATTTTTAGGCGATTCAGGTAAAGGCCTGCCACGCGCGGTTGTTCATCTACCATAGCCGATTCCAGTTGAACTATAGAAGCCAATGTAGTTACCTCAAGTGGAGTCATATTTTTACCTTTTGCTTCCTGGATTTTTTCAGGCGTCCAGTATTTATCATATTCCTGTTTCATTCTTTTTACAAAAGCAGGACCTGAAGTGTTCCAATGAAAGTTGTAGGTATCGGGGAAATAGAAAAAGATCAATGCTGCTGTGTCATATCCTTTAGCGAAATCAACTTCAGTCATAGCTTTTACCAACCCTGTAGAATCTGTTTCCAATAAAGCACCGAGCTTACCGGCCAGCTCAAAAATGCTGGAGTAATTTCCGATACGTATGGAGATTTCGTCCTGCTCACCAATGCGCAATCTGTTGATGATCGAGCTGTTGCTTTCATTTTGCGCTATGGTATAGCGGCCGGGCTTAATATGTCCGGGATATTTCTTTTGCTCTGCCAGCCATTTAAAACTTGCTTCATTTTTCAGAAATGGCCTTATAGAATCTAATACTTGCTTATAGTCTGCCCCTGTAGGAATGTATAATTTGCCAGACTTAACTGCATTGGGTGCAAGCCATTTTTGATAATAGAAAAATCCGCCATAACCGGCAGCAATTACCACCAATACCAGTAGTACAATTATATATTTCTTACCCCTGTGTTTTTTCTTTCTTTTAGCCATAATTACATTACTGGTTTATTTGCTCCTCTACGGTAGATACGTTGCATATCACGTCCCTACACCCTGCAATTGACAAATATAAGCCTTTGAAATTATCAGAAATCTGCAGGATAAAATAATGCATCATAATATCTTATTAAAGCATAGACCTGCTATTTTGACAGTTCCTTTCATTAACTTTGCAGCTTTAAAATTGAACATGTTCGAACTGCAGGAAAAAGTGATACACGAAGAGCGCCAAGGCGAGCCCTATGCTCCATTCGAAAGTGACCCCAACCAGTATAGCAAAAAATTCTATATTGAAAGTTATGGTTGTGCCATGAATTTCAACGATAGCGAAATTGTTGCATCAATTTTGAATAAAGAAGGATTTGGTGCCACAAAATTTCTGGAAGAAGCTAATCTTATTTTACTAAATACTTGTTCCATAAGGGATAAGGCCGAGCAGACCGTCCGCAAGAGGCTGAGTATATTCCGTTCTTTTAAAAAGGAAAGACCTGGACTGTTAATTGGTGTACTGGGTTGTATGGCAGAACGGCTTAAAGCAAAACTACTGGAAGAAGAAAAATTGGTAGACATGGTAATAGGCCCTGATGCCTATAGAAGTCTGCCGGCCCTGATTGAAGAAGCTGAAGGCGGTCAAAAAGGCGTGAATGTTTTATTAAGCAGAGAAGAAACCTATTCCGATATTTCGCCGGTACGCCTGGATAGCAATGGCATAAGCGCCTTCGTAAGCATTATGCGTGGCTGCAACAATATGTGTACGTTTTGCGTAGTGCCTTTTACCCGTGGCCGCGAACGTAGTCGTGATCCCTACTCTATTCTTGCCGAAGCACAGGATCTGTTTGACAGAGGCTACAGAGAAGTTACTTTGCTTGGTCAGAACGTGGACAGTTATTATTTCTCTTCCCATGATAAAGAAGAAGTAGTAACCTTTGCCAGGCTGTTAGAAATGGTAGCACAGATAGATCCGAAGCTGAGAGTGCGTTTCAGCACATCGCATCCTAAAGATATTACGGATGAGGTGTTATTTACCATGGCTAAATACCATAACATCTGTAAGTATATTCATCTTCCGGTGCAAAGCGGCTCTACCCGCATATTGCAATTAATGAACCGTACTTATACCCGCGAATGGTATATGAAACGTGTGGACCGTATCCGCGAGATCATGCCGGAGTGTTCTATTTCCAGCGATATCATCACAGGTTTTTGTACAGAGACGGAAGAGGATCATCAACAAACATTAAGCATTATAGATTATAGTAAGTACGATCTTTCTTACATGTACATCTACAGTGAAAGGCCCGGAACCCTTGCTGAACGCCGTTATGATGATGATGTTCCGGAAGAAGTAAAAAAACGTCGCCTTACAGAAATCATCGACTTGCAGCGTACCTGGTCTTTCAAAAATTACCAGCAGGAAATCGGGAAGACTTTTGAAGTATTAATAGAAGCCGAAAGCCGCCGCAGTGATCAGGACTGGAGCGGACGTAATACACAAGGCAAGGTTATCGTATTTGCGAAAGGCGATCATATTCTTAAAAAAGGCGATTATGTAATAGTGAAAGTAACCAGTGCTACTTCCGGCACACTGATGGGAGAGATCGTTATTAATGCATAATCTAAAAATTGTAGGTTTCAGTACAGCTATACTGCGGTTTTCTGATGCTGAAATCTAATAACTTATTCTAACTACATGGATTTACAAAGCATAAAAAATAGATTTGGAATTATAGGCAACGATCCGCAACTCAACTATGCGTTGCAGGTAGCGGAACAAGTAGCCAACACCGATTTAAGTGTATTGATTTTTGGTGAAAGTGGTGTAGGTAAAGAAGTCTTTTCCCAGATCATCCACAACCTTTCCGGCAGAAGACATAATCCCTTTATTGCGGTAAACTGCGGCGCTATACCAGAAGGCACTATTGATTCAGAACTTTTCGGGCATGAAAAAGGTTCTTTTACCAGTGCAAGTGACCAACGTAAAGGATATTTTGAAACCGTAAGTGGTGGTACTATTTTCCTGGATGAAATTGGTGAAATGCCTATTGGCACTCAGGCGCGTTTACTTCGTGTATTGGAAACCGGCGAGTTTATCCGCGTAGGTTCTTCCAAAGTTTTAAAAACGAATGTGCGCGTAATAGCCGCTACCAATAAGGATTTGCTTACCCTTACTCAACAGGGCCGTTTCCGCGAAGATCTTTACTACAGACTCAATACAGTACCGATAAGGGTTCCTGCTTTGCGCGAACGCCGTGAAGATGTTCCGATGTTGTTCCGGAAGTTTGTAGGTGATTTTGCAGAGCGTTATAAAAGCCAGCCAGTACAGCTGGATGAAAGCGCCAGACAATTGCTGATGAGCTATGGCTGGCCGGGTAATGTGCGTGAACTGAAAAACATTGCAGAGCAAATTTCTGTGCTGGCTAAAGATAAAATCGTAACCGCCGACCAGCTTACTACCTTCCTACCCAACCGGGAACATAATACGCGCATGCCTGCTATAACCAATACTGGCAACAGTATGCCAATACATAGTTTTGCAGCAAATAGCCATGAGCAAGCCGGCAGCAGTACCACAGAGCGCGAAATTTTATACAAACTTTTCTTCGATTTGAAAAAGGACATGAATGACCTTAAGAAGATGATGTTTGAACTTGCGCATCACCAGGGTTATACTCCTGCGGGCGCTGGTATGCCGGCAGAGCATATGATGTCACCCTTTGAAAATAACGTACCGGATAATACTTTTAATACTCCGGCCATCACCAATTATCCGGGAGCGGAAAAGAAATCTAACCCTGCCTTTGTAATACATCATTCAGCTGATGATGTAAACCATCATGAAGAGGTGGAAGAATCATTGTCACTTATAGACCGTGAAAAAGAGTTTATTATCAAGTCCTTGCAAAAACATAAAGGCAAACGAAAAGATGCCGCTCATGAGCTAGGCATTTCTGAACGTACTTTATATCGGAAGATAAAAGAGTATGATATCGAAGAATAGAAGAAATAATTATTTTGTACGTAGAGACGCAATGCATCGCGTTTCTACGTACAAAATACAACCAGTGATTATTGCTTTACAAACCTTATTGTTTTCAATAGTACCGCTGATGAAGCCTTTAAGAAATACATTCCATGGGGCAAGCCACTAATGTCCAGGTTTATTGCTGTATTTCCATTGCATAAATAAGACCTTTCAAACATCATTTTCCCTCCAATATCAAAGATTCTAAGAGAGACATTATTTTCTGCTGAAATGGTAACCGGTAAAATATTATATACCGGGTTAACGTCTAAAGACACGCTTAATTTTGCTTTCATTCTGTCTATAGAAAGTACTCGGCTGATAGTATAGCCATCGTCTTTATCAATTATCCTAAGCCGGTAATAAGTTGTGCCCTCATGCACTTCATCAGTAAAGGAATAGCTCGTATTCCCCGATTGATTTTGAGCAATTACTTTGCCTGCGGTAAAAAAAACGCTCCCATTCTTACTACTTTCCACTTCGTAATGACTAATATTTTGTTCTGCCTGAACATCCCAGAATAATATATTTTTACCATCCTTCTCCGCTCCGGAAAATGAAGATATGGTCACTGGTAAAGGGCTTGATCCCGTAATGCTTACATTGTCTATTCGGGACGTACCTGATGCGGTAATAGAAGAACCGTTAACAGCAGTACTACCGGCTACCACTCTAAGTCGCACAACCAGCATGGGTTGATTACCCATTCCCGGAAGATTAAAATTATGAACAGACGTAGCATTACTGTTTGTCGCATTCCAGGTGCTGTTTATTACATTATAATTACTTCCAGCAAGGGTTGTAAATGTTGCTCCATCAGTACTCACCTGCACTTCGAATGTTTTCGGCCCCTTGGCACTGCTTATCTGGCTAAAAGAAAAAGTAATGCTCTCGTACCCGGTTGTACTCACAACAAATTGGAAGAAATCTCCTGCAACCCATTTATTTGCCCTGAAAGAATGCAGAGATCCATTGCCAACCGGACTACTGAACGTTGCTGCTGCTGTATGCACTCCTGTTGCAACGCCAGCTCCTACTTCAGCATTATATGGTCCGGAATTTGCGGGTTGCGAGGTTTCAAACGTCCAGAGCGCAATGGTTTGTGCATAAATAATTGAAGAAAATAATAACATTAATAATGTAGCAAAAATTCTTTTAACTCTTTTAATTACAGTAATTTGAAGACTAAATTGATTTTTGTTCATATTTAAAATAGGTTTTATTATGAGCGTAAAGATAAAAGATGTAAATTAATTATTACTATCTTATTGTTTTGTTTTCTTACACTTACAAAGCCTATTTTTGCCTTTCAAAATTTATATTTATGAAACGTTATTTTTTTACATTTTTATTAGGTAGCTGCATTGCAATTGCCTCCAATGCACAGGACTTGAAATTGCCTGCGCCAAGTCCTTCAGCTGTTTTAAAACAGGATTTTTCTACTTCTTCCATTGAGATAAGCTACAGTCGCCCATCTCTTCGCGGACGTAAGGCTTTTGGAGGGCTGGTACCATTCAAAGAGGTATGGCGCACCGGTGCTAATACTGCTACCAAAATAACCTTTGGTGAAGATGTAAGCCTTACAGGCATTCCAATGACTCCAGGCGATAATAACCCGGAAATGAGAGCCGATGCCCGATATCAATCCCGCAATTTCAATATTCCAAAAGGTACTTACGCGCTGTATACAGTACCCGGAGCAAATGCATGGAAAGTCATTATCAACAAAGGCATTGGTAACTGGGGTGTTTCCGGTTTTGAGGCTAAAGATGACGTAGCTGAATTTATGGTTCCTGCTACGAATATTACAGAAACAGTACAATCTTTTACTATCTCGGTAGACAACATTACGGGCACACAGTGTGATATTGTTTTGAGTTGGGAAAATACCAAAGTAACTATTCCGGTTGTAGCAGATAATGATAAACGCATTACCGACTACCTGGAAAAATCTATCAATGAGCCTAAGCGCCCTTATCAACAAGCGGCCAACTATTACCTGGAAACAGGAAAAGACCTGAACAAAGCTCTGGCCTATACTGATAAAGCCATTGAAGAAAATAAAGAAGCCTTCTGGTTGTATTGGCTTAAAGCACGTATTTATCAAAAACAAGGCAATAAACAACAAGCTATAGCAGCAGCACAAAAATCTGCTACATTGGCTGCAAGCACTCCTTATGCAGGAGAGTATCAGCGTAATGCTGAAAACCTGGCAAAGCAAATGAAGTAAGCCTTCAAATTTATAAGAAAAAACCCTTGTTGCATTGTGCAGCAAGGGTTTTGTTCTTATATGTAGGGACACATTGCATGCGCCCATCAAGCGCAACGCATTACATACATCGTCAGGAGCAGGACGCATGCAATGCGTCCCTACGTGTGTATAACCCTATAAGGGTTTCTGGATGCATCTCTACTAGATTTAAAATTTTAAGCTGCAGCTTACAAAATAATTAACTCCGCAGCCGTAAGTATATTTAGTAGGAAAGAGTTCTGGATTCTTGCTATCATTATCAAACCTTAATTGATCGTTGCCACGAATGCGGATATCTTTTCTGTTTAAAAGATTGCTTACACCTGCACGTATATTCAGTGAAGTTCTGTGGGGAAACCATTTCATGATGTTGTTTAAAGAAAATGTTTTACCGGCAAAAACATCAATAGTAAAGGCGGAAGGTAATTTCTCCTGGCGTAATACAGCCTCCTGTTCAGGACTTCCTGAAGAAAGCAAGGCTACAGCATCTTCTGTATGTCGCAGTGGATTTATATCTACATAATTCCGGCCTGTATAGTTGAAATTGATTCCACATTCCGGCAAGGTTGATGGCTTATATCTGAAGCCCAATGTATAAGCAGTTTGCGGACCTGTGGCGATGTAATAATCTTGAAGATAAGAAGTGTGATGCACTACAGCAGTCGTGGTATCATTATCACGATACAAACTTCCTTCTGGTCGGGAATTATAAAACGCTTGCATCCATGTTGCAGTGACTGTTGCAGTAAGCGTAGGAATAATTTTTGCTTGCAAAGCCATTTCGATACCTACATGCCTGATGTCAATGCGTTGCATGACATAGTTTACAAAGGTATTATCCTCTTCGTAATAAAAACGTTTGATACGGGCTGCATCATTAATATCTGCAGCAAATGCCGTAAGCTTTCCACTAACTTTAGGAGCTTGCAATACATAACCTCCTTCCATGGAATGTACTTGTTCTGCAACGGGAAGGTCGATTACATTATTTCGTGTTTTGGGTGAAACAAAAGTATTGTCGAAAGTAGGTGCACGGGTAAGGCTGGCAACATTCATAAACAAACGTTGGAGGCTGTTTATCTTATAAGTAAAGCCACCTTTAACCTGGTAAGTAAAAAATTGTTGTGCAGCAGATTTCCCAAAAGAACTATCAGGAAACAAACCATTTTTGTATAAGCCATCTCTGTTAAAAACATCATAGCCTATACGTCCTGCCGCAAAGAAGTCAAACTTAGGATAAGAGGCTTGAACCTGCACCCAGAGGAAGCTTTTAATAAAACACGACACATAATCATGTCCATACTTATCGCCCACCCTAATGACCTGATCAGGATGATTAAGGTCTATTTGCTTCATGGAATTGTTACCAGCATAGGTCTGTTCTGCAAACTGATTGTAGTTTACATAGAAATCCCCTCCAAGCAAGTCAAGCATTTTACGATAACTTTCCGTTTGTTGTGCGGTGAATGACAAACCAGCATTCAGTGTAAAGTGTGCTTGCAATACTTTTTGATAAGTAGTAGCCAAGCTATATACATGATTAACATCCCGGTCTTCGCCCAATACATAAACAGCTCTGCGGCCTTCCACACCGTTTATGCTATCTATATTTAGCCTGTTTGTTTCGTATAGTTCATCCCAATTTATCTGCCCTATTTCAGGGTTGTTTATCCATTTGTCTTTTATTAACGCTGCCTGATCTGCATTTATATTATCAGGATCATTTAAATAAAAGCTTGGTAGCTTTTTATAATAATCAGGACGTGGATCGGCGGCGTTATACCAATCCAGTCCTGAAGCTCCGCTGTAGCCATGCTGGTAAGAAAAGGAAAGATTAAAACGCGTTAAGTTGTTGGGGTTATATTCATATTGAAGCAGGTAAACAGGCTGAAAGGAATTATTGAGCTTTGAATTTCTTTTAACTCCGCCCTGGTAGCCCCATGCCGGATTATAAAAATTGTTACTTACCAGATCCATTGGCTCCTGTGTGGTAGCGATGGTTCCTCCGTTTAGTTCCGGATTACCGAAGGTAGCAAAATGGATAGCACTATTTTTCCCAAGCTTTTTGCTGATGCCTAAATAATAGGCGTAACTATTATAAAAAGTTCCTTCAACATACCCTTCCTTTGCCCAACGCTTACTTAATGCCAAAGAAATTGCCCAGCCATTGTTAAGCAAACCTGTATGATGAGCAACCGTAAGTCTGTTACGATAAGTACGATTGGTATTGGTGTAAGCAATAAGTGTTTGTTTGTATTTATCAGCAGCAGCCATCTCTGTAGTTGCTGCACCTGCAAGTCCTCCATAAAATTGATCTCCGTTTTGTAATCCAAATATTACTGAACGGTCTTTTAAAACATCGTTCAGTCCGGAGGTTACGAGGGAGGCTCCGGTTTTAATATTATTCATACAAATTCCACCTGCATATATTTCCATTTCTTTTCTATCATATCCGCGTAGACTAAAACCTAATGGTGCAAGATTAAAAGCCGTCGAGGAGAGATACAGATCATTTGAAGGAAAAGGCATCCCGGAAATATGCTGATTCATAATATCGCTAACATCCGGTTTATCATCAAAGGCGTCTATCCCTTCAGGATAAACAACATTTGAAGATGTATCTTTTACAATAGCCACAGTGTTGCTATCCGTCTGGGCAAATAAATAAACAGGAGTAATTAAAATGATTAAAGCGATAAGGGTACGCAACATGTGATAGGTGATATGTTTCGAAGGCGAATATCGGATTTTCAACGAGAATGATAATATTTTATGCATAAAATTTAAGAAACTCATTTTACGAAGGAATAAGATGCTTATTTTAAGTCGAAATCTCGGGGCTAAATCGTACTTTTGGACACTTATTTTTATACATTTTTCATGGAAACGACCAACGTACAGCTCAAACCTTTATTTGAAGAAGACAATATACGCGCGCTTGATGCTATCGACCGTGCACAGCTCATCGCATTTGCGCCTTATGTGTGGGAGGCATCAAAATTATTGAGGGATAAAGGTATTCTCCACGCTGTAGAAGCTTCAAGAAACGAAGGCATTTCTATTGAAGAAGTTGCGCAGAAAGTAAACATGTCGCACTATGGTGTACGCATATTGCTGGAAGCAGGACTGGGTATAGCTTTGGTTTATCGTAAAGAAGGGAAATATTACCTAGCTAAAACCGGCCATTTCCTGCTGAACCATGAAATGACGAAAGTGAATTTCGACTTCATGCGTGATGTGTGTTATGAAGGTTCACCTACCATGGAAACATCTATTGAAAATGGTAAACCTGAAGGATTGAAAACATTAGGCAACTGGAATACTTTATACGAAGGCCTTTCAACCTTCCCATCTCCTGCAAAGGAAAGCTGGCTTGCGTTTGACCACTATTATTCTGACAATGCCTTCCCTGAAGCATTGCCACTTGTGTTTACCAACCCTCCTGCAAGAATGCTGGATATTGGGGGTAATACCGGTAAATGGACTTTGCAATGCCTTGCCTATAATGAAAACATACAAATGGGTATGGTAGACCTGCCAGGTCAGTTGAAAATGGCACAGAAAAATATTGATGCAGCTGGCTATACCGGCAGAGTTACTTATCATGAACATAACGTACTGAATCCTGAACTTGAACTGCCAACAGGTTACGATGCCATTTGGATGAGCCAGTTCCTGGATTGCTTTGCAGACAATGAGATTGTTGCTATTCTTGAAAAATGCTACCGTGTTTCAGATGAAAATACACGCATCTTTATCAATGAAACATTTTGGGACAGGCAACGTTTCGCTACTTCAGCATTTGCATTACAAATGACTTCTTTGTATTTTACCAACATTGCAAATGGCAACAGCCAGATGTATGATAGTGAAGTATTTTACAAACTGATAGATAAAGCAGGATTTGACATCGTACAGCAGCATGACCTTATCGGCTTGAGCCATACTATTCTTGAATTGAAGAAAAAGTCGTAAAAATTATCTTTTAAAAGAGAACATAAGACAACATTGCTCGTCTTAATTATGAAGACAGGTTGCCAACTGTTTTCGTATATATACCAATCAATAGAAAAACCCTATTAAACACCCATTAATTGCCTTACAGGTTTAAGTATGATTACAACAGATGTATTGGTTATTGGAGCAGGCCCTTCGGGTACCGTTGCAGCAGCTTTAATTAAAGAAGCAGGTTTTGATGTAAGAATTGTAGAGAAGCAACAATTTCCCCGCTTCGTAATTGGTGAAAGCCTTTTGCCACGCTGCCTGGAAGCCCTTGATGAAGCAGGATTTATGGATGCCTTGAATGCCCAGAATTTTCAAATAAAAGCAGGAGCGAAATTTGTACGTAACGGTGAGATTTGCGACTTTACTTTTGAAAAACAACATACCGATGGCTGGAAATATGCCTGGCAAATGCCCAGAGCAGATTTCGACCTTACCCTTGCTAATGAATGTGAGCGTAAAGGCATACCTATTGCTTACAAGCACGAAGTAACCGCAATTGAAATAGCCGATGATGGTACGAGCATTACAACCATCAAGCCCGAGGAAGGAGAAACTTACCAGGTCAAAGCAAGATTTATAGTAGATGGAAGTGGCTATGGAAGGGTAATTCCAAGGTTATTTAACCTGGAAAAACCTTCGAGCCAGCCGGCACGTAAAACAGTGTTCGCGCACATTACAGATCCAAGACGTTTGGAGCAAGAAGAACCTAATCGTATAGTGGTATATGTGCACCGCGATGATTGCTGGATATGGACCATACCGTTTAATAATGGAAATACTTCTGTAGGTTATGTTTCCCATCCGGAATTTTTTGAAAAATATACGGGCACACCAGAGGAGCAATTCAGAGCGATGATTGCCGATGAACCGGCACTGAAAGAACGTTTCGGCGCAGCAGAACTGATCTTTGAACCGCGTACCCTGCAAGGCTGGAGCGCTACTACAGATACTTTCTGGGGTAATGGCTTTGTACTTACCGGCAATGTAACCGAGTTCCTGGATCCTATATTTTCTTCCGGTGTAACACTAGCTACAGTTTCTGCGCAAACTGCCGCCAAGCTTGTTATACGTCAGCTTAATGGCGAAAAAGTAGATTGGCAGAAAGAATATACAGAGCCTACCATGCAAGGTGTAAGTGTGTTCCGCACTTATGTGAATGGCTGGTACGATGGCACTTTATTTAAGATTTTCTTTGCCGAAAATAAGAGTGAGCAGTTTAAAGAACAGATATGCAGCGTGCTTGCAGGCTATGTTTGGGATATGACCAATCCATTTGTAAAGAATCATGAAAAATCTGTCCGTACACTTGCTAAGTTCCTGGATAATACGCCGGTTACTCCGGCACAGTAAAAAGAATAGTTTTATAGCTAACTTTACTTCTGATCTAATATAAAAACTTATGAAAAAACTTAGCTTCCTTTCTGCTGTCGTATTGTTATTCGCAGCATCATGCAATATGAAAGTGAGTACCACTGATGATAAGACAGAAGAAAAGCCCGCTGCTGAAACTACTACAGAACAACCCAAAACTGCTGTAACTTTGGATCCTGTATGTGGTATGGAAAAGGATAATACCTGGACTGAATATAGTGTAACCGGTACCGATACTACATGGTTCTGCAGTCCGCATTGCAAAGAGACCTTTGCAAAGAACCCTGAAAAGTATAGTAAAAAAGAAGAACCAAAGAAAGGCTAACGTTATAAAATTGTACAGATAAAGACGCGCTGCTGGTGCGTCTTTATTTTTAGCTATGAATATACGGGAACAATATATGCAACGCTGTATCGACCTGGCCTTAAAAGGTGCCGGTCATGTATCGCCTAACCCTATGGTTGGTGCTGTGCTGGTGTACAACAACCAGATAATAGGCGAAGGCTGGCATAAACAATATGGACAGGCACATGCAGAAGTGAATTGTATTGCATCAGTATCAGATGATAATCGTGAACTGATCCGTAAAAGTACACTGTACGTAAGCCTTGAGCCTTGTGCTCATTATGGCAAAACCCCACCCTGTGCAGATCTTATCGTACAACACAATATTCCTGAAGTAATAATAGGCTGTACTGATTCCTTTAAAGAAGTATCCGGAAAAGGGATTGCAAAACTGAAAGCTGCTGGTGTTAAGGTAACGCTTGGAGTTCTTGAAAAAGAATGCAGGTGGTTGAACCGAAGATTCTTTACCCGTCAGGAATTAAGCAGACCTTACATCATATTGAAATGGGCACAAAGCGATGATGCTTTTATAGCACCTGAAGGGGGGAAGCATTTTATGCTATCCAATATCTTTTCTCAAAAAATGGTGCAAAAAATGCGTAGTGAAGAAGATGCTATATTGGTAGGCTACAACACTGCTTTACACGACAATCCAAAGTTGAATAACCGCTACGGTTCAGGAAAACAACCCCTAAGAATTGTGATAGATCCTGAATTAAAACTACCTCATGAGTTGCAACTTTTTGACCAAAGCCAGCGTACTATTGTTTTTAATTATCTGAAGTCAGAAGAAAAAGAAAATATTCAATGGTTGCAGCTGAATCGTGACCGCTCCTTCGCACAACAGATCATGGAGCTGCTTAAAAATATTAATTCCATTATTATTGAAGGCGGCAGTAAAACGCTGCAAGCCTTTATAGATACGGATCTTTGGGATGAGGCTGTTGTTTTCAAAACACCGCATCTTTTACAGCGAGGAACAAAAGCACCACAACTTAAAAACAGCATCAGAGCAGATCAGCTTCAACTGCAAAATGATTCTATAAATATTTACCACCATGAACATACCCAACAACTATACCGAAACCAATAAGGATGCCTGGAATAAACGGACCACTGTTCACATTGGCTCCTCATTTTACGATGTGCCGGGTTTTATGGCAGGTAAAAGTTCCCTGAATAAAACGGAGCTTGCGCTGCTGGGAGATGTAAAAGGCAAAACTATATTGCACCTGCAATGTCACTTCGGGATGGATAGTCTTTCATTAGCAAGAATGGGCGCGAAAGTAACAGGTATAGACCTTTCTGATAAATCTATTGATAAGGCCAGATCCATGAATGATGAGCTTGGGTTGGATGCAACATTTATATGCGGTGATGTGTATAATCTGCCGCAGGTGTTACAAGGCCAGTTTGACATTGTATTCACTTCCTATGGTGTAATAGGTTGGTTACCTGACCTTCAAAAGTGGGGAAAGATTATTGATCATTTTCTTAAACCAGGAGGGCAGTTTATCCTAGCTGAATTTCATCCCGTAGTCTGGATGTTTGATAATGCGTTTACCAAAATTCAATACAGCTATTTCAACAAAGAAGCTATTATTGATGATACTACGGGAACGTATACAGACCGTAATGCTCCCATAAGTTACCAGGAAATAAGCTGGAACCATAGCCTGGATGAGGTTTTCAATGGCTTGCTTCAAAACAATATGATGATAACTGGTTTCAGGGAGTATGATTTTTCTCATTACAATTGTTTTGCTGGTATGGAAAAAGCTGAAGATGGTGTATACAGATTTACAGACATGGATACGCTTATTCCAGTCATGTATTCCGTTACAGCAGTGAAAACAAATAATCCTGTTTAAAAAGATTGGAAGAAAATTAATGCAACTTACCTATAAGACCATATCAGAAAAATCGTATTCAGAATTCAAGGATAGAGGGAGTAAATTTCATGGCTATGCCTTCCCGGTTTCGTCTACAGATGATGTTAAAACTTGTTTACAAATTTTAAAGAAAGAGCATCCAAAAGCAGTACATCATTGTTATGCTTATCGCATAGGTACAGATGGACTTCAATTCAGGGCCAATGACGATGGTGAACCTTCAGGAAGCGCCGGCAGGCCTATTCTCGGGCAGATTGACAGTGCGGGTTTAAGCAATGTGCTGGTGGTAGTGGTTCGTTATTTCGGTGGAACATTGCTAGGTGTTCCCGGCCTTATTAACGCCTATAAAACGACTGCAGCGGAATGCCTTGGTGCTGCCCCTACTGTGGAGAAGAATATTGAATTTGCTGTAACATTGGAATATGACTATTCCATTATGAATGAAGTGATGCAAGTATTGAAGCAGGCTGATGCTACTATATATAAACAAGACATGCAATTGTTTTGCGTATTGCAAGCCGGTATTCCGTTAATGAATAAAGATAGCGCCCTTCAAAAATTAAAAGAGATCCGTGGCTTGGAGATTAAATAAGTATTACATTATCAACTTACTTTATCAGCTTATTAACCCTTTCTTGACCACTCTTTAATCATTTCCTGCTACATTTGCTAGGTTCATAAAATCAGCAAACTCCGTGGAAACAGCCTGTATTTCGCATCAAGCCACTACTTTTTTTTCTCCGTTAAACATCGATTACCTTGCCGGTAACGAATTTTTAAGATCATTTTCTGCTTTTAGTCCCGATGATGAAGGCTTGAAAAAGGCCATAGAGGCGAGGAAGCAATTCCCTGTGAACAGAAAGGTATTGGTTGAAGTACTTAAAAAACAATACAGCAATTACTCTCTACGCAAAGAAGTGCTTGATAATATCGAGTTGCTTAGCCATGAAAATACGTTCACCATTTGCACCGCTCATCAGCCTAACCTGATGACGGGTTACTTATATTTTATTTACAAAATAATACATGCAGCAAAGCTTGCGCAGCACCTTAAGACTAACCACAAGGAGCTGAATTTTGTTCCTGTATTTTATATCGGTTCTGAAGACAATGATCTTGATGAGCTTGGTGTATTCCGCTTTAACGGGATTAAATTCAGGTGGCAGACAGAACAGACAGGTGCTGTAGGCCGCATGTCAACTGATGACCTGCAACCTTTGCTGAACCAGCTTATGGCCTTAGTTGGCCCACCGGGAGAATATGCAGAACATTTGAAAGACGTTATACTTAGTGCCTATAAAAAAGGGAATACAATTGCAGATGCTACCCGCTATATTGTAAATGAGTTCTTGGGAAAATATGGTGTTGTTGTTATTGATCCGGATGATGCTGAATTGAAAAAGTTATTTATCCCTGTACTAAAGCAAGAGTTGTTGCAACCTGTAGCTAACGAACTGGTACAACAGACCAGTGATGCCTTAAATAAAAATTATACTGCGCAGGCATTTTCCAGGCCCATCAATCTTTTTTACCTGAAAGACGATATCCGGGAACGTATCGAACAAACGGCTGATGGCTGGAAAGTTTTACGTACCGATGTTAAATGGAACAAAGAAACATTAATAAAAGAAGTGGAAGAACATCCGGAACGGTTTAGTCCGAATGTAATACTGCGTGGTCTTTTCCAGGAAACCATCCTGCCCAATGTTGCTTTTATAGGTGGCGGAAGTGAGGTAGCCTATTGGTTACAACTAAAGCCGGTATTTGAACATTACAAAATCTTTTTTCCTGCTCTTATTCTGCGTCAATCCGTGTTATGGATTGATCATCATTCAACATCACTGCAACGCAAAACCGGCCTTACCGACGAAGAAATTTTTCAATCGTCAGAGAAACTGGTTCGTTCTTTCGTATTTAAGCATACACATAAAGACCTCCAACTGGAAGATATTCGTCAGCAGATGAACAATATTTTTGACCAGGTAAAGATCAAAGCAGTAAACATTGACATTACCCTAAGATCCAGTGCAGAAGCTGCCTTAACTAAAATGCGGCACCAGCTGGATACCATGGAAAAGAAAATGATACGGGCAGAAAAAAGGAATATGGCAGAACAGCTTTCCCAGATATATAAACTGAAGAGCAAATTATTCCCAAACGAATCGCTCCAGGAACGATATGATACTTTTATGCCTTACTACCTGGAACAAGGCTGGCAATTCTTTGATACACTGATGCAGGCTACGCTTCCTTATGGAGATCAGTTCCTGATGATTAGGATGGAGGAGAAAAAATAATTAGCAAGCTTCAAAGAGCCCAAAAGCAAAAAACCTCACAAATGATTGTGAGGTTTTGGAAGTGGAGGCACACGGATTCGAACCGCGGACCCTCTGCTTGTAAGGCAGATGCTCTGAACCAGCTGAGCTATGCCTCCTGAAACTAATACTAAAAGAACTAAAAATTTATGTTTTGGAGGCACACGGATTCGAACCGCGGACCCTCTGCTTGTAAGGCAGATGCTCTGAACCAGCTGAGCTATGCCTCCTGAACTAATACCATTTCGCTTATCGTTTAAGGGAGTGCAAAAGTAACATAGAGTTTTTGATTTTCCAATTTTTTGAAAAGAAAATAATCAGTTTTTTTCTTCAACAGGGCATTATCAAAAAAAATCGCTTTGTCTTCGTAATGAATACTTTTTAATGACATTGGCATAAAAGCCTCGTTCATTTTGTCCCGCTGGTAACTGAGCCCAGGGATTCTGATAGTTTACCCGCTTAACAATTACATCATATTCAAACACGTTCTTTGCAGGCACTGCCCTGGTCTGTATGATCATTACCGGTGAATATGTGTTGTTATGAATAAAATTCTGATTGCAATCCTTTCTCTTTCTTTCTTTGCTCCATTTGCATCTTCAGCCCAGGAAGAACGTGATCTTCGCATCGATCAATTAGAAAGGAATCCCTATCCTGAACCTACCACTGCCTTTTTAAAACTTAAGGAAAGTTATAAGTCTGCCGTTACAGCCAAACAATTTACCCTTGCAGCTACTGACTTGCAGCAAATGGGGAATATGTGTTATCATCTCGGACATTTTTCACAGTCATTGGAATACCATTTGCAGGCCGAACAATTATTTGAGCAGGAACATCAATATAGATTGATGGCTTCCAATGCCAATGATATGGGGATACTGTACTACTATAGCCGGAATCCGGAAAATGCACGCAAGCAGTACAACAAGGCAATCTCCATTTACCTGAAACTGAAAGACCAGAAAGGTATTGGCAATACTTACGGCCATATAGGACACCTGTACGAGAAACAACAACAGTATGATAGTGCTTTGTATTATCAGAACATGGCCTTAAAAGCTTACACTGCAGTCAACGACAGGAAAGGCATGGCCAAGATCTATGAAAACCTGGGTAGCATACAAGAGGATCTGGAACATTTTGATCTTGCAAAAGATTATTTCACGCAAGCGCTATCTCTTTACGAAAAGGAAGGTGTGGAAATAGATAAAATAGAAGTGCTGAACAATATCGGTGACATTTACCGGAAAACCGGAAATTATACCGAAGGTCTTCAACAATCTTTCCTGGCGCTTAAGCTTGCACTTCAATATAAAGAACGGTACCAGGTAAGCTCTGCCTACCGCGACATCGGGAAAGCCTATCATCTTTTGCATCAGGACGATAGCGCATTTAATTACCTTGAACTCAGCCGCAGGCATTTACTGGAAATATATTCTGAAGAAAGCAATAAGCAAATGGCTTTCCTCCAGGTACAATATGATATCAATAAAAAGAATAAAGAAATCGAACATCTGCAAAATGAAAAAAGGACCAACACCATTATTGCAGTTGCCATAGTTATTGTCATCATACTCTTAATTGTATTAAGTATTTCTATTATCAGCAGGCAGAAGATGAGGATCAGAACGGAGCAATTTCTTCATGAAAAGGATAAGCAGTTTTTTGAAACACAACATAAACTTTCAGAAGTTGAATTAAAGAGCCGCCAATTGGAAGAAGAAAATTTGAAAACAGAGATCAGAAACCGTCAGTTGGAAAAGGAAAAAATGGATGCGGAGCTTAAAAGCCGTGAATTGGAAGAGGAAAATCTGAAACAACAAATTGAAATTAAAACAAAAGAGCTGAGTACCCATACACTTCACATTATTCAGAAAAATCAATTGTTGGAAGACCTGCGCGGCAGGTTGGATATTATGTCCAAAGATGACAAACGGGACCAGAAAAAACCGATCAGGGAATTGATCCAGCAGATCAACCAGAATTTCAATAATGATAAATATTGGGAAGAATTCAGGAATACATTTGAGCAGATCCATCATTCTTTTTTCCAAAACCTGAAACAGTATTCAGAGGAACTGACATCATCTGAGATGCGGCTGATTTCTTTATTGAAAATGAACCTCAGTTCAAATGACATAGCAACTATATTAGGCATCTCACAGGATAGTCTGCGTGTAGCACGCTATCGTCTCAGAAAGAAACTGAACCTGGATCAGGGAGAAAACCTGAGTACATTTCTTCAAGGCATTTAACAGGTAACATTGCGTTAATGTTACGGAAATAATTTCTTAATGAAGTTTTGGTTACACTTGTAACAACTGATAACCAATAATTTAATCACTCATTGTTGCCTTTGTTCACACTTTATATACGCTTCCTGTAACGTTGCTTCTTTTTTGTTTACCCTCAAAAATTGCAAGTCGTGATTTGCCGCTGCACATTTGCTGAGTCAAAAAAAAGCCTCTTCATGAGCCGTTTATTACAGCTATTATTTATTCTTTTACTGATCCCGGCTATTAGCAAAGCAGGCGACATTAAAGGCCATATTACAGAGCCGGGCACTGGTGAGCCGGCCGTCGGAGCAGTGATTGCGCTTCTTGAAAAACCGGAATTTAATGCAATTGCAGGTCTGGATGGTAGCTTTCAACTGAAACAAGTACCTACCGGAACTTACACCCTTAAAGTCACTTACATGGGTGCCCATTTGTTTACACAGCTGGTAACCATAATTGAGGAACAAGATCTTACCCCTAACATACATCTGGAGCCTGAAAATGGAAAACAACTGGGAGAAATTGTAGTTAGTGGCAAAAAAGACGGTGGCAGCGAAAATACTGCACGTAACCTGGAACAGAAAGCCGACCAGGTAATGAATATTGTTTCTGCAAGAGCAATCCAGGTTTCTCCTGATCTCACTGTGGC